>NZ_JAKVOI010000001.1:1200000-2400000 GCF_022482905.1 Clostridium sp.
GGTTTATAAGGATGAGTGAGGGAAGATATGAACTTGACAGGATAAGGGAAAGCGGAAAGGGAAGAGCTCAGAGCGGACTCGATCTCCAGGTATATGACAATTATACAGGGAAGTGCCGCCATGTCAAAACACTATCCGGAGGTGAAAGCTTTAAAGCAGCCCTTTCACTTTCCCTGGGACTTGCAGATATCGTCCAGTGTTATTCGGGAGGGATAAATCTTGATACAATGTTTGTAGATGAAGGCTTTGGAACCCTTGACCCCGAATCACTTGATGGGGCTATCAAGTGCCTTGTAGATCTGCAGAACAGAGGAAGACTTGTTGGGATAATATCACACGTACCTGAATTAAAGGAGAGGATTGATGCCAAACTCGAGATAATTCCAGGACCTGAAGGCAGCAGGGCAAGATTTAATATAAGATGAAGGGCGGATAATTATTCCCCGCCCTTTTCCCGTTACGATAAATAATTTATTGTATATCTTCTATGATCTTGTCCACATGCCCGTCTACTCTTACCTTCCGGTATACTTTTTTCACTACACCATTTTCATCAATTATAAATGTGCTTCGTTCTATGCCCATTTTCTTTTTCCCAAACATGTTTTTTTCTTTCATAACGCCGTATAGATTGCATACTTTCTCATCGGGATCTGAAAGAAGTATAAACGGAATATTTAATTTATATATGAATTTGTCATGAGAATCAAGAGAATCTCTGCTAACACCCAATACTATGGCATTCAGTTCAGTTAATGTATCAATGTTGTCCCTAAACAAGCAAGCTTCCTTACTGCATCCAGGGGTATTGTCCTTGGAGTAAAAATATAGTATAACCTTTTTTCCTATATAATCGCTCAGTTTATGTTCTTTTTTATCAGAACCGGTTAATGTAAAGTCAGGGGCTTTATTACCTACATCGATTTTCATAATATAAACCTCCTAAGTTTATGGATAAATTATATCCTTATTATATTATTTTATGACTAATTGAAGTGTGAGTAAAGTAAATTTTATCAGGTACAATAAATAATGAATAGTATAGGTAAATATGGTAAAATCTAAATATAATGTGACGTTTATCATCTTAATTATATTAATGTAGAGGAGGAGCTATCCATGCAGATGCCGTATAGATGTGACCATGAAGAAATGCAGCTGAAGGAGGTCAGTATAAATGGTAATTTATGTGCAGGATATGGGGAAATATTTATAAATCAGACCTATCAGAACACGAGCAAAGAGAATATTGAAGGAATATATGTATTTCCCATGCCGGATACCGCAGTAATTTCTGGATTCGAAGCAGAAATAGGTGGAAGAATATTAAAGGCTTTAGTGGAAGACAAGAATAAGGTAAATAAAATATATGAGAATTCAGGAAATTTGGAACAAAGCCATTTCTCACTGGAGGAATTTAATCCGCATTTTTTTAAAATAAGTTTAGGTAAAATAATACCTGGTGAAACGGTTAAAATAAAATTTTCATATATAGACGAACTTGAATACAGCAGCAATATATTCAGGCTCACCATACCGGGAATTTCTCGTCCTGGAATACTAAAAAATGAATCAGGGCCGGCTCTGATCAAAAATAGAATATTGAGGCGTATTAAAAAAAATACACATGAAAATGAAAAACTTGAATTTAAGTCCAACATAATAGTTGAATCCATGAGCAGGCTTAATTTTAAATCACTGTACCATAATGTTAAAATAGAACGTGAAGGATATACTACAGCGAGAATAAGTTTTAATGAAAGACCTGAATTGACAGCCAGGGATTTTGTCCTGCTTATGAAGGAGGAAAATACACAAGAGGCAGACGGAATGATATATGAGTATAAAAATGAGGATCACAAAAATGGAATAGTATATATGAGAATAATTCCCAAGCTGGATAAATTTGAATTTGATAGAGGTAAAAGATATATCTTTCTCATGGATATTTCATATACAATGTATGGTGAGAAGCTGAAGCATGAAAAAGATGCACTCCAGCTTTGCTTGAGAAATATGCTGCCGGATGATGAATTTAATATAATAGCAATGGGTGATAGACTTGAAAAATTTTCACAGGATATGCTGGATTTTAATCAGGATTCGCTGGACAGGGCTTCGAAATGGATAGATGAATTGAATATTGAATCGGATGCAAATATATTTGAAGCAATAAAATATTCCATTGAAGAAATCACAGAACCTGCAACCATACTTATGTTTACCGATGATGAAATAGGTGAAGAAGAAAATATACTTTCCTATGTAAGAAAAAATATTGGTCAAAACACGATATTCACCTTTGGAGTAGGTGATTTTGCCAACAATTATTTTCTAAGCAGGCTGGCTCATGAAAGTATGGGGAAGGCTGAGTTTATAGATGATAGTGAAAAAATTGAGGATGTTGTTTTAAGGCAATTCAATAGGATACAAAATCCTCAAATTGAAAATATAAAAATCGACTGGGGAAAACTGCAGGTAAAAGCTACCTATCCAAGGACTATTGAATACATTTATGATAGAGAACCTTTTTCTATATTTGCAAGAGTAGTCGGGGATGTTGGAGGTCAGGTAGTGTTAAGTGGAAATGTAAATGGAGAGGAATATCTCAGAGAAATAGATATAGACAGCTTTAATACAGAGGAAAATGCCAATCTACTTAAAAAGGTCTGGGGAAGAAAACGCATAGAATCAATAAAAACGAGCATGAAAACAGAGCGCGGTGATACAAGGGAGTCTATGAGAAAAAAGATAGTGGAGATTTCCAAAGAAAATGGAATTATAAGCTCCGAAACAAAATTCATACTTATGGAACTGAGGGAGGAACCTGTCCTCGGGATTCAGCTTAGAAATGTAATCCCGGTTAAGGTAAGTGAAATGACTGAAAGGAATCTTAAAAGTACAGTTGCCGAAAACAGGAGTATCAGGACAGGATTTTTATATAAGAATTCAAACACAGATGACAATCTGTATTTGAATAAAAAATATCCAAGAGAAAAATTGATTAAAATAATTGCAAAAAATCAGTTCGCAGATGGTTCTTTTGCGGATTATGAAAACTGCAGCAAGAGAGATAAAATAAAAACTACATCAATGGCAGTACTTTCATTTGCCATGGGGAAGGGAAATATAGATATATATTCGAATCAAATCAACAAGGCTGCCAATTTCATATGTGAAAATTATAAAAATATTGATTTTCACAAGGAAATAGATATTACAAGACTGATTATTTTATCTTTAACTATATTGAATAAAAAAAATTTCCTCAAGGATAAATACAAGGGAAAAGTGGAAAAAACCATAAGCGATATATGTGATATTTTATATTCATGTAAAAACACCAGGGATATTTTAGTATCACTCATGAATAATTCACTTGGTAAAAATGCAGGTTTACTGTTTAGAACAAGTGAAGACGGAAAGTTTATAGATGAAGAAATTATTCTAAAGGATGAAAAAAATTCTATTTTCAATATGTCAAAGTTGGCTGTCCTGATGTCGCTTGCAAGATAATTGTCAAATTTATAGATATAATAATGTAAAATAAATAAAATAATGAAATTTTTATATTGAAAAATTTCATAAACAAATATATAATTTAAACTAAACCGAAAATTAAAGGGGGCAATTTACATGAAATCAATTGAGGGATTACCACCAAAGCAGGGACTTTATGATCCAAGTTTTGAAAGGGACAATTGTGGAGTTGGCTTTGTTGCAAATATTAAAGGAGAAAAGTCACATGATGTAGTAAAAAAAGGACTTAGAGTCTTGGTCAATCTTACACATAGAGGTGCTGTTGGTGCTGATCCTAAAACTGGTGATGGAGCAGGAATACTTGTTCAAATACCAGACGAATTTTTTAGAATATGCTGTGATAATCAGGGGGTAATACTTCCTCCTGCCGGTAAATATGCAGTAGGAATGATATTTTTACCAAAAGAACCAGCTATTAGATATCAATGTGAGGGTATTCTGGAGAGAATTATAAAAGAAGAAGGACAAAAAATACTTGGATGGAGAACTGTTCCTACAGATGACAGGGGAATTGGCGAAACAGCAAGAGGAACAGAACCTATAATAAGACAGGTATTTGTAGAAAATTGTCTTGAAAACCAGACTGAATTCGAGCGTAAATTATATATAATAAGAAAAAGAGCTGAAAATGAAGTTGAAAAATTGGTTAAAAGAAATGCTGAATATTTTTACATATGTTCTTTTTCAAGCAAGACAGTAGTTTACAAGGGACTTCTTTTGGCAGATCAGATAACTGGATATTATCTGGATTTAAATGATGTCAATTTCAAAAGTGCTATAGCGCTGGTCCATCAGAGATTCAGCACAAATACATTCCCAACATGGGATCTGGCACAGCCTTTCAGATATCTGGCTCATAATGGAGAGATAAATACTATACGAGGAAACAGAAACTGGATGAATGCCAGGGAGGGGATTTTAAAGTCAAGTGCATTCAAGAAAGATATAGGCAAATTATTTCCTATAATAACGCCTAATGGCAGTGATTCTGCATCTCTTGACAATATGTTCGAGCTGTTGACAGTAGATGGGAGAAGCATTGCCCATTCGATGATGATGCTCATACCAGAGGCGTGGGAGAAAAATGACGATATGCCTGCATATAAAAAAGCATTCTACGAATACCATGGTTCGCTGATAGAACCTTGGGATGGACCGGCTGCTGTTTTCTTTACCGACGGTGATCAGGTAGGTGCTACACTTGACAGAAATGGTCTAAGACCTGCTAAATATGTAATAACGAAGGATGGTCAGGTTGCAATGGCTTCAGAACTTGGTGTGCTTGAATTCAATCCTGAGGAAGTAATCGAAAAAGGTCGTCTGAAACCTGGAAAAATGTTTCTGGTTGATACCAAAAAGGGAAAAATTGTAGACGATCAGGAACTTAAAAGAGAATTGTGCATGGATAAACCTTATGAAGAGTATATAAAAGACAGCAAAAGATTGCTTGAAGATTTTGAAGATGTATCTGAATATACGGAAATAAGTCCTGAAAAATTGAAAGAACAGCAGCAGGCTTTCGGGTATACTATGGAGGACTTGAAAGTCATACTTAAATTTATGGCTGAAAGCGGCAAGGAACCATTGGGCTCCATGGGAAATGATACTCCCCTTGCTGTTTTGTCTGACAGACCGCAGCTTTTATTCTCATATTTCAGACAGTTGTTTGCACAGGTAACCAATCCACCTATAGATCCAATAAGAGAAGGTGTGGTAATGTCACTTATGAATTACCTTGGACCTCAGAACAATATACTCAGCAAAGGTGCTATAGACAGTCCTTTTATAGAGCTTAAAAGCCCTGTTTTAACAGATGATGAGATGGCTAAGATAAAGAAACTTGGGGATGTCAATTTTAAGACAACTACCGTACCTATAACATTTAAATATGACAGCGGCATATCGGGCTTCAAGGAGGCACTTAAATTAATATGTGAAAGGGTGTCTAAAAAAGTTGACGAAGGATATAACATCCTAGTTTTAAGTGATAAAAAAATAGATGAGTATGAAGCTACTATACCTAGTCTTCTTGCAGTATCTGCAGTCCATCATTATCTGATAAAGAAAAAGACAAGAACCAAGGTATCCATAATAGTAGAGACTGGAGAAGCAAGGGAGACAACTCATTTTGCACTTTTGATTGGATATGGTGCCAGTGCTGTGTGTCCATATCTTGCTTACAGGTCAATTGAAAAATTGGTTGATACCGGCGTCATAAAGGATGTTTCAAAGGAAAAGGCAGATTCAAATTATAGGGAGGCTGTTTGTGCCGGATTACTGAAAATACTATCCAAGATGGGGATTTGTACAATTCAAAGCTACCACGGCGCCCAGATATTTGAAGCACTTGGTTTGAGTCAGGAGTTTGTAGATAAATATTTTAAGGGTACTACAACTACTATAGGCGGTATAGGAATAGACATTGTAGCCAAGGAAGTGCTTTTAAGGCATAGAAGAGCCTTTGACAGGTTTAGAAATCCTTCACTTGAATTGGACATAGGAGGTTTGTATTCATGGAGAAAAGAGGGAGAGTTTCATCTTTTCAATCCTATGACAATACATAAGCTTCAACTTGCATCAAGAAAAAATGATTATAAACTATATAAGGAATATTCAAATCTGGTAGATGACCAGAGAAAACAGCCGTGTACACTTAGAAGCTTATTGGATTTTGACTTTGACAGCAGCTGTGGAATTCCAATTGAGGAAGTGGAACCTGAGAGTGAAATAATAAAGAGGTTCTGTTCTGGTGCAATGTCACTTGGGGCACTCAGCAAGGAATGTCATGAAACTATAGCTATTGCCATGAATAAAATTGGGGCAAAGAGTAATTCAGGAGAGGGCGGAGAAGATTATAGAAGATTCAAGGTAGGAAGAGATGGACAGAACAAAAGAGGTGCAATAAAACAGGTTGCATCTGCAAGATTTGGTGTTACTACAGAGTATCTTGTAAATACGGATGAAATACAGATAAAAGTAGCTCAGGGTGCTAAACCCGGTGAAGGCGGCCATCTTCCTGGACCAAAGGTAGATCATTATATTGCGGAAGTCAGACATTCTACTCCGGGAATAGCTCTCATATCTCCACCACCGCATCATGATATATATTCGATAGAAGATCTGGCTCAGCTTATATATGATTTGAAAAGTGTAAATCCCAACAGCAGAATCAGTGTAAAACTTGTATCGGAAGTTGGAGTTGGAATTGTTGCAGCAGGTGTGGCAAAAGCACATGCAGATTTAATATTGATAAGTGGACATGACGGCGGAACGGGGGCATCACCACTTTCGTCCATGAGGTATGCCGGTACTCCTTGGGAAATAGGACTCTCAGAAACGCATCAGGTACTTCTTCTGAACAATTTGAGAAGCAAGGTAAGACTTCAAACAGATGGACAGTTGAAGACGGGGAAGGACGTAGTTGTTGCATCGCTGCTCGGTGCAGAAGAGTTTGGATTTGCAACTACGCTGCTTGTAACATTGGGTTGTACTCTTCTTAGAAAATGTCACTGCAACATGTGTTCCATGGGGATTGCAACACAGGATCCGGAATTGAGGAAAAATTTCAAGGGAAAGCCTGAATATATAATCAACTTTTTAACTTTTATAGCTAGAGAAGTTAGGGAATATATGGCTAAGCTTGGATTCAGAACAATGAATGAAATGATTGGGAGAGTAGATAAACTCAAGGTAAAGGATGGCGAGAATCTGGATCATTGGAAGATTAAGGGACTTGATTTTTCAAGTATATTCTACAGGCCGGATGTACCTGAAAGGATAAAGCCATATTGTACGATACAGCAGGATCACGGTATAGATAGTGCACTTGACCATACTTTGATACAGATTGCATCTCCGGCATTGAATGATAGAAAAAGCGTATGTGGGGATTTTGAAATAAAGAATGTCAATAGAAGTGTCGGAACCATGTTAAGCGGCAAGATAGCCAAGATTTTTGGAAGAGAAGGGCTTCCTGATGATACCATAGTGTTCAACTTCAAAGGATCTGCCGGTCAGAGCTTTGGAGCATTTGGAATGAAAGGGCTTACTTTAAAGCTTGTAGGAGATGCCAATGACTATGTAGGAAAAGGGCTGTCCGGAGCTAAACTCATAATAGAAACTCCTGAAAATGCTGGATATAAAGCTGGCAACAGTTTTGTTGCCGGAAATACTATATTATACGGAGCTACTAGCGGCAAGCTTTTTGTAAATGGAATGGCTGGTGAAAGGTTCGGAGTAAGAAATAGCGGGGCTTGTGCAGTAGTAGAAGGAGTAGGTGATCACTGCTGTGAATACATGACTGGCGGGACTATTGTAGTTATCGGAAAGACAGGAAGAAATTTTGGAGCAGGTATGAGCGGCGGAATAGCTTATGTATTGGATGAAGATAATGATTTTGACAAGAATTGCAATATGGATATGGTTGAAATAAATGAACTTGACAGCGATGACGAAAAGATGGTATATGACCTTGTAAGTGAACATCGCGAAAGTGCCAATAGTTTCAAGGCAAAATACATTCTCGATAATTGGGATAAATGCAGATCCAAATTTAAGAAAGTTATCCCTACTGCATATAAGCTTATACTTCAAAAAAACAAGCAGGCAGTAAAAGTATCTTAGTGAAGGGGGATATATAATGGGAAAATTAACTGGATTTAAAGAATTTAACCGTAAGGATTTTGCTACAAGGCCTGTGGAAAACAGGATTAAGGATTACAAAGAGGTTCATAATGCACTGCCTATAAAAGATATGGAAGACCAGGCAGCAAGATGTATGAATTGTGGTACACCATTTTGCAACTGGGGATGCCCACTTGGAAATTTAATTCCAGACTGGAATGATTTTGCCTATAATACTGACTGGAAAAAGGCTTATGACAGACTTTCGATGACCAATAATTTCCCTGAATTTACGGGAAGAATATGTCCTGCATTGTGTGAGGCATCCTGTACTTTGGGAGTAAATTATGATCCTGTATCTATAAGAGAGCTTGAATACATGATTATAGAAAAAGCTTTTAAAGAAGGATGGGTTAAACCTGTTCCTCCCAGAAATAGAACTGGAAGAAAAGTGGCTGTTGTTGGGTCAGGTCCATCAGGTCTTTCTGCAGCTGTGCAATTGAATTCCGTCGGACATGAAGTAGTTGTTTTTGAAAGACATGATGAAATTGGAGGGCTTCTGAGATACGGTATACCGGATTTCAAACTTGAAAAAAGTGTAGTTAGAAGAAGGATAGGCATCATGGAAGAAGAGGGTGTGGAATTTAGGACGAATGTTAATGTAGGTGCAGATATAACTGCTGAAGAACTTCTCAAGGAATTCGATGCAGTAGTACTTGCAGGAGGCTCGACTATTCCAAGAAATCTAGAAGTCCCAGGAAGAGAACTTGATGGAATACATTTTGCAGTTGATTATTTGACACTCCAGAATAAAAAGGTATCAAACAAAAATTCAGATCATGATATTACAGCCAGGGGAAAATCGGTGCTTGTAATTGGAGGAGGGGATACAGGTTCCGACTGTATAGGTACGGCAATACGTCAGGGAGCAAAAAAGGTGTATCAGATAGAGATAATGCCAAAACCTCCTGTATCAAGAGATGATAGTATGCCGTGGCCAATCTATCCTAAAATTTTAAAGACAACTACCTCGCATGAAGAGGGATGTGAGCGTATGTGGAATATATCGACAAAATGGTTTATAGGAAAGGATGGCAATGTAAACAAAGTTCATTGTGCAAAAGTCAAATGGCATAAAAACAACAATGGAAACATGTCCTTTGATGAGATCAGTGGAAGTGAGTTTGATATAGAGGCTGATTTGGTGCTTATAGCCATGGGATTTCTACATCCCGATCATGAAGGATTATTGAACGCTCTGTCATTGAACTTTGATGTCAGAGGCAATATAGATACATCCAAAACACATATGACAAATGTCAAGGGAGTATTTTCGGCTGGAGATATGAGAACGGGTCAGTCTTTGGTTGTAAAGGCCATTGAAGATGGAAGGATTACTGCAAGATACGTAGATGAATATTTGATGGGTGATACTTTTCTTTAATGTTGATATTGTAATTTAAATAGGATAGTGCGGTGAATTATTTTAATTCACCGCACTATCCTATAACTTTTTCTATATATCAAGTAAATTTTTCTTGTAATCGGAATACAGTGCTCTAAGTTCAGCTATATTATTTTCTATTTCAATCTGCAGCTTTGACACTTCTGCATAATCTTCTTTTTCAGTAGCTTCCTTTATTTTTGTAAACAGGCTCTTCTTTGTATAGGAATCCTTGATGAGATCATGTCTTAAAGCATCTATTTTCATCCATGTTGCCACATCGATGTCAAGTGCCTTTCCACTGCAGTGAAGCAGCTTGAAGCCTCTTATTTCCTCAGTGTACTGGTTTATGATTCTGTGGTTCAGTTCAACTATCCACTTCTCCAGGAATGCTTCCTTGAAGCTTTCTATATATTTATCCTTCAATATACCGCTGCCTGTAAGTACTGCAGTCTTCTCAGGATATTTTTCAAATGCAGACAGGTTGTCATATACTGTAGCCGGTGCCTTGCCGTAAAGTTTTTCCCTTTCCTCGTCCGTATAGGATTCGAATACGTCGATTTCACTTCTGTAAGCCCTGTCTTTTTCAAGGTAGTCTGCATCATCACCGTATTTCTTTGACAGCTCGGCAAGAAGATCATCTTCTGTTTTGCCGTTCTTTACTGCATATGCTATACCATCAACCATGGCAACATAAATTGCACCTACGGCAAGATAAGTGTTTGTTCCGGGATTTGGCGCCCTGAGTTCAAATCTTGTTGCAAGAGGGCTCTGAAGTTCCCTTACTACTCCGAGAAGTACCGACCTGTTCCTTGAAGGGACTTCTACAGAACGTCCTATTGAAGTTACTATGCAGACTGGAGCCTCAAAGCCCGGTTTCAATCTTCTGAGGGCATCTGTTGTAGATGAAACGAATGGGTTGAGGACTTCATAGTTCTTGAGTATTCCCATTATGGAAGCATATCCGAATATGCTGAGAAAGCTTTTCTTTGAGGAGAACAGGTTTATTCTCTTTCCCTCTTTAAGCTTCAATGCAATTCCAATATGTGTATGTTCTCCGTTGCCTGCTATACCCTCTACAGGTTTGGCCTTGAAGGTTACATTAAGTCCGTTTTCCTTGAAAGTCTCTTCTATTATGTTCTTTATGAAGGCCTCATTGTCGATTGCCTGTACTGCAGTAGAATACTTCCAGTCAATTTCAAGCTGCTCCATTATCTGATAGTCTCCATTTTCATCTACCTTTGCCTGTATGCCTCCAACTTCCTTGTGTCCCATCTCAGGCTCAAGCCCGTACAGGTCCATTACAAGCAGTGACTGCTCCAGTGCTGTCTTTACCGCACCTTTTGTTCTTGCCCAGTACTGCTCCTTGAGTACCTGTGAAGTTGAAAGTGCCTCCACCTCGGTCTTGTTGTTCGGGGTGTTGACCCAGAATTCAAGTTCTGTTGCGCATGTGCCTACTACATCTTCTATGTCATCATATTTTATTCCAAAGGAAGATAGTGATCCGGGGTACTGCTTGAACAGATCAAGAAGATTTGATTTGAGGTACTCTATGGAATGTTTCAATACATACCTGGAATCCACTGGTGCACTGCTGTGATACAGAAAGCAAGGTATTCTGAGTGTGCCTACAGGTTTTCCGGTTCCGGGGTCTATGTTATCCTTGTTGTAATCAACATACCAGTTTACGTCAGTATCAGGAAACATATCAACCTTGGCGTCATCCAGTGTTGCTATTCCCGGAAGTACTATTGATGAACCGTCTGTCTGAACTGATCCTTTGAGAAAACCTTCTATATCATCCAGAAATATTTTGATGGGAATTTTTTCGTCTGTATTGTTGCCAGAGAGATCGACACCTACAGCCGATACAAATTTTATTTCGGGATGGGAAGTTAAAATTTCCTTCAGATCTTTTTTGGAATGTTTGTTGTCAGGTATTGTGTAAACTAAATCTTTTGACATTTTGTTGCCCCCTTGTAAAATATAATAAAAAAATAGTAATTATCCAATATTTTATATCAAAATGATAAAAAAACAATTAAATTATTTATATATTGCAATCTATATACATTTATGATTTTATAATTTATATTTGTGTATGTCAATAGAAATGAACAAAAATAACAATAATGCTGGCATTTTTTTAATTATGCCAGCATTATTTTATAGGGCATTGTGAACAAAAGCTACTATTTTGTCAATAGGAATATCTACTAGAGATCCTAATTTTGAATTATCGTTATTTTCATAACAATCGTCATCCAGTTTATAAGGATCATAGCAGTTTTCCACCAAATCATCGGAATTGCATGAATTATTAATAGGACAATCAGGAATAGGTCCTATTTTGGTTATAAGTCTTAAAAAGTATCTGTTTACGGATATTAGAACACCTGAAAAACCATAGCCTGAATTTCCTCCACTTGAAGTGAATATTGTTACAGGTTTACCTATATATCTGCTTAAGTTATCTGAAAAGCTCATAGAACCTATACTGCAGTTGTTTTTTTCATGCCTATTCTTATTTCTTGAACTGCGGTTATTGAAATTTTCATCTTCAAGTAAGTTTGAAGTACCTGTTGTATTTTTCAAAATATCATCTTCTTCTATTGGTTTATAGTCGGCATCCATGTAAGTTTTGTTATCTGAGGAATTTCTATTTTCATATCTTTTGTTGTTTCCTCTATAATGTCTTCGATGGTGTCTGCTCAAAATATTCTCACCTCTTTTTAAAATTATTAAAAGACAAGCATTTTAGTGTGGAGTATTATAAAAGCACCACCAGTGTAAAATATGGGGATTAATGATGGTGCTCATATATCATAATTTATATTGAATTATGAACAAAGGATACTATGGATGATATAGGAATATCTACTACGGATCCTCTGTTATAGTTTTTACTGTTGTAGGAATTGTTGCGCCTATTTAAATCATTATCTGAAAAATTTGAACAGGAATTGGATATTGAACAGGAAGGTGCAGAGCCTATTTTAGTCAATAACCTTATAAAATCACTGTTTACTGACATTAAAACACCTGTAAATCCCGAACCAGAAATTCCACCGCTTGCCGTAAATATGGTTACTGTCTGTCCTGTAAATTTTGCCAGATGACTGGCAAAACTGCATCCATTTGACAATTTGTTCCCCTCCTTTTTAGCTCAAGTAACAGGAAATTATCCTTAATTCATAATATGCTAAATATATAATAGGTGACAGTAAAAAAAGGACTCAAAAGAGTCCCCTTGCCTTATATATATATTAGTTTAGTATTCTGACTTTGTCTCCATCATTTAGGAAAGTTTGTCCTTGGGATACTATGGCATCATCCACACTTGTCTTGGAAGATATTACTTCAGTTATTTTATCATTGGAAAGTCCTGTATTGATGGAAACCTTCTTTATCTTGTTGTCTTTTACTATATATAAATATGAAACACCATTTTCAACTTTTATAGATTGATTTGGTACTGCCAGTATGTTATTTTTAGTTTCATCGGGCAGTGATATTTTGGCAAACATTCCAGATTTCAAGTTTCCGTCATTATTATTAAGTTTGATTTTTACTGTATACTGCTTGGTTTTACTGTCGGCATCGGGACTTATAGTGTCCACTGTGGCGGTGAATTTTTTATCCGGCATTGAAGGAATAGTTATAGGAAGTGACTGACCTTTCTTGATTTTGGAAAGTATATTGTCAGGCACACTTATTTCTGCCATAATCGAGCTTGAATCTATTATAGTTAAAGATGGCTGGCCGGTTGGTGAAATTTCTCCTTCATGTACAGCTGATGAAGATACAGTGCCTGAAATAGGAGATCTAATTATATTGTCACTTATTTGTGACTGAATTGACTTAAGACCGGCTTCGGACTGGTTTACCTGTGCCTGTGCAACTTCAACTGATTCAGGACCAATTTTTTGCTGGATCAAATTTAAATTCTGTTCAGCTGCAGATAATGCGGCAGTTGCACTGTCCAATTTCGTTTTTGCAGAATCCAGTTCCTGTTTTGATAGTGCTCCTGCAGAGTACAGTTTTTGTGATCTATCATAATTGGTTTTTGCATCATCATAATTAATTTTTGCTGTTTTTATACTTTGTTCAGCCTGAATTACCTGTTGTTCAAATCCAGAACTCCTTGTTTTATCCAAATTTGCCTTTGCAGAATCGATACTTGCCTGCTGCTGTTCCAATTGAGCCTCCAGACTGCTGGAATCAATCGTAAATAAAATATCACCTTTTTTCACATTGCTTCCTACTTTTACATTCAGGGTCATAATTTTACCTGGAGTTTTAGGAGATATGGAAACTTCTTTATCAGCAACTAATTTTCCAGAATAATCTACAGTTGTAGATAAAGATGTAACTTTAGCGTGAGTTACACTTACATTTTTAATTGGGTTCTGACTCACTACTTTTTTATTTTTGATGATATTGTGGGCTATAGCAGCCACTGCAAGAACTGCTAATAATAACAGTACTATTTTCCATATGTTTTTTTTCAACTTCATTACATTACACCTCCTGGATATCTAATTTCTTTTTCTTGTTTTTAAATATATGATTTTTTAAATCATCCATCAATGTATATACAATAGGTAGTATTATTGGAGTCAGGATTGTGGATGCAATCATTCCACCGATGACTACGATGGCCATGCTTGATTTGTATTCGCTTCCCTCTCCCATTGACAATGCAGCAGGGAGCATTCCAACTATCATGGTTGCAGAAGTCATTATGATAGGCCTTAATCTTGTTGTACCTGATTCAATTAAAGCATCTTTTAAAGTTTCACCACGTTTCATAAGAGTATTTGTGTAGTCAATTAAAAGAGTGCCGTTTTTTGAAGCTAGTCCATCGAGCATGATAAGTCCTATAAGTGACATCATATTTAAGGTCTTACCTGTAATTGCAAGTATGGCCAGTGCTCCAATCAAAGCACATGGAAGAGAAATCATTCTTATAAATGGTGTTAAGAAGGATTCGTATAGTACAACAAGTATCATGTAGATTAGTATTAATGAAATAATCAATGCTTCTATTAAAGAAGTAAAACTAGTGTCCATGTCTTCCTGATTACCACCGTACTTGATTTCATAACCCTGAGGGATAGAGAATGATTTTAACTTTTTAGTTATATCTTTGTTTACAGCTCCCAATGCCCTTCCTTGAATATTTGCTGAGATTGTTGCAACATCCTGTCGATCCTCTCTTGTTATGGATGTAGGACTATCGGCTTTTACTACAGTTGCAACCTGATTGATTGGGATTGAATCACCTGATTGATTGAGTATTTTTATAGAACCGATATCTGAAGGAGTTTTTATATCACCATCTTCAAATTTTACCATTATATCATAGTCACTTCCATTTGTTCTGTATACACCTGCGGATGAACCCTGAATTGCCGTTCTGAGTACTGTTGATATATCTGAAGATGATATGCCGTATTGAGCTGCAGCCAGCCTGTCTATCTGAACTCTCAATTCACTTTCATTGGCTTTGGTTGAATTGTTGATATCGACGACTCCGGGGATATCTTTCAATATTCCTTCAACCTTGTTGGATATTTCCGTTAATGTGGTTGAATCTTTTCCAAGAAGTTGAATTGATATAGGACTGCTGCTTCCACCCATATCTGATTCAGTTACAGAGAAATCTGTTCCCGTCAATGATGCTTTACCCCAATCATGAACTTGTTTTGCTATTTCAGATTGAGATCTTTTTCTTTCACGCTTAGGATGAAGGTTTATGATTATACTTGCAGAACTTGATTTGCTGGATGTCAGCCCATTATTGCTGGCCCCGACTGTAGAATAATAGCTTTCAATTTCTGGAATTCTATGTATGTAATTTTCTACCTGCCTTACTTTTTTATCCATTTGATTTAATGTTGCACCCGAATCGAACTTCATATTTACAGTAAAAGTGCTTTCATCTGTTACAGGTGCAAGTTCTGTTCCTATTCCTCCTATGGGTATTAGAGCTATAACAGCTATTAAGGCTGCCACTGTAATAGCCAATATCCTTTTTCTGTGATCCAGTGACCATATAAGAGCCTTTCTATACACAGATGTTAATTCGTCTATTGATCGTGAAATTTTATCAAGTATTTTAAACAACTTTGTCTGTTTTGCTCTGCTAAGCAGCCTGGAAGGCTGTTTGGTTCCGATTTTATTGTACAATCTCGATGCGAGCATAGGTGTAACAGTAAATGAAACAAACAGTGAGAATAATGATGCAACAGCTATAGTGAGACCAAATTCCTTGAAAAAGGCTCCTGCCATGCCTGACATGAAAGCAACAGGAGTATATACAACTACATCGCATAAAGTTATTGCAATAGCTGCAAGTCCTATTTCGTTACGTCCATCTATGGAGGCGGTTATAGGATCTTTTTTCATGGCAAGATGCCGCTGTATATTTTCAAGTACAACAATTGAATCATCTACAAGTATTCCTATACATAATGATAATCCCATTAAGGACATCATATTAAGAGTGAATTTCATAACATACATCATGAAAAAAGTCGAAACAAGTGAAGTAGGTATTGCTACCAGCACTATGAGTGAAGATCTCCAGCTCCTTAGAAACATGAACAGAACCAATGCAGTGGTTATTACACCTTCTATCAAACTGCGTTTTATTTCGGAAAGGGAGGAGTTTATGAATGTAGTTGTGTCATAGGCAACTGTAAGATGAACGTCCTTTGGAAGAGCTTTTTTAATGATCTCCAGTTCTTTTTTTACACTGTTTACAGTTTCAACTACATTTGCATCACTTTGTTTCTGTATACTTATACCTATAGTATTTTTACCATTTAGTCTTAAATACTGTTCTTCTTCAGGATATTCAAGTTTTAAATCTGCTACATCTGAAAGGTGGACAGTACTGCCGTCTGCAGTCGGTATAAGCATATTTTTTACTTCATTTATATTTTGGAATTGGCCTATGATTCTTACAGATTCATTTAGATTTTCCTGCTTTATCTGACCGGCAGGCAAATTTGTATTGTCTGATTGAAGCTTGCTGAGTAAAGTATTTATATTAATACCATAATACTCTATAGTTGACTTGTTCAGCTTTATCATGAGCTGTTTTTTTTGTATTCCCTCAAGGCTTACATTTCCAACACCTTGAATTTTCTGAAGTTCTTCAGTTATATTATTAGATTCATTGTACAGTTCATCATAAGATGCGGTTCCTGATACAGAAAGAGTTAGAACAGGCATTGCATTTGTGTCTATCTTGAATAGAATTGGTTTATCCGCGTTTTTTGGTAATTTACCTTGAGCATTGTCTACTGCCTTTTGTACATCCAGAAAAGCTGTATTCATATTTGTACCCGTTTTAAAGGTTATAATAGTTTGTCCAACACCTTCGCTGGCTGTAGATTGAATTTTGTCAATTCCATTTATTCCCGATACAGCATCTTCAATTGGTTTTACAACATCGGTTTTAATGTCATCGGCACTGGCGCCAGAATAGGGTGTGGATATTGAAATTATAGGTATATCCATAGACGGCAGGAGATCCGCACCGAGATTTCTATAGCCAAATATACCTAGACCCAATAGAAGCAATATTACCATAGTTATTGTTGCAGGTTTTTTTACAGACAATCTAGTTAAATTCATTTTTCCCCTCCCTAATAAATTGTTCTTATACTTACGAAATATACATGTTACATTATATATTTATATAGTAGAGTTTTCAATGATAATTGACAAATTTTAATTTAGTGTTTACTTTCTTGAGTAATCATTGTCCGTTATGATAGAATATAAACTAAAGTGTTCTAAATTAGTATATTTTTTAGAAGGTGATATTTTGGAAGACTATATTAAATTTATATATAAAGCATGGAAGAATTTTATAGAAAAAGGATACATAAACGCTGCGGTTCGCATTGAAATAGCAGATTCATGGAAAAGGTGCATGAATTATGGGGTGGATCCTATGAGTGGTAAAGGGAAAGAAACTGAAAAATCAAATATGAAAAATATAATAGATGGAAATGCGGAATTGATATCTGTTGCACATTCTACTATGGAAAATCTCTATAAAGTTGTAGCAGGTTCGGGGTTTGTAATTATGCTTGTGGATAGATGCGGGTATGTAATAGATGTCATTGGAGACAAGGAAATAATGAAGAGGGCGGATGAACTGAATTTTGTAAAAGGTTACCTCTGGACAGAAGAATCAGTTGGAACAAATGCAATAGGTACTGCATTGTATCTGGATAAACCACTGCAGACCATTGGAGCCGAACATTATGGTATAAATCAACATTCCTGGACATGTTCAGCGTCACCAATCCATGACAAGCTTGGAAATATAATAGGGTGTATAAATATGTCAGGAAATTATTATAATGCTCATTCACATACACTTGGAATAGTTACAATGGCATCTCAGGCAATTGAGACACAATTTCAGCTTACCATATCCAATAAATTTATGAATGTGACTTTGAATTCTCTATCTGAAGGTATGGTTGTCATAGACAACAATTTTAAAATAACGAGAATAAACAAGATGTTTGCAGAAGTCCTTGACGTGGATAATGATATTCTTGGAAGTGATATTAGAAATATTATATCAAATGTAGATTTTAAAAGTATACTGGATAATCCCGACAAATCCTATAATAGTATTGAATGCAACTTTTCTATAAATGGCAGCATAATAAAATGTATGATAAATACTTCACCTGTAAAGATGAACGGAAAGTCGGCTGGAATTGTAATAACCTTTAGAGAATCACAATATTACCATAAGCTTGTGGGAAAGGTTATAGGATACAGGGCCAATTATACCTTTGAAGATATTATAACAGAGGATAAAAATATGGAGGATGTAATAAAATTAGCTAAGAAAGCAGCTAAAAGCGACTGTAATGTTTTAATAGAGGGTGAAAGCGGAACGGGAAAAGAACTGATGGCACAGTCAATTCATAATTACAGCAATAGAAGAAATGGTCCTTTTGTAGCAGTAAACTGCAGTTCAATACCTAGAGAGCTTGTAGAAAGCGAGTTGTTTGGATATGAGAAAGGCGCATTTACAGGAGCATCCAAAAATGGAAATCCAGGTAAATTCGAGCTTGCGAATGATGGAACTATTTTTTTAGATGAAATAGGAGAACTACCAATTGACATACAGTCAAAATTGCTGAGGGTCCTGGACAACAGCAAAGTAGTCAGAGTGGGTGGAAATTATGAAAAACAGCTTAATGTAAGAGTTATAGGTGCTACAAACAGAATACTTGCAGATGAAATAAAAAATAAAACCTTCAGGGAAGATCTTTATTATAGACTTAATGTCATGAATATAAGAACTATACCTCTCAGAAACAGAAAAGACGATATAGAACTTCTGACTAGATATTTTATAGACAAATTAAATTGTAAAAATCCCTTTCAGAAAAAAGATGTTGATAATGCTTATATTGAAGGGCTTAAAAAAAATTCATGGAGAGGAAATGTAAGAGAGTTAAGAAATGTAGTTGAGAGAGATTATTATTTAAGTGATAGGGAGATAATTTCCAGTGACTACTTGATAGAAGATAAACAAAGTTCTGGATTTGAGGAAGAAGAAAAATTGCAGAATGAGGTATCCACAATTGTTCCAATACAGATTGTTGAAAAAAACAGTATTGAAGATGCAATTCAAAAATGCGGTGGCAATATGCTTAAAACCGCAAAACTTTTGAATATAAGCAGATCCACCCTGTATCGTAAGATAAAAAAGTACAATATAAGATGATTATTTGAGTGGTATTTACGTATTGTACTATAATGATACATATTTATATTATGTATCATTATAGTACATAGTATCTTGTGCTATTATAGTACACTATGCTTAAAAAATGTTTATTTCCAATGTTTTTTGATCTGGCATGATATTTGCTGCACTATGTTAATAGATTAACATTATATATATTAGTATTAATTTTATCAAAGTATTAATTTTATCAATGCTGTTAGATCGAAGGAGGAAATTTTATGAAAGCTGCACTATGGTATGATAAAAATGATGTTAGAGTAGAAGAAATAAACGAACCTGAAGTAAAAAAAGGACAGGTAAAAATTAAAGTCAAATGGTGTGGGATATGTGGTTCTGATTTACATGAATATCTTGGAGGACCTATATTTATTCCTAAAGAACATCCTCATCCTTTAAGCGGAACTACTGCACCTGTAGTTTTAGGACATGAGTTTTCAGGAGATGTAGTGGAAACAGGTGAAGGAGTTTCGAATTTGAAAAAAGGAGACAGGGTTATTGTTGAACCTATAGTTGCCTGTGGCAAATGTCCTGCTTGTTTGGAAGGAAAGTATAATTTATGTGAAACACTTGGATTCCATGGTTTATGCGGAAGCGGCGGTGGATTTTCAGAATATACGACTTTCCCGGAAAAATTTGTTCATAAAATACCCGATACAATGTCTTACGAGGAAGCTGCCCTTGTAGAACCTATTGCAGTTGCACTGCATTCTGTCAGAATAGCAAATTTTAATGCCGGGGATACGGCTCTGGTACTTGGGGCAGGACCTATAGGACTTGCAACTATCCAATGCCTTAAGGCTGCTGGAGCAAGTCTTGTGGCAGTATTCCAAAGAAAGTCCATCAGGCAGGAATATGCGAGAAAATTTGGTGCGGATATAGTTTTGGATCCAAATGTAGTTGACGTGGTGGAAGAAATTAAAAAACTTACAAATGGGGTTGGAGTTAATGCTGCGTTTGAAACTACTGGAGCTGCTGTAGGACTTAATACTGGAATAGAAAGCATTAAATATGAAGGTACATTGGTTATAACGAGTATATGGGAGGGTGAAACCAATTTTAATCCAAATACGCTTGTCTTTACAGAAAAAAAGATAGTAGGAACAATTGCATACAGACATGAGTTCCCGGCAACTATAGCGCTTTTGAGCAGCGGTAAAATAAAAACCGATGGATATGTTACAAAGAAAATAGCACTTGATGATATAGCTAAAGAAGGTTTCGAGACTTTGACTGGGCCTGAAAAAAAGAAACAGGTAAAGATACTGGTAACTCCCGATAAATCACTCTTGTAATCTATAAAAAGTAAAATATAAGTTTATATAATTTTAGTTGAAAATAGAGCACCGGGCTTATAAAGGAAGTGCTCTATTTTTAATATTTGATTTTAAAACATATTTCACTGTCTATGGTATTTGTATTTTCCAGGATATATTTTCTATTTGTTCAATGTATAGCAGTCCAATATTTCACCGTGGTATATTGTATGATAGTCTTCGTTGTTGTAACTCTGAAGATTGATTTTCTCATCCAGGAAATCGGGTTTCATGTGCTCTTTATATAAAGTCCTGCATTCAAAGAATATACCGCATCCTTCAATAACCGGTGTAGATATGACTTCCCCAGGTATCAGCTTTAAATTGCATTCCTTTATTTTATCATAATCTCTTCCTGATTTAGAACCACAAAAGGATAGTGCTTTTTTTAAGTTGTCATTTACAGGTATACTTACAGTAAATTCCCCGGATTTTTCTATGAAACTATAAGTATATCTAGATTTCCTCACAAATATAGTAAATACAGGCTTTCCCCATATGAGTCCAATACTTCCCCAGCCTATTGTCATCGTATTTACTTTATCGTTAGATTTGGCTGTTAGAAATGCTCCTTCTTTGCGAAGATGTTTTATGCTTTTGTCTAAAGTTTCCGTAAATTCCAAACTAACATGTTTCATATGTGTAAAACTCCAATCATTAATTAGTATTAAAGTAATTAACATTATATATATTAATTATATTATATATCAAAAATCTAATAATTCAATATTAAAAAGTTTCTGTATATATGATAATATAGTTAAATATAGACTAGAATAGTTGTTTAGCAATTTTACAGGAGGAACATAGTATGGATATTGAAAGAGATTTAAAAGAATCTGTAAATTATATAATTGGCAAAACAGTATATAGACCTGAAATTGGCATTATTCTCGGATCTGGCCTCGGCGAAATTGCAGAGGAAATAGAAAATAGTGAAATTTATAATTATGTTGATATTCCAAATTTCCCTGTGCCTACAGTTCAAGGGCATAAAGGACGGCTGATTGTTGGAAGACTCAACGGAAGGACAGTATTGGCAATGCAGGGCAGATTTCACCATTATGAGGGCTACAGCATGCAGCAGGTTACGTTTCCCATAAGAGTTATGTCACTACTTGGAATAAATAAATTAATAATTACAAATGCTTCTGGCGCGGTAAATTTAGATTATGAACCGGGGCAGCTAATGCTTATAAAGGATCATATAAATTTGTCATTCAGCAACCCGCTTATAGGAAAAAATATGGATTCATTCGGTCCCCGTTTTCCTGATATGTCAAATGCATATGATAGGGAACTTAGAGAAAGAATAAAAGAAATAGCAAAAAAAAATAACATAGAACTCCAGGAAGGGGTATATGTATGTATGAGTGGGCCAAATTATGAAACACCTGCCGAAATAAGAATGATAAGGACAATTGGAGGAGATGCAGTCGGCATGTCTACTGTTCCAGAAGTCATAGTCGCAAATCACTGCAATATGAAAGTCATAGGAATATCCTGCATGACAAATATGGCGGCAGGTATATCTGACAGACCGCTTGATCATAGAGAGGTAATTGATATATCAGGAAATGTGAGCCAGAAGCTTAAAAAACTATTAAAAAATACAATATATGAGATATAAAATTATTCGATATTATTTAAAACTTTATATTTTTTTGATATAATATACCATATAAAATTATATTACTGAGAGGTGTTTTGTATTAATAATAAAAACTTTAACTTAAATGAGGGTATCAGGGTAAATGAAATTAGACTGGTTGGAAGTGATGATAGTAAAATTATCAAAACAAGAGATGCACTGAATCTAGCTATTGAAAAAGGGTTGGATTTGGTTATGATATCACCACATGCTAAACCACCGGTATGTAAAATAATGGACTATAGAAAGTTCCTTTATGATAAATCCAAGAAAGAGAAAGAGTCTAAGAAGAATCAGAAAGTAGTACAAGTAAAAGAAATCAGACTGAGTGCAACAATTGAGGAAAATGATATAGTTGTAAAAGTAAATAATGCTAAAAAATTTATTGAAAAGGGAAACAAGGTAAAGGTATCTATAAGATTTAGAGGAAGGCAAAACAATTATACTTCTATTGGCAGAAAGGTTTTTGATGTATTTCTCGAAAAAATGGGAGATATTGTATCTGTAGAAAAAAGGCCTAAATTGGAAGGAAACAATATGATTATGGTGCTTGCACCTAATAAAAAATAAGATGTTTTTATTGTTTTAATAAAAAATAAGAACCTGGGGTAGGGAATGGGTTCTTATTTTTTATTGCTGCTTATAATTAAAGAAGGCACTTATATTTTGTCAAATAGGTTTACAAAGTAAAAGACATGTATTATAATTAACCTATAAATGATATTGAGTATCATTTATCATTATAAATAATACTCAATATCATCAGCTTGATGTATCAAATCTGATAAATAAGTGAGGGAGATGAATATGATGCCGGTTACAATGGTAAAGGTCGGAGAGACAGGGAGTATAAAAAATATTGTAGGGAATGATAACACAAGACGACATCTGGAACATCTTGGATTTGTACTTGGCGAAGACATAACTGTAGTTGCTGGTATAGGCGGCAATCTAATTGTCAAAGTCAAAGATGCAAGAGTTGCTTTGAGTAAAGCAATGGCCAATAAAATCATGGTATAAATTAAATTTTATTTACTAATAAGTAGAAAATGTAGTATTGGGAGGTAGAAATATGAAAACATTAAAGGATACTAAATGCGGTGAGACAGTTACTGTTGTTAAAGTACATGGACAAGGAGCCGTGAAGCGAAGATTTATGGATATGGGATTGACAAAGGGTACTGAGGTTTATATACGTAAGGTAGCACCTCTTGGTGATCCGGTAGAAGTCAAAGTAAGAGGATATGAACTCAGCCTGCGTAAAGAAGAAGCAAATATAATTGAAATAAGCTAAAAATTTAGTTGTAGTATTGTAATAACAGATGTATATAGGAGGAATGTAAATGTCGATTAAAATTGCTCTTGCTGGTAATCCAAATTGCGGTAAGACGACGATGTTCAATGGTTTAACAGGAAGTTCTCAGTATGTAGGTAACTGGCCGGGTGTTACCGTAGAGAAGAAAGAAGGAAAATTGAAGGGTCATAAGGATGTTATTATACAGGATCTGCCCGGCATATATTCACTTTCACCGTATACTTTGGAAGAAGTTGTTTCAAGAAACTATCTGATTAATGAAAAACCGGATGTAATTGTAAATATTGTAGATGGAAGCAACATAGAAAGAAACTTGTATTTAACTACCCAGCTTATTGAAATTGGTGTTCCGGTAGTAATTGCCCTGAATATGATTGATATAGTTCATAGAAGGGGAGATATCATAGATACGAGTAAATTAAGTGAAATCCTTGGCTGTGAAGTTATAGAAACTTCTGCATTGAAAGGCATTGGATCTATGGAAGTTGCACAGAAGGCCATAGAACTTTCAAAAGCTAAAGAAAGTTCACCTGTAAGAAGTGTTTTTTCAGGACAAGTTGAGAATGCACTTTCTGAAATTGAGGGTCTTATTAAAGGCAAATTCGACGATATAAATTTACGATGGTTTGCCATAAAGCTATTTGAAAGAGATGAAAAAATACAGGAACAGATTTCTCTTTCTAATGATGTTAAATCACGTATTGAAGATATAATATCAAGTTGTGAGAAAAAGTTTGATGATGATGGTGAAAGTATTATTACAAATGAGCGTTATTCTTATATAAATAAAATAATAAAGCAGGTTTTCAAGAGAAAAAATAGAGTCAGCACATCTTTGTCGGACAAAGTTGACAGAATTGTAACTAATCGTATTTTAGGATTGCCTATTTTTGTTGGAATTATGTTTTTAGTTTATTATTTTTCAATTTCCACCGTAGGTGGTATAATGACCGGCTGGGTAAATGACAATTTGTTTGGAGATTATGTTCCTAATAATGTAGAATGGTTCTTAAATACAATTGGTACTGCTGATTGGCTGAACTCATTTATTCTTGATGGTATTGTTGCTGGAGTTGGTGCTGTACTTGGATTTGTACCTCAGATGGCAATGTTATTTTTATGCCTTGCCATATTGGAAGACTGTGGGTACATGGCACGTATTGCTTTTATAATGGACAGGTTGTTTAGAAGATTTGGACTTTCTGGAAAATCATTTATTCCTATTCTCATTGGTACCGGTTGTGGTGTACCGGGAATCATGGCAACTAGAACAATTGAAAATGAAAAAGATCGTAGAATGACTGTTATTGTAACTACTTTTATTCCTTGTAGTGCAAAAATTCCTATTATTGCACTTATTTCAGGTGCACTGTTCAATGGAGCTGCATGGGTTGCAACATCCGCGTATTTTGTTGGGATTGCAGCAATCATCATTTCAGGTATACTTCTTAAAAAGACAAAACTTTTTTCAGGAGATCCGGCTCCTTTCATAATGGAACTTCCTCCATACCATGTACCAGGTACAAAAGGTGTACTGATACATATGTGGGAGAGATCCAAAGCTTTCATGAAAAAAGCAGGAACAGTAATACTTCTTGCTACTGTACTTGTTTGGTTCTTGAGCTCCTTCAACTGGAGAATGCAGGCTGTTGATATGGAACAATCCGTACTTGCCAGCATAGGTCGTGTACTTGCAGTTATATTTGCTCCACTTGGATGGGGTAACTGGAAAGCTGCAGTTGCTACTATAACTGGCCTGATTGCAAAAGAAAATCTTGTAGGAACTTTTGGAATACTCTATGGGTTTTCCGAGGTTGCAGAAGATGGTTCCCAGGTTTGGGGAAGCCTTCAAGCATCACTTGTTCCACTTGCAGGCTATTCACTTTTAGTTTTTAACTTGTTGTGTGCTCCGTGCTTTGCTGCAATGGGTGCAATCCGTACTGAAATGAACTCAGGTAAATGGACGTCAATTGCTATTGGATATCAGTGTGTATTTGCATATGTCATTTCAATGATTATATTCCAGATTGGATCGCTTGTTACAGGGAAAGGGTTTGGATTTGGAAGTGCAGTTGCTATTGCCTTAGTTGTAGCTTTATTGTATCTCTTGTTTAGAAAACCTAGTAAAATTGATAATAAGGTAAATGATCCTATAAATATAAAAGAGGTGGTATAATATGTCGACAATCATAGTTGGAGTTATTATATTTGGCATTATAGGGTTCTCAGGATATAGGACTTACAAGTCCCATAAAAATGGAGGAGGTTGCAGCTGCGGTTGTTCCAGCTGCGGCAAGTCTGACAGTTATTGCAAACATTAGGCTGAATTATATATTACAAAAAATGTGGGTGCTGAAGAGAGCACCCACATTTTTTGCAGTAACCGAAGTTATATCGTAATTCTTAAATTTCCACCAGTTTCCTCTATTACTTTTTTCAGTTTATCCAATTCATCATAGGAATTGGAAGAATCAATATTTACAACTACTTTATAATTGGAATTCAATACATCATGGAAACTTCCCATTCCGCTTCCAAGTTTGCTGGATCTATTGTCCGAAAATACACCTGAATTGATTATAGCATCCGAAAAATTGTATTCATGGTTGTCAAAATCTATATAGCTGTCATTTAGGTCTACGGCAGAATTGCTGAAACCTTCGTTTCTGAATTTTTCTGCAGCATCCCGGGCATTTTTTATTCCATTATAATATATTTCCACTCTCATAAAAGACACCTCTTTTAAGATTCTATTTATTAATCAGTATTTTCTTTTTAACAAAAAAATATTCCTTATATTAAGTAGCTTTATATTTTAATATACATATTTATATATTGAGGTGGTGTTATGAAAGTAGATGTTGTATTTGATGGTGGAGGAGTTAAAGCTATAGGACTTATTGGAGCAATCTGCTGTTTTGAAAATTACGGATATGAAATAAACAGAGCTGCAGGTACATCTGCAGGGGCCATTATAGCAGCACTTTTATCTGTAGGATATACAGGCAAGGAACTTAAATCTATAATGCTTGACATGAATTATGATGATTTTTTTAATAAAAATAGAATATACAGAAAAATGAATGGTATTAATATATTGAAAAAATCTTTAAATCTGTTTAAAGATAAAGGGCTTTATTCATCGGATAATATAGAAAAATATATAAAAAATCTTATTTTGAGTAAAAGCAATAATACATTTTACGATGTATATGAAAAAGGTGAATCCAAACTCAAAATAATAGCATCTGATGTAACCGAAAAGAAAATTATGATACTTCCAGATGATCTTGCTAAATACGGAGTAGAACCAAGAAACTTTGAAATATCCCAAGCTGTTAAAATGAGTATTAGTATACCTCTTTATTTTAAGCCCGTAAAATTTTACCATAAGGAGGGATGCAGTTATGTAGTAGATGGTGGAATACTCAGTAATTTTCCAATATGGATATTTGATAATGAAAGCACACCTGTAAGGCCTACTATCGGATTCAAGTTGGTAGATACAAATAAGGACTACAGTGCAAACAGAAAGATGGATTTTATATCATATTTGTTTGATATAATGGGAACCATGCTGGATAAGAATGAGGAGATATATGTAAAAGACAAAGATGCAGTGAGAACTGTATTTATTCCTACATTAGGAGTTAAGACTACTGAATTCAGAATATCTACTGATATGAAAATTAAGCTTTTCAATTCAGGTTATGTAAGTGCAGAGAAATTTCTAAAATTTTGGAATTTCCATAAATATATTAGGGATTATTGTATGTAAATCAGTTAAAAATTGTTGAATTATTTTGCTATTATGATAATATCTATATAAATGATTATATTTTGGTGCTATTTAAAATTAAGGGGAGATACCATGGATTTTTACATTTATAATACGATGACGAGAAAAAAAGAGAAATTTATTCCTGTAGAAGAGGGAAAAGTGAGATTATATACTTGTGGACCCACAGTCTATAATTATGCACATATAGGTAATTTAAGAACTTATATATTTGAAGATATATTGAAAAAATCCCTGAATTATTTTGGATTTAAAGTTAAACATGTAATGAATATAACAGATGTAGGACATCTGGAATCAGATATGGATACCGGCGAAGATAAAATGCAGCTTGGAGCAAAACGTGAAAACAAGACAGTATGGGAAATTGCGCGTTTTTATGAAAATGCTTTCTTTGAAGACTGTAAAAAGCTTAATATAAAAAAGCCTGATGTAATTTGTCGGGCAACTGATCATATTGGCGATATGATTAATATGATCAAAATACTTGAGAAAAAGGGCTATACTTATTTGTCAAATGGAAATGTATATTATTCAATTGATAAATTCAAGGATTACAACAAGCTTGCAAATTTAAGCACGGAGGAATTGGAGGCTGGCAGAAGGGTAGAAGTAGATGAAAATAAAAAAAATCCTCTGGATTTTGTATTATGGTTTACGAATTCAAAGTTTAAAAATCAGATAATGCAGTGGGATTCACCATGGGGGAGAGGATTTCCTGGATGGCATATGGAATGTTCTACCATGTCAATGAAATACCTTGGAGATAGAATAGACATTCATTGTGGAGGAGTTGACCACATTCCGGTCCACCACACAAATGAGATAGCACAATCAGAAGGAGTACTCGGGCATAAATGGGTGAATTACTGGATGCATGGAGAATTTCTTGTATTGAACAGTGGAAAAATGTCTAAATCAAAGGGGGATTTTTTAACGGTTTCAAGTATAGAAAGAAAAGGATTTTCTGGTATGGATTATAGATATCTTTGCCTGCAGTCCAGATATAGGAAGCAGCTTCTATTCAGTTTTGACGCTTTAAAAGATGCACATAATGCCTATAAAAAGTTAAAAGATAGAGTTTCATATATAATAACCTTGTCATATAATGATACCTCTAAAATACGTGAAAATGTAATTTTAAATTATAAAGAAAAGTTTTCCAGGCAGATTGGAGACGATCTAAATATACCAAATGCCATTACAGTACTTTATGATGTAATAAAATCAGATGGGCTTTCAAATAATGAAAAGAAAATTTTGATTGACAGTTTTGACAGTGTTCTTTCTTTGGAGCTTTTAAATTCTGATGAAATGTCCTGTAAAAAAAATATAGACACTGTGGATAAAAACAAGGTGGAAGCACTTATTATGGAAAGAGATGAGGCACGGTCAAGCAAAAATTGGAACAGAGCTGATGAAATAAGGGATATGCTTAATTCATTAGGTGTCGAAATAATTGACTCAAAACAGGGCAGCAAGTGGAAAATCAAATAAGTATTAAAATAAGGAATGAATAGACTGATAATATCAGGTATCTTTTATTCCTTGTTTTTATATTGAATTTAAGAATACTCTTGAATACTTAATAATAAGATTTTATATAGAAATAAAATTATGTGAATTCGAGGTATATATGAAGTGGACTGTAAAGCAAAATTTTGTATATTGTATACTTTTTATATATATTTTTGTGCTGATATTTTTCGGAATTATATACTGGAATATGGCAAATCATTCAAGAGGAGAATTTTTTATATTTCAAAATGATATAAATTTGGATACAAAGGTGTCTATGTTTAAAAAAAAGATGAATATAAAATTTTATAGCAGAGAACTCAATGATAGTATAAAAAAACTGATTATATCCAAAGAATACAAAAGACCTATAGTAAAATTGAATGTTTTAAATGATTCTACATACAACAAATCCACTTTTGTATTTGACAGGGTACTTGGTGAAAACTGGTCAAATTATTACTATTTACTATTGATAAATAGTGGAGTCACACATATGAACATAGTAGATATTGGTGAAAACAAGCTAAATGGAGGATTTCACACCTATAAATTAAAAGTAGATTTCTATAGATCCAATGCTGGAAATTACGATAAAATACCTGGCTATACAAAAAATTCTCTAAATAAATTAAAAAAAATACAGACAATATATATATGGGTTGATAATTATGACATAATAAAAAAAGAGTATTTTGATGATAAAAATTATTTCTATCCGATAAATTTCTATTTTCAAGAAATTATAAAAAATTCAATTTGTTTTCCAGATGAAAGTCCACTTATATTGAGGGAAGTATCAATTGGAAATTTCAAATATCCAATATGGAATTTTATTTATTTCAGTGCAGTTACCATAACAACTCTTGGATATGGAGATATACTCCCTAATTCAACTGCAGTTCGTATAATTGTTATGATAGAAACTATAATTGGAGTAATTATAACAAGTATATTTGCTTCCGTAGTGCTTGTGGACAGACAATAGGAAAAACAGCACTAAAAAACTGTCTTTGTTTTTTTATCAATTATTGATTTTATTACTTCGCCGCCTAGTATCATTCCAGCTACAGGTGGTACAAAAGATATACTTGCAGGAATCTGGCGCTTTGCAAGACATTTTTTGGAACCGCCAACACATACACAACCTTCTTTACAGGTTACGACTTCATCTATTTTAGGCTTTAATGGAATTTCTTCAGAATACAGTACCTTTAGATTTTTTATATTTCTTTTTCTAAGTTCATGCCTCATTACTTTGGCTAAAGGACATATTCTAGTGTCATATATGTCAGTTATTTTAAATTTTGTAGGGTCCAATTTATTACCTGTGCCCATGCAACTTATTATATCTATTTTATTCTTTTTACACCACAATATAAGTGATATTTTAGAAGATACCGTATCAACTGCATCAACTACATAATCTGTATCTTCAGGTATTATGTCATCGATATTTCCTTTCTTTACAAAAGTCTGATATGCTTTTATGTCACAGTCTGGATTTATATCTAAAACCCTGTCCTTTAGAACCTGGACCTTGGGTTTCCCTATAGTTTTAAAATTGGCCTGTATCTGCCTGTTTATATTAGTTAAGCAAATTGTATCATCATCAACAATTACAATATTTCCAATTCCAGACCTTGCAATAGCTTCAAGACAATAACTGCCTACTCCACCAAGTCCAAATATGACAACAGTGCTTTTACGTAAAATTTGTATAGCTTCTTTTCCAAGCAGCAGTTCAGTTCTTGAGAGAAAATGTTGTTTCATTTACTATGTTTCAGCTCCTTTTACAAATATAAATATTATTAAATACTATATTATAATACCACAAAATCAATATTTTTTATACTGACTTATAATATCATGAATAAATGGTTAAATTAATATTAATATTAAACTAAATAAATTAATAAATGTAAAATAATTTTATGTAAAGCTAAAATAAATTAATATAGAGTGATATAATAAATTGAGTGGTATTGATGTAAATTATCCGGTTGAAAATTAGATAGAAAAACATAAGGGGAATGATTTATGATGAAAGAGTTTATTTTCAATTTTACATTTGTTTTTCAAATAGCTATTGTCTTAATTACAATGTATTACTTTGTACTTTCATTGTTTGGGCTTTACAAGAAGGAAGACAATGGTGCGAAGTACTGTACACCAAAAAAGCGATTTGCTCTTTTAGTAGCAGCTCATGATGAAGAAATGGTTATTGGAAAAATAATAGAGAGTTTAAAGGATATTGAGTATCCGAAAGATATGTATGATATATTTGTTATTGCAGATAATTGCAGCGACAAGACGGCAGCTATTGCTGGAAGATATAATGTAAATGTTTATGAAAGAAATGTGCCTGACAAGAGAGGAAAAGGTTATGCACTTGAATGGATGTTTAATAAGATATTTAAAATGGACAAATCTTATGATGCCATAGCTATTTTTGATGCGGACAATCTAGTTTCAAAAAATTTCCTAAATGAAATGAATTATAAAATGTTGAAGGGTTATAAAGTAGTTCAAGGTTACATAGATAGTAAAAATCCTGATGATTCATGGATAACTGAATCCTATTCAATATCATTTTGGACAGTAAATAGGCTGTTTCAACTTGCAAGAGCAAATCTTGGGCTTTCAAATCAAATAGGTGGAACCGGATTTTGTGTAGATACTTCAATATTGAAAAAACTGGGCTGGGGAGTAACTTGTCTTACCGAAGATCTGGAATTCACATGTAAACTTGTGCTAAATGGATATAAGGTAGGGTGGGCACACAATGCAATAGTATATGATGAGAAACCACTTACTTTAAAACAGTCCTGGAATCAGAGAAAAAGATGGATGCAAGGCTTTACAGATGTTTCCTCAAGGTTTTTCTTTAAACTATTTAAAAAAGCGATAAAAGACAAGAGTTTTACAGCTTTGGACTGTGCATTTTATACTGTACAGCCGTTTATAACATTACTTATGGGTGTTGCAGCAATTTTAACACTAATTCAGAATAATCATGGATCTAATATATTTGTAGTGAATTATTTATTTGCAGAAAATGAATTTACAAGAATGCTGTGGAAGTTATTTAGTATTTTTCAGTTTCTATTTACACCGTTTATAATGCTGCTGGAAAGAAAGCTGTCTAAGAAAATGTTTTATGCATTTGCTCTGTACTCTCTAAATATAATAGTTCTGTCATATATATTTGTGTCTCCTACATTTTCACAGATGCTGTTTGGAAATGCAGTATATTTGTTCGTATTTATATTGGGAATAGGTGTTTTGGGAAAGAAGAGATCAATCAAATTATTCATATGGTATCTATTGTATGGAATATACACTCTAACCTGGATACCAATTACAATACAGGGTATATTGGACAAGAACAACAAGGAATGGAGTCATACAAAACACATAAGACAAATAGGTATACAGGAAGTAGAATGATAATTTATGATGGAAAGATTACAGAAATATATGGCACACTGCGGTGTTGCTTCAAGAAGAAAATGTGAAGAACTGATAGTTGCCGGAAGAGTTAAAGTGAATGGGAAAACTGAAAATAAATTGGGATTCAGAATTGATACTGAAAAAGATATAGTTCAAGTGGATGGCAAGAATATAAATGTTGTATCAAAGAAAGTATATATAGCATTAAACAAACCTGAAGGATATTTGTCTACGGTAAAGGATGAAAGAAATAGAAAGACAGTTCTTGATATTGTAAAAGTTGATGAAAGAATATATCCCGTAGGGAGACTTGATTGTGATACTTCAGGTCTTCTTATATTAACGAACGATGGTGATATATACAATAAAATAGTACATCCTAAATTCCAAAAAAACAAAATTTACATTGCAGTAGTTAAAGGAATTCCGGATAATAATGATATATATAAATTTTGCAATGGAATAGACATAGGAGGGTATGTTACTAGTAAAGCATATCTCAAGCTGTTGAGAATTGGCAATAACACATCAGAAATTGAAATAAAGATACATGAGGGTAAAAATAGACAGATAAGAAAAATGTGTGAAGAAATAGGTCACCCAGTCATAACCCTAAAAAGAACAGAAATAGGAAATTTAAAATTAGGAACGTTGAAGGCTGGAGAATGGAGATATTTAAGCAAAAATGAGATAGACCATATTTTGGATTAAAAAATGGGTAATATATTATTCATTTTTTAATCCATTATTTTATTGCCTAAAATTTCTTTAATCCAGTTGTGGTTATTACTTTTATTTAGTTTTTATTAACATAAAAAATATTATGTTAATAAAAACTAAATGTAAACCAAAGAAACCGAATAACAATTGATAATTAACAAAATAGATGTTAAAATGAAATAAAAGTTGCATAATATAGAGCTTCTGGAATGGAAAGGAATGAACTAATCATGGAGGATGTAAATAAACAGGATTTAATGAGAATCATACAGACAAAATTTCCAAGATTAAGCAAAGGTCAGAAACTGATAGCAGAATACATATTAAAACATTATGATAAAGCAGCTTTCATGACAGCTGCAAAATTGGGAGTAAGTGTAGGCGTAAGTGAATCCACTGTAGTAAGATTCGCCAATGAGCTTGGATTTTCAGGATATCCGAAATTGCAAAAAGCTCTTCAGGAACTTATAAAGAACAAATTGACTACAGTACAGAGAATCGAGCTTTCAAATGATATAGTAAGTCAAGAGAATCCATTGAAGGGCGTGTTGAAAGCTGATATGGAAAATATACGTGCTACTCTTGAAAAAATAAACCATAAAACTTTTGATGATGTTATAAATAGTATATTTAAAGCAAAAAAAATATATATAATAGGACTTAGAAGTTCTACTGCAATTGCAGACTTTTTAGGATTTTATCTGAATCTCATATTAGATAATGTAAAGGTAGTTGGTTATGGAATAAGTGATATATTTGAACAGATGATAAATCTAAAGTCTGAAGATCTTGTAATAGGTATAGGATTTCCAAGATATGCTGTAAGAACTATAGAATCATTGACATTTGCAAAAAGCAGGGGTGCAGAAGTAGTGGCAATAACTGATAGTTTACTTTCGCCACTTGCAGCAAGTGCTGACTACACATTAATTGCCCAAAGCAATATGGCTTCTTTTGTAGATTCCCTTGTTGCTCCGTTAAGTGTAATAAATGCACTTATAATTTCAGTAGGTCTTAGAGAAAAAGAAAAAATATCTTCTACATTTTCAGATCTTGAAAACATATGGCAGGAATATCAAGTTTATTCCTTCAAGGATCAAGGTTATGATAGGAATGATTAATTTATGTCAAAAGTAATAGTGCTAGGTGGAGGACCGGCCGGAATGATGGCAGCTATAGCTGCATCTAAAAATAATAATGTTTTATTGATAGAGAAAAACGAAAAGCTTGGTAAAAAACTATACATATCAGGCAAGGGAAGATGCAATTTGACCAATGCCAAGGATATAAGTGAATTTTTTGATTATATTCCTGGAAATGCAGACTTCCTGTACAGTTCACTATATACGTTCACTAATCAGGATACTGTGAATTTTTTTAATAATTTGAATGTAAAATTAAAAGTAGAAAGAGGTGACAGAGTATTCCCTCTTTCAGATAAATCTTCCGATATAATAAAAGCTATGGAAAGAAAATTAAAGGAAAATAAAGTAGAAATACTTTTAAATTCACCGGTCAAAAAATTTTTACATAATGACGGCCATATTAGTTCAGTACAAATTTTAGACGAAACTGTCATACCTGGAGATTATTTTATATTGACTACAGGTGGGAAATCATATCCTCAAACCGGATCTACTGGAGATGGATATAAAATGGCAAAAGAATTAGGACATAATGTTACCAAATTGAAGCCCTCTCTTGTACCTATACAAATTGATGAAGATTGGGTAAAGGATATTCAGGGATTGTCTTTAAAAAATGTAGATTTGTATATAAAAGATTTAAATGATAAAATATTATACAGTGAATTTGGAGAAATGTTATTCACACATTTTGGTATATCAGGTCCCATAGTACTAAGTGCAAGCAGGACTGTATCGTCATATTTAGACAAATACAAATTGAAGGTTGTTGTAAATTTAAAGCCGGCACTTTCTTTTGAAGAATTAGATACCAGAATACAAAGGGATTTCACTAAATTTTCCAACAAAAATTTCAAAAACTCCCTGTACGAACTTCTTCCTAAAAAGATAATACCAACTATTATAGACTTATGCAAAATAAATCCTGATAAGAAAGTAAATTCTATAACAAAAAATGAAAGACAAAACCTTGTACATATAATTCGGAATCTTACCATGCACATAAAAGATTTAAGACCAATAGAAGAAGCAATAGTTACTTCTGGAGGAATAGATGTAAGGGAAATAAATCCTTCAAATATGCATTCAAAATTAATTGATAATTTATATTTTGCCGGTGAAATTATAGATATAGACGGATATACTGGAGGATTTAACATACAAATTGCACTTTCTACAGGATTCAGTGCAGGAAATGGGGTGAAGAAAATATGATAGTCTTACGTGGTGCAACTACTATATCCGAGAATACTGAAGCCGAAATAGAAAATGCTTCGATTGAATTGTTTTCAGAGATTATAAAATTGAACAATATTGATCTTGACAATATACTTTCAATAGAAATTTCCTGCACAAAAGATATAAGTAAAGCATATCCTGGAAAATTTATAAGAGAGCATTTTAAATTGAATCACATGGCCATAATGCATTTTAATGAGATGGAGGTGGATAAAACTTTAAATGGGTACATTCCTCTCTGCATAAGATTCCTTATTTGGGCAGATTTAAAAAAGACTAATAATAAGTTTGTATATCTTAAAGGTGCAAAAAAATTAAGAAAAGATTTATTAAGTGAATAATGTCATAAAATAGAGGATTTTATTTTTTTTTATAGAATATATATAGGATGTAAGGATTGATATTTATATTGCCTAACCTTGAGAGGAGAGAACTAAACTTTGAATATATCTGTGGCAATAGATGGCCCGGCAGCTGCAGGGAAAAGTACTATAGCAAACAGAATAGCTAAAAAATTCGGCTTTGTGTATATAAACACAGGTTCAATGTATAGAGCTGTTACACTGATGTGTTTGAGAGCAAAAATTAATTGTAAAGATACGAATAGGATATGTAACGTGATCAAATCCATGAATATATATTTTAAAAACAATAGGATTATAGTAAATGGAGAAGATGTTGAAGATGAAATAAGAAGTTTACATATAACTCAATATGTATCAGATTATGCAGCTATTAAGGAAGTTAGACAGCTACTTGTATCTATTCAGCAAAATATAGCAAACAAATACAATGTGGTAATGGACGGAAGAGATATAGGTACTGTTGTTCTTAAATCTGCTCCATTGAAGTTTTTCCTGACAGCAAAACCAGAAGCTAGAGCTAAAAGAAGATATTATGAACTAATCAAAAAAGGGTTATCAGTAGAATATAATAACATATTAAATGATATACTAAAAAGAGATCAAATTGATTCTAGTAGAAAAGAAGCTCCGCTAAAAAAAGCTTCAGATTCAATAGAAATAGATTCATCTGATCTTTCAATAGATCAAGTAGTAGATATTATATCCAATCATATAAAAAAGTATATGGAAATTTCATGTAGCAGCTGAGGTGATATTATGAAATTTATGTTGGCAGACAAAGCTGGCTTTTGTTTTGGTGTAAAAAGAGCTGTTGACGAGGCCCTAAATACAAAAGTTAAATATAAAGACAAAAAAATTTACACATTAGGTCCGCTGATTCATAATTCTGACGTTGTAAACAGACTAAAAAAGATGGGAATATATCCTATTGATCTAGACGACATTGATAGTTTGGATGATAATATCGTAATTATAATACGTTCTCATGGAGTTCCAAAAAGCATAGTTGATACTTTGCAGAAACGAAATATCATAATAGTTAATTCTACATGCCCGTATGTATTAAATATCCAGCAAAAAGTTCAAAAGTACAGCAAACTTGGATATTCTATAATTATAATAGGTGATAAAAATCATCCCGAGGTTATAGGACTAAATGGATGGTGTGAAAATACCGCCATTATATCGAAGGATGGTTCGGATCTAAAAAATTTGCCATGTAAATTATGTATAGTTTCTCAAACTACAGAGAAACAAATAAATTTTCAAAAAGTACTAGGTGTAGTAGTAAAGAATTGTAAAGAGTTCATAGCTTTTAATACTATATGCAGTGCTACGGAATCCAGACAAAAGTCTGCAGATTTAATGGCAAGAAAAGTTGATGCCATGATAGTTCTAGGCGGCAAAAATAGTTCTAATACAACTAAACTTTATGAAATATGCAAGACTCATTGTAATAATACAATTCATGTTGAAAATTCAGGAGAAATTCCTGATAATATAATTCATTCTAATAAAATAAAAACTATAGGTGTTACAGCAGGAGCTTCAACACCAGATTGGATAATAAAGGAGGCAATTTTGAAAATGAGTGACGACAAAAATTTAGAATTAAATGAGCAATTATCTTATATGGATGAAAATGACAAACAAGTAATACTAGGTGAAAAAATTACAGGTACAGTAATATCTGTAAATGAGAAAGAAGTATTTTTAAATATAGGGTATAAATCAGATGGAATACTTCCAAAATCAGAAATAACTAAAAATGAGGATGATGATTTAACTCAAATAGTTAAGCCTGGAGATCAACTGGAAGTAAAAGTAGTGCGCAGGCAAAATGAAGATGGTTATGTAGTTCTTTCAAAATTGGAACTAGAAAGAGAAAATGCCTATAGGGAATTAAAATCTGCAAATGAAAATGGAGATATATTGAAGGTAACTGTAAAAGAAGCTGTAAAGGGTGGACTTGTAGCAAACTACAAGGGTGCAAGAGTATTCATTCCAGCATCTCATGTAGAATTGTATCATGTAGATGATCTTTCAATATATACAGATAAAGAATTGGATGTAAAAATAATAGAATTCAAGGCTGAAAGAAAGGGTACCAGAGTAGTAGCTTCAAGAAGGGATATATTAAAATTAGAAAAGGCAAAACAGGAAGATGACACATGGAATACTCTTGAAAAGGATACTATAGTTGAAGGCGAGGTAAGAAGATTAACAGATTTTGGTGCGTTTGTAGATGTACAAGGAGTTGATGGACTTCTTCATGTATCAGAATTATCTTGGGGAAGAGTTGGTAAACCCAGCGATGTATTAAAAGCTGGTGACAAGATAAAAGTGTATATACTTGATGTTGATAAAGAAAAGAAGAAGCTTTCTCTTTCAATTAGAAAACTTCAAGAAAATCCTTGGGTAAATGTAGATGTCAAATATCCTGTAGGAAGTGTAGTACTTGGAAAAGTTGTTAGATTCGCAAGTTTTGGTGCATTTGTAGAATTGGAGCCAGGAGTTGATGCATTGGTTCATATATCGCAAATAAGCCATAAGCGAATAGATAAACCAGAAGATATATTAAAAATAGGTCAGGAAGTAAAGGCAAAAATCTTAGAAGTAAATAAGGAAGATGAGAAAATAGCTTTAAGTATAAAAGAAGTGGATGAAATTTAATTTATAAATAATTTGTATAAAAGCCTCATAATCTTATATAGAGGCTTTTTAGCTATTTTTGTTATAGGAGTAAATTATGTATACATGTATAGGACTTATAAAAAAAAATATAAACTGCTTTCAAAAATTAAATGACAGGAGAGATTATTTTAATCCACTTAACAAAGACTTCTTCAAAGATTATTTCAATTGTAATTTTGCAAAACAAATCCTATTGAGAAGAAGAGTAAAACTCATAAAGGATCATATTGATTATATAGGATATGTTTGGTCCGATATTTCTGATAAAAAAATTTGCAATATAAATGCCATGAATATTATAAAAAATTGCAGCAATGATTATTTGCCTTATAAATATCTCATTAATTCCATAAAAAAAAATCTACCTGTTACTTACATATGTGAAAAGAAAAATAATAATTTTGACATACTTGATTCCCTGGGATTTATAAAAAAAGATGGCACTTTGATTTTTAAAACCGATATTAATGAAGATGTATATATTGAGCCAGAAAAAGAAATGAGTTTTCACGCATTCAAGAAAGGAATAGATGAACAGCTGCGCTGTGACATACAAAACAGAATTTTTAAAGACGAAAGCCGGATGCCTTTGACATTGGAGGATATATATTATGATGAACTTCAGAACTACTACTTTGAAAAAGGAGCAATTTTTTTAAAGAAAGGCAATAAATTTATAGGTTATGGTCAAATTATAATAGAAAATAACTGTACACCAGTTATAGTAAACTTTGGTATAGTAAAAGAATACAGGGGCAGGGGGTATAGCAAATATCTCTTAAAATACCTGCTTAAAATAAGTTACTTGAATAAGTTCAACTGCATAAAAATAAGAGTAAAAAGTTCAAATAATACAGCCATAAATCTATATATGTCAATGGATTTCAAAATACAGCAGGAAATATATAATTGGGAATTGAAACCTTCAATTTAATATGCAACAAACAGCTTTTTTACACGGAAAGCTGTTTGTTGCATATTGATTGTTTTTTTATACTATTATACTCTTCTAATGCCAATTTCAGTATATTGAGAGCTTCCTTTATAGATTTTTTATTTATACAATACGATATTCTAACCTCATCTTTTCCCAATCCGGGAGTTGCATAGAATCCACTGGCCGGAGCCAGCATAACAGTACTTCCACTATAACTGAAATCCTTTAAAAGGAACTTTGCAAACTCTTCCGAATCTTCAACTGGAAGTTTTGCTATTATATAAAATGCACCACCTGGCTTCTTGCAAAAAACTCCATCTATATTATTGAGTTCTTCAACTATCAAATTTCTTCTACTTTCATACTTTTCCCTTGTTTCCTCAAAGTAACTGTCAGGGGTTTCTGACAAGGCAGCAGCTCCTATTTGTTCTATTGTTGGCGTACAAAGCCTGGATTGGCATAGTTTCATTATATTATACATGAAATCCTTGTTTTTTGAAGCCACAATTCCTATTCTTGCACCACAGGCACTAAATCTTTTTGATATGCTGTCTATTATTATTACCCTGTCCTGTATATCCTTGAGAGTGAGTGCAGAAGTAAACTCCAGTCCATCATATACAAACTCCCTGTAAACTTCATCGGCTATAAGATATAGATCATACTCCTTTACTATATCTGCAAGCATTCTCAATTCATCCTTGGAGTATACTATGCCCGTAGGATTGCCTGGATTTGATATTATTATCGCTTTTGTCCTATTTGTTATTTTATCAACTATATCGGATTTTTGGGGAATGTGAAAACCATCCTCTGATTTAGTTAAAAAAGGTACTATTTTTGTAGATGCAATTTGTGCAAAGCTATTGTAGTTTGTATAAAACGGCTCTGGAGAGATAACTTCATCACCAGGATCAAATATTGACATAAAGGTCATCATAAGTGCTTCGCTTCCGCCATTTGTTATAACAAGCTCCTTATCTGTAAACTCAGTCCCTAGCTTTTTATAATATTCTATAAAATTATTCTGAAGCTTATTTATTCCCTGTGACTCAGTGTATTTTAATACTTCCTCCTTAAAATTTGAAACCGCCTTGAAAAAAAACTCCGGTGTTTTTATATCAGGTTGTCCAATATTTAGGTGGTATATTTTTGTGCCTCTTTTTTCAGCTTCTTCTGCATATGGAATGAGTTTTCTTATAGAAGAAAACTCCATATTCAATATTCTATTAGATAGTTTCATAAAATTAATCCCCCTGCTCCTCAAATTTCCATTTTTATTTTTTAATAATACCTTCCGTGGGAATGTACATTGATTTTAATTCGAATATACAATTATACTTTAATTCACCAAAGTAAGGTCTATCACAAATGCAATCAGCTCTTATAGCATTATTTTTTTCCCTGGATTCTTTAACAGACTTTATATCATACATTTGAATCACTCCTCTAAAAGGAGTTTAACCAGAAAAACACTTAATTATTCTTTAATTACATTTTATATACCATCAAAATATAATTAAAGAGCCACCTTATATATTTTTTATATAGTTAGTGGTTCTTTAAGAGCTAAAACTTTTATTTATAATTTTAAATATATTAAAATACTTTGTGGAAGGTTGAAATTTATATGAAAAATTATACAATAGAAACTGCAACTAAACAAGATTTAAATTTAATTGAACAGGGATTAGTTCAATACAACTTGTCAAAAGTTCCCTTAGCACAAAGGAAACCTTTTATTCCTGTAAATAGGGTGCTGAAAGATTCAGAAGGATATATCATAGCAGGCATTAACAGCAGATTATATTGTTGGAACTGCTGTTATATAGATATATTATGGGTAAGAGAGGGATATAGAAATCAAAGATATGGAAGTATACTACTAAAAAAGGTTGAAATGTTGATTAAGCAAAATGGAGGATATATAATTCATCTGGATACATTTGACTTTCAAGCAAAGAACTTCTATATAAAACATGGTTATAAAATTTTTGGGGTTTTAGAAGATGTCCCTCCAGGACATAAAAGATATTATATGAGTAAAAAATTATAACCCATCCATTGTATTTACACAAATAATCATTAAGGATATAATTGTATAGTAAAAACAATATGAATGGAGTATTAAAATGAGCACAGGACAAATTTACATAAATCAAAAAACTTTTTTTATTGAAACATGGGGTTGTCAGATGAATGAAGAGGATTCTGAAAAATTATCTGGTATGCTTAAAAATATAGGTTATGTAAGAACTACAGAAAAATCCAATGCAGATATAATAATATTCAATACATGCTGTGTCAGAGAGAACGCAGAACTCAAGGTATACGGAAATCTTGGGATGCTTAGGAAACTGAAAAAAAACAATCCCGATCTGATAATAGCCATATGCGGCTGTATGATGCAGGAAAAGAATATGGCTGAGGATATAATAAAAAGATTTCCCTTTGTTGATATAATATTCGGCACTCACAATTCCTATAAATTTCCAGAATATTTAAATAGAGTACTGCAGGGAGGAAAATCCATAATAGAAATTCAGCAAAAAGAAGATAAGATTATAGAGGGTCTTCCTATTGACAGGGAAAACAGTACAAAGGCTTTTGTAACTATAATGTACGGCTGTAATAATTTCTGTACATATTGCATAGTTCCATATGTAAGGGGGCGCGAAAGGAGCAGGAATCCTGAAAATATAGAAGGAGAAGTACAATCACTTGTAAATCGTGGCTACAAGGAAATAACCCTTCTTGGGCAAAATGTTAACTCCTATGGAAAGGACTTGAATTCCAAAGTTACCTTTGCTCAGCTTTTAAGGCGGTTGAACAGCATACATGGATTAAGCAGAATAAGGTTCATGACTCCACACCCCAAGGACTTTACGGATGACGTTATATCCGCCATAGCTGACTGTGATAAATTGTGTGAACACGTTCATCTGCCAGTTCAATCCGGCTCTACAGGGCTTCTAAAAAAGATGAATAGAAGTTATTCTAAGGAAGACTATCTGAATCTCGTGTATAAAATAAAAAAAGCTATTCCAGATGTTTCTATAACTACGGATATAATAGTGGGATTTCCAGGTGAAACGGAATACGATTTTCAAGAAACTCTCAGCCTTGCAGAAGAAGTACAGTATGATTCTGCCTTTACGTTTATATTTTCAAAGCGAAAGGGAACTCCTGCCGATGAAATGGAAAATCAAGTTCCTGATGATATAAAGCATGAAAGATTCAACAGATTGGTCAAGATTATAAATAGTTTTTCTGCAAAAAAGAATAAATTATACGAAGGTAGAATAGAAGAAATACTTGTAGAAGGGAAAAGCAAAAATGACAGCAGCAAACTTATGGGAAGAACTCGAACTGGTAAACTAGTTAATTTTACAGGTAAAAGCTCAAGTATAGGCAAATTGGTAAATGTTCATATAACAGCTTCAAACTCATTTTCGCTTTCAGGTGAAGAGTTGAACTAAAAAATTTGAAAGGAGGGACTGACTACAATATCAGAATTTTGTAGTTGGAAACAAACATGGCATTAACTCCTATGATGCAGCAGTATTTAGATGTAAAGGAAAAACACAGGGACTGTATATTGTTTTTTAGGTTGGGAGACTTCTATGAAATGTTTTTTGAGGATGCCGAAATTGCCTCAAAAGAACTTGAATTAGTACTTACAGGAAGGGACTGCGGTCTTGAAGAAAGGGCTCCTATGTGTGGTATACCTTATCATGCAGCAGATAACTACATAGGCAGACTGGTAAACAAGGGTTATAAGATAGCCATATGTGAACAACTTGAAGATCCTGCTCTGGCAAAAGGAATAGTCAAAAGGGGCATTATAAAAATAATAACTCCTGGAACATATACAAATCCTTTATTCTTGGAGGAAAATAAAAACAACTATATATCGTGTCTTTACATAGATTATAAAACCAGAAGATTTTCAATTTGTTTTTCAGATGTATCTACAGGAGAATTTAATTGTACAGATTCATACTTGAATATTTCAACTATTTTAGACGAAATATCAAAATACAATCCTAGAGAGCTACTAATACAGGAAAGCATCCAAAATAAAATGTATGAAGATATTGGTACAGTCTTTAATGGCTCTTATACTCTATTGGATAAAGAATATTTTGACTGCAATTCTTGTGACATCCTTGAAAAGCAATTTGACAATTTTAACCCCGAGAATTCAACTGAAATTTTGACTAAGTGCTGTGGAGCACTTTTAAAATATATAGTAGAAACACAAAAAAACTCTCTTTCACATATAAATAAGATCAAGCACTACAACATAATAGACTATATGAGCATAGACTCAAATTCAAGGAGAAACCTTGAACTCACTGAAAGCCTTATAGAAAAAAAGAAGAGGGCCTCCCTTTTATGGGTGCTGGACAGAACGAATACGGCAATGGGAGGTAGACAACTTAGACGATGGATAGAACAGCCACTTATAGATAAAATCAAAATTCAGATGAGATTGAATGCAGTAGAAGAAATCATGAACAGTATATCATGTCACGAAGATCTTAAAACGGCTCTTAGAAGTATATACGATATTGAAAGGCTGGTAGGAAAAATATCTTCCCAAAGTGTAAACGCAAAAGAGTTGATTTTCTTAAAAAATTCCATAGAAAAACTGCCTGTTATAAAATCCATAATATCAAATTTCAACGGCAGTTTGCTTAAAGACATGTACTCGAATCTGGATGAATTGAGAGATATATACGACCTTATAGATAAATCTATAATAGAAGAGCCTCCAGTATCAATAAAAGAGGGAAATCTCATAAAGAAAGGATACAACCCGGAAATAGACGAACTAAAAGACATCAAGAGCAATGGCAAAGAATGGATAGCATCTCTTGAAAACAGTGAAAGAAAAGAAACAGGAATAAAGTCTTTAAAGATAGGATACAATAAAGTCTTTGGATACTATATAGAAGTAAGAAAGAGTAATCTGAATCTTGTACCTGAAGGAAGGTATGTAAGAAAACAGACTCTTGCAAATGCAGAGAGATATATAACTCCAAAGTTGAAGGAAATGGAAGATAAAATATTAAAAGCAGAAGATCAGCTTATAAACTTGGAATATTCTCTATTTGTAAAAATAAGAAATACTATAGAAAAGCAGGTAGACAGAATGCAGAAAACTGCAAAAATAATTTCGGAACTTGACTGTTTAAGTTCTCTTGCAGCAGTTGCGCTTGAAAACAACTACTGCAAGCCTGAAATAACCTCCAAGGATGAAATTTCCATAATAGAAGGCAGACATCCCGTAGTGGAGAAAATGCTTGAAAAAGGAAGTTTCGTCTCCAATGATACAAATATGGATATTGACCAAAACCAGCTTCTGCTTATAACAGGTCCGAATATGGCCGGCAAATCCACCTACATGCGCCAAATAGCATTGATTGTAATCATGGCCCAGATAGGCAGTTTCGTACCGGCAAAATCTGCTGTTATTTCAATTTGTGACAAAATATTTACAAGAATAGGTGCTTCCGATGACCTGGCATCCGGTAAAAGTACTTTTATGGTTGAGATGTGGGAGGTATCAAACATACTTAAAAATGCCACAAACAAAAGCCTGGTACTTTTAGATGAAGTAGGACGTGGTACCAGTACCTATGATGGATTGAGCATAGCTATGGCTGTAATTGAGTACATGTGTAAAAATAAAAAGCTTAGATGCAAAACACTATTTGCAACTCATTATCATGAACTTACAGAGCTTGAAGGAGATATACGTGGGGTCAAAAATTATTCTGTTGCTGTAAAAGAAATGGATGAGGAAGTTATCTTTTTAAGGAAGATCGTACCTGGAGGAGCAGATCAATCCTATGGAATAGAAGTTGCGAAACTTGCAGGACTTCCTGATGCTGTAGTAAACAGGGCAAGGGAGATTTTAAAAAACCTTGAAGCCAAAAAAGATACTGTGAACATACGCGATGCAGTAGAATTGAAAAAAAGCAGTCCAGATGCAGTCAAAGAGGAGCCTGCAGTCCAGATGGATATGCTTGATATAGAAAGGCAGAACATATTAAAGGAAATATCTGATATAGACATATTAAACATGACACCCATGGATGGTTTTAATAAACTTTATGATATAATAAAAATAGTAAAGTCAATGTCGAAATAAAAGGATTGATTACCATGAAGAGAATAAACTTGCTCGACATCAAAACCACAAATAAAATTGCAGCAGGTGAAGTAATAGAACGTCCTGCCTCTGTAGTCAAGGAACTGGTTGAAAACAGCATTGATTCTGAAGCCAGAGACATAACCATTGAGATACTCGAAGGCGGTCAAAAATTTATAAGGGTTGTAGATGACGGAACCGGTATCCATCCCGATGATGTAAAGAAAGCTTTCATGCCCCATTCTACAAGTAAAATAAAGCTGATAGATGATATATTCAAGATAAACACCATGGGCTTCAGGGGAGAAGCACTTGCAAGCATAGCTTCTGTTTCCAAGGTAAAACTTAAAAGCAGGATAGATAATATGGATTGTGGAAAAGAGATAAATATAAGTGGTGGAAAAATAGATTATTTTCAGGATACCGCCTGCAATACAGGTACAGCTGTAGAAGTATCCGATCTGTTTTTCAACGTACCTGCAAGGCAAAAGTTCTTGAAATCTCAAAGTAGGGAAACTGCCTACATATCAGATATTATATCAAGGCTTGCTCTTGCAAATTCGACAATCTCCTTTAAATTTTTCAACAATGGTAAAAAGTCTACTGCAACTTTTGGAACCGGAAAACTTATTGATACAATACGGGCTATTTACGGGAAAAATATTTATGAAAATATTATACCTATAGAAAAGCACGGAGACATAGCTTCGGTATACGGGTATATCGGCAATTCTGAAATCAGCCGCGGCAGCAGGAATAATCAGAGTATTTTTGTAAACAGGCGCTATGTAAAGGATAAGTCTATAACTACAGCTGTAGAAAGGGCATTTAAATCCTTTTTAACTATAAATAAATTTCCATTTTTTATAATATTTTTAGACATATTTCCAGAGTATGTGGATGTAAATGTTCATCCTTCCAAATCTGAAATAAAGTTCAGTGATTCAAGGACAATATTCAAATTTATATTTGATGCGGTACATGAAACTCTTAGAAACAGCTTGAAAAATTCATTTACCATAGATGATGTAGATGCAGAAGAGGATATTGAATCTTGTAGATTTGATCACAATGATAATAAGAATATTGTACAGCTTCCAATTGACTTGAAATCCCCTGAATCCGTTGCCTATAATATCATGGATTATGGAAATCAAAATATAAAGGAAGCTTCTTATGATAACAATAATAATAATGATACCCCTAAAGTAGACGATTCATCTGTCTCAAGCATGGAAAAATCAGAACTTGAGAAAAATGATATTTCACTAAATCCAGATCCCAAATTTCCTAAATTGAGAATAATAGGTCAGTTTAATAATACCTATATAATAGGGGAGGCTTTCAATATAATGTACCTTATAGATCAACATGCTGCCCATGAAAAGATACTCTTTGAAAAGTACAAAAAAGATATGATACACGGGACTGTAATCTCGCAGCTGTTGATTTCACCAGTAATTATTGAACTTACAGCTTATGATTACTCCACCTATACTGAAAACAGTGAACTGTTCAAAAGAGCTGGCTTTCAAATAGAATTATTTGGGGGAAATGCAGTATCTATAAGGGAAGTTCCCGTAATACTCGGGAACCCTGATGTAAAAAATTTATTTGTAGATATGCTTGAAAATATAAAAAACATGGGTTCCGGGGAGACCTGGGAGGTAAAATATCATTTAATAGCAACAATGGCCTGCAAAGCTGCTATTAAAGCTCATGACAACCTATCACAGGCTGAAATGGAGAACCTTGTTGAAAGTCTGAGGTTTATAGATGATCCTTTTAACTGTCCTCATGGAAGACCTACTATAATAAAAATTACTACTACGGATCTCGAAAAGAAATTCAAAAGAATACAATAGAAAGCATATAACTATTAGGAGGTTTCAATGATTGACCTATTTATACTTGCAGGGCCTACTGCAATTGGAAAGACAGATATATCCATAAAAATCGCAAAAAAACTGAATGCAGAGATAATATCGGCAGATTCCATGCAGATATACAAATATATGGATATCGGTTCTGCAAAGATAAAAAAAAGTGAAATGCAGGGAGTTATACACCATATGATAGACGTTGTTTCTCCGGAAGATGACTTCAATGTGTTAAAATACAAGCTCATGGCAGGCCGCTGTATAAGTAAAATACATGACAGTAAAAAGCTTCCCATGATAGTTGGTGGAACTGGTTTTTATATAAACTCCCTTATATTCAACTATGATTTTACTGAAGCACATATTGATAAAAATTACAGAAAATATCTTAAAAATCTTGCATGTGAAAAGGGCAGGGAATATGTACATGCTCTTTTAAAAGACATAGATCCCGGGTCTTTTCAGAGATTATATCCAAATGACCTCAAGAGAGTAATACGTGCACTTGAAGTATATAAATTAACCGGAAGGACGATGAGCGACTTCAATAGAGAAAACAATATATATGATATACCCTATAATGTATATTATTTTGTACTCACTATGAACAGGGAAAAATTATATGATAGAATAAATAAAAGGGTAGATATGATGATCTCAAAAGGACTCATAGATGAAGTCAAAAAGCTCAAGTCCATGGGCTATGACTCCTCAATGCAGTCCATGAAGGGAATAGGTTATAAGGAAATCCTGAACTATCTTGATGGCAGCATGTCTCTTGATAAAGCAATAGAGCTGATCAAACAGGGCAGTAGAAACTATGCTAAAAGGCAGCTTACATGGTTTAGAAAAGACAAGAGGGTAAACTGGATAAATAAAGATGATTTTAAGGATGACGCTGCTGTTTCAGACTATATAATAGACAAATTTTATTCTATGAAAAACTTGTTTAAAAGTTAAATACTGGTATAATATATTTATTGAAAAGATTTAAGGAAACTTTATAATATTGTATTATATAAAGCCGTGGAAGGGGGAGAAGTATGGGTAAACCAATCAATAATTTACAAGATATATTTTTAAATGGGGCAAGAAAAAATAAAACTGCAGTAACCATACATTTAACTAATGGTTTCCAAATTAAAGGTAGTGTAAAGGGATTTGACAACTTTACAGTTATATTAGATGTAGATGGAAAACAAATGATGATATATAAACATGCAATATCTACAATTACGCCTTTCAAGACAATTTTATTCAATACTATACAGGAGGGTGAGTAAAAAGATTAGGCAGTATTGCCTATTCTTTTTTATGTAACAACACATTCGGGAGGTAATCAACTTTGTTGGAAATAACTAAGAAAAAACTTAAAAATATATATAAAATAGATGAAGACATACTGAACTTGTATGAAAAAGCATTAAATGATGTTGAAGACCAATTCAAATATTATGACAATATAAGGGAGTATAACCAGCTTAAGGTTCTCAATGCACTTCAGGAAGAAGGAATAAGTGAATCTCATTTCACCAATTCATCAGGCTATGGATACGGTGACATAGGAAGGGATTCTCTCGACAAGGTATACGCACGTATATTCAATTCAGAAAGTGCCATTATAAGACCCCATTTTGTAAATGGAACCCATGCCCTTGGCTGTGCATTGTTTGGAAACTTAAGGCCCGGTTATACTTTGCTTTCAGTATGTGGCAAGCCTTATGATACACTTCATGGAATAATAGGTATGGATGGAAATAAGAACATAGGTTCTCTTAAAGAATATGGAGTCAATTATGAACAGGTAGACTTAAAAGAAGACGGCAGCATAGATTTTGATTCTATAAAAAGTCATCTTGAGAACAATAGCTCTATAAAATTAATACATATACAACGATCTACTGGATATGACTGGAGAAAGGCACTTCTAATATCTGAAATAAAGAATATAATTAACTTTGTAAAACGTATAAATCCTGATTTGATATGCCTTGTTGACAATTGCTATGGAGAATTTATAGATACACTGGAGCCAACGGATGTAGGTGCAGATATTGCAGCCGGATCTCTGATAAAAAATATAGGAGGGGGAATAGCACCAACAGGCGGATATATTGTTGGCAGAGAAAAATATGTAACTCAAGCTTCCTACAGGCTGACAGTACCCGGAATAGGAGGTGAATGCGGTTCCACCTTCGGGATTATGAGACAGCTTTATCAAGGATTATTTTTTGCACCTCATGTAGCAATTGAAGCCTTGAAGGGAGCTCTGCTCTGTTCAAGAATAATGGAGCTTGCAGGATTTTCCGTGCTTCCAAAATACACAGATAAGCGCAGTGACATAATCCAGGCAATCAAATTCAATGACAAGGATAAATTGATAAAATTCTGTAAGGGAATTCAAAAGGGCTCTCCTGTAGATTCTTTCGTGCAATGTGAACCTTGGGATATGCCAGGTTATTCAGATCAAATTATAATGGCCGCAGGTGCCTTTATTCAAGGATCTTCAATAGAGCTATCTGCAGATGCACCTATAAGAGAGCCTTATATAGCATATCTGCAGGGAGGACTCACATTTGACCATGCCAAAATAGGAATACTCATAGCATTATCAAATATATACAATAAATAATCAATATTCTCTATACAGTCCAACTAACCTTCCAATAATAGTACAATCAGGTACTATTATTGGTTCCATAGTTTCATTTTCAGGTTGAAGTCTTATATGATCGCTTTCCTTGAAAAATCTTTTCAAAGTTGCTTCATTTTCAATTAACGCAGCTATTACTTCACCATTTTCAGCTGAATTTGTTTTTTCAATTATAGCAAAATCTCCATCCAGGATGCCTGCATCTATCATACTTTCACCATGAATTTTAAGCATAAAAAGTTGGTTCCTATTTTTTATATAATCTATCGGGAGTGGAAATGTATCTTCTATATTTTCTACAGCAAGAATAGGCTTTCCTGCAGCTATAGTACCTATTATAGGTATGTTGACCATTTCTTTTCTATTTGATAGATTTTCTACAATTTCTATTGTTCTAGGTTTTGTTGCATCTCTTTTTATATATCCATCCTTCTCCAACCTTTCTAAATGCCTGTGAACAGTAGATGTAGATTTTGCACCTACAGCTGAACATATTTCCCTGACGGAAGGAGGGTAACCTTTTTGTTCAACATATGATTTTATATATTTATATATTTGCAGTCTTCTTTCACTACCTTGCTTTTTTTCCAACATAAAAACACCCCTTGCATTTTATTAATTTGAATTATATCATATATACTGTATAATAGCAAACTTATGTTCTGTTATTGACAATTTTTGAACTTATATTCTATACTAGGCTTTAGACTATAAATTTAAAAATTGTCCGGGAGGAAATTATGAGTAGAACGTTTTGTATATTTGATGATAAAAAATTATGCAACAACTGCGGAGAGTGTGATTTATGTGATTTAACTCCAGATAAAAAGTGTAATAACTGTGGTAAATGTCTTGAAATGGAAGGGTATGATATGAGAGCCATAAAGATTGACAGTATACTTGAAGATAATGATCCAGAAGAGCCCATTAGCAAGGTCGGTTCTCATTTATCAAACGAATTTTCTAATGACGAACACGATAAAAATAGTTCAGATGTTTTTGATAAATATTCCGTTCAATATATAGAAGATATAGATGGTTTATCAGAAATTTTGGAGAATGAAAACAATTTTAAAAAACTGGCACATGAAGAATATCCCGGATTCATTAAAATACAAAAAAAGCCGGGGAATGATAGGAATCAGTCCGAATAAAGGTCTGATTCCTATTTAAAATCATCTTCATCGCTAAGTGGATTGGAATTTACAGCTTCTCTCAACTTTTCATCATCTACATGTGTGTATATCTGAGTAGTAGATACATTTTCATGGCCTAGTATCTTCTGAAGACTTCTTATATCCACATTACCGTACTTATACATCAGAGTTGCAGCAGTGTGTCTCAATTTATGCGGGGTATATTTCTTGTCGTCAAGACCAGCCTTCTTTAAATACTTTTTCAGGATCATCTCTACGGATCTTTTGTTTATTCTACTGTAATTTTTACTTATAAAAAGGGCATCTTTATCTTTTATTTTATCATATTCTAGATTTCTAACAGCAAGATATCGGTTAAGTGCTTTCAAGCATGCATTATTCAAGTAAATAGTTCTTTCTTTGTTTCCCTTTCCTATAACAGTCAAAGTATCATCTTTTATATTGGATATGTTAATACCGCACAATTCCGAAAGTCTCATTCCACAATTAAGAAACAATGTTATCATGCAATAGTCTCTTTCCTGGAATTTTCCATCTATTGATTTTAAAAGCTCCTTGCTCTCACTAAGTGTAAGATATATAGGATTTCTTCTGTCTATTTTCGGAGATTCAAGCTCATCAGCAGGGTTTTCAGATATAATTTTGGACTTATTATATAAATATTTAAAAAATGATTTGAGCGAGGCAACTTTCCTGGCCCTGGCATAAGCTCCATTTTCCCTGTATTTTTCCGCAAAAGATATATAGGCAAACAAGTCACTCAAATTCACACTGTTTAAAAATTCATTGTCTATATCTGCTATATATATTTTTTGAAAATCACAATTCTCCGGAACCAAGTTTCTATATAGCTTCAGAAATCTAAAAAACATTGTTAAGTCAATTTTATAACCATCCAGAGTATTTTTTGATTTTCCACGTATAGTTCCAAGGTAATTCAGAAAATCATTCAGACACTTGGGCAGCGCCTTGTCATATACATGTTCAAGATTGTACTGCATTCAGCAATCCCCTCCTCATAAATACATTCAACTTCGCTAAATGGTTATTTAGCGAAGTTACTTTATTATAAATTTCTATAAATCAATAATAAATCCTTCTTTAATAAAGTTAATTTTTTATTAACTTTATTAAAGAACTACTTTTATTGTATAAATAATAATTATTTTGTCTATGAAATATCGACTTTATATTATTGCTTATTCAATTGATAATATTCTCATTTGATCTGCAATTTAACTTAAATTAAAAATGATTTTTCTTGTTGTCTAAAATTCATTTTTAAAAATCACGTTATTAACACATTGTGGAAAATAAGTGGGTACTTGTAAAATCAATATATTTCCACAATATGTTAATAAGGCTGTGCATTCATTTTTAGCCCTTTTACTCCCTTATTCTACTTATTTTTATATCACATAATATTTTAGAATATATTGTACTATTATGCAAAATTTTTATGGGCTTATTTGAAAATAAAAAAATAAAAATGTCTTTAAATAGTATTTTTACTTGTTTAAAGACATTTTAAAAATTTTACTTTTAAATAAATTGATTTTTTTATTTATAATTTTGTATACTTTTTGTATAATGAGGTAAAATATACTAATAGATTGATGTGGAATTTATAATTATACTAGTAAAGGAGGCATTCTGCTAATCTAATAGACCAATTTATTAGCAGAATATTTATATGATAGTTGGTATACCAAATGGATTGTTATATTGTAAGTATTCCCCTTTTTTAAACACATTTTTTACAGAATTAGGTGCCAGGATCATAGTATCCCCTAATACAAATGAAAAAATACTTAATCTAGGCACCAAATACTGTGTAGATGAAGCATGCCTTCCTATAAAAATATTTCATGGACATGTGGCCTATATAAAAGATACATGCGATATTATACTTATTCCCAGAATAATGCAGCTAAATAAAAAGGAATTTATTTGTCCAAAATTTTGCGGTTTGCCTGAAATGGTTGAAAACAGCATACCTGATATGCCCCCCACTATTTCTACCCCTATTTATGCTTTTTCAGAATCTAAGTTCAAACCATGGATTAGAAAAACAGGATTGGTGTTTACCAAAAATATTTTGAAAATAAATTTTGCCTATAAAACTGCATTAAAAGCACAAATGGATTTTAAACCTGGTGTAAGAGATGATTCTTCTCCAATAAAAGTTGCATTGGTAGGTCATCCATATAATATATATGATAAGTTTGCAAATATGAATGTAGTTAAAAAATTAACTGCACTTGGCATAGGCCTGCTTACAGAAGAACATTTAAGCAAGTCCGATATAGACAATCAATCTAAAAGTTTATTTAAAAGACCATTTTGGACCTTTGCAAAAAATTCATATGGTTTTTCCACTTATATGGCAGCTCATAAAAAAGTAGATGGAATCGTGTATATATCTTCTTTTTCTTGTGGTATAGATTCCGTAATAATTGAATTGATAAAAAATAAACTTGGTGATTTTCCCATGTTGGTGCTTAAAATAGATGAACAAACCGGTGAGGCCGGATTTGATACTAGATTGGAGGCTTTCTCCGATATGTTAAAAAGGAGATGCGTAAAATGAAAATAACTTTTCCAAACCTTGGAAACACTATTTTTGCAGCAAAAGCTGTTTTTGATGGACTTGATATAGATTATGTACTGCCACCCAAAAGCAATAAAACCATATTGGAAAATGGATGTCTTTATTCACCGGAAGAAATTTGCCTGCCATTTAAAATAATGATAGGTTCATACATTGAAAGTATAAAAAAAGGAGCTGATACAATACTTCTGGTTGGAAGCTGCGGTCCCTGCAGATTTGGGGAATATTGCGAACTTCAAATGAATGTTCTGAAAAATTTGGGATATAATTTGAATTTTATAGTTATAGACTCACCTGGTGATATAGGAACAAAAGAATTTATGAGAAGATTATCCGAAATAAATAATGAAAGCAGCAAATCAACCCACGAAAAATTGAAAGTATTGTTTTCCGCACTTAAAATAATAAATTTAATAGATTCCATCGAAAAAAAGGCAAAATATATGTCAGGCTACGAAATTAATACAGGTGAATGTAAAAGTATCCTAAGACAATGTAAAGAAGACGCAATTAAATGCAATTCTCCATATAAGATGTTATCCACCTTGAAATATTACAAAAATAAACTGGATGGTATTTTAGTAGATAAAAACAAAAATCCACTTAGAATAGCTGTAATCGGAGAAATATACACAATAATTGAACCTTTTTCAAATCTTTTTATCGAAGACAAACTTTTAAATTATGGTACTTCTGTAACAAGGTACCTGACCCCGAGCTGGTGGATAAAAAATACACTTTTATCCGTTTTAAAATTGAACTCTCCCCGAATAAGAAGTTATTCTAAAAAGTATCTCCCCTTTTACATAGGTGGGCATGCTAGAGAGTGTATCGGTGAAGCAATGATTGCCAAAAAAGATGGACTTGACGGAGCTATTCAAATTTTTCCAATGGGATGTATGCCTGAAATAGTATCTAAATCCATATTGCCAACCATATCAAGAAATGAAGATTTGCCAATACTCACCCTTGTTGTAGATGAACTTACCGGAGAGGATGGCTATATTACAAGAATTGAAGCTTTTTTAGATTTACTTGAAAGGAGAAAAAGCAAATGTATTATATAGGAGTTGACGTAGGATCAGTTAGTACTGATATCGTTATAGTAGATGAGAACATAGATGTAATTGAATCAATATACTTGAGAACAAAAGGAAGACCAATAAATGCAATTCAGGAAGGATTCAGGCTGCTCTGCACTAAATACAATGATTCACAGATAAAAGCTGTTGGAACCACTGGAAGTGGAAGAAAAATAGCTTCATCAATCATAGGGGCCGATATGATAAAAAACGAAATAACCTGTCATGCCGTAGCCGCACTCAATATGGATAAAAATGTGAGAACCATAATTGAAATTGGAGGTCAGGATTCGAAAATAATAATATTGAATAAAGGTATTGTTTCTGATTTCGCAATGAATACAGTATGTGCTGCCGGAACAGGATCTTTTCTCGACAGGCAAGCTGAAAGACTAGATATACCTATAGAACAATTCGGTACTTATGCTCTTAAATCCGATTCTCCAGTAAGAATAGCCGGCAGATGTGCTGTATTTGCAGAATCGGATATGATTCACAAGCAGCAATTAGGTTACAGTAACAGTGACATAATAAATGGTCTCTGTAATGCTCTTGTTAGAAATTATCTAAGCAATGTTGCAAAAGGAAAAGATATAAAGGAGAATATATTTTTCCAGGGAGGCGTTGCTGCAAATATAGGTATGAAATCTGCATTTGAAAAAGCATTGGGCTGCAATATAACTGTCCCCCTAAATTACAAAGTTATGGGAGCCATAGGTGCTGCAATTCTTGCAAAAGAAAATATGGAAAAAACAAAAAGTCAAACAAAATTCAAGGGATTTAATCTTGTTGCCACAGATTTTATATCAAAAAGTTTCCACTGCACTGGATGTTCAAATGGATGTGAAATAATTAAAATACTTGGAAGTAATAAAATAATAGGTTTCTTTGGTGACAGATGTGGTAAATGGAACAACAAAAATAATATATCTGCATAATTTTCTATAAAACAAATTGATTTTAGATCATATTTGTAAAGTTATTTATCATTTATGTAAAAAGACTTATATTTATTTGACATGTCATAAATAGTTAATATATAATTAATATATAATTATTTAATATATTAGCAATATTGTTAATAAAATTTGTATATAAATAAAAGTCTAAATAAAGGATGTGATCTAATGTCAAAAAAATACCATAAAACAATTACAATGATAACCAAATTTCTAGCTATGTATATAGGAACAACTCTAGCCTCAATAGGTCTGGAACTTTTTCTGATTCCAAATAATGTAATAGATGGAGGGATAACTGGTATATCCATTATGGCAGGTTATATTACAGGATTACCTCTTGGACTATTTATTTTCATATTAAATATTCCTTTTTTAATAATCGGTTATAAACATATTGGAAAAACATTCACAATCTCAACATTATTTTCTGTATGCTCTCTTTCAATAATGGTATCAGTTTTTAAGAACTTGAACGCTTTTACCAATGATACCTTGCTCGCTTCAATATTCGGAGGTATACTTCTTGGAATTGGAGTAGGTCTTGTTATAAGAAATGGTGGATCTACAGATGGTACCGAAATTGTTGCAATAATCTTTGACAAAAAAACTGGGTTTTCAGTAGGGGAAATAGTTATGTTCATCAATATATTTATATTAAGCAGTGCCGGCCTCATATTCGGTTGGGATAGAGCTATGTATTCCCTCGTTACTTATTTTATTGCATTTAAAATGATCGATATAACATCCGAAGGCCTTGATGAATCAAAATCGGTTATAATAATTTCAGATAAATATAAAGAAATAACCGATGCCCTTCTCGCTAGATTGGGAAGGGGTGTAACTCTTTTAGAAGGAAAAGGAGCCTATTCCAATGTACCTACCAATGTAATATTTGTAATAATCTCACGTCTTGAGATAGCCAAGCTTAAATCCATAGTAAATGGTTTTGATAAACAAGCTCTTATTACTATAGGTAATGTAGATGTAACTGGTAAGAGTTTCAAGAAAAAAACCATACATTAAAATCACTAAATTGTATACAATATAAACAGTAAAAAGAAGAGATAATCTTAAAAAGTTATTTCTTCTTTTTACTGTTTATCATTTCCAAATATCTTTTGTTAGTTCATTTATGTTCTTTTTTCTCTTATTCGTCTCTTCCTCATCTATTATTATAGAATCTCCCTCTATTTTCAATACATCTCCTTCTTTTGCATTCATCGGTATATTTATTCTTTTTATATCCATCATAGTCCTGTCATCTTTTTCACATACAGCATAAGGACCTTCAAATCTATCTATTACAACTTTTATACTATTCATTTTCCCTTCACCCCCTGTAATTACCATTATATTACTCTCTTAGCATACTTACAAGTATCTATTTTTTGTTGTTTGTTTACTTTTATTTTTAATTTACATAATATTTATTATATAAATTAAAAGCAGCAACCATGATTTCATAATTATATATTAACTAAGAAATCATGGCCCTGCTCACATCAAATTTCCTATAATACTGCCTTTACATCTTTGACAAACCCTTCGACATTTTCAAACATTTCTTTTTTATCCTCAATTTCATCAACTTTCTTTACGATTGCACTTCCTATAATTATACCATCACAATATTTTTTAAGTTCCTTAGCCATTTCAGGACTGGATATACCAAAACCAATAGCTTTAGGAATATCTGTATACTTTGATACTACATCCATATATCCATCCATGTTTGTACTTATTTTATCTCTTGCACCAGTAACTCCATTTGTTGAAACACAGTAGATAAATCCGCTGGCATTGCTTACTATCTTCTTTATTCTTTCCTTTGAAGTTGGTGCTATTAGAGGAATAAGTGCTACTTCATATTTATCGGCAATTTTAAGAATATCCTTTCTTTCTTCTATTGGTAGATCTGGTATTATTATTCCATCAATTCCTACATTTCTACACTGACTTATAAATTTCTCAATTCCATATTTGAATACTGAATTATAGTATACCAAATATACCAGTGGCACCTCAGTATTCAATCGTATATTTTTTACACAGTCCATTATCCTTGATATGGTTGTGCCATTTTTGAGAGATCTGGCAGAAGATTTCTGTATTGTAGGTCCGTCTGCTATTGGATCCGAATAAGGCACTCCAAGTTCTATAATATCTGCTCCTCCTTTTTCCATGGAGTATACAAGTTCTGCCGTAGTTTCAAAGTCCGGATCTCCTGCAGTTATAAATGATATCATGGCCTTCTCATTTTTTTCTTTTAATTTCTTAAATTTTGCATCTATTCTATTCATCCAGATTTACCCCCATTACTTTAGCTATGGTATTCATATCCTTGTCCCCTCTTCCTGATATGTTTACAATTATAATTTTATCCTTTGACAGTGTTGGAGCTAGTTTTATAGTATATGCAAGAGCATGTGAGCTCTCCAGTGCAGGTATTATTCCTTCTGTTCTCGATACTTCCATAAAAGCATTTACCGCCTCACTGTCATTGGCCGTTACATACTCCGCTCTTCCTATATCATGGAAGTATGCATGTTCCGGCCCTACGCCAGGATAATCCAGTCCGGCAGAAATTGAATATGCAGGGAGTATCTGTCCATCATTGTCTTGAAGTACATATGTCATCATGCCGTGGATAACACCGACAGAACCCTTTGTTATACTTGCCGCATGCTTGTCAGTATCAATTCCCTTTCCAGCTGCCTCCACTCCTATAAGTCTTACATCCTTATCCTCTGCAAAAGGATAGAATATACCCATGGCATTGCTTCCACCGCCGATACATGCAACAATGCAGTCAGGCAGTCTTCCTTCCTTTTCAAATATCTGCCTTCTGGCTTCATCCCCTATAACCCGCTGGAAGTCCCTTACAATAGTCGGATAAGGATGAGGCCCCATTACTGTTCCTATAACATAAAAAGTATCTTCTATTCTTGTAACCCAGTTTCTCATAGCTTCATTTACAGCATCCTTGAGTGTACCAGTTCCTGCTGTAACAGATGTAACCTTTGCACCAAGTATTTTCATCTTAAAAACATTGAGAGACTGTCTTCTTATATCTTCCTCACCCATAAATATTTCACATTCCATATTGAACATTGCAGCTATGGTTGCAGTAGCCAGCCCATGCTGACCCGCACCTGTTTCCGCAATTACTCTTTTTTTACCCATTCTCTTTGCAAGAAGCACCTGCCCCAAAGCATTGTTTATCTTGTGGGCACCGGTATGGTTTAAATCCTCTCTCTTGAAATATATTTTTGCCCCACCAAGTTTTTTAGTCAGATTTTCTGCATAGTACAAAGGTGACTCCCTTCCTACATAATCCTTTAAATAGTATTTGAATTTCTCTACAAAATTCTCATCATTTTTTGCCTTATTGTATTCCTCTTCCAGTTCAATAATTGCATTCATTATAGTTTCTGGGACATACTGTCCTCCAAATTTTCCAAATCTTCCAATCACTCTATGTTCCTCACTTTCTCAATAAATTTTCTTATTTTATCCGAATCTTTATATCCAGAAGTTTCAACTCCGCTTGAAACATCTACAATATCAGGCTTTATTATGTTTACAGCTGTTTCCACATTTTCATGATCAAGTCCACCTGCAAGTATTAAATCTCCATTAAATTTAAAATTCCCTGCAATGTTCCATTTAAAACTTTTTCCACTTCCTGCTGTTTTATTATCCAGAACTATTCCATCTGCATATCTATAATTTAAATTTAAAATATCACTTTTATCTCTTATTTTTATTGCTTCCCATATTATAAACTTCTTAAAGTATTTCATATACTCATTATCCTCAGAACCATGAAATTGAATTACATCAAGTTCAAGTATATTCGAAATATTCTTAACATATTCAAGTGATTCATCTACAAAAACTCCCACAGTTTTAATCTCTGCATCCAATCTGGATATAAGTTTTTTCCCCTGTTCCAGGTTTATCCTGCGATTACTTTTTGAAAATACAAATCCTGCATAATCGGGTTTATATTTGTTTATATAATCAACATCTTCTATTCTTCTCAATCCACATATCTTTATTTTTATCAATATCCAGTTTTCACCTCCAGTCTGTCAATTATTTTTTATATCATCTATGAACTCCTTCATATCATCAATACTGTCAAGTCTTTTCATGAATCCTTCCCCTATCAAAACTCCATTTACAGGAAGACTCTTTATATACTTAAAATCCTCTGAAGTCTTAATTCCACTTTCAGAAACCACAGTGATACTTTGATTTATATATTTAATTAAATCCTCTGTATTTTTTAAATCTACAGTGAAATTCTCAAGATTTCTGTTGTTTATTCCAATTATTTTAGAATCTATATCCAATGCCCTGTCCAGTTCTCTTTTATTATGAACTTCCACAATGCATTGAAGACCCATACTGGATGCTAATTTATAAAATTTATGGATTTCTTCGTTTAAAACTCCAACTATCAAGAGTATGGCATCCGCTCCCAGAAGCTTTGACTCGTAAATCTGATATTCATCTACAATAAAGTCCTTCCTAAGAACAGGCTTTGAAACTATGTTCTTAACTGACTTCAAGTATTCATCCTTTCCCTTAAAATAGTTTCCTTCTGTAAGTACGGATACTGCATCTATATCCAATTCTTCATATACTCTGGCTATATTTTCAGGATAAAAATCTTCAACTATTACTCCCCTGGACGGAGATGCCTTTTTTATCTCACCTATAATGGATATATTGTCTTTAGATAGTGCTCCCCTGAAATCCATTGAGTATGAATTATTTGACTTGTCAAGCTCACTTATAATACCCTGAAGAGGTTTATTTTTCTTTCTAACTTCAATTTCTTTCTTTTTTGATGCTACTATATCATCAAGTATCATAATAATCATCCCCTACTATAATTCAATATTTCCTGCAATTTTTCATAAGCTTTATTTGAATCAATAAGTTCATTTGCCATATCAATACCTTCTTTTATATTTTGGGCTTTTTTGCCTACATAAAGAGCGGCTGCACTGTTTAGTACTACTATATCTCTTTTCTTCCCCTTTCTTCCTTTCAATATATCTATAATTATATCTGCATTTTGTTTTGCAGTTCCTCCACATATGTCTTTATTACTTGCCTTTTCCATGCCATATTCTTCAGGATCTATTGTATAATCTTTTATCTCTCCATCTTTCAGTTCACTTACATATGTAAGTGAAGTAGTTGTAATTTCATCAAGTCCATCCTTCCCATGAACTACCATAACTCTTTCGCTTCCCAAATTTTTCAGAGCTTGTGCTATAGGATTTGTCAGTTCTCTTTTATATACTCCTAATATCTGTCCTTGTACAAAGGCAGGATTGGTAATGGGCCCCAGTATGTTGAATATTGTCCTGACACCAAGTTCTCTTCTGATACCAGCCACATTTTTCATGGCGCTGTGATACATGGGTGCAAATAAAAATCCCATACCTATGTCATCAATGGATTTCTCAACTTTTGACTTGTCAAGATTTATATCAATGCCAAGTTCATTTAAAACATCTGCACTTCCACTTTTACTGGATACTGCCCTATTTCCATGTTTTGCAATTTTTACTCCACCTGCAGCTGCTACAATGGAGGCTGCAGTAGATATATTGAAAGTCTTTCCACCATCTCCCCCGGTTCCGCAAGTATCGATGGCATAATCAGATTTCAACTTTACAGGTACCGCCATTTTTCTCATAGCTCTGGCACAACCCGTTATTTCGGAAATTGATTCTCCCTTCATCTTCAAAGCTATTAACAGCCCTGAAACAGTAGAAACCGGCTCTTTTCCACTCATTATACTATTCATGACCTCTTCCGATTCAGCTTCAGACAAGTCAATACCTGATACAACCTTTTTTATAGCTTTATTTAACATAACATACCTCCTGCAAAAAATTTTTTATTATATCATGTCCACATTCAGTCAATATGGATTCAGGATGAAACTGTAATCCATATATAGGATAACTCTTATGTTTAATACCCATAAGCACACCGTCTTCACTTTCAGCCGTCTTTATGAACTCGGATTCTATTGAACTTTTCTCAACAACCAGGGAATGATATCTCATTACCCTAATTGGGGTTTTGATTTTTTTGAACAACTTATTGTCTACATGATCTATCATGGAGGTCTTTCCGTGTTTTATCTCCTTCGCTCTAACTACATTTCCACCAAATGCCCTGGCTATTGCCTGATGTCCAAGACATATTCCGAGAATTGGTATACATCTGCCATATTTTTTTATCACTTCGATACATATTCCTGCATCATCTGGCGTACCTGGTCCAGGAGATATTATTATCCCCTGAAGATTCTTAATTTTCTCAATATCGTCCACTTCAATTTCATCATTCCTGACTACTTTTATATCCTGATAGAATTCCCCCACATACTGGTATAGATTGTAGGTAAATGAATCATAGTTATCTATAACAAGTATCAACTATATCACCTCCATAAGTGCTCTGGCTTTATTGATGGATTCATTGTATTCTTCCTCCGGATTTGAATCATAAACTATTCCCGCACCTGCCTGTATATATGCACATTTATCTTTGAGAACCAATGTCCTGATGGCAATACATGTATCCATATTTTTATTATAGGAAAAATATCCTACAGCTCCTGCATACAACAACCTTTTTCTGTTTTCAATTTCATCGATTATCTCCATGGCCCTTATTTTAGGTGCCCCAGAAACCGTACCTGCTGGAATACACGTCGTGAAAGCATCAAAGCTGGATATGTTGTTTTTTAATTGGCCTTCAACCTCTGAAACTATATGCATAACATGAGAATATTCTTCCACCTTCATAAATTTTGTGACCTGAACGGTTCCAAACTTGCTGACTTTTCCTATATCATTTCTGCCAAGATCAACTAGCATAACATGTTCTGCACGTTCTTTTTCATCATTTATAAGTTCATCTTTCAGTTTTTCATCTTCTTCCTTATTGGCTCCCCTTTTTCTTGTACCTGCAATAGGATTTGTACTTACTACACCATCTTGTACACTCACAAGTCTTTCAGGTGAAGATCCTATAATTTGAAAGTCATCAAAATCCATATAAAACAGATAGGGTGATGGGTTTTCATATCTTAATTTTCTATATATATCAAATGCCTCAAAATCAGTTCTGCATTTAAGTCTCTGGGAAACAACCACCTGAAATATATCTCCCTTTTTTATATATTCCTTGGCCTTTTCTACATTTCTACAGAACTCGTCTTTTGTATAATTTGAATTTATTTTTACCTTATTATAATTATTATGAATATTATGAATATGTGTTCCGCTAGTAATTTGTATATACATCTCTTTTAAATAACGTGTAATTTCAGAGTATTCAGTATCGTCTTCCGGAAACACATTATATACTAAAATAATTCTATGTTTTAAATGGTCATAACATATAAATGTTTTATAAAACATAAAACATGCTTCAGGTATTTTTAAATCATCTATATTGTTGTCACTTATATTTTCATATTGTTTTATTACATCGTAACCTGCATATCCAATTGCTCCTCCTGTAAATGGTATGTCAAGTACATCTGAATTATAGTTTATTTCCATATATTTTTCTACAAAATCCATGATCCTGCCTTTCTCCATAAAACCTGAATCTTCTTTCTCTACATATACATTACCTTTAAAGCCTTTTATCTTCATATAAGGATCAGAAGCTATAAAAGAGTACCTTCCCTTATCCTTGTCAAATTCAACACTTTCCATAATAATTTTATTTTTACCTTGTAAACCATAAAATATATTTATAGGTGTTATCTCATCTCCATTTAATTCACAGGCAACAGGAAATGCTGTATTTTGTTTTTTTAATCTTTCAAATTCATTCAGTTCTATACATATCAAGTTCATTACCTCCTAAATATAAAAATAAAAAGACATTATAATCCCAATCTGGGACGAAATGTCTTTTTCGCGGTACCACCCATCTTAGCTTTATATCAAGAATAGAAAAACATTTCTCCTAATCAGGAAGAAATGCACAACATTCTTAAGCCATCCAAATATAAAACTCAACTCATAAAGTACAGAGAATAATCTCAATACTCCGCCTTTTTAACGGTAGGATACCGGTTATCTGCTACTATCAAGTTCACATTACTTCTCACAGACCCATTCAATATCAGTTATAGTATCTAGATCTCACCACCCTAGATTCTCTTTAACTAAACTTATGATATCTACTACTTCTGCTCATAGAATTTAAAAATCATATTCATTGATATTAATTTTAAATCTATTTTTGGAATTTGTCAACACTTTAAAAATACCATTAATTTCTATCCTTTTGGTTTAAATATAAGTGATGCTATGAAACCAAAAATTATAGCTGCCGATATACCTGCACTTGTAACTTCAAAGGTCCCGGTCAGCACCCCTATTATTCCATATTTCTGTGCTTCCATAAGAGCTCCCTTTACAAGAGCATTACCAAAACTACTAATTGGAACCGAAGCACCTGCTCCTGCAAATTTTATCAGAGGTTCATATAATCCTAGTCCTCCCAATATGGCACCTATAACTACAAATGTAGTCATAGTATGTGCGGGAGTCAACTTAAATACATCCATCATTATCTGTCCTACAATGCATATACCCCCTCCTACCAAAAAAGCCCAAAGAAACTTTTCCAAAACAATACACCCTCTTTTTGAAACTAAGTAGTAAACTGAGTTATATTTATTTTTCTATGGAAACTGCATGTGCAATAGCAGGTATACTTTCCTTCTGCTGATATGACATTGGAGACATCAATGCACCTGTTGCTATTATTAGAATTCTGTTCAATTTTCCTCTTTCAATTTCTTTAAGAAAATGTCCATAGGTAACTACTGCCGAGCAGGCACATCCACTTGCACCTGAGAAAACAGGCTGATCATCACTGTATACGAGCATTCCACAGTCCTTGAATACCCCTGGTTTAAACTGAATTCCATCCTTTTTCAAGAGTTCCTCCGCAATTTTATGTCCTATTTTCCCAAGGTCTCCTGTTGCCACAATATCATAATAGGACGTATCCCTGTTCAATTCCTTGAAATGAGTCTCAATAGTCTCTACAGCTGCCTTCGCCATTGCTTCCCCCATATTGAATGGATCAGATACGCCCATATCAGTGACTTTTCCTATTGTAGCAGAAGTCACTTTTGGTCCATTTCCTGATTTGCCCAATACTACTGAGCCAGAACCCGTTACAGTCCATTGGGCGGTTGGCGGTTTCTGGCTTCCATATTCTGTTGGGTATCTGAACTGTTTTTCTACTGCTGCATTATGGCTTGCAGTACCTGTAAGTACATACTTTGCCGAACCACTGTCAATAAGCAGTGAGGCAGTAGCCAATCCCTCCATAGAACTTGAGCAGGCGCCAAATACTCCAAGAAACGGAATTGAAAGAGTTCTTGCTGCAAAGCTGCTTGTTATTATCTGATTCATCAGATCTCCGCTTATAAAAAAATTTATATCTTCCTTCTTTACACCCGATGCCGTTATAGCCAGATTACAGGACTCTTCCAAAAGTTTCTTTTCAGCCTTTTCAAAACTGTCCTGCCCAAGCCATATGTCAGCGAAAAGCCTGTCAAATTCATCAGCCAAAGCACCTTTTGACTCAAAAGGCCCCCCAACGGCTGCATGTGACAATATTACAGGTTTAGACTGAAAAATAAAAGACTGCCTTCCTAAAAGCATTTTATATCATACCACCTAACCACTTTATTAATATACTTATTATGGATACTGCAAATGCAGAAAACACTCCAAAAGTTATAACAGAACCCGCTATTTTAAACATATTTCCTCCAACTCCAAGAACATACCCTTCTGTTCTATGTTCTATGGCTGCAGAAGCAATTGAATTGGCAAAGCCCGTAATGGGAACTGATGTTCCTGCGCCTGACCATTGGGCAATATGGTCAAAAACTCCAAACCCCGTCAAGGCTGCGGCTATTATTATAAGTATAGCTGAAGCTGGATTCCCTGCAGTTTCTTCAGTGAATTTAAAGTATTTTATAAACATAAATTGAAGTGACTGATCAAACACACATATGGACCCTCCCACTATAAAGGCTCTTATACAATTTCTCAGTGCCTTTCTTTTGGGTACTTTGGTTTCAGCAAATTTCTGATATTTCTTTTGTTCTGGATTTAACTTTTCATCCTTGTTTGAAGCCATAATAAAAATTGCCTCCTTCCCATCTTTCAAAAATAGTTTAACCATATACAAACATAATTATTACTTGAAATATAAAATAACAAGAAAGAAATCCTGTAGAACTCTACAGGATTCCCTTCTTGTTATTTTAGAGGTAAATAGCAAATATCTATTTTAAATATACATACAAGCAATTTTAATTATTCTATTCACAAACTTTTCCTGGATTCAATATGTTTTTAGGATCAAAAGCTAATTTTATATTCCTCATGAGGTTTATATAGTCATCTCCATATTGACGGAATATATATTTTTTCTTTGCATATCCTATTCCATGTTCTCCAGAAACAAGGCCGTCAAGTTCTTCTGCCTTATTATACATAGCATCGAAAACATCACTTAATTTCTTATCCCATTTTTCCTTAGAAAGATCATCTCTAAGTATATATACATGCAGGTTTCCATCTCCTGCGTGCCCAAAGCTTCTTATTCTTATATCAAATTTCTTTTCAGCTTCGATAGTGAATTTAACAAAATCTGCAACTCTATTTCTTGGAACGACAACATCACATTCATCCATTTCAGTAGTAGTTGCTTTAACTGCTTCAAGGAAAGCTCCTCTTGCAGACCATACTGATTCTTTTCTTTCATCTGTATCTGAAATAAATACGTCAATTGCACCTTCTTCAAGACATATATCTGCTACTTTCTCATAATCTGCTTCTATTTGCTCCTTGCTGTTTCCGTCAAATGTAAGAAGCAGATATGCATCTGATGAATTGTCAGGGAATTTCTTTCCAAGGAATTCTTCTGCTGCAAGTATAACTTCCCTCTGCATGAATTCTATTGCCGTGGGTATCGATTTTGATTTTATTATCTTTGGAACTGTACTTATAGCTTTATCCAAATCAGGGAATGGTACGAGCAAGCTTATTGATTTTTTAGGAAGCGGAAGAAGCTTCAATACTAATTTTGTAATAATACCAAGAGTTCCTTCAGATCCGCATATTAAATCTTTTATACTGTAGCCTGAGCTGTTCTTTACTACCTTTCCACCTGCCTGTATAACTTTTCCATTTGGAAGAACTACTTCAAGTCCTCTGACATAATCTCTTGTTACGCCATATTTAACAGCTCTCATTCCGCCTGCATTGGTACTTACATTTCCACCTATTGTAGCAGATTTTTCACCTGGATCTGGTGGATAGAATAAATCATGCTCTTCTACAAACTTGGCAATCTCCATGAGCAGAACTCCCGGTTCAACTGTAAGAGTTAAATTTTCCTCATCCAGCTCAAGTATATTATTCATATTCGTAAGCTTGATCATTATTCCACCTTCTATAGGAACCGATGATCCAACAAGTCCTGTTCCTGATCCTCTAGCTACTACTGGAATATTATTTTCATATGCATATGCCATTATCTTGGAAACTTCTTCAGTACTCAAAACTTCAACCAATGCATCAGGATACTTGCTAATTCCACCCAATTCATCGTGACTGTAATCATCGCTTATATTTTTACCAGTAAATACCCTATCTTGTCCAAGCAAATCTACCAAGAATTTTATATCAGTATCATCTAATTTTTTATATTTTTGAGTATATGTTAATTCCATATTTTTCCCTCCAAACTAAATTTTAAATTGACTTGTGAAATACTATATTACCTTGCATACAGCATCTGAATTGTTCTTTATATTTTCTATGATTTTCGGTACTATTTCATATATATCTCCTACAATACCATAGTGAGCTATATTGAATATAGGCGCTTTAGGATCTTTATTTATTGAGACTATAACATCTGAGTTGTTCATTCCAGCTGCAAATTGAACTGCCCCGGATATTCCACAAGTTATTATAAGTTTTGGTTTAACTGTTCTTCCACTTAATCCTATCTGTTTCTTTGGATCTGCCCATCCCGCTTCTATTAGAGGTCTAGTTGTTGCTATTTGAGCTCCAAGTAAATCTGCAAGTTCCTTTATTATATCCAGATCCTTTTCAGATTTAACTCCTCTACCTACTGCAACTATTACATCAGCCTCGGATATATCCTCTTCAACCACTTTCTTGATTACCTTCAATACATCTATGTTGGACTTGAATTTATTTTTGTCCATGTATGCTATGTTTATTTTTCCCGAAGTCTCCTCTGTTCTGCAAGGTGCATCCATGACTTTATATCTTACAGTAGCAAGCTGTGGTCTATGATTTGGATTTAATATCTTAGCCATTATGTTACCGCCAAATGCCGGCCTTATTTGAACAAGGTCTGTATTTTCTCTCATATCAAGTATCGTACAGTCAGCTGTCAAACCTGTTCTAAACCTGGCTGCAACTCTTGGTGCCAGTGATCTTCCAACTGTTGTAGCTCCAACAAGAAGAGTACCTGGTTTAACTTTATTTATAAAATCTTCTATAGCTGAAGTGTAGGGTTCAATTCTAAAATCTTCAAGTTCTTCGTAGTCATACACAAAAGCTTCATCTATGCCATAATGTAAAAGCTCTTCTGCTTTATCTTTTATATCATATCCTACAAACACTGCATATACAGGCTGATTTATCTTTGCAGCAAGTTCTCTTGCCTTTCCTATCAGCTCATAAGTAACCGGATGGATATTTCCTTCAACATGATCTACATATACGGCAATACCTTTCCATAAGCTCTTATCTATTTCTTCAACTTTATCCTCTACAAACTCCATTACTCCTGCAGGTCCTTTTTTTACACAGAGTTTGCACATCTTACATCCTGCATTTACCTCAATTTTACCATTCTTCTCTTCAATAGCTCCAAAAGGACATATTTTAAGCAATTCTTCTATAACTTCTGGATTTACTTTATCATTATGAACTACCAATCTACCCATTTTTAATTCCTCCTAAATATTTAAAAATATATCTTTACAAGCAATGATTTTTTAAACGAATTTAAGTTCTTTAAGCTTTTCCGTAAGTTTGTCTGCAAGCTCTTCATTTGTTCCATTCCACATCTCTTTGTCTGTATTTACTTCTGGTGGAAATATTTTTTCAACCTGGGTCGGTGAACCATTCAATCCATATTTATTCTCATCTTTATCTTCAAAATCCTTAAGACTCAGAACTCCAACTTCTCTATCCTTTGTAGCCAATTTTTTTCTATAAGACGGAAGTCTAGGCTGAAATATATCCTTATCTACTGTCAAGAGGCAAGGGAATTTTATATCAGCAATTTCTATAGTATTTGGCATATCCATTTTAACCACTACTGAATTGTCCTTTATATCCTCAATACTTATCACATTTGCTATATGCGGTATTCCAAGATATTCTGCCATTTCAGGTCCTACCTGTGCTGTATCACCATCAGTGGTCTGCTTTCCACAGAGAATCAAATCTATATGGCCCATTTTTTTTATTCCCTGGGATATCGTATATGAAGTTGCAAGTACATCTGCTCCTGCAAATTTTCTGTCTGATAAAAGTACTCCCTCATCTGCACCCATCATATAAGCCTCTTTTATTACTTCAGTAGCTTGTGGAGGTCCCATACTTATTACTTTTATAGTTCCTCCCTGTTTTTCTTTAATTCTGAGTGCAGTTTCCAGTGCAAATAAATCATATGGATTCATTTTAGAATCTATACCATCTCTCTTCAATACTCCTGTTACTGGATCGACTTCAACTTTTGATGTTCCTGGAACTTGTTTTATACATACCAATATATCCATTTAAACTACCTCCAAAATTTAATATTTATATAAGTTTTATATTAAGATGACTATTCAAAATAGCTTTTTGTAGTATTCTGCAAAATATACATCAGTTGTCATACATCAGTTGTCCTACATCTATTATTGAATAACATCATATGTTCAACATATATTATGTAAAATCCCATCTAATCTGTTTCAGCTTATTTGCTTTCTTATCTATTATAAAACATTTTGATGGGATTTTTAATACCTATTTAGCTTATCAAGCTCATTTATCTCACTATTACAGCCACTCCATCTGGTACAACTGCAACTTTTGCATCTTTGCCAGCAATATCATATGCTTTTTTCAATGCTTCCTCAAAAGTGGATGCATGCTGCATGTGGATGTTCTTTATAATGTTAGGGTCACACATATCTGTCACCATGATTACAGTATGCTTATTTAATATTCTTGCAAGTATTTGTGATTCCCATTGGTCTGGTACAGTTTCATTTCTAGGAACTTTTTCAACTGTATCAAGATATTCCTTTGGAGTTTTAACATTTGCAAGGTTGTTATAAAAACCTTCTCCACCGTGGCCATCATTACAAGCAGCCACCATTATTATTACCCCTCCGTCTTTGCATGTTGCCTCTGCAGCTGTCATACCTTTAACCGATTGATATATATTTTGATCAAGAGGATATCCTCCATTGGTTGAAATAGCTATATCTGCATCTACTTTAGACACCTTGGATAAATCCAATACAAATTTACATCCATCTTCATGTGCAAGTTTGCTATGTCCTGCAAAGGCATTTATTATCTTCTTGTTGCTGTCTATGACTACATTTATTATAAATGCCAGCTTTGCCTTTTCTGCTGCATAGAGCATGTCTTTGTGAATCGGATTATCTTCAAGTATTCCAGTTCTTGAATGAGGGCTTGCGATAAATTCAGCACAATGATTAGCCATAACAGTCGTTGCAGAAGCTATTCCAGGCAGTATGCTCTTTCTACCTCCTGAAAACCCAGCAAAGAAATGTGATTCTATAAATCCCTCTGCTATTAGCAGCTCTGTTTCTACTGCTGTTTTATTGATTATAAGTTCCCCTCCAGATGGAAGTGTTCCTATTTTCACTAAACTACTTTTATCTCGTGAATCATGTACTATTATGTTTTCATTCTCCGCAATTTCTTTTCCAAATTTGTTTATTAACTCTTCTTTGGTTGTAAGTCTGTGAAAACCAGTTGCAATCAATATCTTTATATCAATATCAGGATTTACATTTCTTATTCTCTTCAATAGAATCGGCATTATAATCTTACTTGGAACAGGTCTTGTATGGTCACTGCTTATTATGACCATATTCTTCTTTCCCTTTACCAACTCTTCCAGTTTGGGAGAACCTATTGGATTATCAAGTGCTTTTTCAACTATCTCGGCTTCAGTCAGATCTGTTTTATATTCACCCGCTTTTGATTCCAAAACACCCGCAAGATTTTTATCGTCGATTTCAATTTCAATCTTCCTCTTATTATAAGGCAATTCTATTTTAGCCATGATTAATCCCTCCATTTATTTAATATTTTAGTTAAAATTTATATAAATTTTGCTCCTAAGAAGCATATGATGCCGGAAATAACTACATAAATTATAAAATATTTAAACACATTTCCTAAAACTTTACTTTCTGAACCTGGTTTATTAATTGCAGTTACACCAATTGCAATACCTTGAGGACAAATCATCTTTCCAATACCTGCTCCAAGAACATTTGCTGATGCCAGCCATGGTGCAGAAAGTCCAAGTCCTCGAGCTGTCTCTGCCTGTAATCCTCCAAATAAAACACTAGTTGATGTACCTGATCCTGTAACAAATGCCCCGATAGCTCCAATTAGTGGGGAAATTATCGGATATGCTCCTCCTGTAGCTACAACTAAAAGGCTTGCAATATCTGCAATCATTCCACTATAACCCATTACCTTTGCTACTGCCATAACCGCACAAATTGTAGCCATTGCTTTCCAGTTTGCTTTTAATGTATCAACCAACACGCTAAACATCGTTGATGCTTTCGCACCTTGAATAATACCTCCAATAATTGCAGCAATAAAAATGATGACACCTGGTGTATTGATCCAGCTAAAAGTCAACTTATTTCCACCTTGGCCTGCATATACAACTGCAACGGTTTTGTATTTTGCAATCACGTGATTAATTGCTGGAACTAAAGTTGATGTAAGTATTAACATTACAAATATTAGAATAAATGGGCTCCATGATTTTATTGCTTTACCCAGTGATAAGCCTGATCCTTCTTTTTTATCCTGAACTTCAATAGAATACTCGTCTTCTGGTTTTTTATTAAAGATTTTTGCTGCAACGACTGTAAATATCATGCAGCAGATAGAACCTACTATGTTTGGCAATTCTGCTCCAACTACTGTTGCTGTAATATACCAAGGTATTACAAATGCCAATGCTGAAATCAGCGTAATAGGGAGTACCCCTTTCAATGCCTTTATGCCGCCACCTATAATGCATACTAAAACAAATGGGCTGATAAAAGTAAGAATTACTTCAATTATTACTGTATTTGCCGCTAATACATGAGATGTAATTCCAGTTACCGATGAAAGTGTTACAAGTGGTATTCCAACTGATCCAAATGCAGTTGGTGTACTATTAACAACTAAACATCCTACAACTGCTGCAATTGGGTTTAATCCAATACCAGCGAGCATAGATGCCGGAATAGCAACTGCTGTACCGAACCCTGCCATTCCTTCCATGAAGTTACCGAATCCCCATGCAATAAGTAATGCTAAAACTCTTTTATCAGTAGAAACTCCAGCCAGCATTTCTTTTATGGAGTCCATTGCACCTGTACGTAAAGTCAAGTTATACGTAAACAAGGCTGCAACAATAACTAAACAAATCGGCCACAGGGCGTTTAATATTCCTTCCAGTACTGCTGATACAGTATAAATAGCATTTAACTTCCAAAAACCAATAGCTAAAATCACTGCAATGACAAGTGCAATAGAACAAGCTTTATGTCCTGGCATTTTTAATTTACCCAATGCGACTATAAGCCAAACAATTGGTAATATAGCTAATAAAAATTTTAAAAATAACATTTCTTTTTCCCCCCGTCAATCTTATGGTACTGCCTTCTTATTAATTAGCACTACCATTCACATTTTGATCATATAACGTTTTCCTTATTATTTAATACTATTTTCAGACTCTTTAATAATTCTCTCCAAGTATAAAATCATAATTTTGTTTTCGTTTCCAACCTAAAGAACTAAGGGACAGAAAAGCTTTACCTTGCTTCTTCTTTTGTTTTCTTCATTTCTTCAATCATAATCAAAAGAATATCAGTTACATTTCGTCTTCAATTGGTGGTATCGATGCATCTTCTACACTACCAAGTACACGTGCCAATTCTTCAAACATTTGTCATACTGCGAATGCCACACCTCTCAAGGTTGTAGTAATCGCGTTAAAAGCCGGCATTTTTCATACTAAAATATTGCAAGTAAGTATGGTTATAACTAATGTAAAAGGCCAGGTTCTATGTCCGGGTATCTTTAATATGCCTGGTGGAACCATTAGCAAAACTATTAGTATCAGTGCGATGGAAAAAAAGCAAATACATATTCATAATTATTATCCCCCCCAAGAATGTATTATGGTAATACCACCATGTTTTAAGTGTAACATAATTTTTATGAATTTTCTATAATTGTTATTAAGTTAACATCGTTTTCACAGTCAACAAAACATCGTTTTCATATGCTCAACAACGTTTACATGCATTTTTAGAACAGAAATTACTTTGTCATGTCAAAAATCAATGCATTTTGTTAAATTTATTGTTAAGTAATTCACAATGCATTTTCTATAAAGTATTTCATTTATAAGGATCAGTCTTAAAAAATATATTATATTCTTGATAAAAACAAATAATAATTTAAAATAAAATCATTTTTCAAATTGGTAATATGGTATTACCAATTTGTTATCTACATTGTACCACAATTTTTTTTATATTTCCACAATAATTATAAAACAATTATTATACTTTTAAGTATTTACATTCCTTCTTAGATACTCATTGGTAAAATCCAGATGTTTTTTCATTTCCAGAGAAGCTCTCGCTTCATCTTTGCTCTTAATTGCTTCATATATACATTCATGCTGATTTGCAAGCACTGTTAAATTATTTTCATCTATGAGTATTTTTTTTCTGGCATCCTTCAAAAATGAATCCATAATGGACGACATGGCATTCAATATATTTATTATTAAAAGATTACCTGATGCCTTGGCAATTTTATAATGAAACTCCTTATCATATTTAACATTTTTCTCTTCATCTTTGCATACTTTGAATGAATCGGATATTTTCTTCAAGTCATCCAGTTGCTCACTTGTTATTTTATTTACCGCAAGCGCTACAGTCTCTATTTCTATTATCTTCCTTACTTCAAGAACTTCCTCAGGATTGCTTTCCTGGAGCATAAACATTATAGATATAGGTTCTAGGAGAGTATTTTCAAAATTCTGCCTTATAAAATTTCCTTCACCTTGTCTGCATTCTATTAATCCCATAATCTGGAGTGCCCTTATTGCTTCTCTAACGGATGTTCTACTGACTTCCAGATTTTCAACAAGTTCTCTCTCTGAAGGAAGTCTGTCACCCTTTTTAAGTGTACCATCAATAATCATATTTTTTATTTGCTCTATTACCTGCTCATATACCTTTGTGCTCTTTATCGGACGAAAAATCATAATAATCCCCTTCCTTTTAGTTTCAATTTTTAAAAATATTTTTCCACTTTATATACATATCAAACAAGCTAACTACATCCTGTTCATTATATAAAAGTATTTTTTCCTTTTTATCTTCAGGCATCCTTCTTATATATTCGCTGTCTTTTATTATCCTGCTGAAAGTCCTCGCAAGATTCGAGCCACTTATAACATCACTATTTCTCTCAATGCCAAATTCCTTCTCCAATGCCTTAAGTCCTATTGAACTGTGTATTTCCTTCTCATACTGCTTTTGCAGGTCAATATGGAAAAAGTGTTCCTTGATATCAAATTCCAGATTATATTTTTTAAATAAATAGTCTATTACCGTAAAATCATTGTTGCCAGAGAACGTAACAATATACTTCTTACCTCTGTTCCACATATCCACAAAATAATTCTCTGTCATCTTAAGTATGTCCCTAGAATCCCTTCTGTTCTCTATCATATACTGGGTCACCTGCAGCACCTCTGCATCCCAGTTATAAAAGCAGCATCCAAAGACTCCTATACATATAGGTTTTCTATATATATAATGCTCAAGATCAAAAAATAAGGCATCCTTTAAAATAAATATATTCCCATTTACTTTCAAAGCCTCATCGCATGAAGGCTGCTTTACAAATATGTCATCATATTTTTTTATCACTTTATCACTCTTTTCACAAATTTACGTCATTCTTCTACAATTGGCACTATTACATTATAGCATTTTAAATATGCACTTGAAATAACAGCATCAAAATTTTAGATGAACTCTATACACGATGGATCTAAATTATAAACCATATCCTTTCTCTCGACTACTATTTTTATCTTATGCTTCAACAGTTTATTGTCCACCGCTTCTTTTACGAGCTCTCTGGTTGGATTTACACATACAGGATTCCCCACCATGTTCAACATGTCAAAATCACCTGCTGTGTCTCCATAGCTATAGCTTTTTTTTAAATCTATGTCATATCTTTTAACAAACATCTCTATAGATTTTTTTTTGCTCTCACTGTCCCACATTGGTATAACCTCTCCAGTATATATATTATTGCTATCTATAATATACTTTGCTCCAATGTAATCATCAAATCCATATTTTTTCGACATTTCCCTCACAAGTTCCACAGGACTCCCTGATATCGTTATTATCTTGTGTCCCTTTTTTTTATGCCACTTTATTCTGTCTCTTGTATAAGTATATACCCTGTCCCCTTTCTGTGATATTACTTTTTCTGCTATAAAATCTATCTGTGATTTGTGAAGTCCCTTTATAGCTTCTATATATATATATGCCATTTTCAAAAGATAGTTATCATAGTTGCCCTGTCTTCTATCCCATTTTTCATATTCCGGCTTTACTTCTTTATACCATCTTTCAGGTGGAATTACCTCATATTTTACAAGTTTCTTAAATACTTCAGTCATAAGTCCTTCTCTATAAAGAGTTCCATCTATATCAAAAAAAGCCGCTATGCTCATTTAAAGACCTCCCTTTCATTTCAATAATTACTATATAACATTGTAACATAAAAAATATATATTCTTAAAAAAATATAACTCCAAGCTTTTCATGCTTGAAGTTACATTCCATACTCTACTATTATTTATTAAGTTTTCTATATATCAGATTTCCTATAGTCTGAAGCAGCTGAACAAATATTATAAGTATTATTACCGTATATATCATTACGTCAGTTTCAAATCTATAATATCCATACTTTATAGCTACATCTCCAAGTCCGCCGCCACCTACAGTTCCTGCCATAGCCGAGCATCCAACTATACTTATAACTGTAAGCGTTATTCCAAGAACTATTGAAGGAAGTGCCTCCTTGATCATCACTTTGAATATTATCTGTGTATTGCTTGCTCCAAAAGATTTTGCCGCTTCTATTATTCCAGGATCTATTTCCTTAAGAGATGATTCAATTACCCTTGCTGCAAATGGAGCTGCCGCTATTGTAATTGGAACTATGGCCGCTGTAGTACCTATAGTTTTGCCAACTATCAATTTAGTTAATGGGAAAATTGCTATCATAAGTATTATAAAAGGAAAAGACCTCAATAAATTTATTATTACATCAAGTACCTTATACACTGCTCTGTTAGGCCTTAATCCATTTTCTTCAGTCACTATCAACAAAATGGCAGGTATGAAACCTATAATTACAGCAAGTATTGTAGACACAACTACCATATATAATGTCTGTCCAATGGCAGGAAGCAGTATTTCTGTAAATGTTTCTGAAAATCCCATATTATTCAACCTCCCAGCTTACATTTCTTGAAGAAAGATATTCACATATGATCTCTTTATCTTTTTCATTTATATTTATAACAAGACTTCCAAGTACATCACTTCGAAATTTCTCAAGTTTTCCCCATACTATTGAAAATTTTATATTCAAATCTATTGCCATGGACGTTATAAGATTCCCCTGACTTATATTCTTCGGGAAAAATATTCTTATGTTTATTCCCTGATCCGGCAATATGCTATCAGCACCAAGCAGCTTTTTTAAATTTTTACCAGGTTTCAAAAATATTTCTTCTACCGTACCTGATTTTTTTATCTCTCCCTCATCAATAATAGCTACTTTATTACATATTTCCTTTATTACTTCCATTTGATGTGTTACCACAACTATGGTTATTTTAAACTCTCTGTTTATTTTTTTCAGCAATTCAAGTATTGATTTAGTGGTATTTGGGTCAAGAGCCGAGGTAGCTTCATCACACAGTAATATGCTGGGATTTAGTGAAAGTGCTCTTGCAATAGCTACCCTTTGTTTTTGACCTCCGCTCAATTCCCTCGGCATACTTTCGGCCTTATCTTCCAATCCTACAAGTTGCAGCAAATTATTAACTGTTTTCCTCATTTCATTTTTATCAATACCCCACACTTCAAGTGGAAGTGATATATTCGAATACACATTTTTTCTATTGAGCAGATTAAAATTTTGAAATATCATTCCGAGATTTCTTCTAAATATCCTTATCTGTTTGCCTTTTAAGTCTTTTACTTCTTTATTCATAACTTTTATGCTTCCTGTATCATAGGTCTCAAGACCGTTTAAGCACCTGAGAAGAGTTGACTTTCCTGCACCGCTGTGTCCTACTATACCAAATATCTCGCCCTCTTCTATGTGGAGATTTATATCTTTTAATACATTTTTGCCACCAAAACTTTTACCAATATTACTAATATCTATCAATATATTTCATCCTCCCATATAAAGTCTTAGCAAAAAACAAAAGTCCGAGGAAAACCTCAGACTTAATTACAAAACAATATCTCATCTTTCAGCTCCCGCTGCAGGAATTAGCACCATTGTACAAAACACTTTCATACTGGTTGCCGGATTTCAAAGGGCCTGTCCCCTCCACCTCTCTTGATAAGTTCAGAATTTATACCTGACACGCAACTAATTATATCAACTTAATTTTGATGTGTCAATATTATCATTTAATTCTACATCTTTTAACTTTATAAATTTTGTATTCTCTCTTTTCTTATAAACTATCAATAAAATTAGAAATAAAGGTATCCCTATATAGGAAGATATTACTCCACCCCAGTCTATTTTACTTTCCTGAAAATATGTAATACCCTGTCCAAACACTACAATCGTACAAAGTATAAATGCAATTATAGGCCCCAGCGGGAAAAATTTAGCCCTATATTTGAGTTTTGATACATCCTTCCCCTGAACCATACATGCCCTTCTAAACCTGAAGTGACATATTGCTATACCAAGCCATGCTATAAACCCTGAAAGTCCTGACGCAGCTACGAGCCATACATACACCGAACTCTCTGCATAAATTCCTGTTAAAAAACAGGCAGAAGCAACTACTGTAGTAATAATAACTGCATTCACAGGTACACCCTTTGAATTTACCCTTCCAAAAATTCTGGGTGCCTTGCCGTCATTAGCCATGGAATACAACATTCTCGAAGATGCATACATACCTGAATTCCCACAGGAAAGTACCGATGTCAATATAACTGCATTCATAAGAGAAGCCGCCCCAGATATCCCCGCTTTTTGAAATATCATTGTGAATGGGCTTGTCTGAACACCTGCTTTAGTATATGGAATCAATGCGCCTACTACAATTATAGTTCCAAGATAAAATAATATTATTCTCCAGAATATAGTATTTATAGCTTTTGGTATTGTCTTGTCCGGATTCTCGCTTTCACCGGCTGCAATACCTACAAGTTCCGTACCCTGAAAGGAAAATCCTGCAATTAAAAATATCAGGAATATGGATTTTCCTCCTCCTACAAAAGGTGCATCTCCAACAGTAAAATTCTCAATTCCAACAGGATTTCCATTAAATATTCCAAATATCATGGCAACCCCTGTTATCAGAAATACTATAACTGTAGTAACTTTTATACCTGCAAACCAAAATTCAGATTCTCCATAAGCTTTTGCAGATAATAAGTTCAGTGTTACTATAATTGTCAAAAACAATATACTCCATATAACAGATTGTACATAAGGAAACCAGTATTTCATTATAACCGCACCTGCTACCATCTCTGCAGCTACTGTAATAGCCCAATTATACCAGTAGTTCCATCCAAGAGCAAACCCTAGAGCCGGATCCACAAATTTTGTAGCATATGTACCAAATGATCCTGAATCCGGCATAAAAGTTGCCATTTCTCCCAAGCTTGTCATTAAAAAGTATACCATAATGCCTATACATATATATGCTACCAGTGCACCTCCAGGTCCAGCTTGATTTATAGTTTTTCCCAGAGCTAAAAATATACCTGTACCAATAGCACCACCAAGTGCAATCATATTCAAATGTCTTGCCTTAAGCCCTCTTTTTAATTCATTGGCTGCCTTTGGATTTTTATATTTATCATCTAAAGTATTCTGCATTTTATTCCTCCTAGTCCTTTATCCTGACACTTAATCTACTTTTAACATTATGAACCAAGTCATACAATTAGTCAATATCTGTAAGTTTATGATAATTATTATTTGCTAGTTATTATTATAAGTCATTTCCTAATAAATTATATCATATATTATAATTACACAAAATTAAATCTAGTTTTTAAACTAAATCACTATTTTAAGACTCATACTATACTTTTTTTATACATTTAGAAGGATTTATTAAATATATATTGAATATAGTAGGTAATTGGATAGTTATATGTACTCATATAACTACTAAAAACATTTTAGGAGGTATTTTATGGGATCTTTAAAAAGTACAAAAACTGCAGAAAGTTTACTTAAAGCTTTTGCTGGAGAATCACAGGCTAGAAATAGATACACTTTCTATGCTTCTACAGCAAAAAAAGAAGGATATGTCCAAATTTCCAACATATTTACAGAAACCGCAAATAACGAAAAAGAACATGCCAAGAGATTTTTCAAATTTTTAAATGAAGATTTATGTGGAGAGGCTGTTGAAATAAACGCTTCCTATCCAGTTGCTTTAGGAGACACCAAAACAAATTTGAAAGCAGCAGCAGCAGGAGAAAATGAAGAGTGGTCTCAATTATACCCTGCATTTGCAAAAGTTGCCGATGAAGAAGGTTTTAGCACAATTGCAACAGTTTTCAGAAAAATTGCTGAAGTTGAAAAGCACCATGAAGAGAGATACAAAGCTTTACTTAAAAACATAGAAGAAGACAGAGTATTTACTAAGGACAAAGTATATAAATGGAAATGTAATAATTGTGGATATATATATGAAGGAACTTCAGCTCCAGAATCCTGTCCTGCCTGTGCACATCCAAAAGCATACTTTGAACTGTTGGCGGATAATTTCTAAATGAGTTAAAAAAATCAGGCGAGAATTCTTGCCTGATTTTTTAATCGGATTTTATATTGTCGGAAATATCAATTCCTGCCATTTTCATTAAGTATAAGGCATTACGCGTCTTGGATATACCTCTATGAAGCTTATAATCAAAATATATTTTATTGTTTTTATAATATTCTCTAAAGTAATAATTTTTTATACTACTGTTATTTTTATTTTCCAAATCACATAATTCCAGGTCATGAGTTGATACCATACCACATGTACTTAAGCTATTCAACTCATTTATTAGTATTTTAGCACCTGCATGTCTGTCTATTGAATTGGTACCCTTGAAAATTTCATCCAGAAGGAAAAATATATTTTCACCTCTTTTGGCAGCCTCTACAATGGATTTTATCCTTAAAATTTCTCCATAAAATGAAGATACATTTTTATCAAGATTATCACTTATTCTCATGCAGGTATATATATTCATTATGGAACATCTAAAATAATCAGCACATACAGCGGCTCCCGTATAGGCAAGTATTAAATTCACACCTGCCGTTCGTAAAAAAGTACTTTTCCCCGACATATTCGAACCTGTAATCAAAAGAATCTTTGAGCTTCTGTCCATATTTAAATCGTTACTGACAGCATTTCCCCTGATAAGCGGATGTGCCATAGATTCAGCCTTTATTTCAAGTTGATCAGATATGATTTCCGGAATCACCCAGTTTGGATGATCAGAATTTATGAGTGCCAGGCTGCAAAGCATTTCAAATTCACCAACTATGTCAATCCATTCCTGTACATGACCGCTATTGATTTTCCACTTTTCAAGAGCAAACATGCATTGATAATCCCATAGGAAAAATATATTGAGGAATATATATGCCATATTCCTTCTTTCTGAAATATTGTTTGCTATTCTTACCAGTTCTCTGATTGGTTTAAACTCTTTTTTGGGGCTGTTCCCGGCATCTCCACAGTCAAATACCTTCTTAAATCTATTTAGATATTCGGAGGAAAACTTTCCAGTATATATCATATCAATAATCTTTTTATAAGATTTTACATTCTCTTTAAGTTTGAATAGAATATCCATACTTTTAGATCTGTTCTTTGAATCAATACACAATAGTATCACAGAAAAAATAATTGCCATATATACAATGTAACTGTTCACCATATGAAGTGCAAAAAACATGAATAGAATAAGCATATTCACAAACGGAATTATCTTGAATGCTATTATTATAAAAGGATTTTTATAAATACCTTTTCCAGAACATTTAAGCAGATCCACAAGATCTGAAATATTATATGTGCCTTCTTCACATCTTGTAAAATACGCTTGAGCCTGAAGTCTCTGCCTAAAATTAAGTTTATCTGCCAGTTCCTGTATAGCAACTTGCTTTTCCAATATGTCTTCGGTCTCGTGTTGTCTGCATGATAATACCTCCTTCAACCTCTTCCTTCCATAATAAGTTTCTCCGGTATTTATCCACTGAAAAATAGATCCTTTTCCAAATACATCCAAATCATAAGCATAATTATGATTTTCATCCTTAAATTCATGTCCGTCATCATCAAAATATATCCATTTTCCCTGCAAGCGATGACATGAAATACGATTTATATCATAAAGTTTCATGGTAAACTTGAAATTTCTTGCTATCTTTTCATGCAATTTAACAGAGACAATAAAAAGTATAGTAAATACCAATACCATACTTATACTCAAAAAAATATAGCTGTACTTATATAATAAAATAACAGCTGCCAACCCGACGATAAATATAAAAAGCCTGACAATACTTATAAATTTAATAAAACTATTCTGCCTTTCAGAAAGCCATTTATAATGGCTTTTTCTCCTTTCGTAGATATCTTCTATATTTCTCATCTACTGCTCTCCTGATAAAAATTTACTATGAACTTTAACAATTTTGGAGGGTCTTAACTGTTCAAAATAATCTTTTAATTTTAAATCCATTCCCAGAATATGATCACTTATCCAGTTGTATACAAAATCCAAAAGTTTTAGAACCTCCTCCTGAGGATTTTCTTCTATTGATTCTAAATCCAAGTTTTCAATTTTATCTATAAATTTATCGTGTACTACCTTCTGTGCTTTATATCCAGGGTAATCATATAACTGCATGAGTCTTTCCTCATCTTCAAAATGATAAATAGTGTATTCCCTCAAGTTGTCTATGTTGTCCAGAATTTCATCTAAAATCTTATCTGTATACAAAAAATTATCTTGATTTTTTACAAGGTCATATATGGACTGTCCTATTTCAAAAAGCCTTTTGTGCTCATCATCTATTCTCTTTACACCACAGCTGTATATATCCTTCCATTCAAACATTTTTATTACCCCTTATCAGTATTTGGTTTTTTCCTTATTATTCTTATTATAGATTATAGCACACTCAAGTATCAAAAGGGGCAATATTTTTGAATATTGCCCCTAAATTGAAATCTGTATTCGTTTTTTATAAACTTCAAATATTTTTCCTACATAACCCCGCTAGGTAATACAGCATCTAAAATTCCTATTATGATAGCTGCAATAATGGCACCTATTATTGAAACCCTCATATTTGGAACTATAAATTGAGTTAAATATAATATTATGGCCGCTATTACAAATCCTTTAAATCCCTTGCCAAAAGGTGATGCATCCACACCCATAAACTTTTCTACCAGATAATCTATTATACTTATTACAACTGCAGCCGCCAAATATGACCAGAGTCCTGCTATACTGAAACCTGGTGTCAAAAATGATGTTATGGCCAATATTATTACGGTAATAATCAATCTGATAATATATCTTCCTACAGAAGACCTTTCCCTGTTATCCTTGTTATCACTTGTATCATTCACAAATAATCACTCCTTATACAATAGTATTGTAATTTAAAATAAACAAGCGAATTAAATTATTTTAATAAGCTTAATCTATATAGAAAAAATATTCAATTATATAATATAGCTTTACCTAAATTCAAAAAATTATTTATATATAAAATAAAAATAGCTATCGCCAAAGCAAAAGCTATTTTTTAGTAATTATCTTAAAATTTTTTGAACAGCTCGGCCCTTGCTCCACATACAGGGCAATTCTGAGGTGCTTCTCTTTCTACAGTAAACCCGCAAATTGGGCATACATATATTTCATTATCATATATGTCTTTTCCCTGTTTTGCAGTATCCTGAGCTTTTTTAAACAGTTTTGCATGTTCCTTTTCTGCACTTAGTGCAAAATTGAAGGATCTTTCTGCATCCTTTTCATTCTGGAACTTTGCAGTTTCAAGATATACAGGATACATTTGATCTATTTCATGAATTTCACCGTCAAAAGCTCCCTGCAAATTCTGGACTATATCAGTTAATCCAAATACTCCGCCTGCCGCTACGGAACTGTCCCCAAGCTGATCTTTGAGTACATTGAAATGATTCCTGGCATGAACCCATTCTGCATATGAAACAGCTTTGAATAATCTTCCTATATTGGGGAAACCATCTTTTTCAGCTTTTTCACCCCAGATCAGATATCTCATATGAGCCATACTTTCTCCACCATAAGCTGAACGCAAGAAATCCGCAGTCATAGCATTTCTTACTGCCATAGTACCACCTCGTTAAATAAATTTGTAATTTTAATTTACCCTATAATCGGCTGTAATATTCCTATGAAATATAGTATTACTTTTAAAAGTTAAAATTTCCATTTTTAAGCACTTCTATTTTATCTCCATTCTGGGTTGTGCCTGTTATGTTCAAGTCTTCTGTCCCAATCATAAAATCCACATGTTCCAGCGAGTTATTCACACCTGCAGATTCAAGCTGGTCTCTAGACATGTTTTCTCCACCTTTAATACATACAGGATATGCTTCACCTATGGCAAGATGACAGGAAGCATTTTCATCAAAGAGTGTATTATAGAACAATATATTGGAATTTGAAATTGGAGAATCAAAAGGTACCAATGCGACTTCACCAAGATAATGTGAACCTTCATCCGTTCCAATGATATGTTTTAGTGTTTCAAAGCCGTGCTCAGCCGTAAAGTCCACTATTTTACCGTCCTTAAATACAATAGAAAAATTATCGATCAAATTGCCATTGTAATTGAGCGGTTTGGAGCTGAACACTCTTCCATTCACTCCATTTTTAAGAGGTAGTGTATACACCTCTTCAGTAGGTATATTGGCCATAAATTCCGTGCTTCTTGGACTAAAGGATGAACCTCCAAGCCATATATGGCCTTCTGGAAGTTCTATTTTGAGATCTGTTCCCAAACCATTCCTATATTCAAGATACTTGAAATTATTTTCATTTAAAAATTTCATTCTCTTCTTTAAATTTTTCTTATGGTCTTCCCATGCTCTTATGGGGTCATCACACTTCACCCTTACAGTCTCGAATATTGAATCCCACAGCTTTTCAACAGCCTCACCTTCAGGAACATTTGGAAATATTTTTTTTGACCATGCTCTTGTAGGTACAGATACTACACTCCACACATTCTTATCTGACATGATTCTTCCCCTGTATTCTCTCAAAGCTGTATTGGCGGCTTTGTTTGCCCTCATTATCCTTCCTGTATCAACATCTTTCATAAGTTCTGGATCAGATGCATGTATGCTCAAAAAAGCAGCATCCTCTCTCGCATATCCTGTATACAGTTCTTTTCTCCACTCAGGGAAATCATCAAATATGTCATCTCTGCCATTTAGATACTTTATCTTTGAAAGCTTCTCATCACTCCAGTTGACAATTACATCTCTGGCCCCCTGTTTATATGCTATTTCAGAAACAGATCGCGTAAACTCGGCACATTCTATAGGTGAATTGACAACCAGGATTTGATTGTCCTGAATATTTACACCTATTTTTACAATAAGTTCAGCATATTTTTTTAAAAAGTTATTATTCATATTTCATCTCTCCATTACATAATGTCTATACTTTACTATATTATCCTTAATCTTGTGTGAGCACAAGCTTTATAGCGTTTTTATAATTTCTCATAATATAATTACCCCGATAAGTTGATGTTAAGACATTTAGCTTAACTTTATCTACTTATCGGGGTTAATTCAAAATCCTATTTTATGCTATTTTAAGCCCTGTTCGTATGCTTCAACCATCTTTTTAACCATGTTTCCGCCTACTGATCCTGCTTCTCTTGAAGTAAGATCTCCATTGTATCCATCTTTTAAGTTTACACCAACTTCTCTTGCAGACTCAATTTTAAATTTGTTCAATGCTTCTTTTGCCTGTGGTACGAGTACTCTGTTTCCTCTACTGTTCGACATAAACAATCCCTCCTAAATTTATATTGCAATTTATTGTGTATAAATTTTGTTCTGCATTTATAAGTTTGTTCTATTTTAAATTTATTACTCTATAAAATTATATGAAATTAGTCTATTTTATATCATAATTAGAAATTTAATAAAAATATAGTATAATAATTACATTGAATACTTTAACAGGGTAGGTGATTTTATTGTATAAAAAAGGAGATTTTCATTTACATTCCAGTGCATCAGACGGAAAATTTTCTCCTAAAGATGTTGTGAATCTTGCAAAGGAACAAAGCCTCGACATAATATCCTTAACAGATCATGATACTATTTCAGGCTTAGAAGAAGCAATTTCCCAAAGCATCCTAATGGAAATCAAGATAATTCCAGGCATAGAACTTTCAACACTATATAAAGGGAAAAGTGTTCATGTTCTCGGCTATTTCAAAACTACAGACAGCATTGACACAGCTTTTAAGAATTTTCTTCATGAAATGAATGATTACAGGTTACACAGGGCAAAAAAAATTGTAGGCAATCTATATAAATTTTTTAATATAAAATTGGACTATAGAAAAATGCTTGAGAATGCTCATGGAGTAGTTGCGAGGCCCCATATAGCAAAGGCAATAATAGATGCCGGGTATAATTACAGCTTTGATTACATATTCTCTGAATTCATAGGTGAAAATAGTCCTGCCTATGTTCCAAATAAAAAACTGACTACTGAGGACGCAATATCTCTTTTAAAATCCATGAAAGCCATGGCAGTACTTGCCCACCCGGTGCTTATAAAAGGTGTCGATATAGAAGAAATCATAAAACTGCCTTTCGATGGAATAGAAGCAATATATTCAGCCAACACACAGGATGATACTTTAAAGTTTATAAATTATGCAAATGAATATCATAAGATAATATCTGCAGGTTCTGATTTTCACGGTTTAGATGGCGGCGATTCAAAACATGCTTCCCACCCTGGTCAGGTATACCTTGGAGAGGACAGAATAGAACTTTTCTTAAAAAAGCTGAATTCAATATAAGTCAGGGACTAAACTGAACCGGGAAACTGCAACATAGACATTTTCCCGGTTCTTAAAATACAAACTTATATTCTGTTCAAAAACGAGCTGTAACCTTTCACTGCTTCATATATGTCAGCCTTGCTTGCAACTTCCCATGGAGCATGCATATTGTGGAGAGCTATACCGCAGTCTATTACCTGCATATTATATTTTGCAAGTATATATGCTATTGTTCCACCGCCTCCCTGATCCACTTTTCCAAGTTCTGAAGTCTGCCAGGATACATTGGCATCATCCATCACCTTTCTTATTTCAGCAATAAATTCAGGATTTGCATCATTGCATCCGGATTTTCCTCTCGCCCCGGTATACTTGTTGAATACTATTCCCTTTCCAAAGTAAGCAGCATTATTTTTTTCCATTACAGATGGATAGTTTGGGTCAAAAGCAGCACTTACATCAGAAGAAAGCATTTTTGAATTTGCAAGTGTCCTTCTAAGTTTCAATTCACTGTAGTCTCCAATTAAGTTCACAACCTCTGCCACCGTATTTTCAAAAAATCTTGACTGCATTCCAGTAGCTCCTACACTGCCTATTTCCTCCTTGTCTACAAGAAGTGCAGCACATGTCTTGTCTGGATTCTTTACTTTCATCATGGCTTCAAAAGAAGTATATGCGCATATCTTGTCATCATGCCCATAAGCCATTACCATACTGCTGTCAATACCATAATCTCTTGCCTTTCCTGCAGGTACGACCTCTAGTTCTGCGGAAACAAAATCTTCCTCCTCAATGTCATATTTTTTGTTGAGTATCTTGAGAATATTCTGCTTCACCCTGTTTTTTACATCTTTATCTTTAACAGGAATACTTCCTACCAGTATATTAAGATCCTCACCCTCTATCACCTTGTTTGCCTTTTTGAGCATTTGGTCACCTGAAAGATGAATAAGGAGATCTGAAATACCTACCACAGGATCGTTTTCATCCTCACCTATGACCAGATTGATCTTTGTTCCATCTTTCTTTACTATTATCCCGTGAATTGCAAGAGGAAGAGTCACCCATTGATACTTTTTGATTCCGCCGTAGTAGTGGGTATCAAGCAAGGCCAGATCCGTATCCTCATACAGAGGGTTCTGCTTTAAATCCAGCCTGGGTGAATCTATGTGTGCACCAAGTATTCTCATTCCTTCCTCTATATCATGTGATCCTATTACAAATAATGCCAGAGTCTTATCTTTATTATTGGCATAGACTTTATCACCTGGATTTAATTTTGTCTTATTTTTTATCAGTTGTTCTATATTTTTATAGCCCTTTGCCTCGGCTCTTTCTATAAATTCTACTGTACATTCCCTTTCAGTCTTGCATTTTGACATAAAATCCTTGTATTCATCTGATATCTTGAATAATTCCTTGAAATCCTCTTTTGAATATTTATCCCAAGCATAGTCATATTTCTTTTGAAGATCCTTTGTCATAGCCATCTCTCCTTATCCATATCATATTTATGTAAATATACAAACACCTATATTATACCAACCTTTTAAATTATTTTCCATAACATGGCTTCACCGTAAACCAGTTCGCATATCAGATCCATTTGTTTTTCTTGAATATGAATATCAATATGAAGGCTACACATCCCATGGTCATAACTACATAGTGACATCCATTTTCCATATCTATAAACGGAATTCCTTTCAAATTCATCCCATATACACTTGTTATAAGGTTGAGAGGCATAAATATACTGGTTATAACAGTAAATATTTTCATCAATTCATTTGTCTTGTTTGCCACCTCCGATTCAAATGCCTCCCTTACCATTGCCAGATCCTGTACCAAACTCTCCAGAGAAAGCATAAGTTTTTCTATTTTCTTGTTAAGTCCTATAAAATACACTATGACGTCATTTTCTATTATGAGATTGTCATTTAGGACAAAACTGTCTCCAATATATCTCAGTGGATTCAAATACTTTCTTACCTTGTATACCTGCCTTCTCAATGTTATAAGACTGTATAGCTGTTCCTTTTTGGGATCCTTCAATATTTTTATTTCTATCCTATCGACTTCAGCCTCCAGTTTTGATATAATATCAAAATTTCTTATTATTATTCTATCCAGTATATAATACAGAAGTATGTCAACCTGAGGTTTGTCTTTTAATATAAAACAGTTTTTTGATTCCCTGATATCTTTTATCAATTCATTCAATATATCTATGTTGTCTTTGTATACGGTTATCAAATACTTTTTACTGAGGAATACATTTAATTCCCTGGAAACAACTATATTATTCAAACAATTGAGCACGTTGAAAACTGCAAAAATATAATCGTTAAAAAAACTTATTTTTGAAGTTTTAGAGAAACTCCTGCAGTCCTCCATACTTTCACCATCAATTTCAATGAACTTGTTTAATTTCTCCATCTCAGTTGTATTTGCAACTATCCAATAATATCTGCCTCTCAAGCTCTCTTCATCCACTGCATTTACATTTATAAAGTCATTATCTACATCGATTATTCTCACAAAAACACCACCAATACAGCCATTCCAGTTGAACAGAACAACTATGGTGTTATTTTATGCAAAAATCATAGTTATTAGTCACTTTAAGCTCATGTCAGTGATTCCCATTTAATTGGAAATCATTTTATCCATCAATATATCATGTTCTTCCACAGGCACTTTATCTATAATCTGAAATTTATAGCATATACCGATTTTTTTGCAGTCATCCCTCAACTTTTCTAAAAATCTATCATAATATCCCCCACCATATCCGAGCCTTCCTCCACAATTGTCAAAAGCAAGTCCAGGAACATATGACAAGTCTATACGGGACCTACATACTTGAAATTTATCATCACGAGGTTCTAGAATATTGAATTTTCCATGAACCAGATCCTCAAATTTTTTTATCTGAACTGCAATCATACCTTTGTCCCTGGATATTACTTTAGGAACACATACAGTTTTTCCATCTGCAAGTGCCGCTTTTATTATCCTGTGGGTATCGACTTCGCTTTTATAGCTTACAAATATGAACACACAGGATGCCTTTTTATACTCGGAGCTATTTACAACCTTTTTAAATATGACGTTATCTAATTCTGCACGTTCTACAGTACCTAAATTATTTCTAAGCAGTACAATATTTTTTCTTATAATATTTTTAGTTTTCATATTCTCTTTGATTCCTGTCCTTCTCAACCTGTTTTATTCTTCTGCTTATAACATCCACAGGTGTTACTTTTGTAATCAGACCATATCTGAAATTAGCTGCTGCAGCTTCTATTATAACCGCAAGATTCCTACCTGGTCTTATAGGAATTGTCAGTTTTCTTATATGAACATTTAATATATCTACATACTCCTTGTCTATACCAAGCCTGTCATAATTCTGATCTTCCCTCCACTGTTCTATATACACCACTAGATTTATTACTTTTCTCTTTAAAATGGAACTCAATCCATATAATGCAGAGATATCAATTATGCCCATTCCTCTGACTTCTATCATTCCAGCAGTTATAAACGGCGATGTACCATAAAGTTCTCCATCTATTTCCTTTATATCAACGGCATCATCAGCTACCAGCCTATGTCCTCTTTTTATAAGTTCAAGGGCGGTTTCACTTTTCCCTATTCCACTTTCACCTGTTATAAGTATGCCAACACCATATACATCCAGAAGTACCCCGTGGAGTCTGGTTTCCGGAGCAAGTTTATAGTCGAGATAATTCATAAGCTTGTTTATAAATCTTGTAGATATCATGTCCGTTCTAAGTACCCATCTATTATATTCAATTGCACTTTCCATAAATTCCTTATGGGGCACAAGATTTCTAGTTATTATAGTACATGGATTGTCAAATTCAAAATACTTTCTCAATCTCTTTTCCCTGAGATCAGACTGCATTGCATCCAGGAAACTCCATTCAGCCTTTCCTACCACCTGTACCCTCTCATTTGCAAAATAATTGTAAAATCCACTGAATTGAAGTCCCGGCCTATTTATATCGCTTACATTTATTTCATTTAACCTCTTTCCCCTGTTCACTACCTCAAGATTCAAATCTTCTATTATATTCTTAATTGATACTGACATATTCTTCCCCCTAATTTAACCTCTTGCCTTCAGAACCTTATTTATGTTTTATATATTATAACATAAAAACAAAAAAATGTACTATATTAAGCAACTTCGTGGATATGCCAAAAACTTTTTGACAATATTCTAATCTTCAAATTTTTTATATTATGTTTTATATCAATATGTAAAAGACATTTTTTATGTTTTTCCACATTTTTTCCACAGAATAATTCACACCTTATCTACAGAAATTATGTTTATTCTTGTAATAATCTGTACATTATTGACTTATAAAATTTATGTTTACTTTTATATTATCTGCTAAAATATAATATATAAACTTAATGGATAAATTTTAATTATGAGGTAATTGTAATGAAAAATAATTTAAAGAACTTAGAGATGGAGATAACTAAACTAAAAGAAAATCTGTATACTTTAATTCAGAATAATGCTCTGACAGATTGTAATGTTATACGGTGCAGCGAAGAGTTAGACAAGCTGATCCTTGAATATCAAAAACTAAAAATATAATGCACTAGTATTTCCAGAGATTAAAAAAGGGGCAAAACCCCCGTAAACCCCTGTATTTAATCCAGAAATATTTATTTAATCAATTTTGAAATTGTACCTGAATAGAAAATATATTCAAAATGAAGTGCCCTTGTAAGTGCTACGTACAGTATTTTCTTATCCAGCTCATAGCATCCATAATTTTTTTCATCACAATTGTATATTACTGTACAATCAAACTCCAATCCTTTTGTCATATATGATGGTATTATTACAAAATCCAGCTTTAAGTTCTTATCGTTGTCTTTTATAAGAGTCCATTTGTATTTGCTGTATTTTCTCAGATAGTCTCTTATTTTTTTGCATTGATTATGGTCTTTACCTATAACAGCTATGCTTTTTTTGTTTCTAGAATATACATGTTCAACAATTTTATCCAGTTGTTCTCCGAATTCCCTGTTGGTTTTAAATTGAACTAATTTTGGCTTTTCCCCGTGTCTCAAAATTGGAGTGGCCGGTTTCAAACTGTTTTCCTGAAATTTTAGTACTTCATTTGCAAATTCAATTATTTCAATAGTCGATCTATAGCTTTGTGTAATTTCTACATATTTAAAATTGTCGTCAAAAATATCACGGACCAAATCTTCCCATTGTGATATTCCCTTATAATAATATATTCCCTGACCTACATCACCTACTATTGTCATGGAATTATTACATGTCAATTCCTTCAACACGGCAAATTGAAACTTGCTGTAATCTTGTGCTTCATCTATAACTATATGTTTGTATTTAAAAGCATCATCTACACCCTCTATTTTAAATTTCAGATATACCAGGGATGCCAGATCATCACTATCAAGAATTCCTCTTTTTATATTTTCATTGAATTCATCCCTCATAAATTTCCATATAGTCTTTTTGACTTTTCCCCCTGCTATCTGAAAAAATACGGTTTCATCATTTAAAAAATTGCTGTATTTATTTTCAGTATCCATTCCATTCCATTTATCGAAATATTCATAAAAACATTTTCTGGCATCCAATCTCAGCCTTTTTTTCTTTGCATCCCTCTCATTATACAATTGTATAAACTTATTTCTTCTCTCGCTGCAATCGTCCATCGACTTTTTTATCCTTGCAATTAAATATTCATAGGAAAAATCAATTTTATCCAGAATAGTTTTTATCTTATTGTCTATTTTTAATTCAAAATATCTTCTTATTTCTTCTTTTCTTTTATTTATGGGAAGGTTGGTCATATCTTTTAAATACAATCTTATAATTTCCTCTTTTTTGAATAATACATAATCATATACCTTTATATCATCTATTTTTGCATCTTCCTTTTCCATATAATTCACATACTCATCCAAAAAATTTTTATACAATATACTTCCTCTGAGACTACTGCTCTCAACCACAAATTTTCTGTCTTTCTCACTATTTTCTTCTACAAGATATGATAATTTTTGATCCTTCGTAAATATTTTAAATTTTATATTCAATATCTTTCTGCATATATCCTCAAAAGTATCCTGATTTACATTGTTCACTCCAAGATCCGGAAGAACTTCCGATATATAATCAAGGAACAACTTGTTAGGTGCTACTACGAGTATATCATTTCCACTTAATTTTCCCTTGTACTTATACAAAATATATGCCAGTCTGTGAAGCGCTACAGTAGTTTTCCCAGATCCAGCCGATCCCTGTACTACAAGTGCAGTGTTTTTCTCCGATCTTATTATATCATTCTGCTCTTTTTGTATAGTGGCAACTACATCCTTCAGCCTGCTGCTTACACTTTCCTCCAAATTTATCCTCAGGAATTCATCCACCAGAGCATTTCCTTCTTCATTAGAAGATCGTAGTATGATGTCATTTACAGCGTCATCAAAAGCATTCTCAAGTTTACCATACCTTATTAAAAATTTTCTTTTCAGGCTCAATTTGCCGCTGATTATTCCATTTGGAGCTCTATAAAATACATCTCCAAAAGTTCCGCTGTAATACAGATCTGCAAGGGGTGATCTCCAATCAATCACCTTTTCATCACCATCTTTTACATCGCCAAGTCCAAATTTTCCAATATAGAATGTCTCCTCATCCCTCTTGTACTCTCTAAAGTCTATACGTCCAAAATAAGGTCGTTCCTGACTTTCTATATACTTTTCCAGATGCTGCTGGGTCATCTTATACAATTTTTCCTTGGTTTCAAGCTCTTGATTATATTTCCCCTTTAATTGTTTTCTCAAACCATCTATATCTAATTTAAGTTTCCTGTCATCTTCAGTTATACTTTCAATCTGTTCCTTTATCCATTTTTCAGTATCTTTGAGATGTTTCTCCTCAATCTTCATATCCTCATCTTTTATAGCCATAATTATATCTCCCTTGTAGTATTGTCCATATAAGTTTCAATTTTATATTTACGTTATACATATGTCAAGGGTATAAAAAGTGGACAACTACCTATTCAAACCTAAGAGCATCTATTGGTTTAAGGTTTGAAGCTTTGTATGCCGGAAATATACCAAATACAATGCCTACAATCATTGAAAAGGAGAATGAAAAAATTACTACAGGTATTGAAAATGCTACGGAAACTCCAAAAGCAGATATTGCCTTTCCAAGTAAAATACCAAATACTACACCTATTATACCGCCCAGTGAACTCAGAACCAGGGATTCTATCAAGAATTGAATCAATATATCTTTTTTTGTCCCCCCAAGTGCCTTTCTTATTCCAATTTCCTTGGTACGTTCTGATACAGATACCAGCATGACATTCATTACTCCTATTCCTCCCACTATAAGTGATATGCCAGCTATCCCCCCAAGCAAATAAGTCATGGTACCCGTTATTGAACTCATGGTGTCAAGCAATTGTTTCTGACTCATGACCCTGCTGGTACTATTGTCTGTTGACTTGAAATAATTGTTCAAATAGGTATTTACTTGATTTGCAACCATATCTACATCTTGATCACTTGAAGATTTTATATACACACTTTGTACATTTCTACTACCAGCAAGGCTTATAGCCGTAGATGATGGTACAATCACCATATCATCCGTGTTGTTCCCCATGGAACTTCCCTGTGATTCCAACACCCCTATAACATTATAGGTATTTCCATTTACACTGATATCCTGACCTACAGGATCATTAAATCCATAAAGCTGGGTTGCAATATCAGATCCCAGAACTGCCACTTTATTTCTGTAATCTACATCCAGATCGGCTATAAATCTGCCTTCCGAAAGTGTCATATTTCTCACATCCATAAAATTCGGCGTAGTTCCAGTTACAGAAGTGCTTTGGGATTTTGCACTGACTTTAACCGTAGCACTGGCACTAATGGTAGGTGCTGCCTCGGAAATTCCCTGTAACTCCTGAATATTTTTCACATCATCAAGGGTAAATTGCCTGGTTCCACTGTTATTAGAAGTATTTGCCATAATAAGATTGGTCCCGAGAGCCTGGACCTGGGAAGTTATCTGTTTTGTGGAACCGCTTGCCATGCTTACCAATACTATAACGGAAGAAATTCCTATAATTATACCTATCATGGTGAGAACAGACCTCAGTTTATTGCTTATTATATTTTTTACAGCTAGCTTTAAAGTCTGAAATAATTTCATATGTTAATCCTCCCCCACGTATAATTTTCCATCTTCCATGGTCACAATCCTCTTTGCCTGCTTTGCAATTTTCAAATCATGAGTTATCAATATTATAGTCTGACCATTTTCATGGAGTTCTTTCATAATACCCATTATTTCCCCACTTGTCTTTCTATCCAGAGCACCTGTAGGTTCATCTGCCAGTATGATCTTGGGCTCTCCTGCAAGCGCCCTGGCAATAGCCACCCTTTGCTGCTGCCCTCCTGAAAGTTGATTTGGCCTGTGATACTCTCTTCCTTTAAGTTTTACCTTCTCAAGACATTCCATAGCTCTTTCCCTGGATTTTTTCTCACTTATCCCCCTGTATAGGAGAGGTAATTCTACATTTTCTACAGCATTCATTTTAGAAAGCAGGTTGAAATTTTGAAATATGAATCCTATCTGTTTATTTCTTACATCAGCTAACTGAGATTCACTCATTTCATTTATGTTTATACCATTTAGAATATAGTCTCCAGAATCACAGACATCAAGGCATCCGATTATATTCATAAGCGTAGATTTGCCGGAACCGGACGGGCCCACAATTGAAACAAATTCATTCTCAGATATACTTAAATTGATATTGTCCAGTGCTTTTATTTCAGTATCTCCCATAGTATAGTACCTGCACAGATTTCTAATCTCTATCATAAAAGTTCTCCTTTCACATATATTCCAATCTCATCCCGCAACTAATTTGTTCCTCCATTTTGACTTCCACCATTTCCTCCCTGCCTAAAACTGCCTGCTCCTCCGCCTCTCATCATTCCGAATCCGCTTCCGTTTCTTCCTGAAGATTGATTTCCGCTTGAACTTTCAGTCTGAGGCAATTGAACTTCTTGTCCTTTTGTAAGCCCTTCAACTATCTGAACCATTTTCCCGTTATTAATTCCTATCTGAACTTGCTGCATTTTTCTTTTTCCATCGTCAGAAGATAGTATTACAAATTTTTTACCATTCATATCTCTTATTGCTTCTATAGGCACAGCTAGTACATTATTCTTTGATGCTGTTATTATAGAGGCCTCTGCAGACATTCCGGATTTTATGTTATTTATTTTATCAAAATATATAATTACATTAAAAGTTGATACTCCATTCGAATACGTTCCCTGCTGACTTATATCCTTAACAGTACCTGTGAAACTAGTATCTGGAAATGCATTAACTTTTATATTGGCCTTTTGGCCGATCTTCAGATTGGGGACATCTGTTTCATCTACAGATATTGTGGTATAAAAATTCTTGTTATCAAATATACTCAAAAGAGCTTGATTGGGATTTACAATATCTCCTCCACTTACATTTACCTGACTTATTATTCCATTATAGGGAGCTGTTATTGCGGCACTTCCATTTTCAAAAGTAATAAGTTCCTGCCCTGCGGTTACCTCCTGGTCTTTGCTTACAAATACCTGAGATACAGTATCTGCTCCTACAGCTTTAATTGACTGGCTATTCAGGGGCATAACACTTCCTGAACCGGAAACTGTACTCTCAATATTCTGTACGGTTACTTGAGCTTGTGAAGACTGTACTTTATTATTTTCGGATTTTTTTGTGGTATTTCTATATACTATAACACTTACTGCTATTATCACTATTATTATTGGAATAAGTATCTTTTTCACGATATGATCCCTCTCTTCCCATTAAATTTATTTTTATTCAAATTAAGAATAAGTTTAAATTTCTTTTGTCACAATTTTGTTACAATATTATTAATATTTTATGTAAAAAAATAAAGCCACGTTTCCGGGGCAATGATTATTTTATGAAATATATAAATTAATAGCAACAAGAGCTTCAATAGACATTACAAAACTGCACTGTCCACTGAAGCTTTTATATATTGTCTAAGCTTTTCCAAGATTGACTTTCAATGTTCTGGCCAGCGTACTTACAAGTGTAAAAGCAATAACTCCATCAACTATATGGTGAGCAAAGGTACCTGCTCCAACTACTACAAGTACTTTGAACATGGTAAATCCAAACGGTATTACAAATATTGCCTCCAGGATAGCATGCACAGGTGCAGTCAAAGCAATGACTTTTTTAAATGACACACCTTTTTTCAGCAAAACAGCCCCTAAAAGTCCAACAAATATATGACTTGATGCCCTTGCTGCAATTACAGCCGGACTTGTTATTAAAAAACCAACTGCAGAGCCTATCCCAACTATTACAGCTGGTACCGGTCCAAGAAACATAGATAAAAACATAGGAACATGAGAAGCCAGTGTAGCACTGAAAGGTCCTAATTGAATTTTCAGAAAACCAAAAGCCGTTGGTATTATGATTGCGAGAGCAGTTAAAAGTCCTGCATAGGTCAATTTCTTTATATTATCCATTTATTATTCCTCCTACTTCATGTATATACATGAGTATATACTATTTTGTTCTTATTGTAAACCTGCTTAATTAAAATACACCAGATAAACACCTGAAAGTATCAATTGCTTGTTGTCAGCAATAAATGTATAATTTACTTATAATATTCATTTCAGGAGGTACAGAACTTGTCAGTAAGAGAAGTATTAAAATACGGGAATAAAACTTTAAAAAGGGTGAGCAGAAGAGTTGAAAAAATAGATGACACTATATTGGATACAGTAGAAGATCTTAGGGATACTCTAAAAGAGGATGCAGGCGGTATAGGACTTTCAGCACCACAGATAGGCGTACTGAAAAGAATCATACTCATAGATTTAAAAGAGGAAGACTTTACCCCAATTGTATTGATAAACCCTAAAATCATAAAAAAAATAGGACATGAGGAAAGCGTTGAAGGCTGCCTGAGCTATCCCGGCTATGAAGGAATTGTAATACGTCCAAAAAAAGTAATTGTAACCGGACTAAATTTAGATGACAAGGAAGTAAACTATACTGCAGATGGTCTTCTGGCAAAGGCTTTCTGTCACGAAATAGATCACTTAGACGGAATACTGTACATGGAAAAAGCTAAAAAAATATACAAATTAGATAAAAAGTAAAAAATCACAAGTATTTTACAGAAACTCCCTTTGCTCCAAATACCGTTCCAAGCAAGGGAAGTTTTATCTTTTGATATATTGTTATCTTATCTTCAAACTCCAATCCATTTTCTATAAATACGTTTATCCCCTTATAGCTCTCCAGCTTATATCCTGTATATACTTCAGGAAACTTTTTTATAAACTCAACAGATATTTCTTTTACTTCCATAGAACAGCATCCACTTGATGCTGAAATTGTTCTTACTAAAAATCCACCTCTATTTTTCTTTGCATACTCCAACGCTTTATCATCAATATAAACCATTTTATCTCTCCTTTAATATTATTCTTGTTTCATTTTCTCCATAGAACAATATGTACTCTTCCTGCCTGATTATAACTCCTTTATTTATGAAACTATCCATATCTATAAAAAACTTTTCCAGATGATAATTCCCGCAAATATGTATTCCACCATTCTGAAGCCTGTCTTTTATCCTCTTTTCCTCACTTCTTAATCTGCTTCTCTCCAGAAAATCTGGAAGCCATCTCTTTTTATTGAACTTTAAATAATCATACTTTATTATTTCCTTCAATTCAAAATTTTCATTTTTGAGATATTCTTCGTTGAATTCCAGAAATACTTTATAGTACTGGAGAACAGATATATTCCTATTTAAATATCCTTTATCATAAAAAAACATTCCCAATCTGGAATAAAAATCAAAGGGGGTTTCAAATATGTTTAAAAAATATTTTATTATATTCTCAAATTTTCCAGAATTATAATATTTATCAACCATTTTATCAACTTTTTTCAAAGTACATATTTCATCATAACTTATAGAATTTGTTTTGAGCACTTCATAAGGCGGATATGGTGAATATACTATTCCCCACTTTCCGCATTCATCTCTCATTGAAGATCCTTTTAAAAGTTTTAAAAATCCAAGCTGAAGCTTTTCAGGATTAATGGAATAAACATCATTAAAAGAGTTCTTAAATGATTCAAAGTTTTCTCCAGGAAGACCCGCTATCAAGTCTAGATGCTGATTTATATTATAGAATTCCTGTATCCTTTTTACTTTATTCTCTATATCACAGAATTTGACTTTCCTGTTTATATTTTTAAGCACTTCCCAATTAGTAGTCTGAACTCCAACCTCCAGCTGTATTCTTCCCTCCGGAGCTCTATTCAACAATTCTATCTCCTCATCCGTAAGTATATCTGCTGAAATTTCAAAATGAAAAGTCGCATCAATATCTTTTCCTATTAAAAATCTCCATATGTCCATTGCAAATAGAGGATTGCAGTTAAAAGTTCTATCTACAAATTTTATTAGTTTGATTCCCTTCCCTATTAAAAAATCGAGTTCTCTTTTTACTCTTTCTCTATTCAAGAATCTAACACCTTTTGTAGTAGATGACAGACAATAACTGCAATTGAATGGACATCCTCTGGAAGATTCATAATATACTATCTTGTTGTCCAGATTATCATTCCTGTCATAGGGAAAAGCAATGCTGTTCATGTCCATAGCCTCTCTGTCTCCATTAAATATAACTTTATCATCTCCTTTGAAGCACAGTCCTTTTATGTTTTTGATATTTACGGCGTGTCTTTCTGAAACATCTGATTTCTTGATTCTTTGAAGCTCAAAATCAACTAAATCATAATAGGTCTGTTCACCCTCTCCAGATATCACATAATCTCCTGAGTTCACTTCCAGGAACTCTCTGGAACTATATGAAACCTCCGGACCACCATAGCATATTTTTATATTCGAATCTATAAGTTTGACAAGCCTTGCAAGAGATGTGCAAAAATCTATATTCCATATATAACAAGATAGTCCAACCATGTCAGGCTTTTCTCTCATTATCTCTTCCAGTATTTTTTCTCTTCTGTCGTTTATAGAAAATTCCTTTATTGTGCAGTCATATTTCAATTCTCCCGTAAATGCCTTTAAATATCTGACTGCCAGATTGCTGTGAATAAATTTCGCGTTTATAGCTACAAGCACCACTTTCATTATAAGTATAATCTCCTCTCAAGCACCTGTTTGCACTATAGAATATAATAGCATAAATCCGATATATTATGTTAGACATCTGCAATAACTCTTAACCTCCTATAATCAGCAATCCAACATGTTCCATTCCATAGTTCATCACGTACCTTCGCCATTAAATTTTTTAATATTAAATTCTGTTCACTGGCTGAGAATCTCTCCAAATCTGCTTCAAAAAATTGCATGGCCCAATTATATAATCCCTTGTTTCCATTTTTTAAAGGTGTTGGACGGTCAAAATCATAAATCTTTTTAATAGAAAATCCGTTTTTTATCAGCAGCTGGCTAAAGGTATCAACTGTCGGGAAAGTAAATCTCGAGTTGTAGGTTATGCCCATGTCCTGTAATACAGCGCTAAACCCCTGTTCTATGATTTTGATATTTCCATATGCTCCAAACTCACAAATGAGTTTCCCGGGGGACTTTAATGAATCTTTGATTTTCCGAAGCAATAGGTCATGATTTGAAATCCAGTGAAATACGGCATTTGAAAAAACAACATCCCATTTCTGTTCACAAGGTATCTCCAGTGCATCCATAACCTGAAAATCAAGATTGGGATAAGCCTGCCTTGCTTTTTCAATCATTTCTGAAGAACTGTCTATCCCCAAAACATAATCACACAGCTTTGCAATTTCAGCAGTCAATACACCGGTTCCACACCCTAAATCAAGAATCTTTTGCGTCCTATCATCTTGAATAAACTCCAAAAGGTCCTTGCCATATTCAGCCACAAAGTCATGCTTACTATCATATAATTTTGAATTCCACTTCATATTTCCCTCCATTATATTTCTATATTTCTGATTTTTAACTCAATCATTCCATTTCTTGCACACATCAAGCCATTTTAAGTACCTTGAGTGTTTTTCTAACTCTTCTATATGTTAGTTCAATAGCGCTGCTGCTGCTCCCACAAGCCGGATAGACAGTTTCAAAAAGAAGCTTACGTACTTACTATATAATTTTCGCAAAAATTTCATGTATATTTCCATCTGGATCAGCAAATAGTGCTGTTCTTTGATTCCAAGGCATATCTTGTGGTTCATGAACAGAAATTGCTCCTTTGGAGATTAACTTCTTAAATGATTCATCAACATCATTAGGATTTTCACATGGAAAAGCAAGTTCAAAGCCCTGCCCAGATGACTCTTCCCTATATTCGCTACTATACACATACATAACATCTCTCATACACATAGCAAATCTTACTCCATCGTTTTCAAATTCAACATAATTACCAAGGTCATTTTCAATTCTAAACTCAAGAACTTGATTGTAGAATTTTTTCATTTTATCTATATCATTTGTCCAAATTGTAATAAGATTAATTTGTGCTTTCATCGTATATTTTTCCCCTTTCTTAATTTAACTTATAGTTCGCTTTAATGTACATTTATGAATTAAGCATTTAAATCAGCTGCAATTTTCTGCATTGCATTATCATCTTATTCTACATAAATTATACAATACACCTGCTAAATTAAAGTAATTTTTCTAGGAAATAATCCTTTCATTCCAGTATAAAAAGTTCTTCTACTGCCACCTGTAGATATTTTGCCAGTTTCATAGCCAGCTCAAGGGTTGGATTGTACTTGTCGTTCTCTATGGCTATAATGGTCTGCCTTGTAACCCCAATAACCTTTGCCAGTTCCTCCTGAGTCATACCATATTTTTTTCGATAATATCTTATATGATTTTTCATATACTATCCTCCAAGTTTTACAAGTACTAAAAATCTAGCCAGCATATAGACTATAAAAATAAATATCAACATAATTGCCGCAGGTCCAATGACACCATACTTTATTATATCCATAACTGCCCATATAACAAAATATATAGATATATAAGTCATACCTATTTCAATACTTTTTGCAGAGACCACTTTTTCCCTTTCATCCATAAATCTAAATTTATTGTCACCACTTACTATGGGCCTGCTTTCTCCTCCAAAACGTCTGTTTATAATCATTTGTGAAATAAATATTATAATAATCTGCGTACTCATTATAAAAGTAAAGCCATTCCTTATACCTTCATCAATATGGATTTTTATATGCCAGCCGTAAAATGCAACTATATCTCCAAGTAGACTCTGTACAATTATTAGACAAAACATAAGTAATGCTACTATCAAATTACTGTATTGAACTGCAACAGCATACGCACTTTTTTCACGTTCATCTTTCTTTCTAAACAATCTAATTCACCTCCTTATGTAAAAATATCTTTACATTTATAATATAGTGCTTTTTGAAAAATGTCAATACATCTTTACATTTAAAAAATATTTTTTACACAAAAAAAGCCTGAAGTACTTTTAAGTTACAGTATCCCAAGCTTTTATAAATCATATAAAAAAACAATCAAATAGTATTCAGTCTATAAACTGCAAAATCTCCTCCAGGTTCTTGCGAATTTTGCTGCGGAGTTTTGTATCTGCAGAGTATCCAACACTTATTACCAGCCTTATCCTCTTAGAGCTTGGTATGTCAAGCAGTTTCTTGAGTTTTTTCTCATTAAACCAACCCATAATACAGGTCGACAATCCCTGTTCAGTAGCCGCAAGACATAGATAAGCCGATGCAATGCCAATATCAATGGAAGAATAATCCTGATCTTTGATTGTTCCTCCGATTCGAGCCTTAATATCTCCTTTTTCTTCCAGTACAATGACAAAGGAAGGACATTTATCCGTAAATTTATTCATGCCAATATCCTGAAGGCACTTTGCCACTTTAAAGGATAGTTCCCTGTTATTTACAACTATGAATTTCCAGGGCTGCCCGTTACAAGCTGAAGGGGCAATTCGACATGCCTCTATGCAGGAAATCAATTTCTCCTTTTCCACCTGTTTATCCAGATAATTTCTGCAGCTCTCACGCTGTTCAATCAAATTAAAATAATTGGTCATAAATACACCCCTTTCAATAGAATATCTGCATTCCAGTACTTTCCAATATTTTTTCGTTTTTCCTTTGAATTAGTCCACCTAATAAGAAGATTGCGGCTCAAATATTCTCCTGGATTTAATGACAAAGAGCAATAATGCTATAGCTGACAGGGCAACAATAATCTCTGTTCCTGCTATGCTGAATTTCCCAATCTGGTATAAAGCAGGAAAGAAATCTATTAAAGCATGACCCAATATTGCAATAAATAGATAAAGAATTTTTTTGTTTTTAACTGCATAAAGTACTAAAATACTACCTGCCAAGTGGATTATAATTGCAAAAATTCTTTCTATACCTCCAACGGCAAATAAACTTGGTGAAGTGTTTATGAGTGAACTTCTAACTGCTTCTAAAGACTGCTTAGCAGCAGGAGTACTCGCTGTAGTCAATAAATTATTAAAACCATTGCTGTTTATAAGATTTGACAATACTAAATTTTGTACATTGGGCACAACGCCTATCAAAACAGCTTCAATTCCTCCATGACCTATACCAAATGCCAGGCCATTTTTCCACTCTAATTTGCCTTTTAAAAAGAACTTCATAGAAATAAATCTTCCTACTTCTTCAAAAATGCCCGCAGCTAAAGCTCCGTAAATAGCAAAAACTATTGTTGTAGTACTAATTAAATTATTACCTATTACTGCTACATGTATAGCCTTTTCTAAAATCTGCGAAAATACAATGAAGGTTAATATACCTAGTCCTACTGTCTTTATAGAAATATTATACTTTTTTCTAGCATATATGAATAATGCAACCGGAACTAAAATCGAGACTAATGCAGAAAATGCTATAAATACTATTGATAATGAACCAACCATATGAATCCCCTCTGTTTTTAGTTTTACCTATATTTCAAAGCAGCTAATAATTTAACAAGCCTTATTTATTGCTTTGATTTCGCAACATGAAACCTTTACGTCGATATTTTTTTGGCTTCTCTTCAAATCTTTGTCCCTCATCCCTGTTGAAGGGAGGTAATACAATGAGTAATGACATCTTAATGTTACTTTTTGAGGCAGGATTATTCCTGATTTCACTGTTAACATTTGTAGTATTACTTATTAAAGAAATAAAAAAATAGTAGCCCTTCTGCAAATGGTAGCTACTATTTTCTAATTAAACATTAAATAGTGATATCAGTTGCCTAGGCAACTAGATTGTATACTACAGGATGCTGGGAACATCCTGTTTTTATTTTTCTTCTTTGTATTTATATTATAACACATTTTATAATTTAAAATCATATTTTCTTAAAATTTTAGTAAACATTATCTTTAGTATAATTTCTTAATCCCACTCATATCAATTCATTACACAAAAAGCCTCCATCATTTGTGGTAAGGTTCACTGTAACTATATAACCGGATAACTTAAAGGAGATATATTGACTATTTATGCTCTTCTACGTAGTTATTTTTTCTTAACAGAAATCCAAATTTCACTGTAGTAGTTTTCATCTTGATTACCTTGTGGGTAATCATCTATATTGGTGTACATTTCAATATTATAACCTGCTGCAATTTCATAATCCTTGCAATTAGGCAGCCATTCTGAAAAAATTTTTCTGTTCACATCTTGCAGAGATTTCGGCATTTCGCCCTTGCAAACAAAAACAGCCCACGTGTGTTTAGGAATAATCTTTGTAACAAAACCAGTAGGTATTTCTATAGACGGATTATAATTGTCTGCAATCAAATATTCAAACTCATCTGAACCCATGCTCTCATCTATGCATACTCCGTACATTCCGCATACAAATTTCTCCTTTCCTGTTTGATAATGCTCTGTCCAAAACTGTGGAATTTCTGTAGTTGCACTATCATATTTAAACACCTTTGATACGCCCATGACAGTAAATGAATCTTTTTCAACAATTTTGTAATCCATAATATAACCGCCTTCCAATGAAAATTTGATTTTCAGAGGAGCAAACGATTTAATCATTGCTCCATCTTTTCGAACAGCAGTAGGTGTGACACCATGAAATCGAGTAAAAGCTCTTGTGAAACTATTAGGTGAGGCATAGCCATATTTCAGTGCAATATCAATTATTTTTTCATCAGTAGAAACAAGCTCACTACCGGCAATGGTAAGCCTGCGTTGTCTGATATACTCTCCCACCGTAAAACCACAAAGCATTGCAAAGCCTTTTTGGAAATAGAATGGAGACATAAATGTTCTTTTTGCAATATTTTTTATTGTGATTTCTTCAGTGATATTCTCCTCAATATAGTTAATAGCTTCACCAATTTCTTCAATCCATCCCATAATCATCATCCCACTGTTTGTAAATCTATCTTATCTATTTTCAAGCGGTTATTCCCGACTTTTTGTGTTATATTTTGTCCCGTCTAAAAGATTAAGCAGCATTTATTTTCTCAATATTTTCTGCATTGCTTTATCTTTTTGAAATTCTCCCTTGCTTTTTATAAAAAATAATTATCACATTTTACAAATAATCATAAGTTCCAAACTGCAGCATAAATTTAGAACTTATTTATTAAATGAACCAATCTCAATAAGATTACCCTCAGGGTCTGCAATATAACATGTCCTTTGACCCCAAGGTTCTGTTGTTGGTTTCATCACGGAATCTACTCCTTTAGAAATGATATTTTCATATGCTAAATCCACATCTTCATGTTTGGAAACACTTAAAGCAATCTCATAATGACCATTTATACCGTTAACATAATTGAATCGTTTATTTGTCATTTTTTCAAAATCATTTCTTCCGTAAAACATAAACAATACTCCATCTTTTTTTAACATTACATTTGGTTCTTTTCCATCCCAATGAATTTCAAATCCAAGAATATTTTTATAAAAATCAACCATAGTTCTCATATCACTAACAAATATTCCAATGCCATCTAATTTCATTTTAATCTTCCTTTCAGTAAATCTAATTGTCCAATAATAAAATCTAAATATTCCTGACTAGAAGCCATACCTTAACTCATCTACAAATTTACTATTTATGTTTATGCCAATTATAAAAATCCTTTAGTTTTGCTTTACGTTCCTGTGGTAAAGCTGTTTTCTTAACACCGTGAATTGCACCTTCTAATGCCAGCAATCTATGAATACATGCAGAAATATCAATTTCTTGTATTTTCAGCCACGCCTGTTCCGCACCAATATCTTTTAATTCATCATAAGTAAATATGCCTACTTCATTCAACTGCCTTTCAACTTCTTTTCCGATATTAGGCAGTTTTGATAATTCTCCCATAATAAAACTTCCTCTCCTATTTACTATTTTATGTTACTCAAATTCAAATTAGAGTTTATCATTCTCTGTTAATTTTTTCATATTGCGTCATTCCCCACCAATTTGGAAGTAGTTCTTCTAAATGAATGGTTTTACGTTTTTCATAATCAGCCATAATCTCTATATCTCTATTTTTAAGTGAAAGTTGCATCAAAAATTCTCTACACGCTCCACATAGCATCCCACTTACACCCGTTGGCAGCTCGTCACAAAAAGCAATTAATTTTTTAATTACAGTTTGTCCACTGTTTATATATATTAAGCGCAGCAACTCGTTCGGCACATAGTGATACGACACCACTACAACTTTCAATACAAAAGCCTGTAAATATTCTTCCATCTTCACTCTCCAAAGCACAAACAACATGATGTGCATATATAAATGGTGATACATCTGTAGGATAATACTGCTCTTTCGCCTTATTATATAATTTCTCCCATATATCAATAGTTCTCCTCCCTCTATTTTTTACTTTTCTACTTAAATGCATATAAACAATCTTTACTAATTGGAATTTGTCAGCTTTGTACTATGTTCACAATCTTATTTTTTTTATTCTACTTAATGGCAATATATAAATAACAATGTGGTTTTCCATCTTTCGTATATTCGCCGGGAACGGTACTCTCATAATCTTGGGTAAATGCTCTCTTTATATTGCCTGATTTTTGTTCAAGCCACACTTTTTTCCATGCCTTTCTTGTACATGCACCTATCTCTCCACTTTCATCTTTTTCATCATATTTTTTATATAGGCCTTTACTTACTGCTGTTTCCATTTTTCGAAAAAAGCCAGCTGTTACAGCCATTATTGTAAGGTCATAATCCCCACTTTCATCACTGGAATAATTACTGTATTTTGAAACTGGAGAAACGCCCTGTTGAAACATATGCTCGGTATCAAAAAGAATGGGTAGTTTTCCACTGACAATATCTTCCCAGATTTCACTAATTACTTTTGTTTCCTCTTCAGAATTATTCGTTCTTACTGTTACTTCCCTCAATTTATAAGCCATAGTTTTATTCATCTCCTTATATGGATAATTACCTTTTTATTTTTTATATAATATCACACTGAATATGACAGCAGTATGTCATAATAAATTACAAAGTCGTAATAGCATCTGTAAATATTATAGTATAGTCGAGTAGACTTACACCTCACAATGTAAGCCCCTCACAGAATCCGTACGTGCGGCTTTCCCGCATACGGCTCCTCATAATAACATTCACAGTTAAAACAGTTTAAAATATATCTTTGGTCTTGCTAGCGGATAATACTTTAGCATTTCTGTATATCCATCCCAGCAGTAGCTTTTCTTATCACTTCGTCTGTTAAGAGTCTTACATAGAAATTTCTGTACTCTATGCAAAAAGTTTGTTATCATCTTACCATTGAAAGATACGCCATAGTACCTATAATGCCCAACCAATTTCAGATTTAATGCCTTTATCATTTCTTTAACCGGCATAGTTCTATTATCATATAGCCACTTTTTAGTATTCTTCAGCTTTTGTCTGAATTTCTTCCTACTTGTTTGCAGCTTGATACATGGATATCCTCTGCGACTTCTTCCACAGAAAAATGTAAATCCTAAGAAATCGAATGTTTCTGGTTTTCCCTCCCCCCTTGCTTTCCGATTACTTTCTGCATATTTGCCAAATTCAAGCAATCTACTTTTACTATCTTCAAGTTCTAGGTTAAACTTTGCCATTCTTATCTTAAGTTGTTCATAATATTTCTTTGCTTCCCATTTATACTGGAATCCTGCTATAAAATCATCTGCGTAAACTACAAGGAAGCTATCTCCCTTAATTCCTTTTGAGAAAATAATCTTGTACCATAATATCAAAACATTGTGCATATAAATGTTTGCTATTATTGGACTCATTATATTTCCTTGCCCAGAACCATCCATGCTTTCCTGAAATACTCCATCGGTCATTACACCAGCTTTCAAGTATTTCTTAATCAGCCATAATACATTGGGGTCTTTTATGTACACTCCTAAAAATTTCATTATCCACTCATGATTCATATGGTTAAAGAATCCTTTGATATCTGCATCAACAATGTAGTTTATCTTTCCACTATGCATTCTGTTGTATACTTCCTTTATAGCATCATGACAACCACGTCTTGGTCTGAAACCATACATAATTCTTAGAAATCTTGGTTCATAAATTGCCTCCAGTATTTTCTTAACCGCAAATTGTACTATCTTATCTTCATAGGATGAAATTCCTAACGGTCGCATTTTACCATTACCTTTTGGTATAAATACTCTTAATGATGGTAACGGCTTGTATGACTTATTCTTTAGTCTTGTTACTAGGTTTGATATATTTTCTTCTAGATTTACTTCATACTCTGCTTTTGTAACTTTATCAATGCCTACTGCCTTCTTCCCGTCCAGTTCTCTGTGACATTGTTTAAGCATTTCAGCATTAATATGATGATACAGTGAAGTAAATTCTGGTCTTCTTGTATGGGCTGATATTTCTGCTATTCTTTCTAATTTTGTTTCCATCATTTCTCCTGTCCCTGAGTACAGATGATGTGTCCTCAGAAAGATTGTTATTATGTAGTCTCCTTCCCTCCACTGGCATTACCCAGTCTCATCAGTACTATGAGACTATCCGACTGCCTGTCATTCATTTGACATTCTCCGTTTTATTGTCGTTTGCCATACTTATTCTCAAGAAACAACAGGCTCTCCCCAGTTGATAATTAACCATAGTGTAATGCATGATTGGCCCTTTGACCCCGCAGTGCCACATAGTTCTTGCCATTATGACTTATGTGATGTTGTTTTCCGCAGTAATTAATACGTCAACCATCTGGATGTATAAAATTTCGAGGCTCAATAGCTCTTCAACCCTACTTTCTCGCTGTCTACGCTTAGCTCCCACCATTACTGATGATGACAACTCAAGACTCGCTACTGTTGGTTGGCTAGACCTTACTCAGACAGGATTTCCACCTGCTAGGTTAATTACCCTTTGCTGGGCGCACAATTACTATTTATCTTAATATTTTTATAATATTGGAACACAAATTTCACAGTAATGCTTATTTATCATCTTCATTGCATAGCGTTCAAGAATAGGTCTTCTATTGTCAAATCCATAATTTCTTTTTGATAACTCCGGAAATATCTCCATCCATGCTTTTTGCATGGCATCTACCGTATGGTCTACCTTAAATACACAATATTTTCCACCAATAGTTTTTCCAAAATTAATATACTTATTTTCAATCTTAAATTCATTTGAAATAGCCAAACATACATCATAACGACAATCTTTAGGTTCTGTAAATTGAGGGTTATTTTGGGTTATTCCCAATATGATTGAACTTTCATCCAATAAGTTCTTTTCTCTAGCCCAATTTTTTAATTGTTCCATTATTTGTACATTCTCTGAACCGTAAGATCCTGTCCTTCGTATATAAGCAACTTTATATGATGGTATCATCTCAATCTTAGTATTCACAACTTACCTTCCTTTTAAATAAAGTACATCGATGTCTGAATTCATCATATAATGCTTTAAAATATATTTCAACTTATTTTTTAAAATTGTCAAAATTTTAATTCACACTAAATAAGGCAGTAGCCATAATGATTTTTAATGTCATTGTGGCTACTGCCCTATACACAAAATCTAGCTACTCGCAGGAATATATAAAATGGACTTTTACTGAATATTGTCCCTCATATATACACTACCGTTTTTATTTAGTATTGATAACCTGCTGCGCCATTTTAACTAATTCATCTTTTGATATATTAGAATCAGATGCCAAAAAAGAATAGTTAATTCCATCCTGCATCCAATTTAAATATTGAACTTGAGAGATTTCTTCCTTATCAGAATCAGATCCATAACTAAATACATACTTACCAGATAATTTATCCTTTTTATCTTGTTCTGTCATTTTATGATTTGCTGGCACAAGCTTGCTGGTATATGAACGATAATATAAATCTATACCATTATAATTGGCAATAACAGTCTCTCTCTTTGAGCTTTCACCCAACCTTCCATTTTCCATATAAAGACTCAATTCATCACTCCCTTTTGTATAAGTAAAATCGAGTGATTTTGTCTTTCCTGCAAAGTTACCTTTATCATCAGTTCCTTTGTTGTCTACAATACATCCATTTACAAAAGTGTATCCGTTGTCGAATTTATTGATTAATTTAGGATTAAATTTAAGTTTCTTGCTAACCTGTTCTACTGTAGGTATAGTAGTATATGTTGGTATACCACTCGAATGTGAAGTTATAGAAGATATTTTCTCTGCAGCAAATACAGTTGTTCCTATTACCATAGTAGCTACCAATCCAACCAAGATTTTTTTCTTGATTGATCCTTTTTTAAAAATTTTTATATTTTCCATTTTATTATTCACCTCTTTATCTTGTAAACTATCCAATGTTGCACTTACCCTATTTTTAAAACCTTCTGGTGTATCCGGGAAGGCATTATTCCAATCATAGTTATTCATAATTTACCTCCATATCCTCCAGCTTTATTTTTAATAACTTCCGTCCTCTTGCCAATCTACTTTTTACAGTTCCTGCAGGTATTTCTAAAATCTCTTTAATTTCTTCTACTGAATATCCCTCTACATAATAAAGAACAATTGTAATGCGAATACGTTCTGGTAAATTCTGAATAGCCAAATATAATTCGCTGTAATCCTCTTTGTCATTAGCTTCAGCAGATTCAAAGTATTCTTCATAAGGTACCCGTAAACATTCTTTACGTTTCAAACAATAACATTCATTTATAAGTATTCTAACTAGCCACGTTTTAAAATATTGTTCTTTTTTTAGCGTATATAATTTATTATAGGCCTTTAAAATTGTCTCCTGAACTGCATCCTCACAATCTTGCTCATGAATCAAAATTGACTTAGATATATGATATAAAGTAGATTCAGCCTTAAGAACATTGACTATAAATGTATCTTTATTCAATTGACTTCCTACCTTTCTTAGCAAACTGCAGCGCTACTTTTTTTGCTTTACACTAATTAGATGGATATATCTACTAAATGGTTCATTTAATTTTTGATTAAAATCAACATAATAAAAAAGCTCGTCAATCTTAATTTAGATCAACGAGCTATAGGTATTACATATTTCTATTTTTTTCTGCAGCTGCATGAACAGTATCAATTACTGCTGATCTGAAGCCTTTTTCCTCCAGGACCTTTACAGCTTCCATGGTAGTACCTGCCGGTGAGCATACCATATCCTTTAATTCTCCAGGATGTTTTCCGGTTTCCAATACCATCTTGGCCGAGCCTAAAACTGCCTGAGCCGCAAATTCATAGGCCATGGCTCTTGGCATTCCCTCCAAAACGGCGCCATCTGCCAGAGCTTCAATAAACATATATACATATGCCGGTGAAGAGCCGCTGACACCTACCACAGCATCAATCAATTTCTCCTGGACAATCTGTGCCCTGCCAAAGCTTGAGAATATTGCCAGAGCTTTTTGCTGTTCTTCCTGTGATAAATTTTTATTAACAGCAACAGCCGACATTCCCTCACCAACAAGTGCCGGCGTGTTTGGCATGACTCTTACAAGCTTATGTTCCGGAGACAGCAGTTCTTCAAGCCTGCTTAAGGTTATACCTGCAGCAATGGAGATCACTATTTTATCCCTGGAAATATCTTCCCTGACTTCCTTTAAAACTGCTGGAAGTACGTTCGGCTTAACAGAAGCAATTAAAATCTCCGCATTTTCTACCAGTTTCCTGCTGTCGTCAACAGGATTGATTCCAAGTTCTTTCTGTAATCTTTCAAGAGCAGGAGCATAGACATCATAGACAAATATCTCTTCTGGCTTATAGAGCTTGGATTTAATTAACCCCCCTATAATTGCACCTCCCATGTTGCCTCCTCCAAAAAATCCAATTGTATTTTTCATAAATAAATCCTTCTTCCCTTTATTATTTTCTATCCCTTTATTATTAAATTTTTCTCACGCAAAACTTTGCTCTGTACGATTGATAATTTCATCCTGAAGGGCTCTATCCAGATTGTTGAAATAATCACTGTACCCGGCAACCCTTACTATCAAATCCTCATATTCTTCAGGACGTTTCTGGGCATCCAGCAGGGTTTTGCGATCAACCACATTGAACTGGATATGATGGCCATCCATTGCAAAATATGAACGAATCAAAGTAGACAAATTAGATACGCCATCTTCGCCCTGGACAACTGCCGGCGTAAACTTTTGATTCAGCAGTGCTCCTCCAGTCTTCAGCTGATCAATTTTAGAAGCTGACTTGACTACGGCAGTCGGACCGTTTCTATCAGCACCCTTTTCAGGAGATATTCCATCCGGCAGCGGTACTCCGGCATGACGTCCATTAGGACTGGCCTCCATTACCTGTCCAAAATATACATGACAGGTTGTCGGCAGGAATTCAACTACAGTCCTTGACCCTTTAGGTGTAGTCCTTCCTGCAATAGCATCCTGAAGTGACCTGGAAACAGCTCTCAAGACATCATCTGCATAATCGTCATCATTACCATATTTCGGTGTATGATTATAAACTATTTCAAATACTTCATCACAGTCTTCAAAATCAGCTTTACAAGCACTCAATAATTCATCCATGGAAAATTTTCTATCTTCAAATACATTTTTCTTTACGGAGACAAGGGAGTCAGTTATAGTTGCTATACCTACACACTGTATATAGCTTGTATTATATCGGGCCCCACCAGCATTGTAATCAACACCGGATTTGATGCAATCATCGGTGATAACGGATAATAGTGGAACCGGCATATATTCCATATACATACGTTCAATCAGGTTGTTTCCTGCAATTTTCACATTGACTACATATTCCAGTTGCCTGTAGAATGCATTATAAACTTCCTCATAAGACTTGAATTTACGTGGATCTCCAAGATCTAATCCTACCTGTTTTTTAGTATAACTGTCAAATCCCCGATTCAGTACCAGCTCAAAGATTTTTGGTATATTCAAATAACCGGTTAGAACATAAGCTTCTTTACCCGCTGTGCCGGTTTCCACGCATCCACTGGCAATTCCGCATTCTCTCGCATCATCAATAGATTTGCCAAGGAACAACAATTCCTGAATAATAGCTTCAGAATTGTAGAAAGCGGGCTGTCCCCATCCTTTACGTGAAATCTTCAATGCCTCACGGAGGAATTTTTCCGGGGTCTTGCGGGATATCTGTACATTTGAGCTTGGCTGCAGCAACTTCATCTCATCCATTACTTCCAGAATCAGGTAGCTGACTTCATTTACACCTGTTGTTCCATCGGCACGCAGTGCACCTGTATTGATGTTGCAGAAATCCGTATAGGTTGCACTTTCTTTTAAAGTTATTCCAACCTTCGGGGGTGCCGGCTGATTATTGAACTGTATCCACAGATTTTCTAAAATTTCACGGGCACCTTCACGGGTCAGGCATCCCTCTTCAATATCTTTTTCGTAGAAAGATTCCAAATGCTGATCCAATTTTCCCGGAGAATAAGCATCCCAATTATTCATTTCAGTAGTAACTCCTATATGGGTAAACCAGTACATCTGTACCGCCTGACGGAAAGTTCTTGGCGCATGCTCTGGCACTACTTCGCAAACTTCAGCAAGATCCAGCAATTCCTGCTTCCATTGCAAATCATGTTCCACAGATGCCATGGCACGTGCCTTGTCTGCATAACGCCGTCCAAAAATAATCATGCCTTCACACACCAGCTTCATGCCTTCCAATTCCTCTTTTTTATTGAGTGCACGTACATCGTTATTATAATCCAGGTGATCAATCTCATATTGAATATCATTGATGAAATCAGCATATCCTTTATGATATATCTTGCCATCAGCTACAGTATGTCCCGGTCCACGCTGCATCAAGAATTCAGTGTACAGCCCTGCATCAAACAACCTGTGCCATTCATCCGGCAATAATTTGTTCATTCGCGTCATCAATGCACGATCTTTCCAGTAGGGAATAATTATTTCCTTCTGAATTTTCCTGTCTTCCCCGGAAACCTTGAAAAAAACTTTCTCCCTGTTATTCATATTTTCAAAATCTTCCATGGTATGACAGCACAGCTCCGGAAAAGTTGGTGCCGCCCAAGGCTTGTGTCCTTTTTCACCTACTATGATAGCACCTTTTTCAATATAAAGTGTACGATTTTCCATGATATACTTAAAAGCCAATCCACGAAGGACTGGAATTGAAAATTTTCCTTCATACTTTTTGTAAGCTTCTGTTAATAGAACCGCCCTCTCCATGGAAATACTCGGTTTGCATTTTTTAGTACTTATCTCTCTCAATCGTCTTATACGTTCTGTTGAACCTCTCCCCGTCTCCTTTAATACCGATTCTGGCATTTTATTTTCCCCCTTCTTAAAAATAAATTACAGCAACAAGCAACTGCTAACCACCAATTTTTACAGCATAACCTGCTTTTTCAAAATATTGTTTGATTTCATTTATACGTTCATCACCTGGCTTTTTGAAATTCTGAGTACATTCCCTGTTTAAGTTATGATACTTGTCCCTGCCAAAATCGTGATATGGCAGAAGATTAATGCTCTCAATAGAAATGTTTTGTTCTTCAAGCCAGGAGGAAATTCCACAGATTGATTCATCATCAGCATTGACATCATTAATCAGAATCAGACGCAGATTGATCTTCCCTTCATGGCTGCTGATCAACTTGAGATTTTCCAATATAAGATCATTGGATACTCCTGTATATTTTTTGTGCATTTGTGGGTCAATTAGTTTTAAATCGTATAAAAAAAGATCCGTGTAGGGTAATATCCGTTTATAATTATCAGGCGGAACTACACCACATGTATCAATTGCTACCGATATTCCTACCCTTTGAAGCTCTCTTGCCAATTTTTCAACATAGTCCATATCCTGAGTCATAACCTCTCCTCCGGATAAAGTCACCCCTCCGCCGGATTGATCATAAAAAATCTGATCTGCTTGAACTATTTTTACAAGTTCCTTTATGGCATACTGCCTTCCTATCATTTCTTCTTTTCCATCCTTGTTTTTCATCAATTCAGGTTCATATCTTTGACTTTCCGGATTGTGGCACCACATGCACTTGATTGGACAGCCTTTAAAGAAAACAGTAGTACGAACGCCTGGACCGTCATGGACAGAAAATTTTTGAATATTAAATATATAAGGCATGTTAATTGGAAACACCCCTTTCTTATTTTACTTTTAATTGTAGTTCATAATAATAAAAATTTCAATATATATAAGTATATTTCTTCATAATAATGATTTCAATTTATCAACTCCAAATTTGTTATATTGGCTCATCAATGTTATAATTAAAGCAATCATATATGGATATACAGTAAACACTTTTTAAAAGAGCTAATTCATTTTTATGAATTTATGGCCTGGTATCCGCCAAAAATTTTTTTAGAACTCTGAACTTGCGAAAGGACTGATTACATTCCATGAATATAGGAGAAAAAGTTAAAGAACTGCGCAACAAAAAAGGCCTGACATTAAAGGACATGTCTGAAAAGACGGGATTATCTACCGGCTTTCTTTCTCAATTTGAACGTGGTATCACTACCATTGCAGTGGAAAACTTGTCCAATATTGCCGATGTACTTAAGGTGAAGATCAATTATTTTTTTGACGATGAAGAAAAGGAACTTATAATCAGAAGTTATGATCAACCCTTTATCCGCGAATTAAATAAAACCATATATAAAAGTCTAAGTCGTTATCCTGAAGATAAGATGTTTTCCCCCGAGCTGGTTGAACTTCTGCCAAAAAATGATCATCAATATCCAGATGTCTATTCACACCAGGGAGAAGAGTTTGTTTACATTTTAGAGGGAATTTTAACATTAATAATTGAAAAGGATGTATTCAACCTATATCCGGGTGATTCCGCCCACTATCTGTCTACACAAAAACATAATTGGGACAATCAAACCAACAAGGTAGTAAAATTCATTGTTGTCCATTATCCCAAAGACTGCAGCTAGTACGACAAAAAAGGAGAAACAACCCTCCTTTTTTGTCTGGTGATCATGCATTCTTTTTATTGAAATTTATCAAACATCCTGACAACAGTATATTCACTTCATCTCCTGTCAGCCTGTCAATTTTCAAAGTAAACTTTTTAAGCCCGTCTTTTACTATATATGCAGGTATTTCAGAAATACCTGCATTGACAAATTTTCTTATATGAGGAATAAATATATAGTCACCACAGTTAAATTCAGGCTCACTTTCCATGGTAAATGGCACTATTCCCCAATTGATCAAGTTGGATCTGTATCTCTTCGTGGCATACTCTTTTGCAATATTCGCATATCCTCCAAGAATTTTCTGGCAGCTGGCAGCCTGTTCTCTGGCAGAACCATCTCCCGGTTTTACCGCATATATTACACTTCCTATCCCCGTATTGTCGACAACTATACCATTACACTCCTTCTCAATTATAGCAAAGACTTCTTTTAGTTCTGCATTCTCATTGAAAGGAGACTTTCCTGCAATTCTGTCTGTTTCAGATTTCTGAATCTGTTTTGCCCTGGATACATATTCGGGATCTTTACGTGATAATGTGAATTCAGAAAGCTTCAGCGGATTTGATCTATAAGAAGATGCATCTCCTGATGGTATCAATTCATCAGTTGTCGTTACAGGATCCTGAATAAAAGAACATACTTTCAAAAGCAGATTGTCAGAAAGCTCCGGCATTGTCGGCCAGTCCTTTATATTGGGCCCAAACCTAAGATCTTCACTGCTGTCAGACTTCCCAAATCCGTTGTATACACGGTTTTCATAGATTTTACTGTTGAAATAGTACTTGGGAATATTGTAATTTGCATCTATTTCCGTTGCAGCGGTTATAAATCCCTTGTTCACTGCTGTAGCAGCTATTGAACGGGCATCCATGAGTGCGACACAGGAAAGCTGGTCATCATTTGGCTTCGAGCCCTCACGGTTTGGAAAATTCCTCGTTGTATGCCTTATACTGAGTGAGTTGTTTGCCGGAGTATCTCCTCCTCCAAAACAGGGACCGCAAAAAGCAGTTTTAAGTATAGTTCCCGTCTGCATCAAATCTGCTGCAATTCCATTTTTGACAAGGCTGTAATAAACAGGCTGGCTTGACGGATAAACATTCAGTGTAAATTCATCATTTCCAATTGAATTTTCCTTCAATATGCTTGATGCCTCACAAATATTCTCATAATTGCCCCCTGCACATCCAGCTATACATCCCTGTTCAACATATAACCTGTTTCCCTTTATCTTGTCCTTTAGAGAAAATTTTATATTTTTATTCGATACTCTGCCTTTTGCATCCTTTTCCACCTTATCCAATATGTCATGGAGATTTTCATTGAACTCGTCAATAGTATATATATTGCTCGGGTGAAATGGCATTGCAATCATAGGTTTTATTTCCGACATGTCTACGCATATCATTCCATCATAGTATGCAATACTACCCGGCTTCAATTCTTTATAGTCATCTTTTCTTCCATGGAGCTCAAGATATTCCCCGACTCTGCCATCAGTTTTCCATATTGAACTCAGACATGCAGTTTCCGTAGTCATTACATCAATTCCATTTCTATACTCTACGGACAAATTTTCTATTCCAGGCCCTACAAACTCCATTATCTTATTCTTGACAAAACTATTTTTGAAAACTTTTCCAATTATTGAGAGGGCAACATCCTGAGGTCCAACACCCTCCTGTGGTTTTCCAGTAAGGTACACGCCTATGACGTCAGGATAAGCTATGTCATATGTCTTGGACAACAATTGTTTAACAAGTTCTCCACCGCCCTCACCTATTGCCATAGTACCAAGAGCACCATAACGCGTATGACTGTCCGATCCCAAAATCATCCTTCCGCATCCTGCCATCATCTCACGCATGTACTGATGAATAACTGCAAGATGAGGGGGTACGTATATTCCTCCATATTTCTTCGCAGCAGACAGGCCAAACAGATGGTCATCTTCGTTTATTGTACCGCCAACAGCACAGAGACTATTGTGACAATTTGTAAGAACATATGGTATTGGAAATTTTTCAATGCCACTGGCACGTGCTGTCTGTATAATTCCCACAAAAGTAATGTCATGTGATGCCAGTGCATCAAATTTGATATTGAGATTTTCAATGTCTTCCGATTTATTATGTGCCTTCAAAATCGAATACGCTATGGTATTCTTCCTGGCTTCTTCCCTGTCAATTTTTTTTCCTGTTTTAGATTCAATTTGCACATCAGATTCTTTAATGTCAAAATATATTTCACTTCCATTTAATAAATATGCACCTTCACTATGTAGATTAATCATGATTACCTCCCCAATTAAAATCGACCAGAATACATTTTCTCAATTATAGTTAATTATATTTTTTAATCAGGTCCTAGTCAAGACTCCATCGTTATTTTGATGTTCAAATTCACATATCCGTGCTGATTGAGACTTCTTGAAGCTTCTCATCTTCATTCTCACATTTATTTTTTGCCTTTATATGATATATATCACCATTGAAGGTATATTCCTTCAAGTCAAAATACCTGCTTATAATGTCCAGTGTATTTTCTTTTGAATCATCCTCAACAGGGTTAAAATTTCTCACCTTTATCTTTTTCAGTTTTTTGCCCGGAACAAGTATTTTTATATCGCCATTGAAAATTTTACCTATCTTTTTGTCTATATCCCATATATACAGCATGCCATTTCCATTTAAATATCTGTGTATATGCTCTATAGCAGTCTTTTTTTTGGTTTTGGGCCATATGGTACTGAATGAGAAGAGCAGTATACACAGATCATAATATCCTTCCAAAATATTTTTTCCCTGATCTTCTCCACTTATATATTCCAAATTTATATTGTGATTGAATTCCTTGTATATGTTATATACTATTCCGTTATTCTCCAATCCAACGTCCAGCAAATTTCCATGAAAAACTTCATTTTCCATATTTATAAAGATCTCTTTTTTGAACATAAAATACCTCCTAATTACATAATAGTAAATATATTCTATATGTTATTTTCTCTAAAAATAAAAAAAATCCTTCAAATTAATGAAGAATTTTTAAAGATTTCATATCCGAATAATAATCCAGCATAAATCCTGAAGTAGTTCTCTGTGCTTCCTGCAATATGGAAGTTGCGATTTTCCAATATCTTTCATCTCTGGACTTTATATCAATATTCTTTATATATGTGCTGTTTGCCATTATAGCATTGTTTTTTATATATTCATCCAGGCTATCATATCTTACTGTGCCATCGATTGCAATAAATGAATAATCCGACATCAGTTTACTTATAATCCACAATTCAAATTTCCTATGACTTTTCAAAAGTCTGTTGTTTACATGCTGTGGAACCGTTACATCCTGGACCAGGTGACATGCTGCTCCAAAATAAAAAATTGATTTGCTTTTATCTCCATCTTTTGCTAGAGATATGGATTTGGAATAATATTTTTTGCATTCCGTAAGTGCATCTGAAAACCCATAGAGCCCCTTTTGCCTGCTTACATGATAGAAATGATTGGAACTTTTAAAATCCTGATCCGCCCAGCTGACTCCCAAATTCAAATTTACAATATTATTTCTAAAATAATCGGCTTGTCTTTCATATCCATCATTTTTCAGTATTTCAATGGATCTTATCATTATAAACTTATGAACAGTGCAGTTGGTCTTCATTATCTTTTTCTTCAGAGGATTTACAGCAAAAAATAACTTTTTAACCGCTCCGCCATAGGTTTTTTCGAGTTTTCCCTTCATCTTAAGAATAATTCCTTCCTTCCATAATTTATTTTAATCCCTTTTTACCCTCAAAATTAAAATTATAGTAAATACAATTACTGAAATTAGATAGATGTATATATTGTTATATTGCTTGAACTTTTTTATAGATTCATGTTCATGTCCATTTATACTGTACAGATATCCGTTTTGGCCGTCCAGTATCATAAGGCTTTTACCATATATTTTAATATTTTCAATTGAAGAATTCCTGTCAAATTCAATTTCATTTTTTTCAACCTTTGGAGACTTAAAACTATACAATGAATTATCTGCCTTATTGTAAAAAAATATACAGTTTTTCTCACCTATGTTTCCTGAAGTATCCACAGCAACAGCTCCTAAACTGGATACTCTGTCGTTTTGATATATAGGCGACGGTGGATTCATTGTTGGATGATTTTCAAGTAAAAAGCCGAGATTATTTTTGCCTCTAAATTTAGGCGACAACACAGGATCTCCTCCGCTGTAATCAGGCCATCCATACCAGAACCCCTTTTTCACTTCATATATATAGTCATTATCGCCTGATACAGGGCGTTCACCTCTGTTCTCCATTCCTCCTACAGAACACACAAGATTGTTGTTTCCATTGAAATCCATTCCTTCAACATTTCTTATTCCCCATGCAAACGTACTTCCATGTCCATTATTCATATTATATGCTATAATTGAAGCATTGCCGGGAAAATGTCCTGGTATTACCTGACCATTTATACTCTTGGTTCCAGAACTTTGAAATGCTCCCGTACTTCCGCCGTCAAAATTTATCCCCTTCAAAGTTATATCTTTTGGAGTTACATCATGTACATATGGTTTTTCACTCCTCCACTTATTGTCTTTCCCCACCACTCCTGAATTCGTGGCTGCTCCAACTGAAACATAAAGGTAGTTTCCCCTTGTTCTTACCATACTTCTATTATAATCTCCATAATTGGGAATTCCAGAAACAAATACTGTGTTTTTATGGTCATTTATGCTGTAGCAATATATTTTATCCCTGGAAGCATAATATAATTTTCCATCTTTATAATCTATACTGCTTATATCAAAATTTTTATTTTCTATTATATTGTAACTCCTTCCACTATTATCTATGAATTGAATTTTAAATTTATATGCTATGTAATAATTTCCATATTGGTCCGAAGTAAAATCTACCGCACCCTTCAAATCCTTGTATTTCAGCTCACAGTTCAATCCATTATTTTTCAGTTTAACACCGGCCTCCATATGGTTCTTATAATAATATAGTTGGGCTGCATAGGCAAATGCAAATGCAACAAGTACCAAAATCAAAATTCTAATCAATCTTTTCATCTATACAATCTCCCAAAATTATAACTCTTAGGATATATATATTTATCGAATTGTACATATATGAATGATTATTTGTAATATATTATAATGCATTTTCAGTGAAATTTACAAAGATAAATTTAAGAATATATTTATTTTGCCTTTCATACCTTTTAATAAGCATGTATTAAACTACAGCTTCAATTTCAAATTCAGGAGTTTTTTATGAAAAGAGATAGATTTTTAAAGAGTTCACTTATTTTGATATGTTCAAATTTAATTACAAGCATATTTGCATTTGTATTTTCAATAATACTTTCAAAATATCTGGGTGCGGAGGGTATGGGACTGTATGATCTAATAATGCCTGTATATGATCTTTTTATCTGCCTTATATGCGGCGGCATGGTAACTGCAATATCAAAAGTCGCAGCAATATATTTCGGAAAAGATGACTTTTCAAATTTGGAGAGTTCAATTTCTGTCTCTCTGCTGTTTGATTCAATATGGTCACTTATTGTAATATGTTTTGTATTTATAAACGCCAAATACATAGGAATGAACATCATAGACGATGTAAGATCTATTCATGCTATTCAGGTTATATGTCCTGCAATGTTCTTTATAGCATTATCCTGCATATTCAAGGGATATTTCTACGGTACCTCCGATGTAAAAATTCCCGCACTTGTAGATGTATTTGAAAAATTTCTCAGAATAGTTATAATAACAACTATAATTGTATCCTTTTCATTAAAAGATGTAAAAAGCACGGTAACTGCAGCATATTTGACTCTTGCCTTCGGAGAATTAATAAGCCTTGTCTGCCTTTATTGCATATATAAAATAAAGAGGAGCAAATACATTATTCCATCAGATTACATACCGGACAAGTTTCAGCTTCTGTTCAACATACTAGTTGTATCATTTCCTCTATGCATAAATGGTTTTCTGTCTACTGCACTGTCTGCCCTGTCTGCACTTATAATACCAAGGAGACTCGTTTCTTCCGGTATAGACTATAATATGGCACTTGCAATGATAGGTAAATTTAAAGCGATGTCTGCCAGTATTGTATTCTTTCCAACTAATATATTGAATTCAATATCAATAGTTCTGATTCCTGACCTATCGGAAAAGCTGAGCAGTAAAGATTATTTTTCAGTGGAAAACAGGATATCTCAGGTTCTAAAAGTATCCACAGTACTTGGAATACTCACAATGATACTTTGCCTCTGTATTCCCGACTACCTCGGCCAAATATTCTATAAAAGAAACGATCTTGGAAATTATATAAAATTTATGGCAGTATGTGCCCCTGTAAGCTTTATTGCCACAGCTACTTTCGGTATTCTGAACGGGATAGGCAAGCAGAATATACTGCTCAGAAATTCCCTGATAGTATCTGTAGAAGAATTGATACTCATATACATATTCACAGGAATACACTCTATAAATATATATGGCTGTGGAATAAGCCTTATAATAACCTCCATTACAAGTTTGATCCTGAATATGCGGGAAATAATAAAAAATAACTTCTATAATCCGTTCTAGAAGTTATTTTATTCTTGCAAGTATAAATTGAGGGATGAATTTTTTCATGCTCTCAGGCATGTTTGCAAGGTCTTTGGCAGTTATTCCCCCTATTATCACCATCATAAAAGTATATGCCAGTATTCCAACAATAATCGATAAAATCGTGGAAACAGCATTTGAAACATAGGCTATGCTTATAAGTCCCGTGATTCTATTCAATACATAATATGTAACAAAAACTATGGCTCCCATGGCACCCGACGAGATTACAGGCCTGACAGCATGTGCTGCCATATTTATCCTTATACCAAGGGATTTCTTTATCATTCTATGGTTTAAAATTATCGGTATCAAATATCCTATGACGGTTCCAACTATGGCCCCAAGTATATTTATACCTGGAATTGCAATCAAATAGTAATTAACTGCTATTTTACAGGCTATACCTATTACTGAATAAATAGTAGCCGCATAGAGCCTGCCTATTCCCTGGAGTATTGTAGTCTGTATCTGCATAACTGCCATCAATACAAGTACTATGGAACCACATGCCATTATATAAGAACCTATTCCAAACTTCAGCAGATAAAATATGGGATCACTCAACACCGCCAGACCTACAGCACATGGGATTGCTATGAGAAAACACAGCCTGAAGGAATAGTTTATACGATTTCTAACTCCATTTTCATCTTTTACAACTGCAGCTGCCGATATGGCTGGAAGTATTGCAGCAGACAGTGAAGATATAATGGCTATGGGAACATTCAAAAGCTGCTGATATTTGGTTAAAAGACCATACAATATAGTTGCACTGTCATCTGTAAAACCTCCAAACATGAGTCTGGACTTTGTATTGTACAAATCAACTATATTTCCTGCATAAGTCATGCCTACACAGAGAGTTATGGGAATTCCATAGTTTATGATCTTTCTCACAATCTGCTTCTGGCTTATTCTCTTTATCCCCTCCGCCATATTCTGTCTCTTTCTATATCTGTTATAACAGAACATAAGAAATGAAGCTGACATCAGTGCTCCAAGAGAAGTACCTATAGTACTTCCCGCACATCCTGCCTCGACTCCATATTTCATCAGAAAGGCTGCAAAGGCCAGTGAAAATGCTATATTTAAAAATTGTTCTATAACCTGTGATACTGCAGTAGGTGTCATATTTCCATTTCCCTGGAAATATCCTCTGTAGGCAGAGGATAGGGATGTGAACAATATGGCAGGAGCCAGGGAAATAAGTGATAGATACGCATTCTTGTATTTTGTCAAAGTTGCCAGCGGCATTGCAAAAACAATAAGCAGAACACACATCAATGAACCCATCACAACAAGCATCAACCTCGCTATTTTGAAACTTTTTACTGCATCTTTGTAATTCCCAACTGCCGTCAATTCGGATATTAATTTCGATATGGCTACAGGTATTCCCGAGTTGGTCATTACAAACATAAAAGTATATATCTGGTATGACGCCCCGTATATTCCATATCCCACATCTCCAATTATCTTTAATAAAAATGGAATATACAAAAGTGATAGTACCTTGGTAATCATTCCTGCTGCAGACAATACAGCAAATCCTCTTGTTGTTGACTGTTCTTTCATCTTTAAAACTCCCTGTCAAAGGTTAAAATTTTTCGAATATGTCATTTTTTATCTTTTTGAGCACAGGCGGAAGTGCTGCAGTAACGGTTCTGCCTTTCATATAATCAAGCTTCCCGCTGCAATTTTTAAAATACAATTTATGTGCATACAAGTATTGATAACTCAAATTGTATTTATTGTTGAAAAAACTGTTCAGGTTTGGATTCCCATATTTGGGATCTCCTATAATTGGATTTCCGAGATAGGCCAGATGTGTTCTCAACTGATGACTCCTGCCGGTAAGTAAATTCAATTCCAGGAAAGAATAAAGTCCGCAATTTTTCATGGTTTTAACTTCCATGGATATTTCCTTTGTATTTTTTCCCGGAGTATCGTATACCGTTGATATGTTTTCATCTTTATCCTTGTGTATGTATGCTGTATACAGGCCATCCTTCAGGCTTCCCTTCACTATGGCACTATAATATTTCTCCACCATTCTCTCACGTATCATTTCATTTAATATTTTAAGCATTTCATAGTTTTTTCCATATATGACCATTCCAGAGGTATTTCTGTCCAGCCTGTTGCATGGTGAAGGCGTAAAAGTAACGGATTCCTCAGGATCATACTCCCCCTTGTCATACAGATAGGACAACACATAATCTGTCAGCGTATAATTGCCGCCTTTATTATCGGCATGTACGAGTACCCCTGGCCATTTTTCCACTATTATCATATTTTCGTCCTCATATACTGTCTTCAGGAATCCGCTTTCTATACCTTTGAATTTACTTTTTTTACTGTTTGAAATAATATATTCTGCATCTACCATATCTCCCTGCTGCAAAAAATATTTTCCCTTTTCCCTTTTACCGTTTACTTTTATGTCCCCCTTTCTTATTGACTTGTATATGGCACCAAGCGGTACATCCTTGAGCCATTTCCTCAAAAATTTGTCCAGTCTTTGTCCCGATTCGTTGACTCCTATTTCTATTTTCATTTACTCACTCCTATAAAATACAAGCAATTACGCAATTAGTTTACCTCAAGAAATTGTACACCGATCTGCACTGAATTGCAACTCCTATTGGAATACAGTTCTCGTCTACATCGAAAAGATTTCCATGTGCAGGATGAACTATGCCCTTGTTTTCATTTCTGCTTCCAAGGTAATAAAAGGCTGCAGGCCTTTCCATTGAAAAATATGCAAAACTTTCAACCCCCATGCTGGGGTTTTCCAGGTTTATTATATTTTGACTTCCTATAATTTCTGAAGCTGCAGAAACTATATCCTTAATGGCAGAATCGTTGTTGTAGAGACATGGGTAGCTCTCCTCTATTTCTATTTCACAGTTTCCCCTCATGGAAGCCACTACTCCCTCTACGACCTCACGAAGTCTCTTTTTTACATAGGACCTGTGTTCCGTTTTCATGGTTCTTATTATTCCGCTCAAAATAACCTCAGATGGAATTATATTCCCGGCAGTTCCACCATGAATAGAACCTATTGTAATAAGTGCACCATCTGTTGGAGGCAGCTCCCTGCTTATTATTTCCTGAAGTGCCAGAATCACATAGCTGCTCATAACTACAGGATCAACGCCTGTGTGCGGTCTTGCTCCATGAGATCCTATTCCATTTATTTTTATGGTAAATGGATTGGAGGCTGCATTTACAACACCATATCTGACTCCTATTTTCCCGACTTCTATATTTTCCTCCACATGTAACCCTATAACTCTATCCACATGTGGATTCTCGAGAACCCCTTCTTTTATCATTACCTTTGCTCCGCCTGTAGTTTCTTCGGCAGGTTCAAAGAACAATTTTACATTTCCATTTAGTTTATCCTTTATACTGTTTAATATTCTAGTCGCACCGAGAAGTATGGTAGTGTGTGCATCATGTCCGCATGCATGCATTTTCCCCTTGACTTTGGATGAATACTGACATTTTTTCATATCCTGGATTGGAAGGGCATCCATATCCGCTCTAAGACCAATGGTTTTATCTCCATTTCCTCTTATTATGGCACATATTCCGGTACCGGCTACTTCTGTATAATCTATACCTTCATTTTTCAAAAATTCTTTTATTTTCCCCTGCGTTCTGAATACATCATAATCAAGTTCAGGATGCATATGAAAGTCTCTTCTGATTTCAATCAACTCGTCTTTTATATCCTGTGCCATTTTCAAAAAGTCAAATTCCATGTATATCCTCCAATACTATATTATTTTTCCCATCCTATTTCTATTATATCTCCCTCGGAAAGTTCATCGTAATATCCTGCATTTCTTCCATTCAAATGAAGATACAATCTGCCCTTTGGGCGAGATAAATCAAACTGTATATGATTGAATACATCTACAAATATATATTTTTCCTTTCCCTTTAAAACTATGGAACTGCCATTTGCAGTCACTGCAATATCATTTTTGATGGTTTTATTGTCATCTTTGTTTTTATTCACTTCCGTATGTTTTACAGGCTCTGTTTCTATAAAATTCTTGTGTTCAATTTTTTCATCCAACGTATCAATGGCTGCTTCTGCAGATATTCTGTACAATCTATCTCCTTCTTTTATTTCATAATCATCCTCCAATCTATTGCCATTCAGGAAATATGCCGCCTCATCGCCATAATCTGCAAAATATTTCTTGTAATCGCCCAAACTTTTAGGTATTATTATTTTCACATCATCATTCTCATGTATAGGACAATCCAGCTCAATCTTCTTGTCATTTAAATATGCTACAGGCTCAAGATTGTCTATTACATCATTTACAAAGAAACTTATTGAATAGGCCTCGCTAATATAATCTACTATCTTGGGATCTGCATCTCTGCCGTTTACAGAATAATTAAGTTCTATATTATCCCCCTCTTTTACTTCCTCATCAATACTCTTTTCAAATCCATTTATAGTTATACTTGCATTGGAACCAAGTGATCCAAATGCCACCCTTTTTATCCCGTTCAGGGTAAATCTTATATTTTTCCCGTTTCTCCCTATAAGAAGCTTTGGATTTATACCTGCCTGCATCATTACGTCCATAATAGTATGTGTATGTGAATTGAACAGACTTATTACATTTCCATTCAACATGACATCTATAAAATCGTGTCCAAGTCTTCTTATTGATACCAGGGCAATTCCAAGTACTGTTACTCCCGTACTTCCAAGAGAATTATCCGTACATACGCATTCCTTTACCGAATCCCTGCCTTTTATAGCTATTCTCTGAAGTGGTATATTCAGATTCTCAGACAGGAACTCCTCAATTTGGGGAGTATGTGCTCCTCCTCCTACGAGGAAAACTGCATTCGGTGGCTTGTCTCCGTTCAAATCTATTATCTTTGAAGCTATTTCCTCCGCTATCTTTTTAATCGTAGGAATCACAAGCTTGACTACTTCGTCACAGGATATTTTATTCTCTATTCCAAGTACATCCACATAGGTTATTTCCTTACCCCCATCATACTGTCTCTTTATCTTTTCTGCCGAATTAAAATCCACAAGATAATTCTGGGCTATAATTTCTGTAACTTCATCTCCAGCTTTAGGAACCATTCCATAGGCACTTATAGTACCATTGCTGCTTATAGCTATATCTGAAGTGCCTGCCCCTATATCTACAAGTGCCAGATTCAAAAGTCTCAAATTTTTTGGAACAGCTGCCTCCATTGCGGCTATAGGCTCCAATGTCAAGCTTATAACCCTCAATCCAACTTTTTTCATGACGGAATATAAACTATCCACTACGGATCTTGGAAGAAATGTTGCAATAATCTCTGCAGATATATCCTCTCCTTTTTGTGACAGCAGATTTCCTATCAAATATCCATTCAAATAATAACTTTTTACGCTGTAGCCTACACAGTACAACTTCCCACCCGTATCCTTCCTGACTTTGTCTTCCGCTGATTTAACCGCTGTCAATTCAAGGCTTCTTATTGTATTTTTGTCTATTTCCCTGTCATATTCAATTTTCATACTTTCCTTCGAAATTACAGTTCTCAAGAACCTGCCTGCAGCAGCTATGACTACATTTTCCATCTTCATGTTCAGGTCTTTTTCTATCTTTTGTTTTATGACATCTACAGTACCTGCCACAAGTTCAACATCATGTATCTGTCCATCTATCATGGCTCTCTCCGTATGTTCAAGGCAGTACTCCGATATTACGTTGAATTTTTTATTCTTGACTATTCCGGCAGTGCCTATTACCGTACGCGTACCTATATCTAATGCAAATATTACATCCTGTGGGTTAAGTTTAGCAGCTTTCATAATATTTACCTCTTTTTATCTTTCTAATGATTTCTATCTTAATAAATATTATAATTAATTATAAAATATTTGTAAACCAATTCCTAATCGTGGAAGCTGTCTGCATACAAAAAACTCTCTAAACCGATCATTGCAAAATTCCAGAATCAGCATAGAGAGTTTTAAATTTTTCAGTCAATCTGTGAAAACATACTCTGAGCATTAACAACATTTTTCTGATATCTTCAAACTTCCCTCGTTTTCATTTATATATGGAAGTCTCTTCAGTATATCATATACGAGTTTTTTACCCGAGCCCTCTTCTTTAAGTATTTCTTCTTCATCAATCTTATTCAGACATACAAGACTGCACCAGAAATCCACAAAATCCTGTTTTGTCAAAAAGTGCGTATCTGAGCCTTCCTTTACTACAAAACCATTTTTAAAATTTTCTACTATATCAATATCCTTTATTTCCCCATTTGATATTACACTACATACATCATCCCATATCTTCTTGAATGCAATCACAATAATTCCTCCTTATAACGTATACAATATATACATAGTATATCATATATTCTGCATAATTAAAATATGTGTACTGAAATCATCTAATAGTATATCATATTTGTAATATTGTTTTTTGTTTACATTTAATTTAATTTATATAATATTTTTACTGTTTACTAGATTAAATATAATGATATTCTTCTTAACATATATAGATGAATATGCATAAATTATAGAAAAAATATTTTTCAGGAGGAATTTCATTTGTTTTTTTCTTATCCTTATTTAAGTTATATAACCCAGTGCAAAAAAGTTCCCATAGCATTTCCACCCCAGCATCAATCTGTTCAACCAGGCCTTGAGTATATAATGAGACCGCAGCCAATATTTGACAATCCTGATTATACAGGCAGCTGTAAGTTAGAGGATAAAATCGCCTTGATTACCGGCGGAGACAGCGGAATCGGGAGAGCCGTATCACTGGCATTTGCCAAAGAAGGTGCCGATATTGTCATAGTATATTTAAATGAACACAAAGATGCAAGAAAGACAAAAGAATTAGTTGAAGCTCAAGGGCGTAGATGCCTTTTAATTGCAGGAGATTTGAGGGAGGAGTTTTTTTGTAAAAAAATAATCGAAGATACCATATCAACATTTGGCAGTCTTGATATTTTAATCAACAATGCCGCAGTACAATTTCCTCAGAAGGGACTTGAAGACATTACTACAGAGCAGTGGGATGATACATTTCATACAAATATATATCCGCTGTTCCATGTAACCAAGGCAGCTTTGCCTTATCTCGGATGTGGGTCCTCAATTATAAATACAACTTCAATTGTAGCTTACCGCGGAAACAGATTATTAATCGACTACTCGGCTACAAAAGGTGCTATTATCAGTTTTACACGTTCGTTGGCTCTCTCACTTGTCTCAAAGGGAATCCGTGTCAACGGCGTGGCTCCGGGCCCTATCTGGACACCTCTGCAGCCTGCAAGTTATCCAGCAGATTATATAGCAACTTTCGGAACAAATACTCCCATGAAAAGAGCCGGTCAGCCCGTAGAACTCGCACCTACTTACGTATACCTGGCATCAGATGATTCCACTTATGTTACCGGCCAAATTCTACATGTAAATGGTGGAGACTATATAGGTTCATGAATATCCATCATTTATAGTTTAAACAGGCCATATGCTTGAATTAATATTCACCATATGGCCTTGAAATTTATTTAACATAAGTAACGATATTGCCTGTTCTTTTAAGAGGTTCCATCTCTGACATCCGGGAATATCCAAGCGCAAGTCCTCCACAGATTGTTTCATTTTCTTTTAAACCCAGTTTCATTATATATTCACGGATATACTTATTATCATCAAGCCAGTGGAGCTGATTTATCCAGCAAGAGCCTATACTTAAAGATGCTGCCGCCAGCATCATGTTTTCCAGTGCAACCGAGCAGTCTGCCATCGCATTGCCATATTCTTTTTGGTTTGCAGCTACAATCAATGTAGGGGCATTGTATATAAAATCATAGCCTCCCTTTCTCGAAGCTAAAATTGAGTTCTTTATACTCTTGTAGGTATTTTCTTCAATCTCCATTTTTGCAAATTCTCTTTCCACCAGCAATTTCAGTTTCTGAAGTCTCTCTCTATTTTGTATTACGATAAAATGACTTGTTTGATTATTTCCCCCGCTTGGAGCAAAACGACCGGCTTCAATAATTAGAGAAAGTTTTTCATCCGGGACCTGTTCCTTTCCATATTTACGTATACTTCTGCGTTTATTAATGACCTCCAGCACTTGATTTTCCATAAGATCAACCTCCGATATTTAAAATCACAATGTTTCTTTATACTATTCAATAATGTATGCACTAACAATCTCTCCATAATAAGCAATATGAAAATCCTTGTTTGCGCCATGAAACAAGCTATCGACATCCTGGGGATAAAATATTTTCTTATTTTCTTCTGAAATTGCAGCACTATCTTGTCTTTGCTTATATATAACTTTACACTCAAGTGTTAGGGGAAGCTCCTTAATAGCAGGAACAGAAATATTATCAGGTGCTTCAAGTGTTAAATTAAGTTCTTTGATCTTATCAATTTCACGGCCAGATTTTGCTCCACAGATTTTTAATATATTTTTGTCAAAATCACCATATGGTATATTTATTGTAAATTCAGGATTCTTTTCAAGTTGATGTTTTGTAAAACGATTTTCTCTGACAAAAGCTATAAAAACCGGTTTTGCCCATTTAATTCCAAGTGTACCCCATCCAATAGTCATAGAGTTAACTTTATCATCCGTCTTTGTAGTCAATAAAACACCTGTTTTGACTGCATTTATAATTTCATTGGCATAGTCAAATACTTTAATTTGCTTTTTCATAATGCTATCCCTCCATAAAATTTTGTTATTTATATGATATTATAGTATAAATGAAAATAAATCCCAAAGTAAAATATATTAATTTATTTTCAATAATCTATATACTAGCTTGTTCTACAAATCTTACTCCCATATCAAAGGCAGCTTTACAATCTCTGGGAAATTGTTCCTTCCTCACTTTGGCTTTTTTATTTTCGTCAAACAATGTGGCATTATATTTCGAATAATCATCAAATTGATATGTGTCATTAACAGTTAATGATTCACATATACCAAAAATTCTTTCCATATCCTCTTCCATAAATCTAAGATTTTCCCTATATCTAAATTTTTTCATTTGTTCGTTGGTTACGTTCATAGTATAAATAAATCCTGTTGATATTTTTCTTCCAAAAATACTGGAATGATTTTTATCGTATTTTAAATATGGGAATATAAGTCTTTCTAAAAATGATTTCATAACTCCCGTAATTCCTTGAAGATAAATTGGTGAACCAAGAATAATTGCATCGGCTTTTTCAGCTTTTTGAAGAACAGATGTCAAATCGTCATTAAACCCGCATCTACCATGATTTATTCCATTTTTTATTTTACAGGCGAAACAACTTACACAGCCTTTGTAATTCAATTCATAAAGATGTATAAGTTCTGTTTCGGCACCTTTTGAAGCTGCTCCCTCAAGTGCTTTATTAAGAAGAGTAGCAGTGTTCTTATTTTTCCTTGGGCTTCCGTTAACAGCGATTACTTTCATAAACTTTTCCTCCTAGAATATTTTCACATAACAAATTATCTAATAAAATTTGTCATAATGCGATTTTCATCATCAGGCAAAGGAAATTTCTCCTTTCCATTATTGATTACTTTGAGAAGCCAGGCCATGGCTCTTGCATTTTTACGAAGTGTCTGTATGCCCTCATCATCCTTCATGACCTCACCTTTATCCATGCCATAGGCTGATGTCCAATATTGAGACGGTGGTAAAATCGTTTCCGCAAGATTGAGATAGTTGTTCAATTGATGTACTACATCCACACCACCTGCACGTCTGACAACCGAAATTGAAGTTGCCACTTTAAACTTGAAATAACCTGAACTAGTATAAAAAATCCTGTCCAAGAAAGATTTCATGGTCCCCGCAATTCCGGCATAATAAGTAGGTGATGCCAAAATAAATCCATCTGCCCATCTCATCTTTTCTGCTGCCTCATTGACAATATCCTTCTTAAAAACACATCTGTTTTTCTCTGAAGTCGAACAGTACCCACATCCTATGCATCCATGGATATCCAAATGTCCAATTTGAATAATTTCCACTTCTATATTTTGCTTTTGCAACTCATCTGCCATTACATTTAAAGCCTGACTTGTATTTCCGCCTTTTCGCGGACTTCCGTTGATAGCTACAACCTTCATAATTCAACCTTCTTTCAAATATTCATCATTATTACAACTATAAACCTTTTAGGTAACTGTAAGTCAATAGTATACAACAAAAAAATTTATTTATTCTTGCATTTGCCTTAGAGTTAACTATAAGATGTATAATAATAAAATAGAATATGATTTGAGGTGATTAATTTGGAATACACTATTTCCCAGGCAGCCAAAAAAATGAATTTAACCACATATACATTAAGATATTATGACCGGGAAGGATTGCTGCCTTCTATCAAAAGAAACGAATGGGGAAACCGCATTTTTACCCCAGATGACTTGGAAATGCTTTCTGTGGTCTGTTGTCTGAAAAATACAGGAATGAGCATAAAAGATATAAAAAAGTTTACAGACTGGCAGAATCAAGGAAATTATACACTACATGCCCGTAATGACATGCTCCTAAGACACAAAGAAAATGTACTAAAACAAATAGACTCCTTAAAGAAAAATCTCCATTTAATTGACCGTAAACTCAGCTACTACCAAAATGCCTGCAATGCTTATGATTCAGGTTTGCCTGTTCCTCATTGCTGCAGCTGTGAAGAGAAAATTTCGGATTAAAAATCGGACTAAAGATGGTGTCTATCTTTTATATATGATTACTTAGGGAATCTAAAATGACCTGTTATTCTGGGCATCCAGTACATAATTTCATCACCTTCTCTGGCATAGGGCGGCGTACTATGTATTATATATGGGATGCCATCTGATCTCCTTTTATCGGAAACTATCGCTATGTGTTCAGTGTGATCAAAAGTCAAGATATCCCCCGGCTGCCACTGTCTTAAGTTTTCAAAATCATTAGGTTTCAGCTTGGTAGTAATACCGGCTGAATGATTTTTAAAATAAACATAGAGAACAGATACTCTTCTGAAGTCTATATTTGAATCCGGTCTGCTCTGAATTGCCTTATAGTTTCCAGGATTCTCCCTCATATCCTCATCCACCATATCCTTGAGATTATACCCTGCATCCTTAAAAGCCCTCTAGACCAGGTCGGTACACACCCCTTCATCTTCCGGAGGGTATCCGCCCAAATAATAACCTGACTTATATTTTACTTTCTTGTCTGCTTCTTTTCTCGCTCCAAAAAGTATATCCTCCTGATCCTTTATGCCATCTCCGTCTTTATCCGAATTTTCAAACACTATTGTTTTCCTTAGTTTTTCATTAATTGTCTCATGTTTCTCATTTATCAACCTCTTGCTCCTTAATTTTTTCTTTATAAATGCCAATTTTTTGCTCCAAATGCAGTATATTATCCTCTATATTGCTTTTTTGAATATGCAGTCTATCCATCTGCTTTTCCAACAGTTTCAAGCGCTCTTTCAAAGTGGTATCTCCCATATATCGAAGCTTGGAATAATATTGGATTTGTTTAATCGGCATATTTGTATCTTTTAATCTAAATATAAAATTGAGCCATGATATATCTCTTTCACAATATATCCGCCTATTGATCCCATCTCTCTTGGGATGGATCAAGCCAATTTTTTCATAATATCGTAACGTATCAATACTTAATCCAACTTTTTTAGAAAATTCTCCAATATGGTAATTCAAATATATACACCTGCCTATTGACATGGAGTTAACTCCAGCATGTAACATAATCTTATCAAACACAAGGAGGTAATTCAACCATGAAAAGTCGTTATGAACTAGGAATAAATAAACTAAGTGAAGTTGACGGAACAGGAGGCACAGAAGTAGTAGAATCACTTAATGATATTGCCCCGGATCTAGGAAAATATATTATAGAGTTTGCTTTCGGCGATATTTATACCAGGCCGTCATTGGATTTAAAACAGAGAGAACTGGTTACCCTATCTACACTTGCGGCACTAGGCGGATGTGAAAAACAATTAGATGTTCATATTAACGGAGCATTAAATGTGGGAATATCAAAGAAGGAAATAATTGAAGTTTTTATACAGTGTATTCCTTATATCGGATTTCCAAAAGTATTAAATGCCGTTTCAGCTGCAAAGGATGTTTTCCTGAGTAGAGATCTATAAAATAATCACTGAGCACCGTAACATTCATATTTGAATTCTACGGTGCTCTTTAGTGTTTCAAACAAATAGTATAATTTTAAATTTTCCATAAAGCTGCTTTAAGCAATAGTAGTATAAATGATATAATGAGTATGGAATAAGTAAAGAAATTAACCAAGTAAAAGAGAGGTTTAATTAACTAATGTCAAAAATATATATCGATCCAACTATTTATACTACAAAACCATCCGGTTCTCGATTATCCAAGGAAATGGCAGTTTACAATTTGCTGGAAAAGCTTGATATACCCTATATTCGTATAGATCATGATGCAACAGCAAGTATCGATGACTGCCACGATGTAGATAAGCTTTTGGACATTACCATCTGTAAAAATTTATTTTTATGCAATAGCCGGAAAAACAATTTTTATCTGCTTATGATATCAGGAAACAAAAGATTTAAAGCAAAGGAATTATCTTCACAGATTCAATCTTCCCGTCTCTCATTTGCACCAGCAGAATATATGGAAAAATATCTTGATATCACACCAGGATCCGTGAGTGTTATGGGACTTATGAACGATACAGGACATAAAGTACGACTTTTAATCGATGAAGATGTAATAAAGGAAGAATATCTGGGATGTCATCCCTGTATTAATACTTCAAGCCTTAAAATTATGACAAAAAACATTATAGATAAATTTCTTCCTTATACAGGGCATTCTCCTGAATATGTAAAGTTAACAGGAGAATAACTATCCTTTCTTTTCCCTAAGGCACAAATAAGTCAATCCCCAGAAAATAATAAATCCAAAGCCGGTCAACACTGCCGAGGTAATTTTTCCATTACTGCTTGACATCCAGTTTTCCGTCATGGGCAGCCTTGAAGCAATTCCAATAAGGCCTGAAATCCATACAAAAGGTAGAAAAGGCCACCACATCCGCCCATCCTGTTTACTGTGGATAAGTACCAGAACAACACTTCCAATAAGCAGCATAGATATTATTAAAATTGCCGGTATATTTGACAAATGCAGTGTAAACAGAGGGGGAATAAATCTCTCAATCAATATAAATGAACCAATAATCAGAGAACATATTAGCCACGTAAACAGGAAGGATGCAACTTTCCCTTTAATGATTTTTGTATAGATACTCCTGTGTATTATAAAAAATACAATTCCCACAAATAAAAAGCTCAACATGCCATATATAATCAATACGAGAAGATTTATTCCCTTATCTGGAGAAGTCAATGCACCCAGAAGTTCAAAAAAGGAGCTGATGCCAAAAACAAGGCCTACCAATTTCAATGTTTCTTTCCTGCTTGCTTTGCCAAGATTGTGAATCAATTCATCCACCGCCAGCTGAGGCCTTTTCCCAAAGAATTCTTCAGCAGATTGTCCATCCTCCTGAGCAGAAATTATATCCTGCAAAATCTGCAGCAACAAGTTTTCTATCTCACAATCATCATAAAATAGTCCGGCACTGCGGATGTATACCAGGAGTTGTTCATAATACTCCTTATTTTCATCCGTTAATTTTTTTCGTAATTGATTATTCGTTTCAATAGCTTTTTTTACAGAATTATTTTGTTTATTCATCCAATTTTTCTCCTTTTAAACTTATCAGATCATCAACCTTTGACACCAAATCCTTCCACTGTTCAATAAAATCCCTGCAGTGAGCCTTCCCCTCCGGGGTTATACAATAATATCTTCTATCGGGGCCTTCCGGGGAAGGTTTTATCATACTGGAAAGATAACCTTGCTTCTCTAATTTTTGCAGCAGCGGATATACGGTACCAGCAACTATTTCCTTAAACCCGTGTTTTTTTAGCAGCTGAATCATCTCATATCCGTATACCTGATTCTCTAAAACAATCAAAAGCACGCATCCTTCCAGCACACCCTTCAAGAGCTGAGTCTGCTTCAAATTATCCCTCCTACCTCATCTATTGTGCAATGCATATTAGTGCTGATATTATTATATATTAATTCATCTATTATGTAAAGCATAATAGATGAAAAAGTATTATCCTCAAGCAATAAATATTATGATACAATTTTATTAGTATATATAGATAAAAGTATCACTGAAATTAGAAGTAAAAGACTCCATAACGCTGCTTTAAGCAATAATAGCACAAATGATATGATGAGTATGAAAATCGCAATTTTCAGCTTGATATTGTGCAGCAGCTTAAATCCAGCAGCTAATCCAATTATTGCATTGGATAGGAAAAATACATTGGCACAGGTTATAATTTTATCCAGATTTATAAAGTCTGCAGCAGACAGAGATAAGACTACAAAATGTATACATACAAGTGTTATGATAGCATTAATGGGACTTCCATATCTGTTTACATATGACAGATATGCAGGCAGTTTATTGTTTGCCCCACGCTGTGCACTCATTCTTGAAACTCCCCCGACTACCATAAGGTAGGTGCACATGCATAATCCTGATGCAGCAACAGTGATTACAGGCAAAGAAAACGAGCCAAACAGAGGCGTCATGATTGCCAGTATATCGTGATTACCGGCAGACACATTTTGTATGGAAAGGGCAATAATAATATATAAGCTGATAATTACTATTAAGCTTACAGTCATTGCTTCAACAAGCGTTTTTTTAGGATTTTTTATATCTTCAATATAGCTGCCTACAATTTCCCATCCTATGATTGCCCAAAATAAAATCAGGAGAGTATATTCAAATTTGGAAATGGAAAAGGAGGTTTGATGTACATGTACATTTGAAGCAAAAATCAGTGTATACATACCTCCGCAAAATAGTAGTACAGCTGTAAATCCCGTTAAGATTAAAGTGAATTTTCCCAGGGCTTTTACTCCATACATAAGAATTATGGTACATATGATTTCCATTCCAACTGCGATTATCTCCACCTTTATATTTGAAAAAAGGCTAAAGTTTTTTAAAAATTCTGAAGCTGTAATCAAAACTGCTGTAGGGCCAAAACAAACTGCCGCTGTGAGAAAATTTGAAGTCAGTTCTCGAAAAAAACCTCCGAAAGCATTTCCAACTGCAATTGCAACGCCTTCATTTCCAGGACTTTTCAAACTCAAGAATATAAAAACATAGGCAAATATAACACCAAGCAGCATTATAATAATCCAGGCAGCTACTGCCCATCTCCCGACCAGCTTGTAGGCAATGGGCGGCAGCAGTATTATTCCCGATCCCAGTACCGAGCCTGATATGAGGCCGGAAAGTGTTATTGTTCCAATATTTTTACTCATATTTTACCTCCTATCTTTTTTTAATTTGATTACAGCCGGCTGTGCTTTTTTAAAAATTCAATCAAAAATTCATTGAATTTCCAATGGATTTATATTAGCATAAGATTAACTATTAATAAAATTGAATTATTTGAAAATACAATTCGATTTTATTGAAGTGATTGGAGGTATATTATGGAGTTTAGAAATCTGATAACATTTTCAGAAATTGCCCATTTGAAAAGTTACACCAGGGCAGCAGAGGAATTGGGATATGCCCAGTCCACTATTACAACCCAGATTAAACTTTTGGAGGAGGCGCTTGGTGTAAAACTGTTTGAAAAAATCGGAAGAAAAATACACCTTACTTTAAAAGGCCAAGTATTTCTCAAATATACAGAAAACATAATAAGTCTTACAGAGGAGGCAATAGAAGCAGTGGGTGGCATAGGTATTCCCTGTGGAATTTTAAGAATAGGAATTGTGGAGTCCCTGTGTACTATGAGGCTTCCAGAACTACTTAAAAACTATCATATGAAATATCCTGAAGTAGAGATCATAATTAAAGTTGGAGTTTGTTCGGATTTAAGAAGTATGCTCAAAAACAATATAGTTGATCTTGCATTCATTCTGGATAAAAAAACTGTTGATCCGGATTTGATATGCTGTGTATCCTGCAATGAACCCATGATATTTCTGGCCTCTCCAGTAAACAGACTTGCCGGCAAAAGACAGGTTACAATGGAGGATATTAAAGATGAGCCTTTGATTGTAACAGAAAAGGGCTGCAGCTACAGAAATATTTTTGAGAAAATGTTTCAAAAATCAGGTCTAAAACCTAATATAGCTTTGGAAGTTGGAAGTATTGAAGCAATTAAAAGTTTTACCATGAGTAATCTTGGAATAACCCTGCTTCCCGTTATGACTGTAGAGAAAGAAATTCAAAATGGACGACTTGTGGGGTTTGATCTGGATGGATGTGAATTTAATATGGCAACACAAATACTATACCACAAGAATAAGTGTCTAACAGCTGCAATGAGAGCTTTTATATCAGAGGCTAAAGGTTAAGTACTCAATACTTGGAGCCAGCAGGCAATATCAACTTGACTGCTGGCTCTAATTTCACTGAGTATTAAAAGTATTGTGGACCACAGTTTTCGCTAGATCAAAGCGCTTATTGTGATTAGGATTTGGAATACTTATCTCATTTAGGTAGCCAATCGGCAGTACCACAACCGGAACGATATTCTCTGGCATAAAAAAAGCTGTCTTTGCTTTTTCAGGATCAAAATGGCCAACCCATGTGCTTCCTAATCCAAGATTGGCTGCTTCTAGTATAATATGGGTAGCTACAATACTTGCATCCACAATTCCCATATCCTGATTGTCAAATGTCCTTTTCCAACTGGTTATTTTATCATAACAAACAATTAAAGCTAATGGAGCATCAAATGTAAATGGAGTACAGACTTTTAGTTTGTCCATATCTTCCTTTGTATTCAGAACAAGGATTCTTTGTGGCTGATTATTACATGCTGTGGGAGCAAGCCTACCAGCCTCCAGAATCAAGTCCACTTTTTCTTGTTCTACTTGTTTTGTATCAAAATTCCGAACCGAATAGCGTTTCTTAGCCAACTCTAAAAAATCCATTATTCTCACCTTTCACTTTCCGCCGCTTTTGTCGCCTGGCGTTTTAGCAGCAGCCGTGCAGGACATTTTTCACCATTTGTAAACCACTGGCAGTTACCGCATTCAAAGCACGGCTTGTAGTCCATATTTCCAATGGAGTGCTTTACAAACGCACCATCGGCTAAAAACGGCTTTCCATATGCAGCAAAATCACAGCAACCATTTTCAATAAGCTTGTTTCCTCTTCCAAGCGTCTTAATGTCATTCACTACAATTATAGGGACACCTACATGCTTTTTTACATGACATCCAGTATAAACTACATCATTGTATTCAAAGGACTGAGGCAGTTCCAATTTCCGATCTTCCGGGATGCCGGTGGATACATGGAGCATGTCAATTCCAATTTTCTCCAGAAGCTGAGCAGTTTGTACATCAGTATCCAGGCTGTCACACCATCCCATTCGATAGGATACGATGAAGTTGTCCCCGGCAAAACTTTTGATTCCCTCAATGATCTCCTTTGCCAAAGTCAATCTGCCAAAAAGATCGCCGCCATAAATATCCTGACGTCTATTAGAACAGACCGAGGACATCATGTTCAGGAAAAAAGTATGGGCTCCATGCATCTCTATCCCATCCAGTCCGGCCTTTTTACAAATTTCTGCGGCATGGATAAATTTGTCCCGTATTTTGATTAAATCCTGTGTTGTCAAGCTGTTGACGTCTTTCATAAAATTGTCATAAAATGCATAACCTGGCATACCGAGTTGTGCAAAAAAACAGCTTCCGTTCCTATGTCCGGCTTCAGCCATCTTGTGGAGATAACCGATATGATCCTCTGAATAGGCGCCGGCTCCACCTGCAGTTTTTGCATCGGGCGATACACAAAGCACCTGACTTATCATCAAGCCTATGTCTTTGTCTGCCCGCTCCAAATATTCCTGCAACAACTTTTCACCCATGATTCCATTCTTGCAAGAAAAGCCAAAGCGAACCATAGGAGCCATCACAATCCTATTTGTAAAATGGACATCTTTTACTTGAAGTGGAGAAAAAATATTCGACATAATATCGACCCCCTAAGTCTTGCACCTATAATTATATTTTTTATTATAATCGTTGTAACAGAAAAAGGAAGTACGCACTTTTAAGTGTGATACTTACAATAAGCAGAGTATAGACTGAAAGAATACATGTCGAAACAATCAAGCTTCATTTCTAAATACACTTTTTATCATAGGAGACAACTGAAAGCCTGGAATCATGTATTATATTTTAAAATATACTCAACATAATCTTTTGCACTCTGATCTACTTCATCATCCGTAGCCTGAAATGAAGAACCGAAGAATGCAAAATGAGGTAGTACAATAGCACCTACATGATTAGCAGATGCCTTAAAGGGTGTAATCACTTCATCAACAGTAAATCCTACAGAACCGGTATGAGAGTAATTTTCCCTTTTGTCACCAATGGACAGAGCCAGTCCGAATTTTTTGCCTTCCAGTTTGTGCCCATTTGAACCGTAAGCCCAACCGTGGGTAAACACATCATCCAACCACTTTTTTAGCAGCGGCGGATAACTATACCAATATACCGGAAATTGAAAAATAATATAATTGTGTATATCTAACAACCCCTGCTCTTTTTCAACATCAATTTTCCAATCCGGATAGTCTCTGTAGAGTTCATGGATTTCAATATCATCAGGATATTTGACCAATTCCTGCTTCCAGATTTTATTTACCCTCGAATTTTCAATGTCCGGGTGAGTTAAAATTACAAGAGCTTTCATATAATTATCAGTCCTTTCTTTACCAACAAATATGCAATATTGGTTTCATATTTATTATCAACTCCAAATTCAAAAATGTAAATACGCACAATAAAGTAAGCAAGATACTAACTTTTAGGTATGTATAACAATTGCTTGCACAGACATGCTAAAATAATAGTGGAGGCGATACTGTGAAACAATATAATTTGGGAATCGAAGCAACACTTGAAATTCTAGGTGGCAAGTGGAAGGCTTTAATAGTATGTTTGTTGATGTCCGGTCCAAAGAGAACCAGCGAATTGCAACGGCTAATTCCTACCGTATCCGAGAAAGTTCTAATACAACAGCTCCGTAATTTAGAACGGGACGGAATCGTTGGAAAAACAAGATATAACCAAATGCCCCCGAAAGTTGAATACTATATCACCGAATATGGAAAAACTGCAAATAAGATCATTGACATTATGTGTCAATGGGGACGAAAAAATATTGAAATACGTAAACAACACGGTGAAGATGTATGCTTGTTAGATAAATAGAATTAAGAAATATTTCATTGTAATCATGACATGAAGAATAAAAAAGCCATTCCTTAACAAATACTCCATATATTAAATTCCAATAAATCAACCTAGCAGTAGATTTATTGGAATTTATCTTTATAACTCCAATTTCTTAATATCATATCCCCTGGCTTTTACCCGTCTTACAATGGCAACGTTACGTTCATCTTTTCTGTCAATTTCCATCTGCTTTTTAATGTCAGTATAATCCTTTATAGCTCTGCGACGGCAGAATTTTAAGTATTCCATAAGGTTCAATAATAACCGTCTTGACAAGATATACTCCTATGCTCACCAACTACAGTCATGACATAATAAATGCTATTTTTCATTCTCCTCCCCCTCATAAATAAAAATATCTTCAATACTCATGTTAAAATATCTTGCTATTTTAAAAGCCAGTATTATTGATGGATTATATCTGCCATTTTCAAGAGACCCTATTGTCTGCCTCGATACTTCAAGAGCCGCCGCCAGATCTTCCTGTTTTAACCCATGTTTCTTTCGTATTTCTTCCAGCCGGTTTTTCACATTTTAATCCTCCTTATGGAAAGCAAGCTTTCCATATATCAAGTATACCAAAATCCACTTGAATGTCAAATAAACTTTCCATGAAGTCTTTGTGGCTAATTTAATTTTTTAAATTAATTTCGATTTTTTTACAATTTATAGAGGAAATTTTAAATTATTGTAGAATGTATAAAATAATGTATTATTTACATTATTAAAACTTATGGGAGGTTGTTAAAATGAAAAACGTCAAAGGATTCATAACAAAAAATTTAATGAAAGGCATTGGTTCTTTAGCATTGGTATTGGGGGCATTGGTTATATTCCCTAATTCCCTTGCTAGTGGTTATCAGCCAAAATGCCCTGATGAACTGCTGAAGTAATTTAAATTAGGCTTTTCTATAGATATTTCTAATTTGTAATATGATATCTACAGGAAAGCCTAGATCAACTATATTAGGAGAAAAGTATGTACATTATAAGAGAACTAATAACAGATAGTATAGAATCTATACTTTTTTTAGTAACTTTTGAAGCCTTATATAACAACAAAAAATTTATACAAGAAAATAAACTTAAAACTATTTATTTTTGTATATTATATATTATTGCTAATTATTTTAGTACTTTTTATATTAGTAAAGTATACCACACAATATTTCTTTCAATATTTTGCATCTTACTATTATCATATATTGCAAAGATACGAATTTTTGCTTCGTGTGTAATATTTTTCCTATTTCTTTCCATAATTTTTGTTACAGAAAATTTTATCCAAGCAGTTGGAATATTTATATATAATATAAATTTAAATACATTCTTATCAATTAAAGAATATTACGTGATTTTTTTAATTACTTCAAAATTACTTCAAATATTTATCGTGATACTCATTTTTAGGTTTAATAAAATCTTTATTAAACTTAAATTATTTAATTCAAAAGATAAAATGTTATCAGAGTCAATAATTCAATTTGGTATTTTCGGTCTTATTATATTTATTATGAGTTTTGGTATTTTTAATGTAAAATATATTAAAATTTACAACTGTACTGTATTTATTTTATACTTTATATTTTTAATACTTCAATTAAAAGAGATAAACAGATACAAAAAGATGCTAAACATAGAATCCAGATATAAAATCCAAGAAAGTCAAATAAGCAACATGGAAGAAATAATCAGTATCATCAGGCAGGAAAAGCATGATTTTGCAAATCATATCAATGTTATATGGGGACTTTGCTCATTAAACAGACCAGATACCGTTGAAAAAATAAAAAATTATATAAACGGAATATCAGGTAATCTCCATTCATCATTTAAATTTATAAATACAGGCAATGCCTATTTAGACGGATTATTATCCATTAAAAATAATTTTGCCGATAAAAACAATATAGACCTTGATATAATGATTGATGAGCCCTTCAGCAAATTAAACATTAAAGAAAATGAATTGATAAGCATTGTAAGCAATCTTATAGACAATGCATTTGAAGCATTTCAGTCCAATCCCAATACTGAAAATAAAAAAATAACCTTTGATACTTTTATTGAAGGCAGTAAATTTTATATTGAAATTTCCGACAATGCAGGTATGATCCCTAAAAATATTCAAGATAGAATTTTTGAAAGAGGTTTTTCTACAAAGACTGAAAAATCGGATGATCATGGATTTGGTCTGTACATTACCAGGCAGTTGATAGAGCAAAATAATGGATGCATATCCCTGGAAAGTAATCTTGAAACCACAAAATTTTTAGTTGCATTTAACTTGGAGGAGGCAGATAAATGAACACTTTCATAACTTGTTTGGTAAAAAAAATTTCCGAGTCAAATCCTGAATTCTCAAAACTTCAATTAAAAAAGATGGAATATGGTTTGATTTGTTTCTTTGATGAAATTACAAAATTAGTCCCTTACTTTATTATATTCTGGATATTTTCTGTTCAGGACTATTATCTGATTGCCCTTTTGTTTTTTTGTCCAATTAGATTGTTTTCAGGCGGTTACCATGCAAAAACTTATTGGGGCTGCTTTTGCATTAGTTTTATCGTATTTCTATCAATAATTACTTTAGGCAGATATCTGTCAATAAATATTGTGGTCTTGATATTATTATTGACTATTTCTTTTGTATTAATTTGTATTTTTTCACCAGTAGACAATATCAACAAAAAAATAAAAAGTGAAAAAAGAAAGGTTTTACTTAACCACCTTTCTATATTAGCTGCCTTATCTCTAATTGTAGCTTGCTATTTTATTCCGGATAAGTTTCTGAATACCGCTGTAATATCAATTCTCAGCTCAACAATAATGATGATGCTTGGAAAAATAATTTAGGATAGTTCTTTGAATTTAAATGTATGGAACACATTCATTTATAAATCTGGATACTTTTTTTGGCTTTCCTCCAAATGTTTCTACGGAACACAGATGCAGATTATCTATGGCCCTTGTAATTCCAACATAAAATAGCCTCCTTTCCTCTTCTATGTTTCCTGGTATGCTGTTTACATGTGGAATTATTCCTTCATTACAGTTCACCATAAACACATTGGCAAATTCCATACCCTTCACACCGTGAATAGTACTCAGTACAATGCCTTCATTTGAGGACAAGCTTTTAGCTGTGGCATTTGAAAATTTGTCTATATATTTCAGAAGTTCATCTATACTGGAAAATTTCTTTGACACTTCCCTGAATTCTTCCACAATATATTCAATTTTAGAAATATCTTCATCAATCTTGCTGCAGTATACTTTAAGATATTGCATATACCCTATATCATACATTATAAAATCAACAGTTTTCTGTAATGGCATCTTATTCAACTTTTCCACTTTTCTTTTAAGTTTATGTACAACCTTTATTTGCGAATTTGAAATCCCTCCCATATCTTTCAATATATCAAAGCAGTTGTCCCTTATAGGGTTCTCCCTAACCTTTCCTATATTTATCCTGCTTATATATCTGTATGGTCTGTTTGCAATTCTCTCAAAACTTTTTCTATCATATCCATCAACAGAAAGTTTCAAATAGGCAATTATGTCTCTGCAGACATAATGTTCAAAAAAATTATATGGTTCATTCAGAAATCTGAATTTTATACCATGTGCTAGAAAACTGTCTATTATGCTCCTTGACTCCATATTGCTCCTGTAAAAAACGGCTGTGTCTTCAAAGTTATATCTATTTCCAGTTGTTTTAAATGAAATATAATCTGATTCTTCATTAACACTTTTAAAAGTCATAAATTCCATATTGCCATGTTTTTTTCTATGAGGCTTTATAATTTTGTCATTTCGGTTTTTATTATTTGATATGAGTACTTTGGAAAGTTCAACTATATTTTCCACACTTCTATAATTCATGTTCAGAAAAAGTTTTCTACCTCTGTCAAAGTACATGTCAAAATTCACCATACATTCCGGGTTCGAGCCTCTGAAGCCATATATGCATTGATCTTCATCCCCTACTGCAAATATTGAATTCCCATATGCTATAAGTTTCAAAAGTTCCATCTGTATTCTGTCGGAATCCTGAAATTCATCAATCAATATATATTTGAATATATTTCTGCATTTATTCAAAATATAGCTGTTCTCAAGGAATAATTCCCTAGCCTTAAATTGAAGATCGTCAAAATCCATTAGGCAGTGCTTTTTCTTGTATTCTTCATATACGTTGAAACAATGCTTAAAAATACTTTTATCTACCTTGCTCTTAAAATCATCCATATTGCAGCTCTCACTTTTTAAATGGGAAATATCATTTAAAATATACTTCACTTTCTGTGATTCAACCTGATCCATATACAATCGCAGAATACCGGTAATAAGCTTCTGAGCCCCGTCTTCACTTATTATATCAATTTTGTTTCCGTATTTGGATAATATTCTATAAAAGAGAGAATGAAAAGTTCCAAAAAAAGGAGTCCTGTTCCTGCCTGATGATATTTTCAAATATCTATACTTCATATTTTCCGCCGCAGATTTAGTGAAAGTTATCACCAGTATATTGGACGGATCTATTCCTCTATTTTCCACAAGATTGTATACCCTGTTTATAATAACGGTAGTTTTTCCTGAGCCGGGCGGCGCACAAACTACCACATTTCTGTAGTCTGTATAAACAGCTTTTTCCTGCATTGGGTCCAATTCCATTTTCATATCTATCTCCTGCAACTCATGTAATCCATTTAAATGTTGCTATTGTAATAATTTCATTAAAGTATTACAATATTCATATATTGATTATTGTCATAATTTATATGATTAAAACATAAACAGAGGAGATTTTATTTATGGAATACATAAAAAATTTCGATATAAGAACCAGCAGAAATCTCACCATGCTTGTTGATTTCTACGAACTCACCATGTCCAATGGATATCTGGAAAGTAATATAGGAAATAGAATAGCTTATTTTGATATGTTTTTCAGAAAAATACCCGATGAAGGCGGATATTGCATTATGGCAGGTGTTCAACAGGTAATAGAATATTTGTCCAATCTAAACTTTTCAAAAGACGATATAGATTATTTAAGAAGCAAAGAGGATTTTTCAGAAAAGTTTTTAGACTACTTAGAAAATTTTAAATTCACCTGCGATGTATGGGCAATTCCAGAAGGAAATCCTGTTTTCCCGAATGAACCTCTTATAACTGTCAGAGGCCCGGCTATACAAGCCCAGTTTGTAGAGACCATGATACTCTTGACTATAAACCATCAGACTTTAATTGCCACAAAGGCAAACAGGATCTGCAAAGCAGCCAAGGGAAGACCTGTCATGGAATTTGGCTCAAGACGTGCCCAGGGATATGACGGTGCAATATATGGTGCCAGAGCTGCCGTCATAGGCGGCTGCAGTTCAACAGCCTGCACTATATCAGAACAGATGTTTGGAATACCGGCCGTAGGAACAATGGCACACAGCTGGGTACAGCTTTTCTCATCAGAATATGAGTCCTTCAAGGCATGGGCGGAGATATACCCGGACAACTGCGTACTTTTAATCGATACCTATAATGTACTCAAATCTGGACTTCCAAATGCCATACGGGTCTTTAAAGAAATACTTCTTCCAAACGGGAAAAGGCCTAAAGGAATAAGAATAGACAGCGGTGATATAACCTACCTTACCAAAAAGTGCAGAAAAATACTTGATGATGCAGGTTTCAATGATGTTAAAATAGTAATTTCAAATTCTCTGGATGAATTCATCATAAGGGATGTACTTAGTCAGGGTGCATACATTGATTCTTTCGGCGTGGGAGAAAGACTCATAACCGCAAGATCGGAACCTGTCTTTGGAGGGGTATACAAACTGGTTGCCGTAGAAGCTGAGAATGGAAATATAATCCCAAAGATAAAGATAAGTGAAAATGAAGAAAAGATAACAAATCCTGGATTCAAAAAAATCTACAGATTGTATGACAAGGATGAAAACAAGGCAATAGCCGACTTGATAACTTTAAGAGATGAGAAACTGGATGCTTCAAATTCTCTAGAAATATTTGATCCGGTCTTTACATGGAAAAAGAAGAAATTGAAGAACTACTACATCAAAGATTTGATGGTAAAAATATTTGATCACGGAAAATTGATATATGAAAGTCCTGACGTAATGGATATCAGAAATATTGTAAAAGAGGAAACGGAAAAAATGTGGCCTGAGGTCTTAAGATTTGAGAATCCTCACAATTACTACGTAGATTTGTCTACAAAACTCTGGAATCTAAAACAGGATCTACTTCACAAATATTCATCAACCTATGAAGAGTAAATTTATTGCGGAGAGGAAATTTATAATTTTCCCCCGCATTTTACTATATCCGCAAATCTTTTCAATACAAGTGCAGTAAACCCCCATATGACATAGTCTTCATATCTATAAAAATAATCTCTTACACTTCCCTTTCTGAATTTGTAATTTTTGCCGTCATTTATGAGGTGATATGGAAATTTTTCATCCAATTCTTGAACCAGTGGAAGTTCATAAGCATCAGGCCTGGTATCTATAAAGAATTTCAGCGGTACCTTGAAAACATGATCCACCTCAGATTTATTTGGGACTATATTATAATCTCCTTTTAATCTTGATACAAAGGGAAACATCATAAAGTTGAATGGTGTAACTACATAATCCATGTCTCCTATAAAATCAATGTCTTCTCTGTTCAAATTCAATTCTTCCATGGTTTCCCTTATAGCAGCATCTTTTGGGAATTCATCCTTCTCTATCTTTCCACCTGGAAGGCATATATCTCCTGGTTGATGTGATAAATTCATTGATCTCACTTCAAATATTACCTGTGGATCACAATTACTTTCTGTCAAAAGAAGCATAACTGATGCCCTGTTGAAATTTCCTATTATAGTCGGCTTCCTATTTTTAAATATATTATATATATTATCCATTTGGATTCACTCCTTTTCAAAAATTCTTGCAATTGTAAAATACTATTCTTAATGATATACTTTTAGTATTATATTCATATTATAATATTGTTCAACATAAAGTACATATAAATTCAGACAATTGGAGTGATTCATTTTGAAGAAAAATAAACTTTGTTTAGTCTTGATGCTTATTATCGTTTTCTTTGCTAATTCCATTGTATTTTCAAAAGAAACCGGAAATGTTGCTCCTCAAATATATGGTCAGTCGGCAATTACAGTGGACATGCAGACTGGTGAAATAATATACGAAAAAAACATAGATACAAGAAGATACCCTGCAAGCACTACAAAACTTATGACTGCAATATTGCTTGCAGAGAACAAAGATAAAAATTCAACTTTAAAATATACCAAAAATGCAAAGATGCAGCCGGCTGCATCCTTGAATGACGACATACATCCAATAGATATAGGTGATACCATGACTGCACTCTCTGCAATGGATGCTCTCCTACTATATTCTGCAAATGATATAGCCTATATGATAGCAGATAATATTGGAAATGGTACTTCTTCTTTTTCAGATGAAATGAATAAAAAAGTACATGAATTTGGCTTGAAAAACACCCATTTTGTCACTCCAAATGGGCTTCATAATGCAGATCACTATTCTACAGCTTATGATATGAGTATTATAGCCAAGCATGCTTTTGAAAATCCATGGATAAGAGAAACCATGTCAAAACCCACCAGCAGCATAAAAACTTCAAAGGGCCTCACATTTCCTCTCGAAAATAGGAACAAGCTACTTGGGAAAAATGGGTGTATAGCGGGGAAAACCGGATATACCATACCTGCCGGAAGATGCCTTGTAGCCATATATGAACGTTCCGGCAGAAAAATGCTTGGTGTAGTCATGAAATCAGTTTATGATGCAGATGATACCAATGTATTCAATGACATGGAAAAAATAATAGATTGGAGTTACAATAAAGAACCTTCCACAATATTTAAAAAGGATTCCATTATAACCTACAAAAATCTAAAATACAAACCTCTTGGCTTTGGCCCAAGCGTAAAGCTATCTGTTCCTGTAATTGTATCTGAAAATGTAGGATACTATGATAACTCCATAAACAAAAAAGAGCTGAAGGAAAACATATCCTTCAATAGCATAAATTCAGACACGCTTGAAGGAATTTCTCCTATAGGAACTTTAAACGTGAGTCAGAGGGATTGCACAAAGAACTACAAGCTTTATTCAAATCTCTCTAAAACAGATATATTAAAAAAGAGTTTTCATGTTTATGCAATGGCAATTATTGCTGCCGCTCTCTTAATATATATATTAGTTAGGAAACTGAGACATTTGCAATAAAATATACAAATGTCTCAGTCAAAATAGATATTATAATTTTATAGCATGAAGGGGGAATCGAATTGAAAATAGAATTTTACGGTGCTGCAGGATGTGTTACCGGTTCCTGTCATCTACTAAAAATAGGAGATAAAAATATACTGCTCGACTGTGGTATGTATCAAGGTACAGATGAAAAAGAAAGAGGAAACGAAACCTTTAATTTCAATCCTAAGGTAATCGATTACGTAATTCTGAGCCATGCACATATAGACCACAGCGGGAGAATTCCGCTCCTGTATAAACAGGGTTTTAAAGGAACTGTCGTCTGCACGGAAGGTACAAAAGACCTCTGCAGTATAATGCTTGCTGACAGCGGCCATATTATGGAATCCGATGCTGAATGGAAAAACAGGAGGAGAATACGTCAGGGAATCAATCAGCCAATTGAACCTCTCTATACTGTAAAGCTCGCCCAGGTGTCCATGTACCTGTTCAAGGGATATCCCTATGATCAATGGATAGAACTGTTTGACGGCTTCAAGCTAAGATTCAGGGATGCCGGACATCTTCTGGGATCAGCCATAATTGAAATGCTAATATCAGAGGATTCCAAAGACATCAAGCTTGTATACACCGGCGATCTTGGAAATAAATGCATTCCAATTTTGAAAGATCCAACTTTAGTAGATTACGGTGATTATTTGATAATGGAAAGTACCTATGGTGACAGGCTCCACACCAACCTGACTGATGATATAAAAAATCTATCGCAGATTATACTTGACACTTTTAAACGGGGTGGAAATGTAATAATACCTTCTTTTGCAGTGGGCAGAACCCAGGAGGTCATATATTCTCTCAATAAATATGTCTCGGAAAATACACTTAAGGACATAAAAGTATATATAGACAGTCCTCTGGCCGCAGAATCCACTTCTATATTTTCAAAATATAAGAAATACTACGACAGTGAGGCAGCAGGTCTTTTGGAGAAAGGCATAAATCCATTGAATTTTAATGGACTGACTTTTGTCAGATCCCCTGAAGAATCCATTAAATTAAATAAAATAAATCAAGGTGCCGTCATAATATCAGCCAGCGGAATGTGTGAGGCAGGCAGAATAAAACACCACCTGAAGCACAACCTCTGGAGAAAAGAATGTTCCATAGTATTTGTAGGCTACCAGGCAGAAGGTACCCTTGGAAGAAAAATACTGGATGGTTCTAAAAAGGTAAAAATATTTGGTGAAGAAATAGCTGTAAATGCCAAGATATATAACCTTCAGGGATTATCAGGTCATGCAGACAGGGATGGTCTATTCAACTGGCTCTGCAAATTCAAAACCAAGCCTGAAAAAATCATACTGGTTCATGGTGACAGCCAGCCGCTGGAAAACTTGAGCAACTTTTTGAAATCCCATGACTATTCAACTTTTATAGCACATCCAGGTGATACTTTTACACCTGGAATGATTCCACAAAAATTCAGTATAGTAAGAAATAAAATACTATCCATAATAAACTCCATAGAGGATCTTGATTCTTTCGACAGAGAAACTCTGATAAAAAAAATAGACTCGGAAATAAAGGATATATAAAAATGAAGCAGCCATAAGCTGCTTCATTTTTATATATCTAAACGCCAATACTATTTAATTGCATTATACTGCTGTTTACTTTTACAGACAAATTTGAAAGTTCTTCTGTCGTTGTCAACAGTTCTTCAGATGATGCTGCTATTTCCTCCGAAGCTGCTGAAACATTCTGTGAAGCTTCAGAAACATTCTCCACCTTTTTGAGGACTTCATCATTTTTAGATAAAGTTCCATCAAGAGACTCATTGGTGTCATTTATCAAATTAGGTATGGACTTTACAGCATCCATAATGTCTTCAAATGATATTATGGTATCATTGGCTGCAGTAGCTTGATTTTCAAGCAAGGAGCCTATTTCACTTGAATTTTTAATGACAGCTTGCGTTTCAGCAGTTATAGAAGTAACTAGATTTATTACCTTCTCTGAAGATGTTTTCGATTTTTCGGCTAGCTTTCTGACCTCATCTGCAACCACTGTAAATCCCTTTCCATGCTCTCCCGCTCTTGCTGCTTCTATAGAAGCATTCAAAGCAAGCAAATTGGTCTGTTCGGATATACCGGATATTACATCTGTTATCTTCCCTATTTCTGAAACCGTCCCTGACAGACTGTTTACCTTCTCCATGACTATATCAAATGAACCTTTTATTTTCACTATAAAGTCTATAAGGTCATATATCTTGTTTTCGCCATCTTTTGCCTTTTCTTCAGTATCTGAAGTACCCTCCGAAACTACACCGAGTTTTTGCTTTACCTTGTCAATTTCAGTTTTCAAATTATCAATAATGGTCACTATATCCACTATTTCATCCGCCTGAACCTGCGAATCCTTTGATATGTCCTGTATGGAATGGGCCACATCATTTGCGGATGCTACTATTACCTTCGAACTATTCTCAAGATTATCCGTCAAGGATTTAAGTTTTTGAATTTTATCAGATAAAGACTCTTTACCCTCATCAATATTATCCAAAGCTCCTGAATCTGCTCCATATAAAACGTCTTCATGTATAGGCTTCACATACTCCAAATTGCTGCCCATACTTCTTCCCACAATAAAAGCTGCAATTAAAAATACAATTCCTATTACCACCGAACTTTCCAGAAAATAACTGGCATTTCCAAAATTATTGGATTGGAAAATATAATAAATGATATTGGAAACCAAAATCGGAATAATAGAAAAACATGCTAACATTACTACAAGTTTTTTTTTCATTTTTTATTTACCCCCAAAAGTTACAAAGTTTTGTATGTATATGATTATTGTACCAAAAATCAGTTGAGTTTTAAAGCGGGACTTAAATGTACGCACTTCTGCTCCTATATAGGATTATAGTATAATATGGATATGAAATTACCTTGACACAAAAACCTAACTATTATATTATTTAAGAGTGATTGATTTTGACCTTTCGTCTTTCTGATGAGAGGTTTTTACTTTAAAATAATGGGAGTGAATATATAATGTCCAAAGTCAGAACAAGATTTGCACCAAGTCCTACAGGCTATATGCACGTTGGTAATCTAAGGACTGCTCTTTATGCTTATTTAATAGCAAAACATGAATCTGGAGATTTTATACTTAGAATAGAGGATACAGATCAGGATAGATTTGTGGAAGGTGCTTTAGATATAATTTACGATACTTTAAAAATTACAGGCCTGAAATATGATGAGGGTCCGGATATAGGTGGTTCCGTAGGTCCTTATGTCCAAAGCAGGAGAACAAACATATACCTGGAATATGCAAAAAAATTGATAGAGAAAGGGGAAGCTTATTACTGTTTTTGTTCAAAAGACAGACTGGAAAAACTCAGAGAGGATGCTGAATCTAAAAAAGCTACATACAAATATGACAAACACTGTCTAAGTCTTTCCAGAGAGGAAGTAGAAAATAACCTGAAGGCCGGCATTCCACATATAATAAGACAAAATAATCCAGAAACTGGAACTACGATTTTTCACGATGAAATATACGGTGATATATCCGTAGACAATTCAGAACTGGATGACATGATATTGATAAAATCAGATGGATTCCCTACATACAATTTTGCAAATGTAGTAGATGATCATTTAATGGGTATCACCCATGTAGTGCGCGGGAGTGAATATCTATCCTCCTCCCCGAAGTACAATAGATTATATGAAGCTTTTGGCTGGAAAGTTCCAATTTATGTCCATTGTCCACCAATAATGAAGGATGCCCACCATAAATTGAGCAAGCGAAATGGAGATGCATCTTTTGAAGATCTTCTCAAAAAGGGCTATTTAAAGGATGCAGTACTTAACTATATAGCCCTTCTTGGATGGAATCCCGGTGGAGAAAATGAGATATTTGACCTTGAAGAACTTGTAAAAGTATTTGACTATAAAAATATAAATAAATCACCGGCAATATTTGACGATACGAAACTGAAGTGGATGAATGGAGAATACATCAGGAAAATGGATATCCAGGAATTTACACAAATTGCTATGCCTTATTATAAGAGTACAATTTCAAGAGATCTGGACTTTATGAAGATAAGCCAGCTAGTTCAGCCTAGAGTTGAGCTGCTGAGCGAAATACCTGATCTCATAGCTTTCTTTGATTCTCTTCCAGATTATTCTGCTGATCTATATATTCATAAAAAGATGAAGACCAATTTGGAAAATTCCCTTTTTACTCTTGAAAAAATTATTCCTGTATTTGAGTCAATTAAAAACTGGGACATAGAAAATATAGAAAAGGCATGCATGGATATGGTTCATGAACTCGGTGTTAAAAATGGAATAGTTCTCTGGCCAGTAAGAACTGCACTCTCCGGAAAGAAATCATCTGCCGGAGGCGCCTACGAAATTGCAGATATAATAGGCAGGGAAGAATCAATAAAGAGGTTAAATATAGGTCTCAAAAAGCTAAAAGATGCATTGAACTAATTTTAAAGCTTCAGAGGGTATATACTCCCTGAAGCTTTAAAATTTATTTTGTATTGACTACCGCAGTAATTGAAGCTTATCCCATAGCTCCGGATATTTTTTCTTGAGATTAACTATTTTAAATTTCTTATCTATAAAAGTTTGGGTTGTCTTCCCCTTTGCAAGAAGTTGACTGTTTTTTTCATTCAATACCCTGTAGTTAAATGATATTTTAACTGGATTGAAATCTGCTATGGAAGCCTCTATTATTAAATCATCATCATATTTTGCAGCCTTTGAGTATTTGCAGTAGGTTTCTACAAGCGGCATCATTATTCCTTTATCCTCAATGTCCTTGTAAGTAATACCTGCTTTTTTAATAAAATCTCCTCTGGCAGCTTCAAACCATATATAATAATTTGAATGATGAGCTATTCCCATCTTATCTGTTTCTGCATATCTGACTTTTATTCTTGTGCTGCTGGTATACATAATATTTTTATTCTCCTCTTTGCTTTCATCTTTATGCTGCGGGACATCATTTTTGGCAGGATCTTTATGGCTGTCACCATTGTCCTTTTTGGGACTCCTGTCGTGATCTGCAGTCATTGTATTATCAATAGCCTTGTCCAATATTTTATCTGCCTTCTCCATTCCCTTTTTCAATATAGTGTCATCAGGATTGTGCTTGTTTGACAGCTTACTTTTTTTACTGCCCTTTTCTTCGCCTGATAATGCATCTTTTTGATCAAAGAGATTTTTCTTTATAATATCCATTAACATCTTTTTATCTACAAACTCATCAAGAAAAAAATTCTCTTTTTTATCCTCTTTATCTTTATGATGATGAAATTCTTTTTCTTTTTTTATATATATCTTATCATATCTCCTTTTATATCTTTCAATTCTTCTAATATATCTAGGGAGCATATAAAGTGCAAATTCTATAAAATCGTCTGTATTACCCGCGTATCTTCTTCCCATTTTCATTCCTCCTATACACTCTCTGTATAGTATATACTATGGAAACTGTTATGTTCAGTTGCACTTTATATATAAGTGACAAATTATTTTTTTATATTCATAATATCAACTCTGCTTGCCCTCTTTGGGAGTATTGACGATCCAGGTCCCCTCTTTTTCACCTGTTCTTCCGGAATTTTTAGCTCTCTTGCTATGATCTTTCTAACTCTCGGTCCGCAGAACATACCCTGGCACATTCCCATTCCTGCTCTTGTACGCCTTTTTATTCCATCTATGGAATCTGTCTTAACAGTTCTGTGCAGCGCATCCACGATTTCCGATTCTGTCACTTTTTCACATCTGCATATAATATGTTTTTCGGGATCTTCAGAATCTATATCTCCCCTGAAATTTCCATCCTTTTTGACTATTATAGGTTTTCTAAATGGATTGAATTTTTCATCTCTATCCAGCTTTAATCCAGCCTTATACAATACATCAACCACTTTAAGCGCTATTGCAGGTGAAGATGTAATCCCAGGTGAGTCAATACCCGCTACATTTATAAAGCCCCTAACTTCCGTCTCTTCTATTATAAAATCCTTTGTACTGCTCGTGGGTCTGATTCCTGCAAAAGAAGTTATAGCCTTTTTCATATTGAATCCAGACACTGATTTTTTAGCTGTCTCTACAATATACTTCAATATCTCTTCATCAGTGGACACATCTCCCCTGTCTGATACTTCCTGTGCATTTGGTCCAATCATCAGGTTGCCATGATAGGTTGTAGTTACAAGTATCCCCTTTCCTTTCTCTGTAGGAACCTGAAATATTACACTGTTAACAAGATAGGACTGATCCTTGTTAAAGATAATATATTCACCCTTTCGTGGAACAATAGTGAAATAATCCAGTCCTACCATGTCAGATATTCTGTCACTATATGCACCTGCAGCATTTATTATATATCTGCTTTCCACTTTTTCTCCACCGCTTGACACCTGAAATGTTCCATTCTTTTTAACTATAGATGTTACTTCATGCCCTAATTTTAAATCCACTCCGTTTTCTACGGCATTTTCTGCCAGAGCAATAGTCATTTCATAAGGTGAACATACCCCTGCATTTTTACAATACAATGCCCATTTTACACGTTTATTCACATGTGGTTCCATTTCAAGTACCTTTTTCCCGTCAATTATCTCCATTCCGTCTACACCATTTTTTATTCCATTATCGTATAGCTTTTCAATATGTTTCTTTTCCTCATCATTAAATGCCAGCACAAGAGATCCAGTTTCTCTATAACCAAAATTCAATTCACGGTTCAAGCTTTCATACATCCTGTTTCCCCTGATACAAAGCTTGGCTTTTAATGTTCCAGGTTCATCTGAATATCCTCCATGGACTATACCACTGTTAGCCTTAGATGCACCACATGAAACATCATCATTTTTCTCCAGTATGCATATTTTCAACTTATATTTGGAGAGTTCCCTTGCAATTGCACATCCAACTGCACCTGCACCTATAATTACAATATCATACATATAAATTCCCCCCATAATCCATTTTAAAGTACATATAACCTAAACATTTATTTCAACCTTTTCTCCAAGCAGTTCTTTATTTTTCTGCAGCAAGGGTTTTATTTCACGATCTATGAATTCTTTCACCTGTCCGCCTGCCCTTCCCGTGAACTTTTCAGGATCTACAAGTTCAAGTATTTCATCTCTTGTCAATTTGAAGAATGGATCTTCTATTATCCTATCTATGAGATCATTTTCTGCCCCTTCCATTTTTACTCTTCTTGCAGACTCCATAGAATGCTTTCTTATTCTCTCGTGAAGTTCCTGTCTATCTCCTCCTCTTTTAACTGACTCCATTATTATATTTTCCGTAGCCATAAAAGGTAGCTCTCTCTTTACATGAGATTCAATTACTTTGTCATATACAACCATATTTTCCGATACATTAATATATAGATTAAGGACTCCATCCAGTGCAAGAAAAGCTTCAGGTATTGATATTCTCTTGTTTGCTGAATCATCCAGCGTTCTTTCAAACCATTGAGTCGAAGCTGTTATTGCCGGATTCAGTGCATCCACTATTATGTATCTGGCAAGAGATCCCATTCTCTCACATCTCATAGGATTTCTCTTGTATGCCATTGCCGAAGAACCAATTTGATTTTTTTCAAAAGGTTCCTCCATTTCCTTCATACTTTGAAGCAGCCTTATATCATTACTGAATTTGTATGCACTCTGTGCAATTTCCGAAAGCGTGTTTGTTATTATGGAATCCACCTTTCTAGTGTAGGTCTGCCCCGTAACCATGAACTCCTTTTTAAATCCCATTTTTTCCGTTACCATACTGTCAAGTCTCTTAACTTTTTCTTCATCCCCATTAAAAAGCTCCATGAAGCTGGCCTGTGTCCCAGTAGTACCTTTTACGCCCCTGAATCTCATATTATCTATTACAAATTGAAGATTTTCCAGATCAAGATAAAGATCCTGTATCCACAGTGTAGCCCTTTTCCCAACTGTTGTCAGCTGTGCAGGTTGAAAATGCGTAAATCCCAAGGTCGGGAGATCTTTGTATTTTATGGCAAACTTTGAAAGAAGATTTATAACATTAAGTACCTTTTTTTTGATAAGTTCAAGGCCCTCCCTCATAATTATCAAATCCGTGTTGTCACCTACATAACAGCTCGTTGCCCCGAGATGAATTATTCCCTTTGCCTTAGGGCACTGAAGCCCATAGGCATATACATGACTCATTACATCATGCCTTACTTCCTTCTCCCTTTTCTGTGCATCCTCATAATTTATATTATCGACATTGGCTTTTAATTCTTCTATCTGTTCATCAGTTATATTAAGTCCAAGCTTGCTCTCACATTCTGCAAGTGCAACCCATAATCTTCTCCATGTTTTGAATTTTTTGTCCTCCGAAAATATATAACTCATTTCTTCTGATGCATATCTTGTATTGAGCGGTGTATTATATGTATCTCTCATATTTAAAATTCCTCCACAAGTATTTTTAGTTTGTTTTCGTTCATATTATATCACACAACAATCCAGCATTTAAATATACTATATTTAAAAAGCAGTTCTATATTTTTAAAAATTTAATATACTTTAATAAAAAGCAGTTAAGGGGGATATAAATTAATGTACAAATTCAGTATTATAGATAAGATTTCTCTTTTTTTAATAGTTTTGACCGGAATAAACACCGGTATATCAGGGATATGCGGTTTCAATCCAATTGGAATTATATTTGGCGATCCACTTAATTTAATAGGAAGAATTCTTTACATAATTATAGGTGTAGCGGGAGTAGATATGATAATATTCTTGTTTAAAACAAAATCGGCTTATAAAACCCATAAATAAAAGACCTCAAAAGGTCTTTTATTTACGTGAAACATATATCATTATTATTCTAATGAATCTATCAACTTGACTATTTCTTCAACAGCAAGAGACTCATCATCACCTGATGCGATAACCTTTACTGTTGAATTTTTTGTAACACCTAATGATAATACTCCTATCAAACTTTTAATATTAGCTTTCTTTCCATCAAACTCTATAGACATATCTGATTTAAATGAAGAAGCCTTTTTGACTAATAGTGTAGCAGGTCTTGCATGAAGCCCTGTAGCGCTTTTTACTGTTACTTCCTTAGATACCATTCAATTCACCCCTAATTATAAGTATATTAACATTTTAAAACTTCTTCAACAATTATACCATTTTTTTAATAATCACTTCAACTCTTTTATAAACTTTTCTATTCTGTCAAGTCCCTCAACTATGTTGTCCATAGAAGTAGCATAGGACAATCTTACGTAATTTTCAACTCCAAAGCCGGCTCCCGGAATTACTGCAACCTTTTCCTTTTCTAAAAGTAATTTTGAAAAGCCCAGCGAATCTTCAATCAAAGTTCCATTACATCTTCTGCCAAATATCCTTGATATATTGAGCAGTACATAAAATGCACCTTCAGGTATAAATGCAGACAGACCGTCTATTTTATCTATTTTTTGAAGCATATATTTTCTTCTTTTGTCAAACTGTTCTATCATATTCTTTACATCAGGGCTGTCATATTTTAACGCAGCCACACCGGCATATTGCGTAATTGAATTTGGATTTGCAGTAGTATGGCTTTGGATATTTGACATCAATTTTATTACCTTCTCATTTCCAGATGCCGCATAACCAAGTCTCCAGCCAGTCATGGCATAAGTTTTTGAAAATCCATTTACAACAATAGTTCTATTGTATGCGTCCTCGGATATACCTGCTATGCTTACATGTTTGTTAGCATCATATATTAATTTCTCATATATTTCATCGGATACTATAAATATATCTTCCTTTTTCGCAAATTCCGCTATATCTTCAAGTTCTTCTTTAGTATACACAGTACCTGTTGGATTGTTCGGACTATTTATTATGATAAGCTTAGTTTTGTCTGTAACAGCTTTTTCAAGATCTTCTATGGTGTACTTGAAGCCGTTCTCCTCTCTTGTATTCACAAAAACTGGTGTCCCGTCAGCCAGCTTTATAAGTTCAGGATAACTTACCCAGTAAGGTACTGCTACAATCACCTCATCTCCCGGATTGAGGACTGCAGATAATACATTTGCCAGACATTGTTTGGCTCCTGTAGAAACTATAATCTGATTTTCACTGTAGCTTAATTTATTATCTTTCTCAAATTTCTTTTTTATGGCACTTTTTAATTCCAGAATTCCAGAAGCAGGAGTATACTTTGTAAATCCATCCTTCATAGCCTTAACTGCAGCATTTTGAATATACTCAGGTGTATTGAAATCCGGTTCCCCTGCTCCAAAACCTATTACGTCAATACCGTCTGCTTTCATTTGCTTTGCCTTGGCTGTAATGGCCAAAGTTATGGATGGCTCAATTTTCTCAGCTTTTTTTGACAGAATCATTTTATTTCCTCCTCGTAGGTAAATTCTAATTTTTTAGCTTCGTGAAATCAACACAACGCCTACTATTATAAAAAACATTCCCAATACCCTTATAAAGGTTATGTTTTCTTTAAATACAAAATAAGAAAAAATCATCACTATTATATATCCAAGGCTTACCATTGGATATGCATAACTGAGCTCGGTTTTACTCAAAACTTTTATCCATATAAGAAAACTTACACCATAAGATATTATTCCCATCATCACAGGCAGATTTTTTACTATGTTTAAAATACTTGGAATTAAATATTTAAGTGTAAAATTGATTTCCAGATTTGCTGAACCATATTTAACAAGTATCTGACCAAATGCACCTAGAAATATTGAAATTAATATTAATAAAATCATATACTTACTTCCATTCTATCAATTATTCTTTTTTATTGTTCTAAATATAATTCTACCAATTGACATGTAAAAACAATATACAAATAAAAATATTATGGGAAAAGAATATCTTCCCTGACCCTCCGTTATAAAATACACACCTGTAAACATGAAAAATAGAATTACAGAATATATATTGAATTTATCAATGGAATCACTCCTGCCTTTTACTAACTGTATAAGTATATATACACTATAAATCAATATATATATTATAGCCGGCAGAAAGATTATTTCTCTAGTTAAATTTGCATATACTATGAGAAATTTTCTAAATTCATCGGTTATTCCACTTGCATATGTACTATATACTATATCGTCCCCTACAAAATATGTATTAAAAAGTCTCATGGAACCCAGTTTTATAAAATCTGCAGGATGCGATTTTATCCACTTTTTGGCAGATGAACTCAACATTTTATTTTTCTCAGTCATATTTGCATTTTTGTATTCCTGTGTATTTACAACTGAATTTTCAACATTGGCGGCAGGCATCCATCTTCCCTTGTGGTTTTGGGAATTATTATTTATATAAAGTACTATCCCTCCGTTGTTGGATACATAGGTAAATTGCCCCATCAACTTTGAATTTCTATATATCCACGGTGAAATCACAATTGCACTCAATATCAATACAATAATTGAATTTTCTATTGAAAGCAGCAATTTTTTATGTTTTAAAACATCCACCAGGAATACTAGCAAAAAGAAGGCTATAAAAAACGGCTTAACCATTGTATTAAGACCCACAAGCACACCTATTAAAATATATTTGAATCTCATATTTCCCATATATATATCGGTTATAATCAATAAAAGTGCTGTAAATAAAAGTTCCGTTCCAAGTATACTGTTGTAGAATATATTATTTGGCATGAATACAAATATAGTAAATATTATCTTTCTATCTATTTCCTCCAGATCAAGTCTGAATAAAATCGATCTGAAAAAAATATAATTCACAATAGTTAAAACTATATTAAATATTTTTGCAGTAAGAACACTGGCCCCGAATATTTTAAATATACCTCCCAATACTATTGAATAACCCATGGATGTATATGTGTTCCCCCAGGAACCTCCGTTTGCTATACTTACAGCCATATTATAATAATAGTCAAAATCCGAAAATGGCATGGAATTTACAAATATTACCCATAGTATGGATACTGCCGTACCAAGCATCATAACTATCAGATAATAGTCCAGACTTATTTTATAATTGCTATCTGTCTTATTTTTTTTCGAAAAAGCTTCACTTTTTTTGAAAGATCCACCTTTAAAAAGGCTATTTATTTCCATATAAAAATGACATCCTCTCTAAAGCTTCAAATATATTATAGCCATAATACTTAAACTCCAGAAAATTATATTTACCAGAAAAGGTCTGTCTTTTGCAAATACATCTTCCGGTTTTCCACCTATATTTTTTTTATCCATCAAATATTCATATCTAAGTATTCCATATAGTACAAATGGAATAGTAAATATCATGGTCCTGCTTTGAGTAGAACTGAAAGTATAAAGGCAATATGCCATCAACACGGATGGATCAACTATGGTAAGCATTTTATCTATACTATTTACAGAATACTCCTCCAATATCTTTCTGTGCTCTCCACTTCTGTCCTGCAAAGTTATAATCTCACTCTTGCGCTTATTAAGTGCCAGAAACAGAGAAAGCAGAACAGTACATAAAAAAAGCCACGGTGAAACTTCAACTCCTGTAGCAATACTTCCACTTTCCACTCTCAATACAAATCCGAAAGTTATTGTCATCACATCTATTATAACTATGTTTTTTAATTTAAAACAGTATAATACATTGATAATTATATACAGCAGCATTATATAAAGTATCTTTACATCAACACCATATCCCAGCAAAATAACCACCATAAAAAGCAGAATATCCAAAATTACAGCTGACCTTTTGCTCACACGTCCGCTGGGAAGAGGTCTGTTCTTCTTGTCTGGATGGCATCTGTCCTTTTCTATATCAACTATGTCGTTCAATATGTATATTATAGAAGAAGTAATACAAAACAGTATAAAAGTCTCTATATTTATACCAAGCATATAGGGATTTAAAAAATTTCCGGAAAATATAATTGCTGCAAATACAAAAAAATTCTTAATCCATTGTTTTGGTCTCATCATTTCTAGCAGACTCTTCATGAAACTCCCCCTATATAAGTTGTACATCTTTTTACATTTTAACATAGTATATAATATAGTCAATATCAAATTGTTTTATACAGGAATCTATTGAAACAATTACTATATACTAACAAACAAGGACTTGATAACCTTCTCAAGTCCTGTAAATTAAATTATCTGGGTTGAATAATTAGTTTTATTGCAGTTCTCTCCTCACCATCTATTTCAACATCTGTAAAAGCCGGAATGCATATTAAATCGATTCCACTGGGTGCCACAAAGCCTCTAGCAATAGCTACTGCCTTGATAGCCTGATTCAGCGCTCCAGCCCCTATAGCCTGTATTTCAGCTTCCCCACGTTCTCTCAACACTCCTGCTAGTGCTCCTGCTACAGAATTTGGACTTGATTTTGCTGAAACTTTTAATACTTCCATAATAACCCTCCTATATATTAACTTTATTTAGTGCTGCTATTGTATAATATTCTACAAAAATTTAAAAATTCCTTTTAGATTTCATAAAGGCTTACAATTTTAAGAAAATCCAAAAGGAATATGTGTATTTTTGACTACCTATATTTACTATTTTGCATATTCAACTGCACGAGTCTCTCTAATTACATTTACTTTGATCTGACCAGGATACTCCAATTCTCCTTCTACTCTTTTTACTATGTTCCTTGCCATTTCAACGGCTCCTGCATCATCAACTTCTTCTGGTTTAACCATAATTCTAAGTTCTCTTCCCGCTTGAATGGCATATGACTTTTCTACGCCTTCACATGTATTTGCTATTTCTTCCAATTTCTCCAGACGCTTAATATAGGCTTCAAGGGTCTCTCGCCTAGCTCCAGGTCTTGCAGCTGAAATTGCATCCGCTGCTTGTACAAGCACTGCCTCTAAAGATTGAAATTCCATATCCCCATGATGTGCCCCTATGGCATTTATAATTACAGGGGACTCATGATATTTCTTGGCAACCTCTGCCCCTATAACGGCATGAGGACCTTCAACTTCATGATCTACTGCCTTCCCTATATCATGGAGCAATCCAGCTCTTTTTGCTATAGTTGGATCTATTCCTATTTCTGACGCCATAAGACCTGCCAGATATGAAACTTCTATAGAATGTTTCAGCACATTTTGACCATAACTAGTTCTATACTTCAACCTTCCAAGCAATTTTATCATTTCAAGGTGAAGACCATGTACACCCGTCTCAAATGTTGCCTGTTCACCTTCTTCTTTAATATCACTTTCCAATTCCTTTTTAGCTTTCTCTACCATTTCCTCTATTCTTGCCGGATGTATTCTTCCATCAATTATAAGCTTTTCAAGCGCTATTCTTGCAACTTCCCTTCGTATCGGATCAAATCCTGACAATATTACTGCTTCAGGTGTATCATCAATAATCAAATCAACACCTGTCAAGGTTTCAAGAGTTCTTATATTCCTACCTTCCCTTCCTATTATTCTGCCCTTCATTTCGTCATTGGGAAGAGTTACTACATGAACTGTAGTTTCAGCTACATGATCGGCTGCACACCTTTGGATCGCACAGGTTATAATCTCCCTTGCCTTCTTGTCAGCTTCCTCTTTAGCTCTCATTTCAACTTCCTTGATCATAACTGCAGATTCATGCTTAATTTCCTTTTTAACCTTTTCCAATAAAATTTCCTTTGCTTCCTCTGAACTAAGTCCCGATAGCCTTTGAAGCTCTTCATTTTGCTTTTTATAAAGTTCCTCTACGCTTACCTGCAGTCGTGCAATTTCCTGCTGCTTTTTATCCAGACTGCCCTCTCTTTTTTCAAAGGCCGCACTTTTTTTATCCAATAGTTCTTCCCTTTGAATCAACCTTCTCTCAAATCTTTGAGACTCATTTCTTCTGTCTCTTGATTCTCTTTCAAGATCGTTCCTTAATCTGTGGACTTCTTCTTTAGCTTCTAATATAGTTTCCTTTTTTATAGATTCAGCTTCCTTTTTTGCTTCTTCCTTCAATCTATTAGATTCCTCAATAGCTCCTGCTTTTATTGCAGATGATTTATTCTTTATAACATAAAACTCAACTAGTATAATAACTGCAATTATTATACCAGCAATAATTTCATATATTAATACAGAATTCACATGAACACCTCCTTTGCTCTTCTTTATGTATCTATAATTTTAGCAAAATATACAAGCATAGAAATGGTGTCATATTTATTCAATTGGTAATTCTAATACATGATAAACCAGAATTTGTCTTAATTTTATATTATATTTTATCCATTGTCAAGTTTGTAACTCCAATTTCACAGCCTAAATATTATCGCTTTAATGCAGGCACAAAATTATTTTGCCTGAGTTTTTGTTCCCTGCTTTTCTCCATCTGTCTTGCTGTTTTTCAATTCCTTATTTTCATCTTCAGGCTTTGCCAGAGGCAAATTATATTTTTTCCTTATCTTGTTCTCTATTTCATATCTTATATCAGGATTTTCCTTTAAAAACTGCTTGGAATTTTCCCTGCCCTGTCCCAATCTAGTTTCACCATAGGAAAACCATGCCCCGCTTTTTTGAACTAATTCTTCTCTAACCCCTACATCAAGGACATTACCCTCTCTGGATATTCCCTGATTGTACATTATATCGAATTCAGCCTGCTTGAAGGGAGGTGCCACTTTGTTTTTAATAACTTTGGCCTTGGTTCTGTTTCCAACTACAGCATCACCCTGCTTTATAGCATCAGATCTTCTTACATCTATTCTGACAGATGAATAGAATTTCAATGCCCTGCCGCCAGGTGTAACCTCAGGGTTGCCAAACATGATCCCTACTTTTTCCCTCAATTGATTTATAAATACAGTTACACATCTGGATTTGTTTATAGATGCTGTCAGCTTTCTGAGTGCCTGCGACATAAGTCTTGCCTGAAGTCCTACATGAGAATCCCCCATTTCGCCTTCTATTTCTGCTTTCGGCACAAGTGCCGCTACAGAATCAATTACTATTACATCAATAGCATTGGATCTTACAAGAGCTTCAACTATTTCAAGCGCCTGTTCTCCCGTATCCGGCTGTGAGACAATCAAATTTTCAATATCCACTCCCAAATTTTTTGCATAGGCTGGATCCAATGCATGCTCTGCATCGATAAATGCAGCAGCACCTCCTGATTTTTGAGCTTCCGCCACTATATGGAGTGCCACAGTTGTTTTTCCTGATGATTCAGGTCCAAAGATCTCAACTACCCTTCCTCTCGGTACTCCGCCTATACCAAGCGCTATATCCAGATCCAGGCATCCTGTTGAAATAGAATCTATGTTCAATTTACTGTTTTCTCCCAATTTCATTATAGAACCCTTCCCAAATTGCTTTTCTATTTGTCCCATAGCTGATTCTATAGCTTTCAATTTTTCACTATCAAAACTTGTCAAAACTTCACATCCTCTCTTATAAGAACTTACGTTCTTAATAATTATATATCATGGTTTATGTTTAGTCAATAGTACGTTTTATAAAAATGTACTAACTATATTATAGTATATTTTCAATTAAAGGTATATAAAGTTATGTTTGTGTTTATACACCATTCTTAATTATAGACATAATTTTAGAGTTTTAATCCATTGATTTTACAAATTAAAAACCAATGGACTGAAACTCTATCTGTCGGATTTCATTACTTCCTTATTTTTAACAAAATAATCCACACCGGATACTATGGTTATTATTATCGCCATGCCCATAGCAATATATGTTATTAAATTCAATACTTTGTGGGGATGATCTACAAATACTTTAAAAATCGACATTGATACATGATTATAGTTCAAATTTATAAGCGCCAGTATAATGGCAATTATCTGTGTTACCGTCTTTGCCTTACCCCATGGACTTGCAGCTATTACTATTCCTTCCGCTGCAGCAACCGTCCTTAGTCCGGTTACTGCAAATTCTCTCGCTATTATTATCATGGCTACCCAGGACGGTATTATATGATATTCTACAAGACAGACAAGAGCAGCTGTAACCAAAAGCTTATCCGCTAAAGGATCCATAAACTTTCCAAATCTTGTTATCTGATTCCTGCTTCTAGCTATGTATCCATCCAATTTATCTGTTATTGAGGCAATTACAAAAACTATTATTGCAATTATTTTAAAATAAGGTACATCTTTTACAGCCATAAAAATCAAAAATACCGGAACAAGTATCATCCTAATTATTGTAAGTTTATTCGCTAAATTCATCGCATACAACTCCCATTAAATCATATTCAAAGCTATTTGTTATTTTTACCTTTATCATACTTCCCATTTCTAAGCTGTTGCTGCCTTTTATGTATATGACCCCATCTATGTCGGGAGACATTTCATAACTCCTTCCATAATACATGTCATCTTTCCGGCCCTCCACAATAACCAAATAAGTTCTTCCTACTTTGAGTTCATTTATGTTTTTTGATATGTCCTGCTGCAAAAGCATGATCTCCCCTTCCCTCTGCACTTTAATATCTTCCGGGACCTGATTTCTCATGCTGTAAGCCGGAGTATCCTCTTCCCTTGAATACTTGAAAACTCCAAGTTTATCAAACTTCATATTTTTTACAAAATTTTTTAATTCTTTAAAATCCTCTTCATTTTCTCCGGGAAAACCCACTATCAAGGTTGTTCTTATGACAATATCCTTAACCTTGCTCCTCAACTTGTTTATGTTTTCTATTATCTGAGACTTTCTTCCCTTTCTGCCCATGGCTTTAAGTATCCTGTCACTTATATGCTGGACAGGGATATCTATATACCTGCATACCTTTTTGTTTTCGGCTATTTCATCTATAATCTCATCAGTTATCTCCTCAGGGTAGCAATAGAGAACTCTTATCCATTCTATTCCATCAATCATTGAGATGCGTTTCATGAGCTTGTGAAGCTGCTTGCTTCCATACAGGTCAATTCCATATCTTGTAGTATCCTGTGCAATCAAAATTATCTCCTTTACACCTTTATCTGCCAGATCCCTGCATTCATCCAATATTGATTCAATTTTTCTGCTCCTGTATCTTCCTCTTATCTTGGGGATTATGCAATAGGTACAGAAGTTGTCACATCCTTCTGCAATTCTCACATATGCAGTATGGGACGGCGTAGTGATAATCCTTTTTCCCTCATTTATTTTCACATCACTGTAATTAAAATTACATATTTTTTTGTCATTGTCTTTAAAATGGATTTTAATGCTCTCATTCAACTTATCATAATCATTGACTCCAAGCATTATATCTACTTCCGGCAAAAGCTCTGAAAGTTCTTTTCCATACCTCTGGGTTAAACATCCTGTTACAATTAATATTTTGCAATTAAATTCACTTTTATACTTAGACATCTCGAGTACCGTATCTATGGATTCCTGCTTGGCAGACTCTATAAATCCACATGTGTTTACGATTATAACATCTGCCTCTTTCATATCGGCTACTAGATTGTATTCAGCATTTAAATTGTTTAAAATAATTTCTGAATCAACCCTGTTCTTGTCACAGCCCAAACTTATAAGTCCAACTCTTAGTTTATACAATTTCACCCTCCTAAATTCAGGTCATATAGTCTATATTTAATTAATGTAATACACATGTTATTGTAAATCTACTTTCAACTTTTTACAAGATAAAAAGCAAATATTAATGCACAAATCACTCCTTGTATTCATTTTTATCCACAAGTATCTGCCTTGGTTTTGTACCATCTTTCCCGGATATTATACCTCTTTCCTCCATTTGTTCTATTATTCTGGCAGCCCTGTTGTAACCTACTCTAAGTCTTCTTTGGACAAGGGACGTAGAAGCCTGTCCTGAATCAATTACTATTCTTATTGCCTCATTCAGCAGTTCGTCACATTCATCGTTTCCGGCAGATGCATTGGTGTCGATTTCTTCCATTATATCATCTTCATACTGTGGTTCTCCCTGTTTATCCTTTATGTATTCAACTACATTTTCCACTTCTTTTTCCGATATAAAAGCCCCTTGGATTCTGACAGGTTTTGACTCTCCTACAGGATAAAATAACATATCCCCCTTCCCCAGGAGCTTTTCCGCACCGCTCGTATCGAGTATAGTTCTTGAATCAATCTGACTTGAAACGGCAAAAGATATTCTTGAAGGTATATTCGCCTTTATTACACCGGTAATTACATCAACTGAAGGTCTCTGTGTAGCTATAACGAGATGCATTCCCGCCGCCCTGGCCATCTGGGCAAGTCGTCCTATATAATCTTCAATTTCATTTGGACATACCATCATCAAGTCCGCAAGTTCATCGATTATCATGACTACAAAAGGAAGTTTGCCTTCTACTTTTTCATCCTGTGCCAAAGCATTATATCCCTCTATATTTCTTACTCCATTATCTGCAAACAACTTATACCTTCTTCCCATTTCCTGTACGGCCCAGTTGAGTGCGCCTGCAGCCTTTTTAGGATTTGTGACTACAGGTATCAAAAGATGTGGTATTCCATTGTATACACTCAGTTCAACTACTTTTGGATCTATCATGAGCAGCTTTACCTCATCAGGAGAATATTTATAGAGCAAACTTATTATCATTGTATTTATACATACACTTTTTCCTGATCCAGTTGCACCTGCAATTAAAAGATGGGGCATTTTCGTCAGATCAGAAACTATGCAGTTTCCTCCTATATCCTTTCCAAGTGAAAAGCAGAGTTTATCCTTTGAATTTGAAAATTCCTTGGATTCTATTACCTCACTCAGATATACAGCTGTAAGTTCTTTATTTGGTACTTCTATGCCTATGGCCGATTTTCCCGGTATAGGAGCCTCTATTCTAACTCCGGTAGCAGCAAGCCCAAGCGCAATATCATCAGACAAATTAACTATTTTGCTTACTTTTACACCCGGGCTTGGCTGAACTTCAAATCTGGTAACGGAAGGTCCCTTGCTCACCTGCATTACTTTTGCCTCAACTCCAAAGCTATTCAGAGTTTCTTCAAGTTTATTGGCACTGCTTATAAGTTCCCGTTTATCTTCCCTATTCAGCTTTGACTGGCTGTTTTTTCTGAGCAAATCTATTTTGGGATAATTGTATACCATATCCTGGGCTTCACTTTCAATCATCTTTTTATTCAGTTCTTCATTTATAGATTTATCCGGGACTTTATCCGAAGCTATTTCTATTTCAATTGGATGATCAAGAGACTTATTTTTGTCATCCTGTTTGCTGTTGTCCTGTTCCGGCAGAACATCATCTTCCTTGGACTTCATGAAATTCAATATCTTTATTCTGTTGTTCAAACCTTTAATAAATCCGTTCCTTTCCTCGCTGTCTTTCAATATACCTTTCCCGGCTCCACTTTTATCTTCTATAATAGTATCATCTGAATCACCTTCTTTAGATGCAAAAATACTTCCCATCCTATGTAAAATATCATATAAGGTTATCTTTGTAATCAACATGAAGGAAACAATATAAACAGCTGTAAATATAATATAACATCCTGTGTCACCAAAAAGCTTGAAAAGCGGTATGTCTATGAGCAGGCTTATAATTCCGCCATGAAGTACACCTTCTCGCATATACAACTTTTTTATACTTTCAAATATAGTATAATATGGATAGTAATCTGACATAATTATCATCTGCATAAAGAGCATTGTATTTATTACAAATAAAAGTATTCCATAAAATTTCCTGCTGAAACTTATTCTGTTTTTGGAAGCCAGAAGGCATCCTCCCGTAAATATTATCAAAACCGGAAATACAAATGCACCCAGCCCCATAACCGCTATCAATATTCTCTTTACAGTTTCTCCAACTATCCCGGATGTAGAAGGTGAAAACACACTTACAAGCATAAGAATGCCCATAGTAACAAATACTATTCCCTTTATATCATTGTTTTCATTGCGTGTTTTTCTTTTCCTTCGTCTCATTGACATGTAGTCATCCCACCTCTGAATTTTAGACTCCTATTTAAATATTCTACACTCTTTTATTATTTCCTTTTCTGCAAAACATAAATAAACTGTCCCATAACAAACTTTGAGACAGTTCACTTTTATAAACACTAATCAGTACAAAAAATTATAGCAGTAATTGTAAAATATATCAATACCCTATATTCATATATTATCTTGTTCTTGCATTTCCTGTAAAGGAATCTATAGGTAAAAATCTGTCAAACCTCAATTGGCTGATATCTGCTCCCAAAGGCTCCCCCAACACCATTTCACTTAATATTTTGCCTATGGGTGCACTGATTCCAAAACCATGTCCGCTAAATCCACAGGCTGCATATAGACCTGGAACGCCTTCTATTTGACCAATACAGGTAGTGTCATCCGGGGTCCTGTCATGCCACCCGCTCCAGGAGCGTACAATCTTAATCTTTGCAAGGCCGGGGAACAATTGTACCAAGCCTTTTGCCCCAGAAGGAATATTGTTTGGTGTCAGCCTTTTCTCCACATAAGTTCCTTCTCTTGCAAAGGCGCCAATTGTACTTCCTGCTCCAAATACCAGAGAACCATGCTCGGTCTGGTGTCCATAATAACCTGCATTGGATGAAATAAAAATTTCATCAATAAATCTCGGTACCGGTTCCGTTACAAACACTTCACATAGTGCATGGGTGAATGGAATGTCAAAATCCACTGTATTCAGCAATTCACGGCTTCCATAACAAGCTGCCACAATAATGTTGTCCGCCTCATAAATATGTCCCTGGTTTGTAATGATTCTCCTTGCCTTTCCTCTTACAAGATCAATTATCTCCGCCTTTTCATGATCATAGAATTTTGCCCCCAGCTCCCTGGCTTTTGAATACAGCTTCAGAGTTGTCTTCAATGGATTTGCCCTACCTTCCTCCGCACAGTAGGATGATCCAACAATTTTATCGGAAAACTCAGGTACTCTTCTTCTAAGTTCACTTCCATCGATGAACTCTAGATGCATACCATACTTTTCAGCATGAGGGATAAAAGTCTCCATTTTTTTCATTTCCTCATTTGTTACGGCATTTCTAAAGCCACCTGTGGTTTTGTACTCAATGCCGCCAAGCTCCTCTTCAAGCCGGGGCCATATATCTGTAACACCATACATTGCAACAGAAAGTTCAGGTACTCCCCTGAAATTCATTTTATTCAGTCCACCGTTACGTGTAGATGAACCATTCCCCACGGTTTCTTTCTCAAGTACAGTCACAGAAAGCCCCTTTCGGGCTAAAAAATATGCCGCTGCATTACCCACAGAACCGCTGCCTACTATGATTACATCAGATTTAATTACTTCATTGTTCATTTTTAACCCTCCTCTTATTCACGATAATCCGCATAAATTTTAGCCATTACAGGTCTTGCCGGTGGTCTTGATGTCGTCTCCTCCAATTCTGTTGGTTTGATTTTCAACTCTTTTGCAACAATGTCCCTGACAATTCTCTCACAGGTCAATCCCTGACACAATCCCATTCCAGCTCTCAAATATCTTTTGATCTCATTCAACGTAAGCATGCCATCATAAATTGCCTTTCTAATTTCACCTTTTGTAATCTCCTCACAGCGGCAGATAATTAAATCATCGTCCTTATGAGGCTCGAATTCTCCCAATGGCTTTATACGATCAATACTCCTGCTTTCCATAAATTATACCTCCCTATTTCTTAAAAAATCTTGCACTTCCTGACAGCTCTTTTGGTACCTTGATAGTTAAGAGAACCGTCTTGTCAAATGCTTCCGATTTCTTAATATCAATGACCTCCGCTTCTCCAACCACTTTACCTCTGCGGTCAAGGGCGCTTCCCCTGTCACCTACTGACGGCAGCGGTAAAAACTCATAAGGCAGTGTCACCGTTGCAAAACCATCACCGCAGTCATCATCTACAAGAAAAATGGCCTGACCCGAGCAGGATGCAACGCACATACCACAGTTCCTACAATCTTTGTCATCATCTACCGCCGGGAGGGCAGTAATCTTGTCGCCTATTTTGATACATCCAAATTTACAGGCATCCTGGCATGGGTTGCAGGGTATATTCTGTGTACACTCAATTACAGGATGAATTCCGGATTTTTTCGTTACACCAGGATACTGATCAATTTCTGTCTCATCAATGTATCCATTTTTAAGCAGAAACTGCGATATGCCGTATCCTTCATCAGTTTGAGCCAAATCCGTCCTGCCTCTATTTTCACGGGAAAACATACCCTGTCTCAATTGTTCAATGGAATTAGAATACTTTATGTACTCCTGTTCAAATTCTTTTTCTTCTATATATTTTCCATATTTGGCAGCCGCAAGCCCTGCAATATGTCCATTTATCATGGCAGAACTTGCCTCTTCAATTCCTGCCACATCACCGGCAGCAAATATTCCAGGTATAGAAGTACAGCCATATTTGTCACACACAGGTACAAGTCCACCTCTGTCCTCCATTTTCACTCCAGTCATCCTCACCAACTGACTCATAGGATTGAGACCAACTGCCACGCATATAGTATCTATATCAAAATGTTTTTCAGTTCCCGGAATTATATTCCATGTTTTATCCACTTCACCAATGGTAACACCAGTAACCTTGTCAGTGCCCTCCGCCTTGACAATAGTATGGGACAAATAGAAATTCACTCCCGTCCTTGACAATTTAGAAGCATGTACCCCATATCCGCCAATTCTTGGTGCAGCATCAATAACTCCAACCAATTCACATCCGGCCTGCAAAAGCTGAAAGCCAACTACCAATCCCACATTTCCGGAACCAACCATAAGAATTCTTTTGCCGGGGCACACACCGTGAAGATTAATCATTGTCTGTGCAGCACCTGCTCCAATTACTCCAGGAATTGTCCATCCTTCAAAGGGAATCATTCTTTCTGAAGCCCCGGTGGCAACAACAATACTATTTGCTTTACAAGTCTCTATATGATCTTCTTTCATGACACTCACAGTTTTCTCGGGGAAAATTCCTATAACCGGTGAATTCAAATTTACTTCTACACCACAATCCCGGGCCTCTTCAAGAAGTTCTTTTCCTATGTTAATACCTCTGACCTTTGCCTTATGTTCTTTTGAACCGAAGAATTTATGAATTTGTTTAAAAAGCTGGCCTCCTGGTTTTGCATTCTCATCAAAGACAACGGTACTCATGCCTTTTTTTGCACCTTCCACTGCTGCACACAGACCTGCGGGACCAGCACCAATTACTACCAAATCATATCTTTTCATCTCTCATGCCTCCTTTGCTTTCAGTCCATATTGTGTCTGTACTTTCATTCCCTCTTTTAATGGAGTGATACATGTTCGGACATTGATCTCACCATCCACTACCATTACACAGTCTGTACATCTTCCAATGGCACAAAACACCCCACGTGCTGTCCCTTTTTTTCTCGTATGTCTATGGGTCAATATTCCTGCAGCCATAAGTGCTGATGCAATAGGTTCATCTTCATATCCTTCCATCTCTTTACCGTCAAAGTAGAACTTTATCTTCTTCCCTTTCTCATATTTTCCTAAGACAGGATGTTCTAATATCCTCATATTATTCACTCCTCTTTATCTTTCTTGTTTAATACAATCTCTCATAAATTTTTATCATATCTTCTACCGTAACATCTTTTCTGGTATTTGAAGGACTTCCACTGTCAAAAGCATCTTTCGCCATCTTTTCAATGACTTTAAAAAACTCCTTTTTCTCTATACCGTATTGGTTCATATTCGGTACTTCGCATATATTGCAGATCTCATCAAGCTTGTCAATAAATATCTTTCCAGCTGTCATATCCTCATCTTCATCTCGGGCAGCTCCAATTGCTCTGGCCAATTGGGCAAACCTGTCATAAGCCCCGTCCAATGCAAATGACATACATTCCTTCAACAGTATTGCATTTGAAATACCATGGGGTATGTGAAAAAGTGCACCAATCGGGCGGCTCATTCCATGGACAATTGTTACAGAGGAATTATTAAAACTGATGCCTGCTTCAAGGGCGGCTATTGCCATTTCTTCACGGGCTTTTTCATTTTGTGTATCTTTATAGACAATGGGAAGATATTCAAAAATACGCTTTACTGCTGATATGGCAAAACTGTCTGTCAGCGGAAATGCCTTTTTAGAGGTATAGGCTTCTACTGCATGGGTAAGTGCATCCAGACCTGTAGCAGCTGTAACATTCTTTGGTGATGAATAAGAAAATTTGGGATCTACAATTGCAAGTGCCGGTATTAAAACCTTTCCTTTAAGCAGCATCTTTATATCATTTTTCGTATCTGAAACAATTGTAAACTGTGTTGCTTCCGAACCGGTTCCGGCCGTAGTCGGAATAGCCGCAACCGGAGGAAGTGGATTTTCAATTGTCTTGCCATTATAATCCGATATTCTTCCTTCATTAGTTGCCATTGCACCAATTGCTTTTGCCGCATCCAGCGGACTTCCTCCACCAAAACCTATAATGAAATCACATTTTTTTTCATTGTAAATATCAAGCCCTCTATAAATCATTTTATCTGTGGGTTCTGAAACAATTTCCGAATATACAGCAGAGCCTACTCCATTTTTCTTCAGCATATCTATAAGAATCTTTACATTTCCCTGTTTAAGCATGGATTTTCCTGTCACAATCAATGCCTTTTTTCCCATGCGGCATAAATCCAATTCACTCATTTTCAGTGCATCTTTTCCTAAAATTATTTTCCCTGGTGTTGTAAATTGATTTGCCATTATCAATTCCTCCATTAAATAAATTCTTTATCAACTACATACAAAACAGAATCTAATTTTTTCAGTTCTTCCAGCAGCTGTTCTTCGGTAATAATGAGAGGAGGTGAGACAAAAATCATATTTTCATGGGAGTATGTCATAAATTTCTTTGCTTTTAACATCCCAATTATCTTGCCCATAATTCCCTCCGTATCTTTTCCATAAGGAACAAGTGGTTCCTTCGTCTTTTTATCTTTTACAAGTTCTACTGCAGAAAAAAGTCCGATTGACCTTATATCACCAATGCACGGATGTCCATCTTTCATTTTCAAGAGCTCTTCTTTTAAGACAGCGCCTACCTTATTTACATTTTCCAGAATATGTGCCTTCTTATAATAATTTACGCATGCAACTCCTGCTGCACAAGCCAATGGATGTCCACTATAAGTCAACCCGCAGGATAATAAATGGTCGTCAAAATATTCTGCAATTTCTTTGCTTACTGCGCAGCCTCCCAGCTGCACATATCCGCAGGTGACTCCTTTCGCAAAGGATACAATATCCGGTTTTACATCAAAATTTTCAAAGGCGAACATTTTCCCGGTTCTTCCCCATCCTGCCATAACCTCATCACAGATCATCATGATACCAAATTCATCACAAATCTTGCGAACGCCGGGCAAATAGTTTTTTGGTGGAATAATAATACCGTTGGAGCCCGTAATTGTCTCCATTACAATTGCTGCCACACTGTCCGGCCCTTCATAAATTACCTGTTCCCTCAACTTGTCAACATAGTATTGTCCTGCTGCTTCTTCAGATTCAAATTTTATTTTTTCCCTGTATACATAGGGATCAAAGAACTTGACAAATCCGGGTATTCCAGGCTCTAGCGGATATCTCCTCGGTTCTCCCGTCAGGTTTCCTGCTCCGAAGGAGGAACCATGGTAACTTCTGTAACGGCTGAACACTTTATTTCTTCCCGTATACATTCTTGCCATCTTAATGGCATTTTCATTGGCATCTGCACCTGCATTTGTAAAAAAGACTTTGCCCATGTTGTCCGGCATCAGGTCGATAATCATCTTTGCAAGAACTGCCCTTGGTTCAGAGCCATAACTAGGTGCAATGTAGCACAATTTGTCAACCTGGGCCTTGATGGCATCTCCAATATCTTTATTTCCAAACCCCACATTCAGATTTACCAGCTGCGAGGACATATCCGTATACCGGTTCCCCTGATGGTCCCACATGTAAATTCCTTCTGCCCTTTCAATTACTATCGGATTCAATCCTCTCTGCTTGCTCCATGACTGCAAATTGTACTTCAATAATGTTTCTTTGATTTTCTCTTCTGTTGTCATATGAATCACTCCTTAATTTTTACAAAAACTTTATGATAATATTTTTATACATATACGCTGTAATAATTTATCTCTTCTCTATCATCCTAAACCTGTCCTCAGCATATTTAATAATTCTTGACAATGGTATAACAATAATTAAATAAGCCACCGCGAGAATAGTATAAGATTCTATAGTTAGAAACGTCTGTGAAGAAAATGTAGTTGCCTTCAATAGTAATTCCGGTACTGATATATAAGCTAACAAAGATGTATCTTTAACAATAGTTGCCAAATAGTTGCCAAATACCGGAATTGAATTTCGAAAAGCCTGTGGTAAAATAATCCGTATTAGTGTTTCCCAATTGCTGTAGCCCAAAGCCAGGGCTGCTTCTTTTTGTCCATAATCAATACTCAATATGGCAGAACGTATTACCTCCGACAGCAGGCATCCATAATTGAGTGCAAGACCCAGAGTCCCTGCTGCAACTGCCGGCAGTTTCACTGTATAATTTATTCCAATTACCTGAATAAATATAGAGAGAATAAGTGGTATTACATAGTACATATATACCAGCTGAACCAACAATGGAGTTCCTCTGATAATTTCAATTAAAACTGTCAATATTGCTTTTATAGATTTAAATCTGCTGATTCTTCCCAGTGCAATTACAAGTCCCAGTAACATTGCCAATACAAATGATAATATCGTCACCTCTAACACAATAAAGAATGCACTCATTAATTCAGGTGCCAATCCCTGTGTTGCTCTGGCGAAGTCCAAATTGCTTAAAGCTTGCATCTCATCACTCCTGTCACATATTTTTATAAAGAAATTGCTGTATTAGTTGTTTATTATTCTCGATAAAAATTGCTTTGTCCGCTCATTCTTCGGATTATTAAAAATCTCTTCCGGTATACCTTCTTCTACAATATATCCTTTATCCATAAAAATCACTCTATTTGCAACATCCCTTGCAAATGTCATCTCATGTGTAACGACTACCATGGTCATCCCTTCTTCTGCCAACTGCTTCATAACTGCAAGTACATCTCCTACCAGTTCCGGATCAAGAGCAGAAGTAGGTTCATCAAACAATAAAATATCAGGTTCCATAGCTAGTGCCCTTGCTATTGCAACTCTCTGCTGCTGGCCTCCAGATAAAACATTTGGATAAACATCGGCTTTATCCGCCAGTCCCACTTTATCCAGCAATTCCATTGCCTTGTCAACTGCTTCCTTCTTCTTTTTCTTTTTAGTCACAATAGGTGCCTCTATAATATTCTGCAATACCGTCTTTAATGGAAATAAGTTGAACCTTTGAAATACCATGCCCACTTTCTTTCTCAATTCTCTCACGCTAACAGATTTATCCAATATATTTTTACCCTCACAGTACATTTCGCCGCAGTTAGGGATTTCAAGCAAATTCATACATCTAAGGAAGGTACTCTTACCTGAGCCTGAGGGGCCAATAATACAGACTACCTCTCCCTTGCTAATTGTTAAGTTTATATTTTTCAAGACTTCTAAATCTCCAAAACTCTTTGCTAAATTATTCACTTTAAACATGCATTTCTCATTCCTTTCCTATATTCCATACGATATGGGGACAGTTATATCGTATGGAAATCATTCTTCTTAAGGATTTACTGTCTGTCCTTCCTTGACACCTACAAAATATTCTTCTGTCAAGCCATATTTTTTGAGGATTTTCATAACAGTACCATCTTCTTTCAACTCATCCAGTGCCTTATTCCACTCTGAAGCAAACTTCTTGTCATCAAGGGGTAATGCTGCACCAATCATACCGGAATATTTCATTTCATATGGAGAAAGCATCTTTGCCTTAATGCTCTTGTCTTGTGACAGCTTGTATGCAATAGCAACATTATCAACCATAACAGCATCTACTTTTTTAGAGGAAAGAGCTAAAAGTGCATCATTAATAGATGGATAAGTCTGTATATTTTTCATATATCCTTCTTTGACGTATTCCTCGGCTACTTTCACAAAGCCACTTCCCTGCTGCACTGCAATAGTAGCATTTTTAAAATCCTTCAAACTCTTGAATCCTGCATCCTGTGAAAACAATATGGCTTCTCCTTCTTTATAGTACACATTACTAAACAGTGCTGCCTTTTGTCTTTCCTTGGTAATATACATGGCAGATGAAACGACATCACAATTACCGTTTTTTAATTCAAGCAATAGGCTATTAAATGTTGCCTGCACAAACTGCACCTTATTAATCCCTAATTTTTTGGCAATAGCTGTTGTAATCTCTGCATCCACTCCTTTATATTGTTTTGTATCTACATCAATAAAACCAAATGGGGCAGTTCCAGTGCCTGCTACAACAATATAGCCTCTCTCTTTAATTTTTTTCAGTGTTTCAGACTCGCCACTATTTGTATTGCTCTTTGAATCATTGCCAGCAGTTGAACATCCTCCCAGAATAGTCATGGATAAAACAAATGCCAACATCAATACTGTAATTTTCTTAAATTTGTTCATTACTTTTCCTCCCTTGTATAATCTTTAATTTTCTTTAATATACTCACTTATTTTTAGATTTTTAAAATTGACAAAATAAAATTTATGGATATAATTTATATTTGTAAGATATACTGGAATTTTGATTCGGTCCGTATAAACAAAGTGTATATTATGGAAATACGTTTGGCAGTGGATTTTCATAATAGGTAAAGTACCTTAACTTTATGTGTTTTAGGATCGTCTTCTCTATTCCTGGTTTATGTCAAAATAATGTAATCTAAAAAACAAGTGGATAATCTATATTTAAAAAATTGATTATCAAATACAGTAAATGCTTGTAGATTATTAATTTATTGCTATGTTATTTGTGAAATTATTAAATAACATGTATATAATTTATCATATTATAATAGGAATTCATATGTCCACCGTGTACAAATATATATTGTCATATTTGTGCACACTTTTATATAAATATAATTAATTTCTAATTCTCAATAGTCTTAAAAATATGCCTATTCTCATGGAAAGTTTTATATTAAATACAGTTTCTTCATTTTTTAAATCGCAGTCCAGTATTTCCTCTATCCTTTTGATCCTGTATTTCATTGTATTTCTATGCAAATATAATTCTTCAGCGGTATTTCCCAAATTTCTATTATTTTTTAAATAGGCATCCAACGTTTTAACTAAATTTGAAGAATTTTTTTCATCATATTCCTTTAGCTTCATCAAATTTTCATCAAATAATCTTCTCATCTCTTTATATGAATTCATTTCAAAAAATAATCTGAATACACCAAGATCTTTATAATTTACAATACAATTATTCCTACTAAATTTCTTTGCTATCTCAAGTGACTTTCTCGCCTCCAAAATAACAGTTTTAAATTTTCCCAGCTCTTTACACATTCCTCCTATTCCTATACTTACCGTAATAGGTTTCGATTTTTCGTTGATTTCAGCTTTTATGGACTCTGCAATATGTATCATTTTACTTTCAACTGTATTATCATCTGCGCTTTTTTCATCCTTGTCCAAAGATACCATTATAAAAAAGGCATCACTTTGAACAACGCAAAAATATTTTCTGTTATTTTTATGTATTACTCCTTCAATAATAGCCTGAATTCTGCTTTTTATTTCAACAATAGTATTTTCATCATACAGCTCATTGCTTTTTAAAAATAAATTAAAATCATCAATATCAACTACCAGTGCACAATAATATGCATCTACATTATATCCATATAAAATAGCTCTGTTTAATATTTCATCAGTAATATCTATATTCTCAAAAATTATTTCCTTCATAAAATTATTCATGAACTGTTTTTGAGCATTCTTAGTAAAAATTGTCCTGCAGATATTTTGAGTTACATCTATAAGCCTTACCTGAAATGGCAATTCAAATATGGGGAAGTCAATCTTATTTGCAAGTTCTATTACTTTTTCAGGTGTTGATTTTATATAGGGTCCTACATTTATAACGAGTCCGGACAGTTTTCTCATATTTATATCATTAACAAATTTAAGCAGTTTCTCAACATTGTCTCCTATAGCAATACCTGTTATAAACAGAAGTTCTCCCCCTTTTACATAGTTGACCGCATCCGGTATTTCAATTACATGAACCCAGCTGATTATCCTGTCCAGTCCGCCGCTTCCCGCTACTATTTTCATTTCTTCAAGTCCAGGAAGATTCAATATACTTCTGCAGGTTACAAACATATTATTCATCTCCATAAAAAATTATGTATGTTAATTTTAATATTAATACCTGTTGAATATTATTAATTATATAAAATAAAGTACTATTTTATTATAATATAACAAAATAGTACATAAAACAATTACTTTCTATTTATTTTTATCATTTATAAGCTGATGCAGTTTCAAAATTGCCCTGCTTATTCCTCCCACCTCATCAATAAGTCCCTCATCTACTGCTTCTTTTCCTATAAGCATGGTCCCTACGTCATTTAACAGTTCATCAGTTTTTGACATCATTTCATGCAGCTTTTCTTCGGTAATATTTGATGTCCTGACTATAAATTCATTTATTCTGTCCTGTATCTTGTTAAAATACTCAAAAGTCTGATGTACACCTATTATCATTCCATTCATTCTCACAGGATGTACTATCATAGTTGCAGATGGCGAAATAAAGGAATAATCCGAACTTGTAGCCAGCGGCACCCCAATAGAATGGCCACCGCCTATTACCAGTGAAACAGTGGCCTTACTGAGACTGTTTATCATTTCAGCTATTGCAAGTCCTGCCTCCACATCTCCTCCCACGGTATTTAAAATTACAAGAACACCTTTTGTCTGCATGTTTTTTTCAATGGAAATAAGCTGTGGTATAACATGTTCATATTTTGTAGTCTTCGTCTGGGGAGGAAGTACTTCATGTCCCTCTATCTGTCCTATTATTGGCAGTATCTCAATCCCGTCTCTGGAGTCTTCAAGTGTCTCCCTTCCAAATTCCCTTATATTCTGTCTTCTATTTTCATCACCTGCTGAAGCTGTATTTTCTTCTTTATCTATCATAATATCTCCTCCATACTCAAAATGTGTATAGTATATTTTGTGCATAGGGGAAATTCAATATTCATTAAAACAATTTAATTTTTATTGAGGTTAAAGCCGCTGTGAAGTGCATTTATTGCCTTGTCTTCCATTCTGCTTTCCACAAGACACCATATTGTTGTGTGTGAATCTGCTGTCTGTAATACCTGTATATTCTCTCTTGAAAGTATTTTTAGTATCTTTGCCATTACCCCGGGAATTCCTCTCATTCCACTTCCTATAACTGCAATTTTTGTACAATCACTTATAAGTGAATACTTCAAGCCCAGATTTTCCATGACAATTTTGAAACTGTCAAGATCGCTTTCATCTATAGTGAATACTTTTTCCTTTGGAAATACATTTATCAGATCTATGCTTATTAAATTATTGGCCAGTTCATCCAGTATATTATAATAATTTTCATTATCGGCATTATTGCTGTGCTCCACTGTAACCTGAACTCTATTTTTCATGGAAGTTATTCCACTTATAAGCTTGTGTTGATTTTCCATGACGGAATTGCTGATTATAGTTCCCCTGCTGTTATTGAGGGTGTTTTTAATAACCAAAGGTATATTACTGTTCATGGCAAGTTTTACAGCCCTTGGATGTATAACCTTTGCCCCCTGGTCTGCAAGCTGGAACACTTCATTATAGCTTATTTCTTCAATCAAAGAAGCATCAGCTACTATCCTGGGATCTGCAGTCATTATTCCATCTACATCCGTATATATTTCTACACTCTCGGCATTCAGTGCATTTCCCAAAATCACTGCTGTAACATCACTCCCACCTCTTCCAAGAGTTGTCATAAAACCATTTTTAGTCATGCCCTGGAAACCGGCCACTACCGGAATTTTATCATCATCTATAATTCTATACAACTTTTCAGGGTTTACATCCGTTACCGATGCATCATTGTAATTGTCATCAGTAATTATAGATGCCTGTCCTCCCGTTACAGGGACAGCATTGAATCCCCTCTTTGAGATCTCATCTGACATGACCACAGTACTTATAATTTCCCCACAGCTCATTATCAGATCAGAAGCCAGCCTATTCTTATGTTTAAATTCACCGCTTATAAGAGAGAGAAGTGTGTCCGTGGCATAGGGCTGGCCCTTTCTTCCCATTGCCGATACTACAACTACAGGACTATATCCTCTTTTTTTTGCATCTATCACCCTGCCTGCAACATTTTCTCTTCTTTCATGCGTAGAAACAGAAGTTCCTCCGAATTTTTGAACCAATATCTTCATAATTTATCCCTCACTGTGTTACTCATTTTATAAAATTGATTTTACAATCATATATTCCTTACTATTTTATTCTCAAAAAGTTGAATTGTTAATGGGTTTTCTTCAAATTTTTTTCCTCTGCATCTATTATTATAGTTTTAGCACCTATTTTCTTAACACAATCCCAGGGTACTTCCATAAATTCATTTTTTCCGAAGATACCTAATTTTGATCTTGTATTATTCAAAAGCAGTATTTTCATGCTTCCATTTTCATCTATGATTATATCATTATTGCCAAGACAATTGAATCTTTCACCATCATTTACATTTATAATCTCATATCTTTCTATTTCACTGTAGAATTTTATATTATCGCTCAAAAAAACGCCCCCTTAAATCCATTGTATAATTTATATTAAATACTATGAATTTAAAGCAGGTGTTATTACTAAACCTCAGCACTATTTCCGAAATTAAATGGATTGCTACATTTATCAAGTAAATTCTCCACTATATCAATATCCACACTTTCACCTACTAATGCAGAATTTTTTATACCTTTTCCAAAGGTCTTATCCATTACCTCCCGCAATTTGCACTCATCAATTTTGTCTATCTTATCCATTATCTCCTTAGGAGTACTTACCTTGTTCAGAAATAATACGGATTTACCATTATTAAACATTCTGCTTGTGGTACTCTCCATTCCAAGTATGTAATTTCCCTTCAACTGCTCCTTTATCTTGTCAAGCTTTTTATTTCCAAGTCCATTCTCTACAAACTTGCTTATTTCCTCATTTATTATACTTACTGCATCATATATGTATTTCGGATTCAAACCTGTATATATGCTTATTGCACCTACATTGTTGAATGAAGAAATATAGGAATATATAGAGTAGCAAAGTGATTTTTCTTCTCTGATCTTTTGGAATAAAATAGAAGATGCGCCTCCCCCTAGTATGTTACTCAACAGAAGCAATGTATATAAATCATCATTTCCATTTTCTATTCCCTCTATTCCAAGTGTCAGATGTATCTGTTCTATGTTTTTTTTTCTAAAAAGATGATTGTTTTGAAATTCAGGTGTTGAATATGTAAAATTCTCTATACCATCATTGTTCCAGCGTCCAAAATACTCCTCTACTATATCCTCAATGCTGTTCAAGTCAAATTTGCCGCATATGGATATAATGGAATTTTCCGGTGTATAATGACGGTGTATATAATCAAGGAGTTGCTTTCTATCAAATGACATGACATTTTCTCTCGTACCCAGTATTGGATATGATATTGAATCCTCTCCCCATATTGCCTTGCTGTGCAAGTCGGAAAGCACTTCTTCAGGTGAATCCTCTTCCATATTTATTTCTTCAATTACGACACTCTTTTCTCTTTCCATGTCATCATGGGAAAACCTGCTATTGAATATCATGTCCGATATAACATCAAGGGCCAATCTCAAGTGGGAATCCAGTACTTTTACATAAAAACATGTAGCTTCCCTGCCTGTAAAAGCATTTATCTGTCCGCCGACTTCTTCTACACACTCAGCAATATCGAAGGCGCTCCTGTTTTCAGTACCTTTAAAAAACATGTGTTCTATAAAATGTGATATTCCATTTTCAGATATACTCTCGTTTCGAGATCCATTTTTGACCCATAGACCTACACTCACTGAATTCACATAACCTATGTCTTCTACGACTACTCTCAATCCATTATTCAGCTTGAATATCTTATACATGGATTACACTCCTTTATAAATTTATATTTTTTAAATAAGCCAATTGAAAGAAAATAAAAAGGCACTTGAGCCCTTCTATTTTTTATTCCTCTTTTATTTCCTTTTTTTCAGAATCCTTTTTTTCAGAATCCTTTTTTTCAGAATCCTTTATTGCATCTTTTCTTGAAAGATTTACTCTTCCCTGATTATCTATTTCTATTACTTTCACGAGTATTTCATCACCTATTGAAACTATATCTTCAACTTTATTAACTCTCTTGAAATCAAGTTTTGATATATGAACGAGTCCCTCTCTGCCCGGAAGTATCTCGACAAAAGCGCCGAAGTTGGTAATCTTGGTTACCTTTCCCAGATAAATTTCCCCTACTTTTACTTCCCTTGTCAGATCATCTATCATCTTCAATGCCTTCCTGTCTGCAGCTACATCATCTGACATGACAAATATTTTTCCATCTTCTTTTATGTCTATTTTCACACCGGTTTCAGCAATGATTTTGTTTATGATCTTGCCTCCTGCTCCTATTACATCCCTTATCTTGTCAGGATCTATATTTGTGGTAAAAGTCTTTGGAGCATATTCTGAAAGGTCTTTCCTAGGTTCTTTTATACAAGCATCAATTTTTTCAAGTATGAACAATCTTGCCGTTCTAGCTCTGTATAAAGTCTCCTCTATACACTTCAATGAAAGTCCATGTATCTTTGTATCAAACTGAATGGCAGTTATTCCTGCTTCAGTTCCTCCAACTTTAAAATCCATGTCTCCAAAGAAGTCCTCTATTCCCTGTATATCTGTCAATATCTTTTCCTGTGATAAATCATCACTTGTTACAAGTCCAATAGCTATCCCTGCAGCAGGCCTTTTAATTGGAACTCCTGCATCCAAAAGCGCCAGGGTACTTGCACATATACTTGCCTGTGAAGTCGATCCATTTGAACTCAAAACTTCCGATACAAGTCTTATTGTATATGGGAATTCTTCTTCAGGTGGAATAAGCGGTATAAGCGCTTTTTCTGCCAATGCTCCATGTCCAATCTCTCTTCTTCCCGGCCCTCTAAGAGGTCTTGTTTCACCTGTACTATAGGAAGGGAAATTATAATGGTGTATATATCGTTTCGAATCTTCGGAACTTATCCCATCCAGCACCTGGGCATCTCCCAGTGCTCCAAGGGTTGCAACAGTAAGAACCTGAGTCAGTCCTCTTGTAAATAATCCCGTACCATGAGTTCTAGGTAAAATTGAAACTTCACAGCTTATAGGCCTTATTTCGTCAAATTTTCTTTCATCCGGTCTTCTGTTTTCGTTCAGGATCATGTTTCTTACTATTTCCTTTTGAAGTCTGTATAATATGTCTGCAATATCACTTTTGATATCACCTTCATAATCCGGATGGGAATTTTTGAACTTGTCATCTTTAGTAAACTCATCGCTTAATTTTTCCTTCACTTCATCCAATGCTCTATTTCTTTCATCTTTATCAGTTATATACATTGCCTTCTTTACCATATCAAAGGAAAAATCTCTAACTTCTTTTTCAAGGACTTCATCCACTTTATACAATTCCGGAATATCCTTTTTCTTTCCATATTTGTTCATCACTTCTTCTTGGAATAAAGCTATTTTTTTACACTCTTCAAATCCAAACTTTATAGCTTCATACATCACAGCCTCAGGTATTTCGTCTCCTCCGGCTTCAACCATCATTACCCTGTCCTTGGTTGCACATACAGTGAGATTCAGTGTACTCTTTTCTCTTTCTTCAAGCTTGGGATTTATTACAAAGTTTTCATCTACTATTCCAACAGAAACGGCTCCAACCGGAGTATTGAATGGAATGCTCGACAGGCATAGTGCAAGAGATGCTCCATTTATAGCGAGTATGTCAGGCTGGTTGTCTTGTTCTACGGACAGTATCGTACATACTACCTGAACGTCATTTCTATATCCTTTGGGGAACAGCGGCCTAAGTGGTCTGTCTATTGCCCTCGCATGCAGTATTGCTTTATCAGTAGGCTTACCTTCCCTTTTTATAAAACCTCCCGGAATTTTTCCAACAGAATACAATCTTTCTTCATATTCTATACTTAACGGGAAAAAGTCAATTCCGTCCCTTGGCTTATCAGAAGAATTTGCGTTTACCAAAACAACAGTATCGCCATAACTTATTAAAATAGCACAGTTAGAAAGCATTCCAACCTTGCCATAATCAACTTTTAAAGTCCTTCCTGCAACTGTAGTTTGAAAAATTTCACTCATTGAATTACCTCCTTTACGATCCAATCACAATAACCTTTAAAATAATAGAGCGGTTCAGAGCCGCTCTTAAAGTTATTTTCTTAAATTTAATTCTTTTATAATAGCACGATATCTTTCAATATCCTGTTTAATTAAATAATTAAGAAGGCCCCTTCTCTTACCAACCATCATTAAAAGACCTCTTCTTGAATGATGATCTTTCTTGTGAATCTTCAAATGCTCGTTCAAATGATTGATTCTGTTGGTAAGAAGTGCAATTTGTACTTCAGGTGATCCTGTATCACCTTCATGTCTTGCATACTTCTTCATTATTTCATCTTTAACTGCCTTTTCCATTTTTGTAACACCTCCAAATTGTTAATCCCCTCTATTCCAAGAAAACCGTCGGCAAGTCGAATTCCTTAGCATAGGGATCACGTCTGTAATTATAGCAAATAAAACTACTATTGTAAATTAATTTTCAAAAATTAAATTTTTAAGCTTTTACTATATGCATAGTCTCTGTCATGCTCCAACTGTTTTATCAATCCATCCAAAGTTTTAAACTTGATCTCATCTCTAATTCTCTCTATAAAATATATACTAAGCTTTTTATCATATACATCACCGCTGAAATCCAGAATATTTGTTTCAACACTTAGGGCATTGTCATTGGTAGTAGGATTATATCCTACGTTTGTTATCCCTCTGTAATATTTACTATTCAATTTTACAATAGTAAAATACACACCTTCTTTTGGTACGAGGAATTTTTTGTTAAAGCTTATATTTGCCGTTGGAAACCCAAGTTTCTTTCCAAGATGCTTTCCCTGAATTACAGATCCACACATCATAAAAGGCCTTGTAAGCATATCTCTCGCCCTCTTCATATCTCCCATTTCAGATATTGTCTCTCTTATAAGTGAACTGGATACAGTTTTGTCTTCATATTTTACTGGTGGAATTACATCCAGAGAAAATCCATATTTCAGGCTCAATTTTCGCAGCAAATTTATATTTCCCATATTTTTATAGCCAAATTTGTAATTGAATCCTACTACAATTCCAAGAGCATTGTAATTTTTAATCAGGTTTACCACGAAATCCTCCGAACTCATTTTCATAAATTCACTGTTGAAATTGGCCATATTTATTATGTCCAATCCAGTATTTTTTAATACCTCAAGCTTGTTTTCATTGCTCATCAGTATCTTGGGCCCTGCATTCTTATTGATTACCGCCCTCGGATGGAATTTGAAAGTAAATACCATACTCTTTGCATTATTTTTTTTTGCAAGATCTATTGCTTTTTCCACAAGCCTCATATGACCAAGATGAAGGCCATCAAAGCTTCCCAGAGCTATATACGTTTTTTCTTCTAAATATGTTTTAAAATTATCCTCTATAACTATCATGGTTAATTACCCCGAATCAATAACTTTATCATTTTAAATCCAATATCTTTTTTATTCATGCCAATGCCAATAAAATTATTTTCACCTATATAGACCTTATATAGTATATTTTCTTCCACTTTGTTTAAAAAATTTTTATCATGTATTATAATACCATTTAATACGTGTTTTTCAAATTGCGCTCCTACATGTAGAGAAGGATATCTGGACAGTACATCTTCCATCGGAATTAAATATTTAAAAATACTGTCTTTATCCAGTTCTGAAATAGGAACTGATTCCAAAATGTCAAATTTACCTGTATGGGTTCTCACAAGGTCCCACATAGTACCTCCACATCCAAGCTTGCATCCGATATCATGACAAAGACTTCTTATATAAGTGCCTTTGGAACATTTTACCTTAATTGTAACATAAGGCAATTTCAATTCTAGTATTTCCATATTATGTATAACAATATTTCTGCTCTTTCGTTCAATTTCTATACCCTTCCTCGCAAGCTCATACAATCTTCTGCCATTCACCTTGAGTGCAGAGTACATCGGAGGTACCTGCTGTATATTTCCCACAAAACTCATAACTGCGTTTTCTACTTCATCTCTACTTGCATCTACCCTTTTTTCGGAAAGTATCTTCCCATACTTATCATAGGTATCTGTTTCAATTCCAAGTTTCAATCTGGCAATATATATCTTCTCATCCTTCATTATGTAATCCACCAATTTTGTAGCATGACCAATACATATTGGGAGTACCCCTGAAGCTCCAGGATCAAGAGTTCCTGCATGACCAACTTTTTTTGTACCTGAAACAGCTCTTACACTTTTGACTACATCAAAGGAAGACATTCCCACAGGTTTGTTTATGTTTAAAATACCGTCCATCTACACCATCTCTTTTTTTATTTCACCAACTATCAAATTATCAGCTTCATCTATATTTATTCCATCAAGTTCAAGTCCTGCAGCTCTTATATGTCCCCCGCCATCAAACTTTTCGGCAATTTTTCTCACATCCACGGTTTCTTTTGATCTTAAACTCACTTTTATTCTTCCTTCATCTGATTCCTTGAGCATTACTGATACTTCCACCCCTTCAATTTGAAGTCCCAAATTAACTATATCATGGGTATCAATATCTGCATCCTGAACAGTATCATGAATCATCTTCTTTGTAACTTTTATTACGCTTATACTATTATCCACAAGTTTCATATTTTCAATTGCAATACCGCACAACTTAATTTTTCCAAATTCCTTGTTGTCAAATATAATTCTATGGATTTTGCCGAAATCAAATCCCGTATCTATAAGATTTCCTGCAATTAGATGAGTCTTTTTCGTAGTGGATGGATACTTGAAAGAACCAGTATCAGTAATCAAAGCTGTATACAGACATTTCGCAATATCACGGTCTATGTCCACGTCTAATCCCTTCAACATGTCATATACAATTTCGGCCACAGCCGCAGCTTTTGTATCCACATAGTTAAAGTCTCCATAATATTCATTTGTAAGATGATGATCCACATTTATTATTTTATAGCTTTTATCTTCAAATTTCAATTTTGCATTTATTCTCTTTTTGTCTCCACAGTCCAGGACTATGACAACTTCAACATTGGATTTGATATCAGAAGTATTACCGTCTATTATGCTGGAACAAGGAAGAAATTTAAAATCTTTTGGTACTTCATCCATTGAAATCAATTCCACTTCTTTTCCAATGTTTTTTAATCCTTGAAACAGCGCCAGTGAACTTCCGATAGAATCACCATCTGGAGATTTGTGAAAAGTAATAGCCAGCCTATCACTTTTCCTTATCTCCTCAAGTATATTATCCATTGTCATTTTACTCATGCTCCTTTATTTTTCTTAGAAGCTCATCTATGTGCATTCCCTGCTCTATGCTGTTATCCAGTTCTATAATTATCTCCGGAGTATTTCTCAGTCTAATTCTATGCCCGACTTCTCTTCTTATAAAACCGGATGAATTTTTTAGAGCTTCCAGGGTTTCATTTTTTGACCTGGTATTTCCATATAAACTTACATATACTTTAGCATAGCTCAAATCTCTTGTAACTTCAACCTTTGTAACACTCACCATTGCTGTAATTCTAGGATCCTTTACATCTTCCCTTATTATATTGCTTATTTCCTTCTTCATCTCTTCATTTATTCTACCATTTCTGTACTTAGACATAAAATATCACCCTCCATATTCAGCGCAAAACATCAGTGCACAAATTACATTCTAAAGTTCTTTCTTTTTCACTTCTTCAATAATATAGGTCTCTATTATATCTCCCTCTTTTATATCATTGAACTTTTCCACTGAAATTCCGCATTCAAATCCCTGTGGAACCTCTTTGGCATCATCCTTGAATCTTTTTAGAGATGCAAGCTGTGATTCAAATATGACTATACCGTCTCTTATTATTCTCACATTGCTGTTTCTGACTATTTTTCCATCAAGTACGTAACATCCTGCAATGGTTCCTATGCTGGATATTTTATATATCTGTCGCACTTCAGCTTTTCCGGTTACATTTTCTTTGTAATCAGGTTCAAGCATTCCAAGCATTGCGGATTTTACATCTTCTATAGCCGTATAAATTACCCTATATGTCTTTATATCCACAGCTTCTTTCTCTGCAGCCTTTTCTGCATTACTGTCAGGCCTTACATTAAATCCTATTATAATTGCATTTGATGCGGACGCCAGGCTTACATCAGTTTCCGTTATGGCTCCAACGGCTCCATGTATTACTCTTACCTTGACTTCTTCAGTTGAAAGTTTCTGTAGTGACTGTCTCAAAGCCTCTATAGATCCTTGGACATCGGCCTTTACAATTATATTCAATTCCTTTACTTTTCCTTCTTTTATCTGATTGTATAAGTCTTCGAGGGATACTTTATGAGTTGATTGAAGGTACTCCTCCCTTACTTTCTGTTTTCTTCTGTCTGCCAGTTCTCTTGCAGTTTTTTCATCTTTTACCTGATGGAATCTGTCTCCAGCTGAGGGTACTTCTGATAATCCAAGTATTTCAACCGGTATAGACGGCCCTGCGGATTTAATATTTTTACCTTTGTCATCAAACATAGCTCTTATTCTTCCATAAGTAGTTCCAACTATTATCGAATCTCCAACTCTCAGAGTTCCATTTTGAACAAGCAGTGTTGCAACAGGTCCTCTTCCCTTATCCAATTTTGCTTCGATTACAGCTCCCTTGGCATTTCTATTTGGATTTGCTTTTAATTCCTGAACTTCAGCTGTCAAAAGTACCATTTCAAGGAGAGTATCCAACCCCTCTTTGGTATGTGCAGAAACTGGAACGCATATAGTATCCCCACCCCAGTCTTCCGGTGTAATACCATATTCGGTAAGTTCCTGTTTTACTCTGTCAGGATTTGCTCCTGGTCTGTCTATTTTATTTATAGCTACAACTATAGGTACATTTGCAGCTTTACAGTGATTTATTGCCTCCACAGTCTGCGGCATTATACCGTCATCTGCAGCAACTACAAGTATGACTATATCGGTGATTTGAGCTCCTCTTGCCCTCATGGCGGTAAAAGCTTCGTGGCCCGGAGTATCCAAAAATGTTATCTTCTCTCCATTTATATTTACAGTATAGGCACCTATATGCTGAGTTATTCCGCCGGCTTCATGTGTTGTTACCTTTGATTTCCTAATAGCATCCAAAAGCGACGTTTTACCATGATCAACATGACCCATTACCGTTACTACAGGCGGTTTTTTATCCAGATTTTCCTCATTGTCATCGTCTTCCTCCTGCTCCACTGCTTCTTTGTCAATATCCCTTTCTTTTTTCATTAAAATGACATTGAACTTTTCTCCTAATTTTTCTGCTGTAGAAAAATCTATTTCCTGATTTATCGCTGCCATTACACCCATGAATATAAGCTGTTTTATGACTTCTGTAGATGACTTTCCGATCTTCTCTGATAATTCTTTTACAGTTATTGTATCATCAATTTCTATTATCTTTTCTTCTTCATCTTCTCCAGAATTCTTTTTATTATCACCATCATCCTGTGTATTATTTTGAGATTTACTCTTGTATTTTCCCTTTGACCTGTTAGATTTGCTCTTTTTGGTAGAATCTTTTTGAACTGAAGGAATTTTATCCTTTACTTCCTCCTTCTCTTCTACTAGCTCCTCTTCTTTTTTATCATCCTTCTCAGAAAAGAATTCCTTTATAAGTTCCGCATCCTCTTCTTCTATAACACTCATATGATTTTTTACAGTTACACTAAATTCTTCAGAAAGAATTTCAATCAGTTCCTTGCTTGTAATATTTAATTCTTTAGCCAATTCATAAACTCTTATCTTTGACAAATATTTCACCCCCAAAATCAAGTTTGTACCTTATAAATATCTATAAGTTTTTCACTTATATTTTTATCCGTAATGCCAATCACCTTTATTGTCTGTTGTCCCACTGCGCATCCAAGTTCCTTTTCAGAGTACCTTTTTATTATCTTTATATTATATTTATTGCCATAATTTAAAAATTTATTTAAAGTGTTGCAAGAAACATCTTCAGACAATATTATGAGACGTATATTACGTTTTTTTATGCTTTGTTCACATTTATTATATCCTTCCAGAACCTTCCCTGCACGCTTGGCAATACCTAGAAATTGTAAGAAATTATCTTTCATTCTGTATTTCATCCTTTAATTTATTATAAAGTTCATTATCTATATCAGCTTCGAGATTTTTCTGGAGCCTCTTATTTTTAAATGCCTTCTCCAGGCACATGATATCCTTGCAGATATACGCTCCTCTGCCGTTCTTCTTACCGGTAAGATCTACAAAGACCTCTCCTTCTTTATTTCTTACAACTCTTATGAGTTCCCTTTTGGGTTTCATTTCCATACATCCAAGACACATTCTCTGTGGTATTTTTTTCTTTTTCATAAATCACACCACCTTACTTTATAATATGATTTTCTACGCCTTCATCTTCACTCTCTTCTATTTTACCATTACTTTCATCCAATTTCTTTATCTGCGATTTGCTCTTTATGTCAATTTTCCAACCTGTAAGCTTTGCAGCCAACCTTACATTCTGCCCTTCCTTTCCTATTGCAAGAGACAACTGGTCATCATCTACTATAATTTGTGCAAATTTACTGTCCTCATCCAGCTGCACATCTAAAACCCTGGCAGGACTAAGTGCATTTGATATATACTCTTCTGGAAGTTTGCTCCACTTTATTATATCTATTTTTTCATTTTTGAGTTCATTTACTATGCTCTGTACTCTTGCTCCTTTAGGACCTACACAAGCTCCCATGGGATCAACATTTTCATCGTTGGAATGTACAGCAATCTTTGTCCTCGAACCTGCTTCCCTTGCAATGGATTTTATATCCACTATACCATCGAATATTTCCGGTACCTCCAGCTCAAACAATCTCTTTATGAGTCCTGGATGAGTCCTGGATATGACAATTTGAGCACCTTTTGTAGTATTTTTAACCTCCACTATATACAGTTTAATTCTATCGTTATAATTATACCTTTCACCCGGCATCTGCTCATTAGGGCCAAGTACTGCTTCTGTTTTTCCAAGATCTATAAGCACATTGTTTTTATCTTTTCTAATTACTACTCCTGTTATTATGTCATCTTCTTTTTCTGCAAAATCATTGTATATTATCCGTCTTTCTTCTTCTTTTATTCTCTGGACTACAACCTGTTTTGCAGCTTGTGCGGCAACTCTTCCAAATTTTCTGGGAGTCACTTCTATACTTACCAGATCACCAAGTTCATATTTTGCATCTATTGATTTCGCATCCTCAAGTGATATTTCATTTATATCATCTTCCGGAGATTCCACTACTGTTTTCTGTGAATATACATGTATTTCTCCATTTTCTCTGTCCATAGTAACTTTTACACTTTGATTTCCGCTACCGCGCACAACATAATTTTTCTTGTAAGCTGCTACTAGTGCATCTTCTATAGTGGTAAACAGCAAATCTTTACTTATTCCCTTTTCTTTTACTATCTCTTTCAAGGCCTCTATAAATTCCTGATTCATTTTCATTACCTCCCCTTAGAAATTGACCTTTAAACTAACATCGGAAATTTTATTTCTCGGAATATCAATACTCTGAAATTCAGTTTTTAATTTCAATTCCTCAGAATTAAAATCAAGAAGTTCTCCTTCATATTCTTTCTTTCCATTAAGCAGTCCAGCTATATTGACTCTTACCATATTTCCTATATACCTCTTGAAATGTTCATCAGTATAAAGTTTTCTCTCTATTCCCGGTGAAGATACCTCAAGATAATAAGAAAAACTTATTGGATCCTTCTCGTCCAGAATACTGCTTACAGCCCTGCTCACTTTTTCACAGTCATCCAGAGATATATTGCTATCCTGCTTATCTATATATATTCTCAAATAATTCTCGTTTTCCTCCTTTACCAGTTCTAAATAATACAATTCATAATTTAGACTTTCTACCAGAGGATCTATCAATTTATGAAGTTTATTTATAAGGTTATTCATATCTTACTTCCTCCTCAATACATAGTTTAAACAATTTGATTTAAAAAGATGTTAACAGCTATAATAAAAACGCAACTTATGCTGCGTTTTTGCATTTTTACAAATAGAAAGAGTGGGCTAAAACCCACTCTGCAATTAAACAAGCTTCCGTAAAATTACTAAATACATTCTATCATACTAAAATACTTATTTCAAGACAAATATTTTTACCTTATGCAAACAGGCACAGTTGGTTTGTTTCAGGAAGTCCCTTGAGGCATCCATGTTCATCCAGCATTTCCATTACACTCTTTGAAACTTTGGCTCTCGTTCTCAGATCCTCCTTTGAAATAAATTCTCCCCTCTCTCTGGCAGACACTATATTTTGTGCTGCATTTTCACCTACACCCTGAAGTGTATTTATGGGAATTCTTATGCCGCTGTCCTCTATCAAAAATTTTACAGCATCCGATTTGTATATATCCACCGGGAGAAATTTTATCTTTCTTTTGTACATCTCATATGAAAGCTCCAAAATAGTTAGCAGTCCCTTGTCTTTCTGGGTTGCATTATTACCCATGGCATATATTTCATCCATCTTTCTCTTTATTGAATCCTCCCCTTTTACAATTACATCAACATCAAATTCATCTGCCCTTACAGTAAAATAAGTCGCATAATATGCTTCCGGATAGTACACCTTGAAGTATGCAATTCTCATTGCCATCATTACATAGGCAACTGCATGACCTTTGGGGAACATGTATTTTATCTTCTTGCAGGATTCTATATACCAATCCGGGACATCGTGCTCTTTCATAAGAGCCTCTCTCTCCTCTGTAAGCCCTTTTCCCTTCCTCACTTTCTCCATTATGGTAAAAGCATCCTTGGGCTGAAGTTCCTTTCCAATAAGATACATCATTATATCGTCTCTGCAGGCTATACAGTCACTCAGAGTTGTATACCCTTCCTTTATATAGTACTGCGCATTATTAAGCCACACATTGGTACCATGTGAAAGTCCAGATATTCTCACAAGATCTGAAAAACTCTTTGGTTTTGTATCCAGAAGCATCTGTCTTACAAATTTAGTACCAAATTCAGGCAGGCCGTAAGTTCCAACAGGGCATCCGAGCTCCTCTTCTGTAACGCCAAGTGCCTCCGGTGACGTAAAAAGACTTATTACCTTAGGATCCCCAAGTGGAATCTTTTTGGGATTAACTCCGGTCAAATCCTGAAGCATCCTGAGTACTGTAGGATCATCGTGGCCCAGTATATCAAGCTTCAACAGCCTTCCACTTATAGAATGATAATCAAAGTGTGTTGTTATTATATCAGTATCATTGTCATTAGCAGGGTGTTGAACTGGTGTAAAATTATATATTTCATTGTCACTTGGAACTACCATTACCCCTCCAGGATGCTGCCCGGTAGTTCTCTTTATCCCTGTACATCCCATTGTGAGTCTCTCAACCTCGGCCTGGGGTACTGTTATATTTCTTTCAGACAAGTACTTTTTCACATACCCGTAGGCAGTCTTCTCGGCTACGGTGCCAATTGTTCCGGCTTTAAAAACGTGACCCTTTCCAAATAGCTCTTCCGTGTACTTGTGAACTACTGATTGATATTCACCGGAAAAATTCAGATCTATATCCGGTTCCTTGTCTCCATTGAATCCAAGAAAGGTTTCAAAAGGTATGTCATGACCGTCACGCCTCATTTCTGTTCCGCATTCAGGGCAGTTCTTCTCCGGAAGATCTGCTCCCGAGCTCACGGAACCATCCGTAATAAATTCACTGTGTTTGCACTTTGGACATACATAATGGGGTGGGAGTCCGTTTACTTCAGTAATATTTGACATTGTTGCTACAAATGAAGATCCTACCGATCCCCTTGATCCTACCAGATAACCATCCTGTGAGGATTTGGCCACAAGCTTTTCCGCAATGAGGTACAGAACTGCATATCCATTGTTTATTATTGAATTCAACTCTTTATCCAGCCTTTTCTGTACTATGTCAGGTAACTTTTCGCCATATATGGAGTGTACCTTGTTAAGTGTCATTTCCTTTATCTGCTCTTCCGCCCCTTCTATTTTAGGAGGAAATGTCTCATCAGGTATAGGCTTTACATCACCTATCATATCTGCAATCATGTTTGTGTTTTCTACAACCACTTCCATGGCCTTTTTCTCACCTAAATATGTAAATTCCGAGAGCATCTCTTCTGTAGTTCTGAAGTAAAGCGGCGGTTGACTGTCTGCATCGGAAAATCCCTGGCCGGCCATTATTATACGCCTGAACACCTCATCCCTTTTATCCATGAAATGTACATCTCCTGTAGCAATTACAGGTATATTGTACTTTTCTCCAAGTGAGCATATTCTCTCGTTTATTCTTATGAGTTCGTCATCATCCTTAACAGTTCCATTTTGAATCATGAACTTATTGTTCCCTATAGGCTGTATTTCCAGATAGTCGTAAAATTTCAGAATATCCTCCATTTCAGCATCACTTTTCCCGCTGAGTACCATCCTGTATACCTGTCCTGCTTCACAGGCTCCTCCTATTATAAGTCCTTTCCTGTATTTCATTATGAGACTCTTCGGCATTCGTGGTCTTTTGAAAAAATAGTCAAGATGGGAAAGTGAAACAAGTTTGTATAGATTTTTCAATCCCACCTGATTTTTAACAAGTATTATGAGATGATATGTAGGCTGTTTTTTAACATCTATATTTTTCAGGAATTCCTCATTAAGTGTTTCCAAATCCGATATATTCCTGTCTTCCAGCATTTTAAAACACTTTAAGAGTATTTGGGCCGTCGCCCCTGCATCATCTACGGCTCTATGGTGATTTTCCAGAGACACTCCAAGATGTTTGGCAACTATATTCAATTTGAATTTCTTCAGTTCTGGAATGAGGAATCTGCACAATGCCACCGTATCCATAATAGGGCAGTTGAATTCCAGATTCATATCCCTGCAGTTTTTCTTTATAAATCCCGTATCAAAGCTTGCATTATGGGCCACAACCACAGCATCACCTACAAACTCCAAAAAATCGGGGAGTATTTTCCCTATTCCATCTGCCTTCTCTACCATTTCATCTGTAATGCTTGTAAGTTCTACAATATTCATCGGTATTGGTATTCCCGGATTTACAAATTCACTGAATTTGTCTATTACCTTACCGTCTTTTATCTTTACCGCACCTATTTCTATTATCCTATCATTGATACTGGACAGCCCCGTGGTTTCAATATCAAATACAACATATGTGTCCTGCAAGCTTCTCTTTCCTGGATTTATAGTAATTGGTATTCCATCATCTACAAGATAGGCTTCCACGCCATATATGACCTTTATATTGTTCTTTTGGGCAGCAGCCATGGCCTCGGGATATGCCTGAACTACACCATGGTCCGTTATAGCTATGGCTTTATGTCCGTAAGATGCCGCCCTTTCTATAAGACTTGATGCAGAACTTACTGCATCCATGGCACTCATCTGTGTGTGCAGATGCAGTTCCACTCTCTTTTTCTCCGCATCGTCCTGTTTTTTTATCTTAATGGATTTTACTATGTCCTTTGCCATTATTACCAGTTCTCTTGCATAGGGATCATTTACGGTTTCACCTCTTACCATACAGTAGAGGCCTTCTTTTATCTCCTCAATTATTCTGTCCGCATCCCTGGGTCTCGGAAAAAATTTTACAGTAATTGAACTTGTATAATCCGTTATGTAAAATGTAATTATTTTTCTTCCCATCTTGGTCTCTATTATTTCCTTTTTGAATATGGTTCCCTGTATTGCAACTACACCCTGGACTTCTGTTATCGACTTTATTTCAACAGGTGATATCGTTATATTCCTTCCAAATATTACATTGGCGGATTTTGAAGCATTCTTTTCATTTTGAAACTTTAATTTTTTCTCTTTCTGTGTACTGTTCGATTCCGGAGCAGAAACAACTTTTCTGTTTTTCATCAGGTACTTTATATAATCTTTTTCCTTGTCTTCACTTTCATCTAAAAAATTTTCATTACTGAGAGTTTTATCATATACAATATGAACACTGCAGTCTATGCCGAATATATCCTTTATAATTTTTTTCATTTTATTTTCAACGCTTTTGTCCTGAAGAAAACTGCACAGGAAACTATTGCCGTTATACAGATTTATAGAGCTGTCATCTACCGTTCTTGAAGACTTTGCCAAAAACTGTCTGCATACCGGAACATATGAAGATACCACATTTACAACTTCCATCCAATAATTTTCGCAAATATCCTTTAGGGATACATTCGATATATCTTTGCAGCATATGAGATCAATATTTTGAAAGCATCCAAGCTGCTTTGACACAAGCTGCTTTATCCTGGATTGAATGGAATCATTGAGTTCATTTACAGATTTAACTATTATATTGAGCTTGTTGCTCTTTTTCAAATACTGTACTTTTTGAAGTTTTATGTCCTCCAGGACACCATCAGTGCTGCAATCTATATTCTGCTGTAAAATCTTTTTAATATCAGTTCTCATAATTCACCTCCTTAACTTCAAAGGCAAGCTACATATTTTCAATTTCCTCCATGAGTGCTTCAACCAGATTGTCTTCACTCACCTTTTTTATAATCCTGCCATTTTTAAATATAAGTCCCATACTATTTCCTCCAGCAATTCCAATATCTGCTTCTGCTGCTTCTCCAGGTCCATTTACCACGCATCCCATAACTGCAACTTTAATGTTTTTATTCACATTGGAAAGGCGCTCTTCTACTTCCTCTGCTATCTTTATGAGATCAATTTGTGTCCTGCCGCAGGTCGGACACGATATAAGTTCAATTCCCTTCTTCAAAAGTCCACAGGCTTTTAAAATTTCCTTTCCGGTCTCAACTTCCTTTACCGGATTTCCTGTAAGTGAAACTCTTATAGTGTCTCCTATTCCCTCCATTAGAAGCGTGCCTATTCCCACACTGGATTTTATTGTACCTCTAAATGGAGTACCTGCCTCAGTCACTCCAAGATGGAGAGGATAATCCGTAATTTTTGATATACTTCTGTAACTTTCAATCATCTGGACGACATTTGAAGACTTTATAGATATCACTATATCGTGAAAATCCTCATTTTCCAGTATGGAAACATGATGCATTGCACTTTCAACAAGTGCTTCAGATGAAACTCTTCCATATTTATCTAGTATATCCTTGCTCAGGGAACCCGAATTTACCCCTATTCGTATAGGTATTCCCGAGGCCTTCGCACTTTTTGCAACTTCCTTTACTCTATGTTCGTCTCCTATGTTTCCTGGATTTATTCTAAGAGCCGATACTCCGTTTTTTATTGATTCAAGTGCCAGCCTGTAGTCAAAATGTATATCTGCAACTACAGGTATACTGGAAGCTTTTACAATATCCCTTAAAGCATCACAGGCTTCCATATCCGGTACGGCACATCTTACAATATCGCATCCTGCCTTTTCCAGTTCCAGTATCTGATCTATGGTGCTTTTTTTATCTCTCGTATCCGTATTTGTCATGGATTGAACCGTTATATCAGAATTCTCCCCTACAAATACATCTCCCAATTTTATCTTTTTTGTATGTGATCTTTTCATTTTGAATTCTCTGCCTTTAGATTAAATTTTATACTTTAAAACTGAACAGGATGCAGCACATCCTTTACCGTCACAAGAACCATCAGAATCATCAATATGGCAAATCCTACATAATTAATTACTCCAACTTTATTCTGGTCGACTTTTTTTCCTGTTATTATTTCAAATATAAATAAAAATATATAACCTCCGTCCAGCGCAGGGAATGGTATTATATTAAATATTGCAAGCTGGATGCTTATATAAGCACAAAAGGCCAGCAATGTAAATATTCCCGCTTTTGCAGCAGCACCCGACATTTTTATTATGGTTACAGGGCCACCTACATTATCCATATTGGCTTTTCCCATAAACAATGTCTTAAAAAAAGCAATTGTTTGATTTATTAGAGACCTCGTTTCTATAACTCCATAATATACAGACTGTCCTATACCCGGATTTAAAATCTGTTTTCCATAGGCTCCAATCATATACCTGTTTTCAGATTTGTCAAATACAGGTTTTACCACAACCTGTTTGGTTGCATCCCCTCTTTTGTAAACTATATTTACTGGATTCTGCCCATTCATATACACTTCTGTCAGAAAGTCTTCCCAGGTGAGAATTTTAGAATTATTGGCCTTTATTATCCTGTCTCCGGCTTTTAGTCCTACTTCTTGAGCTGGTTTGTTTGCAATCGTCTTGTCTATTATCGGTGCCCAGTATCCTTTTTGTGATGCTATAACGGCAAATAGAACTATTCCCAGCAAAAGGTTCATTATAGGTCCGGCAGCTACAATGCTGAGTTTTCTAATGGGGCTTTTATTGTTGAAAGCTCTCGGGTCTGCACTATCCCCTTCTTCACCAAGCATTTTTACATATCCTCCTATGGGAAGCAGTTTGATGGAATATTTGGTTTCCTTTCCTTTTATTCCAACAAGCTGTGGTCCCATGCCTATGGCAAATTCCTCAACTTTCACTCCATTTATTTTAGCAAGTGTAAAATGTCCCAATTCATGAATCAAAATCAACAGTCCAAAAGCCAGTATAGCTGCAATTATATACAAATAGCATTCCTCCTAAATAATCAATTCTATTTACAATATCGTAATTTCATATATTCTTTTATCTTAACATTTAATTCCAATATATCCTCTAATGTATAGTCGTCTTTCTTTTCAAACTTGTTCATGCAGTCTTCCAGTATATCCATTATATCCAGGAATTTGATTCTGCCTTCCAGAAACATGGAAACCGCTTCTTCGTTGGCACAATTTAATATTGCAGGCATGGTTCCTCCACTTTCTCCTGCCTCATATGCAAATCTAAGCGGCCTGAAAGTATCCATATCCGGCTTTTCAAAATGTAGTTCATTCAGCCTGTAAAAATCCAGCCTATCCACTACCGCGCTTTTTCTTTCAGGATAGTTCAGTGCATATTGTATCGGCAGTCTCATATCAGTACTTCCAAGCTGTGCAATAACACTTCCGTCTACATACTCCACCATGGAATGAACTACACTTTCAGGATGCACTACAACCTGTATCTTTTCATATGGTACATTAAAGAGCCAGTGTGCTTCTATGACTTCAAGCCCTTTGTTCATAAATGTAGCTGAATCAACTGTAAGTTTTTTACCCATATTCCATTTTGGATGATTCAAAGCCTCTTCAACAGTTACACCTTCAAGATCATTCTTCTTTTTGCCTCTAAAGGGCCCTCCTGAAGCTGTAAGCAGAATTCTGCTTACAGCTTCACCTTCATTTCCCCTGAGGCATTGAAAAATTGCTCCATGTTCAGAATCCACGGGAACTATACTTGCATTGTGTTTTTTCATTTCATCGATGACTATCTTGCCTCCTGCAACCAGTGTTTCCTTATTGGCAAGAGCTATAACCTTCCCGGACTTAATTGCCTCAAGAGTTGGTACAAGTCCTGCAATTCCAACCACGGATGTAACAACTATATCCACTTCTTCCAATGAGGCTATAGTGTTCAATCCCTCTACTCCAAATAATATTTCTATATTCAAACTTTTATTACTGCAGTATTCTTTAATTTTATCATAAGCCGCTTTTTCATTCAAAACAACATATTCCGGATGGAATTCATCTATTATTTCCATAAGTTTGTATACATTTTTCCTGGCAGAAATTCCGACTAGCTTAAAATTTTCTCTATCTCTTCTCATTACATCCAATGTCTGTGTACCTATCGAACCCGTAGCTCCAAGTATAGAAATTTTTTTCATTAAAACATCTCCTGTATTACAATTAGTAAAAACTAAATATGATATGCCCATTATACCATATTTGCCTTAGGTTAGATTTGCAAATATCACATAATAATAGACTATGAAGCTTGAAAAGAGCACACTGTCAAACCTATCCAATATTCCACCATGTCCGGGTATTAAATTGCTGTAATCTTTTGCTCCAGCATATCTCTTTATAGAAGAAGCAAATAAATCTCCAAACTGTGAAAAAGTTCCGCATAAAATTCCTATTGCAATGTAATGATATATCTGAATAGGAACCCCCATGCTTTCCGCAAAGATTCCAAATATTATACAGCTTATAGTACTTCCGGCAACTCCACCAATAGAACCTTCCACTGTCTTTTTGGGACTTAATTCCGGACAGAGTTTTCTTTTTCCGAAAAATCTGCCGCTGTAATATGCAGTAGTATCACAGATCCATGAGGAAATAAATATAGTCCACACCAGATACTCACCATGGTTTACATTATCTACTAGTACGATAAAACTAAAAAATACGGCTACATACAGAAATCCAAGTACTGTAATAGAAATATCAATAAAGTTGTACTTTAAATCCAATACCACTGTACACATGAGAACAAATATTGATATCATCAATACAAGAAATATAAATCTGTAGTTTACCTCATATCCCATTGAAATAAAATAAGCTATGCACATCAGGTACCCTACTTTATTAATCGCCTTTACTTCTTTTTTTTCAGATACTTTATAAAATTCATACATTCCCATAAGCGATAAAATCATAATTGCATATTTCAAATATATGCCGCCTACAAATAGAAATAAAATAAAAGGAGCAATTACAACTGCCCCCAAATATCTATTATTCACACTAGCACCTCCCCAAAATCAATTAACATCATACTTTCATCTATTTAATTCCGCCAAATCTCCTGTTCCTGTTTTGATAGTCATATATGGCCTTAAGAAGATCTTCTTTCTTAAAATCAGGCCAGTATATATCCGAATACCAGAACTCGGAATATGCACACTGCCACAGCATAAAATTACTCAGTCTTTTCTCTCCGCTAGGTCTTATTATAATATCAGGGTCCGGCATATTTTTCGTATACAGATAATTTGAAATCATACTCTCGTCTATATCCTCAGCTTCAAGCAAACCATCTTTTATGTCCGAAGCTATCAATTTGAATGCCCTTGCAATTTCTGCCCTTCCACCATAGTTCAGGGCAAGATTCAAAATCAGTCCGGTATTGTTTCTGGTATTTTCATAGGCACTTTCCAGTTCCTTCTGACATAATTCTGGAAGTTGTGATATATCTCCGATATGATTTATTATAACATTATTTTTGTCGAGTTCACTAAATTCTCTTCTCAAATACTGGACTAATAATCTCATGAGTGCAGATACCTCATCCCTGGGTCTGCACCAATTTTCAGTAGAAAATGCATACAGCGTAAGATACTTGACACCTATATTGCTGCACTCTTTTACAATTTCCCTTATAGCCTCAACTCCAGCCTTGTGCCCCAAAGTTCTGGGAAGATTTCGCTTTTTTGCCCACCTTCCATTTCCATCCATTATGATGCCTATATGTTTAGGTATATTATTAATATCAATATGTATTATAGTATCTGCATTATCTGTATTTATATTAAAATTTTCCGCCATTTTCAAACCTCCCCTTTCAATAAATAGTTCTTTCAGTGCAGTATTTTAATAAAACCTGCGAATTCGCAGGTTTAAAAACATTACAGACTATATTGACATAACTTCCTTCTCTTTAGCTTCAACTATGTTTTCTATATCCTTTATAAAACTGTCTGTCTTTTTCTGTATGTCTTCTTCTGACTTTTTCAGTTGATCCTCGGTTATGTCATTATTTTTTTTAAGGGATTTCAGTTTATCATTACAATCTCTTCTAATGGCCCTTATTGCAACTTTTGAATTTTCTTCAGCTTTTTTAACATTTTTAACTATTTCTTTTCTGGTTTCTTCAGTAAGTTCAGGTACTACCAGTCTTATTACTTCACCATCATTTGACGGATTGATACCGAGATCAGATTTCAGTATGGCTTTTTCTATAGCCTTGATGGAACTTTTATCCCAGGGCTGAATGGCAAGTACTCTAGGTTCCGGTATGGATATATTTCCAAGTTGGTTTATAGGTGTATTGCTGCCATAATATTCGGCCTCTATTCTATCCAGCATTGCTGTATTAGCTCTCCCTGCCTTCATGGATGCCAATTCTTTTTTCAAAGTCTCGGTAGTTTTCTTCATTTTTTCATCTGCAATTTTCAAAATATCTTCAATCATAGAAATACCTCCTAAAATTTATTCTTTGCACACAATTGTACCAATTTCTTCTCCAATAACTGCCTTTGATATGTTCTCCGGATTGTCAAGTCCAAACACCAGAATAGGAATATTATTGTCCATACAAAGTGAAGTTGCAGTAGAATCCATTACCTGAAGCCCCTTTTCAAGCACTTCAATATATGACAACTTACTAAATTTTACAGCATCACTGCATTTGTGAGGATCTTTATCATATACTCCATCAACCTTTTTTGCAAGAAGTATGACATCCGCTTCTATTTCCGCTGCACGTAAAGCCGCAGTTGTGTCCGTAGAAAAATATGGATTTCCGGTACCTGCCGCAAATATAACCACCCTGTCTTTCTCAAGATGTCTCATGGCTCTTCTTCGTATAAAAGGTTCAGCAACTTCTCTCATTTCAATAGCCGTCTGTACCCTTGTAGTGACTCCCAAGTTTTCAAGAGAATCCTGAAGTGCAAGTGCATTTATACATGTAGCAAGCATTCCCATGTAATCTGCCGTGGTTCTATCCATACCTCCTCCATTTCTTCCTCTCCAGATATTTCCGCCGCCGACAACAGCTCCAACCTTAACGTTCATATCCACCAATTTTTTTATCTGCTCAGCTATCTTTTTTGTTACATTAAAATCTATACCATATCCGTTATTTCCTGCAAGAGCTTCTCCTGAAAGCTTAAGCATGACTCTATTATACTTGGCAATGCTCATTCAATACAACCTCCAATAATAAAAATTAGATTTTATATATCCCTATTCTAAAAAAAGAGAACACACAGTGTTCTCTTTTCAGTTTCTATTTACCCTGCATCTGCTTTTTTACTTCTTCGGCAAAATCTTCAGTCTTCTTCTCTATTCCTTCACCTTTTTCAAATCTTTCAAAAGCAGTAATTTTTATGGGCGCTCCATTTTCCTTGGACTTGTTTTGAAGATATTTGGCAATAGTCAAATCCGAATCCTTTATCCAAACTTGATCCACCAGACAATTTTCCTTATAGAATTTCTTTATTCTTCCCCCAATCATTTTCTCAATGATTTTTTCAGGTTTACCTTCATTCAATGCCTGTGCTCTATATATTTCCTTTTCCTTGTTCAATACATCTTCATCTACTGAATTTTCATCTAAAAAAGCTGGATTGGCTGCTGCAACCTGCATGGCAACATCCTTTGCAACTTCTTTAAGGATTTCACCCTGTTTGTCACTTTCAACCTTAACCAAAACTCCAATTCTTCCACCACCGTGTATATAACTTGCAATTACTCCATTTTCAACGGATAACCTTTTAAATCTTCTTACTGTCATATTTTCACCGAGTTTTGAAATAAGTTCAGTAAGGGCCTGGGATATAGTCTTTGTTTCATCCAATAAATATTTTTCCTCCACAAGTTTTTCCACTGAATCTGAACTTGTGTATGATGCCTGTTTTGCAACTGTATCTGCAAACTTTACAAACTCACTATTGACAGCAACAAAGTCTGTTTCACAATTTATCTCAACTATTGAGGCACTCTTTCCATCTTCAGAAATATAAGTTTTAACAAGACCTTCTGCTGCTATTCTTCCTGCTTTCTTAGCTGCTGCAGCCAATCCCTTCTCACGTAATACTTCAATAGCCTTATCCAAATCTCCATTTGTCTCAGACAAAGCTTTTTTGCAGTCCATCATGCCTGCACCAGTTCTCTCTCTTAAATCTTTTACCATATTTGCAGTTATCATAAGTATTTCCCGATTTTAGCACCAATGAATATAAATGCTAAACTGCGGTTTTCAACTCCCTTCAATATCCGTATTTAATCCTTTTATAATGTATTATTCAGCCAGTTGCTCTCCCTGTCTTCCTTCAACTACTGCATCAGCCATTTTTGAAGTAATCAATTTTACCGCCCTTATTGCATCATCATTTCCAGGTATTACATAATCCACTTCATCAGGATCGCAATTAGTATCTACAATTGCTACAACTGGAATACCGAGAATTTTAGCTTCTGATATGGCATTTCTCTCTTTTCTTGGATCTACTACAAATATTGCTCCTATATTATTGGCATCCATAGCTTTGATTCCGCCTAGGTTCTTCTCGAGTTTCTGCTGTTCACCCTTAAGCTTAATAACCTCTTTTTTAGGAAGGACTTCAAAGGTTCCGTCTTCCTCCATCTTCTGCAAACCTTCTAATTTTTGAATTCTAGTTTTTATAGTTTGAAAATTTGTAAGCATTCCACCCAGCCATCTGTTGTTGACATAGAACATATCACATCTTGTTGCTTCCTGCTCAATTGCTTCCTGTGCCTGCTTTTTAGTCCCAACAAAAAGTACATCCTTTCCACTAAGTGCAACTTCCCTTACAAATTCATATGCTTTTTCAACTTTCTTCACAGTCTTCTGTAAATCTATTATATAGATTCCATTTCTCTCTGTAAATATATATGGAGCCATTTTAGGATTCCATCTTCTCGTCTGATGTCCAAAATGGACACCTGCTTCCAGTAACTGTTTCATTGATATAATTGACATATTTTTTCCCTCCTAGGTTTTTTCCTCCATCATCTTCATACTCATAGGTTTACCATATGGCACCCGCCTATAAATTAGATAATGTGTGTAATTATTACTGTAAGTAGTATATCACAACAAATCCATCTGTTCAATAAAATTCTATTTTATTTTTTTAAGTTCATCCAAAAGTTTATTATTTAATATTTTAATATGGGTTCCTTTCATACCAAGTGATCTTGATTCAATTACACCTGCACTTTCAAACTTTCTAAGTGCATTTACAATTACAGATCTCGTTATTCCAACTTTATCTGCTATTTTGGATGCAACAAGCAGTCCTTCATTTCCATCCAGTTCTTTAAATATATGTTCAACAGCTTCTAATTCTGAATAGGAAAGAGTCCCTATAGCCAGCTGGACTACCGCTTTCTTCCTTGCTTCTTCCTCGATCTGATCATTTTTGGCTTTTAAGATTTCAAGACCTATTATAGTTGCACTGTATTCTCCAAGGACAATATCTTCGTCTGTGAACTTTTCGTCAAATCTTGCAAGAAACAATGTGGCAAGTCTCTCTCTTCCTCCTATTATCGGAACTACCATCAATAATTTATCATCAAACTCCAATTCACTTTCACCAGTATTAAATATTTCTTTATCAGTTATATTTGAAACCGTTTCATATACTCCCAATAATTTGTTGTTATATTTTTCTGGGAAGTTATTTTCATCTGTAAATTTCTTCTCAAAAGTATTATTATCAAAACTTTCAGAAAAGTCGCTACCTAATATATCTCCTGTTTTGCTTATAATATATACATTGCAGTTTAATACTTCTCCCAGCAAGTTGCATATATCATTAAAAACTACTAGTTCGGTACCTGATTTTTGCAATATTTTATTTAACATTCTTGTCTTGTTTAACAAAGACATCATTAAAAATTCCTCCTTAGGACAATTCATATTTGACACCAGAGCTATGGATATGTTTACACAAAGGTATAATAAAAACAAATATATAAATTGCAGCAATTATGTAAATAAATTTTACACAAAATGCAAATTAAAATCAGTTTAATTTTTTAAATATTTAGAATTATTCCATATCCTTAAACATAATACCATAACACATACTATAATTCAACAATAATTTTTAATTTACTGTATTATTGGAATATAAGCTTAGGCACAATAAATTGATAGAAAATATATTTAAAGTTTAAATACATTTTCTATCACTCAAGTGTCCCTTTTAATAGTGCTTATTTTGTCACATTATTGCTGTCATCCTCATCACTTTTAATATTATATTCTCTATGCTTGCATTCACTATTAGAACACTCCAGATAATTTCCCTTTGATTTATTGTATTTCTTTACCATATAGCTGCCACAAGCAGGACACTTTTTATCTGTAGGTTCAAACCAGCTTACAAAATCACACTCAGGATAGTTGGTACATCCATAAAATTTTCTTCCCTTTCTGCTTCTCTTTTCAACTACTTTTCCATCGCCACATTTAGGGCATTTTACATCCAGTTCTTTAACTATTGGTTTTGTATTTTTACATTCAGGATAACCTGGACAGGCTAAAAAATCACCAAATCTTCCATGCTTTATAACCATGAACCTTCCGCATTTGTCACATTTTATATCTGTTACTTTGTCTTCTATTGTTATTTTTGCTACTTCTTTTTCAGCTATGTCTATGGATTTTTTCAGAGGTTCAAAAAAACCTCCGACAACATTTCTCCAATTCTCTTTTCCCTCTTCTATGCTGTCCAGTTTGTTTTCCATATCCGCTGTGAATTCCACATCGACTATCTGCTTAAAATATTCACTTAATATATTATTTACTATATTCCCCAATTCCGTCGGAGACAGTGTCTTTTTGTCACGCTCAACATACTTTCTATCTAGTAAAGTAGATATTATAGGTGCATAGGTACTTGGTCTGCCTATGCCATTTTCCTCCAGCGTCTTCACAAGCGATGCCTCCGAATACCTTGCCGGCGGCTGTGTAAAGTGCTGTTTGCCTTCAATAGATTTTCTCATAAGCATTTCATCTACAGTTAACTCAGGGAGATTGGAATCCTCTTTTTCATCTTCTGTAGAATAGTCATATACCTTCATAAATCCATCGAATTTAACCTTTGATCCGCTTGCCCTGAGGATATAGCTGCCATTTGCTATGTCTATGGATTTTACCTCGATTATACTTGAAGACATCTGGCTGGCAACAAATCGCTTCCATATAAGATTGTACAGCTTATATTGTTCCGGTTTTAAGCTTTCCTTGACTATATCAGGTGTTATAGATACATTTGTTGGTCTTACAGCTTCATGTGCATCCTGTATATTCTTTTTTCCCTTGAAATTTCTTGGACTTTCAGGAATATATTTTTGTCCAAAATTATCTACCACAAAATTTCTGCAATCATGCTGTGCTTCTTCTGCAATCCTTACAGAATCAGTTCTCATATAAGTTATAAGTCCTATGGTACCATATTTTTTAATATCCACTCCTTCATACAACTGCTGTGCTATTGACATTGTCCTCTTGGTGGAAAAGTTCAATTTTTTGTATGCGTCCTGCTGGAGGGTACTCGTTGTAAATGGCGGAAGTGGATTTTTATTTTTGGACGTCTTCTTTATATTTTTTACTATAAAATCCCCTGATTTTAAATCCTCTATTATTTTATCCGCTTCTTCTTTATTTTTAATTTCAAGTTTCTTTTTTTTAAAAGTGGTAAGTCTGACTTTAAAATCTTTTTTTGAGGATTGTTTGCTTAAAAAACATTCAATTGTCCAATATTCCTCCGGTACAAATTCCTTTATCTGCTTTTCTCTTTCACATATCATTTTAAGTGCTACGGATTGAACTCTTCCTGCACTCAGTCCCCATTTTACTTTTCTCCAGAGTATAGGACTTATCTTATATCCAACAAGTCTGTCTAATACTCTTCGTGCCTGCTGGGCATTTACAAGATTGATGTTTATCTTTCTGGCATTTTGTATTGACCCTTTAACAGCCGTCTTTGTTATCTCATGAAATTCTATTCTGCACTTTTCACTGTCGTCTAGCTTAAGTACATTGGCCAAATGCCATGAAATAGCTTCTCCCTCTCTATCAGGGTCAGTAGCCAAATATATTTTATCGCTTTTCTTGGCTTCCTTTCTTAATTTGCTTAAAAGTTCACCCTTGCCTCTTATAGTTATATATTTAGGATTATAATTATTATCTGTATCTACGCCAAGCTGACTTTTGGGAAGATCTCTTACATGACCCATGGAAGCTTCTACCACATAGTTCTTTCCTAAATACTTTCCTATTGTTTTAGCTTTTGCCGGTGATTCAACTATAACTAATTTTTGTCCCATATCTTAACTCTGGCCAAAATTATGCCAGAGCATCACACCCCCTCATTTTATTCAAGTAATATATATCTGTAATTAATTTATAATAAATAGTTTCGTATTTTAGAATTATATCAATCTATTATTACACTTTTATCTGGATCTTTAACATAATAATTACCTGAAAGACATATTATTTGTTTTTTTAACTGCAATTCAAATAATAACTCATATAATTGTTTTATGTCAACATTAGCTATTTTAGAAATGTCGTCTATATGTATTGGAGTATCTCCTATAATACTGTAAATTTTTTGTTCGGTTTTAGTTAGATTGTCTGATTTCTTATCAAATTCAACTGACCTTGTCTCATACTCAACTTCTAAGATTTGAAATATATCTTCAATATTGGTAAGCGGATATGCACCTTGCTTTATCAGTCTATTTGTTCCCCTGCTTTCCTCCGAAAAAATTGAACCCGGAACTGCCATAACGCTTTTCCCCTGTTCCAATGCCATATCTGCAGTTATCAAAGCCCCGCTTCTTTCAGCAGCCTCCACTACAACCAGTACATCACTCAATCCACTTATTATTCTATTTCTTTTCGGGAAATTGTATGAAATTGGTTTGACCCCGGGTATAAATTCTGAAACAACTGCACCATTAGCCAGAATATCTTTATATAATTTCCGGTTTTCCCTTGGATATATAACGTCCACTCCCGATCCGAACACAGCACAAGTATATCCATTTGACTCAATTGCTCCCCTGTGGGCATATGAGTCTATTCCTCTGGCCATGCCACTAATTACATTAATATTATTTTTTGATATCTCCCTGCTTATTATTTCAGCGGCATTTCTGCCATATATACTGCATTTTCTTGAACCCACTATACCTACATTTAAATTTTTATCTAATTTTACTACATTTCCTATATAGAATAAAACAGCTGGTGAATCTTCATAATTTTTCAATCTTGAAGGATAAGAGTCCTCATTAAAATTTACACTTCCTATACCTTTCTCATAGCAGTATTCCATCTTTAACTCCAGCTGATCTTTTTGCCACGCCCTTTTTAATGCCGAAATTACATTCATATTTTCATATTTGCTCTCGCATGAATCCACCAAAGTATTATGCCTAATTACATTCATCCATACTTCCTCCACGCTGCTGAATCTCTTTAAGATATTCAGTTTTAGCCTGCTGGATATTTGTGCTGAAGAAAACCACAAATCATAAATATTCATTTAAATTTTATCCTCCATACTCAGAAATTGATATTTTAATTATTTACATTACCCGCAATTTTATTCTCTGATATTTTTTAAATAATAGTGAAATTTTCCGTTTAATTTGGATTATTTATGTCCATAATTTAGCAGAGGTGATATTATGGCTGTAAAGATTACTACTGCCTTTCTTGTTGGAATAGCGGGAAACATAATATCTGTAGAGATAAATATTGAAAATGGGTTCCCATGCTTCAACATAGTAGGACTGGCGGATACTTCTGTAAGAGAATCCAGGGATAGAGTCAGGGCCTCCATAATAAATTCCGGCTTTAAATTTCCCATAAAGAAAATAACTGTAAATCTGGCTCCAGCTGACATTAAAAAGTTCGGCTCCCTGTTCGATCTTCCAATAGCATTGGGCATATTATATGCTACAGCTCAGATAGACTTTAAAGATTCAGAAAACTTTATAGTACTCGGTGAGCTGTCTCTTTTCGGCAACTTAAACAGGGTTACCGGTGTACTTCCAATAACAATTGAAGGAGTCAGGAACAACATTAAGAATTTCATAGTACCTTTGGGGAATTCCGAAGAGTGCTCTGTTGTCAAAGGGGCAAATTGCTATGCTTTCAAGAATTTAAAGGAGGTTGTACAATTTATAAAATACAGGAATACATGCCCTTACGTAAATAAAAGCCACAGGAAGAGTACAACTTCCAAACTGGATTTTTCAGATGTACTAGGCCAGGAAAGCTGTAAAAGGGCAATAGAAGTAGCTGCAGCCGGTCATCATAATATATTGATGATAGGACCTGCAGGCTCCGGGAAAACCATGCTGGCTATGAGAATACCATCTATACTTCCCGACCTTAATTATGAAGATGCATTGGACGTAACCAGGATATACAGTGCTGCCGGCATGCTTGACAAAGATAAATCTCTTATTCTGGAGCCTCCCTTCAGAAATCCACATCATACTACAACTTCTATAGCCCTTATAGGAGGAGGTTCCAAATTAATGCCCGGGGAAATTTCACTTGCACATAATGGAATATTGTTTTTGGATGAAATACTCGAATTTAAAAGGAACGTCCTTGAAGTATTAAGACAGCCCATGGAAGAAAACATCATAACAATAAGCAGATCAAACGGCAAGGTAAATTATCCATGCAATTTCATGACAGTAATGGCTACAAATCCTTGTAAGTGTGGAAACTTTGGTTCCAACAGACACTGCAGCTGCACAGAATATGAAAGAAATCGATATATATCAAAACTTTCAGCACCTATACTCGATAGAATTGATATATTTATTTTTGTAAACACACCTTCTTTTATAGATCTAAAAGTTCCTTACGAAAATAGAAGTTCCAAAGACATGAAAAAAAACGTTATATATTCAAGAAAACTTCAAATGAAAAGATTAAAAGATGAGAATATCCAGTACAACTCACAGATGAATGGCAAACTTATAAAAAAATACTGCGCTGTTGATGACAATTCAAACAAGTTATTCAGTAAAATATTTTCAAAATACAATTTAAGTGCAAGAGCTTATAATAAAATACTTAAAGTATCCAGAACCATAGCCGATCTGGATAATAAGGAACTAATTGAAACCAGTCATATAATAGAGGCCTTAAATTACAGGAAATTCATGAACAATAAAATAGTGTAATATTCTTCCATGAACCCTTTTATTTAAATGTACAATATATTATAATATTTTATATATAAGTAATTTTTTTCCATAAAGCATATGATAATCTATTTATGAATAGGAGTTAATACAAATGAATTTTTTGATAATTATACTATTGTTGATACTAGGTTTTATATTGTTTATATTAGGCCTGAAAACTAAAAATCATCATATGATAACATCAGGCGGAGTTATAGTACTATTTCTTTTACTGATATCCATCAACATATATATTCCTCCAATATTAAGTGCATTCAAAAGATAAATTATAAAGGAGAAGCTATGAAAACTTCCAATAAATACAAAGGGGATCTAGGCGAATCTATAGCTGAAATTTACCTGTCTTCAACAGGATATACTATACTTGAAAAAAACTTCAGATGCAGAACCGGTGAAATTGATCTGATAGGAAAAGACAGGGAGTTCTTATGCTTTATAGAAGTTAAAGCTAGAGAATCCAAAAAATACGGACTGCCCTGCGAATCCGTAAATTATAGAAAAAGGAATAAAATTTATAACACAGCAAAATTATATATTGCAAAAAACAGATTGTACAATTACAGTTTCAGATTTGATATAGTGGAAATTATGCTGAACACGGATTGCAATACCCACATCATCAAGTTAATCAAAAATGCTTTTCACATATGATATATTAAATTATATTTTTCAAAAAACTCAGCCTGTGTATTCTGCAGACTCCATATTTTTTTATAGCTTCAATATGTTCCCTTGTACCGTATCCTGAATTGCTGGGGAAATTATAATATGGATAAGTCACGCCATATTCCTTCATGAGGTTATCCCGGTAGACCTTGGCTATAATGGACGCTGCAGCTATACTTGCACTCTTTGCATCACCTTTTATAATAAATTTATTGTCCATATTCAGGTTGTTCACAGCATATCCATCGGATAATACCATGTCTACAGGAACCTTTAGCCCCTTCACAGCCCTTCTCAAAACTTCATTGTTGCACCAGGAAATTCCCCTCTCATCTATTTCATCACTGTTTATAATTGAAATACTATAACTTACAGCTCTGTCTTTTATAATCCTGGAAAGTTGTTCTCTTCTTTTAGGTGAGAGTTTCTTTGAGTCTTTGATACCAAGGATTAAACTTTTTTGTTCTATATGATTCAAGCTGAATACAACTGCCCCTGCAGCTATGGGTCCTGCCAGTGGTCCCCTCCCAACTTCGTCAACACCCGCTACGTATATGTAATTTCCAAAAGATCTGTCAAACTCATACATTTTTTCAACTCTGGAAATTTCATCTTTCATTTTTGCAATAAAATTCAACAGGTTTTTTGATAGGTTTTTGACACCTTTTCTGCTATCTGAATTCAATGAATCAGCTATTTTATTGAAAATATCCTCTTCAATGTCAAAATAATTACGTTTCAATTTACCTACCATGTCATTTATGTCCGAAAAACTCATGTGGGATTTTTCGTTTAGAATAGACTTCTTTATGGACTGTAGGTCAAATTTTACCTTGTCAGTGTTTTCCATCACAACACAACCTTCTCTGATAATAAAAATCACTCTGGAATTTCGAGAGAAATCCCGCCGAACTTTCCCGATCTGTATTCATCCAAAATCATATTTGAAACCCTATTGTAATCTATTTCTCCTCCACGCATCAACATTCCTCTTTTTCTTGCTATGCTATCTATATTATTTATTGCACTGTAACTTAGCGAATCAAGTTTATATCTTTCAATAATTCTGTCACCATAATTTTCAGATAATATATCTATGAGCTTTAACGCCAGTTCCTCTGTATCCATTATCTCATCTTTTATGGCACCTGTAAATGCAAGGTTCAATTGAGTTTCCCTACTTTCAAGCTTGGGCCAGAGTATTCCTGGAGTATCCATAAGTTCCATTCCAAATCTCGTCTTGATCCATTGTTTTGATTTTGTGACGCCTGGTCTGTTACCCGTTCTTGCAATTTTATTCCTGGCTATCTTATTTATAAAAGAGGACTTGCCTACATTTGGTATGCCGACCACCATAACCCGGTCTATTATACTTTTTATGCCTTTGGACCTCAATTTATCGTGTTTGGATTTCAAAAGACTGTTCAATGCTGGTTTTATGTAATTTATTCCAAATCCTGTATTGCAATTCACTGCCAGTACACTGACATTATCAGATAACAGAACTTTACACCACTTTTTTGTAATACTGTCCTCGGCTAAATCACATTTGTTCAAAAGAATTATTCTAGGTTTGTCTTTACACAAATCGTCTATTTCTGGATTTTTACTTGATATGACTATTCTGGCATCTCTCATCTCTATTACAGCATCTACAAGCCTTATATTTGCATTTATTTCCTTTTTTGTCTTGAGCATATGTCCCGGAAACCAATTTATATTCACACAAATAAACCTCCCTGATATTTATCTATAGGATTCAAAAGTTCCCATTTTATTAAATGGATATATCCTAAATGCAGCTCTACCAACTACTAACTTGTATTTTACAAATCCAACATCCTGAAATCTACTGTCCCGGCTGTTGTTTCTATTATCTCCCAGTACAAAGATTGTATTGTCCGGTACTGTAACTTCACCGAAATCTCCAATCATTGTTTCCAATATATACGGTTCATTTTTAATCTTGTCGTTTATATACAGTTTCCCATTTTGTATTTTTACCCTGTCACCACCTACCGCTATCACCCTCTTAATAAACTTCTCACTTGGGTCGGCAGGATATTTTATTACTACTATATCTCCAGGTTTAGGATCTCTAAAATAGTAACTGACTTTTTCCACTATAAGTCTGTCTCCATTATTCAAGGTTGGATCCATGGAATGTCCATCAACACTTACGGTTTCAAACACAAAAGTTATAATTAAAAATGCCGCTACAACTGCAATCAATATTGATTTTCCAATATCAACTAATTCCTTTAACAAATTCAACACCACCCTGATATGCAAAAAATGGGACTATTGCAAGCCCCGTTTAGATTCAATCCTACTTTAATATTTCCTTTACCTTTGCTGCCTTACCAACTCTGTCTCTTAAATAATACAATTTAGCTCTTCTTACTTTACCTCTTCTTGTAACTTCTATTTTATCTATTATAGGTGCATTAACCGGAAAGGTCCTTTCAACACCAACACCATAGGCAACTCTTCTTACTGTAAATGTCTCTCTCAAGCCTCCGTTTTGCCTCTTTAAAACTACGCCTTCAAATACCTGTATTCTCTCCCTGTTTCCTTCATTTATCTTTACATGTACCTTTACTGTGTCACCAACATTAAACTGTGGCAAGTCGTTTCTAATCTGTTCTGCTTCTATAGCTTTTATTACATCTAACACTGTGCATTACCTCCTTATAATTACTAAACGTTCTTATCCAGTATAAAACTACAGACAGAGGACCGTTCGTGCAGCACAAAATTCATTGTATCATATTCAAAATCTATTTTCAATACATGCTTTTTATTTTTTATTTATTTCATCTGCAGCTTTAAGTATTTTCATATCTTCCTTTGAAAACTTTATCTTTTCAAAAAGGTCGGGTCTTTTTTCTCTCGTTATCAAAATGGATTCAAGTCTCCTCCATTTTCTTATATTCTCATGATGTCCCGATATCAATACCTGCGGCACTGCCTCGCCTTCAAAGCACTCAGGTCTTGTATATTGGGGATACTCAAGCATTCCATCGTAGAAAGATTCCTCAACATAACTTTCACTGTTTTTAAGTACTCCAGGCACCATTCTGCATATGCCGTCTACAATAGGTATACATGCAGATTCTCCACCTGTAATTACAAAATCGCCCAGGGATATTTCCATATCTATATATTTGTATGCTCTTTCATCTATTCCCTCATAATGCCCGCACAAGAATATAAGTTCCTTTTCCCCTGCAAGGTGCTTTGCCATTTCCTGATTAAATGTCTTTCCTCTTGGGCCTAGAAATATCACCTTTCCATTATTGACCTGCTTCACAGCTTTTATACAATCCACTATTGGTTGTGCAGCCATTATCATGCCTGCTCCTCCACCATAGGGATAATCATCGACTTTTCTATGTTTGTCTTTCGTATAATCTCTTATGTCAACTGTATTTATATCTAAAATTCCCTTCTCCCTGGCCCTACCTATTATACTATAGTTGAATACATCAAACATGCCAGGAAAAAGTGTCAAAATATCTATTCTGACATCCATGTGCTCACCGGCTTTATAAGTATCCTAGATTTTTTTACATCTATATCCAAAATTATATCTTCCAGTGCTGGGATCAAAAGTTCTTTTCCTTCTTTTATCCAATAGACATCATTATTCGGGGTATGTATTACTTCTGCAACCTTTCCATAATTTACTCCATTATTGTCAAAAACACTACACCCTATTATATCGGAAATAAAATAACTTCCTTCTTCAAGTTCAACTGCATCTTCCCTTTTGACTTCAATATACTTCTCCTTGTAGCTGTCCGCATCTTCTATGGAATCTATACCTTCTATTTTCAATATAACTCTCTTTGACTGCAGCTTGCAGCTTGCTACCTTTCTCACTTTTCCATCAACATATACACGTGTCAATTCCTTGAATCTTTTAAAATCATCAGTAAGCGGATATATCTTCAATTCACCTTTTATTCCATGTGTATTTACTATCTTACCTATTGTAATGAATTGTTCCATAAGTATATTCACCCCTTTCAACTGATAATATCAATATAAGAGTTAGGAAGCCTAACTCTTATATTATCTCTACAACAACCCTCTTGTTCTCTTTTATAGCTGCTGCCTTTACCACAGTTCTTATAGCCTTGGCTATCCTCCCCTGTTTTCCTATTACTTTTCCCATGTCTTCTTGTGCAACTTTCAATTCAAGAATTATAGATTGTTCTCCTGCGATTTCATTTACTTGAACCATATCTGGGTTATCTACCAACGATTTAGCTATAATTTCAACTAATTCTTTCAAGTTATCCACCCCCAGTAACTACTTGCCAATCTTTTCACCTAATCCAGCCTGAGTAAAAAGTCTTTTTACAACATCAGTTGGTTGAGCACCATTTTTTATCCATTGTACAGCTTTCTCTTCGTCAAATTTTATAGTAGTTGGTTCTGTTGTAGGATTATAGTATCCTAATTCTTCTATAAATCTTCCATTCCTTGGAGATCTTGAATCTGCAACAATTATTCTATAAAATGGAGCCTTTTTTGCACCCATTCTTCTCAATCTTATCTTTACTGCCATTTATATCACCTCCTTGGCTGTATTGAATCTTTAAAATCTATTTAAAAAGGCAACTTTCCAAACATACCCTTCTTAAATCCTTTTTTGCTGCTTATTCCATTGAATTGTTTCATTATCTTCTTGATTTTTTCAAAGTCCTTGAGCAGCCTGTTTACCTGCTGTATAGTGGTACCCGATCCAGATGCGATTCTCTTTTTTCTTGATGTTGAACTACTTATAATGGACGGATTGGCTCTTTCCTTCATGGTCATGGATTTTATTATGGATTCCTTTGTCTTCAAATCCTTCTCACCCTGTGAGAGATCCACTCCACGAAGAGCCTTAGAATCTACCCCCGGTATCATTTCCACAAGTTTGCTAATGGGTCCCAGTTTCTTAGTCTGCTGCATGAGATTTAAAAAGTCCTGAAAATTGAATTCCTTGTTAAGCATTCTCTCGCCAAGTTCTTTAGCCTCATCCTGATCTATGGACTGCTGTGCCTTCTCTATAAGTGAAAGTACATCTCCCATTCCAAGTATCCTCGATGCCATTCTGTCAGGGTGAAAGACCTGAAAATCACTCATCTTCTCACCTACACCTATAAATTTTATAGGTGTTCCAGTCATTGCCTTTATAGAAAGTGCAGCTCCGCCTCTCGTATCACCATCCAGTTTTGTGAGTACAACTCCACTTATGCCTATCTGTTCATTAAAAGCCTGGGCAACATTAACTGCATCCTGACCTGTCATAGAATCTACAACAAGTATGGTTTCACCTGGATGAACCGCATCTTTTATATTTTTAAGCTCATTCATAAGTTCTTCATCTATCTGGAGCCTTCCGGCAGTATCTATTATAACCACATTCAAATTATTGTTCTTTGCATATTCAAGTGCTCCTCTGGATATGTCTACTGCAGTCACCTTGTCTCCCATTGAAAATACTGGAATATCTATCTGCTTTCCGACTACCTGAAGCTGTTTTATTGCTGCAGGTCTGTATATATCACAAGCTACCAGAAGAGGTTTCTTGTTCTTTTTTCTGAGTTCCAGAGCCAGCTTGCCGCACACGGTAGTTTTACCTGCTCCCTGGAGTCCTACAAGCATTATCACTGTCAATCCACTTGATGAATATTCAAGGGAACTCTCGCTGCTGCCCATTAAACTCGTTAATTCCTCGTTTACAATCTTTATAACCTGCTGTGCAGGAGTCAAACTCTTGAATACTTCTTCTCCAAGGCATTTCTCACTGACACTTTTTATGAAATTACGTACAACCTTGTAGTTAACATCTGCTTCTAAAAGTGCCAACTTTACTTCCCTCATAGCATCTTTTATATCTTTTTCCGAAAGCTTACCTTTTCCCCTAAGCTTCTTCAAGGTATTCTGAAGCTTAGATGCCAATCCTTCAAAAGCCATGTTAATCCTCCTACTAAATATTATCCATTATATATTTCTTTATATAATCTATTTTAATTCCGTTATCTGCAGTTTTGATAGAATCAAGCATCTCCAGAACATTTTCCATGCTTTTTTTCAATTCCAGCCTTCTATCCATCAGGCCCAATTTCTCTTCATAGTGTACCAGAAGCCTGTTGCATCTTCTTATAATATCGTATACCGCCTGTCTGCTTGTATCTGTATGTTCAGCTATTTCAGACAGTGACAGATCCAGATTGTAATACAAATCCATTATATTTATTTGCTTATCCGTCAATAATTTACCATATATATCTAACAATATGGAGAACTGTACTCTTTTTTCCATGAAATATCAAGCAAATAATGCTCTTTCACTTCCTCAAGACTTATTCAAATTCACTTAATTCCATAACTAACTTCTGACAGAAATCATAATATCAAAAATATCAGAGACTGTCAAGTAAATTTACTTAACAGCTTTCTTATATTTTAAAATAATACTTCCACAAAGCTTTCCGGATTAAATTCCTGAAGATCTTCAATGCCTTCCCCTACACCTATCAATTTAACTGGTATATTAAGAGAATGTTTTATAGATATTACGATACCTCCCTTTGCAGTCCCATCCAGCTTTGTCAAAATTATCCCGTCTATTTTGCAAACCTCCATAAACTGCTTTGCCTGCTGTACTGCATTTTGTCCTGTTGTAGCATCCAGGACCAGAAGTGTTTCCCTGTGTGCTTCACTGTATTCCCTGTCAATTACCCTGTTTATTTTTCCAAGTTCATCCATTAAATTTTTCTTGTTGTGGAGCCTTCCTGCAGTGTCACATATAAGCACATCCACCTTTCTTGCCCTGGCTGCTTGAACTGCATCAAATATTACAGCAGCAGGATCTGATCCTTCCTGATGTTTCACTATATCAACGCCTGCCCTGCTGCTCCATATTTCAAGCTGGTCTATAGCGGCTGCCCTGAATGTATCCGCAGCAGCCATGAGGACTTTGTAGCCGGCACTCTTTAATTTTGAACTCATCTTGCCTATGGACGTTGTCTTTCCAACTCCGTTTACTCCTATAACCAAAACAACTTCCGGTATTTTTTCAGGCTTCACACTGCCCCGTTCCGTACCCAGCATATCTATAATTACTTCCTTTAAACAATCCTTTACGAGTGAAGGTTCCTTTATCTTTTTTTCCTTTATCTTCTCTTTCAATTTATCTATTATGTAAATAGTTGTATCCACACCTATATCAGCTGTTATAAGTATTTCTTCAAGTTCTTCATAAAGATCATCATCTATGGAAATTGATCCACTTAATACTTCCATTATTTTTCCTGTAAAATTATCCTTTGTCTTCGTAAGTCCACTCTTTAACTTATCAAAAAATCCCTGTAACATATATTTCCCTCTTTCCATTTATTAATCTATCAAGATGCCTTTTCACTTAAATCTACGGATACAACCTTGGATACTCCCTTTTCCTCCATAGTAACTCCATACATGACATCACTGGCTTCCATGGTGCCTTTCCTGTGAGTTATTATGATAAACTGGGTATTTGCAGAAAACCTCTTGAGGAATTCCGCATATCTGGATACATTGACATCATCAAGTGCGGCCTCTATCTCATCAAGTATGCAAAAAGGAGTCGGCTTCATCTTCAGTATGGCAAATAAAAGTGCTATTGCAGACAATCCTTTTTCACCACCAGACATGAGATTTATATTTTGAAGCTTCTTCCCCGGCGGTTGAACTGTTATTTCTATATTCCCTGTAAGTTCATCACCCTCTGTAAGCTTCAGATCCGCACTCCCTCCTTTAAACAGTTCTATAAATGTTTCATTAAAATTTTTTCGCAGTTTTTCAAAATTTTTATTGAACAGTATCCTCATCTTTTCTGTCATTTCAGTAATTACATTTTCTAATTCTTTTCCTCCATTTACCAGATCTTCTTTTTGAAGACTCATAAAATCAACCTTTTCTTTTACTCCCCTATATTCTTCAATAGCTCCCAAATTTACAGCTCCTATATTGGATATCTCTTTCTTGAGAGAATCTATCTTCTTTTTGAATACATCTATGTTTTCTATGTATGTCCTATATTTTGTTCCTTTTTCATATGTTATTTCAAGATCTGAATTTAATTTCAAATTCAAATTTTTCTTCTCTGTAGAAAGCTTGGTGAGACTGATCTGGTGTTTATGAATTTTCTCCTCCTGTTTATTTATTTTTACTGCAAGCAGCCGGGAATTTTCATTGCTGTAATTTATTTTTTCTTTAAGGCTTATTTGTCTTTTTTTCAATCTGTCTATATCTTGTTCAAGCTCAGATATACCCATTTTTACGATTTTTATTTCATTTTTATTATTCTCAATTTCAATGCTGAATTTTTTCTTGTCGCTGCAGAGTTCGTTCTTCTGAACTTTTAAATTGTCTATTTTAAGCTCCATTTCTTCAATATCACTGCAGATCCTTTCTATGGAAAAAGATCTGTTCATTATATTTTCATCCAGTTTTGCCTTCTCCACCTTTATTTCCGTGAGTCTGTTTCTTGAATCATCAATATTTGAATTTTTGCCTTCTATTTCTTTTTCCAGATCCAATATATTTTTGTTGTTGGTTTCCTGCTTTAAATTTAGTTCTTTTAAATCAATCTTTTTATTTTCAAGCTCCAGTACAAACGTTTCTTTCTGTCTGGATATGCCCAGCAGCTCTTTTTTAGATATATCCATGTTCTTCTTCAGCTTTATATTTTCACTGTTTATAGTATTTATCTTTTCCTTAAATTTTACTATATCTATATTTTTCGAATATATATCATCTTTTAAATTCAGATTTAATTCATCCAGCTCTTGTATATTTCTTTGATGTTCACCTATAACATTACTCAAAGAATTTCTATCCTTGTCCATAGCTTTAATTTTATTTTTCAGATCATTTATTTGTCTCTTTCTTCCAAGTACATTTGACATTTTGGATTTTAGGCTTCCTCCAGTCATTGATCCACCGGCATTCACTACCTCCCCTTTTAATGTAACTATTCTCATGGTGTAGTTGGTGGCTTTTGCTATCTTCAATGCACTATCCAAATCCTCTGAGATTATGGTTCTACCAAGTATATTTCCAACTGCATTTTCAAATCTTGAATCGTAATTTACAATATCACTTGCAATCCCCAAATACCCATTTATGTCACACATACGTCTGGATTCTGAAATTTTTCTGTTCTTAATTATATTGAGTGGTAAAAATGTAGCTCTGCCAAGATTATTTGCTTTCAAATAATCTATTAGTTTTTTTGCGATATTGTCATCTAGAGTTATTATATTTGAAATAGCTGCACCCAGGGCTATTTCCACAGCGATCTCAAATTTTTTCTCAACTTCAATTATTTCACCCAATAAAAAACATCTGTCATTATTTACTCCTGTCCTGCCCGATTTTATATCCTTCATAAGGATCTTGGATGACCTGTTGTACCCTTCATACTGTTTTTCCAAATTTGCAAGCATATTGAGACCTGCAGTGGCTTTCATGTAATCGTCATCTGCTCTTTTTAATTCATATGTATATTTTTTCAAATTCTCCCTGGAAGATTTAATTTCACTTTTATTCTTTTCTATTGCAGTTCTATCATTTTCAACTCTTTTTTCTATATCCTCTATTTGAGATTTGATAGTGGATATAGTTGCATTATTTATCTTTATAGAATTTTCACAGTCACTGCAGGATCTTTTTATATAATCATCCTTGTCATCTATTTTTTTTATATTGTCCTTAAGGGAAACCATATTGTTTTTAATATTTGACATGGAACTCAAATACTCTATTTGATTGTCCTTCAATTTCTTAAGTAAATCATCCCTGTCACATATATTTTTTATTATTTCATTTAAAGCTCTGCCTCTCTCTTCTATTTCACCTGATAATTTTTTTTGAATTTCAATCTGGTCGGAAAGTTCTTTTTCCTGAAGGTATTTTTGCTTAAAAACTTCACTCAACTTGTTTTTAATCACTCCATATTCTGAATCAATCTTTTCAATATTGTTCTCAGAATTAGATATCTTTTCTTTCAAGACATCTATATTTGAATGTAACTTCTGAATTTTTGATTTGCTGTCATAATATTTTTTTTCACAATCAAGTTTTTCCTTTTCTATATCGGATAATTCCTTATTACATCTGTCTATATCACATTTCAATACGGCAAAATCTGAATTCAATTTTTTTACGTAGTTTTCACCTTCAGAAATTATTTTATCCAGATCATCAATTTCTATCTGCAATTTGTCAATTAAATTTATCAATAAATTTATTTCCTTTTCTTTCAATCCTTCCGAAAGTTCCAAAAATCTATTTGCCTTTTCATTTTCAATGCGCAGCGGTTCAAGTCTTTCTCTATAGGTAGAAAGTATATCCTCTATTCTCATGAGATTTTCATCGGTATTTTTAAGTTTCTTCTCCGCTTCTTCTTTTCTCCACTTGAACTTCACAATTCCAGCCGCTTCTTCCAAGAGCCTTCTTCTGTCCTCAGGCTTTCCACTCAATACGGCATCAATTTTTCCCTGTCCTATTATGGAATAGCCTTCTTTCCCTATGCCTGTATCCATAAAGAGTTCATATATATCTTTTAATCTGCATCTTGTATTGTTTATATAGTATTCACTTTCTCCAGATCTATAAATTCTCCTTGTAATCGTAACAGAAGTATATTCCAGGGGCAGTGACTTGTCTTCATTGTCAAGGTTCAACGAAACCTGACACAACCCCAAAGGTTTTCTGAACTGGGTACCTGAAAAGATAACATCCTCCATTTTGCCCCCTCTCAGATTTTTTATGCTCTGTTCTCCCAGTACCCATCTTACTGCATCGGAAATATTGCTTTTGCCGCTTCCATTTGGGCCGACTATGGATGTGATGCCCTTTGTAAATATCAATTCAGTCCTGTCTGCAAAAGACTTGAAGCCTCTTATTTCTATACTTTTTAAAAACATATTCCTCTATCTCCCAAACATCATTGGAATCAACCCAATTATAAACATAATTACTATGCCTACTGCAAATATTTTAGTCATTTTTACCCTGGTATTTTTTTTCATACTTCACCCTCCTTTAGTTTTCTGCTGATTTGACCTATATAGCTTTTCAATGATAGTATATTTTCTTTCTTATCAAAAAACAGTTTTAAGTTTTCTCTTTCCACAGATTTATCCTGAATCACACGGATGGAAGTAAATTTTAAATTTGATTTCATGCTTTCGAAAAATTTTTTGCCGTCAGCATACAATATTGATATGTCCCTTGGATTTATACTTATATCCAATACGCCGTCATATACTTGAGGTACGACACCTTGAATCATTTCCACATAAAGGCTGCCAAGTACAAGTTCTCTAAATGCAGGATGAAAAGGGCCATTCACTACTTCTCCTCCCAAATTTATCTCTTCTGTAGGCTGAAGTCCGACTCTTATAACATTTATTCCTTCAGACACAAGCATACAGTAAAGCAGTTTGCTTATATCAACGGCATCACAAAGACTGTATGGACTATAAATGCCATTGCTGTACATGTACTCCATAGGAGTATTTTTTATTATAAGTGCCGGATAAATTCTATATATATCAGGCTTCATATCTATAGATTTTTTAACTGTAGCTATATCCTTGTCAAAATTATCACCTGGAAGTCCGAGCATAATTTGATGTCCCAATGTAAATCCATATTCTTTGATAAGCAGTGAAGCTTTTCTCACATCTTCCTCAGAATGTCCTCTTCCCGATTTTAAAAGTACTTCCTCGTCCAGAGACTGAACCCCGAGTTCTATAACATCAACACCATAATGTTTCAGATTATCCAGAATGGGAACATCTATATAATCCGGCCTTGTGGAAAGGTGTATAGAATCTACAAGTCCCCTGTCCTTGTACTGTTTGGCTGCATCCAGAAGTTCTTTTTGCTTACGGATATCTATGGCGGTAAAGGTTCCACCAAAAAAAGATACTTCTATAAATGCCCCATCTTTTTTTATCGTACCAAGATATGTATCTATAGTATGTCTCGTAAAAGCCTCATCTACCTTTTCTTCACTTCCTGTAATCTTTGTCTGATCACAGAATACGCAATTATGCGGACATCCTTCATTGGGAACAAATATAGGAATTATATAGTGTTTTTTGCCCATTTATTTTCACCTCCGGTAAAGTAACTTCTTCAAAAATGCCGGTCATTACTTTTTATATTTGCAAGAGCCCTGTATGCAGCATCTTGTTCAGACTGCTTCTTGCTGTATCCAACTCCGCTTGCAAGTATATTGCTGTCTACAGCTACCTGAGTATAGAATTTTCTTCTATGGGGCGGTCCTTCAAATTTAACCAGTTCATAATCTATGTCCACTTCTCCATTTTGCTGCAGGATTTCCTGAAGCCTGGTCTTATAGTCGAATACTATTTCATCCTTTACAGCTTTCTCTATAATATCCTGAAAGTTTTTTATTATGAATTCATCAACTTTTTTATATCCATTATCTATATAAAAAGCCGCAATTATGGCTTCAACACAATCAGCAAGTATGGACATTCTTTCCCTTCCGCCTGTCATTTCCTCGCCTTTGCTCATCTTTATATACTTTCCTATGTTCCATTTCTTCGCTACCTCATAAAGTGACGTTTCACATACTATAAGTGATCTTTTCTTTGTAAGAACTCCTTCCTGCTCATCTCTATAGTTTAAAAACAGGTACTTTGATATGGCAAGCTGAAGTACTGCATCTCCCAGAAATTCCAGACGTTCATTGAACTTTACAAACTTTTTCCCATTTGCATAGGAACTATGGGTAAGTGCCGTTTCAAGAACTTTTTTATCCTTGAAATGGGCATCAAGCCTTTCTTCCAATTCTTCAATATTATTTGAAATACTCTCCATTTTTTCTCCTTCTGAAGTTTATTCCTCAGTCTGTTCTTTCAAGAACAAATTCAAGAATAAACTGCATGATAAAAATAAATTTAAAGCCCCGCACTATAAAACGGGACTTGCCTTTCTACTCCTCTGTATGAGCTTTTATGTACTCAACTACATCCCCTACAGTAGATATTTTTTCTGCTTCCTCATCTGGTATTTCCAAATCAAATTCTGTCTCAAGAGCCATAATAAGTTCAACTATATCAAGTGAATCCGCACCAAGATCATCCACAAAAGATGATTCCGTAGTTATTTCCTCTTCACCAATTCCAAGTTGTTCGGATATTATTTTTTGTATTTTTTCAAAAATCATAATTCCACCTCCTAAAAAATTCATACATAAATAATATTACACAAATATCCCATAGCGTCAATATTAATTAACATCAAATTTATTATAACAATTTATTTTACATTAATACATTTATATTATAACTTTTTTATATTATTCTATATGTTTCCAAACAGGCTCTCTATTTCAGACTTTATTTTATCTATAACTGAATTTTCTATACATTGCTCAGCCTGGAAAATAGCATTCTTAAATGCCTTGACATTAGAACTTCCATGGGCTTTTACACATACTCCCTTTGACCCCAAAAATGCAGAACCTCCATACTCTGAATAATCAAATTTTGTCTTAAATTTCTTAAAGGTATTCTTCATAAGCAGGGCACCTATTTTTGCAGAGTACGACTTCATGATTTCTTCTTTCAACATCCCAGCTACATTCAATGAAACGCCTTCATACATCTTAAGTACAGTATTTCCGACAAATCCATCACATACCAGTATATCTACATTTCCATCTGATATGTCTCTAGGTTCCACATTCCCAACAAAATTTAAATTTACATCCTTCAAAAGCTTGTATGCCGCCTTTGTAAGTTCATTTCCCTTTTCTTCTTCTATTCCTATATTAACAAGCCCTACAGATGGATTATTTATCTTGAGCACATTTTCAAAATATATTTTTCCCATCATTGCAAATTGAAGCAAATATTGGGGTTTGCAGTCCACATTAGCTCCAGAATCTATAACCATGAAGTTTCCATTCCTGCCCGGCATTATAGGTGCGAGAGCAACCCTATCTATACCCCTAATTCTCCCGACTATCAACGTGGCACCAGTCATGAGAGCTCCTGTGCTTCCTGCAGATACAACTGCCTCAGCTTCACCTCTGGACACTATATTCAATGCCTTTACAAGACTTGAATCCTTTTTTTTCCGTACAGCCATAACGGGAGGCTCATTGGTGTCTATTATCTCTCTTGAATCAACAATGCTTATTTTATTTTTGTCATAGGTATATTTTTGAAGTTCCCGCATTACTTCCTCATGTCTGCCTGTTATCACGATTTGCATATCATGTTCCTTTAAAGCAGCAACTGCACCCCCTACAGCTGCTGCTGGTGCGAAATCTCCCCCCATGCCATCTACAACTATTTTCATCTACTCACATCCTCGTTAATTACACTTTGAGATCAAGATCATAATTATATCATATAATATAATTTGGCTGATATAAAGTCAAAAAAAGAAAGTCTGACGACTTTCTTTAGCTATTTTTTAATTGAAACGACTTCCTTACCATCATAATAACCACAACTCTTACAAACTCTATGAGCAAGTTTCATTTCATGGCATTGAGGACATTCTACAATTCCCGGCAACTTTAATTTAAATACCTGTGCCTTTCTAGCATCTCTTCTTCCTTTTGATGCCTTTCTAGCTGGACTCGTCATAATAAAAACACCTCCTTAATTCGAAGAAAACATATTTTTCAATTTTGCCCATCTTGGATCAATTTCATCCTTACTACAATCACAGGTTGAATAATTTAAATTCGTACCACATTTCGGACACAATCCTCTGCAATCTTTTTTACAAAGCCTCTTTATGGGCAGCATCAATATAATATTATTTTCTATAACTTCAGTAATATCTATATAATCATTGTCAATGAAAATAACGTCATCGCCTTCATCGACCGTTTTCCTGCCTGTAAAGTTTTCATTTATTTCAATCTTCATGGGATAAGAAAACTTCTCCAAGCATCTTGAACAGGTAAGTCCCAAAACTGTATTTACATTTCCCGTCAATACAAACAGATCCCCGACTTTTTTCAAAGTTCCTGAGAACCTGATGGGCTTCAAAATATCTATGTATTCACCGCCATCATAGAAACTGCTTTCCTCTAAAGTAATATCCAAATCCTTATCGAGAGTTTCATTGTCAAGCAAACTAGATACATCCAATTTCATAATGCTCACCTCTAATAATAGCCACAATTCATTATATAGAGATGGGCATTAAAAGTCAAGATTTATTTAAGCTAGAACTTATCTGCTGGATTCAACTATTCGTTGAGTATCTCTTGCTATCATGAGTTCCTCGTTGGTAGGTATGGCAAGAACTTTTACTTTTGAATCCGATGCGCTGATTTCAGCTGCTTCTCCTGCTATATTGTTCTTCTGTTTATCCAGCTTGACTCCAAGATATGTAAGTCCCTCGCATATTTTAAGTCTTGCAGCTGAAGAATTTTCTCCTAAGCCTGCCGTAAACACTATGCAGTCAACTCCATTCAGTACTGCAGCATAGGAACCAACTACAGATCTAACCCTGTAATAAAACAGTTCAAGGGCAAGTTTAGCTCTTTTATTTCCCTTATCCGCTTCAGCTTCAACATCCCTGAAATCACTGCTTACTCCTGATATTCCCAATATTCCCGACTTCTTATTCATTAAATTATCAACCTCGTCCACAGACAAGCCAACGGATTTCTGCAGGAAAGGTACTACAGCTGGATCTATATCACCGCACCTAGTTCCCATACATATACCGGCAAGTGGAGTAAATCCCATGCTGGTGTCGATGGATTTCCCGCCATCTACAGCACATATGCTTCCACCATTTCCAAGATGGCAGGTTATAATTTTAAGTGACTTTATGTCCTTGCCAAGCATTTTGGCTGCCTCGCCTGAAACAAATCTATGTGAAGTTCCATGAAAGCCATATTTCCTTACCCCGTATTTTTCATAAAGTTCATATGGTATGGCATAGGTATATGCATAATCTGGAAGAGTCTGATGAAATGCAGTATCAAATACAGCTATCATAGGCACATCCGGCATTAACTCCCTGCATGCATTTATTCCTATCAAATTAGGTCCGTTGTGAAGAGGAGCCAGCTTGATACAATCCTCGATCACCTTTATGACATTATCATCTATAAGTACTGATTCAGCATATTTTTCTCCTCCATGAACCACTCTGTGTCCAACGGCCGATATTTCAGACATGTCTTTAATTACCCCATGCTCCTTGTCTACGAGAGCATTGAGTACCAATTTTATGGCTACCTTATGATCTTCCATCGGTTGTTTGATTACATGTTTTTCTCCATTTACCTTATGTGTCAATATTGAACCTTCTATGCCTATTCTCTCCACAAGTCCTTTTGCAAGTACTCTTTCATCTTCCATATTTATCAATTGGTATTTCAAAGATGAACTCCCACAGTTTATTACTAGAACCTTCATAAATTAACTCTCCTTACTTTTATTTTCATACATGACAAAATTATTTTTCTGCTGCCTGAGCCTGTACTGCAGTTACAGCAACAACATTTACTATATCATCTGAACTACATCCTCTAGACAAGTCATTTATAGGCTTTGCAAATCCCTGACATATAGGTCCTATAGCTTCTGCCTTTGCAAATCTCTGAACAAGCTTATAGCCTATATTACCAGACTGGAGTTCTGGAAATACAAGTACATTTGCCCTGCCTGCCACAGGACTACCTGGTGCCTTCAAATTTGCAACTTCCTCTACAAGCGATGCATCAAGCTGAAGTTCTCCATCTATCTTAAGTTCAGGGTTCATTTCCTTTGCAAGTTTTGTTGCATTTCTGACTTTATCTACAGTTTCATGCTGTGCACTGCCTTTGGTTGAAAATGAAAGCATGGCTATTTTAGGATCCATACCACATAATTCCTTGGCAGTCTTTGCAGTAGTTGCGGCTATTACTGCCAGCTGCTCTGTGGACGGATTAGGATTTACAGCACAGTCTGCAAACAAAAGCATTCCATGATCACCGTATTCACAATTTGGAATTTCCATCATAAATATGCTGGAAACAACTGAAGTTCCGGGAGCAGTTTTTACAATCTGAAGACCTGGTCTTAAAAGATCCCCCGTAGTATGTATAGATCCGGAAACCAGTCCATCTGCTGCTCCAACCTTAACCATCATAGTTGCAAAATAAAGAGGATCTCTAACTATCTTGTTCGCCTTTTCAGGTGTCATACCTTTTTTCTTCCTTAGTTCATAAAATTCATTGGCATATGTTCTAAGGCACTCGGAAGTTTCAGGATCTTCAAGTTCAACCCCTGTCAGATCTACTCCCAATTTTTCAGCTTTTTCTCTTATTATATCCTTATTTCCAACCATTATTACATGTGCCAGTCCATTTTTAACTATTTTTTCACTGGCCTTGATATTCCTTTCTTCTTCTCCCTCTGCCAAAACAATCTTCTTCTTATCTGTTTTGGCTTTAGCCCATATTTGTTTCATCAATTCCATTTTCGTTTCTCCCTTCGATATTAAAATTATATAATTATATATTTTAATATAATCATTTTTGAAACCAAATTTCAATAAAAACAACTAAAATTTGAAATCCTTAATGGCATTTTTAGCTGTTATAATAATAAATTTAATCTGTTATAATAATTATACATTAAAAAATCAATTATTACAAAAAAAACAGGAGGATAACATAGTAATGAGTATAACTGGAATTATAGCAGAATATAATCCTTTTCACAATGGACATATATATCATATCAAAAATGCATCCCGATTGGCAAATTGTCATGGAATCATAGCTGTAATAAGTGGTGATTTTGTTCAAAGGGGAACACCTTCCATAATCGATAAATGGAATAAAACAAGAATTGCACTTTTGAATGGAATTGATTTAGTAATAGAACTTCCTGTTCTATATAGTATATCTTCTGCAGAGTTTTTTGCCCATGGAGCAACAAGTCTTCTAAATTCTCTTGGAGTTGTGGACAATATTTGCTTTGGAAGTGAATGCACTGATATTCAAATACTGGATCTCATATCTCAGATTTTAGTGGATGAGCCACCGGAATTGAAGGCAAATATAAAAAATGAACTTATGACAGGTAAGTCTTATGCAGAAGCCAGAAGCAACTCCCTGATCACTCTTATACGCAAAAAATATAAATACACTTTATCTGATGATTTAAAATCAATACTGTCTTCCCCAAACAACATACTGGCTATAGAATATATAAAGAGCTTGAAAAAATTACATAGCTCCATGAGAGTATTTCCTATAGAAAGAATTGGAGAGAGTTACTGCAGTTCCAAAATAACGGAGAATTTTCCCAGTTCTTCTGCAATCAGAGAGTTTTTAAAATCAGGAAATGACATCAGTACAATTCGCAGAAACCTTCCCGATGATACCTACAATCTTGTAAGCAGATTTCGCAGTCAAAATTATAATTTTTCCATGGAGGATTCCATTGTTCCATATCTAAAATATAAATGTTTTTTCAGTAAAAATAACATGAATAACCTTCCTGATGTTTCTGAAGGCCTGGAAAACAGAATTTTTAGGGCAATAGAAAACAATTCCTCATACAATGACATAATACTCAGCTCAAAATCCAAAAGGTATGCCTATACAAGGATAAGCAGAATACTCTGTCAATTTTTTCTTGGATTTGAAAAATTCGATACAAAGGCTCTACGGGAAAAAGATTGTCCCTATGCCAGAGTTCTCGGCTTCAATAGAAAAGGCATGGAAATATTGAAAAAAGCTAAACATACCTCCTCCATACCCATTTACACTAAATTTCCCAAGAAACTAGATGAAATTTTGACCCTTGACCTGCTTGCCACAAAAGCATACAGCCTTTTGAATAGATATGTTGATTTTAATTCCGATTATAAAAAAGGACCTGTTATATTCAAAAATTGATGCATGATCTCCATGAATAATATCTACAGGAATAAGTTTAACTGATATTTAATATACTCTAATATATTTATATAAAATTCAGTTGACAAAAAGCAGGTGGGTTGTTCATGGAAATATTATTTTATACTCTTCTAGTTGTAATAATAGTATTATTGTCTTTTCTTTTAAAAAACAGAAACTTGTTTATAACTATAGTATGTTCTATTTTTATAATACAGATAATACTTGCTCCCAAAATATGTATAGATGGCGCTATAAATGGAGCCGTACTTTTTTTCTACAAGGTATTTCCATCCTTGTTTTCTTTTTTGGTGGTTTCCAATATAATAATAAACTGTGACGGAATATCCATATACGCAAAATTATTCGGGAAAATACTGTGCCGGCCTTTGAGACTTCCAAACAGCTGCAGCTTTACACTTATTATAAGCATGCTGTGCGGATATCCTCTAGGTGCAAAGTACGCCTGTGACTTGTATGAAAACAGATCAATAAATTATAATACACTTCAAAGGCTCCTAAATATTGCCTCGAATTCAAGCCCTCTTTTTATGCTTGGTTCTGTAGGAATTTCCATGTTTAAAAGTCCTTCTATAGGATACATATTTCTGCTTTCAAACTTAATATCATGTATGATTATGGGCATGATACTGCCGTCTTCACAGGATTATACAAATACTAATTTCATAGAAAATTCATCATATCCACAGGATACTGCAATTGGTATATTCAAAAGCAGTATAGAAAATTCAATAAAAACCTGTCTTTCCATAGGGGGATTTATTACTGCTTTTTCAGTTGTAAACAATATATTGAATCACAACTCCGTGTTTAATTTAATTACTATGAAGATTTCACATATTCTCGGTATTTCAAACAGCGTTGTGGCAGGTACACTGCTTGGAATAGTAGAGATGACAAATGGCTGCAATATAGTATCCGATTCGGCTGAAAATATTTACATAAAAATATTCCTGGTAAGCTTTTTATTTACATTCAGCGGTTTTTCCATAATATCTCAGGTATATTCCTTTACATATAAGTTCAAGGTTTCCATGAAAATATATACCCTGAGAAAAGTGCTTCATGGAATAATATGTTCCTTCATAAGTATAATAATGTTTAAAATATATGAGACTGCAGCTTCCAGGGAAATATTCTCCTACTACTATGTATCAATTGCAGATGGTAGTGGATTAAGCTGGCTCTTTATACTCATATTATTCATATTGGTATTCCCAATTGTAATATGTGGACTAAAAAAGCTATTTCATATTATTTAACTCCTTTATATTCTCTTTTATAGAATCTGTATCCAACTTTATGTTTCCATCAAGATTATCTATAAATTGTTGAAACTCCATTTTTAAACTTGAAAGCATTTCCTTGCTCTTAAGATTTATTTCAACATCCAGCTGTTTCAATATATCATTTGCATAATCTCTTGCTCCAATACGTATAGCCTTTGCATTTTTTTTTGCAGATGATATTATTTCTGCAGACTTTCTATTTGCCTCTTTTGTTATATCATGATTTTCTATTTGACGTCTCAGTATATTTAAATTCTCCCTTTTCATATTCTCAGCCTCCTGTATTGCATCGCTGAGTATTCTCTCTTTTTCTTCTACTACCCATTGTGCCTTTTTTAAATCGGCAGGAAGATAATTTACTATTTTATTTAGTATATCCAATACTTCTTTTTTATTTACCATAACTTTTCCTGTCATAGGTACCTTAGCAGATGTTTCTATAATTTCCTCAAGATATTCTAACAACTTGATAGTTTCCATACTCTCCCCCCTAAGGATTAACTTTTTATATGATATTTATCAGTTCTTTTTATTATATCAGATATAATTTCATCTGGGACAAGTTCCTTAATGCATCCTCCAAATACTGCAACCTGTTTTACTGCCGAAGAACTCAAATATGAATTTACTGCACTGGTCATCATAAACACAGTTTCTATTTCAGGACAAAGTTTTTTATTCATGAGCGCCATTTGAAATTCATACTCAAAATCCGATACCGCCCTTAAACCTTTTACTATAACCCTGGCATCTCTTTGTTTCATAAAGTCTATCAGAAGCCCGCTAAAACTGTCCACCTCCACATTTGGTATGTCACTTATAACTCTCTTTATCAAATTCACTCTCTCATCCCTGCTGAAGAGTCCTTTCTTGTCGGGGTTCACCAGAACTGTGACTATTAATTTGTCAAATATCTTAGCTGATCTTTTTATTATATCCAGATGTCCATTTGTAATTGGATCAAAACTCCCCGGATAAACTGCTGTATTCACCTTATTAATCCTCCCTGTTCTCTTTATAAATACATACGGTGGTTTTACCGTATTTTCTATGCTGATCTAAAACAATTGACTTACTGCCGTTGTATATTTCTTCACTGCTGTCAATTTTAGTCATTATAATACCATCTTCCATGAGCATGGAACTTTCATCAATTATTTCTATGGCTTTCGGAATCATGTCCTTTCTATAAGGTGGATCTATAAATATTATATCAAACTTTATATTTTTATCTGCAAGTTCTTTCAATGCCTCATAGGAATCCATATTCATGCATCTGCACTTTTCACCGAATTGCAGATTTTCAACATTCTGTTTCAAAAATGAAAAGGTTTCTCTGCTCTTATCCACCAAATAACAAAATTTTGATTCCCTGCTCACAGCTTCCAGTCCAAGACTTCCCGTACCTGCAAATACATCCAGGACTATTGAATCTCTTATTTTATTTTGAATTATACTGAACATTGCCTCCTTAACCCTATCCAGAGTAGGTCTTGTAACACCATATCCTTCTGGAGACAATAACTTTCTTCCTTTTGCAAGTCCTGCAATTATTCTCATTCCATACTTCCTCCTACAGTGTGATTTTACAATAATACATATAACATACTAATACTATGAATAATTACATAACATTTTAACATATATATAGTCCATACACAAAAGCCATATAAATATCAATTGAAACATATGTATTTTGAACTGCTCTTTATTTTATCCAATATTTCATTTTTGACCTGTATGTCATCATCCTTATTGCTCTTTACAAGCTTTCTTGCTTCATAATTGGCTGCTCTAAATATGTTTATATCCGACATGAAATCTGAAATAACAAGACCATCCTGACCATGCTGCCTAAATCCGAATACTTCCCCTGAGCCCCTTATTTTCAAATCCTGCTCCGATATAAAAAATCCGTCTGTGCTGCTTTTCATAATTTCCATTCTTTTTCTTATTATATCATTTTTTATATCTGCAATTAGAATACAATAGGATTTATACGTACCTCTTCCTACCCTTCCACGAAGTTGATGAAGTTGAGCAAGCCCGAATCTTTCTGCATTTTCTATTATAATCAAAGAAGCATTTAAGACATTTATTCCTACTTCGATGACAGTTGTAGATATTATAACCTTTATTTCGCCGCTTTTAAATCTATTCATTACTTCCTCTTTGGTTTTTGGCGGCATCTTTCCGTATAATATCTCAACAGGTATATCTTGAAAATATTGATTCGTTAACTCTTTATACAGCTCTTTCACAGAAGTCAAATCCATATCCTCATTTTTATCTACCAGAGGACATACTAAATATACCTGCCGCCCTTTTCCTATTTCCTTTAATGCAAATTCATAGGCCTTATCTCTAAAAGGTTTGTCAATATACAAGGTCTCCACCTTCTTCCTGCCAGGCGGAAGCATATCTATATTGGATACATTCAAATCTCCATACAAGTATAGTGTAAGTGTTCTCGGGATAGGTGTGGCTGTCATAACCAGAATATCAGCATCTCTACCTTTGTTAAGCAGCTTATTCCTCTGCATAACTCCAAATCTGTGCTGCTCATCTGTAACTATGATTCCAAGATTCTTGAAATCTACGTCATCCTCGATAAGAGCGTGAGTTCCTATTACAATATCCGTATCTCCATTTTTTACTTTCTGTTTTACAATATCCTTGTCTTTCTTGGAGATACTTCCACATAGAATGTCTATATTTACTTCAAACTCTTCAAGTATATTTATAATTTCATCATAGTGCTGTCTTGCCAGTATTTCTGTAGGTACCATAAGTACAGCCTGATACCCATTTTTAACTACATTGAAAATAGCTATCAACGCAACTATGGTTTTACCACTTCCTACATCCCCCTGAACCAGTCTATTCATTGGTATATCTCTTTTTTCATCTACAAGTATCTCTCTTATGACTTTATTTTGTGCCTCCGTAAGAGTGTATGGAAGTTTTTCTTTTAACCTGACGAGATCTTTTGAAATTTTGAATGCTATACCCCTTTTACTCCTATTATAGTATTCCTTTATCATCAAAATTTTCAGTGAATAGGTAAATAACTCCTGAAATTTAAGTCTCCTTCTGGCTTCTTTTAGATCTTCAGAATTTACAGGAGAGTGAATTACCCTCAAAGCTCTGTCAAGACTGCAGAGTCTGTATTTTTCTATTATTCCCTGCGGAAGATTTTCAGATATATCAATAGATTTAAGTATATTAGAAATCAATTTGATAAATAGGTTGCTTGTCAGTCCATCTCTTAGAGAATACACCGGCAATATCTTACCTTTGATTTCTGAACTTTCATAGTTTGTCATAAATGACGGATTTATTACATATAATTTCCCCCTGAACTCCTGAAACCTTCCAATTAAGATATATTCTAAATTTATTCTGAATTTTCTCTTCATATAGGGCTGGTTAAACCATTTCCCTGTAAAATTCCCCTTTTCATTTTCAAATACAACCGTGGATATTATTTTTCCATTTTTGGTTCTTATATCTTTTCCAATTGACTTAACTCTGCATCTGAATACAACCTTGCTGCTTTTATAGTCTGCATCATGTAAGGTTGATACATTTTTGTAGTCCCGTGGAAAATAGAGAAGCAGATCCAATATATTGAATATACAACATTTATTCAAACTTTTCAAAGTTTTTGGACCAACCCCTTTCAAGGTTGATACATCATCATATACATTCATAAAACAACCAGTCCTTTTTTACCTTGATTACTATAAACAAAAAAAGCCCTGGGGCTTTTTTCATTCAACTGAAACTATAAAATAATACAGAGGCTGCTGCCCGTTATAGCATTGTACATCCATACTTGAATAAGTTCTTTCAACCTCTTCCGTAAATGCTTTAACTTTATTTAAATCACAATCTTTGCCGTAATATATGCTTATGAGGTCACTATTTTCACTCACCATACCGGCTATAATGTTCCTGCATACTTCAAACATATCATTTCCGACCTGTACTATCCTTCCATCGACAATCCCAAGCATATCTCCTTTTTTAACAGATTTTCCATCTATCTCCGTGTCCCTTACAGCATAAGTTACTGAACCTGTAATTACATTATCTATAGATTCCTCCATTGCCTTTACATTGGCTTCCAAATCAAGATCGGAATTGAAGGCTGTAATAGCAGTTATGCCCTGGGGGATAGTTTTTGTAGGTATGACTTTTACGGTCTTTCCACTTATTTCTGAAGCCTGGTTGGCTGCCATAAATATATTTTTGTTATTTGGAAATATGAATATATTCTCAGCATTTATTTTGTCTACAGCATTGAGAATATCCTGAGTACTTGGGTTCATAGTCTGCCCGCCCTCTATGACACAGTCAACCCCCAGATCCTCAAATATACTCTTAAAGCCTTCTCCCATGGCAACAGAAACAAATGCATATTTCTTGATTTCCTCAACATCCTCTACACCGATATCTTCAAGCTTATGTTCGGTTAAATCCTTTTCTATACCAAGTACATGCCTGTGCTCTTCTCTCATATTATCTATCTTTATTTTTGACAGTTCTCCTAATTTAACAGCCTGAGACAGCACCCATCCCGGATCATTGGTGTGTATATGAACCTTTATTATATCATCATCATCTACAACCACCATTGAATCTCCAACAGCAGAAAGTCTGCCTTTAAATTCAGGTACATCAACACCTTTAGCATGTATGAGAAATTCAGTACAATACCCATACTTTATATCCTGTGTTTCCAGATTTTTAGCCGCAGGTTCTATCTTTTCATCTTTAAAGGCCTTTACTTCTGCATCTTCAATTCCATCTCTAAGTGCACCGTACATACCCTGAAGTATTATGAGGAGCCCCTTTCCTCCAGAATCTACGACTTTTGCTTTCTTCAATACCGGAAGCATATCAGGTGTCTTATTTAATGTAACCTCGCACTGATCACATACTTCCTTCAAAAGCAGAGTTATATCCTTTTCTTTAGAATTCAAGGCACATTCGCCTGCTGACTTTATGATTGTAAGTATTGTACCCTCAGTCGGTCTCATAACAGCCTTGTAAGCAAATTTAGCTCCTTCATTTATGCTATTTGAAAACTCCTCAGAATTTGCTTCCACTTTACCTTGAAGTCCCTTTGCCATACCTCTAAATATTTGAGAAAGTATTACACCTGAATTTCCTCTTGCCCCCATAAGTGCACCTTTTGCAAGCTGATTTGCTATGCGGCCCAGGGAGTCATTTCTCATATTTTTTATCTCCAATACAGCTGTTTTTAACGTCATGGACATATTGCTACCCGTATCTCCATCTGGAACTGGAAAAACGTTTAGAGAATTTACAACATGTTTCTGCTCTTCTAAATAATTACAAGCATTCACCACCATATTATAAAAACGATGTCCATCTATCTTTAAGTAATTCATATTTACAAATTCCTCCCTAGATTCTAACACCTTGAACATTTACCGTAATAGTTGAAACCTTAAGTCCTATATAGTTCTCTACATTGTACTTTGTCTTCTGTATTACATTATTGGCAATTACCGATATTTTGGTTCCATATTCAACCATTATATACAATTCTATTGAAAGCTCATTGTTTTTGGAACGAATTTTTACTCCCTTACTAAGGCTTTCACCTTTTATCAATTCCCAAAGGCCGTCTTTTGCATTTTTGGATGCCATACCAACTACACCATAACACTCCATAGTGGATATTCCAACTATATTGGCAACAGTCTCATCAGAATAATCCAATTTTCCCAATCCATTTTCTATACTGCCTATCACTTTCAAAACCTCCTTCTATAAAAAACAACTTTAAAATAATAAAGTATCAACATTTCCAAATTTTTTCTTAGTCGTAATCCATCCTGTATTTGCCTAAAATACCTGTTTCAAATATAGTATTACATAACATATTTTATATTAAATACAGTATTTATTCAAGAAAATATTGATCTTTGTAACTAAAATCACTTTATATCACACAATTAAATTTTACTATATACTTGCAAAAATTATTCATTTTGTGGTAAAATAAATGATGTTTGAGTTGAGGAGGTGTTTGTAATGTCAAGGAAATGTGATATATGTGGAAAAGAAGTTGTATTTGGTGTACAGTACAGCCATTCACACCGTCAGTCAAAAAGAAATTGGGCTCCAAATATAAGAAAAGTAAAGGCAATTGTTGATGGAACTCCCAAAAGAATTCATGTTTGTACAAGATGCCTTCGTTCAGGAAAAGTACAACGTGCAATATAGAGAATAAAAAATGCAGTTGTCAATCAGCAATTGCATTTTTATTTTCTATCAATATGTTTTCTAGTTGTTCTTTTTCTTCCTGAACAACCTTAAGATAGCAGATAAAATACCTGGTAGTTTAACTGTAATAATTTTCATAAGATAATCCCCCTATCTATAATTTCCTATCAGACACCATCCACAATAAATAAGTAGTGCCCCACCGGCTATTATCCATCCCCATATAGGGATAATAACTGTAAGTAAAAGACCTGCACCTATTGATAAAGTAATTAATCCTATTTTCTTTTTAGTTCTCCTTCTTAAAAACTTTTTTCCCAATGCTATTATCCCTCAAAAATTACTTTATAACATTATATGCATACAGCTTTAGTTTTGTTACTATAAAAATTTAATTCTAGTCCCTGCTTCTAAATAATAAAATAAGTCCACTTTTAAACGATACACTTACTTCCCCATCCAGGAATTCATTTGATACAGTTCTGGAATCTCCCAATGTCAGATTATAGTTATTAAGCTTATACTTTGCTCCTATTATATTCAGGTTCTCCACTATATCACAATATGCATAGAGTGAAAAAAGCTCTCCTCTTTTCCCTTTTATAATGCTGGATTTATCCAGTATTTCTATTGAATTGTTTTCATCCTTTATATATGCCCTTATACCATGTTCCAGACTTTTTTTCAACATACCCATACTCCCCATGAAATGATCCAGCCTACTTCCCGTACATCCTAAAAATGTTATTTCATCTGCATTCAATTCAACGGCCTTGCTGAATACAGCTTCTGTATCAGTGAAATTTTTTTTTGCAGGATATTCTGATATTACAGAACCTGAACTTTTAAAGAATTTCAGGGCTTCTGCACTTATGGAATCAAAATCTCCCATTAAATAATCAGGTTTAATATTATATTTATAAAGACAGTTTCCACCGCCATCAGCACATATTAAAAATGAACTTGAACTGAGCTCATTTTCCAACAAAGCTTGAGATGGTGCATTTCCTCCTGATACTATTGTTACTTTCATTATTTGAGTTCACCTCTTAAAGCGGCCATATTTTCCTTTACCTTACCATCCCTGAACACTGCAGAACCTGCTACAATAACGTTTGCACCGCTTTCCACAACCTTTTTTATATTTTTTATTCCTATTCCCCCGTCTACTTCTATCATCATATCCTCATTATGCTTCTGACTTAATTTTTTAATGCCGGCTATTTTATCATAGCAGTAGTCTATGTAATTTTGACCTCCAAAACCTGGATTTACAGACATTACAAGAACCATGTCCAAGTTTGGTATTATGTACTCTATGTTTTCTATCTTTGTAGCCGGATTCAGGGCTACTGCAGCTTTAACGCCAAAACTCTTTATATAATTTATTGTCCTGTCTATGTGCCTGTCCGCCTCAAAATGTACTGTTATAATATCAGCCCCGGCCTTCACAAAATCCTCAACATATCTTGAAGGCTCTTCTATCATAAGGTGTACATCGAAGGGGAGCCTGGTTATAGCTCTTATGGATTTAATTACAGGTATTCCAAAGGATATATTTGGTACAAACATTCCATCCATTACATCGATATGTACCATATCTGCTCCATATTCATCTATTTTTTTTATGTCATCTCCCAATTTTGAAAAGTCCGCTGACAGTATTGAAGGTGCTATTTTTATCATAAGTTTTTCCCCCTGACAAAATTATTTTGTATAACATTATTACCTCTACCACTTATTTTTCCTGTTATTGTTTATCTCTTCTAAAATCTTTACATAAAATTCATATCTGTCTTTATGTACTGCGCCCTGTTGTACAAGCTCTTTCACAGCACAACCAGGTTCTTTATGATGAAGACAGCTTGAAAATTTACACTTTCCCAGGGCATCACTGAATTCTGGAAAACAATATTGCAGTTCTTCCTCTTTTATGTCCTCCACTTTTAAAGATGAAAATCCAGGAGTATCTACCAGAAACCCATGGTCAATTTCTATCAACTCACTGTGCCTTGTAGTATGCTTCCCCTTTTTCAATTTATTGCTTATAACACCTGTTTCCATCAGTTTTTCACCTGCAATATGATTCAAAATAGTGGATTTTCCAACTCCTGAAGGTCCACACAGCACTGTTATCTCACTCTTCAGACGTTTACTCACTTCATCTATTCCGAATCCTTCTTTTGCTTTTAGAAACAAAATATCATAACCTGCACTTTTTACCATATCCACAATATAATTTTCCTTTACATGGGGATCCAGATCAACCTTGTTTATACAGACTGTAATCTTCAAATTACTGATTTCACAGTTTACAAGGAGCTTATTCAGAAGTTCCTCGTTTATTTCAGGGTTCTTAATTGCAAAAACCACCAGTGCCTGTGTCACATTCGCAACAGCAGGCCGGGATATCTGCGTTTTTCTCTGATATATTCTTTCAATAACACCTGAAGTACCATCAAAATTTATATCAGCCTTATCACCAACCATTGGAGAAAGTCCATTATACCTGAACTTTCCCCTTGATTTGCATTCAATTATTCTATCTCCTGATTTTACATAATAAAAGCCTGCTATTCCTTTAATTATAGTTCCCTGCATAATCTCTCCAATCAAATTTTTCATATATTCTCAATTGCCCGTCTTGGACTTATTGTTGTTTTGGTCTTTGGATGGTGGATTCTGGTTATTTCCATCATTGTCATTATCATTTTGATCCGAGTTATCTTTCCCGTCATTTTCTCCTTCACCATCCGGATTTTGCGGAGTAGACGGATTCGGCTTCTCCTCTACATAATTATAATATGTCAAATTGACGGTAGTACCTTCTTTAACCTGTGACCCAACTGCACTTTGATATTTTACTATTCCATTCTTTGACTGATCTTTTGTATTCACAGCTGATTTTGTATAGCTTATTCCTGCACTTGCCAGTATCGAAGCTGCTTCATCAACATTTTTACCAGTTACATCAGGTACGGTAATATACCTTTCCTTTGGTCCATTGCTTACAACCAGATCTACGGAAGATCCTTCCTCCGCATTTGAGTCCGATTCGGGATTCTGTCTCATTATACAGCCGCTCTGGACATTGTCACTGTATTCATAACTTACATTTCCTACTTTTAATCCACTGCGTTGTATAATATCCCTGGCTGTATTATAATCCACTCCCATAACATTAGGAACCGTGAGTTTCTCCTCGCCGCTGCTTACACTTACCCTCACTTCTGAATTCACTTTCACTTTAGTACCTGCCTCCGGCATGGCTTTTATTACAGTTCCCTCAGGCTTATCACTTTTTTCCTTGCTGACTACCACAAATTTCAGTTTTTTTGCTTCTACGGCTTCTTTTGCCTTGTCTTGCTTCATACCGACTATATTCGGAACAGTTGTCTCTGCTGAAGCGGCATATTCCTTGCTGTAATAAAAATATCCGAGTATAGATACTATTACAATGGTCATCACTACTATAGCTGCTGCTAAAATTCTTCTTTTTTTCTTGGGATCAAGTCCTGTTTGGGGTTTAATATTTTCATGTTTTGGATAATCCGAATACTCCTGTTCTCTACTATTTACATCTATAGGATCCATTATCCTCGTCATGTCTTCTTCAAAATCGTCATCTATAATATTTGGTATTTCATTGTTCTGTATTTTTTTCAAATCCATAAGCATATCTGTCATAGTTTGATATCTTCTAATAGGTTCCTTCTCCACAGCTTTCAATATCAACTTGTTCAGGCTTTCAGGAATATTCTCATTCAGTTCCCTCGGTGGAACTACCGGTTCCTGTATATGCTTTAAAGCAACGGAAACGGGGCTTTCTGCATCATATGGTACTTTTCCCGTAACCATTTCATACATTACAATCCCCAGTGAGTAAATATCCGTTCTAAAATCTACAAAACTTCCCTTTGCCTGTTCCGGTGAAAAATAGTGTGCCGATCCCATTATTTTGTTTGAATTGGTTATGGTTACAGAATTTGAAGCTTTGGCTATGCCAAAATCAGTTACTTTTACTATTCCATCCTCTGTAACAAGGATATTGTGGGGTTTTATATCTCTATGTATGATATTGTTCTTATGGGCACATTCCAGAGCTTTTGCTATTTGAATGGATATTTCTACAGCTTCTCCCGGAACAATTTTCCCCTTTTCTCTGATAAACTGCTTCAAGGTTTTCCCTTTTACATACTCCATAACTATATAATTTATATTGTTCTGACTTCCAACATCGTATATATTGACTATATTGTTGTTTGAAAGACTGGCAGCTGCAGTAGCTTCTCTTTTAAATTTTTCTACAAATTCGCTGTCACTGGAGAACTGTTCTTTTAGTACTTTAACTGCCACGTTACGGTTTAAGAGGTGATCCTTTGACTTGTATACAATAGCCATTCCACCCTCGCCTATTTTCTCCAAAACTTCATATCTATTTCCCAGCATAGTCCCTATCATCTTTACACTCTCCTTCAAATACAATAACCGATATATTATCCCTTCCACCTTTAAGTTTACTCAATTCTATCAATTGTCTACAGGCATCATTGTTATTGTTATTTCCCATTATGATATCATACATTTCATTTAGTTCTACCTCATTAGATAATCCATCAGTACACATCAGTACCTTATATACGTCTCTCAAATCTATTTTAAAGATGTCTGCTTCTACGGATAAGTTCGTACCCAAAGCTCTAGTTATTATATTCTTGTTCGGATGTATAGCAGCTTCTTCTTCAGTTATGCTTCCTTCATCCAAAAGTTGTTGCACGAGAGAGTGATCTTTTGTAATTTTGGTTATACCATTTTTCTTCAGAATATAGCATCCACTGTCTCCAACATTTGCTGTTACCATTTTATCTTCTTTTACGAGACACACCGTTATAGTTGTTCCCATTCCGGATAATTTCTCATTCTGTTTTGACAATTGAAATATCTTTCTATTGGCCATATCTATTGCACATAATAGATGATCTTCCATGTCTTTTGAGTTGATATCTGCTGATTTCATATAACAAATAGTAGTATCTACAGCAATTTTGCTTGCCACTTCTCCTGCATTGTGGCCTCCCATTCCATCAGCTATGACATATATGCTAAAATCACTGCCTATATAGAAATTAAGGCTGTCTTCATTTAATTTTCTCACTTTTCCTACGTCTGACAAGATCCCCACCATTTTCTACACCCTTTCTACTCCTTTTTCGATTCCAGGTAGCTTCTTCTAAGCTGTCCACAAGCTGCATCTATATCTGCTCCCATTTCTTTTCTTATAGTAGTCTCTATTCCATTCCTGGATAGCACATTTGAAAATTTTTCTATATCCTTCCTGGAGGATTTTATATAATTTTTCTCTTTAACATCATTTATAGGTATCAGATTTACATGACAGAGAATTCCCTTTAAAATTTCAGAAAGTTCATCAGCATGTCTGTCGCTGTCATTTACACCTTTAACAAGTGCATACTCAAAAGAAACTCTTCTCCCAGTTTTTCCTATATAATAACTGCAGGCCTCGATAATTTCTTCTATTGAATACTTATTGGCAACAGGCATCATCTGCTTTCTAAGATCGTCTTCCGGAGAATGCAGTGATATGGCAAGAGTTATCTGGAGGTTTTTCTCTGCCAGCTCAATTATTTTAGGTACTATGCCGCATGTGGAAAGTGTTATGTGTCTCTGCCCTATATTCAAGCTATAATCAGAGTTGACCACATCTATAAATCTTATAACATTGTCATAATTGTCAAGTGGTTCTCCACTTCCCATTAAAACAACATTTGATATTCTATCTTTTATAATTTTCTGTGATATCAAGATCTGTGCAATTATTTCTCCTGAAGACAGATTTCTTACCATACCATCTATAGTTGATGCGCAGAAACTACAGCCCATTCTACAGCCAACCTGGGTGGAAACACATATTGAGTTTCCCCTGTTGTATTTCATTACAACAGTTTCTATGACATTCCCGTCCTCATATCTATATAAAAATTTAGTAGTATCCTTTTTACTGGATTCGTAGCAATTTAAAAGTTCCGGAATTCCTATATAAAAATTTTTCTTTAGAAGTTCCCTCAATGCTGTAGGTACATTTTTCATTTCATCAAAACTCCATATATTGTTCTTATATATCCAATCCATTACCTGAGCTGCTCTGAACCCGCTTTGTTCATTTTTCTTCATCCATTTTTTAAGTTCATCTATATTAAAATCTAAAATATTATACATAAAAATACACCTAAATATTCTTTTTAATTTTCGCTATAAAAAATCCATCCATATTTTTGTCTGGAAGTATCGTAACATATCCTTCATCATGGTAAATAACATTGTCTATACTCCCGAAATCAAGTTCTTCAACTGTAAATTCGGGATTGTTTCGAATAAACCAGTTTACATTTTCTTCATTCTCCAATTTATTCAGAGTACATGTAGAATATACAAGTTTACCACCTGTTTTCAGATATTTTGCTGAGTTTGAAAGTATCTTTTTCTGAATATCAGTTATGTTATTGAGCTGCAGTATATCTTTATTCCATTTGATTTCAGGTTTCTTTCTTATTATGCCAAGCCCTGAACATGGAACATCGGCAATAATCCTGTCTGCAATTTTTTCCATTTCTGGATTATATATTTCAGCATTCTGAAGGCTTGTTCTGACATTTTTTATTCCCAATCTATTCAAATTACCTTTTATGAGTTTTATCTTGCTGCTGTATATATCAAAGGCATAGATAGTACCTGTATTTTTCATCATTCCAGCCATATAGGAAGTCTTTCCTCCGGGAGCACTGCACATGTCAAGTACAATCATGCCTTTACCCGCATCTGTAGAAGCTGCAGCAAGCATTGCACTTTCGTCCTGAACAGAAATCATCCCTTCTTTGAAAAGAGTATTTTTCTCCAGGTTACTTCCTCTATTTATAATTATAGCATCTTTGCAAATTATTCCTTTTTCTAAATTATATCCGTTTTCTATAAGTTCATTCCACACTTTATCAAAATTGGTCTTTAAATTGTTTATACCTACTGTTATTTTAGGAACAGCATTCAACCCACCGAGTATCCCCTCCACCATGTCTTTTCCATATTGTTCCACAAAGAGCTTTGTCATCCATGGTTCAAATGAATAATCAAAACACAATCTATCAATATAATTTTGTGTATTACAGTACTTTCCGTCTTTGTTTCTCAAATAATTTCTGAGAACTCCATTTACAAGCTTTGAAAATTTATTGGATCTCTTCTTTGACAATTCCACGGCTTCATTAACCACTGCAAATTCAGGTATCTTATCCAGATACTTTATCTGGTAAATAGACATCCTCAATATATTCAATATAAAGTTGTCCATACTATTAAGACCATTTCTTAAAAAATGACCCAATATACTGTCAATGGTAAATTTATATTTCAATGTCCCGTAAACTATTTCTGTAACAAGCCCTCTATCCTTCAAACCTAGATTGCTTCTGTTCAATTTATTGTTCAAAGCTATATTTGAATACGCTCCCTTATATAATACATCTTCCAACGTCTCAACTGCAATAAGTCTTGCACTGTTCATATTTTCTCCTCTGTACAAATTAATTTCTATCTCTGCTTATAAATATAAGCCTGAGAAGATTTGCTATTGCTGTAAGAGCTGCAGCTACATAGGTCATGGCAGCAGCACTCAGTACACTTCTTGCTCCATCAAGTTCATCTCCATATAATATGGCTTTGCTGTCCAGTATTCTCAGAGCCCTTCTGGATGCATTCAGTTCTACCGGCAGTGTTACTATCTGGAACAGTACAACAGCAGTAAATAATATTATTCCAAGATCAACAAGGCCTCTAATTCCAAACATGAAGCCCAGTATGAACAATATCCATGAAGCATTCGAGCCAAAGCTTGCTATGGGCACTATGCTGTTTCTTATAATCAATGGAATATATCTATTCTGATGCTGGATTGCATGACCGGTTTCATGTGCTGCAACACCTATGGAAGCAACTGAATTCCCGTAGTATACATCCTGTGACAGACGCATTACCCTCTTTCCAGGATCATAGTGATCTGTCAATCTTCCAGGTATTACTTCCACAGGTATATCATACAATCCGCTTGAATCCAACAGGCTTCTTGCAACCTGTGCACCTGTATATCCGTTTCTGCTTCTGTATCCAGAATATTTATTGAAAGTAGCTGATACCTTGTACTGTGCATAGGCAGCAACTAAAAGTGCCGGTATCAATATAATAAAACTGCTGTCAAAAAACAACATTACTATCTAACTCCTTCCCATATTATTATTTCCCGAGTATCTTTTCCTCATCTATAGAATTTCCCCTTATATATTCGCCTACCTTCATAGTCCTTTTCCCGGGGAATTGAATTGTATCAACCAAAATTATTTTGTCCCTGCAGCATACTTTTATACCCTTTTCCGATGCTTCAACTATAAGTCCGGGCTGTCCTTTCGAATTCTCACCAGTCTCTTCAGCACTATATATTTTCATATTTTTGCCTTCATATATTGTATATGCAACAGGCCATGGATTCAATCCCCTTATAAAATTTCTTATATCTTCCGCATTTGAATTCCAATCTATCCTCGCTATATTCTTATTTAACATTTTAGCATATTTTGTAGTGGTTTCACCTTGTTTTTTCCTAACCACGGTTCCATTTTTAACACCCTCAAGCGTCTTGACAACAAGTTCAGCCCCATCTTCCATGAGAATATCATGAAGTTCTCCTGCGGTCATGTCTTCTGTAATTTTAACTGTGCTGCTAAGTAATATGTCACCTGTATCCACTCCTTCATCCATAAACATTGTTGTATTGCCCGTTTCATTTTCTCCATCTATTATGCACCAATTTATAGGTGCGGCTCCCCTGTACTTCGGCAAAAGCGAGGCATGAAGATTTATACAGCCATATTGCGGTATATCAAGCACCTGTCTGGTCAATATCTGTCCATAGGCAACTACAACTATAAAATCCGGGTTTATCTTATTCAATTCATTTATAAGGTTTATGTCACTTTTCAATTTCTCCGGCTGGTAAATTTTTATTCCGAAGGATAGAGCAGTCTGCTTTACCGGGGACTGCGAAAGTTTTTTTCCCCTTCCGCTGGGCCTATCCGGCTGGGTAAAAACTGCCTTTACATTATATTTTTCTATTAATTTTTTCAAAGTAGGTACTGCAAAATCTGGAGTTCCCATAAAGACTATATCCATAAGTTATTTTACTCCTTCTGATTTCCTAATTCTATCTATGAACAAAATACCATCCAGATGATCTATTTCATGACAAAATGCTCTTGCCAGAAGATCTTCCCCTTCTATTGTAATTTTTTCACCTTTTTCATTAAGCGCCTCTACTCTTACTTTCTTTGGTCTTTCAACTTCCTCCTGCCTTCCTGGAATACTCAAGCAGCCCTCTGAGTCAATATAACTCCCCTCTTTATATACTATTTCCGGATTTATAAGTTTTATTATTCCTTCTCCCACATCTATTACTACAACTCTTTTCAATACACCTACCTGGGGAGCTGCAAGCCCTACTCCATTTGCAGCATAAAGGGTTTCCTCCATATCCTTCAACAATGTAATTATTCTATCATTTATAACATCCACTTTTCTGCTTTTTTTCCTAAGTAAATCATCACCATATTTCACTATATTTCTTAATGCCATTGTTAAATCTCCTCTCTAAAATTAAAACATGCTACAGTGTATTGTTTGGATTTAAATCTATACTGATCTTTACATCACCAGAGATGTCTTTATTTAAATTATACACTGTTTTTTTTATATTTCTTGCTATATTTAAATCAATTTCACCTTTTATAATCAACTGCCATCTGAACATTTCCTTTATACGCGATATGACGCAGGGACATGGCCCAAGCACTTTAATTTTATCATTTTTTTCAAATACTTTTTTTAAATATATACCAACATTCTGTATATTTTTTATTAATATGTTTTCATCCTTGCTGCTCATATTTATAAGCAGTAGAGACGAGAAGGGCGGGTATTCCATTTTCTTTCTTATGCTCATCTCTTTTTCATAAAACTTGATATAATCATTGTCAGCAGCAAATTTTATGCTGTAATTGTCAGGACTATAGGTTTGAATTATTACCTTCCCTCTTTTTTGACCTCTTCCAGCTCTTCCCGATACTTGGGTTATAAGTTGATAGGTCCTTTCAGAAGATCTGAAGTCCGGCAGATTTAGTGAAAGATCTGCTGCTATAACTCCTACAAGAGTAACATTTTCAAAATCCAGACCTTTGGCCACCATTTGAGTCCCTATCAATATATCTGCCTTGTGCTCCTTAAATGAGTTATAAATATTTTCATAGGAATGTTTAAATCTCGTAGTATCAAAATCCATCCTTAAAACTCTGGCTTCGGGAAAACTTTCCTTTACAGACTGCTCTATCTTTTCTGTACCCACTCCAAAATATTTGACATATCTGCTTCCACATTTCGGACACACCCTTGGTACGTTCATCCTACTGCCGCAATAATGACAGACTAATTTTTTTATATCACGGTGATAGGTAAGTGATATATCACAGTTATTGCATTTGAATATATATCCACATTTCCTGCAGGATACAAATGTTGAAAATCCTCTTCTATTTAAGAACAGTATTATCTGTTCCCTCTTTTTCAGTCTGTCATGTATCAATTCATGGAGTTCTTTGCTGAATATTGACTTGTTGTTGTTTATCAGTTCCTGCCTCATGTCAACTATTTCTACCTCCGGCATGAACGCATTGTCCGCTCTGTTTTTTATTTCAATAAGTTCCATGTTTCCACTTTTACATCTGCTGTAAGTCTCTATGGAGGGTGTCGCAGAACCAAGTACCATCTTGCAGCCGCACTGTCTGCATATCATCTCCCCAACTTCCCTGGCATTGTATTTGGGATTGCTGTCGGATCTGTAGCTTTCCTCATGTTCCTCATCTATTATTATAAATCCGAGATTTTCAAATGGAAGGAATATTGCAGATCTGGCACCTATGGCTACTTTTACCTGACCCTTTTTAACCCTCATCCACTCGTCATATCTCTCTCCATCTGAAAGTCTGCTGTGAAATACACTTATATTATTTCCAAAACGCCCCTTGAATCTTTCCACCATCTGAGGTGTAAGTGCTATTTCCGGTACCAGTACTATGCTTTCTCTGTTTTCAGAAATAGCTCTGTCCACAAGATTCATATATATTTCAGTTTTGCCGCTTCCCGTAACTCCATGGATTAAAAATATTCTGCTTCTGGAATTCAATATGTAATTGACTGCATTCACCTGTTCCACATTAAGTTCTCTTCGCGAATATGTTCCATAGCTGCTGTCATCATATCTTTCAACAATTTTTTTTTGAGTGAATATAAATCCATGTTTAATCATAGTATTTACAGATGATAATGACAATCCATATTTTTTGCTCAATGAGTTTTTTGTATATTTTCCATCATCCCTACATAAAATATCATAAATCTCAGTATATGGATATTTTAAAAACTTCTCGGTTAAATTATTTCCCCTGTATAAAAGAGTCTGTTCTTTATTTTTTACTCCCTTTATTATACCTGTAGGTAGGAATACTTTTATACATTCTAGATAAGTACATAAATATCTATTTCTCATCTCTTCCATCAGTTCCAGATTTTTTTCTGTAAAAAGAGGAAACTCATCGCATATTTCCAGAATCGATTTAATTCCCCTTTTAAACTTCATATTATCTATATTATCATATATTCTGACTACAAAACCGTCTATACTCTTATTTGAAATTCCAAAGGGAACCTTGACTCTGGTACCTATATGCACTGAATCTTTCATTTTATCAGGTACTTTATAAGTAAAAATTCTATCCAATTCCACAAAAGTATTATTTACAATTATGCCTGCATAATTCACCTTATCACCTTTTTAACCTTATACATCAAATAAGAGAGGTATTTTGCCAACCCCTCTTAGTTACCGTCATTTATTATATCAAACAATCTCCTTGCAAGATTTCTCTTGCTCATCTTTACCAAATCCAGCTTTCTTCCATCTCTGGACAATATAACAACCTTATTGTCATCCGAGGCAAAACCTGTATCATCATGTACTATATTATTTGCCACTATGTAATCCAGGTTCTTCTTTTCAAGTTTTCGGCCTGCATTTTCTATCAAATCATTGCTTTCTGCGGCAAATCCAACAAGAATCTGGTTTTTTTTCATTTCTCCGAGTTTTTTCAATATATCATTGTCCCTTACAAAATCGAGAGAAAGCTCATCGCCGCTCTTCTTTATCTTTTTTGTTGAATATACTTTGGGTTTATAATCAGATACTGCTGCTGCTTTAACAACTATATCCTGAAATTCAAAATTATTTACTACTGCTTCAAGCATGTCGTTATTGGTAGTTACCTTTATAAATTTAATACCAAAGGGTACAGGTAAATTCGTAGGTCCTGAAACAAGTGTAACTTCAGCTCCCCTGTCTCTTGCCTCTTCAGCTATGGAATATCCCATTTTTCCCGAAGATCTGTTGGTTATATATCTTACAGGATCTATATTTGCAAGTGTAGGTCCTGCAGTCACAAGTACTCTTTTCCCTCTCATGTCCTTCTTATCATAAAGCATGCTTTCTACAGCATCTGCTATAAATGCTGTATCGGCAAGCTTTCCTTCTCCTATATCACCACAGGCAAGTCTTCCACTTTGCGGTTTTATAAAATCATAACCAAGCTTTGACAACTTATTTATATTTTCCTGTACAATAGGATTTACATACATGTTTGTATTCATAGCAGGTGCAAAAACTACTGGTGCCCTGGTTGCCATAATCGTAGTTGACAGGAGATCATCCGCTATCCCTGATGCAATTTTTCCTATTATATTTGCAGTAGCAGGTACGACAAGCATGAGATCGGCCCGTTTTGCCAAAGATATATGCTGTATCTCCCAGGCTTTGGGTTCACAAAACATATCCGTACTTACCATATTCTGGCTGATTGTCTGAAAACTCAGAGGTGCAACAAATTCGACAGCAGATTTTGTCATTATAACATGAATATCAATATTTCTTTTTTTCAATCTGCTCACTACATCAAGAGCTTTATAAACAGCTATTCCTCCTGTTACGCCCATAACCACTGTCTTTTTATTTCCATTCATTATTTTATACCTTCTCTTACACTTTCAAAATGTATTAACCCTTTGTCAATTTCATTTATAGCTACAGTAACGGGCTTAGTGGAATCTAGCTTTACAAGCGGTTTTGCTCCATCTACCAATTGTCTTGCCCTTTTAGAAGCTACAGTAATTAAAGTATACCTGCTGTCAACTTTTTTCAATAAGTCTACTATAGATGGATTAATCATAGAATTATTCATTTGAAATATCCTCCTTAAACTTGAATATGTCGTCCTTCAATCTATATACTCTGCACTTTTCAGCCGTAATTATACTCTCAATTTTTTCTACTGCATTTTGTACGGTATCATTTATGACTGCATAATTGTACTTGGATATGTAATTTATTTCATTATATGCTGATTTAAATCTGATCATCAAGGATTCTGCAGTTTCGCTTCCCCTGTTTATTATTCTGTGTTTGAGTTCATCCATGGAAGGTGGAAGTATAAATATAAAAATTCCATCCGGGTAGCTTTCTTTTACTTTAAGGGCTCCCTGTATGTCGATCTCAAGCAGTACATCTCTTCCCTGATTTATAGCTTCCAATACCTTGTCCTTAGGTGTACCGTAATAGTTGCCATAGACCTCAGCATATTCCAAAAAATCATTATTTCCTATTTTACTTTCAAAGTCCTGTTTTGTCAAAAAATAATAATTTGTACCGTTTATTTCACCTTCCCTTGGATTTCTGGTAGTTGCTGAAATGGAGAGCCAGAAATCATTTTTTTTCAGCAGTGACTTACAGACAGTACCCTTTCCGGTACCTGAAGGTCCTGATATTATTATCAAAAGTCCATTTTTAGCCATTATTCCTCAACCTCTGCTATATCTTCTTCTACGTCCTTGTTGGATGATAATCTGTGTGCTACAGTTTCCGGCTGCACAGCAGATAATATTATATGATCACTGTCAGTTATTATAACCGCCCTTGTTCTTCTTCCATAAGTAGCATCTATAAGCATTCCCCTGTCGCGTGCCTCCTGTATTATTCTCTTTATCGGGGCGGATTCGGGACTTACTATAGCTACCAATCTATTAGCTGAAACAATATTTCCAAAACCTATATTTATTAATTTTATGCCCATATTTTCCTCCTATACATTATTCTATGTTTTGAATTTGCTCTCTTATTTTTTCTATTTCGTTTTTTATGTTTAAAACAAATTCCGTTATTTTCAAGTTTGTGGATTTAGAAGCTATAGTGTTTGCCTCCCTATTCATTTCCTGTAATATAAAATCTAATTTTCTGCCAACAGGTTCATTCAACTCAAGTGTATCCCTGAATTGTTCCACATGACTTCCAAGTCTTACAATCTCCTCGTCAATACAGGATTTATCTGCGAATATTGCAGCTTCCATTGCAATTCTGCTTTCATCTATATCGTATCCTTTAAGCAGTTCCTTTAATTTTTCATCCAATTTCTGTCTGAATTCGTCTACCAGAGTATATGATTTTTCACTTACGGCCCTTAAATATTTCAGAATAGAATCGCATTTTAAAGTAACGTTATTCTTAAGCTTGATTCCCTCCTTCTCTCTCATACCAAGAAGCATATTCAGTGCTTCCCCGAGAGCTGGCTTCAATATGTTCCAGATTTCATCCAGATCCTCATCTTCCTGTTTTATTGTTATTACATCTGGGAATTTAGAAATAAGCCCTGCAGACAGCTCCTCTTTTATATTATACCTGTCTTTTATCTTTTTGAGACACTCAACATAGCTGTCTGCAAGATTTTCATCCAGTACCGCTTTAGTCGTCTTGTTTTCATAGTTGATTTGAGTAATAAATACATCTATTTTCCCTCTGTTTATCTTCTCCAGTATAAACTTTCTTATTTTGTCCTCAATAGGCATAAAACTTTTAGGCATTCTTATATTCAAATCACAGTACCTGTGATTGACAGTTTTCATTTCTACCATAAAGCTCCTGTCAGGACTGTCTGCATTTCCCCTTCCAAATCCCGTCATACTTTTAATCATTAAAATTTCATCCTTCCACATTACCTTATAAGTCAATATTAATTATTATACGTTAATAGCAATTATAATTTCAAGAGATTTTGTACTATTAAATCATCTAGATTAAATACTGATTTAAAACGATTATACCATAAAATATATGTTTTTATAAAATATTTTTCTAATCATCTACAAAAATAGGATTTAATGCTGAAAACAAAATAATTTTAGCATCAAATCCTATTTTTAGTTTAAAGTATTATACATATCAGCCCGCCGTTTCCTTCATTTATTATCTTCTGAAGAGTCTTCTGTATCTTAATTTGGACATCCTCAGGCATTTTATACAATTTGTTCTGCAGCCCCTCTTTTACTAGTATTTCCAGAGACTTACCAAACATATTGCTCTGCCATATTTTTGAAGGATCACTTTCAAATTGCTCCAAAAGTGATTTTACCATTTCCTCGCTTTCCTTTTCTGTTCCCATTATAGGCGATATTTCCGTTTCTATATCCGCCCTTATAAAATGAAGTGAAGGTGCACTGGCCTTTAATTTCACCCCAAATCGGTTGCCCTGTTTGACTATCTGCGGCTCCTCCAGTTTCATTTCAGACAGCTGTGGTGCAACCAGTCCATATCCATTTTCCTTTACATCCTTTAAAGCATCCGCCACCTTGTCATACTCAACCTTTGCACCGTGCATATCAATTATTGCATTCAGGAGATCGCTCTCACTGTGAAGTTCCTCATCGCATACTTCACTGAGTATTTTATAAAACAAATCCTTTTTAGGCTGAATTTCAATCCGCGACGTTCCTTCTCCCATGTTTATCTCTTTAATTGTAGATGTCCCTATAAATTCAACATCACTGAATCCATCTATTGACTTTTCTATATCCCTTACCTTGTATATGTTCTTGCACATGTCCCTGGCAAGATTTATAAAATCAACCTTAAGCCAATGCGAAAGATCCAATTTTTCTATCCATTCCGGAATATCTATGTTGATTTCCTTTATAGGAAATTCTTTTAGAATTCTCTGAAATACATTTGTTATATCTTCATCCTGCATGTTCAGCACATCCATTATCTGCACCGGAACATCATACTTGTTCTCCATGGATCTTTTAATATCTATTGTATCAGGATCATAGGGATGCTTTGAATTAAGTATTATTATAAATGGCTTGTTTATAGATTTGAGTTCATCAACAACTCTGGATTCAGGTTCCACATAATCTTCTCTTGATATGTCGGCAATAGAACCATCCGTAGTTATCAAAAATCCTATAGTTGAATGTTCATTTATTACTTTTTTGGTGCCTATTTCGGCAGCTTCTTCAAATGGTATCTCATGATCATACCAGGGAGTAGATACCATTTTGGCTTCTTCTCCCTCCTTGTATCCAAGTGACGTCTTAACAATGTATCCTACGCAGTCGACCATTCTCACCTTGAATTTTGTATTCTCGTTCAGGTTTATTTCCACCGCCTCATTAGGAATAAATTTAGGCTCCGTAGTGTGGATTGTTTTACCCGATGAACTCTGCGGCAATTCATCCTTGGCTCTCTGTTTCTTATAGGAATTATCCATGTTAGGCAGCACCATGAGTTCCATAAATCTCTTTATGAAAGTTGACTTGCCTGTTCTCACGGGTCCTACAACTCCTACATATATATCTCCCTGTGTCCTTTCAGCTATGTCCTTATATATATCAAAGTTATCCAAAATATACCCCCCAAAATATAATAATAACAATATATATATATTTAACATACTTGAATATTATTCTTATTGCTCACAAAAAATTTTAACTATTTTCATCTTTCTTATCTCTTGTCATAAGTTCATAAACAGCTTCCTCGGGAGCCTTTCCCTCAAAAAGCACTCTATACAGTGCATCTGTTATGGGCATCTGGATTCCAAGTTTATTCTTCAGGTTGTAAAAAGCCCTGCAGGCCCTTATACCTTCAACTACCATTCCTACCTCTTCAACAGCTTCTTCTTTGGACCTTCCCTGGCCTATAAGTATTCCAGCCCTTCTGTTCCTGCTGTGCATGCTGGTACATGTAACTATAAGATCTCCTATTCCTGTAAGTCCTGAAAATGTATCCTTCTTGCCACCAAGCTGCACTCCTATTCTTGTTATTTCGCTTATTCCCCTAGTCATAAGTGCGGCTTTTGAATTGTCACCATATCCTATACCATCACATATTCCCGCCGCCAGAGCAATTATATTTTTAACTGCCCCACCTATTTCAACACCTACTATGTCTGGATTTGTATATACTCTGAATTTATCCATCATAAAAGTGTCCTGGACATCTTTTGCGGCTTCCATGTCTTTTGAAGATGCAACTATAGCCGTAGGTATAAATCTTGCCACTTCCTCAGCATGGCTCGGCCCCGAAAGTACAACTACTCTATTGTGTGGAAGTTCTTTTTCTATTATCTGTGAAAGTCTGTTTCCACTTTTTTCATCAATGCCTTTGGCAATATTTATAATTATCTGATAATCTTTTGTATATTTCTTAATGCTTCTACACATGTCTCCAATAACATGAGAAGGTACAGAAAGAACTATACCGCTGCTTACACTGACTGCATATTCCAGATCATTGGTAGCTTCTATTCCAGATGGAAGAAATATATCCTTCAAATACTTTATATTTTGTCTTGTTCTGTTAATATTATCAACCATGTCTTTATTTCTATCCCAGAGCAAAACTTCTTTTCCACTCGTTGACAGTATTAAAGAGAGCGCCGTTCCAAAACTTCCTGCTCCCAGAAAACATACACGATTTTTCAATATCATTCCTTCCTTTCCCTAAATTCAAGTTTTATTCCCGTACCTGTAAAGTCAAAATTTTCTCTAAGCTGATTTTCAAGATATCTACTATATGAAAAATGAACACATCCACTATCGTTTACGAAAAATACAAACGTAGGAGGTTTTACCCCAATTTCCGTAACGTAATAGATCTTAAGTCTCCTGGTTCCCATTACAGGTGGTTCTTTCATCATAATAGCCCTGTTTATCACATCATTCAGTATTCCCGTCTTGATCCGCTTGTTGTAATTGTCATAACATGTTTTTACTGTATCCAGAACCTTTCCAACTCTCTGTCCCGTTTTAGCAGATATAAAAATATATGGAGCATAAGACATGAAGGATAGGCTTTTATCTATCATGTTCTTGAATTTATTCATGGTTTTTGTGTCCTTTTCTATAAGATCCCACTTGTTTATTACAACCATTATGGATTTTCTCATTTCATGTGCATAGCCTATTATTTTTTCATCCTGGTCACTTATTTCCTGAGTGGCATCCAGCAACAGAATACATACATCAGCCCTTTCTATGGCAGTGTAGGTTCTTATAACACTGTATTTTTCGATTTCTTCTTTTACTTTGTTCTTCCTTCTTATACCTGCAGTATCTATTAGAATGAATTTGTCTCCGTCCCTTTCAAGATAACTGTCCACAGCATCCCTCGTAGTACCTGGTATATCACTTACAATTACCCTTTCTTCTCCAAGCAGTTTATTTATGAGTGAAGATTTTCCTACATTGGGTTTCCCTATGAAAGCTATCTTTATGTATTCATCATCTTGAGAATCGGTATTTTCATGTTTGAAGTATTTGACTACCTCATCAAGCATATCTCCAAGTCCAAGTCCCTGTGAAGCCGATATGGCTATAGGATCACCTATACCCAGATTATAGAATTCATAAGCATTGTCCTCAAACTTGATATTATCTATTTTATTTACTGCAAGGACTATATTTTTCCCGCTTTTCCGCAGCATCTGGGCAACTTCTCTGTCTGCATCGGTAAGGCCTTCTTTTCCATCCACTATGAATATTATTACATCAGCTGTTTCTATGGCTATCTGTGCCTGCCTTCTCATCTGTGAAATAAGCATGTCGCTGCTTTCAGGCTCAATTCCTCCAGTATCTATTATAGTAAAATTATATTTAAGCCATTCTGCTTCTGCATATACTCTGTCTCTTGTAACTCCAGGCTTATCTCCTACTATGGATATCCTCTTTCCTGCCAGCTTGTTAAATAGTGTGGATTTTCCTACATTCGGCCTTCCCACTATTGCTACTATCGGTTTTCCCATAACTCATTTCTCCTTTATATTACAAAGTTGAATTTTCTATTATAATATCTACTAAATCCTCGCCGCTGTATTTGCATATACATATTTTCCTGCCAAGTTCATGTTCAAGCTCCTCTACTGTTATATCGTCCAAAAATACCCTTCTTTTATCCATGGCAATTTCATATCCCTTTCTGAGCATACATTCTGGAATAATTACATTCTCCCCCAAACTGCATCCTCCTAACTGTTTAATTATATCACATGCCGTAACAAGACCAGCTACAGTTATTGTACTTCCAAAAAAATTATTCACTATTCCTCTCACTTCTATAGAAATATTATTATTTATTTTCATAATTTTATCCGCTGCACTTTTTATTTCGTTATAAGCAGATTTTCCTGTAATAAACGTAAAAGAACCCTTTAAATTAGAAGGGTAATTTTTAAGGTTTTCAAGACCAATATTTATATTATTTCTAAACAGCCGTATCATTCCAACGCCATCTTCCAATTGACTGAATCCATTATAAAAACTGGAATCCGGAACGTCTCTTCCTGCAATAACATAAAATTCATCTGACATTTTGATAAAAGGTTGACCTATTTTAGAAATATACTTCTGCTGGAGAATATTCATCCTGTCAAGCTGCCTGACTGCGGAACACTTATCATATAATTTCATATTAAAGAGGCCCTTTCTGTATTTAGTAACTCCAACAGGTACCACCGCCACGTCTTTAATTTCGGGATATAATTTAAAAAGATCCTCAATTGTTTTCTCAAGCTTTTCATTGTCATTTATATCAGGACATAAGACTATCTGGCAATTCATTTTTATATGGGCGTCAGCAAGCTTTTTCAACCTATCATATAAATTGCCAGCGAATCTGTTGTTAAGCATTTTTACTCTCAATTCCGGATCAGTTGTATGTACAGATATATTTATGGGACTTATTTTATATTTAATTATCCTATCCATATCTGTTTCACTCATATTTGTAAGAGTAACAAAATTACCCTGAAGAAATGCAAGTCTCGAATCATCGTCTTTAAAGTACAGTGTTTCTCTCATTCCCTCTGGCAATTGATCTATAAAACAAAATATACACTTGTTATGGCAGCTTTTTGGTTTATCCAATATAAAATCTTTGAATTCCAGGCCCAGATCCTCATCATATTCCTTGTCTATTTCAAGTGTCCATAACTCTCCGTCTTTTTTCTCTATTTCAACCTCTATGTAATCATCACTTATCAAGAATTTATAGTCTATTATATCTTCAACTTCTTTGTTGTTGACGGTTAAAAGTCTGTCTCCAACTTCTACGCCCATTTCCTCTGCTATACTGCCTTTTTTCACTGCAGATATTTCATTCTTCATTAGAAAAACTCCCAAATATAATTGTACTATTAGAATATATTAATATCAGTATTTAGTCAAATAGGCTTGTATATAAATATGTAGAAAATACTTAGAGAATCTTCATCAGTTTCATGATTATACTTGAAATAACAGCACATCCTGGTATGGTAAATATCCATGTTACAAGTATATCCTTTGCTACAGTCCATCTTACTGCTGAAAATCTTTTTGATGCACCTACTCCCATTATCGCAGTAGTTATTATATGTGTCGTACTTACGGGGGCATCAAACATAGTGGCTGTAAGGATTACGCTGGATGCACCCAGTTCAGCCGAAAACCCGCTTACAGGCGATATTTTGGCCATTTTCGATCCCATGGTTTTGATTATCCTCTTTCCTCCAAGTGCTGTACCAAGTGCCATTGCAAGTGCACAGGTTATTTTTACCCATAGAGGCACCGAAAATTCTTTGATGAAGCCTGCGCTCATCAAAGTCATAGTTATAATTCCCATTGTCTTTTGAGCATCGTTTGCCCCATGATTTAAAGCTAAAAACATAGTAGATAATATCTCAGCTTTTGAAAATATCTTTCTTACGCTTGATGGTCTTGAATTAACCAGAAATGTGTTTATAATATTCATATAAATAAATCCTACTATAAATCCTATTATAGGTGATAATATGAGCCATATTATTACCTTCCAAAAAAGATTTGACCAGTATACAATTAGAAATGAACTTTTATATACAACAGCTGCACCTATCAATCCCCCTATAAGGGCATGTGAAGAACTGCTTGGTATTCCAAAATACCAGGTTATCAAATTCCATATTATAGCTCCAATCAATGCAGCTATAATTACTTTCTGGGTTATATCATTTGGATGAACTATGCCACTTCCAACAGTCTCAGCAACTTTTACACTCATAAAAGCACCCGTAAAATTCAGTGCAGCAGAAATAACTATAGCTTGTTTCATAGATAGAACCCTGTTTGAAACCGAACAGGCTATAGCATTGGCACTATCATGGAATCCATTGATAACATCAAACACTACAGCTATTAAAACTATTATAATAGTTAATATCAACGTATAACTAAGCATTTTTCATTACTACCCCTTCAACAATGTTGGCTATATCCTCACAAGAATCAAGTGTATCTTCAAGATATTGATATATCTCCCTCCATTTTATGATGTCTATAACCTTCATATTACTTCTGAATATTTTCTTAATGGCCTCTCTTGAAATCACATCTCCTTTTTCCTCTATGCCGTTGACCTTTATTATCTTTTGCGAAAGCTTTTTTGTTGCCTTCATGCCTTTCAGTTCTTCCATTATAGTTATAATTTCACTGCAGCAGTTCAAAATCATTCCTGCAAGCTTTTTTGCCTCATCGGTACAGACATCTACATTTAACATGACAAATCTGCTGGCGGTAGATTCTATAAGATCGATAATATCATCCATTCCCTTGGCTATACTGTAGATATCCTCCCTGTCAAAAGGGGTAATAAACGTCCTGTTTAACTCTTTTAAGATTTCATGCTGCTTTTTGTCGCCCTCATGCTCTATATTTTTCAAATTCTCTATGTTTTGTTCAGCATCACCAAGATTATACAAAAAATCCACCAATAAATTAGCAGCCTTATAAGCTATATTGGCATCTTCTATGAAAAGATTATAAAATTTATCTTCCTTAGGAGTAAAACTAAACAATTATATTTCCTCCAATCATTGAAATATGCATAACTAACCTTATAAAGTATAACATAAACTTAACAATATTGAAATATAAACTTAACATACAAATATAGCTAAAAGAAGAGCTGCTGCAAAGTAAACTCTGCAGCAGCTCTTCTTAATTTACAAAACTGCTAATTGTGTTTTTTTGTCGAATATATGAATCTTGTCTGAATCAAAATATATTCTTATTTTATCCCCTGATCTGGCATTTACTATTCCTTCTACCCTACTTATAATACTGACATTGCCTCTAGATAAGTATACATAGCTTTCCGCCCCCATCAGTTCTGTCAGATCCACATTAAACTCCATTAAATGTTCATCTTCACAACCATCCTGCTGAATTTTTATGTTTTCAGGCCTTATTCCAATTATCACGTCTTTATTAACAAGATCTTTCTTTTCTAGAAATTTTGCCGTGTCATCCTGCACATCTATCTTTCCGCCATCTCCAAACAAAGCTGCAAGTTTTCCATCTATATACCTCAGACCAGCATCAATAAAGTTCATCTGTGGACTTCCAATAAAACTTGCTACAAATACATTTACAGGATGATTGTATATTTCCTGTGGAGCATCAACCTGCTGAATAATACCATCTTTTATAACCACAATTCTGGTGCCAAGTGTCATTGCCTCCATCTGGTCATGGGTAACATATATAAAAGTCGTCTTCAGTTTCTTATAAAGCTTGGATATCTCCGCTCTCATCTGAACTCTTAATTTAGCATCCAAGTTTGACAGAGGTTCATCCATTAAAAATACTTTTGGATTTCTGACTATAGCCCTTCCCATGGCAACTCTCTGTCTTTGACCGCCTGAAAGTTCTTTGGGTCTTCTGCTCAACAAACCAGATATATCAAGTATTTCAGCTGCTTCTTTAACTTTTTCGTCTATTTTATGTTTTGGTACCTTCCTCATTTTAAGTCCAAAAGCCATATTGTTATACACGGTCATATGTGGATATAATGCATAATTCTGAAATACCATGGCAACATTTCTATCCTTGGGTGTCACTTCATTCACAAGTTCATCTTCTATATACAATTCCCCCTCCGTTATCTCTTCAAGTCCTGCAATCATTCTTAGCACTGTGGACTTACCACATCCTGAAGGTCCAACAAATACTATAAATTCTTTATCTTCTATATCCAGATTAAAATCTTTAATTATATCAACACCGCCTGGATATACCTTACACACATGTTTTAAAGACAAACCTGCCATATTTAATTATTACCTCCTAACTTGATATCTGCCACTAAAGCAATTTTTCAAGTATATTAGGATAGTTTGTTATAATACCATCCACTTTCAGATTCATAAGTTTTCTCATGTCATCTACCTTGTTTACCGTATAGGTATTTATGAGTATGCCATTTTTTTTGATATCATTGACTATCTTCTCATTCATTACAAGGGAAAACAGGGGATGAAGTGCATCTGCCCCCATTTTCTCTGCATATTCTTCCGGCTTATAAATTGGCGAACCATACAATAATCCTGTTTTTATACTGCCATCATACTCTTTTACCCTTTTCATGGAGTTGTGGTTGAAAGAAGATAATATCACATTACTTTCCATACTATACTTATATATTTTGTCTATTACATTTTTCTCAAGATTGTCATAATGAACAATATCATTTTTAAGCTCCAGATTTAAAAGCAACTTCTTATCTTTCATATAACTCAATATCTCATCCAAACTCGGGATTTTCTCGCCACTTCCTGCATCAAGCTTTCTTATATATTCATAAGTACGGTCTTTTATAAATCCGGTTCCACTAGTAGTTCTATCCAGAGTTTCATCATGACAAACAACTATAACACCATCTTTTGTTACATGAAGATCTGTTTCTATGCCATCTGCACCAGCTTCCACCGCTTTTCTAAAGGCCAGCATGGTATTTTCAGGATATACTCCACTGAATCCCCTATGTGCAATATTCAAAGTTCTATTCATACCTGGAATCCTCTCTTATTTTTTATTCTCTTGATTATATTTTTGAATGGCTGAATTTATGCTATCTGCAGAATTTTTTACAGTTTGTTCTGGAGACTGCTTGTTCTGGAGCATTTGTTCTATATTGGATTCAACTGTCTGCCTAGCTTCAGGAAATACCGACATAAGTGCTCCTCTAGCTGTTTTAGGTGATGCATGAAGCTGTTCTATGGCAGTTTGAAATTGCGGCTTGTTCTTTAAATTGTCTTTCATGAGTTGTGAATCATAGGCTTTTTGGGTTACAGGAAAATATCCTGTCTGTGTAGCCCAGTAAGCCTGTTCATCAGGTGATACCATATACTTTATAAATTCCCACGTTGCTTTTTCCTTTTCAGTATCCTTTGTATCAAGTGCCCATAAAGAGGCTCCTCCTATAGAAACGCCACCGTCTTTTACTCCATCAAAGGATGGTAAAAATGCAGTTCCAACCTGAAATCTGCCGCCAACACCACTTAATACAGCTGACAAATCTGCCGTAGACTCGATATACATGGCAGTCTTACCTGCTATAAAAGCATTTTCCGTATCATCTTCATTTCTTCCAAAATTGCCTGCATTGCCGGACTTCACTAGTTTCTGCCATTCATTCAATACCTTTAATCCTGCTCCATTTTTATCAAATTCCACTGATGTTGGAGCTGCTTCTCTTCCATTTCCATTATCCGCATAGTTTTGTCCCTGTTTAACTATAAATTGTTCAAAAAACCAACCATATATGGCCATTGCATATCCATACTGAGTAACTTTTCCCGATCCATCCTTTTTAGTCAGTTTCGCAGCTGCACTTTCAAGTTCCGAAAATGTCTTCGGCGGCTTGTTTGGATCCAAACCTGCTGCTTTAAAGGCATCTTTATTATAATAAAGTATAGGTGTAGATGAATTGAACGGCATGGAATATAATTTGTTATTAACTGTATAATAACCTGCTATATTGGGTTCCAGACTTGATACATCATACTTTTCATCATCTATAAAATCCTGCATCGGCTTGACCCACCCGCTGTCTATCATGAATCTTGTACCTATATCATAGGTCTGCATTACATCAGGTCCATTTTTTGTCCTTTGCGCACTTTTCAATTTATTTATGGCATCATCGTATTTCCCCTGATATTGAGCATTAACCTTGATGTTCTTGTGGGAACCATTGAAGTCATTTACCATTTTCTGAAGTGCTTGTCCGTTTTTCCCTGACATGGAATGCCAGAAAGTTATTTCAACAGATTTATTACTATTTGACGTCTGCCCCCCACTACTGCCGCAGCCCGTCACCATACTTCCTGTCATCAATGCAGCTATCAGCAAACTTACAAATTTCTTTTTCATTATAATTCTCCTCTCAAAATTTATTATTTTAACCTTTTACTGATCCGGATGTCATTCCTTCTATCAGCTGTTTCTGACCAAATATAAAGATTATAATTGAAGGCAACAATACCATGACAATACCTGCCATTATCAATCCGAATGACTTATTTTCAGAAAATTGCAACATACTTATCCCTATCTGAACAGTTCTTGAGTTATCTTTACTTGTCACAAGCAGCGGCCATAAATATTGATTCCATGTAATCAGGAATGTATAGACTCCAAGAGAACCTACCACTGGCCTTGACATCGGGAATACTATTCTGGTAAAAAACTTGAAATTGCTACAGCCATCTATTTTTGCAGCTTCCTGAAGTTCTTTTGGGAGTGTCAGATAATACTGTCTCATCATAAATATTCCCATTGCAGCACTTAAATACGGAACAACAAGAGCCTTGTAACTGTCCAGCCATCCAAAGGAACCAACAGTAAGATAATTGGATATCATAATTGATTCCGCCGGTATCATCATGGTTGCAAGTACAGCTATAAACAATATTTTCTTTCCCCTAAAATTGAAAAATGAAAATGCAAAAGCTGCTAAACATGATGTTATAATCTGTCCTGCAGTAACTCCCAAAGACACAATAAAGCTATTGATTATAAATTTTATTATTGGAGCTGCATTCAGTGCATCCATGTAATTTTGGAAATAAAGTCTTTTAGGTATTAATTTCGGTGGATATGAAAATATCTGATCAGGCGGCATAAGACTAATCGTTAACGCATATAAAATAGGTGCTATTGCCATCAGTCCAAATATTATATTCACAATATAAAGAATCGGTTTGTTTATGTTTCTTTTCATAAAATTTACCTTCCAACATATTATTTATTTTCTATTTATAAAATACCTTTTTATTCTCATATCTGAATTGAAACAATGTTATTATCAGCATAAGTAAGAACAGAATTATTGATTCCGCACTTGCAGCACCGAATCTGTTATTGAAAAATGCGTCTCTATAAATAGAATACACAAGTACATTGGTAGCCTCACCAGGACCTCCCAACGTCATTATATTTATCTGCCCGAAAGTTTGAAATCCATTTATAATATTTATAATCAATACAAAGAAAAGTGTCGGTGAAAGGCAGGGTATTATAACATTTTTCAAGCGCTGAAGATAACTTGCCCCATCTATAGATGCACTTTCCAGCAATTCCTTTGGAATATTTTTAAGTCCTGATGTTATAAATATAAAATTTATACAGCTGTTAAGCCATATGCCAACTATGGATACTGCCACAAATCCCCAGAATGGACTTGTAAGCCATCCTATATTTCTTTTCAAAAGAAAATTTATCAGTCCTATACTTGGATTGAATAGAAGCATCCATATTATCGCCGCCGAAGCCGAAGAAACTGCCATGGGCATGGCATACATGGTGCTGAACAATCCCCTTAATTTCAGCCTGTTGTTACACACAAGTGCCAGCATGAATCCTATTAATATAGATGGTATTGTAGTCACAATTACATATTTAAAAGTAACAATCATGCTATTGATAAAAGAAGGCGACTTGAGTAAATCAATGTAATTTGACAAACCTGCAAAGGAACTCATTTCTCCTTGTGCATTTGTATTGAATAAACTTAAATATATAGTCTTGAAAAATGGGAAATAAGTAAATCCAATAAATATTACAAGACATGGTGCAATATAAAAGTACGGTTCTACTGCACTTAGGATCTTCTTATTGTCAAAAGTTCTACTTCTAGTTGAATTTACCTTATCTACTGATTTTGATCCCTCCATAATTAAATACCTCCGTTAATTTTTGCTTACAGATTATATAGTACTATTTAAATATTAAATAAAATTTATATGCAGGTTAAATAAAATTTTACATAGTACTTTTATAAAAAAGGATTAGCTGAAGACAGTTTAAATTTGTCTTCAGCTAACCCCTTAAAGTCATGAAATTGAAACTTATTCATTTAAATCCTTTTGCTCCCCTGTTACTAGATATATAGTTCCTTCACATACATTTGTCACCCTATCTGCTATTCTTTCCAAATACTTGCATACAAATAAAAGCTGAGTCATCTGATTGATCTTGCTGCCATCTTTTACCATAATCTTAAGCATTTCAGTAAACACATTTTTAAAAAGGGCATCTATTTTGTCATCCATATTACAAGCTTCGTAAGCCATCTTTACATCTCTTTTTACATAAGAATCCAGAGCTATTTTTATCATTTCATTCACTATTCTTGACATTTCCGGTATATCCACTAGCTCTTTTCCATAATCCTCATCCTTCAGCCTGATGGTAACTTTAGCTATATCTACCGCATGATCTGCCATTCTTTCGAGATCCGTTACAAGCTTGGTAGTAGTAAATATTGTCCTTAAATCTATGGCCAGCGGCTGCTCCTTTGCAGTTAATTTTATACATTTGTCTTCTATTTCTCTCTGGAGGTCGTCAACCAAATCATCATTTTTTATAGTTTGTCTTGCTAGATCTTCATCATGATTTACCAGAGATTCTATACACTTATGAATTTGCTTTTCAACTATGCTTCCCATTCTCAATAAATCATTATGCATTTCATCTAACGCATAATCAAAACCCATCCTTGTCATAATCATCACTTCCTCTCATATTTTTATAATTATAACTGTAGTTACCATAATATTCAAGTTAATTCTAATCCAATATTAGCCAAATCTTCCAGTTATATAATCCTCCGTTCTCTTATCCTGCGGTTTATAAAATATATCTTCAGTTTTTCCATCTTCAACTATTTCTCCATTTAGGAAAAAAGCGGTATAATCCGATATTCTCCCTGCCTGCTGCATATTATGAGTTACGATTATGACAGTATACTTTTTCTTGAGCACATCCATAAGCTCTTCTATTTTCAAGGTTGATATAGGGTCCAGGGCAGATGTTGGTTCATCCATCAGCAATACCTCGGGTTCCACAGCCAAAGTCCTGGCTATACAAACTCTTTGCTGTTGACCTCCGGACAATCCAAGGGCATTTCTGTCCAGTCTGTCTTTGACCTCATCCCATATAGCAGATCCTTTTAAACTATTTTCTACAATTTCATCCAGTTTGCCTTTATTTTTTATTCCATGTATCCTTGGACCATAGGCAACATTGTCATATATTGACATTGGGAAAGGATTAGGACTTTGAAATACCATACCAACTCTTTTTCTCAATTCTATTATATCATAATTCTCATATATATCTTTTTCATCAAATAAAACTTTTCCCTCTATTCTCACCGAACTTATAAGATCATTCATTCTATTGAGAGTTCTTAAAAATGTTGACTTTCCACATCCTGAAGGTCCTATCAATGCTGTGACCGAATTTTTTTCCACATCCAGATTCACTTTTTTAAGAGCTTGAACACTCCCGTAATACAAATCCAAATCCTTAGTCTGTACTATATACATCAGTTTCCTCCTTATCTTTTACCTGTATAGGATTCATATATCTTTCTGCCCAGTATTCTGGCAAGAACATTGAACAACAGTACCATAACAACCAGTACAGCAGATGCTTTATTTGCAATCTGTGCTGCATCAGGTACCATACCTTCGGAATTAAGCTTCCATATGTAAACTGCCAGTGTTTCTGCCGGTCTGAATAAACTAAAGGAAGAAGCACTATTTGTCAAACTTACAGTTGTAAAATTCAGTTTAGGCGCACTCATACCTGCAGTATAAAGAAGTGCTGCAGCTTCTCCGAAAATTCTACCTGCAGCAAGAATTATACCTGTTAGAATTTCAGGTATTGCAGATGGCAGAACTATCTTCCATATTGTCTGCCACCTCGTTGCACCAAGTCCGAGGCTTGCCTCCTTTACAGGTTTTGCAGCTTCTCTTATAGCATTTTCACTAATACGTGTAAGAGATGGAAGATTCAGTACGGATATAGCCAATGCACCTGACAGAAGTGTAAATCCCCAATTTGTCATTCCTACAAATATCAGCAGACCAAATAGTCCGACTACTATGGAAGGAAGTGATGCCATAGTTTCTATACACAATCTTATTACATTCAATAAAATTCCTTCCTTGGCATACTCAGCCAAGTATATTCCAGCTCCCAGTCCGAAAGGTATACTTATTACAAGTGCTACAATCAACATATAAAAAGAATTGAAAAGCTGTGGTCCTATTCCTCCTCCAGCTTCACCAAATTTGGCATTACCAAATAAAAAGGATGGGCTGTAGAATCCTTTGCCTTTAAATAGTATATATGCTATTAAAGCCACTAAAAGCAATATAACAAATCCAGATAATCCATATAAGATTCCAGTCCAAATTTTATCTTTAACTTTAGCATCCACTATTTAACCTCACTCCTCTTTCCAATTATCCTGATTATGATAATAAATATAAATGATATTATAAGCAATAGTAGCGCCAGAGACCATAATGCATCATTCCATGCAGTTCCCGATACGGTATTTCCCATATCCATGGTCAATATACTCGTAAGTGTAGACGTAGGTCCCAAAAGATGGTTAGGGAATTTTATTGAATTACCAATTACCATCTGCACTGCAAGTGCTTCTCCAACGGCTCTTGCAAGTCCCAGTACTATCCCTGTAAATATACCATTTTTAGCTGAAGGCAGTATAACTTTGGATATAGTCTGCCACCTGGTAGCTCCTAGTCCATAAGAGCCTTCAAGATAACTTTTGGGTACAACTTTAACTGCATCGGCAGATATACTTGCAATAGTTGGAAGTATCATTATACTCAATACCAATATACCTGCCAGTAAACTGAATCCTATACCACCAAAATTCCATTTTAAAAATGGAATGAGTACGCTGAAACCTATCCAACCATATACAACAGAAGGTATTCCAACAAATAATTCCAATGCCGGCTGGAGTACCCTTGAACCAAATTTAGGAGATATGTAATGCATAAAAACAGCAAGTGCAACACCTACCGGTGCACTTATCAAAACTGCTCCAAGTGATACAAACGTAGAACCTGCAATAAATATAAGTGACCCAAGCTTTGGATTGTCGCCATCAGGATTCCACTGGGAACTGAACAGGAATTGAGTCAATGAATATTCATGTTTTATAAATGTATTCAATCCCTTTGATGCTATAAATACTATAATGGTAAGTGTTAAAATTATTATTGCAATCCCGCAAAATATTGAAAATCCTCTTCCTATGTATTCATTTTTTAAACTTTTCCACAAAGATCTATTATTCATTTTTATCAACCTCAAAATCAGACTTAACTAATAATTTGACAGCCGGGTATACAATTAACCCGGCCGTTTAAAGCATTAAAATAATCTTACTGTGCTTTTATATCACTCATTGGAATATATCCAAGTTTAGTTATTGTTTCCTTATTTGCATCATCCAGTACATAATCTATAAATGCCTTTGAAATATCTTTGGCCTCTCCTTTGGTATACATATGTTCATAAGACCAGAATGGATATTTCCCACTTTCTATATTCTCATTGGTAGCTTCAACACCTTCTATTTTCAAAGGTTTAACATTTTGTTTAACAGCATCGGTCAAGTAAGACAGTGCAAGATAACTTATTGATCCTTTAGTACCCTTTATTGCATTTTCTACATTACCATTTGAATCCTGTGTTGTTCCAAGTCCTTCTTTTTCATCTTTTCCACCCATTACAGTATCCTTGAATGTAGCTCTGGTACCTGATGATTTAGTTCTATTGATAACATTTATGGCTAAATCGTCGCCACCTACCTGTTTCCAGTTAGTTATCTCTCCTGTAAATATTTTTTGGATCTGATCTTTTGTAAGATTATCAACCTTAACTCCTGAATTGACTACTACTGCAAATCCTATTGCACATACTTTATGATCTACCAATTTTTTTGCGTCATCTGGTGACAATTTTGATTCTGCCGTAACATCAGAATTTCCTATATTGGCAGTTCCGTCTAGTGCAAGCTTTAATCCTGTACCACTTCCGCCGCCCTGTACGTTAACAGTAACACCTGAATTCTTTTCTGAAAAAGTTTTACCAAGCTGTTCTGCAAGTGGTTGAAGTGCTGTTGACCCTGCCAAGGTTATTGATCCTGATAATTTCTCAGATGTTGAGTTGTCCTTTTTTGAAGTACTTCCATCTCCAGTGGAACCACATCCTGCAAAAACTCCAACTGTCATTGCAACTGTCACAGCTGCCACAAGAGCTCTCAAGCTTCTTTTTTTCATAATTAGTGTAGACCTCCTCAAATTTGCTATATTTTACATAAACTCATTCTACATAAGTATATTATTCCACAAAAGTTAAGGTATTATTATTCTAATGTTAAATAAAATTAACACTAATATTTCAATAATCAAGAACCCTCTTCAATTGGTATTCTAACTATGAATTTACTTCCTTTTCCAATTTCACTCTCTACTTTTATACTACCGGCGAATCCCATAACTATATGTTTTACTATGGCAAGTCCCAGACCTGTTCCACCTTGGCTTCTGGATCTGGCCTTATCCACCCTGTAAAACCTTTCAAACAATCTTTCCTGATGTTCCTTTGATATGCCCACACCGTTGTCTTCAACCTCTATTACACAAACTTCATCTTCAGAGCTTGCTGTTATTTTTACCTGTCCACCATTATCTGAATATTTTATTGCATTATCTACCAGATTTATCATCATCTGCTTGAACTTATCTTTGTTGCCATAGATATAAAGTGATTTTGAAAACTCTGTAATTATCTTTATGTTTTTCTTTCTGGCTGCAGTATCTACAAGATAACATACACTCTTTATCTCAGAAACAACATCAATCTTCTCTACAATTCTATCTCTATTATTCTCTATATGTGAAAGAGTAAGAGTATCATCTATAAGTCTGGTAAGTCTATCCGCCTCATCATTTATTATATCTATAAACTTGTTCTTATTTTCCGTATCATCCACATACCTCAAAGTTTCTGAAAATCCCTTTATAGAAGTAAGGGGCGTCTTCAACTCATGAGAAACATTAGCTACAAATTCCGACCTCATGTTCTCAAGTTTCTTTATGTCTGTTATATCCTGAACTACAGCCACTGTTCCAATTTTATTTCTTGAATTATTTATTATATCCGCAGTCTTTATCCTTAAATTTCTTTCTCTTGGCCATATAATTTTTATCTCACGGTACTTGTTGTCATCATTTTTAAATACATTCTCCAGTTCAAAATCCCTTATGCTGTCCATTAAATTTCTGCCTATTATCTCTGAATTTATGCCAAAGATCTCTTCTGCATATGGATTTATCATTATTATCCTGTAATTTGTATCTATGGCTATAACTCCACTATCCATACTTTTAAGTATGGCTTCCAGTTTGTTGTTCTGGTTTATGGAATCATTCAGTGTGGACTGCAGCCTTTCAGCCATGTTGTTAAAAGTATCCGCAAGCTTGCCAATTTCATCTTTTCTGTCTATCTTCACCCTTCTGTCTAAATTTCCATCTGCCATACTTCTTGTTATCTCCTGAAGTTTTTTGACAGGTGCAACTAGCGAATGTGACAATCGCGTTATAAAAATTGAAGACAGGAGTATAGACAGTATCATTACAAGAATATAATACTTATAATATGTCATTTCCAACCCCTTTATCATCTGCATGGTCATGGCACTTCTGACTATGTCTCCATCCCCTGTCATAGTGGCAAAATAAAGGGTTTTCTTGTTTGTAGTAGCACTTACTCTCACATCATAACCTGTCCCATACTTTCTAGCATCTTCTATTTCTTTCCTGCTATTATGATTCTCGAGTTTTTTCCCATATTCCTCGGAATCACTTATTACATCCCCCTTTTTATCTATATATGTTCCCCTTAAAGTTGTATCTTTAAAATAGTTTTTAAAAATAGCACCTTTATTATTTTTATTGTCAGTTTTTCTCATGGCGTTTATTACCATTTGGTTGTTTATTTTTAAAGTCTGCTTCATATTCTGTATATATTCTTGATTCTCAATAGTCATAAATAAAACAGTCATAGTTATTAAACTGAGCATAAGTATGCCCAGCATTGACTTCATTAACTTTTTTTTCATAATATTATCACTACTCTCCAGAATTAAATCTATATCCTATTCCACGAATAGTTTCAATAAATCTAGGTTTCTTGTCATCTTCTTCAATTTTCTGTCTCAAATGCCTTATATGCACATCAACTGTTCTAGTTTCGCCTATATACTCATATCCCCAAACCCTGTCAAGAAGACAATCTCGTGTGACAACTCTCCCCTTGTTCTTTACAAGTATTTGCAGGAGTTCAAATTCCTTTAAAGTAAGTTCCACCTTCTTATCACTTCTTAAAATTTCATGCTTGTCAAAATTAATCTTTAAATCCCCAAACACATAGTAATTGTTATTATCATTGACATTTGTTCTTCTCAGAAGTGCCTTTACTCTCGCCACAAGCTCTCTTACAGAAAATGGCTTTGTAATATAATCATCCGCCCCAAGTTCCAATCCAAGCACCTTGTCAAATTCCTCACCCTTTGCAGTTATCATTATAATTGGAATTGATGATATTGAACTATCTTTTCTTATCTCCTTGCATACATCATAACCATCCATTTCAGGCAGCATAACATCCAGCAATATCAGTTTAGGTCTTTCATCCCTGACCTTTTTTATAGCATCCAGCCCATCAGTTGAGGTTATAACCTTATAGCCACTTTTTTCAAGATTAAACTTGATTAACTCACATATGTGTTCCTCGTCATCAACTACTAAAATTTTTTCTTCCGACATAATTGCCTCCATTTATATTAATTTATAAATTAGTTCTATACATATAGGTTAATTCAAATAAATAAATGAAAATAGTCTGCCGCACTTCTTGTTCTTTCTATATGAATACAACTCATAATCAGTGCTGCAGTCCGTACATATATCTAAACAATTTATATTTTCATCTTTAATTCCCTCATACTCAAGCTGATACATAAGACATTTTTTTAAATCCAGCTTATTACCTGCAAATATATTTTTTCCGCCATAAAAACTTGAATTTCCGAATTTATCTATTAATTCATCTCCAACAATATAGCAGCATACTCCTATATGAGGACCTATACATACCATAATATCATTTGCATCACTATTATAATCTGTTTTGAACTTTTGAACAGCTTTCTTAAGTATGAGGCTGAGTGTTCCCCTCCATCCACTGTGCACAGCAGCAACAACTGAATTCTTCCTGTCATATAAAAGTACGGGAACACAGTCTGCATTAAATACACCTACTGCAGTATTTGCACCTGTTGTAAATATCCCATCTGCATCTTCTAATTTTCCATTATACACTATAAGCTTATCACCATGGACCTGATTCAAGTAGCCTATATTTTTCAAATCAAACCATTTGCTCAGATTTTCTATATTTTGCCTTCCCGGAATTGTAGCCTTGTTAAAGTCCAAGTTGTTTTTAGCCGTTGAAAATACAGCCGTTGCTCCATCTAAATCCACTTTTATAAACTCATATCCTGCAATTGAAATAGTATCCATGCCCATCCTCCAAATACAAAATAATTAATATTACACCATACATTTTAACATTGTTTATATATAAATTGAACTCCGTATATGTAACTTAAATTTATTAACCTAAATTTAACACAGTCAAAGATACAAAAGAGGGATACCTCAATATTCTACTTTTGAGATATCCCTCTTCTAGTTTAAAATACCTTCCGCTATTGTAATAGTTGATTAACAGTATTCTCTGAAATTGACCCTTCTCCTCCGAGAATGGTAATTTGACTGGCAGAGCCAAGTTTTGAGTTAATATAATTTTTTGTATTACCGGAATCAATTCTTCCAATAAGTACAATGGGTGCCTTCTCCTTGCCCGCTGCTGAAGAACCACAGAGTGCATCTGCAAAATCACTTCCCGATGCAAAATAAATATTTGACAGATCATAGCTGTCATTAAATTTATTCAATACAGCAGTGTTTGTAGAATATCTGTCCGCTCCTGATATTCTCTCAGCCTTCAAACTCTTGACTATACTATCGCTTACGACGCCATTTCCTCCAATTACATATGATTTACTGCCATTTTCCGTTATATACTGCAGCACATCATTTTCTAGATGGCTTCCATCTACCAGAAGTATTGGACTTCCCGATAGAGCCGCATAAGATGATATTGTCAATCCATCTGCAAAGCCTTTTCCTGAAGCTATGAATATCTGTGCAGGTTTTCCAATCTGTTTTGCAACTGCAAGTGAAGTGGCATATCTGTTTGCTCCAGATATTCTCTCTACACTTATTTTCATACTCTTTACAGCATTTGTCACTGAATTAGACACGACTCCGGTACCACCAATTATATAAACTTTTTTAACTTTCAGTCTCGAAAGTTCTGCCGATGTACTTTTATCCAGTGAGTTATTTGAAGTCAGCAGTATAGGTGCATTCAACTGCTTTGCAAATGGTGCTGCACTAAGTGCATCTGCAAAAGCCTTACCTGATACCAGTATTGCCGAATCTGCACTTGACCATTTGTTCTGTGATATTTTTGCCGAGGTTTCATATCTGTCTGATCCACCCAGTCTCACCTGCTTCAGGGAAGTCAATTCTTTATCCGATATTATATAATCACTATTATGTGTTACATCAAAACTTATATAATTATCAGAAGCAACTTTTAAATTGTTTGCTATATTGCTGAAAGTATCGTTGGATTCATTGTAATAATATACATTCATATTATTTTTGTCTTTATCTTCAAGCCAGCTATTGTCAAGTTTAATCTTAACTGTAGCTTTCCCAGGAAGTTCTCCATTATCTGCAAAAGATACTACAGTAACATCCGCATTATTTGTCTTCTGCTGAATTGCTTCCTTATTTGACGACTTGGAATCTTTAATTTTAGCTATATCAACTGTCATATCAACCGATTTAGTATCTGATATGTCATTTCCATTAAATGTCCATTCTATTCCATCTTCTGTGAACACCAATTTTTTGTCGGTCCCCTTCACTGCATCAAATACATCTTTCTCCACTTTTTTATTGTCATCTACCTTTATAGTTACAGTTGCATTATCACTTGATTTCTTTATTGCATTAACAACTGAATTTGTATTTGAGTTTGTTACATTAACTGATGAATTTGAACCACTACTTGAACTGCCACCACCTGATCCACCACCTGATGAAGTTTTCTTAGTTATAGTATAGGTGTCTATAGCTTCCATTGTATCAGTTCTATACGTTGTTATTGTAAAGTTGTTGCTGTCCACTTTTACATCTGAAAATGTTGGGACATGATCCTGCCATTTTACAGCTTCATAGTAATTGTTCTGATTTGGTTCCTGCATTTCATAGTATTTACTTCCACTTGCAGAGTTTGCAGTTATATACAGAACCCCTTCCGGATTGGTAACCTTGCCGTCTTTTGCATCTTCCACATCAACTGCTTCTCCAGCCTTCATCTGGTATGTTCTCGTATAGCAGTGGTCATGTCCGTCCAGGACAACATCCACTCCAAGTTCCTCGAATACCTCAGGATGTGTAAGTCTTCTCTGCGCTATATCCTTGTCCGTCTCATGGTTTGCAGAACTGTAGATTGAATGGTGCATTGCCGCTATCTTCCATTTTACATTTGGATTCGCTGCTATCGCCTCTTTCATGAATGCCTTGTGGTCCTCTGCATTAATGTCGTTGCTGTTCAGCATCATGAAAAGCGTATTTCCATATACATAGTAATAGTCATTTCCTGTTGTTCCATTACTTTTATCTTCCTCGAATCCGTTATTGGTGAATATACCATACTTGTCTGACATATTAGGAACATTGAAATGAGTTATGTGACCCGGTCCATATCCTTCGTGGTTACCCGGAATTGCTGCAAGTGGTATATTTTTTAGCTGCTCAGGTCTGAAGAACTGGTCGTATTCTCCTTCATTCTTGACTGTACTGCCTTCATCCAGAGATTCCTTACCGTTATTTACCTGATCTCCTATCGACATTATAAAGTCAGTGTCCTTGAATTTATCAAAAGCTTTATTCAGTGTATCAACCCATCCGTTTCCATCTTCAGTTATTTTGCCACTGGCACCGATCTGAGGATCTCCTGCAAATAGAAAATTGAATCCCTTCGATATATCCTGTGTTGTATAGTCATTGACCGGACTCCAGTTGGTTCCGTCTCCTACACGGTATACATATGCAGTAGCCTGTTTAAGTCCCGTTACTGTTGCCTTGTTGGAAGTGTATCCTTCATTTCCCTCTGATTTCTTTCCCTTGAATGTCTTTGCCTTGTCTTCAGGAAACTGGCTTCCAGTCATGTCGGACTTCAGTGCAATCTGTACCTGTGGATCTGCAGTACCCTTTGAATACCATGCAAAATTTACCTGTGATTGATCTGCTCCTGGTGCAAAAGTTACATCTTTAATATCTTTGTCAATTCCAGGTTCATCTGATGTTTTAGTTATAGTATAGGTATCGATGGCTTCCATTGTATCAGTTCTGTATGTTGTTATTGTAAAGTTGTTATCATCCACTTTTACATCAGAGAATGTTGGAACATGATCCTGCCATTTTACAGCTTCATAGTAATTGTTCTGATTTGGTTCCTGCATTTCATAGTATTTACTTCCACTTGCAGAGTTTGCAGTTATATACAGAACCCCTTCCGGATTGGTAACCTTGCCGTCTTTTGCATCCTCAACATCAACTGCTTCTCCAGCCTTCATCTGGTATGTTCTCGTATAGCAGTGGTCATGTCCGTCCAGGACAACATCCACTCCAAGTTCCTCGAATACCTCAGGATGTGTAAGTCTTCTCTGCGCTATATCCTTGTCCGTCTCATGGTTTGCAGAACTGTAGATTGAATGGTGCATTGCCGCTATCTTCCATTTTACATTTGGATTCGCTGCTATCGCCTCTTTCATGAATGCCTTGTGGTCCTCTGCATTAATGTCGTTGCTGTTCAGCATCATGAAAAGCGTATTTCCATATACATAGTAATAGTCATTTCCTGTTGTTCCATTACTTTTATCTTCCTCGAATCCGTTATTGGTGAATATGCCGTACTTGTCTGACATATTAGGAACATTGAAATGAGTTATGTGACCCGGTCCATATCCTTCGTGGTTACCCGGAATTGCTGCAAGTGGTATATTTTTTAGCTGCTCAGGTCTGAAGAACTGGTCGTATTCTCCTTCATTCTTGACTGCGCTGTTTTCATCCAGAGATTCCTTGCCGTTATTTACCTGATCTCCTATCGACATTATAAAATCCGTATCCTTGAATTTATCAAAAGCTTTATTCAGTGTATCAACCCATCCGTTTCCATCTTCAGTTATTTTGCCACTGGCACCGATCTGAGGATCTCCTGCAAACAGAAAATTGAATCCCTTAGATATATCCTGTGTTGTATAGTCATTGACCGGACTCCAGTTAGTTCCGTCTCCTACACGGTATACATATGCAGTAGCCTGTTTAAGTCCCGTTACTGTTGCCTTGTTGGAGGTATATCCTTCATTTCCCTCTGATTTCTGTCCCTTGAAGGTCTTTGCCTTGTCTTCAGGAAACTGGCTTCCAGTCATGTCGGACTTCAGTGCAATCTGCACCTGTGGATCTGCATTACCCTTTGAATACCATGCAAAATTTACCTGTGATTGATCTGCTCCCGGTGCAAAGGTTACATCTTTAATATCTGGCTGAGTTCCTTCTTCTGCTGTTGCTGTAACTGACTGACTTGTAGAAGTATCATCATTTTCAGCTGCTTTTGTCGATATCGGCATTCCCAGTCCTGAAAATACAACTAGAGAACATAGCATGAATAACGCTATTTTTGACGTTGCTTTTTTGAGATATTGCATCATGATGAACTTTCCTCCTAAAACAATAATTTTATTAACAGTTCATTAATACATACACTATTATATTAACAACTTTCATATTTCTATCTGTTATATTCATGTAAAGTCTATGTAAAATAATAATAACATTTCATATTTAACCTAGATTTTACACGCATTTTATAATTACATTTCATTTGCGTAATATAATGGTGTGTATATCAAATTTCAGATAATTTCTATATTATGATGGAGGTAATTATGATTAAATCTTCAAAAACATTTCAAGTATTAATTTTTTCAGCAGCCGTAATATTATTCGGTATTTTTTTATACCATTTTAACATGAGCCATCCCGTAACATATAATAAACAAAATGGGAAATCCTATATAAAATATGAAAAAGCTCAGGTTATATCCGTAAAAAACAATTCTCTAAAACAATTCACACAATCAAAAGACATATATTTTGGGACTCAGAAAGTGCAAATTAAAATTCTTTCGGGGGAATACAAAGGAGATGTAGAAAACGTAACAAATTATTTAAGTGATACCCATAACGTATACCTAAAATCTGGAATGAAAGTAATTGTGGAAATTTCTACGGCTAATTCCGCCTCACATGGCATAACGATATACAATTACTATAGAGCCCCTGTTCAATATGCATTCATTTTTATTTTTTTCACTTCTTTATGTATAATAGGCGGGAAAAAAGGCTTCAGATCTGTAATTGGGCTTGTATTTACACTGTCATGTATCATATTTTTGTTTGTTCCAATGTTATACAGAGGATATTCACCAATTATGGCTTCAATTCTAATAATAGTTATAACAAGCTGTGTAACATTGTTTTTGTTAAATAACTGGAGTCCAAAGACTTTGTCTGCCATACTTGGTACCATATCCGGAGTTGTTATCGCAGGAATAATTGAACTGGTCTCTGGCCACTTGGCTCATCTGACAGGGTTTAACTTTGCCGATGTAGAAACTTTGAACATGATTTCAAATGTATCAGGCATGAAAGTACACGAATTATTAACTGCCGGGATTTTAATAGCATCTCTTGGAGCAGTAATGGATCTCAGCATATCAATAGCCTCTTCTATACAAGAAATATATATATCAAATCCTAATATGAGCAAAAAAGAACTTTTCAAATCCGGAATGAATGTGGGAGGAGACATGATGGGCACAATGGCAAATACATTGATTCTAGCATTTGCAGGAGCATCACTTACCATGATTATAATAATTTATTCCTACAATGTAAGCTATAATCAGCTTATTAACATGGATATGGTAAATTTAGAGATAATTCAAGGACTAACCGGAAGCATGGCGATAATTTTTACAGTTCCCATTGTATCATTTATTTCATCAGAAATTATTACACGATTTTTGGGAAAATCCGATCAATCTTGAACTTTAAATTGCTCGACAATGTCGATGAGTTTCTTTGCTTCATCGGCATTTTGGGCAGTTTTTAAAGATATATCCGAATTTTTTTCTTCTATTGAACTCATACTGCCGGATATGTTTATTACTGCTTCAGTACATTTGCCTACAGAGTCCGTAATATTACTGATTATACTTGAAAATTCCTGCTGGGACAAATTTATATCATCTGTAAGATTACAAAATTTTTTTATAACCAATTCAATCTTTATACCTTCATCCTGATATTCTTTGCTCATTTCAATTATTTTTGAATAGTCCTTCATTACATTTTCCTCTATAAGCTGAAGTATATTTTTTGAAGAATCTATCAGTTCTCCCACCGCCGTCATTATATCCTTTATATTTACCTGTATATCATCTGCCATGCTCGAAGACTGGTCTGCAAGCTTTTTTACCTCCCCTGCAACTATCATAAATGCCCTTCCAGACTCTCCCGCCCTTGCAGCTTCGATATGTGCGTTTAAAGCAAGTATATTTGTCTTTTTTGAGACATTTCTAATTTCATTCAACATTTTAGATATATTGTTCACAACCTTTATAGTTTCCAGAGAACTTTTAAGTTTTTTACTCGATTCTGCATAACAGATTTTCAAATCTCCTCTTGATTTTTCTATATTGTCTTTTATATAGACAGCCTTTTTATTCATTTCATCAGATAAACTCAATCCGGCACTAGCCTCATCAACAGTCTTCTCCACCATATGTTTGACTAGATCTACTTTTTTACCTGCATTTTCAATAGCTGACAGTGTTTCTTCCATATTCGTCGTTATTTCATTGGACATACTTGATACAGTTTCAATATTGGCCTGTGATTCTTGGAACATCTTATTCACGTAGTTGCTGGATTCCAGAGCAGTGCTGCTCTCTTTTTTAGCATATTTCATCATATTGCCTATATTTTCCAACGCGGAATTGAGGTCACCTACCGTTTGACCAAATTCATCCCTGCTTTTTATATCTATTTTATATTCCAAATTAAATCCTGACAGTTCTTCAGCATATTTTCTAATTTTAACCAGAGGCTTTTTTATTTGTCCAGCTATAATTATGCCAATAAAAATTCCTATCAATATAAATATTATAGTAGCAGCTATCATCTTGTATTTAAGTATGTTTACAGACGCAAATATTTCCTCTTTAGCTATAGTAACTCCCAAATACCAGTTCATTTCCGGTATAGGAGCATAAGCCATAAGCATATATTTTCCATCTTCTTTATAATATCCGGAACCACTTTTACCCTGTATCATCTTTTTTTCAATATTTGATAGTTCTACAAGAGATTTATCCTTTTCTGCATTTTTTATAGTATTATCTTTATTTAAAACCAGGGTCAAATTTTTATGTATTACCTTATTTCCTTTTTTATCGATTATAAAGCAATACCCACTTGCACCAACCTTCATCTTCTGAACAAGTTTATTCAATTCTTCTGTACTTATATTTGAAAACAGAACTCCTACGACTTTATTACTATCATTTTTTATAGGAACCGCCACTGCTATTATCTGATCCCCATTAACATTAAAATATGGTCCATCAATTTTGGGTTTTCCCTGCAGCGCAGTTTTAAGATAATCCGAATCGCTGCTATTCAAATCTATATTTGTTTTACCGCCGGTTTGCATATAAGTTAATCCTTTTAGATCCATTACATTAAGACTTAAATAATTTAATTCTTCAGCTCTCCTGGCTAAAACTGGAATTTGACTTTCAGGAGTCATTGATTTTATTTCAGGTCTGTTGGCTATTTCAACCATGGCTTTAATCTGCTGTTGCAGCATTGAATTTATTAATTTAGATGAATCAACAGCTTTGTCTTGAAGAGACTGCTTTATATTTTGTTCCATAGCTGCATAAGAATTGCTATAAGATATTACTCCAATAACTCCACAAATAACTATTACCAGTAAGCCAATTTGTGCAATTATTTTTGTCCCCACACTATTCAAGATTGATAAACTAGGTAAATTTATTCTTTTTGCTATTCTTATTCTTCCCTCTATTCCTCTTAGCTTGGCAAATATTCTTTTTTTCATACCGTCAAACGTATGCAAAAACTCAAAGTTGAACTTTTTTTTCATGTCGGCTCCTCCAAATTTTATTAATTATAACACAAGCTGTCATGATTAATATTTAAGACAACATAACTGCTATTTTTGTTCTTTTTTGCTTTCTTCTTAATCTTGCTCATATACACTCCAATTTCATCAATGTCTTTAAATCTACTGAAATTACCATACATACATCCTAGTGCTATGGACGTAAGTGGGAAAATATCTTTGTTGCCCTTTCGATCGAAGGATTCAATATACCCGTTGTTTTTATCTTTTTCATTAAAAAAATCCAATATTTTTAAATCAAACTCCGAAATTATATTTTTGCATAACTCATGACATATCTCACCCTGATTTTCTATTATACATACAAAATCATCCCCTCCGATATGTCCTACAAAACTATTATATATGCAAAACTTCTTAATCTGTTCTTCTATAAGCCTGGCCGTAAATTTTAATACTTTATCTCCATTTTCAAAACCATAGGTATCATTATATGTTTTAAAGTTATTCAAATCTGCATAGATTAAAAAAAAATTACTGTTGCAATTTATCATATTATCAATTGTCTTATTTATGATCTCATTTCCCGGTAGACCTGTTAACGGGTTGAGATTCTTGGCATGATTTTTTTCAAACTCTATAGTATATTCAAGCAAGTTCTTAATTGTTACAATTCCATAGTATTTATTTTTCTTTGTAACTATAACATAATCATATATTTTTTTAGGATCTCTTTCCATTGCAACTCTTGACACATCACTTATATCAGTATAGTAATCAACTATAAGCGGTGAACAATCCATAATTAGTGATACCGGCCGCCTTAAAAAAACTGAAAGTCCGTATTGGGTAGCAAGTACATAATCAAGATTATGTTGCATAATCAGACCCACTGGATAACCATTTTTTTCAATACATGCCCCTGTAACACCTGAACTATCAAAAAACTTTTTCATGTCCCTGCCAGTAGCACTTAATGGAAATGCAGGATTTCTCTGTACAATATTTCCCACATAGTTCTTATCAAATTTATTGTTTTCTATCTTATTGTATTTGATTATTTTTTCTTTTACACTTTCAGAAATATCAAGGAATGTACCCGATGGTCTCTGAAGGAAATAACCCTGGCCTGCAGTAATTCCTATACTTATAAGTTTCAGGAGTTCACTTTCGGTTTCAATTCCTTCTGCAATAACTTTCATATTCGTAGAATTGGCAAATGATAAAAATGTCTTTACAAGTTCCTGCTTGAATGCATCTTTATCTATGTCTTTTATAAACGATATGTCAATTTTAATATAATGCGGCTTTGTCTCCATCAAAGTTTTAAGTCCTGAATAGCCTGTTCCCATATCGTCAATTGCAATTTTATAGCCTTGATTTACATAATTGTCCAGAGCCGTCTTGAAACTTTTATAATCTTCTATAGCTGTTTTTTCCGTTATTTCAAAGATAATTGAATCCGGACACATATTGTTGTCTTTTAAAAAATCTTTGGTAAATCCACTTCTAAATCTTTCATCTTTAAATATTTTAGGATCTACATTTATAAATAAAAACTTGTTTTTATCTATAATATTTGCCTTTTCAATAGCTTTAAGCCTGCACAGCAACTCAAGTTCCCATATTCTTCCGAAGCATTCAGCTGCTGAAAAAAGTTTTTCAGGCGAATGCAGTGGAGAGTTCTTCGGTCCTCTACTCAATGCCTCATATCCTATAATTGATGCATCCTTAAGGGATACAATAGGTTGAAATACTGTATTAATGCTTTTATTATCCAGTATTTTTTCCAATTCATATTTATCACATAGATTCATCTGATTCACCTCATATACCGACATCTGAAGAAAGTATACAATTGTTATGTTAAATACATAATAATTATCTGTTAAATTCAGTTAATAATTCAATAAGTTCTACGTACAATCTATTAAATCCACTATATCTATTTTTATAATAAAAATACAGTTTTTTCCTATAAGATATAGTGACTGCTTGATTAACTATAAAAAGTAGATGACATATTATATATCATCTACTTTTTTGAAATAAGATTTTTAATTTCTTCCATAAATGTATTTATATCTTTAAACTGTCTATATACTGATGCAAATCTCACATAGGAAACCTCATCAACATTCTTAAGTCTTTTCATAACCATTTCACCTATATCAGAAGAATTTATTTCAGTTATCATTTTATTATTTATACTTTTTTCAATATCATCTACTATACCTTCAAGCTGTTGTCTGGAAACAGGTCTTTTCTGACAAGCTTTTATAAGTCCATTCAATATTTTATTTCTGTCAAAATATTCCCTGCCCATATTTTTCTTTATAACCAGTATCGGAATATCCTCAATTTTTTCATAAGTAGTATATCTTTTTTTACAATTGAGACATTCTCTTCTCCTTCTGATAGCTTTATTATCCTCCGTAGATCTTGAATCAATGACCTTGCTTTCCGGATATCCACAATAAGGGCATTTCATTTCATTTCACGTCCTTTATACCTATATATGACTTATATTATACACTTTTTTGAATGCATTTTCATCAGGCTGCACACATATATAGATATACAATAAAAAATAATGTATTTAAGTCAATGCATTTTCTGCATCTACAAGGAGTACATCTATTCCTATTTTCTTTACATTATCCCATGGAAGTTCAAGATCATCATTTTTACCGAACCAGCTTATCTTGGCTGTCTGTGACGGCAGTATCAAAGATAATATTCTGTTGTTTTCACAGTCTATTTTCAAATCCTTTATAAAACCCAGTTTTGCCCCCGTATTTATATCTATGACTTCCATAGATCTCAAACTTGCCAGTGAATACAATGAGTTTTCCTCTGCAATATTATTCTCCATATATGTAGGCACCCCCTAATTAAATATAATCTAGTTATATTATATTTATATATACTTTTTCATATGCCTTAAAGCAGTTTTTTCCAATCTGGATACTTGGGCCTGAGATATTCCTATCTCCTCCGCCACCTCCATCTGTGTTCTACCATCAAAGAACCTGAGATTCAATATCAGTTTTTCCCTGTCATTTAATTTTTTCATAGCCTCCTTTATTGATATGTCTTCAAGCCAATTTTCATCTACATTTTTCGTATCACTTATTTGATCCATGACATATATGGCATCTCCCCCGTCACGATATATTGGCTCGAAGAGCGAAACAGGATCCTGAATCGCATCCAGTGCAAACACCACTTCTTCTCTCGGCATATCAAGTTCCTTGGATATTTGTGATATTGTAGGTTCCTTGTTATTTTCCTTTACAAGCTTATCTCTTGCCTGAAGTGCCTTATAAGCTATATCTCTGAGGGATCTACTTACTCTTATGGAATTATTGTCCCTCAAATATCTCCTTATTTCACCTATAATCATGGGAACCGCATAGGTGGAAAACTTTACATTCTGCTTCAAATCAAAATTATCTATTGCCTTTATTAGCCCTACACATCCTACCTGAAAGAGATCATCAGCATTTTCACCCCTATTATTGAATCTTTGTATTACGCTTAATACAAGTCTTAAATTTCCCTTAATGAACTTTTCTCTAGCTTCACAATCTCCATTTCTAGTCCTGGTCAAAAGTTCTTTCATTTCATTTTCCTTAAGAACTGGCAATTTTGACGTATTTACTCCACAAATTTCGACTTTGTTAATTATCATGCAATCAGCCCCTTTAGAATACATAGCATTTTAAGTATTTACTAAGAAGCTGAATTTTATACCAAAGACAAGCTCATAACATTTTATTTATTTCTTTTTTTAAACGCTTTATTATTCTCTTTTCCAGTCTTGATATATAGGATTGGGATATACCAAGCATATCCGCCACTTCCTTTTGTGTCTTTTCTCTATAACCATTTAATCCAAATCTTAAATTAACTATTTTTCTTTCCCTCTCACTTAACTTTTCCATGGCTATTACAAGAAGTTGCTTGTCTACCTCATCTTCAATAAGGTCATAAACTATGTCATTTTCCGTGCCCAATATATCTGACAGCAGCAGCTCATTGCCATCCCAGTCTACATTCAGCGGCTCATAAAATGATATTTCGGCCTTTACTTTATTATTTCTTCTAAGGTACATTAATATTTCATTTTCAATACATCTGGACGCATAAGTGGCAAGCTTTATTTTTTTATTTGGATCAAAAGTATTTACAGCCTTTATGAGACCTATTGTACCTACAGATATCAAATCTTCTACATTTACACCCGTATTTTCAAATTTCCTGGCTATATACACAACAAGTCTTAGATTTCTTTCAATTAAAGTTGACCTTACTTTTTCATCACCATCCACCAACTTCAATACCAAATTCTGTTCTTCTTCTTTGGTAAGAGGAGGTGGAAGCACATCACTGCCTCCTATGTAGTAAAGATTCTTAAAAAATATTTTGAACTTTAACATCAATCTATTCAATATCACATCTATTTTAAACATAACCGATCCTCCATTAGCCCTAGTTTTTAATTCTATATCTTCATGCATACTTACTTTTTTACCAGCTGTTAATTTTAAATTACCCCTCTGGGCAACAATGCATGATAATCACTGAATTCACTTAATCTATCTTCACAAAAAGCTATTATAGCCTCCCTGATTTCAACATTATCTCCTATGCCTATTTTTACTGCCTTTGGTTTAAATCCCCTAAGCCTTCCACATTTTCCATCTACAACCTTGTAGGGTATATAAAATTTGTCATAGCCTTCAATATCTATATTGCCAAGCATTGATTTTTCAACTATGATTACCGGAAGATTGGTTGCAGGTTCTTTTAATTCATTTCCAGTATCTAAAAATGCCTTCACTCTTTTGCTCCCATTGTTTAATACAATATCTACATTGAATATCAAAGTGGTAAGTGTCTTCCTGTCCCTTATAAATACCACCAGCCTGTCAATTACGATATATGCAATCATAATGGCAATTACAAGCCACTTGCATGAAAAATTGTCCGTATATTCCCCATAGATATTATATTGAATAAAAATACATATTCCTGCAAGAAGCATTGAATACATTACAAATATGGATAAGGCTTTTAAGTTAAAAACGATATTTCTTTTTCTAAAGGTTATTAATACTAAAATTGCAGCAGCCAGTATCTTAAAAGGCATTCTAGAAAATACCGATAATACAGGAAAAATCATTGTTATAACATATATTCCCCCCAGAAGAGATGATAAAACCATATATCTAAATTTTACCATTATCCTAAGAGTTTTCGCTGTAATATACATAATAAAAAAATTTACTACTACATTTACAAAGATCAGTACATCAAGAAATACAATCAAATATCCATCATCTCCCCATATTGCTCTCCAATATTTACCTCTATTATATACTTATGTTCTTCAAAATTTTGTCATTTTATAATGTCATATAATATTTTCATTTTCTATAATATGCCATAGTATTTAAATTTATACTTAATATAAGATTACATGGATACAAATGTATATAAAAAAAAAGAAATGTAATTTTGATATGAAAATTTGACAACAATGAAAAACAAATAGAGTCCATGTGCAATTGATTGCACATGGACTCTATTTATTATCTGCCATTTCTCTGCTGTCTTCTGAGAAAGGCTGGTATTTCAAGATCGTCTTCATTTAAATCGTTGTAATCCGAAGTAGCTGCAGCCTCACTTTTTGCATCTGATCCATTTTTAAACCGTCTACCGCCGCTATTTACATCTTTTTTTAAATTGTTATCTGGCTTGATTTTTTCCTTGTCCTCTTCAAACCCTGTAGCTATTACTGTAATTCTTATTTCATCTTTAATGTCCTCATCTATTACTGCTCCAAATATTATATTGGCATCCGGATCAGCAGCATCCTGAACAATTTCTGCAGCTTCATTAATTTCAAGTAATCCAAGATCCGAACCACCTGTTATATTTAGCAGGACTCCAGTAGCACCAACTATGGAAGTCTCAAGAAGGGGGCTTGATATAGCCTGTTTTGCGGCATCCTGTGCCCTATTGTCACCATTTCCCTTACCAACTCCCATGTGGGCAAGACCTCTATCCAGCATTATAGTTCTTACATCTGCAAAATCCAGATTTACGAGCCCCGGTATCGTTATAAGATCGGATATACCCTGTACGCCCTGTTTTAAAACATCATCTGCATATTTAAAAGACTCCATAAGCGTGGTCTTCTTGTCGACTATGGAGAGTAACCTCTCATTTGGAATTGTAACAAGGGTATCCACTCTATCCTTTAAATTTTTTATTCCCATTTCAGCATGTATCATTCTCTTCCTTCCTTCAAAAGGAAAAGGTTTTGTCACCACCCCTACAGTAAGTATTCCCATAGACTTGGCTGTCTCTGCAATTACAGGAGCTGCACCGGTTCCAGTTCCGCCGCCCATTCCTGCAGTTATAAAAACCATGTCTGCACCTTTTATTGCCTGAGCTATCTCATCCTTACTTTCATCGGCAGCTTTTTGCCCTATTTCAGGGTTTGCTCCAGCTCCCAGTCCTTTGGTAAGTTTTTCACCTATTTGTATTTTCTGTGATGCCTGTGAAAGCATCAAAGCCTGTTTGTCTGTATTTATAGCTATAAATTCTACATTTTTCAATCCCTCAGTTATCATTCTGTTTACAGCATTGTTTCCTCCTCCGCCGCACCCTATTACCTTTATTTGAGCAAACTGCTGAACATCAACATCAAAATCTAGCACAATAAAACCCTCCTCATTAGAAAAAATCTGTAAAAAACTCTTTTATTTTTGATACGAACCCACTATTTTCATATTTTTCATTTTCTATTTCAATATCTTTCTCTTCCATCTTTTTAATATTTTCCATCTTATTGTTCTGATGCTTGTCTAATTTTTTTTCATACCTGCCCCTTACGGAATTAGCTGCATCCTCCACTATTCCAACTGCAGTTACATATATTGGACTTGATGCCCCTATGTAATTTGGTATTCCAATTCTAACCTGTTTATTCAATATATCACTGCTAAATTCCTGTATTCCTTTTATCTGAGATATTCCTCCACCTACAAAAACCACTTCTGATATGCTTTCATAATTACTAAGGGATTTTAATTTATTATTTATTATGGACAACATTTCCTCTACCCTTGCTTCTATTACCTGAGTAAGCATATTATAATCTACCTGTATCTTATTGTTATAATCTGTATTGATTTCTATCTTCAAAGTTTTTTCTCTGGATTCTGCTCCAACAATACCATATTTCTTCTTCAAATCTTCAGCAGATGATATAGGGATTTTCAGGCAAACGGAAATATCATTGGTTATACTATTTCCTCCAATCAATACAGTTGTTATATTGTTTAATTTTCCCCCTTCATAATTATAAATATTTATAGAATCTGCACCTATATCTACAAGTGCAACCCCTCTCTGCATTTCTTCATCCTTTAAAACAACTCTGGATATGGCCGTAGGTTCAAATACAAGTCCAAGTACCTTAATTCCAGCTTTGTTTACACTTTTAAAAAAATTGTTTATTATACTGGATTGCGCCAGTATAATCTGTGCATCTACCTCAAGCCTGACTCCACTCATACCTACAGGATCTTTTATCTTGTCATATCCATCAATTATATATTGTTCGGGTATTATACCTATTATTTCTTTATCGTTGGGAATAGTAACTATTTTAGATGCTTTTAAAACTCTTTTTACGTCATTTTCTTTTACTTCGCCGTCTTCTGAAGATATGGCAACTACTCCTTTTGTTTCTATAAGTTCACTCAATCCCCCTGGAAGTGCTATATATGCTTCTTCTATTTTAATGTCTATCATCCTTTCAAGATCGTATACACACTTTCTTATAGATTCCGAAGTACTGTCTATATCTATTACGACTCCCTTTTTTACACCATTACAATCAAAAGAAGTAATCCCCATTATCTGCATTTTACCATACTTGTCTAATTTACCCGCTGCAGCACATATATTAGATGATCCGACATCTATTCCTATTATATAATCATTCATTAAATATTCTCCCCCTTAAAACAGAACCATCAAACATATATATTCAACAAGAAAGTTAAATTTCCTCTTATTATTTTATCATATTTTAATAAATTCTAAAATATAATTAACTTGATTACTCACATACAATAAAAGGAAAAGGCTGTCTGCTCCTTTTCCTGTAATTTTATTTTAATTGGCTTTTCTAAGATCCTTTATTTTAACACTTCTTGTATGAACTGTATGAATCCAGTCCTTACTGTTCTTGTTCAAAATTCCCTGAATAGAAATTGGGAACCATGTAAATACATAAATTGGGTATATTATGTAATAAAAAAACACTTTGCAGTTCAACTTTTTTTCCATCACAAGTATAATCGGCGTATATATATACTGCATCAGTGAAAATATTATAGCCAAAATAGTAAACATATTAAAATCTATAGAATATATCACCGTATTGAAATTTGATATTATATTGTATGTCATCATAAAATATTGAATCAGACCACTTAATGCAGATATACCTATTAAAACTGCAATTATTGGTTGAATGCTATAAAGTGCACAATCTATTGGAATAAAACTAAAACTGGTTATACCTTTTTTTATAAGCTTAAAAAAGTACCTGCTTGATACATCTGCAAATCCCTGCATCCATCTTTTTCGCTGCTTCCATGACTGAGAAAGCGTAAGAGGCTTTTCATCATATACTATCGCATCATGAGCCCAGCCAACTTTATATCCATTTAATATGAATTTACAGGTAAACTCCAAATCCTCAGTAAGGCATGTAGCTCCCCATCCCAGATTTTTCAATACATCTGTCTCTATACAAAAGCCAGTTCCTCCAAGCTGTGTAGATAATCCTAAATTGCTCTTTGCAAGCTGGAACATCCTGTTGTTAGTCCAGAATGCAATGGAATAACTTCCTGTAATCCAAGTATCTTGAGGATTTTTACTATCCAAATATCCTTGAACAACCTTGTACCCCTTGTTGAGTTTTCTGTTCATGGCTCTTAAAAAATTTTTGTGTACCAAATTATCGGCATCGAATATGGCAACTGCAGAATACTTTTTATTCATCTTAAATAATTTATTGAACATCCATTCCAGTGCATATCCTTTTCCTCTTTTATCTTTATTAAAGCGTTCATATACTAGAGCACCTTTTTCCCTTGCCTTTTTGGCAGTTGCATCATTACAATTGTCTGCAATGACAAATATATCATACAACTCCTTAGGATAATCCAGTGCCTTTAAACTTTCAACAATATCGCCAATTACTATTTCCTCGTTGTGAGCTGCAACAACAAGTGCAAAACTCATCTGATTTTTTACCTCTTTATCATCCTTTTTTCTCCATAAACCAAAAAACGATATGCACAGGTAGTATATCGATATTATATAAACAGTATAAGTTAAAATGCGAGAGGCACCATGAATTATTTGCCGAAAAACGTCCAATTTAATCCCCCCTAATTTAAGGTTATTTTAACACAAATATTAATTAATTACTATAGTAGTTATATATAATTAACTAATATTTTGCACAAATTCCTTAACCTCTATATGGAGGTAAAAACCTTTAAAGTCCTCATTTAAAGTTCTATTATTCTCCTTGTCATTTCTCTATCTGTTGCATAAGCAAGTGCCGATTCCACTGATATCACATTTTTTTTACACAACTCGGATAATGACATATCCATAGTCTTCATTCCATATTTAACTCCGGTCTGCATGGAAGATTCAATCTGGTGAGTTTTTCCTTCCCTTATCATGTTCTTTATAGCTTCTGTGGCTATCATTATTTCAAAGGCGGCTACTCGCTTTTTACCATCTATACTAGCTATTAATTGCTGTGATATTATTCCCTGCATAACTGATGCCAATTGTATCTTGACCTGCTGCTGCTGATATGGCGGAAATACATCTATAATTCTATCTATGGTTTTCGCAGCACCTATAGTATGTAGTGTTGAAAATACCAGATGCCCTGTTTCCGCAGCAGTAAGAGCAATTGATATTGTATCCAGATCTCTCATTTCTCCAACCAGAATTACATCAGGATCCTCCCTGAGTACAGATTTTAGTGCAGTTGAATAACTTTTAGTATCTTTCCCTATTTCTCTTTGATTTATAATCGATTTATTATGTTTGTGAAGATATTCTATTGGATCTTCAAGGGTTATTATATGTGCTGCTCTCGTTGAATTAATCTCATTTATCATTGCAGCCAAAGTAGTACTTTTGCCACATCCCGTAGGTCCTGTTATCAAAATCATACCTCTCGTATACGAAACAAGTTGTCTTACTACGGAAGGAAGTTTAAGCTCATTTAAATTCGGCACCTTGAGTCCTACTACCCTTATGGCAATTGCAGTACTTCCTCTCTGCTTGAATACATTTACCCTAAACCTTCCAAGGCCCGATACTGAAAATGAGCTGTCAATTTCTCCTCTCTCAATATATTTTCCATAATCATTTTTAAGTATTTCTTTTGCATATATTTCTGTATCACCTGGCTTTAACTTTTCCTTTTCAATTTCACTTAATATCCCATTTTTTCTTATAACCGGCGGGATACCTACAGTTAGATGTAAATCAGATGCTTTTTCCTTAACAGTTATTTCTAATAAATCTTCTAGTAACCTCACTGTGTTTCTCCTTTCGTTGATGTTCACCTTAAACAAGTTCCTATATTTATTATTCGTATCATATTTAAAAGTATTTAATTGTGTATGTTTAAATTCGACGAAATATATGAGTTACTTGTTTTTACCATAATTCATCTCTTTATATAGTTTCTTTAAGGCCTTTTTTTCAATTCGTGAAACATAGGATCTTGATATTCCAAGAAATTTTGCTATTTCCCTTTGAGTCCGCGGCTTGCCTTCAGACAGCCCATATCTCATTTCAACTACACATTTTTCCCTTGTTGTAAGACACGTATTTATTTTTGAATACAGTCTTTTTACCTGCATTTTATGTTCCACAATTTCAACTATAGAATCTTCATCACTTCCCAGTACATCCATAAGCGATATTTCATTGCCTTCCTTGTCAATTCCTATAGGATCCTGCAGATACACTTCACCCTTTATTTTTTTATTATTTCTTATAAGCATAAGTATCTCATTTTCAATACACTTTGCAGCATAAGTGGCAAGTCTTGTACCCTTGGATGAATCAAAAGAATCTATAGCTTTTATTAATCCAACTGTTCCAATCGAAATAAGATCATCTATATCTTTTCCTGGATAAGAGTACTTTTTCACAATATGTGCTACCAATCTTAAATTTCTTTCAACCAAAATACTTTTAGCCAGTTGATCTCCCTCTTGTAGTTTATTTAAATAACATTTTTCTTCCTCGTCATTTAGAGGTTGTGGAAATGAACTGTTATTCGTAACATATGCTGTCATAAACAACATGTTACTGATAATATCTAATAAGCAATTTGTTAAAAACACAGCTGCTCCTCCTAATAGTGCTTATTAATATACTATGAAATTCATTAATAAAAAGTGCCTATATATTCTGATTTAATTTTTTGTTGAATCCTGTTTAAGATTTGACACTATATCTTTAAAAATTGGTGCAGCTGTATTACCTCCACTTTCATTATCTTTATCTATATCCTGAACAAATACTATCATTGAATAATTTTTGCCATTTAAATTGAAGAAACCCGCAAACCAACCGTCAGAATGTTCTTCTATGGACTTGCTCTTTGAGGAAAGTTCCATTCTCTGGGTAGTTCCTGTCTTTCCTCCTATCTCTACATCATCCATATAAGCTGCTATACCAGTACCCTTTTTTACTACATCTATCATCTGACTTTTCATTTCATTGGCAGTAGATTCTTTTAAAATCTGTTTGCTGCTGTATTCTGCCTTTTCTATAACATTGTTGTCATTATCCACATAGGCGTCAATTATGTGTGGCTTTACATATACACCTGAATTCACCACAGTATTAGGTATACTTATAGCTTCAACTGGAGTTATCCTGATATTCTGACCTATGGATGTCAGTCCAAGACTTCCATCTGAAATTTTGGGATCTGTGGTTTCAAAAGCTCCATTTTTTTCCTCATCAAAATTCAGTACTTTTTCAAGAAGCCCCTGTTCACTGGAATTTTTATAAAGACTTTCATATCCAACTTTGCTGGCTATCTGTGAAAATACATCATTACTTGATGCAACAAAAGCTTCTGCTGGAGTATACGTGCCGTGATCAAGCTCTTTTTCATGTTCATCTTCCTTTTCATACAATCCCGTTGACGTAAATTTGTCAGATAAAAATATCTTATTTTCATCAAGCCCGGCTTCCTCCACTATTACTTTAAATATGGAACCAGGAAAAAATCCATGATTTGTAGATACTCCAAGATTTACATTTGGATTTGTATCGTCTTTCTGAACTATTGCCCGGATGTCACCTGTGTTTGCCTCCATCAAGACTGCACCTATCTGGCTGAATTTTTTATATTTATAATTGTTCAATATACTTTTTATATTGTCTTCCATATTCTTGTTCAATGTAAGTCTTAAATTAACATTATTTTTCCCTGTTTTTTTAGTTTCGCTTATTATATTGTTATTCACGTCTTTTTGAAACACAACTTGTGATGTTTTATTATTCTTCGTCTTCTCACTCAGCTGCATTTCTATGGAATTCTTTGATTTTGTGGAATCATCCACGGTTCTCCTTGGATTTATAAGCAAATTTTCAATTTTCCATACACCGTTTCTGTCCACCGGCATATATTCATAAGCGTAAAACCCCTTTATTCCTTTAAGCTTTTTTAATTTTTCGTAAGTGCTCTCATCTACCTCAAAGTACATTTTCTGACTGCTTTTCAATACTCCGATTTTTGAAATATCATAATCCTTATTATAATTTCTAAGTATGTATATCAAAGTGAGAATTTCTTCGGATTTTATATTTTCATTGTCCCTTATAAATACATCAGGACATATTACAGCATAATATTTCTTGTTGTAATTCAGCAGCTGATTGCCATCGCAATCAAATAGAAGGAAATTAACGTCAGTTGTATTTTCTGCATAGGCGTACTGTGAGTTTGCCATAACACTTAATTTGTTATATTCAAAATGCTGTATTCCAAATATCTTGAAACCCAATATCAAAAATAATACAATGAATATTAAGAAAACACAATTCTGCCTTTTCCCAATTTTATTTCTATCTATCTCCAACATATAAAACACCTCATCTAGACTAATTTTTGTCCAAAATAAGGTGTTTTATACACAATATACTATAATTTTTCAACCAATTTGTTTATAGTATTGCTTTAGGTTTTATAAGCATGTCATCTGCCTTCAAATCAACATCAGACTGCACCGTAAATATCATCTGGGCTCTTGGTGCGCATGATATCTTCCTGCCATCATCATCCTTCATATAATCCAGATTCAAGTACACATTGTCATCTTTTGGGCTGAGCACTTCAACTCTGTCACCATCATAGACCTTGTTTCTCTGTTCTATAGTTGCAATCCTCTTTTGCCTGTCATAATACCTCACTATTCCCACTATATCATAATCCCTTATATATGACGAAGTTTCATATATCTGGGAATCCGGCCTTCCAAAATAAAATCCAGTAGAATAGATTCTATGACTTACCTTCAACAAATTGTCAAGCCACTTCTGCTGAAATACATAACTTTGAGAATTCTCAAAATAAGAATCGATTGCCTGCCTGTAAGATTTAACAACAGCCGCTACATAGTAGGAACTTTTCATCCTGCCTTCTATTTTAAACGAGTCAACACCAGAATCCACAAGTTCAGGAATATGTTCTATCATGCATAAATCCTTTGAATTCAATATATATGCACCTCTGTCATCCTCAAATACGGGGAAATATTCACCAGGTCTTTTTTCTTCCATAAGATAATACTTGTATCTGCAGGGCTGTGCACACTCACCTCTGTTTGCATCCCTGCCCGTCATATAATTTGATATAACACATCTTCCAGAGTAGGACATGCACATTGAGCCATGTATGAACACTTCCATCTCACATTCACCTGGAAGATGATTTCTTATATATTTTATATCTTCAAGAGATATTTCTCTTGCCATTACTATTCTCTTAACACCCTGATTATACCAAAATTCAGATGATTTCAAGTTTACAGTATTTGCCTGGGTGCTCAAATGAAGTTCCAGCTCTGGAACAACTTCTTTTGCAGTCATTATTATTCCCGGATCGGATACAATTATTGCATCTACTCCCATTTCATACAAATCCTCCAGGTAATCGGAAAGCCCCTTCAAGTCATCATTGTGGGGAAACACGTTCACTGTTACATAAACCTTTCTGTTTTTGCCATGTGCATACTTTATTCCATCTCTAATATCTTCGTCTGTAAAATTATCTGCAAAGGCCCTCAAATTAAGCTTGCTTCCGCCCAAATAAACTGCATCCGCGCCAAAATTTACGGCGGTCTTCAATTTTTCAATATTTCCTGCCGGTGCCAGAAGTTCTGGTTTTTTCATATTAACTCCTCCTGATCGTAATAGATATCCCATCACCCATGGGTATAACAGAAGTTATAAATTTTTTGTCGTCAGATATCATCTCTAGATATTTTCTCATTCTCTTGACTATCGTTATTTTTCTCCTGTCAATCAGTTCGTCGCATGCTATCATGCCCCTAAAAAGTACATTATCCGCCACTATTATGCCATCCTTTTCAAGAAGTTCCAGACATTTAGGCAAAAAATGATTATAATGACCTTTTCCTGCATCTATAAATATAAGATCATACTTGCAGTCCAATTGTGAAATCTGCTCCATACAATCTCCTTCTATTACATCTATATTATTTTCCAGTCCACATTTCTCTATATTCTTCCTTGCAGTCCTGACCATATTGGCATCTCTTTCAATAGTAGTTATATGATGTCCTTTATTTTTGCAGCCAAGACTCATGAGAATTGAAGAATATCCTATGGCAGTACCTAATTCCAGTATTCTGTCAGGTTTCTTTATATCAATCAACAGTTCCAAAAATCTTGCAACCTCTCTTTGAACTATGGGAATCGAATTCTCCTCTGCATAATCCTCAAGATGTTTCAATATGCTGGAATGTTCTCCAATCAATGACCTTATGTAATCCTCTATATAGCCAACGCTAACACCTTTGCTCATTTCTTCCTCCAAAATCAATCTCCCTGTGTAACTTTTTTAACTTCCAAAAATTTTTTCTCATCATCAGTAAAAAAATGTGTACCATCATTATTGGACACAAAATACAGATAGTTCGTGTTATCCGGATTTATGGCCGATTCAATACATCCCCTGCCGGGATTTGATATAGGCCCTTCTGGAAGTCCATTTACAATATAAGTGTTAAAAGGTGATTTAACCTCCAGATCCTTATAATAAAGTTTGTCTTTGTGCACATTCAGGGCATAGAGTACTGTAGCGCATGACTGCAGTTTCATACCCTTTCTGAGTCTGTTGTAAAATACAGAAGCTGCCTTTGGCCTCTCATCAGGTTTTTCAACTTCCTTTTCTATAATGGATGCCATTGTCACTACCCTGTCCAATTCCTTGTTTGAAAATTCCTTGTTGTTCTCCTTTTCAATTTCCGACATAACCTGTGAAAATCTGTTCAACATTGTTTCTATTATAATATCTCCACTGGTTCCTTTCAAAAATTTATAAGTATCTGGAAACAAATACCCTTCCAGCACATATCTTCTCTTCATATCTGCAGTTATAAATTCAGGATATCTATAATTTCTACAACTCGACAAGAATTCCTTTCTGCCTATAATTCCCTTTTTATCAAGTTCTCCAGCTATATGTTCCACATCGTATCCTTCCGGTATTGTAACTTTAACAGGCCGATCATCCTTGATACCATCCTTTAAATAATCCACAAAACTATTCAATGTAATATCCCTTGAAAAAGAATACCCACCTGCTTTTGCTGACACATCTGCATAATTACGATTCAAATACCATTTCAGCAAGCTGTTCTTCCTGATAATATTGCTGTGTTCAAGCTCATCAACAACTTTATCTATATTCTTGTCCTTATCTACAGTAAAATTAATTCTACCACTGTTATTTTGAAGGGGATGAATTATCCCCTCATATTCATAATAAACCATGCCGACGATAAAAACAATTAAGGCAAAACCACAGATTAGAAAAATTCTTGTCAAATTATTTTTCAACACAAACAATCCTTTCTATTTTCTTCTCATGGCTTTCTTTCTCAGATCTGTCTTCAATATTTTCTTTCTCATCCTTATATTTTCAGGCGTAACCTCAACCAATTCATCAGATGCTATGAACTCAAGTGATTTTTCAAGACTCATAGGTGTAACAGGAACCAGCTTTAACGCTTCGTCTGCTCCAGAAGATCTTGTATTTGAAAGATGCTTTTTCTTGCATACATTTACCTCTATATCCTCAGGACGTGAACATTCTCCAGCTATCATTCCCTCATAGACTTCCACTCCCGGTCCTATAAAAAGCGTTCCCCTTTCCTGGGCATTGAACAGTCCGTATGTTATTGATGTACCAGGTTCAAATACCACAAGTGAACCCTTGGTCCTCTCAGATATATCACCCTTATACGGCTCATATCCATCAAGCACATGATTCATTATCCCATTACCTTTTGTATCGGTCATAAATTCACTTCTAAACCCGATAAGTCCTCTTGCAGGTACTCTAAATTCAAGCCTTGTATATCCATTAACTGCTGAAGTCATATTTACCATTTCAGCTTTTCTGGGACCAAGCTTCTCCATTACTACTCCCATAAATTCTTCCGGAACATCTATTGTAAGATATTCAATAGGCTCCAGCTTGTGTCCATTTTCCTCCCTGAATATAACCGTCGGTTTTGAAACCTGAAATTCATAGCCTTCTCTTCTCATAGTCTCTATCAATATGGAAAGGTGAAGTTCACCTCTTCCGCTTACTTTAAAACAGTCCGGTGAATCTGTTTCTTCAATTTTAAGAGAAACATTTGTCTCCAGTTCTTTAAAAAGTCTGTCTCTCAGATGTCGTGAAGTTACATATTCACCTTCCTTTCCTGCAAAGGGTGAATCATTTGTCATAAAATACATGCTAAGTGTAGGTTCATCTATGTCTACAAAAGGAAGTGCCTCCGGATTGGATGTATCAGCTATGGTCTCACCTATATTTACATCCGGGATTCCAGATATGGCTACTATATCTCCAAGTTTGGCTTCATCCGTCTCCTCCTTTTTGAGGCCGGTATATACAAACAAGTTGGAAACTCTTACATTTTCTACACTTCCATCCCTCTTTATATGTGCAACCTGCTGATTTTTCTTTATAGTTCCCCTTGTTATTTTTCCTACTCCTATTCTCCCAACATATTCATTGTGATCTATTGTTGTAATAAGCATTTGAAAAGGCATATCCATGTATCCTTCGGGTGCAGGTACATTTTTAACTATTGTATCGAACAGCGGGTCCATATTAGTGGAATCGTCCCCGACATCCAATTTTGCGACTCCTGTTTTTGCAGAACAGTATACCACAGGGAAATCAAGCTGTTCGTCATTGGCTCCAAGTTCCACAAACAGGTCAAACACTTCATCCAAAACCTCGTTTGGCCTTGCATTTGGCTTATCTATCTTATTTATGACAACTATCGGATTTAATTTTAATTCCAGTGCCTTTTTCAATACAAACTTTGTCTGAGGCATAGGTCCTTCATAGGCATCTACCAAAAGCAGAACGCTGTCTACCATCTCAAGCACACGCTCTACTTCGCCGCCAAAATCAGCATGTCCCGGTGTATCTACAATATTTATCTTTATTCCATCATGCACAACGGAAGTATTTTTCGAAAGTATAGTTATACCTCTTTCTTTTTCAAGAGCATTTGAATCCATAACTCTTTCTTCAACTTTTTCATTTGCCCTAAACACATGACTTTGTTTAAGCAATGCATCAACCAATGTGGTTTTACCATGATCTACATGCGCTATTATCGCCACATTTCTTATATCGTTTCTTGTAAATAAATTCATTATTATTCCTCCAATTTATACTTAAACTCATCAAATGCATTAATTATGATAAGCGCTCAAAAAAATTGGATACTTTTTAGTATCCAATTAAGTTAACATATCTATTTTAATATCATAGTCTAAAAAAGTCAACGTGCTTCAATCAGTTTTTGAAATTTTAACATCAGTTATCTCTTGTCTTTATTTATACCAAAGGAAAAATCAATACCTATGGCATCATTCAATATTTTCAATATATCCTGCCACATAACAGTAAACTTCTGCTCCGACTGTATATATTCATTTACAGAAGAATTACCCATTATCACAGTTCCAATATCATTAAACCTTTTCCTTGTACCATCCGATATCTTACCATTTTTCATCTGTTCTGCATATGCATTCATCTGTATAGTTCTAAAATCATCCAGAACTTTTTTATTGGAATCACTATTCTCTATATCTTTGCTTGCCTTTCGCAGATTAATGACTTCCTCACAACTCTCAAGCTCTTTTGCGAACTCCCTTGCCTTGTCATATATACTCATTTCAAATTGAATCCCCTTTATAAAAATTCTATATTTCCATAATTATAGGAAGTATCATAGGTTTTCTCTTGGTTTTTTCATATAGAAATGTTCTCAAAACTTCCTTGACGTTAGACTTAATATTTGCCCACTCTGTTATATGCTTTTCTTCACAATCTTTAAGCACATCACGTACAAGTTCTTTTGCTTCTTCCATGAGGTCTTCCGATTCTCTTACATACACAAAACCTCTTGAAATTATATCAGGCCCTGCAATAACACTTCCACTTTCCTTTTCAATAGTGACGACTACTGTAAGTATTCCATCCTGTGAAAGATGCTTTCTGTCCCTCAATACTATATTTCCTACATCTCCAACACCAAGGCCGTCTACAAATACCTGACCTGAAACCACGGTACCATTTTTCCTTATAGAATCCCTTGAAAGTTCTACTACATCACCATTATCTGCTATAAGTATATGCTTTGAAGGCATACCAAGCTTCATTGCCAAATCTGCATGCTGTTTCAAATGTCTGTATTCACCATGAACCGGCATAAAGAATTTTGGCTTTACCAGTGTATGCATGAGTTTCAATTCTTCCTGGCAGGCATGACCTGAAACGTGTACATCTGCAAGCGCCTCATATATAACTTCTGCACCTTTTTTAAACAGCTGATTTATAACTCCGGATATCAATTTTTCATTTCCCGGTATTGCACTTGCTGAAATTATTATCCTGTCGCCAGGTATTATATTTACCTTTTTATGCTCGGAAGCCGCCATCCTTGAAAGTGCAGACATTGGTTCTCCTTGTGTACCCGTGGTTATTATTACCAACCTGTCATTTGGATATCTGTTTATAGCGTCTATACTTATAATCGTATTCTTGTCTGCCTCAATATATCCAAGATTTACGGCTACCTCCATTATATTTTCCATGCTTCTTCCAGATATGGCAACTTTTCTATTATACATCTGTGCTGCTGTTATTATCTGCTGTATCCTGTGTATATTAGAAGCAAAGGTTGCCACTATTATTCTATTTTTAGCACTTGCAAAGTACTTCTGAAAAGTTTCCCCAACAGTACTTTCGGACATTGTATATCCGGGTCTTTCAACATTTGTACTATCTGCCAGCATAAGAAGCACACCTTTTTTGCCGAGTTCGGCAAACCTTGCTAAATCAATCGGACTTCCATCAATGGGAGTATAATCCACTTTGAAATCTCCTGTATGAAGTATTACTCCAATGGGGGTGTGTACTGCTATAGCAGTTGAGTCAGCAATACTATGGCTGGTTCTTATGAACTCAACTGACATATTATTAAGCTTTATAATATCCTTTGGTTTTACAGTAATGAGTTTAACCTTATCCGAAAGTCTATGCTCCTTCAATTTTGTCTCAACTATGCCAAGAGTCAATTTTGTACCATATACAGGTATATTCACCTCCTTAAGTACATATGGAAGAGCTCCTATATGGTCCTCATGACCGTGGGTGAGAAACACACCTCTCACTCTGTCAATATTCTTTTTAATATAAGTGATATCGGGTATGACTAAATCTATTCCCAGCATCTCTTCATCCGGAAATTTAAGTCCACAGTCAATTATTATGATGTCATTCTTGTATTCTATGGCTGTCATATTCTTCCCTATTTCACCTAATCCACCTAGTGGAATAATTTTTACCTTATCTTTTTCTTTACGCAAAAAAATCCTCCTTTCCTCTATTTATCCTTTTTCTTCTTTTTCTGATTTCTTTAAACAATCACTGCATATTCCGTAAAACTTTAGACTATGATTTAAAATTTTAAAATTATATTTACTCTCTATTTGTGATTCCAGACCTTCCAGAAGATGATCCGGAACTTCAATTATCTTTGAACACTTCGTACAGATAAGATGATGATGATGATGTATTTCCTTTTCATGAACTATTTCATACCTGCCACATCCATCGTCTAAATCCAACTTACATATGACACCTATATCCTCCAGCAATTGGACTGTTCTATAAACTGTTGCCAGTCCTATTTCAGGACAGTCTTTTTTCACCATGTCATATATCTGCTCTGTTGTCAAATGTCTACCTTCATTTCTTATTATTATATCAACTATAGCCCGTCTCTGCGGCGTAAGTTTATACCCCTTTTCCTTTAAACTGTTTTTCAATCTTTCTATTTCACCAGATGAAAGTCTTGACATTATAATACCTCATTTCAACTATAATTTTATAGGTTAACTACATCTTAGTTTGATGCTCAAAAAGATAATAGTCAATTGAAAATCAATTAATATCAAAATTAAAAGCTATGATGAAATCATAGCTTTTAATTTTGATATTAATACCTTGTAAAAATTATACTATATATCATCTTCAAAAAGCATCTCATATGCACTAACTACATCGGAAAATTCACTATCATCTTCCACAGTACTAAGTACACTATTTCCGTTTTCATCTTCATCTATTCTAAGAGCTATTGCTTCTTCATTATTGCCATCATGTGGGATTGCAATTATATATTCTCTGTCTTCTATGTCAAATTTAGTAACAAGTTCGAATTTTACTTTATTTCCATTTTCGTCTTCAAGGACTATATCCTTCAAATCATTTTCCATAAAGGCACAACTCCGTTTTTTACAAAATTCATTTTTATAGAAGATTACTTTTTATAAATGCTGTCCAAATATCCCTGTAATATATATGTAGATGCTATTTTATCCACTAGCTTTTTTCTCTTCCTTCTGGACATGTCCGCCTCAAGCATAGCTCTGTTGGCCGCTACCGTAGTCAATCTTTCATCCCACATCTTTATTGGAATATCTATTTTCCCTTTTATAAGATTACAAAATTCAATTACTTTTTCACTTTGGGGGCCAAGAGTACCGTTCATATTCTTTGGAAGCCCCGACACAATCAATTCTATATTATAACTATTACATATTTTTGTCAATTGTTCTATATCTTCATCTGAATTTTTTCTTCTTATAGTTGTAATTCCCTGGGCTGTGATCCTAAGTGGGTCGCTTACCGACACTCCTATAGTCCTATCTCCAATATCCAGGCCCAATATTCTCATCTGCATTCTCCTAAATAAAATATTATATAAATAAAAGTGCCTTAGAGGCCACTTTTATTTTATATTCAAATAAGCCTTCAATACTTCTTCAAGTATTTCATCTCTCTCAAGCTTCTTAATCAAAGATCTTGCACCATTATAATTGGTTATATAGGTTGGATCATCGGAAATCAAATATCCAACAAGCTGGTTTACCGGATTATATCCCTTTTTAATTAGCGAATCATAGACTTCAGTCAATATTTCTTTCGTAAGAACCTTTTTACTTTCAGATATATCAAACTGAATAGTATTGTCTTCACTCATTTATATCACCCCGCTAACAATTGTAATACTTATATTATAGAACATATTTTATAAAATGTATACTACTTGACTATGTTTTCCACAATTGACAGTGAACTGCCTACAGCTTCTTCCAGTTTATCCGGCAATTTTCCACCTGCCTGCGCCATGTCAGGTCTTCCGCCGCCACCGCCGCCGCACAAAGCTGCTACTTCTTTTATTATTTTTCCACAGTGGACTCCTTTCTTTACTGCAGCCTTGGATGCCATAGCAATCAGCTTCACTTTTCCATCAACATTGCTTCCCAAAACCACAACTGTTTTTTCATTCCTATCTCTTATCTTGTCTGCCAGATTCCTCAGTGCATCTCCGTCAACGTCCTTCAATACTCCAGTATATATCTTAATATCACCTATGCTCTTTTCACTCTTTATTATTGCATCTTCAGAATCTCCTGCGAGTTTCAGCTTCAGATTATTTATTTCCCTTTCCCTATCCTTCAGCCCGGCTGCAATATTATCTATCTTGTGGATTATTTCCTTATCGGAGCATTTGAGCATGCTCGATATATTTCTTAGTATATCATCTTTTTCCTGGATATATTCAAGGGCATATTTTCCTGTAACTGCCTCTATTCTTCTTATACCCGCAGCTATTCCCGTTTCATACACTATTTTGAAAAGTCCTATTTCCCCTGAATTTGTGGCATGAGTTCCTCCACAGAGTTCTCTACTGAAATCTCCTACCGAAACAACTCTTACTTTATCTTCATATTTACTGTCAAACAGTGCAACAGCACCACTTTGCTTTGCCTCTTCCAGATTCATTATTTCCGTTTTGACATCTGATGCACTCATTACAACCTCATTAACCATTTTCTCTATTTTAACAAGCTGCTCATGGTTTACAGACTCAAAGTGATTAAAATCAAATCTCAATCTTCTGTCATCAACATAGGAACCCGACTGATGAACATGTTTCCCAAGTACTCTTCTAAGTGCCTCATCAAGAATGTGGGTTGCGGTATGATTCTTTCTTATATTGTCCCTTCTAGTCTTATCTACATTTAAATTAACCCTGCCATTCACACGGACCTCACCTGATAGTACATTTACAAAATGGAGTATTTTCCCTGCCACATTGTTTTTACAATCCAGAACTTCACATTTGAATCCATCACTGTATATTATTCCCCTGTCTCCTACCTGTCCTCCCATTTCTGCATAGAAAGGAGTAGCTTCGGTTACTATTACACCTCTATCTCCCTTTTTTAGACTTTCTACCAGTTTTTCGTCTTTTACGAGGACACTTATGTTCGATTCCAGGCTTAAAGTATCATATCCCTCGAATTTCGTATTGATATCAAGAGGTATTTTATCTAAAATGGTGTCATCTGCTCCCATATAATTTGTATGTTCCCTTGCAGATCTTGCCCTTTCCTTCTGCTTTTCCATCTCTCTCTGAAAAGTTTTCAGAACTACAGTCATATTATTTTTTTCGAGTATTTCCTTTGTAAGCTCTATCGGAAACCCATAGGTATCATACAGCTTAAAGGCCTTTTCACCTGAAAGTTCCCTTATTTTGTCCTTTTTCATATCATCTATGAAAGAGTTCAGTATGGTCATTCCGCTGTCTATTGTTTCATTGAATCTCTCTTCTTCAATTCTTATAATTTTCTCAATATAGTCCTGTTTGCCTTTCAATTCAGGATATCCTTTAATTGAGTTCCGTACTACTGCATCAACCAGTTTCCACAAAAAGGTTCTGTCTATATTCAAAGCCCTGCCGTGCACGGCAGCTCTTCTGAGAAGCCTTCTCAAAACATATCCCCTCCCTTCGTTTGACGGCAGTATTTCATCACTTATCATAAAAGCAATGCTCCTTATGTGATCGGTTATTACCCTCAACGATACATCGCTGTCACCATCTTTTCCATAATCGATATTTGCAATTCTGCACACTTCATTCAATATATTCCATATTGTATCCACTTCAAATATACTGTCCTTTCCCTGCATTACCGTTGCCATTCTTTCAAGTCCCATTCCTGTATCTATATTGGGGTTGGGCAGTTTATTGTATTTTCCACTCTCATCCTTGTCAAATTGTGTAAAAACAAGGTTCCATAATTCAACTATCTTGTCTTCATCTCCTGCTTTTACAAATTCTTGGGAACTGTTTATATTTAATCCGACCTTGTCAAAGTGAATTTCAGAACATGGTCCGCATGGTCCTTCTCCGTGTTCCCAGAAATTATCCTCTTTGCCAAGTCTGAATATTCTGGATGGATCCATATCTGTTTTCTTTGTCCATATGTCATAAGCTTCATCATCATCCAGATAAATGGTAACATACAGTCTGTCTTTAGGCAGCTTCATAACCTCTGTTACAAACTCCCATGCCCACGGTATTACCTCGGATTTAAAATAATCTCCAAAAGAAAAATTACCCAGCATTTCAAAAAATGTACCGTGTCTCGAAGTCTTTCCTACATTTTCAATATCGCCAGTTCTTATACATTTCTGACATGTTGTAACCCTTCTTCGAGGTGGGACCTGAAGCCCGGTAAAATACGGCTTGAGAGGTGCCATTCCTGCATTTATGAGAAGAAGGCTCTTGTCATGATTGGGAACAAGAGAAAAACTCGGCAGTCTCAAATGTCCCTTGCCTTCAAAAAAATTCAAATACATTTCTCTTATTTCATTCAATCCTAAATTTTTCATTATATGTATCTCTCCTTTTCTTGTTAAAAACGGTATAAAACAAAAAAGCCAACATCCCAAAGGGACGAAAGCCTATTCCGTGGTACCACCCTAATTACATAAACCAGAATCCAATTTATGTCTCTTAATACTCCAAGAACTCCTGGATAGCTTCGATATATCCTGACAAGAAGTTTTCACCTACCACTTCCTCTCTCAATGAAAAAATAGATCTACTTATTCCAATCATTATCCTGATTTATTCAATTACTATAGAATTATAAATAAAATACTCCCTACTGTCAATACACTAATCCCATGTATGCGCGGAAAATATATATTTTAGAATATATAGTAACTCAGATCCTTATAGATTATTTTTACCACAACACCCAGAGGCACTGCAGCAACCATGCCTATAAAGCCTGCCATTCCACCTCCTATGAGAAGAAGTACAATTACTGTAAGGGGATGCATGCTTATACTGTCTGCCGTTATTTTAGGGGATAATATGTTTCCTTCCAGCTGCTGGAGTACATACAACCATATTGCAACTTCAACTGCAGTCTTTGGAGAATTCATGAAAGCCACAAAAATGGCAGGAAGTGCTCCAAATATTGGGCCGAAATAAGGTATTATATTAAAAAATGCATTTATTATAGAAAGTACTATTGGAAAATCCACTTTCAATAGTACAAGTATTATAAATGTAACTATTCCCACAACCAGACTTAAAATCAACTGACTTACTATGTATCTGCCAAGTATTTTATCTATATGACAGCTTATCTTATATACTGCATTTCTGCTCCTTATAGGGAAAAGATTCAATATCCCGTGTTCTATCTGCTTTCCATCCACCAGAAAATAATATACTATAATAGGTACTATAACAGCATATATGAGCATGCTGCTCATATTTATTATAAATTCATATATTTTCCCGGATATTTTCATAGTCATATCGTGCATCCTATAGTACATATTATCCGTAAAAGTATGGAGTATTCCACTATTTTCATCAGGTTTGAGACTGGCATATATATTGTTTATCAGATCCTGTATACTGTTCAGGGTATTTTTTACATTTAGATTTTCCCTGAATAAATATGGTATGAAAACCATAAAGCCTCCAACTAATATGGCTGCTATGCCAGCTATAAGCAAAAGAGCCGATATGGACTCACCAGCTCCTGAATCCAGAAGTTTCATATAAAAAGGTTTCAAAACATACGTTATTAAAAAAGATATGACGAATAAGTAGATGAGTTCCCTAAGTATAGAAACTTTCATGACAAATATAATTACCAGAATTGCTGCCAGAAATACCGTACCATACTTTAATATTTTATCTTTTTTAATCTCCATCTCAATTTTCCTCTTTATCAATTTTAAATTTTCATATACAAAATATTTTTCTCTCCAAGTATAAGATTCTTTGACGGCAGTACTTTTCTCCCATGCACAATATCATATACAAATCCTCTTGAGATGACAAAGGCTCTTATGATAAAACTTTTCTCATAGAATATCATATCCTCCAGATTGCCCATTATGTTTCCTGTTTTGTCCACAACATCTATAGTCCGTATATCATTGAATTTAAGATCCTGTGCCCTATTTGATTCAGATGCAATAATAACAGGGAAAAGGCTCACTGTATTTTCCAGATACACGCTGGCATCCTTTTTCAATATACTATTTGAAACTACATTAAATCCTTTTATTGATTTTGAGTTGAAATCCACCAGTAAATCTCCCACAAAGCCCATGCTTTTTCCATCAATTCCTATAACTTCCGAAAAAATAAAATCTCTTACTCTGTACAAGCTATCACCTTTTTCAGTTAATCATTACAATTGTATAAATAGTTTTTCCATATAAATAAAAAAATATAACCCTAAAAGAAAAAATTCTTTAAAGGTTACATTATTGAAAATCATACTTTTTTAAGTACCTTCTTGTTATTCATATTTTTATAGTCATCTACAATATCCTGCAATGTTGTCGATTCCATGACGCTATCTATACTGTCCCTGATTTTCGACCATAAAAGCCTCGTTGCACAACAGTCGATATTATCGCAGGAATTTCCCTTCGTATCATCTATACATTCAGATATTTCTACAGGTCCTTCAAGTATTCCCATAATATCACCTATCGTTATATCCTCAGGGTGTCTGCTAAGCATATATCCTCCCTGGGCTCCCCTTACACTTCTAATTAAATTTGCCTTTCTCAGTGGAGAGAACAGTTGTTCCAAATAGTATTCAGATATACCCTGTCTTTCTGAGATCTTTTTTATTGATGCAGGCTCGTCACCATAGTGGATAGCAAGATCAACCATGGCCTTGACCCCATATCTTCCCTTTGTGGATAGTTTCACTTAACCACTTCCTTTGATACTCAACTTATAGTTATCCTATTTAATATTATCAAATCCGAGTAAATCTGTCAACAATAAGAATTCATCTAGTATTCCATTTTTCTGTCTTTAAAATATACTATTCTAAGATTGCAGTCCTCAGCTATCTGAGCCGCCTCACGGAAGTTGTTCCCTATGCTTTCCGCAGTGTGTGCATCAGATCCAAGAGTTATATACTTTCCACCAAGTTCTCTGTATCTTCTATATATCGGGTAAAAATTTTCAACAGCCGATTTGCTGTTCAACCTCCTTGTATTCAATTCTATACATTTTCCTCTCTGTATTATAAGCTTCAATATTTCATCCAGGATATCGGGAAACTCTCCGTAATGCAATTCCGGATCTTCATATCCTGAATATCTGCATATATAATCTATATGTGCAAGACTGTCTATGAAATCAAATTTTTTCAAATTCAGTAACATGCTCTCAAGATATCTTCTGTACGCGTCTTTTTTACTTTTTCCAATATAAAAATCATCGTAATACAAATCCAGATTATCCACAAGATGAATTGCTCCTATCACATAGTCGAAAGGGTTGTCTCTAGCTATAAGTCCTGCTTTCTTTACGCAGTCTTCCTTCATTCCAATCTCTATACCTAAAAGCATTGTTTCACCCCTTAAACCAGAATAAGCTTTAAAATAATCCTCTATGTTAAACAAAAATTCATTCCCGTCAGGATATCCAATATCCATATGTTCAGTGAGTATAAGTCCCAATCTATTGTCCCTCGCCGACTTTAATGCTTCTTCTATTTTCATATCTGAGTCAGTGGAAAATCTTGTATGTACATGGGTATCAAACATAAAATTAATTCACCTCATTCTGTTAATATTCCTTGTATTTACTATATCACTTATACCTAAAAATCAAAACAGATTATTCAAATATTGGAGCAGTATCACAATGAGCGGTATAGTTATCATGGAAACTATGGTAGTTATAAAAACACTTTTTGAAGCAAGCTTTTCATTGGAACCGTATTTCTGGGCAAATATGGGAGAAAGTACTGCAACAGGCATTGCTTCAATAACTACAATTATCTGAAGCATAAAGTTATCTGCACCTATAAGCTTCAATATTACAAAACTTAAAGTCGGGGCTATAATCAATCTCAGAAAACAGATATAGTATACTATGCTTCCACTGAAAATCTCCTTCAATTTCATTTCTGCCAGCATTGAACCAACTATAATCATGGAAAGTGGAGTAGTCATGGAACCTATGGAAACTACAGCCTTATTTAAAACCGGCGGTAGTTTTATGGAGAACAAAAACATAATGAATCCTATTATGGTTGCTATTATAACTGGATTAAATACAACTCCCTTCATAGCCCGCAAATCCCTTTTATCCGTATATATCATAATTCCCAAACTGAAGAGTATCATATTAAAGGGTATATTAAAGATAGCTCCATAAAATATGCCTGTTTTCCCAAAAAGTCCTTCCAGCACCGGATAACCCATAAATCCACTATTTGAAAATATGGCCGCAAATCTAATGACCCTGCTCGAATCCTCATCGTAGCCCGGCGTCATAAATCTGCTCGAAAACAATATTACAATATTGACTATAAAAGAATATACAAATATGTGTTTTGCTTCCACAAACATTTTCAGTGAATAATTATAATTGAAAGAAGTCAGCAGAAGTGCCGGAAGCGTTATGTTTATAAGCAGATTTGACAGATCTTTACTACCCTTTTCAGTTATAATATTCTTTTTTCTTGCAAATACACCGGATGCCATGACAAGCGACAAAATTATTACTTCATTTATTACATTATAGTTCAAGTGTGTTTTTCCCCCCCCAAATCAAAAACTAAAAACACGTCTAAATATTAACTCCAATACAATCTTCTCGCAATATATTTGTATATCATCTCTCCCAATATTACTGCAGTAACTAAGTCCATGATTACATGCTGTTTTACAAATTGAGTTGATAATATTATCAAAATGCCAATTACACATATAAATATTTTTGATTTTGCTTGTCCATAAGGCAGCTCCAATGATCCCCTCATCACTGCATAGGTAGTAAGGACATGTATACTAGGTAAACAATTGAAGGGTTTGTCAATTTTATAAGTATCCCTTACAAAATCCGACAAAATATCACTTCCGTAAACTGCAGGCCGTGGCACAGTAGTTTGGAAGAAGAAATACACAATGTAGCATATTATCATCCCCAAAATTATGGTAAACAGCACTTTATAATAGACTTTTCTGCTTTTAAAGCAAAAAAATATCAATGATATAATTATAAAAGGATACCACATCCAATAAGCAATAATAAATTGTTTTACAAAAGGAACACGCCTATCTACATTCATCACCAGCATATAGTATCCTCTTGATGAATTATCTAGTAGTCCATAAGCTATATTTATAATTGGTATGGCAATCATCAGACTTAAATACAGCATATTTTTTCTAAAATTTTTTATTACATTCTCCATATTAAAATTCTCCAATATAAATGTCTTTTAAATTATAGTATATACCCAATTTATATTTTAGTTATAAAAAAACATATTGACAACAATTATAAAGAATTGTATTCTTAGGTGGTAGCAAATCATATTATTAAAAAGGAGGCAGTAAGATGTCAACGAAAATTTTATTTGGCAAAGATTTTGAATCAGCTTTTAAAAACATACTTCAGCCCTGTCTCTATATTAATTTCATCAGGTATATTGATAGTTAATTATGTGTCATGGGTTGTACATTAATCCATGACCTTTTTAAATTAAAATATAAACGGGATTTAATCGTCCTGTAAACTTATTTTTAGATCATGGTCAGCCAGGGTCTTTTATTTTGCAATATTTTATTAACAAAGGGGGATACCAAATGAAACAAATTTTCAGATATGTATTTAATTACAAAGGTCTTGTAATACTGCCTTCTGCAGCAATGGCAGTTGCAATTTTTTTAGATATGATAAATCCATATCTTCAAAGTAAAATAGTGGATAAGGTATTTATAGAAAAAAATTTTGATCTCCTCTTCCCTATACTGACAGGCTTTGTCATAATAGCAGTATCCAGGGCTGTATTGGGATACGTAAAAGAATACATATTCGATGTTCTTTCTTCAAAAGTCAGTATTGATATGAAAAAAGATCTATTTGACCACATCCAAAGTCTTCAATTTAGTTACTTTGACAACATAAATACAGGAGAACTGATGTCCAGAATAGGTGAGGACATAGACAATGTCTGGAGAAGCATTTCCTTTGGAATAAGATTATTTATTGAAAATATAATATATTTTGTAACAACTTCTGTAATCCTGTTATTCCTAAATTGGAAATTAGCTCTGATATGCCTTATAGGTATGCCTCCAATAGCTTGTCTCGCCTTGAAATTTGAAAGAAAAATATCACAATCCTACAGTAAATTGAGCGATCAGGGAGTTATATTAAATACCAGCGCCCAGGAGAATATTGCAGGTGTGAGACTGGTGAAGGCCTTTGCCAGAGAAAAATATGAAATAGCAAAATTTTTAAAATTCAACAGAGAAAATTTTGATCTCAGTATGGAGCAAAATAAGATAATAGCTGATTATTTTCCTCCCATAGATTTTTTAACAAACATGTGCATAGTACTCCTAATTGCTGCAGGCGGTATTTTCGTAATGAAGGATAGCATGACAATAGGTACCCTGGTGGCATTTAGCGGGTATATCTGGATGCTAATAACTCCTATGCAAATGCTTGGATGGCTTGTAAACTTAATATCACAAGCTGATGCGTCGGCCAAAAAAGTAGTGAAAATAATGAATATTTACCCGGAAATCAAAGATTGTGAAAATCCACTGAGACTCAGTAACATACTTGGGAACATAAAATTTGAAAATGTATATTTCAAATACAAGGATGAATATGTACTTGAAAATATAAATATTGAAATCAAACCGGGAAGTACAACAGCCATTATGGGAACTACAGGTTCAGGCAAATCATCAATTGTAAATCTTATTGGAAGGTATTACGATACGACAAATGGTACTGTTTATATAGACGGCCATGATGTAAGAAAAATAAATCTCAAGGATTTACGCAGTAAAATAGCAGTTGTTTCACAGGATACTTTTCTATTCTCGGAAAGCATTAAAGAGAATATAAGTTTGGGAAACAACAACTACTCGCTTGAGGAAATAAAAAAAGCTTGTGAACTGTCCTGTGCAGACGAATTTATAGAAAAGCTGGATCAAAAATACGATACCGTTATTGGAGAACGTGGTATCGGACTCTCCGGGGGGCAAAAGCAGCGTCTTTCCATTGCCAGAGCCATTATAAGGAACTCAAGCATACTAATACTGGATGATGCCACTTCCGCACTTGACATGGAAACTGAGTACAATCTTCTAAAGAATCTTGGTAATACTCATAAAAATACTACTAAAATAATAATAGCTCACAGAATTTCAGCAGTAAAAAATGCAGACATGATAATCTGCCTGGAAAACGGTCATATAGCAGAGAGCGGCAGTCATGACGAACTTCTCGCAAGAAAAGGCAGATATTATGAGATATACGAAGAGCAATTTAAGGACTTCAATCCAAACTTCTCAAAGGAGGAATGTTGCAATGGCAATAAATACAGTAAAGCAGGACGAGAATCTTAAAAAACTTTCTAACTTTGAGATAGGAAGGCGACTGCTTTCATATTTAAACTCCTATAAATCCCAGGTATTGATAGTGCTTGTACTATTAATATTCGTAATGGCTGTAAACCTGATGAATCCATACCTCTTGAAGGTAGCTGTAGATAAGAATATATCCAATAGTGACATAAATGGGTTAATTAAAATAGGTTTCGCCATGGTCATATTGAATTTTTTGTCCATGCTTGCTTCCCGGCTTAGAATATTGAAGATGTCTTCTGTTACAAACAATATACTGCTGAATATACGTCATAATTTATATTCCCATATTCAAAAGCTGTCCTTTTCTTTTTTTGATGAAAGACCTGTAGGTAAAATACTGGCAAGAATCATAGGTGACGTCAATTCACTTCAGGATTTATTCAACAACAGTGTAACTAATTTTATACCTCAGATACTTACCATAATCTGCGTGGGTGTAATGATGTTCTATTTAAATGCGAAGCTTGCACTAGCCTCTATAATGCTTCTGCCTCTGCTTGCCCTTCTTATGTTCATGATCCAGATATTATCCAGAAGGCGATGGCAGACTTATAGGAAAAAGCGTTCCAATTTCAATGCCTATACTCACGAGGATTTTTCCGGCATAAAAGTGGTACAGTCTTTTGCAGCGGAAGAGAAAACTTCCTCCACATTTTTTATTCTGGTAAAAGATATGATGGATTCGTTTATAAATGCGGTTAGACTGAATGATTTATTTTGGCCTCTTGTTGATATATGCTGGGGTTTTGGTATGGTAATACTTTATTGGTACAGCAGCAAATTAATTTCGGAAGGCAGCCTGACCATAGGTACTATCATGGCATTTGGTATGTACATAGGTATGTTCTGGAGACCTATTCTGGAAATAAGCAATTTTTATAATACACTAATAATGAATTTCGCCGCAGCCGAACGCATTTTTGAAATAATGGATGTAAAGCCTGATATATCAAATTCTATAAATTCCGTTGAAATGCCTGAAATAAAGGGTCAGGTTGAATTTAGAAATGTTTCATTTGAATATGAAAACGGAGAAACTGTACTTGATCATGTAAGTTTCAAGGTTAATGCAGGTGAAACTATTGCTTTAGTAGGACCTACCGGTTCCGGCAAAACTACAATAGTAAATCTCATAAGCCGTTTCTATGATACAAAAAGTGGCTGCGTCCTAATAGATGGCAAAAATGTAAAGGACGTAGAAATCGAATCTCTCAGAAATCAGATGGGCATAATGCTTCAGGATACATTTCTTTTTTCATCAACTATAAAGGAAAATATAGAATACGGTAAAATTGGGGCTTCAAATGAAGAGATAATTGCAGCTTCCAGAGCTGTAACCGCACATGATTTCATAATGAAACTTGGAAATGGCTACAATACGAAAATAAATGAGAGGGGTTCACGCCTCTCTGTAGGTCAGAGACAGCTTATTTCCTTTGCAAGAGCTCTTCTTGCCGATCCAAAAATACTTGTACTCGACGAGGCAACTTCAAATATAGATACTGAAACAGAAAAACTTGTCCAGAATGGGATTCAAAAGCTGCTTCATGGAAGAACATCCTTCGTTATAGCCCATAGATTGTCAACTATAAGGAACTGCGACAGAATATTGGTAGTTGACAAAGGTAAAATAGCTGAATGTGGAAATCACCAGGAGCTCATGAAAATGAAAGGAATATATTACAATCTGTATATATCTCAATATAAATTTTTAAAAGATTGATTGAAAAACAGCTGTCCCTTAAAACTTGGGACAGCTGTTTTTCAAGCTTTATTCTATATCTTCTCTATATTTCTTCTCTCCGGCTTTTTATTTTTTATCTTCTTTCTTCTCTTCTCAAGTTCTTCCTCTATTTCTTCCAGAGTTATATCCTGGTTTACCATAAGTACAAGCATGTGGTATATAAGATCACATATTTCTGGAATTTCCTCATCTTTTTTTCCATTTTTACTTGCAATTATAACTTCAGTTGACTCTTCTCCAACCTTTTTCAAGATCTTGTCTATCCCTTTTGCAAATAGATAATTTGTATAGGAATCCTCTACAGGATTTTTCTTTCTATCCTCTATCAACTTGTAAAGTTCTTCAATAACACTTTTAATTTCCATGAGTATCCGTATCCTCCTTCAGTTTACATTTATCAATTATCTCTTGTCAATTGATTGAAAAAGCAGCTCCTGCTTCCTGTATGGCAGGCTGCTCCTATTTGATCCACCTTTATTAAAAGTGTATCATAATCACAGTCCACAGCTATACTCTTCACATGTTGAAAATGTCCTGAAGTGGCTCCCTTGTTCCAGTATTCCTGCCTTGATCTGCTCCAGAACCAGGTAGTACCGGTTTCTATAGTCCTTTTAAGTGATTCTTCATTCATATAGGCAAGCATGAGTACCTGGTTATTTTCAAAATCCTGAACTACTGCAGGAATAAGTCCGCCTCTAAAATCAACCTTTTCAAGCAGCTTGCCGTCATAATTTAGTTTGGGCATATTCTGTACCTCCCTATAACCTGACCGGTATATTTTTTTTATAAAGATATTGTTTTACTTCTTTTATGGTAAGTTCTCCATAGTGGAAAAGTGATGCAACTAATGCCGCGTCTGCACCGGTATCTTCAAAAACGTCATAAAAATCTCTCAATGAACCACAGCCTCCTGAGGCAATTACAGGAATATTGACCAAATCTGAAACTGCATTTGTTACAGGTATATCATACCCTTCCTTCGTACCATCTGCATCCATGCTTGTAAGAAGAATCTCACCCGCTCCAAGTTCTTCAACCTTTCTGGCCCATTGGAGTGCATCAAGCCCGGTATCTATTCTTCCACCATTTATGACTACATTCCAGCCGCTCTTGTCCTTTCTCATTCTGGCATCAATGGCAACTACTACGCATTGACTTCCAAATCTATCTGCCGCCCTTGTTATTAAATCAGGATCTCTGATAGCCGCTGAATTAACCGATATTTTATCTGCTCCCGCCCTCAAAATATTTTTGAAGTCATCAAGGTTTCTTATTCCGCCACCTACAGTAAGTGGTATAAACACCTGTTCTGCAGTCCTTCTCACTACATCTATCATGGTCCTGCGTTTTTCATGAGTTGCAGTTATGTCCAGGAAAACTATCTCGTCTGCCCCATGAGAATTATATACTTTTGCTATTTCAACAGGATCGCCCACATCCTTCAAATTCACAAAATTTATTCCCTTCACAACCCTTCCCATATTTACATCCAGGCATGGAATTATTCTTTTTGTAAGCAATTTTTTCACTTCCTATCCATTATTTGCTCAAGTGCCGATATAAAAAATTTCATATCTTCTTCTGAACCTATACTGACTCTAAGATAATTATCTATTTTGTCCTTGTTGAAATATCTTACAAGAACACCTTTCTTCCTCAATTCTTTAAAAAGTACCTCAGCTGTATAAAGCGGGTGGTTTATAAAAATAAAATTGGCTTTTGAAGGTATAACCTTGAATCCAAGTTTATTGAGTTTAACTGTAACCTTTTCTCTCGTATTCATTATACGTACTGTACATTTTTTAAAATATGCATCATCCTCTATGGCAGACACCGCCGCTGCATTGGCTATTCTGTCCACTGTATAGGAATTGAAGGAATTCTTTATTCTATTCAATCCATCTATGAGCTCTTCCTGTCCCATGGCAAAACCCACACGGATTCCTGCAAGTGAACGTGATTTGGATAATGTCTGAACTACAAGGAGATTTTTATAATCCTTTATAAGTCCAACTACTGAATCACATCCAAAATCAACATAGGCTTCATCGATTATTACAACTTTGCTTGAATTATAATCAAGTATTTTCTTTATTGAATCCACATCAAGACATCTTCCCGTAGGAGCATTTGGATTTGGAATTACTATACCTCCATTTTCAGAAAGAAATCTATTTACCGGAATGGAAAAATCCTCATTCAGTTCTGCAAGTTTGTATTTTATATTGTACAATGATGCGTACACAGGATAGAAGCTATAACTTATGTCCGGAAAAATTATAGTTTCATCGGTATTGAAAAATGTAAGAAATGACATTGCCAGTACCTCATCGGAACCATTTCCAACAAAAACTTGATTTTTATTCAGTCCATAGTATTCTGCAATAGTCTCTCTAAGCACATCACAATCCGGATCCGGATAGAGTCTCAAATCTCCATTTGCCGTATTCTTTATTGTTTCAATAACTTTCGGCGATGGTGGATATGGATTTTCATTGGTATTCAATTTTACATATTTTTTGTCTTTAGGCTGTTCCCCGCATACATATGGCTCCACACTTTTTGTAAGTTTGCTCCAATATATACTCATAATCGGTTCACACCTCCCATGTATAATCTTTTTATCTGCATAATTCTATCGCTTCCTTTAAATCTATGTTTCCCGAATATATAGCTTTGCCTGTAATAACACCATAAATTCCCATTTCACTTATATGCTTCAAGTCATCTATATTTTTAATTCCACCTGAGGCTATTATATTGCACCCCACGTTATCATTGATTTCGGAAAGTTGTTCAATATTCGGACCCTGCAGCGTTCCATCCTTGCTTATATCTGTAAATATAATGGTTTTGATCCCTATGTTCTCCATCTGCCTTGCGAAATCTATGTAATCCACACTGCTTACATCGAGCCATCCATTTACAGCAACTTTTTTATCCTTTGCATCTATGCCTACAGCTATCTTGTCTCCATGTCTTTTCACTGCTTTCTTTACAAAATCCGGGTTTTTCAGTGCTGCAGTTCCAAGTATTACCCTTGACACTCCACCTTCAACAAGCATATCTACAGTTTCCATGTCCCTTATTCCACCGCCGAGTTCTACTGGAATTCCTACAGTTTTAACTATATTTAATATGACATCCAAATTTTTTATTTTTCCATTTAGTGCCCCATCCAGATCCACCATGTGAATATATTCTGCCCCAACTCTTCTAAATTCCAATGCCACCTTCAATGGATCTTCTCCTACGACTTCCGATTTTTCAAACTTTCCCTGATACAATCTTACACATTTGCCATCTCTTAAATCTATAGCTGGAAGTATTATCATTTTATCAGCTCCCAAAAATTTTTTAACATCTGCATGCCAGGTTCTCCGCTCTTTTCAGGATGGAATTGAAGCCCATATACATTTCCCTTGCTCACTACTGCAGGAGTATCTATGCCATAAATGCTGTGGGCATTCAGTATTCCTTCCTCCTCAATTGCAGCATAGTAAGAATGTACAAAATATACATAGCTTCCTTCCTTGACATTTCTCAGTATCTTGCATGGGTTGTCAATTACAAGATTGTTCCATCCCATATGCGGTATTTTCAAATCCACTTCCAATTTTTTGATCTTTCCTTTTAGAAAACCAAACCCTTTTGTCGGTCTTACTTCTTCACTTTCTTCAAACAGCAGCTGCATTCCAAGGCATATTCCCATAAGCGGTATTCCAGCTTCCACTGCTCTTTTCAAAACACCGTCTATACCCAATTTCTTTATATTTTCCATGGCATCCGGGAAAGCCCCTACTCCAGGAAGAATTATCCCCGAGCTTTTTAATATTCTATCCCTGTCACCAGTTATCTCAGCTTCAGCACCTATGAACTCCAGAGCTTTTTGCACACTTCTCAAATTTCCCATTCCATAATCTATAATAGAAATCATTCCACAGCCCTCTTTTCATCTAATAAATTATTGCACTTATATTGTTCCCTTTGTAGACAATACACCCTTTATATCATCATCTATAGTATAGGCCTCTTTAAAAGCATGCCCAAATGCCTTGAACATTCCCTCTATGATATGATGGGTATTCTTACCGTAAAGTGACTTTACATGCAGTGTCATATCTGAATTAAATGCCAGTGCCCTGAAAAACTCCTCTACAAGTTCCGTATCCATTTCGCCTACCTTCTGGCTCTTCAGCTCACCTTCAAATACAAGATAGGGACGGCCGCTCAAGTCTATAGATGCCATCTCGAGACTCTCATCCATTGGAACAAAGAATGTACCATAGCGTCTTATATGTTTCTTGTCTCCAAGTGCACCTTTTATACACTTTCCAAGAACTATGCCCGTATCCTCAATTGTATGGTGAAAATCCACATTCAGGTCCCCCTCTGCCTTTACATTCAAGTCGACCATGCCATGCTTTGCTATCATGGTAAGCATATGATCGAAGAATCCTATTCCAGTATCGATATTATAGTTTCCTTCTCCATCTATATCCATATCAGCAGTTATATTTGTCTCCAAAGTATTTCGTGAAATCGAGAATTTCCTGTGATCTTTCAGTTCCATAAATTTCACCCCTCTAGTTTTTCCTTACATATATGGAATTTCTGTGGGCTGTAAGCCCTTCGTCTTCCGCTATGGTCATAATGCTGTCCGCCGCCTTTTGAAGCTCCTCTTTTGAATAATATATATAACTTGATTTCTTTACAAAGTCATCTACGGAAAGAGGTGAAAAAAATCTGGCCGTTCCGCTTGTAGGCAGCACATGATTGGGGCCTCCAAAGTAATCTCCAAGAGGTTCTGGACTATAGGACCCCAGGAACACAGAGCCTGCATTTCTGACACATGGAAGATATGAAAATGGATCTTTTATACACAGTTCCATGTGCTCCGGTGCTATTTCATTTCCCATGTCCAGTGCCTCCTCCAGGCTGTCAACTACAATGATTATTCCGTTATTTTTGAGGGATTCCTCTATTATATCCTTTCTTCCAAGTTGTTCTATCTGTCTTTCTATTTCCTCATCTACCTGTTTTGCAAAATCATAGGATGTAGTTACAAGTGCAGCCGATGCCAGTTTGTCATGCTCCGCCTGTGACATGAGATCTGCTGCCGTAAACACTGGATTTGCAGTTTCATCTGCTATAACGAGTATTTCGCTGGGTCCTGCTATCATGTCTATGTCCACTTCTCCATAGACAAGCTTTTTTGAAGTTGCAACATATATATTCCCCGGTCCAACTATCTTATCCACTTTTGGAATTGTTTCCGTACCATAGGCAAGGGCTGCTACAGCCTGAGCCCCTCCTATCTTGTATATTTTATCCGCACCCGCTATGTCTGCTGCTACAAGCACACTGGGATTTATGTCAAGATTCTTTCTAACCGGCGTTACCATTACTATTTCATCCACCCCTGCAATCTTGGCAGGAATTATATTCATGAGTACAGATGAGGGATAGGCTGCTGTTCCTCCCGGTACATAAACACCCACCCTCTTTAGAGGTATATATCTCTGGCCCATTATTTTCCCTGGTTCATCTGCCACTACAAAGGAATTATGCTTCTGTTTTTCATGGAACTTTTCAATATTTTTCTTCGCCTTTTTTAGAGCCTCAATAAATTCTTTATCTACTTTTTCATAGGCTTCATCTATTTCACCTCTATCTACTAAAATATTACCAGAATTCAGTTCTTCCGAGTCAAGCCTGTTGGTATACTCAATCAAGGCTGAATCCCCTCTCTTTCTTACTTCATCCAGTATACCGGCAACTGTTTTGACAACATCTGAATCCACTTCAGTTCTTCTGCTCTTCAGGAGTTTTAAATAATCTTCTTTTCCTTCTTTGTTGCCCTTAATTATTTTAATCAATTTATAGCCTCCTTCAACTTCATTGACTGTTCTCTTCTCGCTACTTCATCCTTCAAATTGTCTACTATATCCTCTATTTCATCCTTTTTCATCTTCAAGCTTGCCATATTTACTATAAGTCTTGTACTTATGTTGCATATATCGCTGTAAACCTCAAGACCATTTTCCTTCAAGGTTGTTCCTGTCTCCACTATATCCACAATAGCGTCGGACAATCCGAGGATGGGGGCAAGTTCTACTGAACCTTCTATCTTTATTATTTCGATATCGCACCCCAATTTTTTAAAATAATTCCTTGCTACATGAGGATATTTGGTTGCTATTTTTTTTCTGCTGTATCCCTCATAAAAGTTTTTACCTTTAGGTCCTGCAAGGGCGAATTTGCATTTTCCAAATTTCAAATCCATTATTTCATAACAGTTTTTATCAAATTCCATCATAGTATCTTTTCCGACTATTCCTATATCCACCACTCCATGTTCTACATAGGTTAGTACATCCGGGGCTTTTACAAGTACAAAATCCATATTGTACCTGTCATCATGGAAAATGAGCTTTCTTCCCTTGTTTTCAATTCCACTGCAGTCTGCTCCTATTGCTTTGAACATCTCTACTGCATTTTTTTCTATTCTTCCCTTTGTAAGTGCTATTTTTAAAGGCTTTCTATTATCCAAAAAATTCACTTCCCTTATAATATCTTTATATCTATATTACTATAAATTCGTCCATTCCCTTTGAATCGAAATATCTATGTGCGCTGTCTTCATCATCAAAGATGCTCAATTCTACAATTGCACCTTGTTTTCTAAGTTTTTCAGCCTTGCTATATGCATTTTTATAATTCCCGTCAGCATAGTATATAAGAACTTTTTTCTTTTTAGTCCCATATTCCTCCACACTGCCAATTGCTTTCATGATATTGTTGACATCTATGGCAAGTCCTGTGGCACACTCATTATCGCCAAATTGTCTGGACAGGTTGTCATATCTACCCCCGCTTAATATGCTGTCCCCTACACCCTGCACATAACCTCTGAAGATTATTCCGGTGTAATAGTCAATATTTTGTATCATTCCCAAATCAACCGATACGTACTTTTCATAACCTGCATCACAAACTGCCATGTAGATTTTTCTCAAGTTATCGATGGAATCGAGTGCTCCGGCGTTGTCCGTCATAGATGCCGCCCTATCCAAAATGGTGATATCCCCGAACAACTTTGGAAGCTCCGCAAATATGCACCTATATTTTTCATCTATATAATATCCATTTTCATCAATAAAATTTTCAAGCGCCGTAAAATTTTTATTTTCAATATAATTTTTAAGTAGTTTTTCTTTTTCAAAATCCATTTTAGCTTCTTTTATTATGCTCTTGAAGAAATCAATCTGACCAAGCTCTATTTTGAAATCATCAAGTCCGCATTTTAAAAGAGCTCTTATGGCAGTCGTGACAATCTCCACATCCGCCTTCATACTTTCCGTACCCAGTATTTCTATGCCTGATTGGGCAATTTCTATGTCCTTGCCATTTAGGTTTTCATTCTGTCTATATATATTTTCCATATAGCAGAGTTTCAGCGGGTGTGGTGCCATCTTTAGTTTTGTAGCTGAAATCCTGACTGCAGGCGTAGTCATATCAGGCCTTAGTACCATCATCCTGCCCTGTTTGTCAAAGAGTTTATACATATTCTCCTGCTTGAATATTGTTTTATCATAATTAAAAACATCATAAAATTCCAGAAGAGGTGACGATATTTCCATGAAACCAGCATCAATATAGGTTTGTCTCAATATAGTCTGTATCTCGACTTTTTTGCTGCACTCCTCGAAAATAAGATCTTTGGCTCCCTCCGGTATATATCTGTTCCAGTTTTCCATATAAGTCCTCCTAATTTAATTTATCATGGTAAAGTGATAAATCGATATAGTGTTACTATATCAGATATTCATTCAAAATTCAATAGTCTTTTACCTATAAAAATACCTGACCAAATTATTTTTATAAGGTCAGGTATCTTTACAAAATTTTATTTGGATATTGAAGCTCCTAATTTAGTTACACCTGGAACTGCCATATACAGATCATCTGAAATAACTTCAGATGCAACTAATTTTTCATTTTCATAAATATCCCTTGTAACTCGGGATCTGTATCCATTGCGGCCTTGTTGAACAATGACAGATTCGCCTTCAGGTATGTCAAAACCATTTACGACTTTAGTACCTGGTGGTATTTCTTCATAAATATTATTTGAAACAATATATTTTCTATCCAGCAGGTTTGAATTTGAGTATATGTTTATATGTATGTTTCCATTTTCGGTATGTGATTCTATATAAATAGGATACTTCAAAGTATTTCTAAATTTAAAATCTATATTGTTCCAGTCAACCGTAGCATCCAAACCTATGCCAACATATGAAGGCGGTATAGTATGATGTGCCCTTTCAGCAGGCACAAGTCCTGCCCTCAATATGGCATTGTATAAAGTACTGGATACTTGACAAATTCCGCCACCTAAACCGGAATCAATTTTATCACCTACTATTACCGGTGCTTCCATAAACCCTCTATTCCGTGTTCTCTGTCCAACACAATAATTGAAGCTGAAAATTTCACCAGGCATGACAAGTTTATCATTTATTAACTTCGAAGAAAGCTCTATATTATGAGCTCTTTCATAAGATGATGAACTGAAATTAGTGCTGAAATGAGCTATATTTGCATTGACCAAAGAAAGTTTGTTCTTGTCAATATAAGCTCCATATTCTACAACCGGTGCAATTATCTTTACATTATGAATATTTTTACTGTTGATCCTGCTCTTTATTTCATCTTCAAGCTTGTCTTTTTGCAGCTTATAACCTTTGATATCAGGATTGATTCCTATTTTCCAATTATTCAGAGTTTTAATACTGGCATCAACAGGTTTTTTATCCACATTGCTTCTTATAGTACCTATCACATTCTCCATGTAAGTCTGATCATAGATAAAAACTACATCATATAATTTTGAAAATCCCTTTTTTAGAATTTTATCTCTTTCACTCAATGTCAGTTTACCTTTTTCAGTGCCAACCTGGCTATCAAATTTATTTTCAATATAATAGTTTTTGATTAATTTGGAATTTTTCAAAGTGTAAATTTTGCCATTTGCCTGTATGCTTATTTTTTCTTTCATCAAAGGTTCTATATATTGAACCTCAATCAGCTTTTCATCTTCTTTTATACTTCTACTGTTCAAATGCAGCCCATTCACCTTTACACCATAATATATCAGATTGTCCCATTTTCTATTATCAGTATATGCCTTCCAGACTAATCCATAGATTGTGCCTATGGAAAAAAGTATTACCTGTAGAATCAAAATTTTTGCAGTAAAAGTCATTCGATAGTTTCTTTTGAACATAAATTCCCTCTTGTTTTCAGCCATTGTCTAATCATCATTGCCAAAAAAACTAATAATATTGTTTATTTTCCTTGTTTCATACTCTACTATATTATCTTGTTCATTCAACAAATTCTCATTTATTTGTATCTGTTTCCTGTAATCATCCACCAACTTGGTTAGGTGCTCTATTTCATCCTTATAATTTTGTATTATTCCATTGATTGAATCACAGTGTTCCTTTGAAAACTGTTTCAGGATATTTAGTCTTTCCCTGCCGTCAGAAATAAGTTTATCCAAATCTATATTTGAAGAATTAATAATGTTAATTATTGATTCTTTTTTAACTTTATGCGGTAGACTTTCAGGGAGTGCATTTATAAAATTTCCCAGCATAAAAATTGTATTAACATTACTATTTTCTATACCATATGATGAATATATCTCTTCAATGGTCAAATTATTTTCTTTGCTTGAATCAATTTTATTCACAATCTTGATATCTGTGCCGCTGTTCTGGGAATATAAAGGCTTGTCTTCTTTAATTTCATTTTCTCTTTTCTTAGTGTTATCAGCTTCATTTTTCACTTTGGTCTCATCATCATTATTCTTGAGGTTAACATCTTCTTTATCTGAATTACCAACTATCTCTTTATTATTGGCTTTTTCAACTAAGTTGAGTTTTTCAAACACTGACATAATTTTTGACATATTTGCTTCTCCCCTATTATCAATCTACTTTCATTCATCTTTAATATTTAAACCCGCTTTGGCACTTTTTTATAAAAACATATAAAAAATTTCTTTTCCAGAAACTATACCTACTGTAACTAAAATAAGAGATATTATTATATTATAAAATCTTTGTGTCAATTTATAATTTTTTCCTTGTAGACACCTCTGTATTAACGCTATAATCAATCTGCTGCACAGCAGCGTCACAATAAAAATGAGTGTTTGAACTATAATTGGCTTCCACAACATAAACAATACCATCCATTTAAATTTGAATTATTTATTAAATATTATATAATATTATATTAAATTAGGCAATATATCTGTAATCATAATTAATATAGAATAAATTTACATATAAAAAGCAGCATTTGATCCAATAAAACAGGATTCAATATGCTGTCTTTTATATTATACCTTAAAATTAGAAATCAACTTTTTGTCCGTTATAAATATATTGAAATAATCTTTTCATTTCCGACTCTGTTATTTCCCTTGGATTGGATCCGGTGCAGGCATCTTTAATGGCATTATGGGATATATAATCAAGATTTTCATTAAAATCATTTTCACTTATCCCATAATCTTTGATAGTAGAAGGAATATCCATTTTTTTATTCATTTTTCTAATCAGTTCAGTTAAGAAATCTATCAGCTCATTATTAGTGTTTCCTGGAAGTTTAAGTACCTTAGCTATACTTGCATATCTTTCTTCACATGCTTTTTTATTAAAATCTATAACATAAGGAAGGAATATAGCATTTGCACATCCATGCGGTATATGAAATACTGCCCCTGTCTTATGTGCCATACTGTGTGTTATTCCAAGAAGTGCATTTGAAAATGCCATTCCTGCCAGACATTGTGCTATATGCATATGGCCTCTGGCCTCTTTATCTCCTTCATATGACTTAAGTAAATATCTATTGATCATGACTATTGCATGAATAGCAAGTGGATCTGAGAAATCAGAATGCAATCCTGCAACGTATGCTTCTATTGCATGCGTAAGTGCATCCATTCCAGTATGTGCTGTAAGCTTTTTCGGCATAGTTTGTGCAAGAGCAGGATCTATTATTGCTACATCTGGAGTTAAATTGAAATCGGCAAGTGGATATTTGATTTTTGATTTATAATCTGTTATTACAGAAAAAGCAGTTACTTCACTGGCAGTTCCGCTTGTAGAAGGTATTGCCAGAAATCTTGCTTTCTGTCTCAACTTTGGAATTCCAAATGGAACTACTGCCTTTTCAAAAGTAAAATCCGGGTATTCATAGAATATCCACATTGCTTTTGCTGCATCAATCGGGGACCCACCGCCTATGGCAACTATCCAGTCAGGTTTGAACTCTCTCATAACTTTAGCGCCATCCATAACGGTTTCAACAGATGGATCAGGCTCAACACCTTCTATTAACTTTATTTCGATACCTGCTTCTTTCAAATATTCTTCGACTCTATCCAAAAATCCAAATCTTTTCATAGAGCCTCCACCTACAACTATTACTGCTTTGTTGCCTTCTAAATTTTTAAGTTCACCTAGGGAATTTTCTCCAAAATAAATATCTCTTGGTAATGTAAATCTTGACATCTACAGTCCTCCTTTGTCAAACATATGATTAATTTACCAATAGTTTATGAACTCCTATACTGCATCTGTACACCCATTCAATAAACTGATTATATTATACAACAATCAATTCGCAAATGCACAGCAATAGAGTCAAAAAGAGCAAAGTCAAATTTTAAAACTCTACTCTTTTCATTCTACAATTCATAATCTCTGGTTTTTCCCAGAAAACAAAGGGATACCATACCATTTCCACAGTGCGTACCTATGCCGAGCCCCAGTGGATTCACAACAAATCCGTTATTGGGGAATTCCTCTTGAAACATCCCTTTTAAAGTTTCGGCATCTTTTAGGCAATATCCATGGGATATTCCTATAAGTTTATTTTCTTTAAAATCCGTCATCTCCCTAAATCTGTCTATAAGATATTTAAACGCCTTTTTCTTTCCTCTTACATTAGTTACATTTTTAAGGGTGCCATCCTTATGTATTGCTATTATGGGCTTCATATCCAGAAGTGTTCCAATTACGGCTTTAGATGAAGATATTCTTCCTCCCTTTTTAAGATGGTTCAAATCCTCCACCACGAACCAATAATTCATCTTGTTTTTGTTTTCTTCCACCCAGTTGACTATATCCTCTTTACTGTGTCCCTTTTTTGCCATGTCAACTGCATGATGGACCAAAAGTCCCTGCCCTATAGAAGCTCCCTTGCTGTCTACTACTGTTATATCCGCATCTTTGTACTCGCCCATTATCTCTTCTGCTGCAAGCTTGGAGCTGTTGAAAGTTCCACTTATCTTTGATGACATCCCTATATATATTACGGGTCTATGTTCTTTCAAAAGCTCTTTGAACTTTTTCAGAAATCTGTATTCATTTATCTGTGTTGTATATGGCATCTCCCCGCTTTCAAGTCCGGTATAAAATTCTTTATAGCTCAAAGAATGTCCAAAATCATCTTCGTACTCATTTCCATTAAAATGGCATACAAGACCTAAAAAGGGAATATTATTCTTCAATATATAACTTTCCGGCATATCACAGCTGGCATCTGTCATGATTATAGGTTCTATCACAGGCAATCTCCCCTTATAAATTAGATAATACCACAATATATATCAGTATACCATCAATATAAAATTAATACTATGAATCAAAGCTTGAAATAACCTACGCCAGCTTCAAATATCTTCTGATCTTTATCTCCCTTAATGTTTTTTATTACATTTTTTCCTATTCTTTCCGAATGCCCCATTTTTCCAAGTATTCTTCCATCCGGACTGGTTATTCCTTCAACAGCATAGAAAGATCCGTTTGGATTAAACTCATCTTCATAGCTTGGATTTCCCTCAAAATCAACATACTGTGTTGCTATCTGCCCATTGTCTATGAGCTTCTTGATCATGTTTTCAGGGGCAATAAATCTTCCTTCTCCATGAGATATGGCAATCGAATGTATATCTCCTACATTTACATTGTTGAACCATGGTGACAGGTTTGAACATATCCTCGTATTTACTATGCGTGAAATATGTCGCCCTATTTTGTTATATGTAAGAGTAGGGTAATCGCCCTTTATGTCTCTTATATCCCCAAATGGCACCAGGCCAAGCTTTATAAGTGCCTGAAAGCCATTGCATATTCCAAGCATAAGCCCGTCTCTTCTATTCAAAAGATCCTCGACAGCAGATTTTATCTTTGGATTTCTAAATACATCCGCTATAAATTTACCTGATCCATCCGGTTCATCACCTGCACTGAATCCTCCGGGGAACATAATTATCTGCGAATTGTTTATTCTATCCACTATTTCATCTATAGATTCTTCTATCTGTCTTACATTCAAATTTCTAAGAACCAGAGTATCGACTTCAGCTCCCGCCCTTATAAATGCCCTTTCAGAATCATACTCACAATTGGTTCCAGGAAATACAGGTATGAAAACTCGTGGTTTTGCAATTTTGACAGCTGGTGATACACAATTCTCTTTTTTAAAGCTTATTGGCTCTATTTTACCGCCGTTTTCTTCTGTCTTCATAGGGAACACTTTTTCCAGAGTTTTGCTCCATGCTTCTATCATGTCATCTATAGAAATACTTTCACCCTTGAATTCTATGGTTTCATCAATATGTGTAGCTCCAATTAATTTATAATCGATATTCTTCAACACATTTTCTACATCTGCATCTTTATCAATTTCTACTATTATTGAACCGTAATACGGGAAAAACAACTCTTCTGTATCCAGTTCATCTGAAAATTTAATTCCTATCCTGTTTCCAAAACTCATATTGCTGACAGTATGTGCTATTCCCATATCCTTAACTGCCTCTGCGGATATTACAATTCCCTGTTCAATAAGTGAATGTATAATTTCATAGTACTTGTTCATCATCTCAAAATCCGGCATTCCATATTCATCTATAGCTGTCGGTACAATAACTATGCTGCTTCCTGTCTGTTTGAATTCAGGCGATATTATAACATCTGCATTTTCAGTAGTTATGGCAAAAGATACTAGAGTTGGCGGAACATCCATATCCTTGAAAGTTCCCGACATACTGTCCTTGCCTCCTATAGCCGCTATATTGAATTTTTCCTGGGCATAGAGTGCACCAAGCAGTGCGGAAAATGGTTTTCCCCATCTCTCGGGCTCCTTTTGAGGACTTCCAAAATATTCTTGAAATGTAAGTCTTATATCAGATGCTTTTCCCCCTGCAGCCACTATTTTTGCCACCGATTCACACACTGCATATACGGCACCATGGAAAGGACTCCATTTTGCTATATCCGGATTATATCCATAACTCATTATAGTTGCTGTATTCGTATTTCCGGAAAGTACAGGAAGTTTTGCCGCCATGGCATCTATCTTTGTCAGCTGATATTTACCGCCAAAGGGCATCAGGATTGTGCCTGCACCTATAGTGCTGTCAAATCTTTCAACAAGTCCCTTCTGGCTGCATGCATTCAATTGTCCAAGCATGTCGAACCATCTCTTCTTTAAAGATTCCCCTTTTCTACTGTATCTGTTTTTATTAAAATATGATGAAGATTTATTCGGCAATTTTACAAGTACATCTGCCTCCGCCCTGACTCCGTTGGTATCTATAAATTTTCTGCTCAAATCGACAATAAGCTTTTCTCTCCAGTAAAGCCTCATTCTTCCAGTATCCGTAACTACCGCCACTGCAGTTGCCTCCAGATTCTCCTCTTCTGCATACTTTATAAATCTATCCCTGTCATCCTTTGAGACTACAACTGCCATACGCTCCTGTGACTCGGATATTGCAAGTTCGGTTCCATCCAATCCCTCGTATTTCTTAGGTACAAGATCAAGATTTATATCCAGTCCTTCTGCAAGTTCTCCTATTGCAACAGATACACCCCCGGCTCCAAAATCGTTGCACCTCTTTATAAGTGTGCTTACTTCAGGTTTTCTGAAAAGCCTCTGAAGCTTTCTTTCAGTAACTGGATTTCCTTTTTGAACCTCGGCTCCAGATGTCAATATGCTTTTTTCAGTATGCTTTTTAGAAGACCCCGTAGCTCCACCACAGCCATCCCTTCCAGTTCTCCCGCCGAGGAGTATGACAATATCAGATGCTTCCGGTCTCCTTCTAACTACATTTTCTGCTGGTACAGCGCCTACTACAGCACCTATTTCCATTCTCTTTGCAACATAACCGGGATCATATATCTCACTTACAAGTCCTGTAGCGAGTCCTATCTGATTTCCATAGGAACTATAACCCTGGGCTGCACCTGTAGTTATCTTTTTTTGTGGAAGTTTTCCATCGAGAGTTGATTTTAAATCTACTGTGGGATCTCCACTTCCTGTAACTCTCATGGCCTGGTATACATATGATCTTCCTGACAGAGGATCTCTTATTGCACCGCCTATACATGTTGCCGCACCTCCAAATGGTTCTATCTCCGTTGGGTGGTTATGGGTTTCATTTTTAAACATTACAAGCCATTTTTCCGTTCTTCCATCTATATCAGCGTCCACCAATATACTGCAGGCATTTATCTCTTCAGACTCATCAAGATTCTCAAGCTTTCCTTCAGTTTTTAATTTTTTCATGGCAATGGTTGCAATATCCATGAGACAAAGAGGTTTATCCTGCCTTTTCAACTCACTTCTGAATTGAAGATAATCATCATAGGAAGCCTTAATAGGGGCGGAAAACTTTCCTTCCTCTATCTTTATATTTTTCAATTCCGTCATGAAGGTAGTATGTCTGCAGTGATCCGACCAATATGTATCTATGACTTTTATTTCAGTTATGGTAGGATTTCTCTTTTCCTCATTTTTAAAGTAGTCCCTGCAAAATTCAAGGTCCTCAAGACTCATTGCAAGTCCCTTTTCTCCTAAAAATTCAATTAGTTCTTCCTCTGTCTTATCTACAAACCCATTTAAAATTTCAACATCCTGCGGCAGCTCCACATTTTCCTCCATCACAGCAGGCTTTTCAAGGGAAGCCTCTCTGGAATCCACCGGATTTATACAGTAATTTTTTATATTGCTGAATTCTTCATCCGTTATATTTCCTTCGATTACGTATACTTTGGAAGATAATACATCAGTTTTTTCTTTTTGGGTTAATATCTGAATACACTGTGAAGCTGAATCAGCTCTCTGATCATACTGGCCGGGAAGATATTCAACTGCAAAAATTCTATTTTGTCCTATATCTGGTATGTCTTCATCATAAACAACATCTACTGTTTTTTCCGAGAATACGGTATATTTCAACTTTTCATATTCAGAATCTTCTATATTTCCAATATCGTATCTGTTTATTACCCTGATATTTTTTACGCCGTCAATGCCAAGACTTTCCCTTATGTCCTTCAAAAGCGCCCGTGCTTCTATATTGAATTCCGTCTTTTTTTCCACAAATAATCTTCTAATATTCATACTGTTCTCTCCCCTAACTGTATTTTCGAACATTTTCCACATTTTAATCCGAATAATTCGTGTATATTATATCATACATACTCATTCAGGGGAATAACTACCGCAAAATAAGCTTAAAAACTTTTAATCATGATTATTTCCTTGGCTTTTCTGGCTAGATGGTGAACATTGCCCTGAAAATACATATCCCTGTATACCACTCCCCTTACCATTTGACCTGACATTGTTTTTATATCAACATGTTCTCCTATATTACAGTCTTTTATGCATATTCCCCTGAACAACACCCTCATGTCACTTCCTACATATTTGCAGTGCTCCACTTCAACCATACTTCCCTTTTTTATCATAAAATCACTCCATCATATAAATTTATAATTTATAAATCTATATGATATATATAGTAAATTTATTCAATTCAATTTTACGTTCCTCAATTGTAAATTAAATTGCAACCCTTGCGATTCCAGTTTCACATAATCCATACAAAAATAAATATTTATAATATGTGGTTGCATCTTGGATTGCAGAAGATTGGCGATTAGCCAGTCTTTTTGTTTGCTAATTGTTATAATTTCATATATCCTTTATTAGTTGGCGGCAGAAATGGAGGATATATGTCAAAGTTTTTTATTTATGAAGCGAGATTAGATTTGCAAAAGTACCTAAAGGAAGGCCTTTCATTTAAAGAAATCGCTCGCCGTATGGGAAAAGATCCAACCACTATTTCCAGAGAAGTTCGTAAATACAGTTCTGAAGTAGCAACAGGCTATCCTGGATTTCCATTTAACGCTTGCAAGAATCGCTTTAACTGTAGATTAAAAAGCATTTGTGGAAAGGACTGTAGCAGGAAATCTGTAACCTATTGTAAACTATGTTCTTCCTGTAACACGAACTGCAAAGAGTACATAGAAGAAATATGTACTGCAAAATATCGTGTTCCTTATGTCTGCAATGGCTGTGAAGCCATTGGCAAATGCACTCTCATGAAAAGTATCTATGATGCTGAACATGCTCACATCAAAGCTCACGAGAAGATTTCTAATTCTAGAAGTGGTCTTTGCGTTTCTGAAAATGAAATTAGCAGATTGAATCGTATAATTTCACCACTCATTCAAAATGGGCAGTCTGTCAATCAGATTTACATTAATCATCAGGATGAGTTGATGTGTAGTGAAAAGACCATTTATAACTATATTGATGCCTGTCTTTTTGATATTAGAAATATCGACCTTCCACGAAAAGTAAGATTTCGTGAACGCTATAAAAAGCCGGAGTTCAAGGTGGATAAAGGCTGCCGCATTAGCCGCAACTACAAAGATTTTGAAACCTTTATTAACAAGAATCCTGATACTGCAATTGTGCAGATGGATTCTGTCATGGGAGTCAAGGGCGGTAAATGTCTTTTAACTATTCACTTTGTTGATTGCAGCCTGATGCTTGCGTCCCTGAGGGATGCCAACACTTCAAAGTCTGTTACTGATGTATTTAATCATCTTGATAAGATACTTGGCCAGGAATTGTTTTCAGAGTTATTTCCTGTCATTCTTACAGACAACGGGAGTGAGTTTTCCAACCCAAAAGCCATTGAATATCGGGATAGATTTCCATTTTTGCGTACACATATATTTTATTGCGATGCAGGTAGTCCTTATCAAAAAGGTGCTATCGAAGTAAACCATGAATTGATTCGTCGGGTTCTTCCAAAAGGTAGTAGCTTTAATGAACTTACACAGGATGATATCAATCTGATGATGAATCATATTAATTCCTACAAAAGAAAAAAGCTGAATAAACGCAGTCCGTACGAAACATTCAGCTTTTACCACGGAGAAGAGGTTTTGCATAAACTTGGATGTTATCCGGTTGCCGCCGGAGATATCATGCTAAAACCAGCTCTTCTTAAAAAGTAACCTTTAAATAATCAGTGCCGCCAACCTATTATCTGACCAAAGATTCAGGGGTGGATTCTCCGATTACAAAAAAAATCGAGAGGGAGTTGACCTCCATTTGGCATGCTTATTTTTCACAATCATACACTAGAAATGAAGAGAAATCAAACAGCATTTGAATTACAAATGTGGCTCTTCGCTTACAAAACTGGACTTTAGGTTACAAAAACTGCGTTTCATTTACAAGGATTAAGTTTTAAATTACAAACATAGTTTTTCGTTTTACAAAGTGGCATCTCATCTTTCAATTAACCTTCAATTTTACGTTATTATTGAAAAACAATAAATATATATTGAAATTTAATAATATTTTATTTATAATATATACAAATACACAATTTAACAGAAAGGAAGTTAATAATATGTCCAACAAAAACCATTATGGAATTGCAGAATTCCTATATGTAATACTCAACGTATTTTTTATAGGTGGAACACTGGGGATGATATTTATTCCGGGTCTCTTCGCAAAATTTGCATCTGATAAAAGTATCATCAGATATATAATTTTTGCAGAGGCTGAATGTTTATTAAGTCTGCTCATTATATATGAACTCAAGAATATAATGGGAAAAATTACAGAAACTAAAATTTTTAATTTAGATAATGTAAAAAGTTTTTCAAGAATCGGAGCATATACCTTTATACTCGGGGCGATATATATGATCGGCGATATAGTCAATAAAAATTTCCATATAATATATGCATTCAATAAGGACGGTTCGCTTAAATTGGATATTTTTGTATTTATAATAGTTGGATGTACTTTTCTCACTATTTCTGAAGTGCTGAGAAAAGCAATAAATATAAAAGATGAGAATGATCTTACTATCTAATCATGGCAAAAAATAAATCAATCACCAATAATCCTGCAGTAGATTATTGGTGCTCCTTTATCCATAATACTATTTATATATAGGAAACTTGTCGCAAAGTTCCTTTACTTCGGCCCTCAAGCCTGACAGGTCTTTATCTCTATTTTCAACTACATAATTGATGAAATAGGCAATCTTTTTCATCTCTTCTTCCTTAAATCCCCTTGTAGTTGCTGCTGGCGTTCCTATTCTTATTCCACTTGTAACATTCGGTCCAAGTTTGTCAAAAGGTATGGCATTTTTATTTACTGTGATTCCTGCATTTTCAAGAAGTTTTTCAGCTTCTTTTCCTGTAATATTTTTATTTGTCAGATCAATCAGTATCAAATGATTGTCAGTTCCACCGCTTACAAGTCTGAAGCCGTAGTTTTTAAGTTCTTCTGCCAGAACCCTTGCATTTTTCACTACCTGTTTTATGTATTTTCTGTAGTCATCCGTAAGTGCTTCTCCAAAACATACTGCTTTAGCAGCAATTATATGCATCAGAGGTCCTCCCTGCACTCCAGGAAATATGGTTTTGTCAAGAGCTTTGGCATATTTCTCCTTGCAGATTATTGCTCCTCCCCTCGGTCCCCTGAGTGTCTTATGGGTAGTAGTAGTTACAAAATCCGCATAAGGTACTGGTGACACATGTTCACCTACTGCAACCAATCCTGCAATATGAGCTATATCGACCATCATATAAGCTCCTACTTCATCACAAATTTCTCTTATCTTCTTGAAGTCAATTTCTCTTGGATAGGCACTGGCTCCTGATACTATCATCTTAGGTCTGTATTCAAGGGCAATTCTTCTCATCTCATCATAGTCAATCGTTTCAGTCTCCTTGCTTACGCCATATGACACAAAATTATATAACTTTCCTGAGAAACTCACTTTACTGCCATGACTCAGATGACCTCCGTGGCTTAGATTCATCCCCATAACAGTATCTCCAAGCTTCAGCACCGACATATATACTGCCATGTTAGCCTGTGATCCGGAGTGAGGCTGCACATTTACGTGTTCAGCTCCAAAAAGCTTTTTCATTCTGTCCCTTGCCAGATCCTCTACCTTGTCCACAACATAACATCCACCATAATATCTCTTCCCAGGATATCCCTCTGCATATTTATTAGTAAGAAATGAACCCATGGCTTCCATTACCGACTGGCTTGTAAAATTTTCAGAAGCTATCAGCTCTATTCCATCTTCCTGTCTGTTCCTCTCCTCGTCTATCATTTTGTATATGTCTTTATCAGTTCTCTCAAGATTACTAAAATCCATATGTTATTCCTCCTTGTCAATATCCGTTATTGCTATTTATTATACAGCTTATAATTATTATACGCAATTCATATATAGAATAAAAAATTTATATTTATTTATAGCAAATGTATTTAACATATACTATAATGAGTTTGAATTTATAATTCTATATGATCAAGGAGATTTGCCATGGATATCAATCATATAATAAATACAGCAGCCTTTGCAGGGAAAATACTTCTGGAAAGCGGTGCTGAAATATACAGGGTTGAGGAAACTATAACCAGGATATGCAACTCCTGCGGGGTTGCAAAAGTGGATACTTTTGCAACCATAAATGTTATAATAATAACTGCTGAAGATGACTATGGCCAACCTGTATCCATCATAAAAAGGGTAAAGAGAGGAAATCAAAACCTGGAGAAGGTATCTCAGGTAAATAATATATCACGTCACATAAAGGATAAGGGCTATACAATCAAGGATATCGAAAACAAGCTCAGAGAAATAAACATACTTAAATCCTACGGCTTAGGAATAAATACTCTTTCTTCCGGAGGAGCTTCTGCATTTTTCTGTCTGGTATTTGGAGGAGATATGAAGGACTTTGCAATATCCTTTATAATAGGCTGTTCAATAAAATTGATATCCACCTCACTAAATTATTTTCAATCCAATGAATTTTTTATAAATGCAATCTGCGGTGCTGCCGTAGCATTCATAGCCCTTGCAGCTAACGGACTCCACCTTGCAATACATACGGATATTATAATAATCGGTTCTATAATGGTGCTTGTACCAGGAATTTCTATAACAAATGCAATAAGGGATACCATAGCAGGAGATCTGATGTCCGGAATTCTGGGTGCCATGGAATCGCTTCTGGTAGCTGTAGCCATTGCAGTCGGCACTGGAATTGTCATTAGATTGTGGATTATTACCGGAGGGATAAAGCTATGATTATAAATTCCATATACGCTTTAATTGCCACATTATGCTTTGCAGTGCTGTCAAATACACGAGGCAAGAATTTAATTTTTTCTTCTATAGGCGGCGGCCTAAGCTGGTTTATGTATTTATTTATGAACTCATATCTTAATATGTCCTATATACTTTCATATTTCTTTGCCTCATTAATCGGAGCCATATATTCTGAAATAATGGCCCGAATACTCAAAACGCCGGTTACCACCTTTGTAATAGGCGCCATAATACCCCTTGTTCCCGGGGGCGGTATGTACAATACAATGTTTGAAACAGTACAGGGAAACATAGACAAATCCCTTGAAACAGGAATAAAAACTCTCGCTATAGCAGGAACAATAGCCGTAGGTGTATTTTCTGTATCCTCTATATCAAAAGCTTATGTGCTGTTCAGAAGAAAAATAAATATTGAAAAACTCAAACTGCTAAAAAATAAATCCCATATACATGACTCCAAATAGTGAATCGGACTTTAATTAAAATATTAAAGTCCGACTAATAGCATTAAAACAATCTGTAACTCATTTTAGAAACATGGTAAGAGATGAAACAAGATCCTCTATTTTTTTTTCTTCAGATTCATTGCCATACTCGGATAAAAGACAGGTCTTGGCATAATTTTGTATCATCAGTCCTCCAACTTTATTTATAGCCGCCCTCACTGCAGCAACCTGTATGAGTATATCTTTACAGCAGCTTTCACATTCAATCATCTTTTCAATTCCCTTTATCTGTCCTTCTATTCTTCTGAGTCTAACTTGAATATCCTTTTTTGTAATTAACTTTTCTTCCAAAATATACACTTCCTATTTTGTTAATTTAATATAAATTTATCTATAATTTCTCCTACTGCTCCATTGTTATTATCCTTCAAAGTTACATAATCGGCACAGTTTTTCACGGTTTTTACGGCATTGTCCACTGCAGCACCTACTCCGGAAATTTTAATCATACTTATATCATTTTCATCATTGCCAACAGATATGCACTCTTCCAGCGGTATATTGTAATATCCTGACAAAATATTCAAACCATATCCTTTCGATATTCCCTCGTTTGTTATTTCAATGTTGTCTACATTTGATCTTGTGACTTCAATTCCCGATACTTTTTCCAATTTCTCTCGAAGTTCCATAAGATAATCATTGTCGTCGTCAACAACAACCAGTTTATTAACATATCTGCCTGATTGTTGTATAAATTTCTTTGTGTCAACTATAATTCTTATCTCTGATCTGAATTTTCTGTCCAACCTTCTATTGAATTTATAGAACTCATTCATATAACTATTGAATTGTTCAGTATAAATAGTGTCTTCATCATAAAAATGATAGTATGTATCTTTCTTTTCTCTAAGTATATCTACAACCTCAAGCATGCTTTTATTACTTATATGGCTCGAATACATAATCTGCCCTCTCTCATCCAAAATCACAGCACCATTGCAGCATATTATAGGTTCATTTTTTGCTATAGCTTCAGCATAGTTTCTAATACCACCCGGCATTCTTCCAGAACAAAGCACAAACTTTACACCGAGTTCTACAGCTTTTCTTATTCTAACAATATTGTAATCCGTTATAATTTTTCTATCATTCAAAAGAGTTCCATCCATATCTACAGCTATAAGTTTATATTTCACGAAAAACCTCCCATAAAAAATTTTAAAATTTAGAGCAAGTAATAAACTCCACTATAAAAACATATGTTTAATCTATAGTAATTTATATATAAGGTGTAATGATGAAAAAATTATTATGTTATTTTTCCACAATACTCTCAATAATTATTTTGTTTACTGGTTGTAATAACTTAGACCTGCTGAATTTCAAGTCTCAAAAGCCAAGTACATTTTACTATACCAATATACTGCTGAAGGATTTGTCACGTGAAAAAAGTCCAAAATGCATTATCATAGAAACCAACTTTCACAAAGAAAAGCAATTGGATACCAGTAGTATCAATGACTTAACGGCAATGTTCAAATCTCTGAATGAAAAGGACTTTATAAAAGTTCCTAAAAATCTACCAGATAAACCAGCTTACAAAATGATTATAAGCTTCAAACAGGAGAAAATGCTTATTAATATATATAGTGCCAATTATATATCTGTATATCCATGGGATGGAGTATATCCGGAGGATTACATATCAACAGGCAAAATACCTATATCACTAAATCTATACAACCTTGGAAATTATATATTCAAATAAGTAAATTACAATCATATTATATAATATTGTATCACAGTCAAAATGGTAAACATATATTATACTGTAAATAAATACAGTAAAGGTGGCATATAATGTTTATTTTTCCTTATCCATTTTATAGTAACTTTTACAGGTCAGTCAATCCAATATCACATATGAGAATTTTAAATTCAAGTATAAATTCTCCCGCTGTAGACGTCTACTTAAATGACCGGCTGTTTTTCAGAAATCTGAGTTATAAGGCATTTTCAGATTACCTGCCTTTTCCTGCCGGCACCTATAATATTTCCATATTTCCCGCCGGTACCACAGGCAGTCCTATTATTAACAGGAGATTGTTTATACCTCCGGAAAAAATACTAACTACTGCAATTATAGGGACCTATCCAAATATAAATATACTGCCTATAGAAGATGTTGTACTGCCTAAAATTCCAAGCAGGGCATTAGTTAAATTTGTAAATTTATCAGAGGATTCCCCGAACTTAAATGTATCACTTCAAAATGGAAGAACATTGTTCGGAAATATACCCTTCAGGGGAGTTTCAACTTATGAACCATTGGATCCAGGTGTATACACAATCTATATAACTGATGCAAACAGCAATCAAAGACTTCTCACCGTACCAAATGTAAGACTGACTCCCAACAGATTCTACAGCATATACGCCGTAGGCAGCCCGTCTCAGTCAAATATGCAGGTACTTATTCCCCTGGATGGAAACAGCTATTTGAGAATTTAATTTTAAATATGCTTAAGGTCGGCATAAATCACACCAACCTTAAGCATATTTGTCAATATCCAAGATCTTTGTTTAATATAATAACCTTTACTCTTCCTTTTACATTTTCTCTCTTTATTAAAACATAGTCATTGCAAATCCTTCCATCAGATTTGCAATCTACACAATACCCGACTTTTGTACAGGGAGTATTCAAATTCAATCTTTTTGTATTTGCAGGTGCAGAATTGTACTTGACTCTTTCTATGGCTGCATTTAAATTACTTACAATTTTATTTGCCCCAATTATGACTATGACCTGATCGGGACCGTATATCATTGCTGCCACCCTATTGCCATTTCCATCTATATTATAAAGTTCCCCGCTTTCAGTTACAGCATTACTACTTGTTATGTAGCAATCGCACAAAAAAGTTTTCCTGTATATATCCTTCAATTCTACAGGTGTAATTCCATCTTTATATCTATCCATGAAATTATATTTTCCATTTCTTAAAAAGTCTATGATACCAGTTTCAAAAAGTGTCATTGATCCTCCTACAGATACTGCACTTCCTTCTTTTATCAAGGACTTCAGCTTTTCCATCAAATCCTTTTCATCCTTCACCAAGTATGCCTCCATGTTGTTCTTTTGAAGATTTTCCATTGTCCTGTTAATTTTCTGGTCTATCACCCATTTCTCATTCTTATCCATAAATCTTTCTCTCCTTTTGTTTATAATAAAAATTATCAGTCTGCAATTTAATAAATATAAATTTGCAAGCTGCAGTAATCAATCGTCATTCTTCTGAAAGTTCATCCAAATCCGGCAGTGCCTCTATATTTTCAATTCCAAAATATTTCAAAAAATCCTCGGTGGTACTATAGAGTATGGGCCTTCCAGGAACATCCATACGTCCGCTTTCCCTTATCAATCCACTATCAAGTAGTTTGTAGACAGCCCTGTCACTTTTTACACCCCTTATTTCATCTATATCTACCCGTGTTATAGGTTGTTTATATGCAATTATAGACAATGTTTCCAGAGCCGCCTGGGATAATGACTGTCTGGAATTTATCCCGAGCAATTTTTCTATATATTCACTGTTTTCTGCTTTTGTAACCAGACTATATTTATTTTCTGAATTTATAAGTTTTATTCCTCTTGCTGAATTGTTGTATATTGAAGCCATTTCCTTCATTATATTCTCTGTAAAATTTATGCTGCACTCTATTATCCTTGCAATTTGAGTGATCTTTAAAGGCTCTCCTGACACAAAAAGAAGTGATTCAATTACAGAAAAATATTTTTCATTACCCCTCAATTTCAACTACCCTCTCTATATATATTTCCTCAAAATTTCCATTTTGCGCTGCAGATATTATTCCTAGCCTTACCAATTCCAGAAGTGCCATGAATGTAACTATCTTTTCAATTTTGAATTTGCATTCATCCAATATATTTGAAAATTCAAGTACCTGTCCAACTTTTATATTAACTGTAAGATAGCTCATTTTATCTTCAACCTTAAATTTATCTGCAGATATTTTTCTTTCCAGCCTATTTTCCATATTGGATTTTTCCATATATGTATTTATAAGTTTGAAATAAATATTATACAATTTGAGTATTGTCAAATCCTTCATGAAGCTTTCAGGTTTGAGAACATCTTTCTTCTTAATTATTATTTCGGGCTTCTTGCTGAAGTTTCTTCCAATTTTATATTTACGATTTTCCAAAAAACTGGCTGCTTTTTTGAATCTGCTGTATTCTATAAGTTTTTCCACAAGTTCTTTTGCCGGATCTTCTTCCTCATCTTTATCCTCCTCAACATACCTTGGAAGCAGCATTTTTGACTTTATCTCCAGAAGTGTTGAAGCCATGACAACAAATTCGGAAGTAAGTTCAAGATCCATTTCCTTCATTTTATGTATGTATTCTACATATTGATTTGTTATTTCACAAATTTTTACTTCATATATGTCCATTTCATTTTTTTTTATAAGGTGAAGCAGCAAGTCAAAAGGTCCCTCAAAATTTTTTATTTTTATGTTTAAAGACATTTTCAATCTCTCCTGCATCCAAAACAATCTCTATACCTGTATTTAGTTTGACCTTCATTATATATTTTAGTATTTTCCCGATATATTTTCCATCGTTTATACCTAATAATTTTATATCATTTCCATTTGTACAAAGACTGCATTTCTGTAAATTGTCAATATAATTGTATATTTTGTAAACCACCCTGTAATTCCATGTCAGATATGCCAGACAATATGAGTTCATATTTTTTAACGACAAAAATATGGAGTAGTTATCAACAGTACATTTCAAATCTTCTTCAATTTTTCCATTATCATCCTTAAAATTGCACATGACCTTTTTTATATCCTGGTTCAGTATGGAATTTTCTATAAAATACTGTCTATTTTCCACATCCTTTATTGAGTAGAACAAGTTCAATATTCTTACATTCTTATCGTCATAATCAGCCAGCGGGTTTGTTTTTCCAATACAATCCAGATTTAACTTGAATACATTTAATTCATCCAGCATACAGAATGCCCTTTTCCAATTTTTTTCAAAGGCCATAAGATATATCTCCCTTATAATTCTATCATTACTTATTGTATTCAAAACCCTGCTGTGAATACATTCATTGATCTCCGGTCTGTCCTTAATCTGGAATCCATATCTTGACGCATATCTCAGAGCTCTAAATATTCTTGTAGGATCTTCTTCATAACTATTATCATGTATTTTTCTAATTGTTTTTGCCTGTATGTCATAAATTCCCCCGTATAAATCAATCAGTTCATTTGAATTCAAGCTATAGGCCAGTGAATTTATGGTAAAATCTCTTCTGTACAGATCATCCCTTATGCCGGATGGTACAATAACGGGAAGCATTCCAGGCTTACAATATATTTCAGATCTGCACCTTATAATGTCTATTTCAATACCATTCTGAAACTTCACAGAAGCAGTCTGAAATTCTCTGTGATACTTAAAGCTTTCAATTTCACACAAACTTTTTATGACCACCATTGGATTCTCATTCATACATATATCCAGATCATTCACCCGATAGCCCATAAGTATGTCTCTAATTGCACCACCTACTATATATGCTTCTATATTTTTACTTTCACATGTTTCCCTTATGATATCTATAATATGCAGCTCTCCTGTATTAAATCCACTAAGTATATTCATATCTATTTCTCCATAACATAATTGAAGACAGAAAACTAAAAAATCTTCTTATAATTTTCTGTCTTTATTATATCATTTCATTCTTACAAATAAGGTCATTTATTAAAAATTTCTATAATTAAACCCCTTTATTTATAATTTCTGAAAGACCATTTTTCAAATTTTCTATAATACCCGGCAGTTTTACATCTCTATCACAATATAATCCAACTTTACCTATGCTTTTTCCATTTACATATACGCTGCAGTATCCTATATCATCACCTTTTTTGTATTTTCTCTTGTTCTTGTTTAAAACGCAGTCATAAGTTACCTTGTCATTACTGGTTTTTTCCATAACCGCATTCAGATTGTCCTTTGCAACTGCATAAAAAAATCTATTTCCCTTTTTATTCAAATTTATTTTTTTGATCGGCTTATCCTTATTAATTACATTAATGGATTTATATTTTGAGAATCCATAGTTCATAAGCATACTTGCATCCTTATTTCTGATTTTATAAGTTGGTGACCCCATTATCACTGCGAGCATTCTTACATTATCCCTTGATGAAGTAGCTGATATGCAGTACTTTGCTGCATCTGTGAACCCTGTCTTTAATCCGTCACATCCCTTGAAAAATCTTACAAGCTTATTGTGATTTACAAGTTCTATAGGGCTCTTTCTTCCTTCTGATATGGTTTCCATATAAGTACCCGTATATTTCAATATCTTTGGATGCTTAAGAAGTTCCCTTGACATTATGGATATATCATAGGCAGAAGTAAGATGACCCGGTGCTGTAAGTCCCGTACAATTCTTGAAGGTCGTATCCTTCATTCCCAGCTCCTGAGCCCTTTTGTTCATCATTCCTACAAAGGCCTGCTCGTTCCCTCCAAGATATTCCGCCATGGCCACTGCGGCATCATTTCCTGAAGCTATTCCTATTCCCTTTATGAGCTCCTCTACTGTCCTGACCTCTCCTGTATCAAGCAGCATTGAACTGCCTCCCATTTTTTTTGCATTTTCACTTACCGTAACCTTGTCATTCAAACTTATCTTGCCTGAATCTACAGCCTCCATTGTCAAAAGCATGGTCATTATTTTAGTAACAGATGCCGGCTCCAGCTTTTCATGGGAATTCTTCTCGTATATCACCTTTCCAGACACGGGTTCCATAAGCAGTGCTGATTTTGCATCTACTGATATGTCTCCGGTATTTTCACTTTTAGAGTTTTCATTGTCCGGAACTTCGGCCTTGTATGTACTTAAAGTCCTGCTTGCAGCACTCTCGTAGGCTCCAACATCATAGCTGTAAACAACGCATATCCCAAACACAAGAAAGGCACTCAAAAGTCTGCTTGCAAAAGTCTTATATGAATTTTTCATTAAAATATTCTCTCCTTCCAATTTTACTAGATTAAATTAAGCTAATCTTATTATTCTCACTTTAAACAGTTAATTATTCATAATAATTAAAAAAGGCTTAATGACCAACTTCAAGTCAATCACAAGCTTAATTCAAACTATGCTCTTGGATGAGCTTTTTTATAGACTTCTGCAATCTTATTTTTCTTTACTATGGATTCATATATTTCAGTAGCTGATAGATCCTTATGCCCAAGAAGTTCCTGGACGGATCTTATATCAGCACCATTTTGAAGCAGATGAACTGCGAAAGAATGTCTTAGAGTGAAGGCATTTATATTCTTGTTTATGCCGGCCATATCTGCATAATATTTTACTATTTTCCAGAAACCCTGGCGGCTCATCTGGACTCCTCTCATATTTAAGAATACAAAATCCAGATTGTATGTATTCAACTCAGGCCTTATATCCAGATATTTGCCTAAATATTCAACTGCCACAGAACCTATAGGTATTATTCTCTCCTTATTTCTTGTATTTCTGCATTTTATATATGAGAGTTTCAAATTTATATCATATATTGTAAGACTTAATAATTCCATCACTTTCATACCGGAAGCGTACATGGTTTCAAGCATTGCCTTGTCTCTTATTCCCTTGTTCCTGCCTGTATCCGGAGCAGACAGGAGACTATCCACTTCTTCTACAGTAAGTATTTTGGGTATGCTGTGTTTAACTTTTGGAACATCATAATACAGCACAGGATTTTCGTCTATTTCACCTTTAATTACAAGATACTTGTAGAAATTCCTGAGGGATACTATATTTCTAACTATTGATGAAACAGCCTTTCCTTCTTTCTGCAGATACTGCACATAGGCCATTATGGATACAACATCTATGCTTTTTATGTCCTCATCCCTGTCTTTTACAAAATCATAGAATTTATTTATATCCCTTACATAAGCATCCACGGTATTTTGGGATACTTCTCTTCTTTGAAGCTCATAGACATAATCGAGCAAAAATTTATTCAAAAAAGTCACCACTCTCCGAAATGCAACTAAAATTTTATAAATTCATTAAACACAACAGCAAAATTATATAATAAGATAATATTTTTATTATATGCACTGTACACAAATATGCTGTTCTGATACATATCCGGCTTAATCATAAAATAGTATAACATATAATCCAGAAATTTTGGAAGAAATATTCCAAATAAAACAAGTATCAAAAAACATTTGAATATTGTAACTATAAATTTCATAGAACATCCTCTCAATATCACTATAATGTCACAAATGTCACAAAATTTGCTGCAATCAGCTTCATTATATTTGGAGTAAGATATACTTCCATAATAAGTCCAATGCACATTACCCCAATAATAAATACGAATGTTATTGAATAGGAGGCTAGTTTAAGCAAAACATGGCTCTTCCACTGACTTCCAGATCTGTCTTTTAAAATAGTGAGGGAAAATTCTACAGCCAGTACAGAAGAAAATATTATGCAGGGTATATATACTATATTCTGCGGGAATATTCCAAGGAGTACAAAACACATACCTTTCATGCCAAGTTCGTTTATTATAAAACTCGAAGCAAAACCAACCGTAAATCCTTTAATTACATCTATTACAAGTATAACTGGTATTCCAATCATGGTAAGTCCTAAAAACCATATGGCTGCAATCATTGGAATATTCAGTTTTATTGTCTCTATAAATATTGTTTTGTAATTTATTCCATTTGAATTTACTGAATTCTTAAAACTTCCCAGATAACTCAAAAGATCACTTTTCTCAAATCCTCCCATGTATCTTACACTGTATATTCCAAGTACTACACCTGTAAAAAAGCACAATAATGTTATTACATACAGCCAAAAATTATCCTGAACATGTTTATTTATTAAATTTGATACCTTGCCATCCAGCATAGTTCATCCCCCTTTTGTTAATCTCTATCTATATTTATGACAAACAAAAGAGTTATATTACTATAGGCAATTAATTAAATAAACATAAATGCACTTATTGTCTTGGCATCAACTATTTCACCTGATTTTATCATTTCCTTGACTCTATTTATTTTTATTTCCTTTAAATTTATGAATTCATCTTCATCACCTATATTACTTCTTCCCTTATACAAGTCTCTGGCTTCATATATATATATTCTTTCATCACAAAATCCGGGACTTGTAATTATTTTACCCAGGTATTTGAAGCATCGTGATTTGTATCCTGTTTCCTCTTCAAGTTCCCTTCTACCACATATTTCAGGTTCTTCTCCATTTTCTATCTTTCCAGCAGGTATTTCCAAGATCATTTTTTCAAAAGGTTTTCTGAATTGTTCCACGAAAATAAGGGTATCTTTATCCTTATATGTCAGAATTGCCACTCCACCCGGATGATTTACTATTTCCCTGCTTCCAGTTTTTCCATTCGGCAGCAAGACCTCATGTCTGTTCAATTCAATAATTTTGCCTTTGTATATTAACTTCTTGTCTATAGTCTTTTCCACAAAGTCCATAAATAATATCCTCCATTTATTTTATCTGGTCATCTAAATTCCTTATTATCTGTTTATAATATCTTATTATTTGCTTGAGTTCTTCTTCTCTTTCCATGTCATTTGACATTTTATCCCTGAGTTCATTGATTCTGCTTTTGATTAAATTCTCTATTACATCTATCTCTTCCAATTCCAATTCGATATTTACTTTATTCATTTCACATCTCCTCCCCGTTAAATAATATGCTAATATATTTAGCTTATTACTAAATATATTAGCATATTTAAGGTACATATAAAATCCCCTTATCAGCTAAAATACTTGATTTTGCCAATAAAAGGATTTTATACTTAGCTGACTTTGTTTTTCAATCTCAATTTGTCAGCCACCATGGCAATGAATTCCGAATTGGTTGGCTTCCCCTTGTCATTGTGTATGGTATATCCAAAAATTCTGTTTATAGTATCTACCTGACCTCTCGACCAGGCAACCTCTATAGCATGCCTGATAGCTCTCTCCACCCTGCTTGCAGTTGTGTTGTATTTTTTTGCTATAGATGGATATAATTCCTTTGTAACTGCAGACAAAAGTTCCATATTATTTACTACCATAGTTATAGCTTCCCTTAAATATATATAACCTTTGATATGTGCCGGAACTCCTATTTCATGTATTATATCCGTTATTTCCTGTTCAAGGCTGTCAGGACCACTAATGGAATACCTTCTTCCCATACCCTCAAGCATTGAAACTGTTTTCTTGCTTTCATTACTGTCAGTTATCACATTGTTGAACATCTGTCTTATTCTCTTTATAAAGATATCCATGTCAAAAGGCTTCACTACATAATAATCTGCCCCAAGATTTATAGCTCTCTGTGTTATTTTGTCCTGTCCTACCGCTGACAATACAATTACTCTCGGCATAGGGTTAATATTTGTATTATTCAATTTTTCCAGAACTCCCAGGCCATCAAGATGAGGCATTATTATGTCAAGCACTACTAAATCCGGTTTTTTTTGCTGGACTAGTTCAAGAGCCTCCAGTCCATCATTGGCAATACCTGTAACTACAATATCCTTCTGACTTAGTAGATAATCATTGAGAATATTACAAAATTCCTTATTATCATCTGCAATAACTACATTTATTTTAGATTGATCCATATATCCTACTCCCCTTTTTTGTTAATAAATTCCCATATGTTAACAATAAATTAATTCGACAAAAGAATTTTAATTCCTGCCTGTAAAAAAAAGTTTTTCATTATATCTATAATAAAAGACACTACAGAACAGCTCACATTATCATTCTGTAGTATCTTATCCATATTTGTTAATTTTTTGTTACAATCATTTAAAAAGTGCTTTTATTTTGTCTGATTGTTAAGTAAATTTGCATCATTTAACATCCACTCTATATATATCCCATAGCCTATATCAGGTTTATTTACAAGTACATGGGTAATTGCTCCAACTATCTTTCCATTCTGTATTATAGGACTCCCACTCATTCCCTGAACTATTCCGCCAGTTTTTTCCAAAAGTTTCTTGTCTACAACTTTTACAATCATGCTTTTTGCTCCCGGCGAATCCTGGGCAAGTAACTTCTGAATCTCAATATCATATTCTTTTACGCCTTCTTTATCTACAGTTGTAAGAATTTTTGCAGGTCCTTCCTTTATTTCATTTCTAAGCCCTATTTTCATAGGTTTCAACTCGTTATCCACAAATTTTCCATTTGTTTTGCCGAATATGCCGCACTGGGTATTCTTGTATATATTTCCTAATATGCAATTCTCGTTTATAAATATACCCTTTAACTCCCCGGGATTTCCCTTGGCACCTTTCTTTACAGATACAATAGAAGAAGAAATTATTTCTCCAGAATTCACACTCAACATAGTGCCAGTATCAATATCCGTTATAGGATGCCCTAGCGCCCCAAACATCCCTCTTTCTTTATCATAAAATGTCAACGTACCTATTCCTGCAGTTGAATCCCTTATCCACAATCCTATTTTGTAGTTGTCGTCTTCAGAGCTTCTTGCCGGTTTTATAATTTTTTCTATGTCTTTTCCTTTATGACATATCAGTATTTTAATATCTTTTCCTTCACTTCTATTTATTTCTTCTCTTGTCTGTTCAGAAGTCTTAATACCTTTCCCATTTATCTTTAATATGCTGTCTCCTATCTCTATTCCAGATACCGCTGCAGGGCTTGTTATTTTGCCTTTGCTTGTAGTAACATCAGACAGTGCCACAACTAATACTCCCTTTGTATTTAATTTTACACCTATAGGCTGCCCTCCAGGATAGACAATCATATTGCTTCTAACTGGTTTCATTGTTACAGTACCCACAGGTACAACTCCCAGAAGATTTATACTAGCATTTTCAGCTTTTTTCTTACTGCTATTATCTACTTTCAAAAAAATATTCTGTTTTATATTCTGATTTTCTCTGAAAAATATAGTTGTTGGTATATTTTTCAATTCATAGCATGTAAATAGCATAATAAGCAAGATAAAAATAGAAATATAGTACAGCACTTTTTTCAAATGTTCCTTCATGCTTTACTGCCTCCTGTCTGCATTACTTTTTTTCTACGTTTAAGTTGCCCTTTTAAATATTTTATTATGCTATTATAAACTTTCATTTTAAGTAAATGTATTGCTTTTTAGTCTAAATTTTTTTACTGTTTTTCTTTGCCTTTGCAATATTTATAAGCTCTCTTGCATGTGCCAGAGTAATAGCAGTAACTTTTGAACTTCCAACCATTCTTGCAATTTCATATTCTTTTCCTTTTAGATTTAATTTTTTGACTTTTGTGTAGGTTTTATGATCATGCACTTCTTTTTCAACTACATAATTTGTATCCGACATAGCTGCTATCTGGGGTAGATGTGTAACACACAGCACTTGATGTTTTGTTGATATTTCATACATTTTTTCTGCTACGCATTCTGCTATTCTTCCACTTATCCCCGTATCTATTTCGTCAAATATTACAGACGGTATGCTGTCTTTATCCACAAATACCGTTTTTAATGCAAGCATTATTCTGGACAATTCTCCTCCCGACACAATTTTTTCAAGAGGACGCAGAGGCTCTCCAGGATTTGTAGATATATAAAATTGGACTAAATCCATGCCTTTATCTGTAAATTTATCTTTAAGATCAACCTTTATCTTGAATACACTTTTTCCCATTCCTATAAAATCCAGTTCATCTTTTACATTTTTTTCTAATTTTTCTGCTATATCACATCTCTTTTCATGCATTTCAATAGATTCCAATTTTAACTTTTTTTCAATTTTCTGCCTTTCTTTTTCAAGGTTTTTTACTATATTCTCACTGTCTATAATTTCATTATATTGTATAAGTATTTTATCTCTGTATTCAAGTATATCCTTTATAGTACTTCCATATTTTTTCTTATATCCGTTTATTTCATATATTCTATTGTTTATATACTCCAGTTCACCCTTATCATAAGTTATATTGTCAATTAAATTTCTTATTTCATCTACAGATTCTTCAATATTATAATAAGCATCTTGAATCAATTTATGTATATTTTTTATATCGGAAGACATACCTTCTACAGAGCTTATATCCTTTACTATATTTCCCAGCTCATCATATATAGACTTTCTATTGTCAAAACCGCTGTAAAGACTTTCATAGCATGTGCTAAGAATACTGCTTATCTTTTCAGAATGAGACAGCACCTCAAATTTCTTGTTCAGTTCGGATTCTTCCTCTTCGCTTAAATTTGAAGAGTTTATTTCATCTATCTGATATTTTAAAAAGTCCGCTATTTTTTTTCTCTCACCGTTTTCACCGGATAATTCATCTATTTTTTTCTTGATTTTGTTTAATTTTTCATAATCCAGCGTATAATCTTCAAGTAACTTTTTAATTGCAATATCACCATAATTGTCTACATAATTTATATGATTGTCGGCAAGCAACAAATTTTGATTCTGATGTTGACCATGTATATCAAGCATAGTAGAAGTTACTTCCTTTAAATCTGCAAGGAGGATTGATTTTCCATTTATTTTTGCAATACTCCTTCCTGATTGAAAAGTCTCTCTACTGATTATCACCATATTTTCCTCAAAATCTAGTTCTTTTAAATTTAAAATTTGACATGTTTTGGAATTTCCAATAGTAAATACAGCTTCAACAAAAGTTTTCTTTTCCCCTGTCCTTATAAGTTCTTTGTTGAACTTGCTGCCGATTATGTAATTTATTGCATCAATAAGTATGGATTTACCTGCACCGGTTTCACCTGAAAGTACATTAAACCCTGAACTAAAAGAAATTGTCAAATTTTCTATAAGTGCAAAATTTTTTATATTCAATTGAAGAAGCATAACAACGCCTCCTATTTTGAAATCATTTTTTTCATTTTTTGAGTTATGTCATGTGCCTTTTCCCTGTTCCTCGCCAATACAAATATTGTATTGTCACCTGCTATAGTTCCTGCAATACCTGAAAAATCCAGTGAATCTATAGCCTCTGCAGCCGCAGGTGCAGAACCTGAAATAGTTTTTATTATGACAAAATTATCTATATTTTCAACTCCTATAACCGTCTGTGAAAATATAGATGCCAGCTTATCCGGCAAAAATTTACCTGTATGGTTTATGACAGCATATTTGTATTTTCCCGAATCCGACAGTACTTTTATAAGCTTCAATTCCTTTATGTCCCTTGATACGGTAGCTTGAGTTACATTCATACCGCTTTTTCTGAGTTCTTCAGCCAATTCCTCCTGGGTTTCTATATCCCTTGAATTGATAATTTCAAGAATTTTCGTGTGTCTTGTCACTTTCATATATATCACCTTCACATTCCTTTGCACCAAAAGTAATTTTATCCCTCAAAGTTTTAAAAAAAGAACTATTGCTGAATTTGATTAATTTTCTCTTGTATATGGATTTACTTATATTTATAGTTATAGGTCCCTTTATATCAATCCATTCCTGACCATCTACCGATATAAATGCGCTTTCATTATTTCTTCTCATCTTTATTGTTATATGGCTGTTATTATTGAGTACAATAGTTCTAGCCGTGAGAAACTGGGAATACATAGGTGTTATACAAAAGGCATCCAGTGATGAATGTATTATAGGACCACCTGCAGATAAATTATATGCAGTCGATCCTGTAGAAGTACATATAATAATTCCGTCTCCACTGAACACATTGTAGAATTCATTGTCTATGAATATATCATATTTTTCAATTCTATTCCTGATTCCCTTGTAAAGTATTACATCATTCAATCCATGAAAATTTTTCATTCCATGTCCATTATCAAAGCTGCATTGAATCATGGTTCTGTCTTCAATAGTATAATTTCCTTCGAACAAATTTATAAGAGCCGGTCTTATGCTGTTTATTTCCACCTGTGCCAGAAATCCGAGGTGCCCTATATTTACACCAAGTATGGGAGTTTCTGATTCAGGAAGATTTCCTGAAGTATTGAGTATAGTTCCATCTCCTCCAAGGACTATTACAACGTCTAATTTTCTACTCTCTTCAGTATCCAATCCAATACAGTCCCTATATACTTTTATATTTATATCTTTATTTATACTATATATAGTTTTTACGATAAAATCCAACATTTTATTTTCGGGGTCCTTGGTAGTGTTTACATTTATTCCAATATTTTTCATGACTTTTCTCCATTTAGTTCCCTATGTGCCATACTGACTTCCTTGAAAATATAGTCTTCCTTAAAAGACTCATTAAAATTTTCATCTCCGGTGAAATAAATCAAATATTCTATGTTGCCTTCCGGACCCTTAATTGGAGAATAACCGAGCTCTATTATTTTAAGTCCGGCCTTATGTATGAATTCCGCAACCTTTTTTATAACCTCCATATGTGTTGACTCATCTCTAACTACACCTTTCTTGCCTACTTTATCTCTTCCCGCCTCAAACTGTGGTTTTATAAGTGCCATTATGCTTCCATTTTTTTTTAATAAATTTAAAACAGCAGGGATAACTTTTTCGAGAGATATAAATGATACATCTATACTTGCAAAATCTATATACTCACCTATATCTTCAAATTTCACATATCTTATATTTGTCCTTTCCATGCAAACCACTCTTTTATCCGTTCTGAGCTTCCATGCAAATTGTCCGTAACCAACATCCACCGAATACACTTTACTTGCTCCATGCTGCAGCATACAGTCGGTAAACCCTCCTGTTGATGCTCCTACATCCATACAGACTTTATTTTCCAGATCTATATTGAAATTATTGACGGCTTTCTGTAGTTTTAATCCTCCTCTGCTCACAAAGGGGAATTTATTTCCCTTGAATTCAATTCTGGAATTAATTTTAATTTTTTGTCCGCATTTGTCTATCCTGCTTCCATCTACAAATATTTCTCCTGCCATTATACTTGCCTGTGCTCTATGTCTTGATTCAAATATTCCCCTGTTCACTAAAATGACATCCAGCCTTTCCCTGCTATCTGACATAATTAACTCCTTCATTTACAAATTTTAATATATTGTTTTTTATTCCTTCGGCATCAAGTTCGTGCAGTTTATATATCAATTCCGGTTTGCCCTGTGGAACAAATTCGTCATTAAATCCCAGATTCAGAACTCTTATCTTATTGTCCAGTGTATTTACGTATTCAAGTATATATGAGCCCATTCCTCCCCTTAATATGTTATCTTCCACGGTTACAATATCAATATTTTTATTCACAAGTTCACAAATCATCGATTTATCTATAGGTTTTGCAAAACAGGCATTTATTAAAATTACATCAATACCTTCCTTTAAAAGTTCTCTTCTGGCAAGCACGGCATATTGAAGCATTTTTCCTTCTGCAATTACTGCAATGCGGCCATTTCCCTCTATTCTCTCCCATTTTCCCATTTCAAAATTTTTACTGGGCTTGAGGGAGATTACATCTCCGCCTCTTGGATATCTTATCGCAACAGTGCTATTCTGCTTCAATGCAAATTCAAGTATGTTGTACATCTCTTCAGTACACTTTGGACACATAACTGTCATATGTGGTATATGGGTAAGATAGGAAAGATCAAATATTCCCTGATGCGTTTCTCCATCCGCACCTACAATTCCAGCCCTGTCAACGGCAAATACAACCGGAAGTTTCTGTATACAGACATCATGGACAATCTGATCATATGCCCTTTGAAGGAAAGTTGAATATACTGCAAATACAGGCCGCATCCCCGCCTTTGCCATTCCTGCAGCCAGAGTAACACCGTGCTGTTCCGCTATCCCAACATCAAAAAACCTTTTGGGAAATTTCTGGGAAAATTTTTTCAATCCTGTACTATCCCTCATGGCTGCAGTTATGGCTGCTATATTCCCATTCTGTTCAGCCAGTTCAACCAATTTGTTTCCAAAGGCTTGGGAATATGTTTCTGCAGAAGATACTGCTATCTCGCCGTTTACACAATTAAACGGGCCTATTCCATGAAATTTGCCTGGATTGTTTTCTGCAAATTTATATCCTTTCCCCTTCTTAGTAATTACATGTATCACTACAGGTCCATCCATCTTTTTTGCCAGAGTGAGTACTTTCGTAAGTTCCTCTATATCACATCCATCTATAGGGCCAAGATATTTAAGTCCTATATCCTCGAAAAACATCCCGGGAACTACCATCTGTTTTACTCCATTTTTAAGTTTTTCCAGATACTTCGCCATTCCTTTCCCTATATTGGGGATTCTCTTCAACAGGGTTTCCACATCTTGTTTGAACTTATTATACTTGGGGTCGATTCTCAATTTGTTCAAATACTTCGACACCCCACCTACATTCTTGCCTATTGACATCTGATTGTCATTCAATATAATAATAAGCTTTGTCTTCCTGTATCCCACATCATTCAATGCTTCCAGTGCCATTCCACCAGTAAGTGCACCATCTCCTATTACTGCTATTACATTGTAATTTTTATTTTGGACATCACGTGCTCTTGCCATTCCAAGTGCTGCAGATATGGATGTACTGCTGTGGCCTGTTTGAAAAAAGTCATACTTGCTTTCACTGCATTTCGGGAAGCCGCTCATTCCTCCAAACTTCCTCAGGCTGTCAAAGCCACTTTTCCTTCCTGTCAGCATCTTATACACATAGGATTGATGTCCTACATCCCATATAATCTTATCCCTGTTAAAATCAAACACATCCAATATACACATGGTGAGTTCCACAACTCCCAAATTTGACGCCAGATGCCCGCCTGTTTTGGAAACCTTGTCTATTAGAAATTTTCTTATCTCACGTGCCAGCTGAATTTTTTCATTGAACGTCATCTTTTTAATATCGTTTATATCATTATAATTATCAAGTAGATTGCACATACCTTTTTATCTCCATTCTACTTATCTCTATTTAACAGTAGTAAAGTAATTTTTTCCAGATTCTCAGTATTTCTTTTGATTTTGTTGAGCACATTTATACATTCACTCGTAATTGAATTGCACATTTCAATACATTTATTTAATCCGTAGGTAGTGATAAAATTTGTCTTTTTATTATCTACATCACTTTTTACTTTCTTGCCCAGCTTTTTTGTATCTCCGGTTATATCCAATATATCATCCCTTATTTGAAATGCCAGGCCCAATTTTTTACCATAATAGTCCAGTTTTTCCACTTCACTTTCACTTGCACCTGCATATACTGCTGCCGATATGATGGATGCTTTTATAAGTGCCCCTGTTTTCTTGCTGTGCATATAATAAAGCTGATCTATGGGTATTTTTGTATTCTCGCTCAGTATATCCACTGTCTGCCCTCCAACCATACCCTCTATCCCCGCACTCTGTGCAATCATATAGCATGCCCTTATCCTGTTCCTGTCATTGTTTTTCAGGCAATGGCCGAACATGAGATTCATGCCTTCATTCAGAAGTCCATCTCCTGCAAGCACTGCTATGGCCTCTCCAAACATTTTATGGTTTGTAGGCTTCCCCCGTCTCAAATCATCATCATCCATGGCGGGAAGGTCATCATGAATAAGTGAATAGGTGTGAATCATTTCTATGGCGGCTGCAATTTCCATAACACTTCTGTAATCCTGTTTGTACATCATGTAAGTCAAGAAAAACAATATGGGCCTTACTCTTTTTCCGCCGGCATCAAGACTGTACTGCATCGCTTCATAAATTTTTCTGTTGTAGGTTCCTTTTCCCTCCATATAGCTGTGAAGGTAGACATCTATTTCCTCCTTCAATTCTGAAATTATATCCTTGCATTCCGTTGCCATAATTATTTCCCCATTTCCATATAATTAGTTTTGTTCTTTCATATCAAAATTTTTTTCCCCTTCTTCCGTCAAAATATTTATTTTTCCCTCTGCATCCCTTAGTACTTTATACATTTTACTGCAGAGTTTCATTCCCTCTTCATATTTTTTCATGCTATCATCTATGGACAAATTATCTCCATCCATTTTATTTACTATATCCTCCAACTTTGCCATCATATCCTCATAACTCTCAATTTTTCTAGGCATCTACACTACCTCCCAATCAACTATTGCCCCTGGAAAGATGGAATTCGGCACTTCCATCCTTCATGGTAACTTTTACTTTATCCGTTTTATCCAGCTTATCTATGGAACTTACAATATTCCCATCCACATCCTGTATTATTGAATAACCTCTGTCCAATATGTTGAGCGGATTTCTGGATTTCAGTAATTCTTTCAGCTTACTAAGTTTTTCTCTATCTGCAGCCAGTTGTGTTTTTATTTTCATATTCAACATATCCCTCAATCTGTCTATGTTTACATATTGATTGGCAACATGCACAAGAGGGCTGTTTGAGTTCAGTCTTTTTTTCGTATAAAGAAGTTTTTCTCTTTTGCTTTTCAGTAGGGATACTATATTCCGGTTCAATGAAGTTTTATAGTATTCAATCCGCTGAGCTGCAGAATTGAGATCAAAAACTGCAATTTCAGCCGCCGCCGACGGAGTCGGTGCCCTCTTATCTGCTGCAAAATCAGCTATGGTATAATCTATTTCATGTCCTACTCCTGTTATTATAGGCTTGTCAGAATTATATATTGCTTCCGCAACTTTTTCATCATTGAAGCACCACAAATCCTCTATGGAGCCACCTCCCCGCGCCAGAATTATAACATCAATATCTTCTATATCGTTTAAAGCTCCTATTCCTTCCACTATATTGTCCGATGCATTTACTCCCTGCACCAGTGAAGGATAGATAATAAGCTCCACACATCTGTTTCTTCTTCTTGCTACATTTATTATATCACGAAGTGCAGCTCCTGTAGGGGAAGTAACTATACCTATTTTAAAACAATAGGCCGGTATGGTCTTTTTGTGTTCTTCATCAAACAGTCCTTTTGCACTGAGTGCTTTCTTTAATTTTTCAAAAGCTATATAGAGTTCCCCAACCCCTTCAATTTTCATTTCACTGCAGTACAATTGATATTGACCTTCCTTTTCATAAACGGATATTCTTCCCTTTATTATTATTCTCATACCGTTTTCCGGAACAAACTTCAGATTTTTAGCTGAATTCCTGAACATTATACAGTTTATTTTACTGAACTCATCTTTCAAAGAAAAATATATGTGACCACTGCTGTGAAATTTTATATTTGAAATTTCACCCTTTACAGAGGAATTTTGAAGTATGAAGTCATTATCAAAATTTCTCTTTATGTACCCGTTAATATCCGATACTGTCAATACCTTTATATACATATACTCCCATCATCCTTTATATAAAGACTGTCATTAATCTATATCTTTAATCATGCTCCCAAGTACTCCATTTATAAAAACTGCCGATTTATCCTCACCATATGTTTTGGCAAGTTCAACCGCTTCATTTATTGATACATTTTTCGGTATATCCTCTTCATGGAGAAATTCGTAAGTGCATATTCTCAGAATTGTTATATCAATTCTGGAAAGTCTGTTCAACTTCCACTTTTTCAAATATACCTGTATCTTCTCATCAATCTCGTCCCTGTTGTCCTGCACTCCCTTTATAATTCCTACTATATATGCCATATCTGCATCTTTTAAATCCAGATTCACATTCTCCTTGTTTTCAAGTTCCTCTATGATTTCATTTAAATCTTCTTTATTTATAGTCATTTGAAACAGCAGCTTCATTGCTATTTCCCTAGATTTCTTTCTATTCATATTGACCTCCATTTTAGATATATTATACTTAAACTATTATATCAATTCAAGCACATAAAAAACACCCTCTCAAACGAGGGTGCATATATTATTTATTCTTCTTCCTCTTCATCTTCTTCAGATTTAGGAATCATGACATTTTGAACATGTACGTTCACTGCAGTTACTTCGAGTCCCGTCATGGATTCAACTGCCTTTTTGACATTTTCCTGAACCTTTAGTGCAACATCTGGAATTCTCACTCCATATTCAACAACTACATACAAGTCAATAGCTGTACTATTCTCACCCACACTTACCTTCACACCTTTTGACAGATTTTTCTTGCCGCTCAATATCTGTGTAATTCCCCCTACAAGATTTGCACTCATTCCAACTATTCCATTTATTTCTGTGGTGGCAAGTCCTGCAATTACCCCTACCACTTCATCGGATATCTTTACAATGCCCATATCTACTTCTTTATTTGTATTATCTTCCATCATGGCACCTCCTAGATTTTCACCCATTAAATAATTATATGTTTACATTATATCAAATGCAGAAATTATTTACAAATTTACTTCCTTGCTTCTATTTCTACATCCTCCAGCTTGGATATGCTCATAACTACATCCTTTATCTCCCTGGTGTTCTTATCTGTCAAGTTGTCGCTTGCCTTTACTATAACCCTTGCCTTGCTGCCTTCTATGGAGCATATGACATCCTCATAGCCCTTGCTTTTCAGCGTTGTCTCTATTTTGGATTCATAATCCGTATCCATAGCCAGTTCAGTATACTCTTTTTCAGCTTCCACACGATTTTCCTGCGATACATTTTTATCATCAATCAAATTTTTTAACTTCTGCAGGGTCTCGGCATCCTTCTGGTCTCTGTTGAGCCTGGCCTCTTCAAAGAACTGCGACTTGGACTTCTGACTGTCATTGCTGTTGAAAGATACTGCACTTTTCCCGGTGCTTCCATCTGAATTCTCAGCAACACTGAAAGGACTGTTCACTTTTGTAGCAAGTACACCAACACAAACTATCAGTGCTAAAAGAGTTACAATAATTATGGCCTGTTTTTTATTCATTTTAAATTCCCCCTCTATGTTCTCTTAAAATTATATGATCACCACTGTCCATATATACTATTTTTTCATAGGATATACATTGACCTTGTCTTCTGTTATATCAAAAAGATCTACTACCGCCTTGGATATTCTGAGTTCGGTTATCTTGTTTTCTGCTCCCTCTGCCACGACACATACTCCGGATACTTTAGGCTTATAGGTCTTTACGATCAAGGGCTCGGATTTTTCCCCATCATTTGTTATAACTACAGTACTTCCATTGTTGCTTTGAGTTGTAGTTCTTGTTCCTCCAGAATTGTCCTTTTCATTTGTAGTATTGGTAGAATCATTTACATTCACTGCCGGAACCTGTTCTTCCCCGCTTTCAAAATTTATCATCACATCTACTTTTCCTACTCCATCTATATTTTCAAGAGTACTTTTCAGTTTATCTTCTACAGATTTTTCATAATCATTCAAGTTATATGAAGTATCTTTTGTGGAAGTCTGTTCAGTCTTATCACTTTCAGAATTGCTGCTGGTTACAGATTCTGATTTATTTGAATCTGAAGTTTTAAAAAAGCTTACTGTTATAAGCATCAATATTCCCATCAAAAAAATTATTATAAGATTTACAGTTTTATTTTTATTCTTGCTATTGATACTTTTGTTGTTTACTCCCTCTTTAATATAAGAAAACCACTTTTTAAAATTCATAGTTTTTCACCTATCCATTTCTAAAATTAACTTCTAATTAAATTTTCAGCCCTTTTTAACATGAATTATATCTTCGGATATACCAAGCTGGCTGCTTAAATAGGATTTTATGCTATTGCCCGTGCCTCCATTCAAATCTTCGGCACCAGAATCAGCATCTTCTTGAGTATTTATTGTAACTTCCTTTATTTTGCTGACACTTCCATCACTTACATTAACATATATGTTGTTTATATTTACATTATTGTTTTTATCATCATATCCTACATCGGCTTCAACTTTATAAGTTTCATCTGGATATTTCTCCTTCAACTTCTGTTCACAGTTTTTTTCAAGATTCAGTTTGAAAGTATCCATGGTCTGTTTTAAATCCTTCTCCCTGTAATTTTCTATATCATCCATATTCTGCTTCTGGTCAAAGCTGTCAAATATCTTTGTGCTGTAGGAACTTATGTTGAAGTTTTTGTTGAATATGCTGACTATTGGATTTACAAAAACAGTTATCAAAATTAACCCAAGTACAAATCTGGAATATTTCTTCATGCTGTTATCAGGTAATATCATTTCAACTGCTGTTATAAAAAATACTGCCGTACATATATTTATAAGCCAATTTCTAAGCGAATCCAGAAACAACAAATCACCCCCCCTACATTGCGGCCGTACCAGAGGCTGCAATAATGGCTATCATTATAAAAAACATTACGGATATACATATGAGACATGCCGTTATAAGCACGAGTGAATCCCCGGCTGAATTTATACAGTTCACCATTCTGCTGTCGCTTATAGGTTCTATAAATGCAGCAGTCAGCTTATAAAGTACTATGAGAACCGCCAGTTTAATAACAGGAAACAGCAATATCAGAACGAGGATTATGAGTCCTACACTGCTGATTGAATTCTTTATCAATATGGAATATCCCGCTACAGTGGAAACTGCATCCGAAAGACTTTTACCGACTATAGGTACAAAGTTGTCAACTGCAAATTTTGCAGTTTTGGCAGTTACCTGATCTATAGTTTTAGAAGTTATCCCCCTCACTGTAATTATTCCTACAAATATGGTCATTATTATTCCCTGCATCCAGAGTGCGCCTTGATTCAGAAGTTTCGTAAGTTTGTCTATTTTATATTCCGAAGATAGATTATTTACAAATTGAAGTACAAATGACATGCATATTATTGGAATTATAAAATTTATAAATATCTGTGTGCTTATGGTAATGGCTCCTATTATAATGGGATCCATTACTGCAGCCTGTATAACACCATGGGCTGAAGCCAGCAGCATAATGAGAACTGGTATAAGTGCCAGCATAAAATCACTCATATCCTTGATAGTTGTTCTGGCCAGATCCACACCTATATAAAAACTTTTAGCCATTATTATTATGAGAAGTGAATAGCATGCATAATAAGCTATATTTGACAGGCTGTCGGAACTAAATGCCCTCTGAAGATTGGTAATCAAAGCACATATTATACTTATTACCACTAAAATAGCCAAAAGCTTTATAGATGCAGTAATCTCCCTTACAAGATACATTCCTGAAGCATTTACAATTTTCTTTACAGATATATTTCCATCTCCTGATTTCATAAAATCTTTTACATATTCTTTGAAATCCACGTCTTTTAATATTTCATTTTTTGTCTTCATGTTGGATATGTAGTCATATAGCTTGTTTATTTCGGATGTTTCTCCACTTATATTTTTATCTAAATCTTTACTCTCAGTCTCATTTACAACTTGAGTGTATTTTGTTTCATTTTGTATATCTGTATCCTCATTACTGCCTGGTGCATCAAATGCCTGTACATTAAAGGCAAGCGTCAAGGCAATAATCATTCCCAATATAATATTTTTCATATGAACACCTACATAATCTTTAAGATTGACTGTAAAACAGCCATAAGTATAGGAATTGCAAGTCCAAGAATTAAAATCTTGCCTGCAAATTCAACTTTTGTTCCCAGATTTCCTTCTCCCGCATCCCTGCATATTTCACTGCAAAATGATGCAATATAGGCAATAGCAAGTATTTTGAATACAGTGGTCAAGTATACGAAATCTATATTTGCTTTTAAGGCCAGTTTCTGTATAAATTGAATTACTGCCGTTATTTTGGTAAACATAAATATGAATATCAGAACTCCTGCTGTAATACTTATATAAACCGCAAAATCATCTCTTCCTTTTCCCTTGAACATAAGCACTATAAACAGGGCAATAAAAGCAAACATTACAATTTTTATTATCTCCATAAGCTTCTCCTAAAGTTGGAACATGGTTCTAACTGTATTAAACAATTTATTTACTACAGTTATAACCATCATAAGTACTATTACAATACCTGCCAGATTGGTTACTACTGCGTATTCCGCCTTCCCACTGGTCTCCAGAACTTTGTTTATTACTATTACAACTATACCCACTGCCGCTATTTTAAATACCAAACTTATATCTAACATATCGTATCTCTCCTTACAATCTTTTTAAGAGTTAAATCAACAGTATAGTTACCACTGCTCCTGCAGAAAATCCAAGATATCTGTACATCTTCATATTTTTTTTCAAGATAATCTCCGACCTGTCAATCTGTTTTTTGAGACTTTCAATAGCAAGAGAAAATATGTTTTTCTGACCCTCTATATCTGATTCTCCAAGAGATTTTGAAAAATCCAGGATTATATCTATATCCTCATCCTTCAAGCTTAAAATATGTGCTTTATTTGAAAATGCCTGCTTAAATGCTTCATATACATTGTTCACCCTGTTTTCAGACAGGACTCCGGAAACTTCCATAAATAATATAGAGATAGGTTTTTCAACCTTTGAAGCCGCATCGAATATAGCTTCTGGAAGCGTAGTATGGGTATATACTATGTGATTTTGTATTTCATATATGCATCTTCTCGTTTGTCTTAGTTGATTTGTTCTGTTTTTTAACTTTTCGCCGCAGTTGAATCCAAATGCCGTAGTAGAACACATTATCATGATGCATCCCAGTAATTTAATTACCTCATTCACCATAAATTTTTTCCTTATCCGAAAAATCATATATATATTCCACTGTTCCGGCACCTTTTTTACCACTTAGAACTACTGCTCTTTTAAATACTTTGTTTTCAACTATATCTTTAAAAACCGGTCTGCTGTATAAATCCTCTATTCCAAACCCATGTATGGTCGTTATAAGATTCACCCCTGAATTCAGGGCTGTGACTATGCTTTCCATATCCTTGTGGCTTCCGATTTCATCACATACTATGACATCCGGTGACATACTTCTTATGGCCATCATTATCCCTTCACTTTTCAAACATCCATCCATAACATCAGTTCTTATTCCTACATCAAGCTGTGGTACCCCTGCGGAACATGCACCAATTTCACTTCTTTCATCTATTACACAAACTTTTTTACCGTGGAAACTCATTGAATCCACTCCATTGGATATATTTCTTGTTATATCTCTTATAAGAGTAGTTTTACCGCATTTGGGAGGAGAAATTATTATAGAATTTATTACGCTGTCCTCTTCCAATATGAATTTCATCAGATTTTTTGAACATCCTGGAATTTCTCTGCATATTCTAATATTAAGTGATGATATGTCCTTTATAGTTTTTACTTCACCCTTTTCAATTACACATCTTCCGCAAATGCCTATTCTATGGCCGCCGCTTATTGTTATATAGCCTCTTTTCATTTCTTCTTCAAATGCATAGATAGAATAATTACTTATTCTCTTTATTATGGTGTTCAAATCTTCAAAGTCTGGATTGTATCTGCATACTACCTCTCTGGTACCCAACTGAATAATCAGAGGTTTTCCTATCTTGATTCTTATCTCCTGAAGTCTGTCATTATATGCAAAGTTTATAACTTCCCTCTTTAATTTTTCTGGCAGTATACTCAATATTTCTTTAGTGTCCATATTTTCATCTCCCTTCTTTATATTAATCTCTATTTTTATTTTCCCGAAATTATTCCAGATAATAAAAAAAACTTGCAATACAGAATTCCAAAAAATATAGAAGAACCGTTTAGATAAAGTATCTAAACGGTTCTTCTATATAGGTTTATTTTTAAACAACTAATTGTCCTTATTAAGAAGTAGTGATATTTTTTTATGACAATGAGGGCATGCTATATCTTCTCTCTGTGCAATTATATCCTTATCTATATAAACCTGCTCATTACAGTTTGGGCATTTAATTTCTTCAAAATTATCATAGGCATCCTCAATTGATTCATATCCATCGTATCCTATGCTGTCGGATAAATCACATAATTCGTCATCTATTTCGTCTATGTATTCATGTAATGATTTATGGGCTGTTGACAGATCAGAAATCTCTTCAGATATATCATAGAGCACATTTATAATCTCAAATAAAAGTTTACCCTCATTGCTGTTCTTGTCTATCTCAAGTCCTTTAGCCAAACCTTCGAGATAGGCCACTTTTGAACTTATGGAATTCACAATATCACGCCCTTAAAATTATTTTTTCTATAGTATGCCCAAAATTTTGGAGATATATTCATTACTGAACTCTTTCCATGTATTCTCCTGTTCTTGTGTCTACCCTTATAACTTCACCTTCATTTACAAATATAGGTACAGATACAACAGCTCCTGTTTCAAGTGTAGCTGGTTTCAAAACATTTGTAGCTGTATTTCCCTTTACTCCTGGTTCCGTATGAGTTATATGAAGCTCAACAAAATTAGGTGCTTCTACAGAAAATGCCTCTCCCTTGTAAAACTTTATTGTTGCGAACATATTTTCCTTCAAAAATTTTATTGCATCCTGTACTTTTTCATGTTCCAAAGGTATTTGTTCAAATGTTTCCTGGTCCATGAAATAATACAATTGTCCATCAGAGTACAAATACTGCATTTCTTTTCTCTCTATAACTGCTTCCTGAAGCTTTGCAGTTGGGTTGAATGTTGTTTCTGTAACTGCCCCCGTCAAGACATTTCTGAGCTTAGTCCTTACAAAGGCTGCTCCCTTGCCTGGTTTTACATGAAGAAAATCAATAACAGTATACACTTGTCCATCCTGATCAAAAGTTGTTCCTTTTCTTAAATCTCCTGCTGATATCATATAATATGCCGTTATGCAGACTCAAAATTAACTTTTGGATATCTAAAAGTCTGCTTCCCCATTCATAGTACTCAATTTCACATTTAATGCTACTTTATTTTGGTCCAGTACTCCCGGGGCTTAAATTCGGATGATATTACACCCTATACTGTCAGCAGCATTATATTTTACTGACTTACTAACGGCTTTTTACCCCTTTCTTTCTTAAATTATTTGACCTATTTAATATTTCATTTCAAACAAATCAATTCCTTTGGAGACTTCGACAAAGCTTCCCCGCCATTTGCTGTAACTACGAGAAGATCTTCTATTCTAACACCTCCAAATCCAGGTATATATACACCTGGCTCATCTGTAACAACCATTTTTTCCTTCAACTCATTTTTGTTCCTGTATCCAATTATAGGTGACTCATGAATCTCTCTGCCAACACCATGACCAAGACTGTGTCCGAAATATCTTCCATAACCCTTTTCAGTTATATAATCTCTGGCAAAAGCATCTACAACTGCAGTCGGTACTCCGGGCTTATATTCCTTTAATGCCAATTCCTGAGCTTCCAGTACTACATTGTATATTTCAATCATTCTGTCAGATGGCCTTCCTATAACCAGGGTTCTTGTCATATCCGAACAATATTCTTTATATATGCATCCAAAATCCAATGTGAGGAATTCACCACTCCTTACCACCCTTTCTGTAGCTTCACCATGAGGAAGACTGGATCTCAGCCCCGACGCAACTATAGATGGAAAAGACAGTGCTGATGCACCTAATTTTTTCATGTAGAACTCCAACTCAAGTCCTATTTCCCTCTCGGTCATTCCTTCCTTTATATAGTCCAGCATATGAGAAAATGCCTTATCCGCAATTTCTGCAGCACTTTTTATCAGTTCCAGTTCTTCGTCGTCCTTAATCATCCTTATATTTTCAACAATTCCGTTCAGTGGAGCAAGTTCACAGCTTAACTTGCTCCTATATAGGCTGTAGATATTGTAAGTTACTATATCTTCTTCGAATCCAAGTCTTCCAACTCCATTCTTTTCAACAAGTTGAGACAAAAAGTCAACAAAAGGCCCACTTTTGCTGTATTCCATTACTTCATAGTCAACAACCTGCTGATGAGCCTGTTCTGTAAACCTGGAATCCGTTATAAAAAATGCATTGTCCTGAGTTATAAGGGAATAGCTTTCATTTCCTGTAAATCCACTCAAATAATTTCTATTTGGATCTCCTGTCAGCAAAACTCCATCCAGTTTCTCTCTTTTCATGGATTCTCTCAATTTTTCAATTCTATCCTTGAACACTCAAAATCCCCCTAACAACTTCGATAAGCTCATATACTATATATTTGCCAAACTTATATATTAATATTCGCCATGGAAATAATACTATGTTAAACAATGTTATTTTATCAAAACTTATGGTTATTTGCAAATATTAATTGCCGGGGCACTTCAAAAAAATCACTTTTTATTAATATAATAGCAATTCATTGAAAGCTTACATAAATTGTTGCTTTCATGTTTTTATTTTTATTGTTGAATTCGCTGATTGTTATACTATCTATACTATGGAACTTATCTATAGCTTCAATTTGTTCCAAAATATTCTGGATTTTTGTGTCATTTCCTTCTGTTTCAATTACAGAGGTTATTTTATTTTTTTCCTTACTGCTTTCAAAATTCAAAATATCTATATCTTTTATCTGTTTCAAACTGTCAATCATTTTGCTGTAATCCACTTTATCTTGTGTTTCCAAGCTATATATATTTTTATTCAGTATGTAGAGTTCAGACTTTTTTGAACTCATATTTTTCATAGTAATTGTATTTTGCAGCATGAGTACAACCAATATTGCCAATAAAATGCTCAATATGGATTTATACTTTATATTGTTGAGAAATCTATATTTCAAGTGCTCCATATTCTCCTCCAAACATCATAAGTGTTTAAGTTCAACTTTCCATACTTTTTTATTGCTGTTCTCAAAATCACTTTCAGGATTTTTATCCAGCTTCACTTCATAACCATCTTTCAAATAGGATATACTGATTATATTGAATTTATTTCCGCATTCAACTGCCCTTATAAAGTTTAAAAACAAACTATTTTCTCCTACAAACTCCAGATCAATATTTTTGTTATTTATATTTATATTTCTGAATTGCCCGTATTTGGAAAATTGATCTAAAAAATCATGATAGGTTTCAGTTGATTTATTGCCGTCTTTTTCAGAATACGAATTATAGTTTTTACTACATAGATATATCTTTTCCTTTATGTTTTCATCTAGAATATTCAATCTGTTTCTATTTATATACATCAAATACAGCAGGCACAGATCTACAATTAAAAATATAACAATTGTGATTTTAAACTTTTTTATGGTTTTTCCATTTATATTTTTCATATACCATGGGGGGAGAAAATTAAAATTCATTTTTATCATATTGCAAATTCCCCCAAATCGCTGCAGCTGTAATTATTTTCAAGGTCTTTAAATATGTCTTTATAGGGTAAATTTACAAACTCCATGTCATGAAATTTTATATTTGGTATTAATATATTTAATTTTAAATTGAATTCATCCACACATTCCAGAAGCTGATTCTTTGATTTAACTTTAAACAATCCGCTGAACACTATGTTGTTTTCATAGCATGCAATAAAATATGTTTCTGTTTCAAAGCAGACTACAAGTATATAACTTTTTTTATTTATGCTGTGTTTATATTTGTCCATGACGTAGATTTGTACCGGAACCATACCTTTTATATTTATTTTATTATCACTGAATTTCTTAATCACTTCACTGTAGTTGTGGTTTATACAAAGTACAGTCAAATTGAATTCAAATTTATTTTTATTCCATATTTTATACGAGAACATCATATTGTCAATATTCTTGAACTTGTCTTTTAATCTATCTTCAATTAATCCATATATGTATTTTCTTCCTGTTCTTGGTAATGCCATATTTTCTACATATAATTCCTCTCCATGTATTAATATTAAAACACTTCTATGCTTTAAATCCATTTTTATGCTGCTTATTTCATTAATCTTGAATATATCCTTGACATCTCCTCTATCTTTGATTGTTATACTTCCTTCATTCAATTCACAAACTGCGGTTTTCCACATTTTTATCACCTCTGCTTAAAATAATAAATTTATCAAAGAGAATAATCTACACATCCATATTTTATCTGGCCATCTTCCACTGCATACTCGTATATCTCTTCCTTATACAACTTATTGTCTATAATATACTCCAATTTAAAAACATCATTGTCTCTGTCATAATACACATAACTGCTTCCATAATATATTCTGAAATCCTCTATGCCAAGCATATGTTCCCGTATATCCTTATCATCATCATAATCAATTTTTTCCACTATATAGGAATTCAATCTTGTAATTAAAGTTTCCCTCTGCTTTTGAATACCTTCAATTCTAAATGTACTTCCATACTCATAAAATACATCTGATTTTACAAGTGTCTCCATATGATAACCTGCAATTGAAATAAACATGCATATAAGTCCTATAATAAGTACATATATCAATACGAATCCCCTTTTACACTTTTTGAATTTATTCCTAAGCATCTCCTGTAGACATTTCCTCTCTTTGTTTTTATACTTATATAGCATAAATTTTTCTTTTCAACTACACTAAACTCCAATACATCTTTTAATATATTGTTGCTGGTCTGGTTGCTGGTATATCCATAGACCAGAACTATACTTGAATTTTTGTTCTTTTTTATATAATCCCATCCCCTGTTGTCATATCGCTTCAATGCAATCATATTGTCCTCAATTTTTATATATTTGGCACTGTCTATCTGGGAATTTATTATAGTGAATGCTTCATTTACATAAAAGCTGTCCCTGCTTGATTCAATTTCAATACTGTTCAGTTTCATGTATTTCAATATTGCCTCAGCTTGAACTGACGTGAATATGAATATAATGGACATTGCCATAAGGATTTCAATTATAGTAAATCCCCTTTTTACATTATCTCTTAAAATTCCCTTTATAAAATTCACACTCCTCTGACTTCTCCACTCCATATATGTCTGCATTCAATTTCAAATTAACCTTCAATACTTCTCCCTTTTCGACTTTCATTTCAATATACTCTGTTCCATAATTGTTTTCTGAAAATAATTTCCTAGGGTCGATTCCTGCATAATCATAATTTGAAATATTCTTTAGTTCTACATATTTCCTGCCACTATCATAGAGCTCAACTATATCCTTATAACTCATATTGTAAATTATGCTGTCTTTTATATACCTCATTTCATAAGTGTAATTTCGTATCTTCTCATTGTATTTTTTTATAATGTAAGTATTCAACTGCATACACAGGGCTGCATTGAACAATATTGTAAATATCGCCATACTGCACAACACTTCAATTAAGGCAAAACCCTTTTTAATTTTAATATTTGATATATTCACTAAAAGTCCCCACACATACCGTTATACAGTGCATGTTCTCCTTTCTATCCTTAAACTCTATACTGCCGGCATCCTCTACTATTCCCCTGCTGCTAATATCAATCTTTTTATTGTCCGTATTTATTGTTACTATAAAACCCTCAGGAAAATTAATCCTGAATATTCTTTTAGACCCACTGTTAAAAGTCATATTTTTATTGATCAGGTCAAAACTTATATAACCCCTCATACCATGGTCATGGCAATATATTCTCGACCTGTTTATAAAATGAAGTATTTCGTTATCAAAGGTATTTACTTCTATATCATTTTTCAAATTGCCCAATGCCCCTAAATTTATCATGCTGAAGCCAAGTATAATCGACATCATTCCCAATACTATCAGCAATTCAATAAGTGTAAATCCTTTTTTCTTTAAAAAAGCACTCTTCATAAAAACAACCCCAGATCAACTCTTATTTTGGAAATATCCTTTTAACTGAATTATTTTCAACAATTTCATCTACCGTATACTCATTTTTTCCAGCATCTATATCCACTAAATAGTTTTTATCATCACTCTCATAGCTTATACTTATGTTCTTGCCATCATCTCCTACCTCCGATATTTCAACTGTTTGTGCAGAAGTAAGCTGATCTATGCAATCTTTCACATCCTGATCTATAAATACTCCGTCATTTTCACCATAACTTGCCATTGCAGCTGTTTGAATCTGCTTTGCAGTATTGATTGCCTTGGTTGTCTTTACCTTGCTCTCATAACCTGAAAATTTAGGTACTAAAAATCCCATTAGTATTAAGATTATGGAAACAACAAGCAAAAGCTCTATCAGTGTAAAGCCTCCATAAATTGACTTTCTCTTTTCTTTCATAAAATGCTCTCCTTTCTTTTAAGAAAATGAATCCATTATATTAAACACCGGCATTATTGCTACCATTATAAAGAATCCAATAAAAAATGACAAAAAGATTATAATTACTGGCTCGGTTATTCTTACCATACTTTTTAGGCCTCTATAAACATCTTCACCGAATATCTCTTCAAGTTTATTGAATATATAATCAAGCTTTCCAGCCTCTTCACCTGTTTTTATCATATATATGAACATTTCATTTCCTATTCCTGATTTTTCAAAAGCTGAACTGATACTTTCACCGGATTTTACAGCTTCAATGGAGGTAATCATCTTTTTATTCATGATACTGCTTTCCAGTGTTTTGGAAGTTATATAGAGAGATTTTAAAATATTTACTCCAGATATACCAAGTATCCTCATGGAAGATGCTATCTTAAACATTAAAATTTCATTGTACAGCTTTCCGAAATAAGGTATGTTGATTTTTACAGTATCAAGAATATACTTCCCTTTCTGGCTTGTTGAAAATTTATACACTATAAGCATGAAAAGGATTACTCCTGAAGTTATAAACATAAAATAGCTTTTCAAAAAATCAAATCCACTTATAACCAGCTTTGTAATGACAGGAATTTCTGCTTTATTTGACTGAAGAATGTTTATAAACTGTGGAATTATGTTGTTCATGAGAAACACTATAATACAGATTGAAATTACAAATGTCAGTGCAGGATAAACAAGTGCAGATTTTATACCTGATCGTATCTTGTACTGGTGTTCATAATATTTAGATAATTCTTTTAGTACCTTTTCAAGATTCCCGGCCTCTTCTCCTATACCAATCATCTCTACCATATATCCGGGAAATATGCTGCTGAACTTTTTCATGCTTGAATACAGACTTTTTCCCTGCATTACCTGCAGCTTTATATCAGACAGGGCATCTCTTAAAGCCGCGTTGTTACTTTGCCTCTCCAGCATCATGAATATCTTTGATATTCCTATTCCCGATTCCATCATTACATTAATTTTGTTGCACAAAAGGGATATTTCCATAAAGCTGGGTCTTGTAAAAAGTATTTTACGCCACTGTACCTTATTTGATGTTTTATATATATAAAAACCTTTTTCCCTGAACTTTTTCTTGACTTCATCCAGGCTGCCATATTCACAACTTCCCTTTATATTTTCCCCCTGCAAATTCAATGCAGAATATTTTATTATCCTCATATTTACCTCTCTCAAATACCCAGTTTCATTATTTCATCGAAAGTAGTAACACCATCTTTTATAAGGTCTATCGAGTTGTCTTTTATAGACTTGCTGTTCAAACTGTCGTCTTTCATGGATTTTATTTCATACACTGCCGTTCTGCCAGTATATCCTGTATAGTTACATTTAAAACATCCTTTACTTCTATACAATATTTGACTTTCATCAATATTTAGAAAATTGTTTATAGAATCCCAGCTTTTCATTTCATAACTTTCCCTGCAGTAGGGACACAGTTTTCTGACCAGTCTCTGTGATATGACTCCTATCAATGCATCCTTTATAAAATATGAAGGCACTCCCATATTTTCAAGTCTCAGTACAGCTTCTTGAGGACTGTTTGTATGAAGTGTACTCAATACAAGATGCCCTGTTATGGAAGCTTTAACCGCTATCTTTGCAGTTTCCTCGTCGCGTATTTCACCGATCATTATGACATCCGGGTCCTGTCTTAGAATACTTCTAAGCCCAGATGCAAAATCCAGTCCTATTTTACTGTTTACATTGACCTGGTTAACTCCATCCATTGCATATTCTACAGGATCTTCAATGCTTACTATATTCTTTTTCTCCCAGTCTATATTGTGTACAAGTGAATAAACCGTGGTGGATTTGCCAGCTCCGGTCGGCCCGACGGAAAGAATGAGTCCATTCGCATATTCAATCATTCTTTTTATCCTCTCTACATCAGCTTTTAGAAAACCAAGACTCTCAAAGCTGGATATATCTCTATCCTTATAGAGTATTCTAAGTACTATTTTTTCACCATAAATAGTTGGGAGTGTGGATACCCTTATGTCATAATCTTTTCCTCCACTTGAGAATATAATTTTTCCATCCTGCGGCATTCTCTTTTCTGCTATGTCCAGATTCGCCATTATCTTAATACGCATACATATAAAATTATATATATCCCTTGGTATTTTTACATATCTTCCTATAATACCGTCTATTCTAAAGCGCACATTTATATAAGTTTCAAAAGGTTCTATATGTATGTCACTTGCCCTTTCATCTATTGCTCTTTGAATTATGTAATTAGCCGCCTTTACTACCGGTGAGTTGGTGCTTTCTGAATTCCCCATTTCAGGAATCCCTGTACTGTTGATTTCAATGCTGTTTATGGTGAAATCCAGTTTTTCCCTGAAATATAAATTGTCTATAGACTTCAGAATGTATTTTCTCCCGGACTGAAAAAACAAAGTATCTTTTTTAAGCATAAATCTCAATTTCTCTCTAAGATAAAAATTGGGAGGCTTATCTATAGCTATATAAATCTTATCATGGATTTCTTTAAAGGCTATCATGCAATTTTCTCTGGCTATTTCCTCAGGCAGTATTCCAGACAGCTTTTTATCTATCTCAATATTCATAAGATCTATCTGCTTCATTGTATCTTCATCACCTCTGATAGTATTTGTATTTCATATTATTTCCAGAAATATTATCTTTAATCACCTATACTTCAAAAATAAAAAAATCCAATGACAAAAAGTCTTGAATTTCATCATTGGATTTGTATTTAAAATTGTGCTAATGACTTCCATAAATCCTGTATTTGCCTTCATGAGTTGACATAAGGCTTACGGAACCGTCATGTTTGCTGTATACAAATATGTCTATATTATCTTTTGAATTTTCACTGTTTTTACCTGTAAAATATATATTTCCCATGTTGTCTTCCGCAATTCCCGAAGATACTCCTATGTACTGCGGAAAATCATAGGTGATTCTGTTAAGTCTGCCGCTTTTACAGGAGAACTCATAAACATCAGAGTCACCGTTTTTCTGTTCTGCTATAAAAAATATATCTCCATTTCTGTAGTCTTTAACACTTCCATATATTTTAGCCATATTGTCATCTACTAGTGTACATGTCCCTCTTTCCTGACTATAATAATACAAATCAAGATCATCACCTATACCTGACATGTACAGTATATTGCCTCCAATATTTGTAAAGTACATACAATATTTATTAATATCTTTGAAATAAATTGATTCCTCGTTGCTATTCAGGTCATACACATATATGTTGGTGGAATTCTGTTTTCCAGGAATACTTCCGTAATAGATCAACCTGCTGTCATCCAACCAGCTGTACAAGCTTCCTGAAATAAGAACCTTTGATTTCAATTCTACATATTTATTGCTCTTTATATCATATACACTTATATTCCGGACGCTGTCTATAGAACTGCCTGCATAGCTTCTAAAAGCTATCCTGTCACCATCCGGACTTAATTTCACATCTTCTGCAGAAAAAAAATCATTCAATTCTATTCTGGAATTTTGGCTGATTACTTCGATTTTATTTCCAGCAGTCCTTCCATCTTCCTTTTTTGCAATTAAATATACATAAACTGATTTCTTCAGATCATAGGTCATATCTACGACATCGTTCACCTTACCGGTTTCCTTTAAAGCTTTTCCACCCAGATTAAAAATCAGATTTTGTCCGTTCCTTTCTTCAACAACAACTGCATCAGAATATTCAGGGGTCGGTGGAACCATTACTTTTTTATCTTTTCTGCTGCAGCCGGTAAGAACACCAACTGCCATAAAGAATAAAACTGCAAATATAATACCTACAGTAAGCTGTTTCATTTAATTTTACATTCTCCTCTAAAAGAAACCTCTGCAGGACCTGTCATAAATACACCCTCCTCTTTTATTTCTATTGAAAGCTGTCCTCCCGGAGCTGCAACTTCAACTTTTCTGCCTGTAAATCCAAGCTTGTAGGCAGCAACAGCAGATGCACAGCACCCAGTACCGCAGGCAAGAGTAGCTCCTGCTCCTCTTTCCCATGTTTTTATCTTGATTTTTCTGCCGTTCACTACTTCACAGAAGTTAACGTTGGTACCTTCTGTGAAAATTTCATATTTTTCAATATACTTTCCCTCATTTACATCATAGTCATCCAGTTTTCCAAATACAACCGTATGGGGAACACCCATAAGCATCGTAGTAATATTGTATTTTCTATCATTTATATAAACTTCTCTATCCACTATATCGCCATTATACTCTGCAGGTATTTTTTCCGGCTCAAAAAAGGCCTTTCCCATGTTTATGGTCACCTTTTCCGCAAATCCATCTTTTACATCTAAAAATGCCCTTTTTATACCGTCACCCGTTTCTATATCCATCGGATTCCTTCTTATCATGTCATTATCGAATACATATTTTGCAAAACATCTTATACCGTTTCCGCACATAGCTGCGTAAGAACCATCTGAATTGATTATAACCATTTTTATTGAAGCAATTTCACTTCTTCTTATTAAGAGTATTCCGTCTCCACCTATTCCAAAATGTCTATCGCAAAGTTTTCTGGCAAGTTCCCTTTCCCTTCCAAGATAGCTGTTTTCTCTATCGTCAATTAAAATAAAATCATTTCCACTGCCCTGAATTTTAGTAAACTCCATATTTTAACCTCCACCATCCCGATCCTGTAAAATAATATTTGTTTTAAGTTTACTACTGGAACATAGTTTAATCAACAAATATTCCCCAACTTTATTTTAAAAATTTAAAATGGTATAATTTATAAATACATAAATATGAAAGGATGAACTACATGGCTTTGGATGGCATTTTTATTTACAGCATATTAAACGAATTGAATGATACTCTGCTCGGTGGAAGAGTTGAAAAAATAAATCAACCGGAAAAAGATGAAATAATACTCACAATAAAAAACAGGAGAAAGAGCTACAGGCTTTCAATAAGTGCAAGTTCTGTATATCCCAAAATTCATATTACCGGGATAAATAAAATAAATCCTAAAAAGGCACCAATGTTCTGCATGGTTTTGAGAAAACATATAAGTTCGGCAAAATTAATAAATATAAGTCAGCTTGATATGGATAGAGTAATATTCATGGACTTTGAAAGTTCAGACGAGATGGGCTTTAACAGTATATATACTTTAGTAGTAGAGATAATGGGAAGGCACAGCAATATAACCCTGATCCGCAAAAGGGACAATATTATAATGGATAGCATAAAGCACTTAACCCCTGAAATAAATTCAGTAAGATCCGTATATCCAGGAATACAATATATGCTTCCTCCTTCTTCCTCTAAATTAAATCCTCTTGACTTTAGTCTGGAGACCTTTGAAAAGTTTGTTTCAGATAATTCCATAAAGTTCAATGAAAAGTTTTTTTCAACCGTCTTCACCGGAATAAGCAATATATTCTCAATGGAGCTATACGAATCGTTTTCACGCAAAAATGACACAACTTCTTCTTCCTGGGTCAATGCTGTATTTGATTTTTTCACTCCAATATATATAGATATAAAAAACGATAGATTCCATTTTAGTTCCTATGTAAAAGATGGAAAAATAAAGGATTTTTACTGTCTGAGACTGTACAATATATACAACGAGGACTACAAATCATATGATTCACCTTCAAAACTTCTTGAAGAATTTTACTTTCAGAAAGATAAAACAGACCGATTGAACAATAAAAGTTCAGATCTTCATAAATTAATAAATGTGAATCTGGAGCGCTGTGAGAAAAAGAGAAAAATACTTACTAAAAATATTGAGGAAGCCAGAACAAAGGACAAATACAGAATACTTGGGGAACTTCTAACTTCAAATATATATGCAGTAAAAAAAGGTGATCAATCTATACGTGTTCAAAATTTCTACAGCAGCAAATCTGAATATATAGATATAAAACTTGACAAAAACAAAACTCCTTCAGAAAACATTCAGACATACTTTAAAAAATACAACAAACTCAAGAAAACAGAAAAAGCTGCATTAAATCAATTGAAATTAACACATGAGGAAATTGAATATTTGAATTCCGTACTTGCCAGTATAAGGACAGCCGACAGTTATGAGGATATCGAGGAAATAAAAAGAGAGCTTATGGAAAGCGGCTACATACGCTATAAAAAATCCAACAAGCTCAAAAATTCAGGGCATTCAAAGCCTTTGAAATTCATTTCCAGTGACGGAATAGAAATATATGTCGGTAAAAATAATATTCAAAATGACCATTTGACTTTGAAATTTGCAGACAAAAGGGATATATGGCTCCATGCAAAAAATATTCCCGGTTCTCATGTTATAATCAAAAACTTCGGAAATATACCCGACAGAACTCTTGAAGAGGCAGCCTCCCTCTCTGCATATTACAGCAAATCAAGAGATTCTTCAAAAGTAGCTGTGGACTACACCGAAGTAAAAAATGTCCACAAGCCGAATGGCTCAAGACCTGGTATGGTAATTTATTATACAAACAGAACTATATACGTACCACCTGAAAAACCCGATCTAGTCCAGGTTCAATAAAATTTTATCAAACAACTTGAATTTGAGTACTATATATTCTATAATGTACTAGAATTTATTATCCTTTAAGTGATCCAGTGAGATCAGCAAGGTAATTATACTGTTTTAATGAAATTACTATGCCCTTCACTGAGAAGGGCTATTTTATTTGCAGTAATTTTATCATAATGGAACAAAGGTGGTGATAATTTGAAATTAAAAGCACTCATATTGGATGAGAAGGCCATGAAGAGAACTCTTACGAGAATATCTCATGAAATAATTGAAAAAAACAAGGGTACAGAGAACATGCTTCTTATAGGAATCAAGAGAAGAGGCTATCCTCTTGCCATGAGAATAGCCAGAAATATAGAAAATATAGAAGGTATTCATCTCAAAGTTGAAAGTGTAGATATAAGCTTATACAGAGATGACTTAACTAATATTTCCGATAATCCTCTAATAAAAGAAGCAAATCTGATAGATGTGGAAGACAAAAAGATAATACTGGTAGACGATGTAATCTACACAGGAAGAACTGCAAGGGCTGCAATAGATGCCATAATACATTCAGGACGGCCCCGGTTGATACAATTGGCGGTACTAATAGACAGAGGTCATAGAGAACTTCCTATAAGGGCTGATTACGTAGGTAAAAACATTCCTACGTCAAGAAGCGAAAAGATATCTGTTGAAATTTCAGAAATAGATAAAAACGATTCAGTCAAAATTTATGAGTTGTAAAACTTTTAGAATAATCACACGAAACTAGAAGGAGTGTTATTGATAAATGAAAACTTTTGTAGACGTAGAGGATAAACTACCCATACCACTCACCATACCACTTAGCTTCCAGCATCTGTTTGCCATGGTGGGAGCCACCATACTAGTACCAATACTCACTGGAATGAGTCCTTCCATAGCCTTGTTCTGCAGTGGAGTCGGTACACTTCTTTACATACTGTGCACTAAGGCCAAGCTTCCTGCCTATCTAGGTTCTTCTTTTGCTTTTATAAGCCCGATACTCATATCTTCTAAAAACTATGGACCTGGGGCCATGCTTTCAGGTGTAATAGCTGCGGGAATTGTCTACATAATTGTAGCAGTCATAATAAAATTTTGTGGGGTAAACTGGCTTAACAGAGCACTTCCACCTGTAGTAGTCGGATCCATAGTTATAGTAATAGGCCTTGGACTTGCAGGTACTGCAATAAGCTGGGCAGGTTTCAATCCTTCTTATTCGACGGATCAGATGCAGAGCATTCCAAGGTGGGCATGGATGACAGTATCCATAATCACCTTGGTTGTGGGTGTAATCGGTAGTATGTATTTTAGAGGATTCTTTGGAGTGATACCTATATTGATAGCTATAGTTGTAGGATATATATCAGCTTTGATCCTGGGAGTAATTCCAAAAATCACAATATACAGCATACTAGGCACCAGTATTTTTAAACTTCCACCTTTTATATTCCCGGAGTTCAACACAAGTGCAATGCTCCTCATGGCGCCGGTTTCATTCGTAACCCTTGCAGAACACATAGGTCATATTTATGTAACAAACAATGTAGTGGGAAAGGATTTTACAAAGGATCCGGGTTTGCACAGATCTATACTTGGCGATGGTATTGCCACAATTTTTGCAGGCTTTGCTGGTGGACCTCCAACTACAACTTATGGAGAAAACATAGGAGTCATGGCAATAACCAAGGTTTACAGTGTATGGGTCATAGGAGGTGCCGCAGTAATAGCAATAATTCTATCCTTCATAGGTCCAATAGCTGCATTGATTGAAAATATGCCCATGCCTGTAATAGGTGGTGTAAGCATTCTTTTGTTCGGAATAATAGCCTCTTCAGGTTTCAGAGTATTTGTAGAAGATAAAATAGACTTCAGCAGAAACAGAAATCTAATACTTGCTTCCGTAATAATAGTAATTGGAATCGGCGGTGCATCCTTAAAATTTACTGTAGGAGGCTCTCCTGTTCAAATATCCGGAGTTGCTCTTGCAACTGTCATAGGAATAATTTTAAATTTGATACTTCCGGAAAACAGTGCTTCCGAATCAAACAATTCCATAAAGAAAGGAGCTTGAATTGCATATGAACATATATTCTTGGAATGTAAATGGACTGAGGGCAATCTGCAGAAAAAACTTTTTTCAGTGGATACATGAAGAAAATCCGGATATACTGTGTATCCAGGAAACCAAACTTCAGGAAGATACACTGGAGGACAAACTGAGAAACATAACAGGTTATTATTCTTACTTCAGTTTTGCAGAAAAAAAGGGCTACAGCGGTGTAGCTGTATACACAAAATTCAAACCACTGTCTGTTGGGCACGGTATCGGCATAGACAGCTTTGACAGTGAAGGCAGGATACTTATACTTGAATTTGCTGATTTCACACTGCTGAATATATACTTCCCGAATGGGCAGATGAGTGATGAAAGATTGGAATACAAGATGAAATTTTATGATGCAATACTGGATTACTGCAACAAACTTGTAGATGAAGGTAAAAGACTTGTAATATGCGGTGATTACAATACTGCACACACTGAAATGGATATAAAAAATGCAAAGGCAAATTCAAATCGTTCCGGTTTTCTTCCAATTGAAAGACAGTGGATTGATAAGTTCATACAGAATGGATATACAGATACATATAGATACATAAATTCTGATAAAATAGAGTATTCCTGGTGGAGCTACAGATTCAAGGCCAGGGAAAGAAATGCAGGATGGAGAATAGACTACCTTTTTGTATCCAACAACTTTCTTTCAAAAATAAAAGATGCAAGAATACTTACGGATGTACCTGGATCGGATCACTGTCCGATTATGATAGACATAGAATTACGATAAAATCATGGAGAACAGATTTTTATGTACTGTTCTCCATGATATTTATTATCCTCTTGAAATACTCCGGAAGTTCAGAACTGAATTCAATATATTTTCCCGATGTGGGATGAATAAACCCAAGCTTCTGCGCATGCAGGAGCTGTCCGTTTAAATTGAACCTCTGCTTTTTATACCCGTATACGGGATCACCTACTATCGGATGTCCGATATATGCCATATGGACTCTTATCTGATGTGTCCTTCCAGTTTCAAGTATACATCTAATCAAAGTATTGTTCTTGAATCTCTCAATTACCCTATAGTGTGTAACTGCTCTTTTGCCGTTTCTGACAACCGCCATCTTTATCTTGTCCCGTGGATGCCTTGCAAGCGGTTCATCCACAGTTCCTTCACCAACCTTTATAATTCCTTCAACAAGAGCAATATATTCTCTCGTCATGGAATGATTTTTAAGCTGTTCTGCAAGTCTATTATGTGCAGTATCATTTTTGGCGACCACAAGTATCCCGGATGTATCTTTGTCTATCCTGTGGACTATACCTGGACGCATAACTCCATTTATGCCCGACAGATCACTGCAGTGATTCAAAAGGGCGTTTACAAGTGTACCAGTTCTTATACCTGCCGCCGGATGAACAACCATTCCCTGGGGCTTATTTACTACAATAATATCACTGTCTTCGTACAGTATATCAAGCTTTATATCTTCTGGTTCCACATCAAGATCTACAGGATCATTAAAAGTTACAGCTACCTCGTCACCAAATTTAAGCTTATAATTGCTTTTTCTTGTCTTTCCGTTTACAGTTACAAGCTGTTTTTCTATGAGCTTCTGTATATATGACCTGGACTTGTCGTGAAACTGTACATTTAAAAACACATCAAGGCGTGGAGCCGGGCTGTCCTCAAACAAAAAAATTTTAGTTTCCATGTTTTTCATCCCTCAATAAGCAGATCACAAGAATCAGTGTTCCTATTACAACCATTATATCAGCCACATTGAATATGGGGAAATAATAGATATCCTTGTAGTGGACGGATATAAAGTCAACTACATACTTGTATTTTATCCTGTCTATGAGATTTCCAAGGGCACCGCTTATTATAAGAGCCAGACTTATTCTCATAAATTTATTTCTGGGTCTGTACTTCACAATATAAAATATAATGAAACACATTATAACTATGGATATTATAGTTAAAAATGTAGTTCTGCCTTGGAAAATACTAAAGGCTGCCCCCTTGTTTTCAGTATAAAAAAATGAAAAGAAATTTTCTATTATAGTAATCTCAGAAATTTTAGACAGGCTGTTTACGGCCCACAGTTTTGTAATCCTGTCCAGTATCAAGCCTGCTGCTATTATAAATATAGTCATGAAATTCCTCCCAGTATATCAAAAATGCTTTAATCTGCAAGCATGTGCTTCAATATTTCAGTAGAATTTTTTATGGCAATAGGTCCGAACTCCTCATATTCCATATGTGCACCATTATTGGCATTGTCGGATATAGACCTTACAACTACAAAAGGTATTTTATTCAAATAACATACCTGTGCAATGCTTCCCCCCTCCATCTCACATGCAAGTGCTCCAAACTCGCTTTGAAGCCATTTTGTCTTGTCTCCGCTTGATATAAACTGATCTCCTGTTACGATCCTGCCTACGAAACTATTTTTATTTTTAAGAAAACTGCAAGCCTCTTTTGCTTTTTCAACCAATAAGCTGTCACATTTAAATTCATAGGCATCAAGCCTCGGGATCTGACCAAGTTTATCTCCAAAAGCAGTGGCATCCATATCATGCTGTACCAGATTGTCCGCAATCACAATATCACCGGGATACACTTCATCTCCAAGTCCGCCGGCTATACCTACATTTATTATTCTATCCACTTTAAAATCATCTATAAGTATTTGTGTGCATACAGCTGCATTGACTTTTCCTATGCCACATACTACTACAGCCGCCTTTTTACCATATACTTTTCCAAAGTTAAAATCCATGTTGGCCTTTTTATTAACTTTTTCAACATCCATTTCAGACAATAAAATTTCCAGTTCTTCATTCATTGCCCCTATAATTCCTATCGTCATAAAATCATCCTCTCCCATAGGTTTTTTAATTATCTATAGATTCTCTAAGTGCTCTATTTATTTCTTCTTCTTCTACTTTAACCTTTATTCTGTATTTTCCTATTCCCTCAACCAGTACAAATCTTATGCTGGCATCATTCTTCTTGTCGTGTCTTATCGCATACAGAAATGAAGGATAATCCTCGATTTTATAGGTTGTGGAAAGTCCAAGTTTTTTTAAAAGAGTCAATGCAGAAATATATATATCAGGTGATATATTTAACTTATATTCCGACAGTTTCAGTGCAGCCAGACTTCCAAGCGCAACTGCCTCACCATGAGATATACTGAAATCAGAGGATACTTCAACTGCATGACCTACAGTATGGCCGAAATTGAGTATGTTTCTGAGCCCTGTATCTCTGAAATCTTTTGTTACAACATTTTTCTTTATGTTCAGGCATCTTTCTATTACATAGAGAAGTACATCTTTATCTCTGGAAAGTATGCTGTCAGAATTGTCATATATGTAGCTAAAAAATTGTTCGGAATCTATTATTCCATATTTAACAAGTTCCCCCAGCCCATCTTTGAACTGCATGTCACCAAGAGTATTCAAAAAATAAGGGCATACATATACAAATTCAGGATCAAAGAAATTTCCTATCAGATTTTTTACCCCCCCAAAATTATATCCTACCTTTCCTCCAATGCAGCTGTCAATCTGTGACAACATTGTAGTTGGTATGTTTATGAACTTGATCCCACGCATATATGTGGAAGCTGTAAAACCTGCTATATCCCCCACAAGACCTCCACCGATTCCTATTAGGACACTTTCCCTGTTTGCTCCATTTTTCAACAGGAAATCATATATACGGGTAACGGTATCCACACTCTTGTTTTCCTCTCCATGGGGAAAGCAAAATGACTTGCAGCTTATTTTCTCTTCAAATTCATGTATTGTATTTCCGTGCAGTTTATATACTATATCATCCGTAACAAGAAAAATTTTTCTATCCCTGTACTTTTCAATTAAACTATAGAACTCATCAAAGTCAGTATCTATATAGATTCTATAATTGCTGTTTTGTGAATTCACCTGTATTTCTTTCACAATTTCACCACCTAAAAAATAATATCAACAAAAAATCCACTCCTAAGAGTGGCTTTTTCATCCTTTTACAAAGAAATTCTTAATTTCCTCAAGCTCATCATCATTAGTTGGAACTTCCTTATCAATGCTTTCATCAAATTTATCTTCATCATCACTGCCGCTGTCATCCTGGGAAATAACTTCTATTTCCTTTTCCTTTACAGGCAGTTGATTAATACTGTTGCTTTCATTTTGCTCATACCCTATATTATAATTCTTAACAAAACTCTTCTCCATGTCATCAAACATTTCCAGCTGGGATTCCATAAAATTTCTATATCTGGTTCTAAACTTGGTGAATTCCTGCTTTACTCTCTCAAATTCATCATTTATCTCAATTACATCTCCATGTGCCTTGTCTATTATCCTTTTTGAAGTTTCATTTGCATTTTTTATTATGAGCTCACTTTCCTTTTTTGCATTTTCCTTGGCCTGTTCAGAAGCATTTTGTGCCAGAAGGAGAGTATTTTGTATGGTATTCTCCATTTTGCTGTAGTGTTCCACTCTCTCTTCCATTGATTTTAACTTGTCTTTCAACTGTGAATTTTCCCTGCAGATGGCCTCATAATCCCCTGTTATTTTATCCAGAAATTCATCCACTTCATCTATACTATATCCTCTGAATGCTTTTTTAAATTCTTTATTAGTTATATCTAAAGTTGTCATAGCCATTATATTCAACACCTCAAATCAAATGAATTTTTTTACGAGAACCTTTATTCTTCCCTTTCCTGTAGTACCAACTTTCTCCAGAAGCTTGAACTTTCCATACCCTCTTATGGTTATCGTAGAGTTGTATTCCAGAATCCTGTCTTTCTTATCACATTCAAAGTAGTCCAGCTGGACTCTACCCTTCTTTACAAGCTCCTCACCACCGCTCCTGGACAAATTGCAGATGGAACTAACTATACAGTCAATTCTCAAGGATGAAACCACTATAATCTCAGTTTCAAAATTATAGTCTGGTATTTCAGCATTATTTAAATCCATAATATGCGCTTTACAACTTAAATTCCCCACTCTAGTGAAACTAGATTCTATGTATTGGCTTATATCCCTGGAACAGGCCACGTAACAGCATCCGTCTTCCTGCAATATCAAATCGCCAAATTTTTCTCTTTTAAGTCCAAGGGACATAAGTGCTCCCAAATAATCCCTGTGACAGAGCTTGGAAAATTTGGAGCTTGTAGCTATTTTAATTAAATCCACAGGATATTCTTCCTCATGGCAGCCTTCAGAAAATACCAATATTCTTCTCTCAGCATTTTCAAATATACCGTAACTGGATACACTTAATCCAATCTGATCCTCCATATTTTCAATCATTTTCCATACATGCGGAGTATAAAATTCATTGGTATATACATTTCTGCCTGTTTTTTGGGCCACTATTATCTTATCATATATATTGGATATATCATTCTCATGTTGGAAACTCATCTTATCCATAAATTTTTTCTTGTTCATAGCCTACAATATGGAAAAAACAATTCCCCTTAGTACATCTATTATAACAAAAGCGATTATAGGGGAGAAATCTATCATAAGTCCCGGCATAATCTTCTGTTGGAGTTTTCTTCCCGGTATCATAAAAGGTTCTGTAAATACATGTAGCAGTTCTATAAAACCTCCTCTTCTTCCAGGCATTACCCATGACAATATTACATCCAAAAATATAGCACCTTCCAAAAATCTAAAAAGCAGTCCTAACGCAACCTCTAAAGTAGTGCTTATCATATCTTCCTCCAATATACTTTATTTCCAGTTAAACAATCCTTTTCCTGAAAGTTCACTTTTCAAATCATTACTTACTTCAACACATGATGGGGAAAGTATATAGACACCCTTCTCTATTTCTTCCAGACTTCCTCCAAGTGAATAACTTGAACCTCCCATAAAATCAAGCAATCTCTGTGCTATCCTATTTTCAAGTCCTGTAGTATTTATAACTACAATCTTTCTGTTTTTCAACTCATCGCAAATATCTGCAGCCTCCTCATAGGTTGTAGGCTTAACTATCTTTATCTTGGCTGAAATAGTTGTATGTATACTAACTACTTTATTTTGCTTCTTTGAATTTATAATTGGTTCTACATCCGTAAATTCATTCACGGCTTTTTTGTTGTTTTCTGCCTCCGTTTCTTCAATTTCATCCTCAAAATCATCTTCAAGTCCTAAAAAGCTCATCATTTTATTCAACATCTTACCGGCCATAATAAAATTCCTCCTATGTTTAATTATAAATTATTTTTTGGAATAATTCCTTTTACCGAATATTCCTTCACCCACTCTAATCAAATTGGAACCTTCTTCGATAGCTATCTTATAATCATGAGTCATACCCATAGACAATATATCCATCTCTATATTATTGGAATTTCTTTTTTTCAGATCATCAAAGATGGTACGAACCTTTTTGAAATAATATCTGCAGCTCTCCTCATTTCCCTTTGGAATCACTGACATAATCCCCTTTATCTTGACATTTTTACACTTTTCACAAGCTTCTATCAATGTTTCCAAATCCCTTACATATATACCTGTTTTGCTTTCTTCTTCACCTATATTTATCTGGATAAGAGCATTTGCTGTTAAGTTTACTGCTCCATAACGTTTCTCTATTTCTTCAAGAAGTTTTATATTGTCCAAAGAATGGATTAAATAGACCTTTCCTACAATGTATTTCACTTTGTTTCTCTGAAGATGCCCTATTAAATGCCATCTTATGTTTTTTGGAAGTTGCGGTTCTTTTTTTATCAATTCCTGAACCTTGTTTTCTCCAAAATCCCTGATTCCAAAATCATAAGCCTGTTTTATATCCTCTACGGGCTTAGTTTTAGAAACAGCCAACAAAGTTACATTGTCTCCCAGTTCTTCAGTAATCTCATTCAAATTTTCTTTTATTGACAATACTCTCGTCTCCTTCATCATAATAAGCCATCTATAGAAATTCTTTATTATAATATTCTTCATTAAAATTAAAAATCCTTCAATTTTTAATTATTTTTTTAGTTAAATACAATAAAAAATATAGAATTATATATCTATTTATCTTCTTTCATAAATTGCATATTATAATTTCCATTGTACGCAGGTACTTTTAAATTATCTACTTCATCTACACTTACAAATATTTTCCTTGACATCATTATCTTTAGATAGTTTTCGTTGTCCATCATGTAACTGTGGAGTACATCCTTGTTGCCGATTGAATAAATTAAAAATGGAGCTGCTATCTTAACACCATTTACCCTTAAAAAAGGTCCACTGCAGTAGATTTCAGATCTGTCTGTTATTCTATGTCCATTTATCGATATTGCTTCAGCACCTGCATTGTTAAGGTCATTTATTACTTCTATTATATCAGTATTATGAACAATTCTCATCTGATATTCAAAAGCATCCATTGAATCATCGGTAATTCCATCTTCTATATATATTTTTATTCCCTGTCCTTCTACCTCAGTTTCCCCAAGTATTATTCTGTTCTGCTTCAATTCCTCTTCTATATTTTTCTTTACCTCTACTTGATTTCTATCATCATTTTCATACTTTCGAAGCTTATTGGAATAGTCATTATATTGCTGCATATATCCCAATATATCATTACGGAGTTTGTTTCTGTAAGTGTAGGCCTCCTGATACTGCTCGGAGCTCAGAAATACCCTTTTGTTTTCCTTTGCATTATTTTGGGAAATTGAAATATTCATGGATATAAGAATTCCAATTATGAGTGATGCCATAAATACAAATATATTGGCTTCGTTATTTTTCATTCACTTCACCTCATTGTTTCCGTGACCTTGCCTTTTCTATCAATAAACGTCGTATCATGGCAAAATTATCAAATATCCTTCCTCCGAAGACTATGACCGCTGCAAGATATATGGGAACTCCAAGTTTATCTCCCAAATATGCAAGAGCTGCCGCAAGAACAGCGTTTCCAAAAAATCCGGATATAAATATATCCGCCTGAAAATTTTTTGACAGACTTGCCCTTATTGCACCGAACACTGAATCGAGACACGCAAGGATGGCCACCGACATATATGGTGAAAATTTATCCGGAATATTTACATTCCAAATCACACCTACTATTATTCCCAATATAAGACCTATAAAACCTAACATGTTTATATTCACTCCCCAAATTAATCTTTAACCGGTCTGGCATATTGAAGTTTATACGTTTTGTTGTACTTTTTTATACTTATATTATCCTTCTTCTCAAATTTTATATCCGCCAGATTCTTGAAATCAGCAAAGACTTCTGGAAAGCTCATATCGCTGTACAAGAGCTTCTGATCTCCTATAGCCTCAATTACTATTCTACTGGATGGAGATATTTTTTCATCATTATTTATAAGTATATAGTTGCCTGCTGTCCTTATCCCCGTATTGGATACAATTCTTATATCGTTTATGGATATTGCCTCAGCTCCTGCAAATCTGAGTTCATTTACCAAATACGCCAAATGCTTGTCAGTTATTTTGTCCGAAACATTTTCGCTCAGGTTATTTCCAAACATGCTGCTGCTTGGAGTAATATATATGATTATGCCCGGCCCCTTTACATCCGTTTCTCCCGTCAGTATTCTTGTATCCTCAAGTTCATCCAGAAGGTTCTTTGTTGAAGCACTGGTGCTGGCTGCTGCATCTTCATATTTCTTCACCTTGCCCTGCAGTTCATCAACTTTCTTCTCCAATTCCTGTTTCTGAGTCTTATATCTCTCTATCTCAACAGTGATATCGGTACTATTATTATTGCCGGCAAGATTTAATGTATTGTCCTGATTCATAAGAACCTTGGACTGGTAGGCGAGCATAAATCCCAATATACCGCATACAATAAAAATACTTATCTGTGAAGCAAATTTACGCATATTATCTATCCTCCTGCTTACCATCAATAAAAAATACGGGATTCCCATGAAATCTTACATCTACATAGCCGCTTTTATTTTCCAGCTTTTCCTGTTTTATTATGTTCAACGCATTATTCAGTTTTTCTTTCATATCATCGGCACTCCCAAGTTTTATGTACATATTGTTTATATAAGCTTTTACATCCAATGAATCAGAAACATCAACCCGTACAATTCCAAAAGATGTCCTATTTTTTTCAATCAACCCGCCAATGTTTTTGACTGCATCTATTTTTCTGCTGTCACTGCTTTTTATCCTATTCCCAATTTCCACATTTTCAACGTTTAATCCCGTCAACTTGACAAGTTTCATGTCGGAAACACTGTCTTTTTTTTGAAGAAGTACTCCATTTTTATCTATTATATAAAATTTTCCACTCAAATCCGTATAAAATACGGCATCTCTCTCCGTCACATTTATATTTATTCCCGATGGCAGTTTCCGCTTGATGTTTACAGTATCTATATACGGATTTCTCATTATATTCTTTTCTGAAGCCTTCAGATTTATATAAAATATATTGTTTCCCGTACATATGCCTGAAAGCTTTACAATATCATGGGACTTTATATTCTTGTTACCATATACTTCAATGCTTTTAATATTAAAATATGGTAATTTTATAGACAGTACAAACAACACCGCCAGAAGGAACAGAAAGAACAGAAGACAATTTCTTATCTTTTTCTTTCTTCTTCTCCTAATTATAAGTTCGTTATCAGTATTAACCACTTCATCGCTCATATTCACACCAACTTACAGCAATCTAACTTACAACATATATATTAACACTTAATAAAAATAATTTCATTACAATTATTATTAATTTTTTCTATACTTTTTATTAATTTTATTATAAAACGGCAGCACTGCTTGATTTGCCAGTGCTGTAACATTTTATAATAATTATAATTTTTATTCATTTTTACATTTAAATGTTAAGTATGGTAATTTACGTTTTGCCGCGATATATTCAAAAGTATGCCCATAGCAAGCATGTTAAACAACAGTGACGAACCTCCATAGCTTATAAACGGAAGAGGAACTCCTGTTACAGGCATGGAACCAGTTACGACTGCAATGTTTATTATGGCTTGAACTGCTATTACTGAAGTTATTCCCGTTGCCAATATAGTTCCATAAGTGTCGCTTGCCTTTATAGCTGTCACAATTCCCCTCCATATGAGAATTATAAACAGGATTATTATTATAAGACACCCTATGAGCCCCAGTTCTTCCCCTATTATGGAAAATATGAAATCAGTATGGGGTTCTGGTATGTAGTAGCATTTCTGCCTTGACTTTCCAAGACCTACTCCCCATATTCCCCCCGATCCCATGGCAAGCAGGGATTGTATAAGTTGATACCCCTTTCCTTTAGGATCTGCCCATGGATCCAGGAAGCTTGTAAATCTTGCCATTCTATATGGTTCCAGAATTATTCCTGCTATTCCACCGATTACAACAACAAGTACAACTCCTGCCATGTGTTTGATTTTTGCCCCTGAAGAGTAAAGTACTATGAGGGTGACTATCATGATTACCGCCGCTATGCTCAAATTCTTCTCTGCCAGAACAAGACCTGCATAAAATCCTGATACGAGGAGATATGGCAGCACTCCATACAAAAAACTTCCTATTTTTCTCCCGCCTTTTATTTCTATGCTCTTGGCCATATACAGCACAACTATATATTTTGCTATTTCCGATGGCTGAAGCCCCACTGAACCAAACCTTATCCATCTCTGCGCCCCCTTTGTAGCCGAAAATGCAAACACCACCAGGAGCAGCAGAACCGTAAATATCATAAGTATTTTTGTATACTTCTTTATCCTGTGATAATCAAATTTTATTGCCGCAAACATCAGAATTGTCCCCAATATTGCCCATAATCCCTGTCTTTTCAGATAGTACATGCTATCCTGTATATCCTTGTCAAAGAAGGCCATGTAGGAACTTGCACTGTATACCATGACAACTCCAATAGCTATGAGCAGCATTATAGTAGAAAACAGTATGAAATCTATGGACCCCATTTTCTTATTCAATTTGTACATACATATGATCCTCCTACCCAATTACTAAGCCGGCATGGATAAAGCAGGGAAACTACCAGTCAAATGACAGCCCTAAAGAGATAAAAATCCTACCAGGCAGAGTATGACTGTAATTATGCAGAACATGGAAACTACCCTTGTTTCATGCCAGCCTGAAAGTTCAAAATGATGATGTATAGGACTCATCTTGAATATTCTCTTTCCTGTAAGCTTAAAGCTTGCAACTTGAAGTATGACAGATAATGCCTCTATAACATATATTCCACCAACTATTATAACCAATAATGGTAATTTTAATATCATTGCCACGACAGCAACTGCACCTCCCAGTGCCAGGGAACCTGTATCCCCCATAAATACCTTGGCGGGAAAGGCGTTGTATCTCAAAAATCCAAGAAGAGCACCTGATATAACTGCACAAAAAATAGCAAGAGTGGTACGCCCCATTGCAAAACTCACTATTGAAAAAAATGTCATTACTAAAATTGTAATTGATGCATCAAGTCCGTCAAGTCCGTCCGTAAGATTTACAGCATTGGTAGTCGCCGCAAAAAATACAACTATAAATGGTATATAGAACGCCCCTAAATTTACATTTCTATGAATAAATGGAACTACTATATCTGTACCTATATATGGATTGTTTGCTGAATAATAGGCAAAAATACAGGCAACTGCAAGAAGCAGAAGCATTTTTTGATATGCCCTCAGCCCTAGATTCTTTCTTCTGGCTATTTTAAGTCCGTCATCCAGTGCACCTATTATTCCAAATGCCACAAAGGCATAAAGTGCAACCATTGCCTCATCTGAAGGCCTTTTAACTATTATGAACATCGTAATAAAAGCCGCCGCTATAAATATTATGCCGCCCATAGTGGGAGTTCCTGCTTTTTTCTGATGGCTTTTAGGCCCTTCCTCCCTTTCACTTTGGCCAAATTTAAGTTTATGTAATAGTGGAATCAAAATAGCTCCCGCCATAATTGCAATAAAAAATGCCAACAGAACTGAATAAATTAATATATACATATATACGCTCCATAAAGAGCAGTGTCACCTCCTAATTGTTTATCTTATCTTCCAGCCGAGATACTATTTTTTCAAATTTCATGGAACGGGAAGCTTTTACAAGCACAACATCATCTTCTTTTAAATACTTCACGGCAAGCAGATTTACTATGGATTCGTAATCCTGAACTTCCATTACTTCACACTGTGGAGCTTTACACTTCTCAAATCCTCTCCTGTAATCAGCGCTGTATTCTCCAACTGCAATCAATAGATTTATATTTCTCCTTGCCGTATATTCTCCAATTTTAGCGTGAAGTTCACTTGAATTCTCCCCAAGTTCACCCATGGTACCGAGTATGGCAATTTTCCTATTTCCACTATAATTCATGAGTACATCTATGGCTGCCATCATTGAATCAGGGTTGGCATTGTAACAGTCATTTATTATGGTGAATTTACTTCCATGTATAGTTTCAAGCCTCATTTTTGTAGTTTCCAGTTTCCCCAATCCGTCCCTTATTTCATCATAGCTCATGTTGAAAATTCTACCTACAAGTACGGCAAACAGTGCATTCATGACACTGTGCTTTCCCGGAACTTCAGCACATATCTTCTCTTCTGTTATTCTATTGTTCTCCATTACATAAAATTCCACGGAATTTTCCATAAGTTTTATGTTGAAGGCGGAGATATTGGCTTTTTCTTTCATTGAAACAGTTTTTACATTATATGAACCACCTTTCACCTTCGAGAGCATGTCATTGTCTATATTTATTATCAAAGTATTCTCTTCCAAGAAAAAATCTGCTATTTCCATCTTTGCCTTCAATATATTTTCCCTGGACTTCAATCTTCCAATATGTGCCGTGCCAATATTGGTTATAAGTGCTATATCCGGTCTTGCTGCCTTTGCCATGTTGTGGATTTCCCCAATGTTGTTCATTCCCATTTCAAGTACGGCAATATCATAGCTGTTGTCAATCTTGAATATCATATGTGGAAGTCCTATCTCATTGTTGAAATTCCCCTCTGTCTTGAATACCTTGAATCTGGAGCTCAGTGCAGCTGCTACAAGATCTTTTGTGGATGTCTTTCCTACAGATCCAGTAATACCTATGATCTTTATGTCAAGAAGGCTTCTGTAGAACTCCGCCAGATCAAGAAGTGCCTGTCTTGTATTTTCAACCCTGACTATGCTCGTATTTTCCTGTATTTCATCTGTATTGTATTTTACTTCATCTATAATACATATGGATGCACCTTTTTCACTGGCCTGTTTTACATAGTCATTTCCATCAAAATTCTGCCCTCTTATAGCAATAAATATATCATTTTTTTCTATTTTTCTCGTATCTGAATTCACCTTGTTGAAATTATTGTATTTTCCCCTCAGTATTACTTTTCCGCCTACCGCATTAACAATATCATCAAAGCTCATGTATTCCAATATCCATACATCCTCTCTTCATATGTTATTTTCTATCAATTATTTCCCTCACTATTTCCCTCTCGTCAAAATGTATTGTCCTGTCTTTGAGTATCTGGTAGTCCTCATGTCCCTTTCCTGCTATTACTATTACATCACCTTTTTCTGCCATGTCAATAGCAGTTTTTATGGCCTCTCTTCTGTTTTCAATGACAATATAATTATCTCCCTTGATTCCATCTACAACCTCATCTATTATATGCATCGGATCTTCAGATCTCGGATTATCGGAAGTGATTATTGCAAAATCCGATAATTTCGTGCCTATCTCACCCATTATGGGTCTTTTGGTATTATCCCTGTCTCCACCGCATCCATATACAGCTATGAGCCTTCCTCCTGTAAATTCCCTTGCAGTCTTCAATATATTTTCAAGTCCGTCCGGAGTATGTGCATAATCAACTATAACTTCATAGCCGAGATTGTATCCATGCGTAACTATTTCACACCTTCCGGGCACTGCAAGCATCTTCTCAAGCCCTGATCTTACAGTATCCATGTCAATTCCCTCACTTATGCATGCCCCTATGCTTCCAAGTGCATTCATCACATTGTATTTTCCAGGTATATTTAGATTTATATGCTCTTTTTTACCTTTATATGTTACATCAAAACCTGCACCTCTGGAATGAATGTCAAGATTGTACGCCCTTATATCTGCGCAAGTATCTGTTCCATAGGTGACCTTGCTCCCTCCTGCATCTTCATATACCCTCTTCCCATATTTGTCATCTATATTTATTATTGAATTCAACGTATTTTCAAATAAAATCAGCTTTGCCCTGTAATAATTTTCAAAGGTCTTGTGAAAGTCAAGGTGATCCCGTGTAAGATTTGTAAATACAGCCTGAGAAAATTCAACACCATAAACTCTGTTTAAATACAGTGAATGGGAGGATACCTCCATAACGCAGTAATCTACCCCGCAATCAACCATCTCTCCAAATAGCTTTTGAAGTTCCAGTGACTCCGGTGTAGTCCTGTCCGAATGAAGTTTTTTACTGCCTATATAATTCGCAATGGTTCCAACCAGTCCAACCTTATATCCTGCTTCCTCAAGAATCGATTTTATCATGAACGTAGTAGTAGTCTTGCCGTTTGTACCTGTTACCCCTATTATTTTAATCTTTTCAGCAGGATTTCCATAATAGTTTGAAGCCGCAGCAGCCAGCACCTTTCTGCAGTCCCCGACCATTACAACTGTACAATCCGGAAGATTGTCTATATTTTTACTGCATACTACAACTGAAGCTCCATTTTTACAGGCATCCCCTGCATATTTGTGACCGTCCGTTTTATACCCTTCAATACATATAAAAAGATCTCCATTTTTTACCCTTCTGGAATCATATTGAATCTGCTTTATATCTACATTGTCCGTTCCTTTGACAACCTTGTAATCTATATCACACAGTATACTTTTTAATTTCATCTTTTAACCACTCCTTAAGTTCTCATTGCCAGCCATAATTATTATACACATATATTGGTATAAATCAAAATATATTTAAAGCACTGGCATGCAGTGTACCTCCTGGTGACACCGCATGCCAGAATTCAATCTCCAAGTATCTCCGTATGAATATTTATAACAGTACCTTTCTGAACCTCTTTACCTGGTTCTATGCTTTGCTCGTCTGCCATTCCATTTCCATCAAACTGTGCTTTAAGTCCCAGTGTATTGAATACACTTACTACATTATCAGGGCTCATTCCCTGAACATCAGGAACTGTAACCACCCTGTTGTAATCCTGGCTCTGTGATGTATACAGCAGTACTTTGCTGCCTTCTTTTATTGTATATCCCGGCTTAGGATTCATGTCAACTACATATTCTCCTTTGTCATCGGACTCCGGAACAAGATTCATCTTCTTCAATGTACTTTCTGCGTCCGAAACCTTCATTCCCCTTACATCGGGGACAACAACATTTTTGAGCATGCTTCTTGCAATTTCCTCGGAACTTGCATCACTTTTCATTGCAAGATAGTTGAATATGTCAAGGAAAAGCTGTTTTGCTGCAGGTGCCGCAGTCTGTGCCGCATAGTAATTGGATGGATCGGGTTCATCTATGGATACTAGCAGTGTAATTTTAGGATTGCTTGAGGGAGCCATTCCTGCAAAGGAAGCAATATATTTGCCTGACTGATATCCTCCTACACCGGCCTTTTGTGCAGTTCCCGTCTTTCCTGCTATATGATATCCATCTATGAAAGCATTTTTACCTCCACCATCTGAAACCACCCTCTCCAGATATCCTCTAAGCTGGGCAGCCTTGCTGGAATCTATGATCTTCTGCTTATTTTTACCTGACAGGTCATATTTGCTGTCAACTACTTCCTGATTTTTATTTTCATCATAATGTCCTATTTCCTTCATCAAATGTGGTGTAATCAGATACCCTCCATTTGCAACGGTATTGAATGCCCTCAAATACTGAACCATAGTAACAGTATTTGCCTGTCCAAATGATATTGTAGCCAGATCTATATCACTTATATCCTTGGTACTCTTGATAATTCCCTTTGCCTCCCCCGGGAGATCTATTCCGGTTTTCTGTCCGAAGCCAAACTTCTGTATATAGGCATTAAGTTTATCCTTTCCTATCATCTTTCCAAGCTGTGCAAAACCTACATTGCATGAATTTTTCAATATGTCGGGGAACTTCTGTGTTCCATGACCGGTGGATTTCCAGCAGTGTATCGTCCTATTTCCTATCGTTATGCTTCCATCACAGACAAAGGTATCTTTATCTACATCCACAGAATTTGTTTCAAGTGCCGTGTCAGCCGTAACTACCTTGAATATGGATCCCGGCTCGAAAGTATCACTTACAGCTCTGTTCCTCCAGCTTTTCTGAAGTTCATCATAAGTTTTTCCCTCTATCCAGGGATCATTTGGATTGTAATCCGGCTTGTTTACCATAGCAAGCACTTCACCATTGTTCGGATTCATGACAACTATACTTACGGCCTTTGCCTTGTTGTCCTTCAATGCCTGCTCAGCTGTTTTCTCTGCAAAATGCTGTATCATACTGTCTATTGTAAGCTCTACATCCTTCCCATCCACAGGTTTTGTAAACTCAGATATAGTATATGGCAGATCCTTGCTCTTGCTGTCCGTTTCCGCTATTCTACGCCCGGGTGTTCCCGAAAGCTCCTTGTTGTAATACAGCTCTATACCGGTAAGTCCCACTCCATCTGAATTGGTATGCCCGAGCACATGGGCGAGAAAATTGTCGTTGGGATAATATCTCTTCGTGTCCGCAGACACAAGTACTCCGTTTAGGTTAAGACTTCTTATCTTATCAGCTTCTTCCTTCTCTATCCTTCTCTTTAAAGTAGCAGCTGCAAGGGGAAGTCCTCCTGGAAGTTTCTTGTCCAATACCTTTAAAATGTCACCTTTTTCCATGGAAAGAGCTGAAGACAGCATTGACGCAACCTTATCCTTTGACAGTTTTTTGTCTTTCATGGTATCCCTAAGCGCATTCATGTCCAAATCCACCCTATAGACATTGGCACTTACCGCCAGTTCATTCCCATTCCTGTCCAGAATTCTTCCTCTTTTTGCATCTATCTTAACATCACTCGTCCATTGTTCTACGGCCGTAGCCTTGTATTGAGGTGATTTATAGATCATTATGTAAAACATCCTGCCAACCAGTAAAAAAAAAGTTATAAAAAGAAAACAAAATATAATCACCATTCTCTTTCTAGTTATAACCTTGTCCCTGTATTTATTTGTAGACAACTACTTTACCTCCATTTAAATTGCTTGATCATATCCAAAATGCTGTTGATTTTTTTATTATTTTTTTGAGATGCTTCATCTTTTACAATAGGCTTGTTCAGATCAGCATATACTGCAAAACTTTTCTCAGGCTCTGACATATGAAGTTTTTTTACTGCATTATCTTCTATGTATTGAAGATTGTTGTATTTCACCAGATCTACCGTAAGATTTTCATTTTCTCTGCTCAGTTCATTAACTCTGGTCTGGGTTAAGCTCAATTCCTGCTGCATATTATATATAATCGAATATCTTGCAATAAGCACTACTCCCGCCACAAAAATTATGGCAATATTCCTAAGCACCTTCAACTTGTTCCACTTACTTTTTCTTTTCTTTCTTGTCTTGATTTTTCCGTACTGTTCAGCAGATTCATAGGATTCATATTCAGGATTTATTGCATTGTTTCCGTTTGTCATTTTGTTTTCGTTCATCACTATCAATTTATTCACCCCACCTAAACTTTAGAACTAAATTCTCTTTCCAACCCTCAGCTTGGCACTTCTGCTCCTGCTGTTCACCGCCATTTCATCTTCTCCGGGCAGTATAGGCTTTTTGTTGACAATTTTTAAAATGGGAACTTTTCCGCACACGCATACGGGAAAGTCAGGAGGACATGTGCACGGGTTTTCAAGCTGTTTGAATTTTGTCTTTATCTTCCTGTCTTCAAGAGAATGAAAGGTTATAACTGCTATTCTTCCTCCGATTTTAAGCCTTTTTACACTATTTTCAACTGCAGTGTCCAGTATTTTAAGTTCACTGTTTACTTCTATTCTTATGGCCTGAAAGGTTCTCTTTGCAGGATGTCCGTCCTTCTGGAACCTCATCGGCACTGCCTTTTTTATTATATCCACCAGCTGGAACGTAGTTTCGATAGGTGACTTTTGCCTTGACTCAACTATATACCTGGCTATTCTTCTTGAAAATCTATCTTCTCCATAATCCTTTATTATCCTCGTTATGGCATCCATATCATAGTTGTTCACTATATCATAGGCAGTCAAACTTCCATCTGGATCCATTCTCATGTCAAGAGGTGCATCTTTCATATAGCTGAAGCCTCTCTCCGCATTGTCCAGCTGATAGGAAGAAACTCCCAGATCCATCAGTACTCCATCTATGTTCTCAATGCCCAGTTCATCCAGTATATTCTCTATATTGTAAAAATTGTCATGAACATAAGTTACATTGCTGTATTGCTTGAATCTTTCTTTTGAAGCTTCTATTGCTTCCCTGTCCTGATCAATTCCAACAAGCCTTCCATCCCCGCCTATTCTCTTCAATATCTCATTTGAGTGTCCTCCACCGCCTAAGGTGCAGTCCACATATGTACCACCATCTTTTATATTCAGTCCGTCTATTGTTTCTTTCAAAAGTACAGGCACGTGCTTAAATTCCATAAAATTGCATCCTCCAATTTGGATTAATCTATATTCCAAGCTGACTCATCTGTTCAGCTATATCATCAAAATCTATATTGGAATTATTATACTCAATCCAGTTAATCTTGCTCCATATTTCAATTCTATTTGATACCCCTATACTCACCACTTCTTTTTCTATAGAAGCATATTCCAGAAGGGACTGGGGCACAAGTACTCTACCTTGCTTGTCTATGCTGAGTTCATTCGCTCCTGAAAAGAAAAATCTCACAAAAGCTCTCGCACTCTTGTTGGTAAGTGGCAGTTTTTCAAGCTTATCTTCTAATATTTTCCATTGATCTGTAGTATACACATAGAGACATTTATCCAGACCCTTTGTTATTATAAAACTATTTCCAAGATCCTGTCTGAATTTCGAGGGTATAATTATTCTATTTTTACTGTCAAGGCAGTGTTCGTATTCACCTATAAACATAACTACACCCTTTTCTTATATTTTAGCTCCACTTGCTACCACTTTAAACCACTATTTTATTTTATTCTATATCAGCATAAAAAATCCTGCTTTTTTATAAAATTTTAATATTTATTTTAAATTTATTAAACTTTTATATGTGAGTTTCACGCATTCATCTACTTTCAGCCTGTTTTATTGAAATGCTGTAATTTGTAGAGTATAATTTAAAATGAATTTTTATGAAAGGAATGTACATAGATGAAACTTGGAATTGTAGGTTTGCCAAATGTTGGCAAAAGCACTTTGTTTAATGCAATAACACAGGCTGGTGCAGAGTCTGCCAACTATCCTTTTTGTACTATAGAACCAAATGTCGGCGTAGTGAGTGTACCTGACAGCAGACTTGACACCCTGGAAAAGATGTACAAATCTCAGAAAAAGGTTTATACTGCCATAGAATTCTACGATATTGCAGGTCTTGTAAAGGGAGCCAGCAAAGGTGAAGGTCTCGGGAATAAATTTTTATCACATATAAGGGAGGTTGAGGCAATTGTTCATGTTGTGAGATGCTTTGAAGATGAAAACATAGTACATGTAGATGGTTCCATAGACCCTATCCGTGATATCGAAACCATAAATCTTGAACTCATATTCTCCGATATGGAAGTAATGGACAGGAGAATAGAAAAAATTGTAAAGCTTGCAAAAAGCGGTGCAGATAAAAATGCAAAGTCAGAATATGAATTGATGCTCAAGGTAAAAAAACATCTGGAAGATGGCAATCCTGTGAGAACCCTGGAACTTACAGAAGACGAATCCCTCAAGGTAAAAGGATATTTTCTTCTCACTACCAAACCTGTACTATATGTGGCCAATATATCAGAAGACGATTTGATTTCCGGAAATGATGACAATGAATTTGTGAAAAAAGTACAGGACTATGCCAAATCTGAAAACGCAGAGGTTATAACCATATCTGCAAAAATTGAAGAAGAACTCTCCTCCCTTGAAGAAGATGAAAAATCTGAAATGCTCAAGGAATACGGGTTAAATGAAGCCGGACTTGATAAATTAATAAGTGCAAGCTATAAACTTCTTGGACTTATAAGCTTTTTAACTGCCGGTGAAAAAGAAGTACGGGCATGGACAATAAAAAAAGGTACAAAAGCTCCCCAGGCAGCCGGCAAAATACATTCAGATATAGAAAAGGGATTTATAAGAGCTGAAGTCATATCCTATGAAAAATTAATAGAATCCGGTTCAGAAACTTCTGCAAAGGAAAAAGGATACTTCAGACTTGAAGGAAAAGATTATGTAATGGAAGACGGGGACGTAGTAAATTTCAGATTTAATGTATAATAGTATCCATAAAAAGGCAATAGTAGGATATTCCTATTGCCTTTCCTGTCATCTCTAGCTGTGCCTGCTCCTTTTTTCCTGCTTTCCATAATACTTTTTACACTCTCTCCTTATTGAATTTATAACATCCTCATATCGGATATTATCCTCTCCCATTAAAATTTCTACAGCATCTTCTACTGTTGTCATGGAGTATATATGGAAATTCCCCCTGTTTATTTCTTCTTCAACTTCATTTTTGAGTGCAAGGCTTATAATATTCGATTCTGGAATAAGCACGCCTTTCCCTTTAGTATTTCCAATTATATTGCATATATTAAAAAATCCCTCTATTTTTTCATTTATTCCCCCTACTGGCTGTACTTCCCCGAACTGGTTGATTGAACCTGTAACTGCTATATTCTGCCTTATTCCAATTTTTGATATGGAGGATATTATGGATACCGCTTCCGCTACAGATGCACTGTCACCATCAATACTCCCATAGAGCTGTTCAAAACTGATATGAAAATTAACCGGCAGTTTGACATATCCCCCAATCAAGTTGTTTATATATCCCTTTATTGTATTTATGGCTTTGTTGTGTATTTTCCCGGACAGGTTGCTTTCCCTCTGTACATCGATTATGTCTCCATTACCGCCGGTACAGGAGCAGGTAAGTCTCATGGGCTTTCCAAAAGTAAAATATCCTGTATTCAAAATAGAAAGTGCATTTACCTGACCTATCTTCTTGTCCTCCACATCTATAAATATCTGATTTTGCCTGTACCCCTCATCTATCTGCTGTTCCGCCAATTCTCTTGAATAAGCAGCATTTTCTATATCCCCTGCTTCTATATAGGCACCGCCGTTTTCCCTTGAACTCCCATCTGCAATTACAAGCAGCTTTTCAAGCTCATACTCATCTGCCAGCAATTTATTTCTATTTTCGGCTTTTCTCGATAAAAACTTTGCAATTTCTCTAAGTCCTTCATCCGTAACAGGTTTGAGGTTTTTATTTTTGCACATCTGTATAATTTTTTTCAGAAATGACATTTTGATATTATCATCTATATCCAATATAGAATTATATTCGGCCCTTATCCTGAATACCTTCTTGAAATCCGAATCATAATTGTATAAAAAGTTATAAGTGTTGTAATCCCCTATAATTATTACTTTTTCATCAATATCAATTGGCTGCGGATTTAATCCGTTCAAGGACAATAGCTCAAGATACCCTTTTTTGTAATCCAGTTTTACCTGACCGCTAAGAAGTGATTTTTTCAAGTAATAATAAGAATTCTGATTATTTAAAAGGCTGCTCATTGTAAGTATGAGACATCCTCCATTGGCTTTCAGAATTGAGCCTGCTCTTATAAGGCTTATATCAGTAACATAATTTCCATCTTTATTTTCATATTCAATATTTCCCATGAGACTTGTAACACTTGGATCTTCTTCATATATTACAGGAGGTTTTTCTCTGCCGCTGTTGTCCACCAATACATTTACTGAATACTTGAATATTATATTCTTTATACTCTTTTCATCATCTTCATAGTTTATGGAGTATATCTTTCTTATATCTTTTTCTATACTGCTGCACATGTTGTCCAAAAATTTCAATACAGACTCATTCCCTTTAAATATTTCAGAATATTCCTTTTTAATACTGGATGTCATTTTATTGTAATAATTGTCCATAATCAACTTTATTTTTTCAGTTTCAGTCATTTCCATATCCTTTAAATTATCCAATATTTCCTGGGAACTATTTTTTAATATTCCAACGTTGTTTATTATATCCTGTTTTTCATCAAGACCCAGAAGGGCATATTCCTCTTCACTCATTACCTTTCCGTTTTCTTTAAGTGGAATGAATACAAAACCGTCTTCTGTGGGTTTCAAAGTGAAATTTTTCTTTTTCGCCTCATTTAGCAGCCCATCTATCAAGTTGCTTTTCTTGCTGTTGATTGATTCTACAATAAATTCTTTTTCTTTATTGGACCCATTATAGAATTCAAATGTGATTTTAAAATACAGTGTCTTTATTTTTTTTACCATGTTCTCAAGTTTTCTTCCGTATCCAGATTTTAGAAACAGTGCTTTTGGATTTTTCACATCGTCATAAATTACATAGCATATATCCTGTACTTTTCCATCTCCAATGTTGTCCCGTATAAAATTCTCAATATCTTCAAGTTTATCTTTTGAAAAATCATCAACAATATATAAATTGTACCCTTCCCTGTCTATGTTAAATGCCATCTTTATTTTCCTGTACACATCGCCATATTCTATATTGTCATCTATCCTACTTTCTAAATCTATATCCTTCATATCAAAATCATATATTATTTCCTCAGGCTTCAATTCTCTCTTCATTCTAGACCCTCCCTGATTAACATGCTTACATATTATATTAATATTCCTCATACATACATTTAGGAACAAAAATATGAAAACTATTATTGGAGTCAAAACTGTGATATAATATAGTAAATTCTTATGGAATTAATTATCTTTTATAAAATAAACGACAAAGGAGTTAGTATGTAAATGAGTCTTAAGGAAAAAATTTCACAATATTATACAAGATCTTATCTGAAAAAATACGGAGACAGATTGACACAGCTTCAGGGTACCGTCGTATCTGTAAAAATAAAAAGAAAAACCATATTGTGGATATTCAACAAATTAGTAGTTACCCTTCTCGTAAGACCGGAGAGAAGTAGAAATATATCCAAATGCACTTATATTAAGAAAAAATGGTTCAAAAATCCGGAGTTCATCTCCATAAATCAGGGGAATTTTATATTGGTTCAGGGCCTGAAGGCAAAGAAAGGCAAGGAAAAGCGGGAACAGGTTGAAATTATAAATGTAAGAAACATGACTACAAAAAAGGATCTCATTCCAATTGAAGGAAAGGCACCTAAAGTCCAGAGAAAAATTCAGAGATTTAAATAAAAGGGATTAGAGTCAATCTAAATCCCTTTTATTTTTACTTGAAATAAAGATACAGACTGTTTATAAGTGCAATTATACCCGAGAAAAAGACTACTATACCCCACTGTGCCAGACTCAATGCGGAAGTATGAAATACATTCTGCAAAAATGGAAAATAACATATTGCCATAATCATGCAGATGGATACGGATATTGCACCTAGAAGATACATATTTGTAAACAAATTTATTTCAAATATTGAATGTTTTTCCGATCTGCATTCAAAAACATGAACAAGCTGTGACATTACAAGTGTTGCAAGCGCCATGGTTCTGGCTGTTTTCAGTCCAAACCCCAGATACTGACCTACTGCAAAAGAGAGCACTGTACACGTACCGATCAGTGCACCTCTTACAACTATTTTTTCCGTAAGTCCTCTTGCGAATATGCTCTCATTTTTGGCCCTTGGCTTCTCTCTCATTATATCCCCTTCCGGAGGATCAACCCCGAGAGCTATGGCAGGGAGACCGTCAGTAGCAAGATTTACCATGAGTATTTGTATTGGAAGAAGCGGTATCGCCAGATTGAAAGCTGAAGCCAGGAACATGGTGAGAACTTCTCCAAGATTGCAGGACAGAAGATATCTTATAAATTTTCTTATATTGTCATATATGACTCTTCCTTCTTCTACCGCAGAAACTATGGTCGCAAAATTATCGTCGAGAAGTATCATGGATGATGCTTCTTTTGTAACATCAGTTCCAGAAATCCCCATGCATATTCCTATATCCGCTTCCTTTACAGCAGGTGCATCATTTACTCCGTCTCCTGTCATGGCAACGACTTTATTCTTTGATTTGAATGCCCTTACTATTCTGAGCTTGTGCTTTGGAGTGACTCTTGCAAATATTACCTTTTTTTCTACTGCAGCCGAGAGCTGTTTGTCCGACAGCTTATCCAGTTCCTCGCCTGTTACTACCTGATCCTGAGAGCTGCATATGTCAAGATCCTTTCCTATTGCAAATGCAGTGTTTTTATGGTCTCCCGTTATCATAACAGGCTTTATGCCAGCCATTCTGCATTTCAGTACTGCATCCCTCGCCTCTTTTCTGGGAGGATCAATAATTCCGGCAATTCCTGCAAAAATAAGATTTTCCTCAAGAGATTTTCCCCTTGCCAGATTTTTCTCCTTGTAAGCACCTGCTATGCATCTCAGTGCATTGAGTGACATTGTCTCTATTGCTTTAAGTATTTTGTTTTTTTCAGCAGCGGTCAGAATTCTAACCTGTCCCCTGTCAAGTATATACTTGCACCTTTTTATTACTCTTTCAGGAGCTCCTTTTACATATCCTATTTCCCGGGAACCTTCCTTGACTATGACAGACATCATCTTCCTGTCGGAGTCAAAAGGTATATCATATAGTCTTCTGGATTTTTCCAGAAAATTTTTGAGTTCCCTGCCCTGTGTGAAATACGCCTTTATGAGTGCAACTTCCGTTGGATCACCGATCACGCTCTCCGATAAATTCCTCTTGTCCACATCAAAATTACAATCATTGCAATATGTAAATATCTTCTTGAGCATCACGTTTTCAGGTACAATATCCTTGTCCACACTGTATATCCTGCCATTAAAATATATGGCCTTTACAGTCATGTTGTTTTCTGTAAGAGTTCCTGTCTTGTCGCTACATATTATCGAGGTGCACCCGAGTGTCTCCACTGCAGGCAGCTTCCTTATGAGTGCATTTCTCTTGAGCATTCTGGAAACTCCAAGTGCAAGTGCAACCGTAACTATCGCCGTAAGACTTTCCGGAATGGCCGCCACTGCAAGACTGACTCCGAGAAGAAACATTTCATATTTGTCCTCTCCCCTGAGTATTCCAGTAATGGTTACTATTGCACACACTACAAGGCACAGCACTACGAGCACCTTTCCAAGATTGTTCAGCTTTTCCTTAAGTGGTGATGTATCCTTTTCTATCCCCTGGAGCATACCTGCTATTTTTCCCATCTCAGTATTCATGCCTGTTCCGGTTACTATTGCCTTTCCATTTCCCGTGAGAACTATGGTTCCCATATAAATGGAATTTTCATTTTTTCTGCAGCTTTTGCCCACTCCCGTGGATTCGCCTGTAAGAAGGGATTCATCCATCATAATATTGCTGCCTTCTGCCAGCATGCAATCAGCAGGTACTTTGTCCCCGCTTTCAACAATTATCAAATCTCCAATTACGAGTTCCTCTGCATTTATGATTTTTATTTTCCCGTCCCTTATTACTTTTGACGTGGGGGAAGCCATATTCTTGAGCGCCTCCAGTGATTTCTCCGTTTTGAATTCCTGGGCAAAGCCAAGCGTTGCATTCATTATTATGATTATTATAATAGTTACGGCATCCGCCTTCTCTCCCATAAACCCGGATGTAACTGTAGCTGCAATCAAAACCCAGGTTATAAAATCATTGAACTGGGACAAAAATATTTTCAAAGGTGATACCTTTTTCTTTTTTTCCAGTAAATTAGGTCCGTACTTCCTTAGTCTTCTCGATGCTTCAGCCTGAGTTAAACCACTTTCAATTTCCCTCTCATTTATCAACTTTAATACCTCCATGTGATCTTTATGTTTGTATTTATTAATGTATATGCAAAAATATATGTACATTATTCTAATTGACCGATTAAACTTCACCTGTAAACTGGAACTATTCTATATAATAATATATAATAATATAAGCACATAGTAACTCTGCACTAATAAACGTTAGGAGGAAAATACAAATGAACGATACCGTATATATAACCGGGCATAAAAATCCAGATACGGATTCAATATGCTCTTCCATAGCTTATGCGGAATTTAAAAATAAAACAGGAGTAAATGCAGTACCTATACGACTGGGGGAGATCAGTAAAGAAACCCAGTTTGTTCTGGATTACTTCGGAGTTGAACCACAGAAATTAATGGATACAGTAAAAACACAGATAGCGGATTTAAACTTCGACAGTGTAAATCCAATATCGCCCCAGACTTCACTTAAAACCGCCTGGGCAATGATAAGAAAAAATAGTGTAAAAACCCTGCCTATAGTAGATGATGACGGCATACTGATCGGGATTGCATCCCAATCAAACATAACTTCATCCTATATGGATATCTGGGACAGCAACATAATTCAGAAAAGCGGCACCACCCTCGACAATATACTGGATACTCTGGCTGCAAAATGTATATATGTTTCCAGTGAAAACAGCGAATTCAAAGGGAAGGTAATAGTGGCAGCCATGCAGCCGGAGAGTATAGATGAAGTTATTGAAGACGGTGACATCGTAATATGCGGCGACAGAACCGATGCCCAGAATGCAATACTGGATTCAAATGCCTCCCTCATGATACTTACAGGGAACCACGAGGTGTCGGAAGAGGTTGCCGACAGGGCAAAAGAAGTTAACTGTTCCATAATAGTAACCCCTTACGACACTTTTACTGCTGCAAGACTCATACCTCAGAGCATACCTATAAGTTATGTCATGAAAAAAGATGGCATACTCTCCTTTAAAACCTATGATTTCATAGATGATGTAAGGGAAGTCATGCTGGACACCAGATACAGAAGTTATCCCGTAGTTGACGAAAGCAACAGGGTAATTGGCAATCTATCCAGATATCATCTTATATCCCGAAATAAAAAGAAGGTCATACTTGTTGATCACAATGAAAGATCCCAGTCTGTAAATGGACTTGAAGATGCGGAAATACTTGAAATAATCGACCATCACAGAATAGCCGACATACAGACCGCTTCCGCCATATACTTTAGAAATGAGCCTGTTGGATGTACGGGAACAATAGTAGGTACAAGATTCTTTGAAAATGGTATAAGACCGTCCAAAAAAGCAGCAGGACTTTTGTGCGGTGCCATAATATCAGATACCCTTTTCTTCAAATCACCTACATCAACTGAGACGGACAGGATAATGCTGAACAGACTGGCCTCCATAGCGGATATTGATCCTGAAAAGTTTGCAAAAGACATGTTCAAGGCTGGTTCATCCCTTGATGGAAAGACTCCTGAAGATATATTGAACCAGGACTTCAAAACATTTAATCTTGAAGGTGTAAAAGTTGGAGTATCACAGGTTTCAACTACCGATCCCGAGAGTTTCTCCCCTGTCAAGAATGATATTGTAGATCTCATGGAATCAATGTGCAGCAGTGAAGGATTCGGGCTCATGGTATTCATGGTTACAGACATATTGAAAAGTGGTTCGGAATTGATATCAATAGGTGAATACAGTGATGTAATATCTTCTATATTTGATGTGAAATTAATCGACCACAGTGCCTATGTTCCAGGAGTATTATCAAGGAAAAAACAGATAATTCCACCGCTTACCACTGCCATTGCAAAACATAGAAATTAAAAACAGACCCGAAGAATATTGTTTGTATCTTCGGGCCTGTTTTTAATCCGTTATTTCGCTTATATCCACAGTTTTCATCCTCAAGTTTCCAAAGTTTCCTCCAGTTCCGTCATCTCCCGCATAATCCTCCTGCTCCCCACGGGAAAGTGATGGATATGTTTGTATCTGCATGTTTTGATTATAATCTACTGGTGGATACATGTAAGGATCCACGGCATAAATCGGAATTGTTGGAATAGAAGGATATATAAACGGCATACCATAATAAGTATAAGGTGGATAACCATATCCCATATCCGGATATTTGTACATACAAAATTCCCCCCAAAATATTAAATCAATATATTATATGTATGTACAAACCATAAGTTTACTATAAAATAGATTTTTATCTTTTCATGCTGTTTATAAGCCCCCACATCTCATCTGACGTGCTCAATGCCTTGGCGCTCAATTCAAAAGCACGCTGGGAGAGTATCATCTCCGACATTTCCTTTCCCACATCAACATTCGACTGTTCAAGAAATCCCTGCTGTATGGATACATCATTATTTTGGTATATCCGGGCTCCCGGCTTTGGAGAATATAAATTGTTCCCTATGGATATCATTGAATCATCTCCAACAACATTGTAGACATTTATCTTTCCATATAATACGTCCTGATCCCCATTTTGTATATATACATATCCCTCTTTGTCCACAAGAAAGTTATCCTTTGTAAGTTCACCTGCACGTGCACCATTTTCAAGGACCATATTGACCCTGTTTCCACTCTGGTCAACCAGTGTACCAGCACTATCTACAATAAAATCTCCTGCCCTTTCATAGGCTGCCTGCCCGTTTGCAAGGGTAACTCTGAAAAAACCCTGCCCGTCTATGGCCAGATCTGTTTTTTTGCCGGTTTCAACAAGACTTCCCTCCTGTGTGTTTCTGATCCATTGTGAAGTTTTTGAGCCATCTCCGCTTATCAACTTTGTATCAGAATTTTGATTTACAGGATATCCTCTTCTGTCGAGAGTTTCATACATCAAATCCTGAAAATTCACATTCTCGGATTTGTATCCGGTAGTATTGACATTCGCCAAATTGTTTGATATACTATTTAATTTTTCCTGCTGAGCATTCATTGCACTTGTACTGTTCCATATTGCCCTAAGCATGTTATCCACCTCCCAAAATTTAAATATCAGACCCTTCCAACTTCATTTACAAGCTTATCCAAAGTTTCATCTATTGACTGTACCGCCTTCTGATTTGTCTCAAAAGTTCTCATTGTAGTAAGCATGTCTGCCATTGCATTTACTACATTCACATTCGAGCTTTCAAGGGAATTCTGCTTTACATTCACAGCGTTGGACTCTACGGCACCATTTCCACTGTATAGATTGTCTCCTACCTTGGTGAGAGCATTGTAGTCATTGAAATCAACAGTATCCAATTTGTATCTTTGGGTACCGTCTATACTTATATTTCCCTGGGAATCACATACCATCTTTCCATTTCCAACATCCACAGGCCCCAATGCACCAGTTTGAGTATTCCTGGCAAGTACCGTATCTCCTGCATCATCCACAAGAATTCCGTTTATATTTACGTGGAAGTGTCCGTCTCTAGTATAATATGTAGTATTGCCATTGCCTTCCTGCCTGGACACTGCAAAAAATCCCCTCCCGTCTATGGCAAAATCCGTAGCTATTCCCGTATCCTGAATAGTACCACTGCTGAATTCGGAATTCACGCCGTTTACTCTACTTCCAAGACTTATATCACCTATAACATTCCTTACATTCTTTCCACCAACTACCTTGTCATAATTCTGAAGAAGCATTTCTCCAAAATCTCCAACTGAAAGATCATCCTGCTTGAAACCAACAGTATTGGCATTTGCAATATTATTCGTAAGTACATCCTGCTTTGCTTCCTGTGTTATCATTCCTGAAACTGCCGTATAAAAGCTTCTAATCATTTTTTACCTCCATTATCTTTATTTATTACTTTCATTTCTTCAGGATACTGCATACCCAGAGATCTTGCCTTTTGTTCTATCTGGGTTTTGCTCATTTGATATTGAATTTTTGCCTGCAGCATTACTGAAGTTGCAAGTATTATTCCGATACCAATACCTAGAAGAATCTTTCCGTCACTCAAGAAATCCGTGATTTCAGTTATTTTATGTATAATTCCTTTATTAATAGCAATTCCCCCTTGCCTATACCAGTTTTTTCTGATATCTCATCCATTGATACTTTATCATCAATCATTCTCTTTATTTCATCTATTTTAACATTATTGTAATTTTCAAATTCAGAATTTCCAGTTTCCTTTTCATCTTTATCTCCATGTTTATTTAGTTTGACACTATTTTCCTTTAGATTTTCTATTTCCTTTTGGAGTTCAAAAATTGTCTCCCCGAATTCATTTCTGAGTTTTCCTATTTCAATCTCAAATTTTTCACTTGATTCCTGTTTTAAATCAAGTTGATTTTTAAACGAGTTCTTTTCTCTAAGTACAGCTCGTGCATTAAAAATTATAATTACTATTCCTATCACAAAAAGTACAATTGTCTCCATTTAAATATCTCCATTCCTAGGCCTTGTATTTTAATTTGGACATTGCTTTTCTAAGATGTATGATTGCCCTGCTGTGAAGCTGGCATACTCTTGATTCTGAAACATTTAAAATATGTCCTATTTTCTTGAGTGTCAGTCCCTCGTAATAATAGAGTGTAAGTATAAGGTTGTCCTTTTCATTTAGCAATTGCAGAGCCATAGTCAAATATTCCAGTTCTTCTTTCTCCTCAAGTATCTTTTCAGGACTCGGACTTTTATCATCTTCTATAGTACCCATGATTGGAATATCATCATCATCTGAAAATATTAAATTTTCCAGGGATACTACGGATATGTAATTTATATAGTTCTCTATTTCAACCATGCTTTTTATGGAAATATTGAGTTTTTGAGATATCTCTGAAGCAGTTGGTTCTCTGCCAAGTTCCTTCTGCAGAGTTTCTACAGCCTGATTGTATCTGTTGAGTTTATCCATCGCGCCTTTTGAAATTGGACTGTTTTTTCTGAGTTCATCTATCATTGAACCCCTTATACGGATTGAGGCATAAGTTGAAAATTTCATTCCACGCTCTTCATCAAATTTGTTTATAGCATCCATAAGTCCAACTATGCCATAGCTCACGAGATCTTCATATTCTATATATTTTGTCTTTCCTATTATAACTCTGGATGCAATATACTTTACAAGAGGAAGATATCTTTTTACTAGTTCTTCTTTTATATTTGACTCTTTTGATATGGCCATTATTCATCCTCCCTTGTTCTTTTCTTTACTTGTTCTCTCATAATTCTAAATACAAGTGCTATTATCTTCTCCCTGTTTTTCTCGTCTATATTTATAAAGGATACACCGCATATTAATTTTCTCTTCTTTATATCCCTGTCAATTCTAACAAGTCTGCCTTTTACTGTTATATTTTCATTTCCAGCGGGTATGGTAAGCAGAAGTATCTTTCCGTATGAGAACCTTCTCTCTAAGCCAATGTCTATAGAAAGTTTCATACCCCCTCCACTTATGTTAAGTGACGTTGCATTGAAAAAATCTATCTGATCATCCAGATGCTTTGAGTCCTTAACCGTTGGAACAATTGCACATAGTATATCCATAGTCATTGGAACTCTCACAAAATTTCTTCTCTGGTAGAATCTAATATTCTCAGGTTTTTTAATATCTATTATGAGAACCCTGTCTATTCTTCGGGAAGTTACAACCGTATCAAAACTATACATCTGCTTTTGCTTTTTATGAAAATATATGCATCTTATGCTGTCACCTCTTCTAAGTGGAAGGTATTTACCTTCATTTACCGGAATACTTATTCCTATAGTGTCTTCCCCCACGTCCTGTATATTGCTCTTGTAAAAACCATCTTCCATTTCAATTTCTATTTTGCTGTTCACTCGAAATTCAATGTTGCAGTCCATACACCCATCTTCTCCTTACGAAAAAATATTAAAAATCTTCTTGAATAACTCCTGAACTCCACTCTGATTTTCAGCTGATTTGACACCAATCAATTTATTTACTATGAAGTTCACATCTTTTGATGCATCTGATACAGGGTAATTTATTATAAATGGAATCTGTTTTCTAACTGCCTGTACTATTTTTCTGTCTTCCGATATGCAGCCTAGATAATTGAGTTTGATGTCCAGGAATCTACATACAGCGGCATTAAACTTGTCAAAAGTTTTTGCGCCTTCTTTCCTACTTGCAACCTTGTTTATAATCACATTGGCAGAATCTTTGATTTTAAAATGATCTACAGCCTTTACCAGACTATAGGCATCCATAAGCGCAGTAGGTTCAGGTGTAGTAATTACAAACAGTTCATCACAGCAGTTTATAAAGCCAAGTACTGTTTTATTTATACCAGCTCCTGTATCCATTATTATGTAATCGAGATTTTCAAGCTTTGAAAGTTTTTTAATAAAGCTGTTTCTTTTTTCATCATCTGCATCACCAAATTTTGGTATTCCCGTTCCACCAGGCAGCAGCTGTATACCAAAAGGTCCTTTTATTATTACATCTTCAATAGTCTTATCTTTAAACATTATATCATATACACTGTATTTAGGTAAAAATCCCATAAGTAAATCGTCATTTCCCATTCCCATATCTGCATCAAATATCAGCACCTTTTTTTTCATCTTCTGCAGACATATGGCTGCATTTACAACAAAATTGCTCTTTCCGACTCCGCCCTTCCCGGAAGTAACTGTAATTATGACAGGTTTTGAACTGCTTGAGTTTTTCACATCTGATTTTTGGCTTTCCTCTGCAAGTTTTCTTAACTTTTCCGCTTGATCTAGCATATTATATCCTCTCCTGTCACAAGCTTTGCCAGTTCACCGGAATTCATAACCTTGATATCCTCTGGAACATTCTGTCCTGTAGTTACAAAACTTACAGGCTTCTTTGCCGCTTCTATAATATTCAATATGGAACCATATGTAGAGGTCTCATCAAGTTTTGTTATTATTATATTGCTGTAGTTCAATTCCCTGTATCCATCTACTATTACATCAATATCCCTATTTTTAGTGGTACAGCTTATTACCAGATGTATATTATTGGTATTTACCTTGTCTATAAAAGCCCTCAGCTCGGATATCTGCATCTTGTTTTTACTGCTTCTTCCCGTTGTGTCAACAAGAACCACATCACATTCCTTCATGCTGTCAATGGCCTTTTCCATTTCCTTGATGCTTATGACTACTTTAAATGGTATGTTCATTATGTCGGCATAGGTTCTCAGCTGTTCTACCGCACCTATTCTATATGTATCTATGGTTATAAGCCCGACTTTCTTTTTTTCAATCAAAGACAGTCTTCCTGCAAGCTTTGCAATAGTAGTAGTCTTTCCAACACCTGTAGGGCCTACGAGAACTACTGCATTTTCAAGTGGTTTGTTTTCAACCTTTATCATTTCAGCTACAATGCTGTCAAGTTTTTCACTTTCCTCGCCGTCATCCCCTGCATCCTCCATGTTCCTCATTATTTTCTTGATTACAGCTTCATCTAAATCAATGCTTTCCAGTCTGAGTTGAAGTTTGGTCTTCCCCACCGGTACATTCTTGCTGTTCATCATGTCATCCAGCATTCCCCTCATTTTTCTGACTTCTTCAACCAGACTGTCATTATTTCTATTCTGGGGATTATATACGGGCTGAATTTTTTTTGAGCTGTTAATCTTTGCTTTATTACCTACAGCTTTTTTTAATGCCTCTATGCTTCCTCTCATTTCCTCTGAATTATCATCTTTTTGCCTCGAATTGTCCACTGCTGCTGTAACTTCAAGTATCTTCTTTGAGAAAAAGCCGAGGAATCCCCCTTTTCTTATTTTTCTCTGACTTATTATAACCGCTTCTCTCCCGAGTTCATACCTGATTCTTGTAATGGCTTCATTCATATTTTTGACCTTGTACCTTCGTATAATCATTATATTGAAACCACTCCTTCTGTTTTGATTTCCACATCATTTGGTATTTCATTCAATGAAAGAACATTAACTGAAGGAAACACCATTTCAATAAGCTTTCTGAAGGCTGCACGAATTTTGGGAGATACCAGTATTACCGGCTGATTGTCATAAAAATATACGGAATCCAGTACTTTTCTTATGGAGGCCAGTACTTTGCTTGTAGTATCAGGATCTATAGCCGGAAAAGAACCCTGCATGGACTTCTGTATATTCTGTCCTACAATATCCTCCAGCTGCTGTGAAAGTGTAACCACTGTTATAGTGTTGTTGTCATCAATCAGAGAATTGCATATGCTCCTTCCAAGGGCAAATCTCACATATTCGGTAAGCAGTTCTATATCCTTGGTATTTCTAGAGTTGTCTGCCAGGGATTCCAGTATTGTAACCATATCCTTTATAGGTACCCTCTCCCGGAGAAGATTTTGAAGTACCTTCTGTACCTCTCCTATTGTAAGCAGGTCAGGTATGAGTTCCTCAACCACAGTAGGATACTTTTCCTTGACGGAGTCAAGTATGAGTTTGACCTCCTGTCTTCCAATAAGCTCATGGGAATGCTTCTTGATTGTTTCAGTAAGATGCGTCACCATTACCGTAGTAGGATCTACCACGGTAAATCCCTTTATTTCCGCCTCTTCCCTCTGGTCGTTGTTTATCCACGTAGCCGGCAGTCCAAAAGACGGCTCCTTTGTACTTATACCTGCAATCGTGTTTTCCCCATTGGCAGGGTCCATACATAGAAGCATGTTTGGCATGAGCTCTCCTTTTGCCACAACAGTCCCACGTATCTTTATCACATACTCATTTGTGCTAAGCTGCAGATTGTCCCTTATTCTTATGGGCTGGACTATAATACCCATTTCTATGGCACACTGTCTTCTGACGGAAGTTATTCTCTGCAGCAGATCTCCCCCTGAGCTTTCATCTGCAAGTGGAATCAAGCCATAGCCTATTTCCACCTCCATGGGCTCTACGGATATAAGATTCATCACATTTTCAGGCTCTTTATCCTCTATCTCGGAAATCTGCTGCTGTTCTGCATGTATCTGCTCCATATTTCTCTGAAGTTCATCCTTGTACAGAAAATATGCGGCGGCTACACAGAAAGCAGACAGGACCAAAAATGCTATGTGCGGAAGTCCTGGTATCATTGCCATAAAAAGAAGTACGGCACCGGCAATACCTATTACCTTTGGAAATCCTGTAAGCTGCTTCACAGCCAGGGTACCAAAATTTTCGTTGCTTCCAGAACGTGTAACCAGTATACCTGATGCCGTAGATATCAAAAGGGCAGGTATCTGTGATACCAGTCCGTCTCCTATAGTAAGCCTTGTATAAGTCTGTGCAGCAGTAGCTGCATCCATTCCATGGAATACTACACCCATAACAATTCCGGCTACTGCATTTATAACTACAATTATAAGTGATGCTATTGCATCTCCTTTTACAAATTTCGAGGCACCATCCATGGCACCATAGAAGTCCGCCTCCTTCTGGAGTTTCGTCCTTCTGTCTCTCGCACCTTTTTCATCAATAAGTCCCGAGTTCAAATCTGCATCTATGCTCATCTGTTTTCCAGGCATTGCATCCAGTGTGAATCTGGCTGAAACCTCTGCAACCCTGCTTGCTCCATTGGTTATTACAATAAACTGAACTATTATTATAATCAGGAATATAATTATTCCGACTACATAATTGCCTCCTACGACAAACCCTCCAAAAGCATTTATAACTTCACCTGCATAAGCATCCCTGAGTATGAGTCTTACAGATGAGATATTCAGGGCAACCCTGAACAGGGTAGTTATCAAGAGCAGTGTAGGAAATACTGAAAACTGCAATATCTCCGTGGTAAACATTGTTAAAAGTATGATAACTATTGACAGGGTTATATTGAAGGCAATAAATATATCCAGTAATTTGGAAGGAAGTGGAATTATAATCATAAATACCACCATTATAACAACCATTGCCATTATTATGTCAATATTATCTTTTAAACTGAATCTCTTCTTGCTGTTTTCCAAAAATATCACCTCATCTTGTAAACCAGAGCCAGTATCTCAGCTACTGTCTGGTACATGTCCACTGGTATTTCCTGATCAATTTCAACCTGCTTGAATATAAGCCGTGCCAGTGTCCTATTTTCAAATATCGGCACTTTGTTGTCCTTTGCCACCTGTTTTATCCTGAGAGCTACGGCATCCAGCCCCTTTGCTACGAGAACAGGTGCATTCTGTCCATCTTCATATTTAAGTGCTATAGCTACATGTGTAGGGTTTGTAACTACCACAGTAGCTTTGGGAACCTCCTGCATCATTCTCCTCATTGCAATTTCCCTCTGCTTCTGCTTTATCTTTCCCTTTATCTGGGGATCTCCTTCATCCTGCTTGTATTCTTCTTTGACTTCCTGTTTGGACATTTTAAGATCCCTGTTGTACTGGAATATCTGAAACATATAATCTATAATTGCAATGACAATCAAAATAAGGGTTATCCTGAAAAATATACTTACAGCAAGACTTCCTACAGCCTTTGCTACAGCCTGTACATTTAGCTGTCCCAAAGTCAATATGTACATATAATTGTCTTTTATGAATTTATAACCTACATATCCTACTATTACAACTATCAAAGTGTCCTTCAGAAGCTCCATTACAGCTCTAAGTGAAAACATCCTCTTGAATCCATTTATAGGATTCAGCTTTGTAAAATCCGGTTTTAAAGGTTCAAAGCTCATGAGTCCCCTTGTCTGCACCAGATTTGCAAGCACACCCATTACAAGTATTGGAAGGACAAGCGGCAGAAAAACAACTGCCAGTCTCCATATAGTTATGAACAATATCTTGTTCAAACTTTCGTAGTTTAGGGAAATCCTCATGTAATCATTGAGGAAGGTCCTCATTGTATAACCAAGCTGTGATCCTGCGTATCCACCGAGAACTGCAATAACCAGAGTTGATGCAAGCAGCGTTACAGCCAGACCTATTTCTTTGCTTTTTGCAATCTGCCCCTTCTTCCTTGCATCACTTTTTTTCCTCGGTGTTGCCTGTTCCGTTTTATCATCTTTTGCAAATACGAGAAGCACAGGAAGGGTATTGTAAAATCCCTTCATGGAATCGGGTATTGCATTGAATGAATTTTCCACAAGTTTCAAGAATATCGGGAGTGCCAGGCAGAAAGATGCAAGTCCCACCAGAATTTTAACTGGAAGTCCCAGTATCATTATATTCAACTGGGGAACAGTTCTGGCAATAAGCGACATTGTCAAATCGGTAAACAGAATTATCAGGACTATAGGTGCAGCTATCTGCACCGCAATAGTGAAGTACTCTATAAATGCCTTTATTATCACATTAATAGATCCCTGTGCCAGGAAAAAGTTTCCAAGCTTTATTATATTAAAACTCTCTATTATGGACCTTATAAGCATATGATGTCCATCAACTGCAAGGAAAACCACCATGCTGAACCAGTACAGAAGGCGCTCAAGCAAGGTAGTATTGCTGCTTGAGGAAGGATCGAACATACTCATCATTGCAAAACCCACTTGCATATCCATAACATTACCCGCGAATCTCACCATTGAAAAACAGAGATTTGTCAAGAAACCAAGGGTAAGTCCCGCAGATACTTCATTCAGACAGTTGAATATAAACGGCAGGGTACTATTTATATCATTTATGGAAGAATAATTTATACCAGGCATCAATATATAGGCTATTACCAATGCAAGTCCTACCTTTACCGATGCCGGAGTTCCTGCAGGGAAAAATATAGGTACCAGTGCAAAAAAGCAAAATATCCTTATGGATACAAGCACCAGTGCCGTAAAATATAAAGTATCTATCACATCATTCCACTCCTATTTGCATCTACCGGGTTATCTGCGCTATATATGTAAAAATCCTTTCAGTAAAATTTACAAGCTGATGAAGCATCCAGCTTCCGGTAATAAGTCCTACTACGGCCACGGCAATGAGTTTAGGCACAAAAGTAAGTGTCTGTTCCTGTATCTGGGTAGTAGCCTGAAATATACTTATTATCAGTCCAACCAGTATTGCAACCAGAAGAATGGGTGCCGATACCAGAAGGCCCGTCTGTATTGAATCCTTTATAATTCCGATTACCATGTTCTCACTCATCTAATTCACCTCACGAAAAGCTCAAAATCAGCGATTTTACAAGCAGATACCAGCCATCTACCATAACGAACAACAACAATTTAAATGGAAGTGATATCATTACAGGTGGAAGCATGAACATTCCCATGGACATGAGGACACTTGCCACCACAAGATCTATTATCATAAAAGGTATGTATATCAAAAATCCTATTTGAAAAGCAGTCTTGAGTTCACTTATTACGTATGCGGGAATAACTACATTCAAAGGTGCATTGTCCGCTGTTACCTTGTAGTTCAATTTAGCCTCGTCTACAAACAATTTCAGATCCTTCTGTCTTGTCTGTCTGAGCATGAAGCTTCTGAGAGGCTTTGCACCAGCCTCTATCGCCTGCTCCTGCGTAATTCTGTTCTGCATATACGGCTTGAGGGCATTTGAATTTATAGTTGAATATACAGGATACATTATGTACACAGTCAGGAACAAAGCAAGTCCAACTAATACCGTATTGGGAGGTGACTGCTGTGTTCCCATGGCATTTCTTAAAAAACCGAACACCACTATGATTCTCACAAAACTTGTCATCATCATTATAAAAGAAGGAAGCAGGGTAAGCACCGTCAGCATTATGAGCAGTCTTATATTTTGAACATACTGCTGTGGAGTAGAGGCACCTGCATTGTCCATGGATATATTTATATTTGGTATGGGCATTGCCTGTGATGGATCCGGTGCCGCATATGCGGTGCTGGAAGCCATGACAACTACAGCAATTGCCAGAATTGAAACAGCCATAAAATTTCTGCTAAGTTTACTATTCATGTCTATCTTCCTTTTTTGCAACTAAGTTTTTAATAAATTTTTCCATGCCTGATCTCCTGTAAAAGTCCTTTAAATTTTTATATTCCGGTATAATTTCCCTCTTCTTGAGTTTCAGTATTTCCTCTTCGTTTAGTTCATGAACTATTTCAATTCTTCCTGCTGTGGAAGAAATTACGCATACTTTTTCTCCAATTTTGACCACAAAAATGGCATTATCCTTTGACAGCTGTGACCTCTCAAGTATACGTATGAATTTTCCCTTCTGGATGCTCTGAAATTTTGCCCCTCCATATTTGAGTGAAATATATATAAGCAGGACTACACACAAAAGAGCCAGCAGGGTTTTAAATATCATCCATACAAATTGTAAATCCATTCATATTCTCCTCTATAGAATTCCCGGACTATTGTACTATAAGGTCTGTAAAATATACATTGTTGAGCTTTCCTTTTTCAAGCATCGGATTTATCTTCTGAATTATTTCCATTTTTATATTGTCCATGTTCTTGGGTGTTATTTCCTCGGCTTTTTTGCTGCTCAATATTCCAATAACCGCATCTGTTACAATAGGTTTTTTGTCATTCAACTCCGAATCCAGTTTTTTATCATCATATCCCAAAGAAACTGCAGCCTTCAAATATCTGCTTGATCCCTTGTCTGCCAGATTCACAGTTATTTCATCAAGCTCAAAGGTCTTGGCAGAAACTACCTGACTCAAAAAAGAAGCACTGCCGCTTTGTGACTGTGTTTGATTTGCAGTCTGCTGTACATTGGCCTGTGGAATTGTATTCTGGGTTGTATTTGATTTGCCGTTTTTCAGTAGTTTGTTGTATCCAAAATATGCGCCACCACCTACAACTGCCAGTATCAGTATTCCAAGCAAAATTACCTTTATTTTTGAAGAACCGGTTTTTTCAATTTTATTTTCCACTTTGCATACCTCCAGTATTCAATTCACAACTCATAATTTATAAATAAGACAGAAGCAGCTAAAAATATACTTATTCCACCTGAAAGTTGCCATTATATATTTTTCTCTTGTAATCTATAACTTTTTGCACTATCTCCTCATTTGATTCCTTCACAAGAAATTTTTTCCCGTTGGTGAGGGTTATTACACTTTCCGGGATTGCATCCAGTCTCTCTATTTTATCTGCATTCAAAATAAACTCCTTGTTGTCGAGTCCAGTCAGCTTTATCATTGAAATCCTCCTAAAAATAATATAGTTACATTATAAATCCAAATGCAGACATATGTATACAGTTATTTATTAGAAAATTTCATTATGGGAATGTGTATGTCCGAGAAAGAATACAGTCCCGTCAATACACATTCAAAATATTCAAATTAGATTTTATCTTTTGAGATTGATGAGATCCTGGAGTATTTCATCATCAGTTGTTATTATCTTTCCATTTGCCTGGAAAGCCCTGCTTGCCACTATCATATCCGTAAACTGCTGTGCCAGGTCCACATTTGACATCTCTAGCATTCCCTGTGCCATACTGCCGTAGCTTCCACTATTATCGACTTCAGCATCCACACCTCTGGCACTTCTTACTATAGGCTGTCCCGAGTTTGCTGAAACTGAATAGGTGTTGCCACCATTTTTTATGAGTCCACCTTCATTTACAAAGGAGACCATTGCTATCTGTCCAAGTGCCGCCGTAGTTCCATCTGCAAGCTGTGCCGTTATATATCCATCTTTTGATACAGAGAAGGTTTTGACTTTTGATTCTGCACCTTCCTCACCTATTGCATCCGGAATGGACAGCGGTACCAGATGAGTTGTATCTGCTTCTATGCCATCTGCATTGGCATCCTGAAATGCAACTGTATTCTGGGCATTGGGATCATCCGTGTATGAAATTGCAGCATCACCTATCTGATATCCCATAACCCTTTTACCATCTACTGTGAGAAGATTTCCCTGGGTGTCAAGGAAAAATGCTCCGTCTCTTGTATAGGTAGGATCTATTGGATACTCCACGTCCTCACCTCCTCCTAATGCATTGGTTTCCTCATTTACAGCTACTCCGCCAATACCATCAGAAGTTTGTCCTGCTACTGCTCCCGTACCTACTACAAAGTATCCAGGACCATCTATGGCAAAGTCGAGAGTCCTGTTTGTAGTCTGCATACTTCCAGTTGTAAAATCGGTGCTTATCCCTGCTACCTTGACTCCAAGTCCGCTCTGCTTCCCATTTATCCCACCTATACTGTTGCTTGGTGCACTTGGATCTGAAAGTGTCTGGCTTATCATGTCCTGAAAGTTCATGCTCTGGGATTTGAATCCCGTAGTAGTCGAATTTGCTATGTTGTTTCCTATTACATTCAATTTCTGCTGATTGGCTCTAAGTCCGCTAATTCCTGAGTACAATGATGGTAACATTATTTTCCCTCCAATTTTATTTCTATATTGTCCTGCTTCCTTCATTCCGCAGAACCTGACTCCCACATCGTGGTCCGGCCAGCTTTTTTTAATTTATAATCAACGATTTACAATTAACAATTTATGAGGATTTTCGGCTGCACCAAAAATCAACAATATTTGATATTTTATATCTGAACTTTAATACTTGAAATAATTACACTATGACCATGCTGTCTATGTTTGTAAATACTCCTCCATTGCTCGATTTCCTGTCCAGAGCAGTAATAACAGTCCTGTTCTTTATGGAAGTAATAAGTACTGTGTCTCCATAAAGCAGTGCAGATTCACTGCATCCCTTGTCTTCCGCCCTGTTTATGGCAGAATTTATATTCTTCATATCACTTTCGCTGAAAGCTATGTTCCTGTTTTTAAGTCTTTCTGCAGCATGATTCGATATGGTGAATCCATTTTTTCCGTCTACCTGCCTGTTCAGCACATCTTTAAAAGATTCACTGCCCGATACACTGCTTTTCAACCTGCTTTTATTATCATACAGCTGTGACAGATCCTGGGCAAAGTGCAGCTTGCCGTTAATAATTCTATATCCCACGGATATCACACTCACTTTTCTTCTATGGATTTTCTACATTTGAAATGGAATCAATATAAAAATCCTTTGTTTCACCATCTCCGACATCCACTTTTACAGCAATTCCCAGTGAACCTCTCGATACTGATTTCACAATACCACTGTAGTAATCTCCATTATCATCTTTCTCATTTATATCCACTTTTTTTCCTATAAGTGCCGATGCATTCATAAGAAGATTGTTGTTTGCACCTGAATCGAATATATCTCCTGTATCATCAATTTTAACTACATTGTTTATGTCAAGAAGTTTGTAACTGTCTACTGTATTTCCACTTTCATCAGTCGTATTTCCTACAATTGTATTCAGGAATATGTCATCGCCGTCCTTTACAACTCCAACGACCTGTCCACTGTACATGTTCCCATTTGAATCCGTATCACTAAAAGTAACATATTTGTTCACAAGTGAATTGGCCGTACCAAGTTTGTTTGAACTGTTCAGGTTTGCCATCTGCTGCAGTGCAGAAAACTGTGCAAGCTGACTTATATACTCGGTTGAATTCTGTGAACTTGTGTTGGTTGGATCCTGATTGGCAAGTTCTGCCGCCAGTATTTTGAGAAACATGTTTTCATCTATGTCCTGTCCCTTTTTTACTATTTTCGTACCTCTTTCGGTCCTTGTAGGATCCAGGGACGAAACAATGGAATTTGAATCCGAATTGTCTACTGCTGCTGTCATTATTGCCCTCCTTTATTCATTCTAATTATGCAAGTATGTTTACATTGTTTTCACTGTAATAGTCGTCTTCTGGTTCCTCTTCAGGAATATTGCCCTCAATTGAGTTCAAATGTCCCCCTTTTCTATCCTGGTCTTCCTGCCCTCTTCCGTTTCCGCCTTTGAAGAATGTTGTATCCTCATGGTATAAATTAAGTGAAAAGTTCTGGACTTTTATCTCGTTGCTCTGGAGCTTGTTTGACATGTCCTGGAGATTGGAATTCAGAATATTATAAGTATCCTTGTTTGAAGCTGTAAGAACTGCCTTCATCCTTCCTTCTTCCATTACAAGGTTTATTGTTATGTTTCCAAGCTCTTTAGGTGTGACTTTGACAGTGAGCTCCTTGACATTATTCAGCTCCATATATTTTATGCTCTTTATCAAATCCGAGCTGAAGCTGTCTTTATTTACTGTCATGTTCTGTACTTGACCTTGTATTGAAGAATTATCACCCTTTATACTGTTGAACTGTGTCATAAAATTGACTGCCCTGGATATTTTGCTTTCTCCTTTGCTGTCACCAAGTATCTTGCTGAGTGTATCATTGTCCTTGCCTTCTGCAAAACTATTGCCGTCTTCTGAATCCAGGCTGTTCTGTATATTGACATTTTCAGCTGGTTTATTTACCGTGTCAACCTGCTGATACAGCTTGATATTATTCAAGCCATCCTTTACCTGCTGTACCTGAGGGGTGTCCTGAAGTTTTACATCAAGTTTTGAAAGCAGTTCCTCATATATGGCAGACTTTATATCTGATCCATCAATACTTGTCTTATTCCCTGAAACAAATTGATTTAATTTCAGCATGACATTATCTGCTATTTTTTTCGACAATTTTCCTGCAAGCTGTTCACTTTTATCCACATTTCCCAAGCTGCTTAAAATATCCTTTAAGATCCCCATATTCTCATCAACTGCACTGTCTACCGCATTTTTGACATCTTGAATCGTGCTGTTATCTGAAAGCTTATCTGCTATAAGCTGTACACTTTTGTCAATGGCCTGTAGAAAATCCAGTTTTTTATCAGAATTATTATCTGCAATACTGCCTATAACCTGCAAGTTACTGTCAGATGCTGAATTTTTGTCATTTACCACATTATTCAACTGACTTTGAATATCTGCATTGCTGCTAAAAAGCAAACTCAGCAGTGACAAAATACTGTCCTTGTCTATCTGTCCATTATCAATCTTGTCTTCAATTGTTTTTATCTCTTCGTCTGTAAATCCGGCTTTTTTGAGATAAGTCTCAATCTCCGCCTTTTTTTCATCTTTTCCTGTATCAGTAGTATTCTGGGTATCCTGCTTTTGAATCTTTTTATTGCCATTGTCAGCCTGTACCTTTTTAACTACGGAACTAAAGTTGTCATTACTTTTACCTGAAGAGCTTATCTTCGTTGATTCGTCTTTAACATTGGAAGCTGCATCTGGAAGAGATACCTTTAAATTTATCATATCTACACTCATATATTAATTTCACCTCCTTTCAATGCATATGGGATTTTCTTATAAATCCATACAGTGCAAATTCGTCATTTGCATTCTGTTCAAGCCTGTTCTGCTCCTTTGTAAAAGCAGCCTCTTTTTTATACTTTAAAATATCAACTGTCTTGCGTTCTATCTGGCTTTGCTTTAATTCCTCTCTCTTTAAATCAACCATTTTTTCTTTTACCTGAAGTTCACTTTCTGTTTCATCCATGTTGTAAACCAGTGTGTTAAGATACACCCTTGTCATTTTCTGCTCTACTGTATTTCCCATTTTAGTTACATCCTTGTATCTGTTGTAATTATCCTTCAGCATATCAAGTTTTTGTTTTACTTCAAGGCTTTCCTTCCTCGCCTTCTGGAAATCCATTATACTTTCATTTTCCCTGTCCAATCTTATGTCTAAAAGTTTTTGAAGTCTGAATTCATACTTTTTCATAGATTTCCTCCTCAATTATGACTAAACATCTTTTCCAGTCCATTTACGCTTTCCTCAAATGAGGAACTTTCATCCATTCCCTGTTTAAGATAATTTATTATGTCATCATGACAGCTTATCGCCATATCTATTTTTTTATTGCTTCCCTTGACATAGGCACCTATATTTATAAGATCTTCAGAATTCCTGTAAGTCGAAAGCATATCCCTTGCAAATGAGGCCTTTTTCCTGTGCTTGTCAGTTACTATTTCAGACATGAGCCTGCTTATGCTTGCAAGAACATCTATAGATGGATAGTGATTCCTGTTTGCCAGTTCACGTGAGAGAACTATATGTCCGTCAAGTATGCTCCTTACAGAATCTGCAATAGGTTCATTCATGTCATCTCCATCTACAAGCACCGTATAAAATGCCGTAATAGATCCTGACTCCGACATACCTGCTCTTTCCATAAGCCTTGGAAGCTTTGCAAATACAGATGGGGTATATCCTTTTGTAGCTGGAGGTTCACCAATTGCCAGCCCTATTTCCCTCTGGGCCATGGCAAATCTTGTAACCGAGTCCATCATGAGTATCACCTTTTTGCCCTTGTCCCTGAAATATTCGGCAATTGCAGTAGCCGTAAAAGCTCCCTTGAGCCTTACAAGTGCAGGTTTATCCGATGTAGCACATACAAGAACAGATTTCTTCATTCCTTCCTTGCCAAGATCCTTTTCTATAAAGTCCCTGACTTCCCTTCCCCTCTCTCCGATGAGGGCTATTACATTTATATCTGCTTCCGCATATTTTGCAATCATTCCAAGAGTTGTACTTTTTCCAACACCACTCCCTGCAAATATACCTATTCTCTGTCCCTGGCCGCAGGTTAAGAAACCATCTATAGCCCTTATTCCAGTTGGAATTACCTCCTTGATCCTCTTTCTCTTGAGTGGATCGGGAGGCTCCGAATCAAGAGGATATGAAATCCCCGAGGATATAACCGAACTATCTATGGGCTTTCCAAGTCCATCCAGCACCTTGCCTAGGAGATTGTCACAGCACGTTACGCTCAGCGGCCTTCTTTCAGGTACAACCCTGCATCCCGGAGAAATCCCATTGAGTTCACCAAGTGGCATCAAAATAACATTGTCTTCATTAAATCCCACAACTTCGCATACTATTCTGTGATTTATCTCATTGTAGATGCTGCACACCTCTCCCACAAAGGCTTTTATGCCCTCGGCTTCCACAGTCAATCCTATGACTTTCTTTACAATCCCCTCCTGATAGCTGTAGCTTGCTTCTGATATTTTCCTGTTTATCCTTTCAAAATCTATATTAATCGCCATCTTTGAGAATCTCCTCTATCTTCCTGCAGGCAATATCCACACTGGAAATCATTTTCCCATTGTCCCTTTCAACTACAACACTTCCATCTTCAACGGATTCATCTGGTATGACAAATATATCTCCCTTGAAGGGAATTTGTTCCTTCCACATATCAACTTTTTTTCTGAATTCACCGCAGTATTTTTCCCTGCTCTTTATTATGAAAGTCTTCGTACCCCTCATCTGCTTAAGGGATTCAAATACTACATCATTCAGACTGTTTGTGTCCCTGACCTCATGCCTCAATATATTTTCGATGGAATTCAATATAAGTTCTTTTATCTTCTGCTCATTTTCCTTCAAATATTTATTCTTCTCCTCTACAGCCTTTCTGAGCACATCATCTGCTTTTTTCCTTATGGCCTCCCCTTCTTTTTGAGCTTTGGCATAATTCTTCCTGTAGCCTTCCTCATAGGCTGAGTCATAGCCGTCTTTCCTGCCCTTTTCCATTCCCTCTGTATATCCCTTTTTATAGGCCGTCTCTTCTATACTTGAAGCCTTCTCATATGCCTCTGAAATTATTCTTTCTTTCTTCCTGTTGGAATCCTGAATTATTGCCTTTCCAAGATTTTCATAACTCTCCATTATAGGATCCTTCTGGAGAGCTTCTCTATTCTTTTCCTGCTTTCTGACTGTAAATTCGGTAAATATTTCTTTCCTGCCGTATTCATTTATGCTGTCACCTTTAAATATACTGCCATTATACGATGATCGCATCTTCTCCTCCTCTTGACAGAACTATCTCCCCTGCCTCGTCCAGTCTTCTTATTATATTGACAATCTTCTGCTGGGATTTTTCAACATCCATAAGTCTGACAGGTCCAAGGAATTCTATATCTTCCTTCAAAGTAGCAGAAGCCCTCTTGGACTGGTTTCTGAATATTGCATCTGCAACCTCCTCGGAGCAGCCTTTGAGTGCAAGAGCAAGTTCCTTTGTATCCACTTCCCTGAGTACCCTTTGGATAGATACGTCATCAAGAGTAATGATATCTTCAAATACGAACATGGACTCCTTGACTTTTTCAGCAAGTTCCGCATCCTGCTTCTCAAGTCCTTCAGTTATATTCTTTTCCGTAGTCCTGTCAACCTGGTTCAGTATATCTACAATTGTAGGCACACCGCCAATTATCTTCATATCGGATTTTACTACGGATGACAATTTGTCATCCAGAACTTTTTCTATTTCCTTCACTACCATATGCGATGTATTCCTCATGGTTGCTATCCTGTAGGCCACTTCAGCCTGAATATTCTCAGGCAGTGCAGACAATATCTGACCTGCCTTGTCAGCTTGAAGATAGCAAAGTATAAGCGCTATTGTCTGTGGATGCTCATCTGATATTGTATTCAAGAGCTGATGTGCATCTGCTTTTCTAGCTATTGCAAATGGTCTGAACTGCTGAGTCGCCTCTGTGACCTTCTCCAAAATCTCCATGGCTCTCTGACTTCCGAGGGCTTTTGACAGAAGATTTTTTGCATATTCAACGCCGCCTTCTATAAGATAGTCCTTTGCCTTGTTCATTTCTATGAATTCATCCAATATATCCTTTTTCTGGTCAGATTTTACAGAACTTATATTGGCTATTTCATAAGTTATCTTCTGTATTTCAGCTTCCGGAAGTTTCTTTATTATTCCAGCTGCAGCCTCCGGCCCCAATGTTATAAAGAGTATGGCCGCCTTCTGAACTCCAGTCAAAAACTTGGTGTCTTTAGCCATTTATATCACCTCTCATCCTCTGCCAGCCATGACTTAACTATATCTGCAACTTGATCTGGCTTCTCCTTGGCATACTTCTTTATCTCATTTTCAATATGGGTATCTTCATTTTCTTCTTCAAGATCTACAGGTTTGAATTTAGATTTAATCTGTTCTGCCGTCAAATCATTGTTCTGGTCCATAATCTCCTGTGGATTGATACCTTCCTCCCCAAATATATCTTCTTCATCTTCACTGTGCTTTCTTCTCCATATTACAAATGCCACTATTCCCGCTATTACAGCTGCTCCTAAAATCGAACCTGCTATTATGAGCTTCTTCAGCTTTTCCTGCTGTGCGGCCTTCTCCATTGCATCTATGTCCTTTTTGGCATTATCCTGTGCCGTAGTATCAAAAGGAAGTGATTCCACACTTATAGTATCTCCCCTCGCCGGATCATATCCTACTGCAGATACTGCCAGGTTCCTTATGGCGGTTCTCGTGGCATCATCCACATTCCCATCAAGTGCAACGGATGCAGTAAGTCTTTTCACACTTCCGGGGGCTTTCACAGTCTTCTGTTCCACAGTAGGTACGTCGTAGTTTCTGGTAACCTCGTTGTGAGTAGAATTCCCTCCATTTGCAGTATTTGTAGTGGTATTGCTCATATTGTTGTCTACAGGGCTTGTCCCTGCGTTGTCGGTTCCACCTGTATTCGTATCGTTTATAGTGTGCTCGCTTACTACAACATTATTTTTGTCATAGGTTTTACTGTCCTGCTGAACCGCATCAAAATCCAGATCAGCATTCACTTTCACCTTGACTTTGTCCTTTCCATACACAGGTTCCAGAAGTGCCAGAAGCTTTTTCTCCGCTTCATCTTCATATTTCGTCTGAAGCTGCTGCTGGGTTTCTGCAGGAACAGATGAATTTCCCAAATCATCGCCATTTGAATCACCTTCATATAAATCCCTTGAAAGAAGGTTTAACTTGTCATCCACTATCTCAACATTTTTCTTGGGTACATTTTTTACACTCCCGGATACAAGGGAAACAAGTGCCTTTACCTGATCTTTTGAAAGCTGCTGGCCCGGCTTGAGCTTTAAAGTGACAGAAGCACTTCCCGGATCTGTATCTTTCACAAATTCAGTATCATCCGGCAGAACCAGGTGCACCCTTGCATTGTCAATTTCAGGAAGAGCCTTTATAGTTCTTTCAAGTTCACCCTGAAGTGCCCTTTGATAGTCAATTTTCATCTGCTGATCCGTTTCACCGAACTTATTCTTGTCAAGAATTTCAAACCCCTGACTTCCATCAGTCATCTGTACCTCCGAAAGAACCTGCATTCTCACTTGATCCACCTGATCCTTCGGAACTAGAATGGAATTTCCCTCCACCTTTACATCTACCTTGTCACTTTTCAGCTGTTTGTAAACTGCCGCTGCATCCGTACTGTTCATGTTTGAAAACAACACGGCATATTTTTGCCTTCCCAGAGTCATTCCTCCAAATATCAAAGCCGCTATAATTCCTGCCGCTATGATACCAAAAGCTATCTTTTTATTTTTACTGGAATCTTTCCATTTACCTATTAAATTTTTAAAGAATTGTGATAGCCTACCCATCAATCTAGCTCTCCTTCTACATCTGCGTTCTATTCAATTCCTGATATGCATCCACAAACTTGTTTCTGATCTGTACTGCAAGCTCAAGTGACATCCTTGCCTGTTCTGCATCCAGCATTACATTATGTATATCTGTTCTATCACCTTCTATAAAATCCTGAACCGCCTCATCGGCATTTACCTGTTCGCTATTTACTTCATCCAATTTTTGCTTCAGCAAATTTCCAAAATCATTTTCACTGCCTGCATTATTGGTTGAAATACCGGCACCTATCTTTTCAAATATACTCGTATCAGGTGTAAATTCATTTATTTTCATATATTGGTCAGACCTCCTACTTTCCTATTTCTAATGCTTTCGAGAACATACTCTTTTCAGAATTTATAGCACTTACATTGGCTTCATACGATCTTACAGCCACCATCATATCGGCCATTTCATTGAGTATATTTACATTTGGCATTGATACATATCCTGAAGCATCTGCATCTGGATTGGATGGATCATACACTCTTCTAAAGGGTGAATTATCTTCCTCTATTCCTACAGCCTTTACTCCCATTGGAACATTTTCATAACTTCCATTACTTCCAATTTCTCTATTCAAATTCTCCTGAAATACTGCAACCTTTCTTCTGTAAGGCTGTCCATTTGCACCATGGGTTGTCTCTGCATTCGCCATATTTGAAGCCACGGTGTCCATTCTAAGCCTTTCTGCAGAAAGTCCGCTGGCACTTATTCTCATTGTATTAAAAGCTTGAATCACAAAATCACCCCTAGTTTCCGTTTATTACATTTCTTCTCATATTCAATTTATTGTTCTCAAGAGTTATGAGAGCATTGTACATAAGCTCATTTGCCGCCTGATTTACAGTTTCGACATCAATGTCCACATTGTTTCCATCTTCCCTCATGCTGGTTGAATTGTCCACTTTATTGGTTATGGCTCCATAACTGTTTCCAAGGCTAATATGTCTGTCATCGTCTGTTTTCAATTCAAGATTGTCCATGCTGTTTTTAAGATTTTCTTCAAAAGTGACATACTGCCTTTTATATCCCTTTGTATTTATATTGGCTATATTGTTGGATATGGCCCTGCTTCTGGCGGATGATGCATCCAGCGCCTTTTGAATCAGATTTCCAGCAGTTTCATCAATCGACATATTCTGTATATTCAATACAATTTCTCCTTTCCTCATATATTTATATATTATAATATGTATTAGATATTTATTATGGAATTCCTTGTTAAATGCATGTTAAAAGTTGACTTTTAATATAATTTTACTTTTGATTAAAACTATTTACTAACATAATTTATTCTAACATAATTGTACTCTATATTCTATATTTTTACACAAATTATGTAAATTATTTTGTGTCATCCATCCAACATCAGTCAAATTATGTAAGTTACTGTTATAGACCTTATAACGTTCTACTACATCATGTCCAAAAAATCAAAAAAATAAGATACCATTCTACAATTAATAAAAAATAGGTATCTCATCATTTATATTTTATCTATATCATTGTCTTACATTTTCCAGCACTCTCAACACATCCTGGGGCAGTTTGTTCGCCTGGGCTATCATTGCATTTGACGCATCTACAATTATATTTTCCTTGGTATAACCCACAATTTCTTCTGCTATGTCAGAATCCCTCAAGCTGCTGTCAGCTCCCACCATTCTCTGGCTTATATCCTGTATGCAGTCATATGTGCTTTCAAATCTATTTTCAAGTGCACCGTACTTGCTTCTTATTGAAACCACTTCATCAAGAGAACTGTCTATTGCATCCAGTGCCCCGTCAATATTTCCTTCCAATATGCCTGTATCATCCTTGATTCCATAAATCCCGGCAATTTTGCTTCCCGTGCCGTTACTTAGATTTACCTGTGGTATTTCAACACTTTCCCCGGGGTTGGCACCTACAGGCAGCTTCAAGGTAGTATTGTCTGCGAGCAGCTTCAATCCGTTGAATTCCGCACCGTTTGCCATACTGTCTATTCCATCCAGCATCTGATCTATTTCATTTTTTATTATACTTCTGTCGCTCTCCGTAGTAGTACCATTTCCTGCCTGCACTGTAAGCTGTCTTACCCTCTGGATCATTCCTGTAATCTCCTGAAGGGCTCCTTCTGCCGTCTGAAGCATACTCACTCCGTCCTGTGTATTTCTGGACGCCGACTGAAGTCCGCCTATCTGCATTCTTATATTTTCACTTCTTACAAGTACACTTGGGTTGTCCTTTGCACTGCTTATTTTATATCCGCTGCTTATTCTGAGCAGATTTCCACTTTGCCTGTCCAGTGCCTTGTTCTGAAGCAAGTGCATGGTTAGGGCGGGCATATTGTAGCTTATCCTCATAAAAAAGCTCACTCCTCCTGTTTATTTGATAAAAGCAGAATAATTCTTACAATCATTATCGGACACAGTTCAAAAATACTTTAGACAAACTACGTCATTAATCTACTCTATAGTCTTTTCATAAGGCTCTATCTTCGAATATATATTGTAGCTGTCCAGAGCCTGTTCCTTGCTTATACGTCCATTTACAAGATTCTGATACAATATATACAGATTTGCATTCATGTCCGGATCGGAACCTTTTGTCTCCTTCATCTTTTTCAATATCTTATCCTCAAGAGACAAATTCCCATAATTCAGTTCCGTGTCAATCATATTAAGCATGTCCGAAACCTGTCTTCTGATAAGTTTATTCTTCTCATTTATTTTAATAGTTTTAAGTCCTGAAAGTATCCTGTCTATACACTGCTTGCTTATCAATATTTTTTCATCATTATCCACATTTACCACCGCCCCTGCAATTAATCTTAAACCTTTTATGAAGACTTTGAAATAAATTCAAAGATTGTTTAAAAAACTTTACTATATAATTAATATTATCAATAATTATATATATATGTCAATTATGTATAATTGACATATATAGGGGAAATGTACCTAAAGTCCATTTCCCCCAATATAAAATAAAATATAGAATTTTAATCATCCTGCATACAACTAGGCCAGAGTTTCCTTCTTGTACTCAAGGAATTGAATCGTATCTGCTTCCACATTCATATAATATCTTCTCGTATCTCCCTTTGTGTAGCTTCTGGTAGTTATTTTTCCGTTTACCCCGAGCAGCCTCCCCTTTTTCAGATACTGCTGGAGTTTTTCAGCTCCTCCGCTGAAATAAGTTACAGAAATAAAATCAGCCTGTTTTTCTCCATTTCTGGTCGTAAAATTTTTATCTACGGCCAGTATGAATTTCAACATACCTCTCTTGCTGTTTTCTATTTTAAAGAGTTCAGCATCTTTGGTGAGCCTTCCTATAAGAGTAACATTATTCAAATGGATTACCTCCCAACTATTTTTTTAATAATTATATCCATGTTGGGAGTTTTTAATCACAGTTAATCATCTTTTCTAAGTATATTTACATCCTTTCCACTCATTACCCTGTTCATATTCCTTACTGCACACATTTTTCCACACATTGTGCATGTATCACTGCATTCAGGAGTAGATTCCCTCCTGTATCTTATTGCTTTTTCAGGGTCTATTGAAAGTTCGAAGGTCTTTTCCCAATCGAGTTTCTGCCTTGCCTCTGCCATTTTGTTGTCCCAGTCAATGGCTCCCTTTACACCCTTTGCTATATCTGCCGCATGTGCAGCTATTTTGGAAGCTATGATTCCCTCCTTCATGTCATCAAGCGTAGGCAGTCTGAGATGTTCCGCAGGCGTAACATAGCAGAGGAAATCCGCCCCTGATGCAGCCGCAATGGCTCCACCTATGGCGCTCGTAATATGGTCATATCCGGGAGCAATATCCGTAACAAGTGGTCCCAGAACATAAAAAGGTGCATTATGACACAGTTTCTTTTCCAGAATCATATTTGCCTTTATCTCATTCAATGCCATGTGTCCGGGTCCTTCTATCATAACCTGTACATTTTTCTCCCAGGCAGCTTTGGTAAGTTCGCCAAGTGTTATAAGCTCCTTTATCTGGATGGCATCTGTAGCATCCGAAACACATCCCGGCCTGCAGGCATCTCCGAGACTCAAGGTTACATCATATTTTGCACATATATCAAGTATTTTATCAAAATGCTCATAAAAAGGATTTTCCTTGTTGTTGAGCTCCATCCAGGCATACATGAGTGAGCCTCCCCTTGAAACTATGTTCATGCGTCTCCTGTTTCTCTTGAAAACCGCTGCAGTTTCCCTGTTTATACCTGCATGGATTGTCATAAAGTCAACCCCGTCCTGTGCCTGTTTTTCAATGACCTCTATGAATTCTTCCTCGGTTATGTCCTTCAGTTCCTTGTCATAAAATCCAACTGCATCATATATTGGAACGGTTCCAATCATGGCACTGCTCATGCCTATGAGTTTTTTTCTGAATTCTTCGGTTTTTCCAAAGGAGCTCAGGTCCATTATTGCCTCGGCCTTCATTTCAATTGCCTTCTTGACCTTTTCAAGCTCGGTATCTACATCAGGGCAATCTCTTGATATTCCAAGATTTACATTTATCTTTGTCTTGAGCCCGCTTCCCACAGCCTCAGGGTCAAGTGAAACATGGTTCTTGTTGGCCGGTATTACAGCCTGTCCCTTTGCAATCAGATCCCTCAGCTTTTCCAAATCTATATTTTCCTTTTCAGCTACTACAGCCATCTCTCTAGTAATTATGCCTTTTTTTGCGGCATCCATCTGAGTAGAATAGTTCATAATACTTCCTCCTTTAAATTCATACAAATTACCCATAAAAAAATCAGCCTCCCTAAAGAAAGCTGAAATATATTTCGTTTAACTCGCAATATAAGATACTTTCCCTACGGTAGAATTAACTACATCAGGTTCTAAGGTTTGAGATTCAAAAATCTCTCTCAGCCCTGCGGCACACCCAGTAAAAATCTATTCAGTTATTTAATTCAAGTTTAACACAATTTGATTTTCTTGACAATGAACAATTTCTATTTCTGTGGCAGTATTTCCGTCCAGTAGCCGTCGGGGTCAGCTATGAAATACAATCCCATCTTCTTGTTTTCATAGCATATACACCCCATTTTTCTGTGAAGTTCATGGGCAGCATCATAATCATCTGTTCTGACTGCCATATGTATTTCATTGTCTCCCAGGTTATACGGCTCCTTCCTGTCTCTAAGCCAGGTAAGTTCTATTTTGTATTTGCTGTCCCCGTCTCCCATAAAAACAAGTATGAAGCTGTCGTCCTCCGATATCTTCCTGTCAATTTCTCTGAATCCAAGTGCTTCTTCATAAAACTTTTTTGATTTTTCAATATCCAGTACATTTATATTGTTGTGGTCAAATTTGAATTTCAAAACTATCCCTCCATTTATTCAATTCACCTTCATTATAGCCTACATTCATATATTTGTGAATATGTCTCCTGTTTGTGATATTATAATAAAATAAGTACTGAAGAGAGGTGTATAAATTGAGCAATCACAATATAAAAGTCCACTACCTTTATCACAGTGGATTTGCAGTTGAAATGGAAAAACATCTGTTGATATTCGACTACTATAAGGACAGTTTTACAGGAAAGGAAAAATCTATAGAAAACGGCCTCATATCGGCGGCTTTTATAAAAAGCAAAAAAAATATAATTGTATTTGTATCCCATAGTCACCCGGATCATTTCAATCCAGTAATATTCAAATGGAACAGGATAAATAAAAAAATCAAGTATATACTGAGCAGCGATATATCCATATCGAACCCTTCAGAAAATTATTTTAAATTATCAAAGTACGAAGATATTGCCTTAAAAGAAGAAGGTGTCTATGTAAAGGCCTTCGGCTCCACTGATATAGGAATTTCATTTTTAGTAAAACTGGAAGGCATCACCCTTTTTCATTCCGGTGACCTGAACTGGTGGAACTGGAAGGAGGATACGGCTGAAGATCGAAAAGCTGCCGAAATAAATTTCAAAGATGAAATAGACAAATTGAAAGGACAGAAAATCGATATAGCATTTTTCCCGGTAGATCCAAGGCTGGATGAATACTACCTGTCCGGAGGAGAATATTTTATAAAGGAGATAGACCCCCGTTTCTTCTTTCCAATGCATTTTTGGAATAATATGTCAATAACTACAAAATTCAAGGATGCAGTGAAAAGTTACAGTACAAAGGTCATTGATATACACAGCATAGGTGAAATATTTCAGCTTGAAATAGAAGGAAGTGTATAACAAAAGACAGTTAAGATATATTTAACGGGTTATAAATCTCTATTTAATATTGAATTATTATAATTCCTATAGTAGATACTTTACAATAAAATAATGTATGCTGGGGAGGAAAATATGAATTACAAAAAAACATACTAAAATCTGCTATAGGTATGAAGCTTACTATTATACTAATAGCTTTGTCTGTAATACCAATTACACTTCTTGGTTTAATAGCATACCACAAAACTCAGGATATACTTACACAGAGATTTCAAGTAACTACCAAGCAGACAGTTTCAGAAGTAAACAGAGGACTGGATAAATATTTTGGCAAATTCAATGAAGAATTAAATATATTATCACCAGTCCTAATCTTACGGAGCTTAATACACATCCGGGAAATACGACTTTTCTAGTTGACATGCTTAAAAACTTCAAAGATAACAACAATGAGGTTACGTCCATTTCTATGGAACAAGCAGTAAGAATATGTACATATGTCCGTAGGGGAATTTAGGAAAAAACTTTGACCCGACAGCAAGGCCCTGGTATACAGAAGCTGTAAAAAATAGAGGAAATATCATTATAACTAAATTTTATAGGGATGCCGAGACTAATATGCCTATTGTAACCATAACAAAAACTGTTGAATACAATACAAAAATTGTTGGAGTTGTTGCAATGGATATCAATATGAACAAGGTAGCTAAACAACTTTCAAATATAAAGATCGGTGAAAAAGGTTATGTGTTCATCGTAGATAAAGAAGGAATTGCTCTCACACCTCCTGATAAGGCTGAAATCGGGAAAAAGGATGTTACATAGATGAGCTACTGGAAAAATGTAATCAAAAATAGCAGTGGATTTGATGAATATATCTACAATGGACAGAAAAAATACAATATTTTCATGACAAACAAGGAAAGCGGCTGGAAGATATTTGGAGCAATACAGATTGAGGCCGCCGGAGCTGGTAAATACGGTAAGGGCTTCGCAGTTGTAGCAGCTGAAGGAGGTTTCTCATCAATCTTCAGAATCCACCGAATGAATGAATTTACTGGCTATGCAAATAACCTCAATAAATTATCACTAAAATTCAAAGAAAAGATTAGTAAATTCATCATCAATAACTAAAGTCAAAATATAAAGAAGGATGTACTGAAAGTTAAAATTTTACAGTACATCCTTTCTAAAACAGAAATCACAGTCCGGTAGAACCAAATCCACCTTCTCCTCTTTCCGTATCGGTCAATTCACTGACCTCATTTACCTGTACCCTTTCCACAGGTTTTATGACCATCTGGGCAATTTTCATATTCTCTTCAATCAAAAAAGGTTCCTCTCCAAGATTTATCATAAGAACTTTTATTTCTCCCCTGTAGCCTTCATCTATGGTTCCCGGGGAATTTAAAAGTGTTATTCCATTTTTTAGTGCAAGTCCGCTTCTTGGTCTTACCTGTGCCTCAGTATTTTCAGGCAGCTGTATTCTTATGCCCGTAGACACGAGTTTTCTTTCCATGGGCTTTATCAATACCTTCTCCACGGAAAAAAGATCAAGTCCTGCATCTCCTTCATGTGCGTAAAACGGAACAACCGCCTTTTCATTTATTTTCTGTATAAGCAATTTCATAAAACTTCATCTCCTTCCATAGTGCCTTTATATTTACACGGAAAACATACTATGCTAAACTGGGTGTAAAAGAAATCGGGGTGATTTATATTGGAGTCAATAGCACATCTGTTCAATCAATATGGTTACATAATATTGACTGTATCTTTGATTCTCGAACTTCTGGCACTTCCACTTCCCGGTCAGACTATCATGACCTACTGCGGATATATAATACAGGAACAGAACATGAATCTGGCGCTTGGAATCTTAATGGCCTGCATAGGTGGAATTACGGGAATAACCATATCCTATTTCCTCGGCAGGGCACTTGGAAGACCATTTTTTGAAAAATACGGTCATTATATTCACCTGAAACAGTCCACTCTGGATAAAATATCGAAGTATTTTGACAAATACGGTATCTTTATGCTGTTCATATCATATTTCATACCTGGTGTAAGACATTTTACAGGATACTTTTCAGGTATAATAAGGCTTCCTCTTAAAAAGTTCATGATAAGTGCCTATCTGGGTGCACTTGTGTGGACAGGCACTTTTATATGCTTCGGAAGATTTCTTGGCAATCTATAAAATGAATACTCTCAGATCTTGAATTTTTTCACCATTTGACCAAGTTGTTCAAACATCCCCGTCTGCTGCTTAGAAGAAGCAGCTATTTTCTTCATGTCCTCCATCGTTTTTGATATATTGTCCTTTATTACATCTGTACTTTCAGAAGATTTCTGTGCATTTTCAGTCATACCCTGGATCGCCTCACCTACCTGATCCATCGTAGCTGTAAGTTCTTCAGCCATGGAAGCTATGTCATCCGACATCTTGTTTACAAAATCCGCATCATTAAGATAGCTGTCCCCAACCTTTCTCAGACTGTCGAGCTCCGGATTTATCTCTTCATTTATGAAAGTAAGTATTTCACTTCCTGTACCTGCCATATTTTTAAATGCCTCCTGAACCTTCAAAATAGTATCTTGAATTCCGGATACAGCTTCTTTTGACTGTTCTGCAAGCCTTCTGACCTCTTCGGCAACTACTGCAAATCCCTTTCCGTGTTCTCCCGCCCTTGCAGCTTCTATAGCAGCATTCAGTGCAAGGAGATTTGTCTGCTCCGCAATAGCTGCGACTGTATCGGACATGAACTTTATATCCTCTACAACCTTTCCGTCTTCAATCGCCTGTAATATTTTCTTTTCCTTTTCGCCGTACATGTCCTCTATTTTTTTGAGGGACTTTTTACCCTTTTCCTGAAGCTCCACCGCTCTCTTCCTGGCTTCACCCGAATTTTCACTTCCATCAAGAGCTCTTGAAGAAAGTTCATTTATACTGGAATTCACTTCTTCCACGGAAGCACTTATTTCCTCCGAAGAGGCACTTGTTTCCTGTACTCCGTTGAGTATGATTTCAGTTGAATCACTTATATTTTTGAATTCCACCGCAATTTTCCCGGATGATCCAGCCAAATCACTATTTGACTTATTTAGATCTTCGGAACAATTCACTATACCCTTGAGAAGCCCGGACAAATTTTCTTTCATCAAATTTAATGAGTGAGTTAACTCTCCTATCTCATCATTTCTCTTCAAAAACTTTTCTGGAACTTCAGCCGTAAAATCTCCTTCAGCATACTTCTTAAGTTCGGAACTGACTATATTGATAGGTCTGGCCACATTGTCGGAAAGCACCTTTGCACATACAATATTGATTACAAGCATTCCTATGAAAAGTATCATGGATGCAGTCACTATAAATACTATGACATCCCTTCCCTGGGATATTGACATGGCACTTACGCTGCCCTCATTTTTGACAAGCTGATCCAGATTGCTGAAGAGCTGCTTTTCCTGTCTGCTGAATTCAGCCATTTCCTCATCTGGCACCTGTGTTATATCTCCCCTGAACAATATCATGTTCAATTGCGCAAAATATGTACTTGAATTCCGGTCCATGCTTTTAAGCAGTTCCTTGTCCGCCTGAGCCATGATCAAGGGCTGTATATTCTTTCTGTACTTCTTGTATTCCTCTTCTGCCTCACTGATCGATTTTTTCCTAGTTTCTATATCCGACCCGTTCTTCATGAATTTCAGATCCCTGGTATTTATCCCGCAGGAATTTATGGAATTTCTCATGTTCTCGGCAGTATTCAGAACAATATTTGTATTCCACGTAGTCTCCAGAATCCTGACCTTCGATATTATACCGATCAAAAATATGAGTGAAAAAGCACTCACTAAAATAAACGCTGAAAATATTTTTCCTCTAAATTTCAATTTTTTCAAAGATACATCCCCCTTAAATCATAAAAGTTCTATAAGAGCATTATTACCATAATACTACTAAGTTTCAAAATAATCTATCATATTTGTATAATAAATGATATTATATCTTTATAAAATTTGCAAAGGGATGTATTCAAACATGTATAACTATCTTACAAAAAAAGCTATAGACAAACTAAACCAGGAAATAGAACACAGAAAAGTAATCGTCAGACGAAAGATAAATGAAGATCTGAAGGAAGCACGGGCACAGGGGGATTTAAGTGAAAATTTCGAATACAAATCGGCAAAAAGGGACAGGGCACACAACGAGAGCAGAATAAGGTACCTCGAGAAAATGATAAAAACGGCAAAAATAATAGAGGACACTGCAGCAGACAATGAAGTCGGCATCGGCAAAACAGTGTACCTCAAATTTGAAGATGAAGCTGAAGCAGAAAAATTTTTCATAGTAACCACAATAGAAGCAGATCCTCTAAACAACAGGATCAGCATAGAGTCACCCCTCGGTTCCGCCATATACAGGCATACCACGGGAGAAAAAATTACTGTCAAATCACCTGACGGCATATATTCTGTTACCATACAGGCTATAGAATGATGTATTATTTGTAAAGTTTAGATTTTGTTTATAATTAGTTTATATAAAATAGAGACTTGTATTTTAAAATATAATCAGGAGGTACTTCCAGACAAGCAAAAAGGAGATGTAAAAAATGAAGCTAGGTAAAAAAACAGCCATTGCAATAAGTTTTACCGTTGGAACACTGATGTTTGCCACCACTGCCTTTGCCGAAGTCACATCCAAAAGCGGCTATGACCAGCTGAAGGACTCATTGAAATATACTGCAAAGGCCTGCACCGGTGAACTTTCGAACTATACTGTCGATGCATCCTTTGTGGTAAAGGACGGCTCAGCCACAATATACTCAAGCAGCTATTTATCCAGGGTCGATGTATCAAATAAATCAAAGGAGGATACAACCACAACCTATACAGGTTCAAAGAAAACCGAATCCTATCACTATACAGACAAAAAAAGTATGATAATAAAGGATACGGGATCATCTACCTACTATGTGACCAATTTCCCGGATGGCACAAAATGGGACATAAAAAATCCCTTTGAGGAGGACAGGGCTTCAGACATTGAAAAAATAGCAGATGCCCTTGTAGGAAGTCTCAAGGATTCAGTTGCCGTAAATGTAAAACAGGATGGAAGCAGGGAAATTTCAGGTTCTCTTACCAATACACAAATTCCATCCCTCATAAACGCACTTGTATCCTTTCAGGTCAAGGATTCATTTGGGAGGAACAACGACGGTATAAATGCCCCACAGCTTACAGACAATATTTTCGTGAAGAACATCAAGGGAAATGTAGTTACAGATAAAACTGGATTGATTAAAAATGTACTCGGATCAGGAGTCCTTTCAGGTACGGATAAAAATGGACAAAATCACAACCTGACTTTCGAACTGCTTGTAAAAATGGAGAACATCAATTCAAGCTCAGTGAAAAAGCCGGATCTTTCAGGTAAAAAGACAATAGTTCAAACCGGGCAATCTTCGTCGGAAAAGTTTTCCAATCCGGAAAAGTATATCGGGAAATACAGTCAAAATATAGTAATCGAAAAGGACGGAAAATTTGTGAAAATTGGAGAAGGAACCGTAACTATTGAAAAAATAAACTCCAACACTGTAAGCGGAACCTATGAAGCAAAATATATAAAGGGCTATGAAGATAAAAATGAAAACTTCAAGTTCAGCGGCAGCCCTGACAAGCAAAGCGGCGGGGGTGGTTTCAATGCAAACATTACTGCCAGCATCGGCTCAAATGAAACTGCAAAGGGAAGCCTTTATCTCAATTCCACCAATGCAAATATAAGCTTCTATATAGATGGAAGCGGCCCAATGAGTTCTGATTCACAGTACAACAGAGTATTCGACTAATAATGATATCAAGCTCAAAGAATGAATATCAAACTAAAATGTGAAGATTTTCGGTTAATACCGAAAGTCTTCCAAATTTTATATTCAAACTACGATAATCGAGTTTTAAAAAGGAAGGTGTATAGATGGAAACGGTCATTGAAATAAAAAATCTGTGCAAAAGGTTCAAAAACGGCAGAGGCATAGAAAATATAAATCTCGACATACATAAGGGGGAAATATTTGGATTTCTGGGACCGAACGGTGCCGGAAAAACTACGGCCATGAAAATAATGACGGGACTCATGAAACCGGATACTGGAGATGTCAGAATACTCGGCCACAGCATTTTGTCGGAATTCGAAAAGGCAATCTACAATGTTGGATGTATTATAGAAACTGCAGAAGCCTATCCTTATCTCACGGCTTTTGAGAATCTGAAGCAGTTTTCACGATATTACAAAGATGTGGACAATTCCAGAATTGAAGAGGTTCTTGAAATTGTGGGACTTATAAAGCACAGGGATGAAAAGCCTGTAAAATTCTCTCTTGGAATGAAACAGCGGCTTGGAATTGCATCCGTACTACTGTCCAGGCCCCAGATCATAATTTTAGATGAGCCGCTTAACGGAATGGATGTAGAGGGAATGCTGAATGTAAGAAATATAATAAAAGATCTTTCGGAAAATGAGAATACTACTTTTTTTATTTCAAGTCATCTCATACATGACATTGAACTTACCTGCAGCCGCATAGGCATTTTATACGGCGGCAAAATCATAAATGTAGATACTACGGAAAACATATTGAGCAATTATGCTTCTCTTGAAAATTATTTTGTCAGCGAGGTGGATAGAAATGGTAAGATTTAAACAGGCTCTGATAAATGAAATTGAAAAACTATATAAAAAGAAAAAAGCAATAGCGGCAGTTGTACTTTCACTTGTCTTTATAATATTCGGCCAGATCTTCATATCCGTAGTGAGAAACAACTTTGGCGTCCAGGGTGTGTCAAGCAGTGAGTTTCCCCTGTTTATACTTTCCATAATCATAAACACACTGCTCCCTCTTTTTGCATCACTTGTAACTATAGATAGTTTTTCCGGCGAATTTTCTCAGAACACCATGAAAATAACCCTTACAAGACCTGTCAGCAGGTTAAAATTGTATTCGGCAAAAATAGCAGCCATATGTATGTTCATATTGTCGGTTTTAATACTTTCCATGTTGTTTTCCATAATATCCGGCCTTATATTCAATTCAAACTCCCTCAACCTCCCGGATATACTTAAAATAATAATTTCATACATAGTAACTCTGCTTCCCATGGTAGTTCTATGTCTTGTAATTGCACTGCTTGCCAATATACTCAAAAGCGGAACAGCTGTGTTTTTTTTGTCCATACTTATTTTCATAGGCTTCAAAGCCCTTGAAGTTTTTTTCCCTGCCTATTCCGGCATTTTATTTACATCCATGTTCGGGTGGTACAACATATGGATCATGGACAATCTTCCCCTGCTCAAAATTTTTCGCGGCTTCATGATGATGCTCAGTTATGCTATAATACTGTTTACAGCCGGATACTACATGTTTGACAAAAAAGATTTCTGATTACAGGAAGGGTAAAAATGGATATAAAGAAGCGCCTTATTATCTACAATAATCTGACTATAATAATTCCATTTATAATTACAGGTATAGTTGCCTTCATATTTATATTTGTCTCTTCAGAATTTTTCAACAGCAGCGTAACCTACAAGGACTTCAAAAGAGTCTCCCTTGTAGAGTCGGAGCTGCTGAATGTATCCAAGGATATAGCAAAATCAGGTTCCAAAGATATCAAACAGGATGTTGAATTTCAAAAATACATCCTGGGAAAGCTTTCAACCATAAACGGCAGGATCATAATAGTCAAGGACGGGGAAATTGTATTCTCTTCAAAAGGCCTCGAGAAAATAGATACGGCAAAAGCTCTGGAAGAATCGGACAGCAGAAACAGAAGCTCCCTGCAGATAGAGAATACCCATTACTCCATTGACAGCTTTCCACTCATATTCAAAGATGGACATTCCGGAAGAGCTGTATTCCTTGTCCCCGCTGCATTTGAGCCGGATATTTTCAAAAACTTCATCACTGCCCTAGTTGTGACATTTCTCGTATCTTTTATACTGATGAGTGTAATCATATCCTATATATTTTCCAAAAAAATACTGGAGCCCATTTCAGATCTGAAAAAAGCCATGGAAAAAATAAGCCGCGGCGATCTTGATTGTGAAATTGCAGAAACCGGAGATATGGAAATAAAGGAACTTTGCGCTGATTTCGAAAAGATGAGGATACAGTTGAAGGATTCTGTAAGAATGAGAATGAAATACGATGAAAACAGGAAAATGCTTGTATCCAGCATATCCCATGACCTGAAAACCCCTATAACTTCAATAGAGGGTTATGTTCAGGGAATTCTGGATGGTGTGGCAAACACACCTGAAAAATCAGAGCATTATCTGAATACAATAGCTTCAAAGGCAAAGCAGATTGATTCAATGATCAATGACCTTCTGCTGTATTCAAAGCTGGATTTAGGGCAGATCCCCTTTTCCTATGAGAAAACCGATATTGTGGAATACTTGAGCTGCTGTGTTGAGGAAAGCAAATTTGAACTGGAAAAATCGAACATAGGCATATCATTTGAAAACAAGCTGAAAAATACATTTTTTCTGATGATCGACAGGAAAAGATTTATGAGGGTGATATTGAACATTATAGACAATTCCAGAAAATACATGGACAAAGAATTCGGCATTATAAAAATAATCTTAAGAGATACAAAGACAAGTGTTATAATTGAAATCAAAGACAATGGCTGCGGAATCAGCAAAGATGACCTTAATAAAGTATTCAGCAGATTCTACAGGTCCGATTCTTCAAGGAGCAATGCCAGAGGAAGCGGACTCGGGCTTGCAATAGCAAAGGAGATTGTCCAGGGGCACAATGGAAACATATGGGCTGCTTCCAGCGCATCTGAGGGTACAAGCATAATAATATCACTTGCAAAATACAAAGGAGAATACCATGAAAAAGATTTTGATAATTGAAGACGATCTTAGCATAGCGGAGCTTCAGAAGGACTATCTTGAGCTAAATAAATTTAAAGTTACAATATGCACGGATGGAATAAAAGGGCTGGATACGCTGGTCAAAGAGGATTTCGACCTGCTGATTCTGGATATCATGCTTCCAGAAATAGACGGATACAGTATACTGAAGAGCATACGCGACAAAAAAGACATACCGGTTCTCCTCGTCTCTGCAAAGAAGGAGGAAATCGACAGAATAAAAGGATTTACCCTGGGAGCGGATGACTATATTACAAAACCTTTCAGTCCGGGCGAGCTGGTGGCGAGGGTAAAGTCACATATAAACAACTACGAGAGGATAAAAAACAAATTTGCAAAAAAGAGAGACAGTATAACAATACGCGGACTTGAAATATTCAGGGATTCCATGCAGGTATTTGTAAACGGAAATGAAGTGGAGCTGGCACAAAAAGAATTTGAACTCCTGCTGTATATGGCGGAAAATCCAAACAGGGTGTTCAGCAGGGAAACCCTGTTTGAAAAGATCTGGGGGCTTGATTCTCTCGGAGACAATGCAACCGTTACAGTTCACATAAGAAGAATCCGCGAAAAAATAGAGACATCACCTTCCGAACCCCAGTACATAGAGACAGTATGGGGGGCAGGCTACCGGATGAGAGCTTAAAAAGGCCATCTCATCCATCAGTTCATTTTTTTATGGATCCATCTACAAATTTCTTGTGCTTCTTGTTTTTATACATAAGCTTGTCAACACGGCTTATATACTCCTCCGGGGTTATTGGATTATTAAAATCATATATTTCATATCCATAGCTGAAACTCAAATTGTAAGTCCTCTTTGACGAAAAATTGTGTCTTTCAAAAGAATTGTATATCCTGCCTATAACCTTTTCAACAATTCTCTTGCTGCCTGTATTTAGAAATATTATGAATTCATCTCCCCCGTAACGCGTTATAAAATCATCCCTGCGTATGCTTGACCTTATCAGCTTGACCACTGTTATAAGCGCCCTGTCGCCTTCTCTGTGTCCATACATGTCATTTATATTTTTAAATTCATCAAGGTCTATAAAAATAATGGAAAATCTCCTGAAGTTATTCTTTTTCATCCTGTTTTTCAGATAAGTCTTCAGTCTGATGCGTGTCCATGCTCCTGTAAGTATATCCAGCTGCGACATCTCGTGCTGGAAAAGTATATATATTATGATAAACGAATATGCAGAAATGCTCCATACAACAAGCAGTCCATACATGCCAAGCTGAATTGCTCCTCCAATAGAGCCAAAAATCAGAACCATGACAAGTGGTATAAATTCAGTACTTATCATCATTTTTCTGTTTTTAAAAACATATACCAGACTGCATATCATATAAAAATAAGTACATGCCACAGGTATAAAAATCATGGGCTGTCTTATATACACATTGCCCTGCGTAATCTTGAATACAAGGTCAAAATGCAGTGTGAGAACCGAAACAACAGCATTGAGTATCAATGGTGAAATCAGCAGCATCTTTTTTATGGACAGGCTTTCTTCACCTTTATTTTCCCCTATCCACTCCCGGACAAACAGAAACCACAGATATGAAATAACCGGACCAAAAACAAATAAAATTACATTTAATATCATCGATACCGGCAAAAGCCAGTTCAAGGATATTCCATCTATAATACAGGTTACAGTCTCCACAATGATTTCAATCGTATTAATACTGAACAGCAGCAGATATATTCTGTTTTTTCTGTCAATCCTGTCCAGATAATTTTGAATATATATTAAAAAAATTATGGAGACAACAGCTGCAATAACATTATTTTCAATTCTTAATGCTATATGCATTACCTGAAATCTTCTATTCTTATAATATTATCTATTTTAATAACTGATTCAAGACTGACAATTTCCTTTACTGCAGCATCTATATCCGCCTGTTTTGTCCTGTGTGTAATCATGATTATAGTAACTTCCCCTTTTGAATTTTCATCACCTTTCTGTATTACAGAACGAAGACTCACGTTATACCTTCCCAGAATGGTTGTTATTTCTCCAAGCACTCCCGACCTGTCAAGCACATTCACTCTTATATAAAATTTGCTCTCGCTCTGCCCTATATCCATTATTTCCCTGTCCCACAAGTTGTTTTTTACCACAGGATTGCTGTTTTCAATATCCACATTGTTTCTCAGCATTGAAATAATATCACCTACAACGGCACTTCCTGTTGGAAGGCTTCCAGCTCCCCTTCCATAAAACATAAGATCTCCTACTGCATTTCCCTTTATAAATATGGCATTGAAGGAATCATATACATTTGCAAGGGGATGTTCTTTTGGAATCATTGTAGGATGCACCCTGAGCTCTAGTTTGCCATCGCTGTCCTTTGCAATTGCAAGCATCTTTATTACCATGTCGAACTTTCTGGCATACTTTATATCCGTGGATTGAATCTTTGTAATACCTTCCCTGTATACACTGTTGACGTCAATCTTGGTTCCGAAAGCCAGCGAGGAAAGTATGGCAAGTTTATACTGGGCATCAAAACCTTCAACGTCAGACGTCGGATCAGCTTCGGCATAACCCATGTCCTGTGCCTGCTTCAGGGCTACGTCAAAATCCATCCTCTCAAGCTGCATCTTTGTAAGTATATAATTCGTAGTACCATTTACTATGCCGTATAGTTCTCTTATCTTGTTGGCAGTCAGACTTTCCTCAATACCATTTATTATGGGTATGCCGCCGGCCACACTTGCCTCGTAGTTGAACATTACCCCCATGCTGTCGGCCTTGTGGAAAAGCCTGTCACCATCAGTTGCAATGAGCATCTTGTTTGCAGTTACTATATGCTTCTTTCTGTCCATGCACTTCAATATATATTCCCGTGCCGGCTCTATACCTCCCATAACTTCAACTACAATTTTAATTGAATCGTCCTCGAGTATATCATTGATATCCGTAGTTATAACATCATCGGGGATATCAATTTCCCTCTCCTTGTTCTTATCCTTCACAAGGATTTTACCGATTTCAATTTCATACCCGGATCTCTTCATTATCTCCTTTTTATTGGAGTACAGTATTATCCAGACTCCCATACCTACGTTTCCAAGTCCCATAAGCGCTATTCTAATCTTCTTCATATCTATTTTCCTTTCATAAAACTCCGATTTATAAATATTATTTTACCACATTTATACTAGAAATTAAGAGTAAATATCACTTTTTTAATTTTGAATGTATGAATTCATTTATGTACTGCCATCTATTGTTGTCAAGATCCTCAAAATGCATTGCAGTCCTGTAATTCTTGTTCAGTTCATCGTAGTCACTCCTTACTATGGTGCAGAGTATGTCAATTTTTTCCTTTATAAAAAGAGAAATCAGTGCATATTTGGGAATGGTCTTGTCCCCGTATGTTATAAGCTTTATGCCATTTGCACTCAAATCCATACTGAAGGTCTTCTTCAGCTTTGAGAAATAGGCCTTCGGCACTTCTTCAAGCTTTTTATACTCCAGATTGTCATTTATAAAATAATAACCAACATCCATCACAGCTTTTACCCTGGGATATTTTCTTCTTTCTATGCTTTTCAATATGTTTGGATTATCTACTATAACAAGTGAAAATTTGTCTCCCACCTTGCATCCAAGTATCTTTGACTGACATCTCAAAGCTTTGTCCTTGTACGCCACAAGATAGTCCACATTGTCCGCAAGTTTTACAGCATAATAATTGTCCTGATCCACAGGTACATTTACGGCAAAATAATCATCGTATACCTTTATGACTACTCCCTCAAAAAATTTTCTGTTGTTTATAAATTCAATTCTCAGTCCTTCATATATATTTCTTTCGTGAATATCTTCCATTCCACTGCCCCCATTTCTCATAATGAATAATAATATCTAAAAATGTCTTTCAAGCTTTTCTATCTCTTTCTGTCCTCCAATGGCTATGATTGTATCTCCTTCCAGCAATACAAAATCCGAGGATGGTGATACATTTATCTCTCTATTTCTTTTTACAGCTATAATATTTATACCATACCTTTGTCTTATATCAAGACTGCTGAGGTCCTTCCCAATCCACTCCTTCATGCACAGTATTTCCGTCAGCCTGTATTCAGAGGACAGCTCTATGAAATCCAGTATGCTGCTTGATACAAGATTGTGTGCAACTCTTATGGCAGTATCCTTTTCGGGAAAAACAACCTTGTCCGCACCTATTTTGTACAGAATTTTTGCATGCAGTTCCGTATTTGCCTTGGCAATTACGTATTTCAATCCCATTTCCTTCAGCAGCAGAGTCACTATGACACTGCTCTGGATATCATTTCCTATACCTATTACCGCCACATCAAAATTGCCTGCACCTATGGCTTTCAGATTTTCTTCCTCTGTTGCATCAGTCTGAACAGCTTCAGTTGAATAATGAGATATATTCTGTACATTATCTTCTCTTGAGTCAACTGCCAGTACATCATTTCCAAGCTCATAGAGTGTCTTTGCCATGGATTTTCCAAATCTTCCAAGTCCTATTACAAGATACTGCTTCTTTTTCATAACTCAACCTCCCTGCCCAACATTTTATCCAATCAATATCCTGTCCTCTGGATATTTTATGGATCTTGGAATTTTTCTGTTTGTCATTGACATAACTATTGTAAGTCCTCCAAGCCTTCCGAAAAACATGACTGCAGTTATCAGAATTTTGCCGGTTGTACTCAGTCCCGCTGTAACTCCGGAAGTCAGCCCAACAGTTCCAAATGCGGACACACATTCAAAAAATATGGTCTGAAGTGATTCGTCTCCTTCAGTCAGTCCCAGTATCATGAAGGATACAAAAACCAGAAATGTGTCTATTACTACTATTACAATAGCTTTATATACAAGCTCCTTTTTTATTGTCCTGTTGTAGATTTCAGTTTCCTGCCTTCCTCTCACGGCAGATACCGCAGTCATTACAATCAGTGCCGCAGTGGTTATCTTTATTCCCCCTGCAGTAGAACCGGGTGCACCGCCTATGAACATAAATGCTATGATAAGGGACTTGCTGCTGCCGGTCATATCCTGGATGGAAACAGAGTTGAAACCTGCGGTTCTTGAGGATACCGATGCAAAAAAGGAGGAGAGCAGCTTGTTCCCGAAGGTCATATTTTTCATTGTACTGGAATTGCCGGATTCAAAGATGAAAAACAGCAGGGTTCCTGAAATAATGAGCAGTGCAGTCATGCTTATGCAGATCTTTGAATTGAGTGAAATTTTCTTCATGTCCCTGAAGCTTCTCAATCCGTATATATCCTGCCATACGTAAAAACCTAGGCTGCCTATGATCACAAGGACGCTTACAGTCAATACGACAAGATCGTTGCCGTAATATGGGGTAAGGCTTCTATCCCTTCCCATGAGATCCATCCCTGCATTGCAGAAGGCCGAAATGGAATGGAAAATTGAATAAAACATGCCTTTTGCAAATCCAAATTCGGGGATAAACTGGATAGACAGCACGGCAGCACCGGCAGTCTCCACTAAAAAAGTGAAAATCAATATGTATTTTGACATTTTTATGAGACCCTGTATGTTGAAGGAGTTGAGGGACTGCTGTATAAGAAGCCTTTCCTTCAATGTTATTTTCCTACCTGACAGCAGTGCCAGCAGAGTTGAAAATACCATGAATCCAAGACCTCCTATCTGAATGAGTGCAAGGATTACGGATTTTCCAAAATAACTCCAGTAGGTTCCCGTATCAACAACTGCAAGTCCCGTAACACAGGTTGCAGAAGTAGCCATGAAAAGAGCATCTATGAAATTCGTGTATTTATAGCCCTGTGACGATATCGGGAGACAGAGCAGCAACGCTCCCACAAATATTATAATCAAAAAACCGAATATCAGAATATGAAGTTCATTTATCTTAAATAGCCTTCTACTGTGTAATTTCATTGAAAAGCCGCCTTCTGTATCTACGGGTATATTCCCATAATTGATAACATATATTTTAACATATTTACGCTGCATTAGATATCTAAAATATGTTAAAAAATCAGGAAAATGCTTCTTACAGCACTTTCCCGATTTTGTTATATGAAGTTATATTTCTAATTTGATTCTATATCTATACCACCATCCGGACTTGATTCCTTCACAGGCAAAACAAAAGTATCCAGAACATTGTAGTTATCGTCCAGTATATAGGCTTCTACAGTATCACCATCTGCTATCAATAATGCTTTATCCTTGATATCATATACCTTATTCAAACCTTCAAGTTTGAACTTTGTTCCTGACGGTACCGTAGTGGAATCTATGGTTATATTTTTGAACACACTCAACACTGGAGATACCTCAACTTCAGCATGTATTTTATAAGTTTTGTCATTTCCATCGTCTGGATCTTCATCCCCATCTTCTGGTGGGAAATCATCCGGGTTATCGGAAACTTTAAAATCCATTGTAATGTTTTTATTAAGTAGTTTGCCGCTTGAAGACCCTAAATCCTCATTCACACTTATTCTATAAGTATGATTCATCTTATAACCGCCGCTTGGAGGAAGTATACTTACAAGATTGGAAGCACTTCCCGGGAAAATATCCACCTTTAAAGTAGAGCCTGACAGATCCTTCACACTTATATTATCTTTCACAGTATTGAAGTCCACATTGCCGTTAAATTTTACCGTCCAGACTTTGTTTACATCTGAAACCACTTTATTATCAAATTTAACCTGACTGTTCCCGCTTTCAGATGCTGCAAACACAGTAAAACCTGATAGAATGAAAATCAAAGCAGTAACAGTCAAAAATACCCTCTTTTTCATCTTATTCCTCCTTCTCAAACATATTCATAGACATGAATTTACATAAAGGGGCAAATGCCCCCTAAAATCAATTTTCTAATTTGCTGTAAATATAACATCAGATCCTGCAGTATTACCAGCTCTGTCAGTGACTTTATTTGCATCAATAGTTATAGTATCTCCAACAGCCAGAGTAGTCCCTGTCCCCAGAGTAATTCTAAAGGTAGTAGCATATTCGCCAGAAGCATCCAGAGGGTTTATAGAAGCTGTATCAAAAGTATGTCCACCGCTTATACTTAAATTTTCTATAGCTATATCAGATGTCTTAACAGGTTCACTGAATTTAAGTGTCACACTGTCTCCCACATCATATCCACCTGCCGTGAAACTTCCAGAAGCTGCTTTATCAGGTGCCGTTGTATCCACTATCAGTCTCTTAGTAACGCCTTCAGATGCTGCATCCGACTTGTAAAGTACAAGCTTCAGCTCATGGTTACCCTCTGAAAGATCTTTAATTGCAGCTAAATTATCAGAATCAACATCAATGCTTGCAGATGTACCACTCAAGTTAGGATTCTCTCCTGCAAAAGATCCGTCTATAAACAATCTTGCCTCATCAGCCTGTCCTTCTGTAAAGTTAAATTCTACATTTAAATCTGGTGTAGAAGGTCCCACATAAACATCATTATTATCTGGAAAGGCTGCAGGATCAGGTGCTTCACCGTCACCTACAACTGCCCTAAACACTCCAAATCTTTGTGCTTTATTTAAAGAATCAACCTCTACTATGCTTATATACTGTCCATCGCTAGCTGTTATACATTTATCAGTCGGCCAAGTTTCCCAATCATCAGTGCCTGCAGTTATAGTATCAGTGCTTGTTGGCGCATCTTTTGGAGTATCAGAAACTACATACAAATATTTATTTGTCAGGCTTAATTTAGGTGGAACAGTTGTCGCTTTTGTCTTGCCGTTGTTTTCCGCACCAGGTGCATCTTCAAATACAAAAGGATTCTCATCAAATGAATCAACAGGTGCAATTTTATTTATTTCACTATTTAAAACTAGGTGGCTGTCTATGTTTGTTATATTATTATTCCCATCCACCTGTACAACAGTTATATATTTATTCAATGAAACTGGGATCCAATCTTCATTTTCAACATTCGTCCATCCGCTGGAAGCAGAATCACCTTTACTTATATTACCGGATATATTATCCGATGTAACTTTATACTTGAATGTGCCACTCGAAGTAATAGTAATCTGAGTCTGTCCATTATGTGCACCTGTTCCATTGCCATAACTTACTCCCGTAAGAGCTGCAGGTGGATACTCCGTTATAAGATTCTCACCTTCTACTACCTTTGCATATCCATATTTATAGGCAAGTTTTGTATTTTTAGGAGTTTCAACTACATATACATACTGTCCATTTGAAGCATCTATAGGTGTATTTGCATCAACAAGTGGCTGCCATCCTCCACCGATATCAGAATCTGTATCCAGGTTTGCTTTCAGAGGTATTTCGATTGGTGAAGAAACTACCCTGTAATAGTAATCATATCCATTTTCCCTGTTGATATTGGCAGTAACTTCATTATTATTATCTACTCCATGTACATCGGTAATATTGATTATATCACTGTTATAATTAATAGGCAGTGCCAGGTCCGGACCAAATTCAACTTTTACAGCTTCACTTTCAGCACTTCCAGTATTTCTTGCCACATATATATAATTGTTTTCCGGATGATCCTTATCGTATTTTATTGAATTTGCATTTGAAAGCTGTATTCCAAGTGCACGATATCTGAATCCATCAAAAGGCCCGCTTGCAGAGTCAGGATCAAGCTGCACCTCTACATTTGCTATAGGCATGGTCTTTTCAGTATCTCTGTATATGACTATTCTGTCGCCTTCCTGGAGTACAGGATCATCAGATACATCTACAATATCCGTGGTAGGTACGGTAGTATTGTCAAGATCTCCGTAATTTGTAATCTTTATGTTGGAAACAGTTAATTTTTGAGGTAATTTAGCATCTCCGAATTCACAGCTGTATAAATCACTTTCCGTTTTTCCGGTACTTGTCCTTGATAAATAAATTTTGCCGGCTTTATCCGGAAGAACATTACTGCCCGTCAGTCTTATGGTAACAGTACCTGCACTGGCTGTAGCAGTTCCCAGTAAATCCTGACCTACTCCATTTGAGTCCATCGTCCTGTAAATGTTGATAACATCACCATCATTCAGATTTTTAACCGTAATTGTATCATAGGATGTCCCTGGATTGTTAACAATATCCTCTGTAATAATATTATCAACAGTAAGCGGATCACTTGCCAGAGTCATTTTAAACTGTACGGTATTTCCATAGCCAACTATAGCCCCTCTGTAGGTTATAGTACCATCCTTGCCAATTATAGGGTTTTCAAGATCCCAGTTTACCAGAACCTCTGAAACACTTGAATCACTGAATGTGGCTGTAACCTTGTCTGGTAAATAATTTATTATATTGTCAAGAGTTACGCCTGACGGAATATGGTCAGTAGGAAATGCCACCTTATCATAACTGACAAGCTTTAAAGAAGGCTTTACTGCTTTTACTGCTACAGGCGAATATTTGTAAATGGTCTTGCCTGAACTGTCGGTAGTCTGTACAGGATTCGCAATATACAGCTTTCCGCTTTTAGTATAGTAGGCCTCTCCGCTACTGGTTAGATTAACAGCATCAATAGCATCATCGCCTATTTTATCACCAGTAATTTTGGAGCTTATACTGTTCATAGGTGCCTTGTACAATTTATTTTCTCCATTGTAACTCCAATAATAAAGGTTATCCTCTGTTATATTTATTCCATATATTTTATCATCAACCTGTGTTGAATTTCCAGCTTTGTCTACTACATTGCTCTTTACCGTTATCTTTGTAGGATTTTGATCTAAGGTAGACAGTCTGAATAAGTCACCGCCATAAGTAATATAATATATATTGTCTCCAAGTAATGTGGCATACTTAATCGATGAATCACCGGAATTCATCTTGTGCCTATAGGTGCCGTCCGTATGTATGGAATACAGTGATCTGCTCTCAGTTACATTGATAAAATATATAACATCTCCCTTTACACTTATATCTTCTACTTCATCTTCATCATTTGATATTTTATCTCCTGATGTTGCATTCTGAGAATCAAGTTTAACTTTATACAACTTTCCTATATTGCTCAGATTGTTTTCCTGATGGGCTGCATAGTATATATATTCACCTGATACATTCAGATAGGATGACTGATCCCTGCATACTATTCTTCTCCCTGTTCCATCCTTCCTTATCTTGTATATTTTCTGGCCATCTGAATAATTGGAATAATATATCCATTCTCCAACTACATTTATAAATTTAGCATTATCTTCACATATTCTCTGGTCATACAAAGTTACAGTATTATCGGCAGATTGTACCTCTTTCTTTTTATACAACTTACCCCCATCCGCCAGGTTGCTGTAGTAGATCCAGCTTCCATCGTCTGACAGTAATCCATTATTGTTTATATTTCCTGAAGTATTCCCACCATTTGAGTTATATTCCACAGAACTGTCTATATTAAGTACAAGATTCATATCTTTATTCAAACCATCTTCCAGATCAGAATCCAGCTTTATGGCAACTGTTCCTATTTCCGTTCTGTCATTGGCAAGAATGGCCAATGTAAGTGAAGGTTTATACGTCATAAGTGTTATCTGATAATCGTCTATAACCTCACCCTCTCCAGGTATACCTATTCTCTTAACAAGATCACTCTCATCTACCACTTTAAAAAATTGTGGCAATAAGTCTGACGGATTCACCAAATCAGCACTTTTCACATGAATATTTATAAAATATCCTCCTGATATTTCTGTCTTGGTAATATCTGCCTTTATAGTGGAATTGGATTGTGCATATTCGCTACCTGAATATGCATAATTGGTTTTTATACCTGTTCCATTATTATCTATATCATAGTAGGTTATATTTTTAATCAGCCCCTTAGATGACACAGTATCCTCTGTAACATCAGATCCATTAAACAGAGAAACAATGCTGCCGCTGTTATTTTTATAATATATATCCTTATAACTGTTTGAATTGTTTAGTATATCATTCAACTGCGATATGTGCGATACTACATAATTTAAACTGTAAGCATTATTCCCTACTATAAGGGCATTGTCAGGCAGTTCAGCATAGGCAACAGTACCAATCCCCAGTACAAATGCTGCTGTTAAAACCAACAATCTAGTTTTTTTCATTGAATTCCCTCCCAAAATTTCATAGTTTTAAATTAATTAGTTAACTGTTAAATTTACAAGTATAGGATTTGCAAAATATTCTACAGTACCTTTTATATAATAGGTTTGAGGAGTGTTTATATTTACATATGGTTTATCCCAGGATGTTACCTTAGCTATTTTAATCTTGCCATCAGCTGTAACAACTCTTATAGTATCAGGTAATTTATATTCTTGACCTGCGTAATCTTCCGCATTTATATTTATAATCAAGTCCGGCTGATATACTGATACAATTCTTGGTTTTATATAAACTGTAATACCGGCCTTTTTATCTGACCCATTTATAATTCCCTCAAAATTTATTATGGTAACTGAGCAATCATCATAATCTTCAGAATCAATTCCATTGACATCAATAGATTTAGTACTCCAGGAATCTATCTTAAATGATTTTTTAGTTGATGGATTAGTAACTTTTTTAGGCAAATCATAAGATTCACCCTGAATAACATACATCGGATCTGCCTGGATATCAGTATCATTATCTCCTGGATTATCCGGATTGTCCGGGTTATCAGGATAGTCTGGATCATTAGGGTCCTGTCCACCTTCACCGGTAACTACAAGCATAAGCTCTACCTTCTTGCTGTACCCACTTACAGTTCCCTCATAGGTATACACACCCTCGGCATAATCATTTTCAGGTCCCCAGGTTACAGATACATTTTCTGTGGAGCCGTCCGTCATTATGGCAGGTATCTTGGTTGGCAGGCTATAATCGGACTTGTTGCTTACAGTTTTCTTTATATTGTTTATGGTCTTTATAGTTTTGGTTGTCGACCCGCTGTCGGTAACTGTCAACGTAAGCTTGACCTTCTTGCTGTATTTGTCCACTGCACCGTAGAAGACATAGACACCTGGCTTGTTTCCCGACTGCGTTCCATAGTCCCAGGACACTGCAACCTGGCTTGTAGTGCCGTCGGTCATCTGTGCCGGAACCGTGGTAGGCAGGCTGAAGCTGTTCCTGCTTGCCGCTGTTTTTTCAATGTCATCAATCTTGTAAGGCAGCGGTTTTACCGTGAGTGTTGCATATACTTTTTCGTCAGTGCCCTTCACCGTCCCGGTAAATGTGTAAATACCGGGCTTTGTGGTGTTTACTTTGGTAAGATTCCATTCAACGGGCATTTCCTTTTTAGTACCGTCGGTAGCTGTTATAACTATTGTTTCTCTAGGTGTGTACTTTTCATTCTGCCATATGGTATCGGTTATGTTGTCAGTATTACCCACTCCAAGAGACAGGCTCTTTGCTATGCTTTCCGCTTCATAGCTTACAGCTCCCGTACCTCCAAGCACCTTCAGGTCGTTGACTATGTGGGTTTTAAGAAAATTTGACGTAGCTTCATCCAGGGGACTGTCTACGAAGAGTATCGGCGATGAAGTTTTTGGTGCAAGTGCGGAAGCTCCCAGTGAATCCGGAAAATCCCTGGCAGAAGCTATGTATAAAGTACCTGTATCCACTTCATTCTGGAAAGCCTGTATTACTCCTACATTTTTACTATATGAATTTCCCGACCCTATTCTCTTTACATTTGACAATCCATTTATGACACTGTCACTTATAGTATTGCTGTCGCCCACTACATATATCTGATCCATTTTGGAACCATTCCCAAGATATTTCTTTACAGAAGCAGGCATATAATTCCCGCCGGTCAGTATTATTGGCATCTCCTTTAAGGCCGCTATGGAGGCTATTGTCATGCCGTCTCTGAAGTCATTCCCATTGACCAGTGCTACCTCCCCGGATTTTCCGACCTTGGCCGCAACCTTCAGGGCCGTTTCATATCTGTCATCCCCTCCGATTCTTGTAACTTTTATATTTCTAGCCGCCAGCGAATCCTCTATACTCTGGGATACAACACCCTTTCCTCCCACTATGAACACATTTTTTACATTCAATCTTGTAAGCTCGGAAGATGTGTACGGACTCAAGGTACCGGCACCTGTTAAAAGTATGGGTGCATCATATTTTTTTGCAAGCGGAGCCGCAGAGAGAGCATCGGGATAGTTTTCCCCGTTTGCCAGAACTGCATATTTCGTATCGGTATTCCACCCTGCATCACACACCTTGGCCGCCGTTTCATATCTGTCTATACCACCGTATCTTTCAACGGATGGTGCCGCATATGCTTTTGTAGTACTCAAAACACCTGCAATAGCCGCAGCTGCAACCAATAAAGCCAACTTTCTGCTTCTGAGCACTCCCGGCATTTTTAGATTATTCATTAATATATAGGCACTCCTTTCCCTAATTCTCCTCAAGTACGGAATTAACTGCATTAAAGAAATTCCTGTAGTTATCGTACATATTTATTTTTTGTTCTGCAAAATCCCTGTCATCTTTTTTATCTTCAAGTGCATTCTGAAGGCTGTCAATAGTATCACTTCCGCTGTAACCCGGATCCTGCAGCCCTATTGTCTGGATCTGTGCCTCTATATTCTGTATATCATCGGCATACCTTTTCTCAAGCGTTCTATAATAATCATATCTGTAATCAGAATATATATAGTTGATTTTATTTATTATCTCTTCCATATCATTTGCCTTGTTGGATGTTGACAGCTGATTTTCAAGATCTTTGACCTTCTTGTTCATACTGTCTTTTTTGTCTATATCCGCCAGCTCATTCTGGACACTTGAAAGGCTTTCATTTGCATCCTTGAGTTCAGTATCAGACAGACCGCCTGAAGCTATCTTCTGCTTCAGCCAGGACATTTCACTTCTAAGAGTCTGAAGTGTTCCATTGTAGGCTCCGGAATCATAGGACCTGTAAAGCACTCTGAATCTGAGTTTATCGTAGTTTTTATAATTGTATGAACTCTCAAAATCACTTATCTGACTTTTTATTTCGGCATTTATTGTACTGTCCGGAGAATATACTGCATCGCCGCTTATGGAGCTTATATCAAAATCCCTGTAATAGAGAGATTCTTCATAGGACAGTATCGGTGTATAGTCCAGTATGGGATTGTCTTCCAAGTAAAGTGTTTTCAAATTTGTAAGGCCGCTTATGTAGGTCAGTTTATCGATATCGTTGTTGCTCAGATTCAAGTACTTCAGCCCCGTCAGATTCTGAAGCGGTTTCAGGTCATTTCCGTCTATGCTGTCATTACTGCTCAGATCCAGATAAGTAAGGTTTGTCAGCTTTTTCAGGGTATCCAGATTGCTTACATTTGTATCACTCAAGTTGAGAGTATTCAAGGTTGTAAGTTTTTCAAGATTTGTAAGGCTTCCTACATTTGTTCCCTTAAGATTCAAAGACGTAAGCCTTATCAGGTATTTCAAATCACTCAGATCGGAGCTGCTTATAGAATTCTTGTATTTGTAGCTTCCATCTGTACTGGAATTGCTCAAGTCCAGAGAAGTCAGCCTCGTCATGTATTCAAAAACACTGTCACTTGTCTTGTCATAATCATCGTCGTCATCATCCTTGGAATTTTTTCGTGAATAGCCAAGGGTATCTATATCATTGTCACTTAAATTCAACTGACCAAGGCTCGTAAGATTGGACAAATACGAAACATCGGATATTCTGTTGTGGCTCAGATTGAGATCCTGAAGATTGTACAGTTTCAGGAGAGGTTTTACGCTCGTTATCTGATTATAGCTAAGATCCAGACTCTTCAAATTTACACAGTTTTCAAGTCCGCTGATATCCTTTATTCCCTGATTGCTCAGATCCAGTGATGTAATATTTTTCAGGTCTGAATAATTGAGAGTTCCTACAGGCATTCCCACCTTTTCTCTTATGAGCTTTTCCAGATTGCTGTCCTTGAAAACAGTTGTGGATGAATCTCCCGTACTTGCATTTTTGTCCCAGAACACGTCGCCAAATATGTCGCCTACCCTGGAATCTGGCATAACTCCCTGTCCTCCCAGAACCGTAAGATATTCAGGTATATCACTGTCATATTCATAATTGGGTATCTTGGTAAGTATGAAATTCTTTATCAGCTCTGAATTCGATTCCCCGGAAAGTATTACAGGAGCCTTGTTTTTAGCCGCTTCAGCTGCACCTGACAGCGCATCGGCAAATCCCTCGCCTGAAGCAATATACAGATTGTTCAAGCTGAACAGGTCGCTGCTGCTGTTGTAATCTTCACTGGTTCCTGTTTTTTCAAGAAATCTGGCTATTACATTTATGTTTCTCTCATACTTGTCCTTCCCTGTTATTCTCTCCACATTCCCAAACTGCTGGGCACCATCATCGCTTTCCAGCGTATTTTCAAACTCACCTGCTACATTGTCGCTTACCACACTATTGTCACCTACAATAAAGACCTTGTCTACTGTAGTATTCAAATTTTTAACGTAAGCTTTTGTCTCCTCCGGCATGATGTTCTTTGGCACCAGGATCACCGGAATTCCCATAAGCGCAGCTGCCGGACCTATGGACAATGCATCAGCATAATCCATACCTGTTGCAACTGCAAGGGTATCCACCTTTCCGAACTTCTCAGCAATTTTTACGGAGGTGTCATATCTGTTTGCCCCACCTATCCTCTCCGTCTGCATGCCAAGCGAATTCAGCCTGCTGATTACACTGTCGTTGACAGCACCTCTACCACCTATTACAAACACCTTTCCAATATTAAGGTTTTCAAGTTCCGTAACTATGGAACCATCTATATAATTTCCATGAGTCAAAAGTATAGGTGCATCATACTTTTTTGCCAGTGGAATGGAACTCAATGCGTCCGGATAATTCTCCCCGGAAGCAAGGACAGCGTAATATGAGGAAGACCAGCCATCCTGCGCAACCTTTAAAGACGTAGCATACCTGTCGGCTCCCGCCAGCCTCTTTGTTGTCGGAATTGAGGCACTGACTTTATGCAATGAGGCAAAGCTGAAGATGGCAGTCAATGTCAATCCAATTATAAATTTTCTTTTTATAGTCACAGTCTTTCCTCCAAACTCAATGTAAGTTTCACTTTAAAATAATCTTTCTTTAATAAGTTATCGGAACCTTATTTGTCATACTTTAGCATTTACCAATAAAAAAACAGCCTTTTACAGCTGTTTAAATAGTATTCTCATTTCTCAAGTGAATTCAGCAGGAATTTTTCAGCCTCTTCACACCAGATGTTATTGTGTTTTTTGCATATTTCAGCTAATTTTCTATAAAGCTCATTATCCTCACCCAGCTTTTCAAAATCCTCAATTGCCGTCAGCTCCATTTCTATATGGGGATAAATCAGCTTCTTTCCTCCTGGAATATGAGGCAGATTCCTTATAGTTTCCGGAACTGCATTCAACCCTCCAACATGGGTTATCATGAAGGATGGATTAATAAGACCCTTTTCCGACAGTTCTATGGATTCCAGCATATCTCCGGTTGATCCGCCTGATGTTCCAACTATGTGGGTTCCTTCATAGTGAACCTTGTAAAAATTGAACGGAGCCTTGAACCTGTCATCGGTTGGTCCGGAGAAAAAGTTCAGGCAGCCGTCATTGCCCAATATATCGTCGGCAGTTTCCACCAGCTGCCCGACAGCTGCAAATACAAATACATCGTCATACCCTTTGTCCCCTGACAATTTCATCAGCTCTTTCACCGCATCTTTATTCCGGGTATTAAGATATATCAGTTCAACACCTTTTTTCATGGCTTCCTCAGCTTTTATCAGTCCGGCCACCCTGTTCAATCTCGCTTCATCTATATCTACAACTATAACCAGTTCCGGCTTTACCGGGCCATTGATGGCATACTCTATGGCTCCCAGTCCCATGGGACCGGCACAGCCAAGAAGTGCAACCTTTCCTCCTTTCTTTATTCCCATATCATGCTCGTAAACATACTGCTTTGTGTGGTAGCTGGCATGAAATGCTCCTATTATGCAGGACATTGGCTCTGAAAGTGATCCATTTGCAAAGTATGTTTCGTTTAGGGGAAGCACACAGCCTAAATCAATTGCTATTTTGGGAATTATGCAATAGGTGGCGCACCCTCCAAAATACTCATAGCTGTATCCGGCAGAGTAGCCTGATTCAAGTCCCATTGCGGGCTGCAGTACAAATCTCTGCCCTTCCCTAAATTTATTTTTTAAATTGTTTCCCACCTTTTCTATAATTCCTGCAAATTCATGGCCTACGATTGCCGGATGCTCTGATACATCTTCGGGAACCCTCTTGTGTTCTTCTCCTCTTATCAGAGCTTTGTAAGTAGATAAACAAGCACTGTCCGAAATCACCTTTACCAGCAATTCATCATCTGTAATTTCCGGCAAATCAAATTCTCTTATATATATTTTATTCTTTCCTGCCAGAACTGCCGCTCTCGTTTTCATAAATCAACATCTCCTTATTTTTTGTACTTTTCAGTTTGTTTCCTTAATTCTGATAATAATTCATCTATATTGCTGTCACTCATGAAATTTTCAATAGTTATTATACGTTTATCCGGCCATACGGATCTAGCTCTTTCCAGCAGGCTTTCATGGGTCACAATTACATCGGCCTCCTGTGGTACCTTTTCAATGGCATAGTTTTTGACTGTGACTGAAAGTCCTTCCTTTTCCATTCTCTTTCTAAATGCACTGGCTCCCATGGCACTGCTTCCAAGACCTGCATCGCAGGCAAATGCAATAAATTTTATCGGTGCATCAACAGGAGTTTCATCCTGCGTCAATACATCCTTTAATACTTTCTTGCCTTCATTTTGCATTTGTTTTGACTTTTTAACCGACTCTTCAAATTCTTCATCTGTCTGTTTCGATGATTTCAGTATTAAAGATGATATAAGGAAACTTACCAATGCAGCTACTGTCACTCCTGCAATTACTCCTACAAAATTTCCCTTTGGCGTCAATGCCAGATATGCAAATATTGATCCCGGACTCGGTCCTGCAACCAGTCCTACCTTGAAGAAACTGAATGTTGCTATACCTGAAGCACTTCCGAGTATCATACTCACAATCAATATCGGCTTCATCAGTACATATGGAAAATATATCTCATGTATGCCGCCCAGGAAATGTATTATTATTGCTCCCGGTGCTGTTTCCTTGGATGTACCCTTTCCAAACAGAGAATATGCAATCAGCAGTCCAAGACCTGCTCCGGGGTTAGAAGCTACCATGAAGTAGATAGACTTTCCTGCCTTCAGTGCCGCCTGCATTCCCAATGGATAGTAAATTCCCTGGTCGATTACATTGTTTAAAAACAATACCTTTGCAGGCTCGTTTATAAGTGACAGAACTGGTAAAAATCCCGTTTTTATGAGACCTTCTATAGCCACGGTTATTGCCTTGTTGGCCTGAAGTATTACAGGTCCTATCAGGGAATAGGAAACAAGACAGAGCAGCAAACCTATTATTCCCAGTGAAAAATTGTTGATGACCATTTCAAATCCAGTTGGTATTTTATTTTCAATAAGCTTGTCAAATTTCTTTATTATATATGCACTGAGCGGTCCCATGATCATTGCCCCAAGAAACATTGGTATATTTGCACCTACTATCAACCCGAAAGTTCCGATGGCACCTGCCACTCCGCCTCTCGCTCCTGCTACAAGCGTACCGCCTGTATATGCAAGCAGCAGCGGAAGCAGATAAGTTATCATGGGTGATACAAGCTTTGCAAAGTACGCATCGGGAATCCACCCCGTCGGTATGAACAGTGCAGTTATGAATCCCCACGCAATGAATGCACCCATATTTGGAATAACCATCCCCGTCAAGAATCCACCAAAAGCCTGTACTTTTGATCTCGCACTCTTTTTTTGTTTACTAATTTCCATTTATAATACCTCCTGTTTCATATTTTCCATCTTTCGACAGCTTCAAATATAAATCGGCACCGGAACTATTGTCCATCACTCTTCTCAAATTTTTGCCGTCGCTTTTTTCATAAAACTTCACTGCATCTTCCCTGGATAATCCCCCCCTCGTTTTTCGCTGTACCAGCCTTTCCTTCAGCATTGCTTCATCGGCGTCTATAAAGATACTGTAGTCGCAATATTCTTTTAATTCTCTCCATTTGTCCTCATCCAGCAAAAGCCAGTTGCCTTCAATCAACACAATATCCTTTGTTACAAGTATTTGGTCCTCTACTACATCATGAAGGTTTCTGTCATAGACCGGCCACATGACATTTTCATGTTTTAAAGCTGCTATTTTTGATTTCAATCTATCCAGATCAAAAGTTTCCGGACACCCTTTGACTTCTACCATAGGTACTTTTTTTCCATCCACTACTATACTGTTGTTTTTAATGTAATCCTGATGATAGTGAAATCCATCAATTCCAACTGCTTGTATTTCCAGAACCTCCTCATTGTCCCTTGAGAGAAATTCCAGGAATGAAGCTAAAGTACTTTTACCCGCCCCGGGTGGAGCCGCCAAATACACAAGGAATCTCCCATTTTTATTTTTCTTCATATGAGTCAACTTTTTCAATATGGGTATGAATATATTTTTTATATCCCTTTCATAATAATCTGCATTCACCTCAAAGGAATTAACTGAAAATTTATATGACACAATTCTATCTAACATATACACTCAAGTACCTCTTCCCTGGATTTTGCCGAAAACAGTTTTTTTACAGATTCATCTTCCATAAGCAGTTCAGTCAGTTCAGAGATCAATTTCAAGTGTCTGTCGGAATCTTTTGCCGCCAGGACAATGATCAGTTTTACATCTTTATCCTCCGGGAACTTTACACTTTTCGACAGCTTCAAAAGTGACATTCCCGTTTTCAATACCCCATCCTCCGGCCTTGAATGCGGCATGGCAACACCAGGCATGATAACCACATAAGGTCCGTTGTCTATTATATTGTTCAGCATTGCATCAATATATTCATCCTTTATGAATCCACCATTCTTCAATGGAGCAGCTGCAATTTTAACGGCCTCCTTCCAATTTGCCACTTCATCCACCACATTTATATTATTTTCCAGCATCTCTTTCAGCATACTATCATCTCCCCATTCATAAGTTTTTTATCTGTTCCGCAAGATATTCCTTCAACACCTCTTCTATATAACTTTTCACAGCTTCCCTGTTTCCATTTTTTATATCATCCAGGAATATTTCATCTTCAAACAGTGCACTGCTTATACTTGAAATTGCCGGCACATCTCTCGGATCGCCCTCCGGTATAAGCATAACCAAAGCTACTTTAGCCTTTGAAAAATACTCGTTTTCAAAATGATCAGATTCAGGTTTTATCAATATGAATTTTGATTCATCCACTCCTTTGGTCTTCGCATGGAGCAGTACAAATTCAAACTCCGGTATAACCTGTGTAGACAACATCTCTCTTTTCTTCAGATCATTGTATATATAATTTTTATTGCTTTCATTTTCTCCAAGTATTTCACTCACAAAAGTCATAATTTCATCCAGCTGGATATACGAATTTACAGTATATAATTCAAAATTTTTGATAATAGAGCTTATTTCCCTGCTTATCAAGTTTATCTTTTCCACCTGGGTAAGTGTATCATCTGTTTTTTCAGTACTTTCATCCAATTTTGAATTTTTTAATACGTTTTCAATCTCCTTTGAAATCAAAAGAACGTCTTTTTCCGTAAGCATTGCATTTACCTTTATATAATTGTATTTGGAAGTATTCAGGTCAAAGGTTGATATCAATATTTCAACATCACTTATTTTATCAGAGTACAGGTCCTCAAAGGAAAGAGTTCTTATCCTTACCTTGTCATGAAAAATATTGGATATTCTTGAAGACAGCAGTGCAGAAATTCCTATTCCACTGGAACATATGACACCTACATTTACTTTTCTCCTGAATTTATAATTATTTTTCAGCCGTACCTCAGCTCCGCCAAAATGTATTGCCAGCAGGCCCAGTTCCTGCTCTGGAATTTCAACATCAAATTTTTCTTCAATTACCTTTGCAGCTCTCTGGGCTTTTTCATATACCCTAGGATATAAATCCTTTATCTCATCCTGAAATGGATTTTGAATCTCGATTCCATGTTTCAATCGCACTATTGTAGGTCTTACATGTGCTATCAACCCCTTTATAAAATCCGTATCCTGTTTAAGCTGATAAGCTATAGTACTATCATATTGCTGAATCATTTCATATATCATATATCTGATGTCGGGTTCTGTATCAACTACATCTTCGCTTTCATTTATGTGCTGAAGCTTGGAACCCTTGATGTATATATACACATCTATTATATCTGTAGTAGTATATTCTATTGAAAATCGCCCACCGAGCATGGAAATTAATTCTATTACAAATTCATAGTCCCTAATATTTTTCTCTGTTAAATCTATACTCTTTTCTCTTATATTTTTCCTGCCCATAAGTACCCTCTTTGTGATTATGGACAAATACGCTGTGAGTTCCGTATAGGAACTCTCCGCCATTTCACTTAATATACTGTTCTTTACATGTTTCATTGAAGCAATTATTTTATCTATGATATCAGGCTCTATTAGATCAGATAATAATTTAAACGGGTCCTCTGAATTCTGATATACATATCTCATACATGCTTTCCTGTAATCTTCTTCTTTATAATCCAGGTAAATTCCAAGCCCGGATTTTCTAACCAATTTTATATTGTTTTCTAAAAACCAGTTTTCTACAGTGTCCAGATCATTGCTGATTGTACCTTCACTAACCTTTAAAAGGCTTGAATAATAATACATCTTCTGAGGTTCTTCCTGCTTTAATAACTCCAGAATAAGATGATTATGGCGCTCTTTTCTGTTTTGCGGATCAATATATTCCAGGTTCTTCAATTCTTCCAGCAGTCTGTTCTCATCGGATTCATTTCCAGTAATACTGACACCCTTTTTAGATTTAGTATCCAAGCTAAGATCATATTCTTTCAAACAATTATCTGCTTTTCTCAATTCTCTAAATATAGTTCTTTTGCTTATCTGCAAATTTTCAGCAAGAACTCCAGCGGGAATAGGTTTATCCGACCTGAGCAAAAGGAATAAAATTTGGATTAATCTTGCTGAGAACCTCATAGCGTCACCTCTTTTCGCTTTAATTATAATACGTTTTCAATGGGTTTCTCAACCAAAAGAAAATCATTATTGTCATCATTGTACACTGACAAATTTATATTTTTATTTCAAACTAAATTACAGTAGAGCTGTCACCATATAATAATGACAACTCTACTGTATATGTTAGTCAGTCAAGCTATAGATTGAGAACATCGATCTATGCCCTCATATCTATATTATTTCCGAGGTTGGGATCTACTGTAATATCATCCAACATTTCAGTCATCTGCAAAGCAGTATCATTATTGTTGTCCATAGCCATTTTCATAACTGCTATTCCTGCATCCTGCTGAACCTTTGACTGATTCATTACAATTGATAGTGCTGCTATATCCATATTATCATCTCCCAGATGTATTTGATTACCCGAACATATTTATTATCGTTTTTATATATACTTTCTTTATTATTTTTGAAAAGAGCCGCGTCCGCAGTTCTCTACAGATACTTTTACATTTACGTCTATACTGGAATCAAGCACTTCTTTGTTCCAATCCGTATTGCTCCACCTTCCATATTTTGCTGCAGCATACTGTCCAAGACCTATGCAGTCTGTTTTATATTCCATTTTCATCTTATTTATAACCAAGCAACAATTTTTATGCACTATTTCTCCAATTTCTTTTTCAAAAAGTTCTCTAGTATTTACGTTTTTTGAAAGATCTTTAAAATAAGTATTCGTAATTGTATTTCCCTTCAATTTCAATTCTATTGTGAAATGAAGTTTTCCATCAATTCTGTCTACACTGATTTTTCTTGATGAATCCGCATAAAAGTCTGCATAATTTTTTGAACTCTTCTGAAGGCTCACAATTCCAAAGCTTCTATCATTTCTCATTAGATTAAGCCATTTGCTGTCATCAGGGTTTGATTTTGCAACCATATTTGCATCTTTGAACAAAGCCATACCCGATACTTTTATCTTGCCATCGCATATTTCAATATAGGGTATAACAGGATTGACACCTTCAACATAAAGTGAGGTATATAAGTCCGTTATCTTTGTATTCTTTGGGAAAAAGGAATAATTGAACTCGTTTTTCATCAGGCCTTCTATAAAATCAGAGGAACTCGGATATCCCTTTACCTTGTGTGAAAGCATATCCTCAGCTTTGCCCTTGCATATTACAAAATAACCGGTATCATTCAGCTGCGGATTTTTGAATAATACATCTATTATCGGCTCAATTCCATAAACAGCATTGCTCTCACTTATCACATACACCTTTTCAAATCCGAGTATGCTCTTTTTATCCGATATTGACTGCCTGTTTTCCCTAGTTTCACCTATGGTTTTCCCCACACCTTTTCTTATTGTACTGCTTATTCTGGTATTTTCTCCATCTTCACCCGTATCTCCAAATATATAGGTAGATAATGGTATACTATATGATACCAAATTCGGAGTATTGTATTCAATATCCGAACCTATTCCTGCAACTATCTCAAGATTCTCAACTGCATCTGCATTTTTTATACCTACCATAAAAAATGCGCATATCATACATAAGAGTGGTATAATAATCAGGATTTTATTTTTTTTCATTTAAATCATTCCTTTTTACAAGTACCATACAGCATATTATAGTAAAATATACTATGTTGAATAAAACATATTTTGGAATTATAAATTTTAAAAAAGTTCTCCTGGATTCTTCATTTATGAAGTTGGAAGCCATAAACACTAAAATGGGATACATAATTATGGACAGCTTCTTGACTGAAAACTTTTTAAGTAAATCGTGCAATATAAATACAGATGCAAAATAATTGTTAGAAATAGTTTTAAAATTGACTATGGTCCATAGAAACATGAATATAAATCTGAAATTGTTTATTATGGGTATTTCAATTGATTTAGTAGATATAAGTATTGCCCAGAAGGATTTTTTTATCAAGTCTATTCCGCAATAGTATATTGTCAAAAAAGTTATGGATGAATACAGAAATATTATAAACAGCACAGCTATTACCGCATAACTTTTAAAGTTCTTTTTATCGCTCAGTAAGGGATATAGTAAAAAAATTATTTCCGTACCGCCATATGAGAAATATGATTTAAAACTTGCACTGAGCAGGGATTTAACATCCAAATCGAATACAGGAAGAACATTTAAAATTTTCCCTTTGCCAAGTGCAACAAGAGAAATAAGACAAACAACTATAGTAATTACAAAAATCAATTCATTTATACTTGCCAGAGGTTTCAGTCCGCTGTAACTTGATATGGCTCCCAGAAAAATTACAAATATGAGTAGTTTTATCGGCGACATAAAGCTCATTATAAAGGTAGCCAGAAGAATAGTCAGCCCTGACGCAATAGTAGTAGTATATATTATAAAATTAAGCATAAAAATTATATTAAGAAAATTTCCTATAAAGTTTCCAAAAAATTTCTTGCTCAACTGTAATATGTTCTTTTCCGGAAACTTATTCTGAAGTATACATGCAATACATACCATATACAGTGGATAAATTCCTCCGACAATAACTGAAATCCAGCCATTTTGCCTGGCAATTTCAGTTACTTCATTTGGAAGGCTGAGCAGACCTACACCTATAACGGTACCTGTTAAAATGCATAGCAGCTGATATGGGGTTATTTTATTTCCCAGACTGTATTGCATCAATGTTTCCCCCTAAATTTCTTCATGGAATTTCCCTGTCTGGTCCTGTTTTTATTTGGTATGGCCTCTGGTCTTCTGTCCATATTCCACAATTGTGCCCTGATGAATGTGTCCTCCAGATCATGTTTTTTTAAGGATAGATAGGGAATTCCGAAGCTGTTCATTGAAAATAAATGCAGCAAAATCAGATACCATCCGGCAGCAATCCCAACAATTCCAAATATGTCGGCAAGTATTATCATTGGAAATCTCACTATACGTATAGAAAGCGACATATCATAATTTGGAATAACAAATGTTCCAATTACAGCTGTCCCTACAACCACAAGAGTGGCAGGGCTTACAAGACGTGCCTTTAGTGCTGCATCACCGATTATGAATCCTCCAACCAGGCTGAGAGTCTGACCTATTTTCCCAGGCAGTCTCAGTCCTCCTTCCCTTAAAAATTCCACTATCATTTCCATGGACAATATTTCAATTAAAGGAGTCAGCAGGAGCCCTCTTCTTGTAGACACAAGAGGGAGAAGAAATTTTATCGGTATAAGTTCCGCATTGAATTTTATAAATGACAGATAGGCGGCAGGAAGAGTTATAACCAAAACAACTGCAATCAGTCTTAGAATTCTAATTGTAGAAGACAATATACTTCTTTCATAATAATCTTCTATTGCCTGAAAAAATTCTGTAAACACCGCAGGTACTACAAGAACATATGGTGTACCCTGACATAATATTGCAGCCCTGCCCTCCATCAAATCATTTATGACTATATCCGGCCTCTCAGTTGCAAAACATTGAGGAAACACGCTATAGGGATGACTTTCTATATATTGTTCTATAATACCCGCTCCCGTTATTGAATCCACATCTATGGCAGACAACCTATCCCTTATATTTTTCATTATCTTTTCATCTGCAATGCTGTCTATATATATTAGTTTTATATCTGTCTGAGTATATTTTCCCAGGGTAAAATTTTCAATAGTCAGATCGGTATGCTTTATCATCCTTCTGATCATGCTTACATTTGTCTCCAGGTTTTCAACAAATCCTTCTCTTGAGCCCCTGACTGCATATTCATTTAAAGATTCTGATATCTGTCTATAATTTCCATCTCTTGTATCTATTATTATAAAATCATCCGTACATTCTATAATCAATACAGTATCTCCACGTTTCAGGGCAAATATGGCCTGGTCAATATCCTCTTCTATAAGTGTACTACTTGAAGTTATATATTTTTTACATATTATGTTACATATATCCGTAGAGAGACGTAGATTATCATTTGTACTCAGCATGAGAGGCTTTAGTATATTCATATCTATGGATTTTCTGTCTGCAAGAGAATTTACATAAAGGAGTACTGCCTGTATTGGAAATTTATTTCCTATTTCAAAGAATCTTTTTATAACTGTATCTGTATTTCCAAGACCGTCAATAATCTTTTTTATACTGCTGTTCATATCTAAATCATCCATTAATATCACCCATAATAGTTTGGATTTACTCTAGAGAAATTATACAAAAATAAAAAACCGAAGTACTCAAAATTTTTGTTCTTTAGTACTCCGCTTCTCCGATTTATATTAGCAGTTCTATATTCTAAATCCACTTTTTTATATAATATCTTAATATATTGGAATTTTCTTTTATAATTTTTTCCGCAGCACTTATAACAAGCTTTTTATCAAAATCACTTTTTTTATCTCCATATACCTCCCCGTATACGGCTTCCACCAACACTTCAATATCAATTATATTTTTTATTCTGACAGCAAATTCCCTGTCGGTTTCATAAGATTTTTTTACCAGCCCTATTGTTTTCAATCTTTTCAACAGATAGGTATACAATGGTACCAGGGATTCACTATGAACTATACTTTTAAGTATAAATTTTCTCCTTAAAAATTTGACTATGATACATATCAAACCTATACAGACAATTACAGCTGCATATCTATAATTTTTAACTTTACCTAAAATATGAGTAAAATAATTTTTATCTGCCGGCTTCTGCTGCTTACTTTTAGCTTCAGTATCTTCATGTGATTTTGGAATTACTTTTGTTCTTCCATCATTCCCGGTATTCTGCGTCTGGCTTTGCCTGCCAGCACTTTTAGTATTTCCCTGCAAAGTACTGTCTGTACTGTCTGTCGAACCTTCTTCATATCTTGGAGTAGTTTCAAGTATTGACCATATGCCTTTCTCAGCCGATGTAAGAACTTCACACCAGGCATGGGCATCTGAAGATCTTAAAATATATCTTCCTCCACTGTCTTTTTCATCTCTTACTTTAAAACCCTCCACATATCTGGCTGGTATGCCAACAGCTCTGCACAGCATTACAGCCGCACTGGCAAATGACATACAGTATCCCCTCTTCTCATTGAATAAAAAGAAATCCACATAATCTGGAGAACTGTCACCCATTGGATCAGGTTGTAAATCATATTTATAATTGCCAAGCAGATAATTTTGAATGAGCTTTACCTTTTCCGAATTGTCCGATGCCTTTGATGTTATTTTATATGCAAGTTTTTTAACTCTGTCGGAGCTTGTAAAATTCAAGGCATTATTGATCAGATTGTAATTTACATTATTGACATTGGCTTTTCCATGAATGTTGTTTATATCATCCTTATGTTCTGATTTTACATATTTTTCAAATGTTTCCGTGCTGCTGTAGTCATAGTAGTCTATACTATAATTAAATAGATTCTGCCCTACCAGATAATTCTCATTGTCATACATGGTAATATACGAATTTTTATTTGGAACTACTTTTTTTATATAATTAGGTGATATCATTACACTTGAAAAATTATTATTTAAATTTTGAACAGTAATTTTTCTGACCTTAATATTGTTTTCTTCATTGTATTTAATATTCTTTTTGACAAGTTCACTGTTGTCTGCTATGTTGGGTACATTATAACGTATCAAACTATCTACGTTCAATACATTTTTTCCTATTATTATTGGAAGTTGTACATTTTCTATCCATCTATTATAGTTATATCCGTAATATACTTTTGTTCTCAAATACCCGGGAACATCACCGCTTATCAATGAAAGCTTCGTACTTTCTATCTGAAGCTTCTTACCTAAGAAAGACATGTTCCCCTCATTGATTCCAATAGTAGAAAAATTATAAATCCTCGTCTTTTCACCATTAAACATGCTGCTGAGTTTATATTCAATATCATCCGCTTCTTTTCCCGATCTCTCCGGGACAAATTTGAATACAACACCAGATAATATAATGCTCGCTATAAGATAGTAGCTAATTATTCGTTTTTTGGAACCCCCTTTTAACTTTTCTCCAAAATCATATTTGTTCAAATCTATAAAGACAAGAAAGATGTATAAAAGCAATACATCTTTTACAGCTGAATCAAATTGCAATAAACCATACAATACCAGTACGAAAGTATTAATAAATACTGCCGCCGTACCCTTCTTAAATTTGAACAAAATCAAATATATTATTGTTACTACAGGTATCATCAAAAAATAGAATGGATAAATCAATGAAAAATGGACACTTGAATTCACCACAGTCATATTGTCTATTCTCAACGCCATATCCCGCATATCGTTGAACAGCTTTATAAAATAGGAATACCTGTAAATACCTGCAAATATGGACATCGCAGCAAATACCACCGATAAAGCCAGAAATATTTTCTTGCTTCTGTTTAATATATAATTTATAAACTCAAATACTGCCATAGTTCCTACAAGCAGTAATGTTATATATCTGCATGATATATATACAACACCATAAGCCCTGCTGACCAGAACAACAAGTAATACAACATTCAGTATGGCTACGGGAATATATAATTTTTTCATACTTCCTCCTCACTAAATGTCCAATATATGCCAGTATCAGATAACTTTTTCTTCAAATCTCCAGAGATATCTTCCAGTGTAAATATAATCAAATTTTTACAGCTCTCTTTTATTTTTAAAATCATCTTTATATCTCCGGGCAGTATTCCATAAGTTATAATGTAAGTACATTTATATTTTGGGTTACTTTTTTGTTCATTCTTCAATATTCTGTTGAAAAAATTTCCTTCTCCCATGCTTTTGTGTTTTAAATAATATAGTAGGATTAATTCATAGTCTTCAGGTGTTGTCAATTTAAATGAAGCACTATTTGAATTTTCAATATTTAAGTAAATACTCTCGCCACCGTATAATACATGCCTTATTATGGATATGGAGAAAGAAACTATCATCTCATCCGATACGTTGTAATTCAGCATATCCATATAAATTTTAATGCCCTGCTTTTCGACAACATCAAATTTTTTAACATATAAATTATTTCTTTTGGCACTTACTTTCCAGTGCACATTTTTAAGACTGTCTCCAACTGCATATTTTTCAACGGAAAAATATGTATCCGGCATATACATGCTTATATTATTTTCCATGCAATTCACCGTATCATCTATGATTTTCTGAACTTTCAAAGGAAGCTTTATGATTTTAGGATAGATTTTCATCATAAATCCATCGTCAAAATTCAATCGCCTTGACGATATTGAAAACATATCTGACGCTTCCAGAAAATAATTCTGCAGGGTATAAATTCCCCTTTTGCTCAAACTACAGTTCAGTTCAATTTTAATATTGCTAAAAGGCAGTAACCTAAATCTCCCGTCTACATCAATAAATTCAGATGTAAAATGTATATATGGATACAAAAATACACTTTTATTTTTTACTTCAAGATAAATTTTCAGTTTGTCATCCACAAAAAATTTTCCATCTGGAAAACCAAGTCTTACTTTTATATATTTTTTCAAAAAAAGTAACGAAACCATTGAAACAGCAAGCATGGATATGAATGTCAAAAATAATGAGTTGATTATTTCTTTCCCATAAAAATAGTATGCGGCAGCCAATACCGCTAAGGTAACTATAAATGATATTTTAACTTTTATCATAACATATTTAAATTTGGTACCGGTATTTCCTTTACTATATTATCGATAACCTTAAAAACATCATTACCGTTAAACCTTTCTTCTCCTGACAGTACTATTCTATGGGGAAGTACTTTCTTCACATTTTCCTTCACATCATCCGGGACCACATAGTTTCTTCCCTTTACAAAAGCAGTAGACTGGGACATTTTTAATAGTGCTATCGAAGTCCTTGGTGAAGCTCCCAATGATAATTCTGGACAATTTCTGGTTTTATTTACAATATCGACTATGAACTCATATATTCTTTTGTCTACATGTACATTTGCCACCTCATTCTGGCAGCACCTTAATTCGTCAATATCCATAACAGGTTTTATACTATCCAGCTGATTTTTCCCTTCACCATATGTGGAACGATATGCAGAAAGCATTTCTATTTCCTGATTCTTTGACGGATAACCTATGGACAATTTGATTATGAATCTGTCAAGCACCGCTTCAGGCAGCGGGAAAGTACTGGAATAGTCCAGAGGATTCTCAGTCGCCATTACTATAAAAGGACTATCCAGTGGATATGTATTGTTTCCATCAGTAACCTGCCCTTCCTCCATTACTTCAATTAATGCACTCTGAGTTTTGGGAGATGTCCTGTTTATTTCGTCTGCCAGAACCACATTTGCAAAGACCGGTCCCCTATTAAATTGAAATTCATGTTTCTCTGGATTGTAAATAGAAATTCCAAGTATATCAGAAGGCAGTACATCGGGTGTAAACTGTATTCTATTAAATTTCAAGTCCAGACTCCTGCTTAAAGCTTTTACCAGAAGGGTCTTACCTACACCTGGTACATCTTCGATAAGTACATGTCCTCCTGCCAGGATGGCCTTTAATACATCCAATATTACCTGTTCTTTTCCAACTATGATTTTTGATACATTTTCAACTATATTATTTATATCTTCTCGCAATTCAATCTCCCCCTGATAATTAGCTCATATTGATATACTACAATTATATAGGATATTATAAAAAATTTTAAGATATGGCACTAAAAAAAGTTACTTAAATACTTGAAGCATTTTATATATTGTGATAAAATTTTAACTAGAGTGGTAGTACCATTTAGCAATGCTTTTTGGGAAAATCAATCAAAATAGTAATTATAATATGGTACTTTATGGTTCTATTAAAAACAGTTTAATAATATAAAGTATAAAGGAGAGGGAAAATATGCAGATTCTGTTATGTGTAAAGCAGGTTCCAGATGATTCCGTTGAAATCCATTTGGATAGTAAGACTAAAAAACCTAATTTAAATGGAGTCAGTTTGGCAGCGAATGCATTCGATACATATGCATTAGAATTAGCAGTTCGTTTTGTAGAAGCTAATGGAGGTAGTGTCAGTGTATTAAATGTTGGCGCAGAGGATTCTTTAAACACATTGAAAAATTGCATTGCCGTAGGAGCTAAAGAAGCATTCTTTGTAAAAGATGATTCGTATGCAGATTTGGATGCAGCAGTCACAGCTGATGCTTTGGCAGATGCTATCCACAAAATTGAAAAAGACAAAGGTGAAAAATTTGATTTGATTCTCTGTGGTAAGGAATCTACAGATGAAATTACCGGTCAAGTAGGACCGTTGCTGGCTGAAAAGCTTGGAACAGGTTTTGTTGGTAGTGCTATTGAAATCGATTTGAAAGACGATGGAATCGACGTTCATCAGGAAATTGAAGAAGGATATAATGTAGTTTCTTTAAAGATTCCAGCTGTATTAACAGTAAGCAAGCCGGATTATGATCCACGTTATCCTACTATAAAAAATAAGATGGCTAGTCGTAAGGCAGTTATCCCAACTTATTCAGCAGCAGAAATCGGAGAGGTAAAACAGGCAAAAGTACATTACGTTGAATATGTTGACCCTCCTAAAAAAGAGGCTGGTATCAAAATTCAGGAGAAAGATGCTGCATTGGCAGTAAGTACAGCTATAGAGCAGATGAAAAAAGATAAAGCAATCTAATTAAGGAGGAAATCAAAAGTATGAAAGCATTATTGTTTATTGAAACAGATGGAAAAAAGGCATTAGGCGGAAGCCTTGAATTGATTAGTGCAGCAAAGGCATTAAATGCAGAAGGAACAGCTCTTATAGTAGGTACCAGGGATGCTGCGGATACTGCAGCTGAATTGGGAGCTCCAGCTATCTTTATAGATGCTGCTACAGATTTTGATACTTTGACAGAAGTAATATCAGAAACTGTCAAAGAACAAAATCCAGATATTGTTTTACTAGCCAACACAGCATTAGCTAAAGACATTGCACCTCGTGTTGCCGGACGTGCGGATTTAGGAATCGTAAGCGATGTAATAGGAATAAGTGATAATGATGGTAAAATCATATATACCAGACCGGCTTACGGCGGTACAGTTTTAGAACATATTGAAGTAGATGGTAAGGCCATAGTAACAATCAGAAATGGAAGTTTTCCAAAGCCAGAACCTGCTTCAAATGCAGGTGTTACCGAGAAAAAATTAGAACTCCCGGCTGACGCTGTCAAAGCAAAAATTATTGATACAGTAAAAGAAATTTCCGAATCCGTTAATTTGGAGGAAGCCCAGGTTATTGTTTCCGGTGGACGTGGACTTGGAAGTGCAGAAAATTTCAAGCTTGTGGAAGAATTGGCAAATGTCCTTGATGGTGTAGTTGGTGCAACAAGACCGGTAATTGAAGAAGGTTGGATTTCCCGTGCACATCAGGTTGGTCAATCGGGAAAAATCGTGGCTCCAAAACTCTATATTGCATGCGGTCTTTCCGGTGCAACACAGCATACATCCGGAATGTCAGGTTCCAATTATGTTGTGGCAATCAACAAGGATGAAGAGGCTCCAATCTTTGAAATAGCTGATGTAGCTATTGTTGGAAATGTACTTGATATTCTTCCGGTTATGATTGAAGAACTGAAGAAGGTAAAGGCAAATTAAAGATTTTTCTATTCCTTAACAGGGAAGTGAAAATAAAGTCAACAAAATTTATTTGTAAGTTTATTTGATTTGCAAGTATAATGCTCCATTAATTGGAGCATTATATAATAAAAAATTAGAAAGGAATGATTATTAATGCCAGAGTATAATCAATTGACAGAAGAAATAATCTCGAAATTACAGGAGGCAGCTCCAGGACACATTTTAACTGGTGACGATATCAATGAAGATTATAATCACGATGAAATGCCTATTTATGGAACATCAGCTCCACAAGTTGTACTTGTAGCACATTCTACAGAAGAAGTTGCTGCTGTAGTAAAAATATGCAATGAAAATAAGATTCCAGTAACTCCAAGAGGAGCAGGAACAGGACTTGTAGGTGGAGCAGTTCCAGTTTTAGGCGGCGTTTTGATTGATATTACAAAGATGAACAAAATACTTTCTTATGATCTTGAAAACTTTGTTGTTCACGTTCAAGCTGGTGTTCTGTTAAACGACCTTGCAGAAGATTGTACAAAACAAGGCTTATTATATGCACCTGATCCTGGTGAAAAGTTTGCCTGCTTAGGTGGCAACGTTTCAACAAATGCTGGCGGAATGAGGGCCGTTAAATACGGTGCTACACGTGACTATGTCCGTGCAATGACAGTTGTGCTTCCAACAGGTGAAATTACTAACTTTGGAGCTACAGTATCAAAGACAAGTTCAGGTTACAGCCTTTTGAACTTATTGATCGGTTCAGAAGGAACTCTTGGAATTATTACAGAACTTACTTTAAAAGTTATGCCGGCACCAAAAGTTGTTGCAAGTTTAATTATTCCTTTTGAAAATTTAGATGATTGCATTTCCACTGTTCCTAAGTTTAAACTGGCACATTTAAATCCTCAAGCATTAGAATTCATGGAAAGAGAAATTGTTTTATCCAGTGAAAGATATATTGGAAAGAGCGTATTTCCACAAGTAATTAACGGAGTAACTGCAAATGCTTATCTGCTTGTTACCATAGATGCCAACAATGAAGATGAATTAAATGACCTCATCGAACAGGCAAGTGAATTGGTACTAGAAGCAGGAGCAATTGATGTTCTTGTCGCTGATACACCTGCAAAGATAAAAGATGCATGGGCTGCACGTTCCAGTTTCCTTGAAGCAATTATGGCTGAAACAAAATTATTGGATGAATGTGACGTTGTAGTTCCTGTAAATAAAATTGCTTCTTATCTTAACTTTGTAAATAAAACCGGCGAAGAGTGCGGATTGACCATCAAGAGTTTTGGTCATGCAGGAGATGGAAATCTTCACATATATCAATGTAGCAATGATCTCGAAGAATCAGAATTCAAAACAAGAGTTGACAAGTTCTTCAATATTATCTATGATGAGGCAACAAAAGTTGGCGGCCTTGTTTCAGGTGAACACGGAATTGGTAGTGGAAAGGTGAAATACCTGGCAGACAGTGTTGGAGAATTGAATATAAATTTAATGAAGGGTATTAAAAAAGTGTTTGATCCTAATTCTATTATGAATCCAGGAAAAGTATGTTATCCAGTAGATGGTACAAACTAATACAACACAATTTATATACACATATAAGAAAAGAGAGGTAGGAATTTAATATGGATTTTAAACAAGATGAAAATCACCAACAATTACAAGAAATGTATCGTGATTTTGCAGAAAATGAGGTAAAACCAATTGCAAAAGAAATCGATGAGACCATGCGCTTTCCAGAAGAAAATGTAGCAAAAATGGCTGAAATGGGCTTGCTTGGAATTCCATTTCCTGAAGAATATGGCGGAGCTGGAATGGATACATTAAGTTATGTACAATGCGTAGAAGAATTATCTAAATGTTGTGCAACAACAGGTGTTATTGTTTCAGCACATACAAGCCTTGGTACAACACCAATTTACAAATTTGGTACAGATGCACAAAAAGAAAAATATGTAAAACCACTTGCTTCAGGTGAAAAATTAGGTGCCTTTGGATTGACAGAACCAGTTGCTGGAACTGATGCTTCAATGCAGAAGACAACAGCTGTATTAGAAGGAGACCATTATGTATTAAATGGGAGCAAAATATTTATCACTAATGCAGGATATGCAGATGTATATATTATTTTTGCCATGACAGATAAAAGCAAAGGAACAAAAGGTATTTCAGCATTCATCGTTGAAAAAGATTTTCCTGGTTTCTCTGTTGGAAGCCATGAATTAAAGATGGGAATCCGTGCATCTTCTACATGTGAACTATTCTTTGATAACTGCATAGTTCCAAAAGAAAATCTTTTGGGAGAAGAAGGCAGAGGATTCAACATAGCAATGGCAACTCTTGACGGAGGACGTGTTGGTATAGCTGCACAGGCTCTTGGTATTGCAGAAGGTGCACTAGATGAAACTGTAAAATATGTTAAGGAACGTATTCAGTTTGGACGTCCTATTGCAAAATTCCAGAATACACAGTTTGAACTTGCTAAAATGCGTGCCAATACAGAAGCTGCAAAGCTTTTAGTATATCAAGCTGCATATGCAGAAGATAATTATAAGAGATTTACACATTATGCTGCTATGGCAAAATTATTTGCTGCTAGAAATGCCACTGATGTAACAAACCGTTGCTTACAATTATTTGGTGGATATGGATATACAGCTGATTATCCAATTGAAAGAATGATGCGTGATGCAAAAATAACTGAAATTTATGAAGGAACATCAGAAGTTCAGATGATGGTACTTTCCGGTTGGATGCTTAAATAAACAATATATAAAGTTAAAACTAAAAGATGTTCAGAAAATTATTTCTTGAACATCTTTTTTTATCTGATAAATTTAATTGACTTTAAATCTACTTATCATATTTGAAAGTTTTTCGGCCATGGCAGCCTGATTCTGTGAAGAACTGGATATTCCTTCAATTGCCTTGGTTACTTCATTTATACTGCCCAGTATTTCTTCAGAACCTGAAGCTGATTCTTCCGCAGTAGAAGCCGCGCCCTGTATAGCAACACTCACCTGAGATGCAGCTTCACGCATCTGTCCTGCAGAACTGTCAATTTCTTTTGAAATGTTACTTACAAATTCTGCATCTTTTTCATACTGAATTCCTGTATCCATAAGGAATTGATAATTTGGTGCCACACTATCCGCTATATAATTTAGAATTTCTTCGCTGCTTTCAGACAAATTTTCAAAAGCCTTTTCTACAGATAATACCATTTTGTTTATATTATCTACTGCATCGGTGGATTGTTCCGCCAGCTTTCTGACTTCATCGGCAACTACTGAAAATCCCCTTCCCTGCTCGCCGGCTCTTGCTGCCTCAATAGCTGCATTCAATGCAAGAAGATTTGTCTGTTCGGCTATGTCCCCAATAGATGCTGCCATTGTTTTAACCTCAGAAACTATCTTGCCCTCCTGGATGGCTTTTATAATTTTATTTTTCTTTTCTTGATATAAAATCTTCCCCTCCTCTATACTCGTGGAGGCTTTTCCCTTTATATTTGCGGCACGATTCTTTATTTCCTGGGAGGATTTTGCAGCTGAATCAGCTTTTTTTGATAATTCACTGGTACTTGCTTCCATTTCCTCTGAAGAAGCACTTATTTCTTCCGTAATACTGCTTAAATTTTGAGATCCCTCTGCTATTTGACCTGTCGATTCATTTACCGAGGACATCATGGATGATATTTCTTCACTGACGGCAGACAGATCCTGGCTTGATGCATTGATATTATTTATATTCTCTGCTATTTCATTAATCAGATCTTTTATATTCTTGTTTGCAATATTCAAGCCTTCAGATATTATTCCCATTTCATCCCTATTTGAAATTTCCAGCCTCTGACTCAAGTTGCCGGTGCTTAGTTCCTTTGTAAACAGCAAAATTTTATTTGCCGATTTTGATATGGAAGATGAAATTTTAAGACCTAAAATCGTGGCAGCTATCCATCCAAATATTGTTATTATAATTATAGTATACAGGGAAGATCTATATATGATTCCATTCTTTATATCTGTATTTTCAGCATTTTTTGAGGATATCTCAATCAACTTATCTATGATGGAAGTTACCTTCATTCTGTAATCATCGGCCTTTTCATTTAAAGCTGCCGCCTCGTTATATTTTCCTTCGGACATTAGATTTAAAACGTTATTGAATACGTCTCTATACTCAGTTATTTGAATATTTAACTGAGAGGCCAGACTTTTTGTTTCCTGAGTTAAATCGGATTTTCTATATGTATTCAGTATTTTATTGTTTTCTTCCATGTATGGCGATATAATTTTTATAGTGTTATCAGTTTTACTTTTGTCACGACTTACAACTAGATTAATTATATCCAGACGTATTTGCAGTGTATTGTTGTCAAGCTTGTTTAGGTCTCTTATAGTTTTTAAATCATTATTATATAGCTGAGTGGAACCAGCGTTTATTTTGCCCATGTTTATCGAACCTATCAGACCTACCAATACAATAAACAGGGCTATTAAAGAAAAGCTTGTTAAAAGTTTTTGTCTGATTTTCATGCTGCTTAAATTTTTCATAATTGTATCCCTCCAATACTGTTGACTAACTTTACTTGTTTGAACTATAGTAAATAATGTACTATTTTGTTGACACAATATACATATATTGTGTCAATTTAGCTTTGGATTCTGATATTTTTTTACCATATATGAAAAATAAATCACTTGATTTTTATAAATGCTTAATAATATGCAATAAATATATACATATTATGATAAATATAGTTAAATCTTTATTAAAAATTGGTTTTACATCTATATTATGATATAATAAATGCAACAATATATGTATAAAGTTGAATTATTTAAGGAGGATTAATACATTTATGAGATGGCAGAATAACAATAAAGATAGAATAAAATATTTTACACAGGAGGAAGCTACAAGACTTTTCAAAGCTATGGAGAAAAGTCGAAGTAAACATGCTCTCAGGGATCTAGCTATATTCAGGGTAGCATATAGATGCGGCCTTAGAGCTTCTGAAATTGGTCTGATAAAACTGGAAAATTACAATATTTCCAAAGGAGAGATCTACTGCACTAGATTAAAAGGAAGCAACAACAATACTATAAGATTGGACATGAAAACTAAATCGATTCTTGACAAATACATACATAGGAGCAAATTATCAGATACTTCCGAAACTCTGTTTCAAAGCCAAAAAAATGCTCCAATATCCAGGTTTACTTTGGATTATTTAATGAAAAAGTATTGTAGAATTGCCAGAATACCTGATAAAAGCAAGTATCATTTTCATACTATAAAACACAGTACGGCCGTTCATCTAGCTGAATCAGACATGGACATCAAGGAACTTCAGTGGTGGCTTGGGCATAAATCCGTATCAAATACTGAAATATATTTTCAGTTTACTACAAAACAGCAGGAAAAGATGTATGAAAAACTCGACAAAATAAACGAAATGGTTTAGAACAGCTAGTATATATCCCTCCGAAATTCATTTATACTTATATTAACACTATACCAGTTATACATATGTAAAAATAGCGTACCTGAACTTGATTTACACAAATCCGGGTACGCTCCCTTCTGCCCATGGATATAACCATATTCTATAGCTATTTTCTATAGCTCATTAGCATATTTATCTCCCAATAGAATAATACTCTATTCCCATATCTTTAAATGTATCCACATTATAACAATTTCTACCATCATAGATTACAGGTGTTTTCATCAATTCTTTAAACTTACCTGGTTTTATGTTTACAATCTCCTTCCACTCTGTGAATATAAAAGCAACATCTGCACTTTTTAAAGCTTCCTCCGGTGAATTAACATAACACACTTGTTCAGGAAAAATCTTTCTAAAATTATCCATGCCTACTGGATCATAGGCATATATATCCGCTCCTTCTTCAAGCAGCATTTTGACGTTTGGTATGGATGGAGCCTCTCTCAAATCATCGGTTCCCGGCTTAAAAGTAAGTCCGAGAGCTGCAACTTTCAAGCCTTCGAATATCTCGAATCTCTTTCTGGCTTTCTTTATCAATTTGAATTTCTGATTTTGATTGACTTCTATAGTAGCTTTTATGGTTTTGATTTCGTATCCGTTGTCTTCTGCCAGCCAGTGAAGTGCTTTAGTATCTTTTGGAAAACATGATCCTCCATAGCCTATACCGGCTTTCAAAAACTTGTTCCCTATTCTTGGATCGTAGCTCATTCCTTTGACTACATCCTCCACATTGGCACCAACCAATTCACATACATTGGCTATTTCATTAATAAAAGAGATCTTAAGTGCCAAAAAATCATTAGATGCATATTTGATCATTTCTGCGCTTCTCCTGTTGGTAACTACAATAGGCTGACTAAATTTTTCATATACACTCTTCATTATGTCTGCTGCACTCTGTGACTCAGTACCTATAACTATCCTCTTTGCATGGAGTGTATCTTTTACTGCGGTTCCCTGGGATAAAAACTCCGGATTTGAAACCAATTCTATATTTACATTATTCTTCAAATTCCTTTTTATATATGACTCTATTTTATCATTGGTTCCAATCGGGACTGTGGATTTAACAACTACCAGACAATCCTTCTCCACGCTTTGAGCAATCTGTTTTGCTGCTGTATAGACATATTTTAAATTGGCCGAGCCATCATATTTTTCAGGAGTTCCCACACCTATGAATATAACATCAGCGTCCTTATACGCATTTCTATAGTCAGTAGTAAAATCCAGTCTGCCATTTTCACAGTCCTCTTTTAAGATTTTATCCAATCCCGGTTCATATATGGGGGAAATTCCACTTTTCATGAGCTTCACCTTTTTCTCATTTACATCTACACAGGTTACATCATGTCCTATATGTGACAAACATGCTCCTGTGACCAACCCTACATAGCCTGTCCCTGCTACTGCTATTTTCATAATAATTTTTCCTCTCTTGATCTTGACTTGATTATAATATTATATTTTATATCATAATTGTTAAATGCTGATAAAGTTTTATCTTCATACATCAATAATTTAATATATTTGTATTTTTATCCTAAAATTACTAAGAAAGAAGATGAAGCAATCTTGAATCTTAATATATTCGATAATGGAGTTCTTTACAATAAACCAAATTTATATTATCACTTTAACGGGATACCAGCTTTATACCTAAATTTTAATCTGTCCCCTGCATCAAATAGTGATTTTTCACAGGATATAAGCGAAATATCTGATGACGCACATATTCAGTACATCTATATAAAAGAACTGCAGGATTCCGCCAATCCTGATAATCCTGAATTTATTGAAAATTATGCACTACAATATACAAAGATAAAATCAGGGATTTTAAATGAATCTCCTGAAAACGAAATTGATAAAAAAATAAATCTTCTGGATAAAGTCTATAATGATGTCGTAAATTATGCAGCAGATAAGCTGTCCCATAACTTTGAAAGTTTTTTTAACTATTCATACACAGAATGGCCACAAAACGACTCAGAATCTAAAGCATTTGATAAGGAGATTTTCAAAAACACTGTATTGTCCATGTCAGATACGGTTATGTCCGTAGTAGAAAAGGCTTTTGAGAACAATAATTTTGATAATCTCCAGTTAAATATTGAAAATAAACTTTCAAGCATAGAATCAGGTACAACTACGGATATAAAGGAAGTTGCCGTTTTTTTTAAAAGCCTACCTCAATTCAAGAATCACATAAAGGAATACTTTGAAGATAGCACATACAGACCTATTGCCAATAACTGGTCCATATCCGATGCAGCCGATGCCATAAACAAACAGTATTCCATGGCTGAAAATTTTCTTCAATCAGGAAATACATCCAGTAATACAGCTAAAACTGTATACAACACCGTTTTAAAAAATATAAGTGCATATCATAGAAACTTTGCATTTGGATTCCAGCTGGATGACTTTCAGGCGGAAATCAATAAGGACAACAGCTATTACAAATTACTAAAAGCTCAATACGACAAATACGAAAAAAAGCTGCAGGATGCCAGAAAACAGAATAAAATGAAAATAGTACTGATGTATCTTGAAATACTGGGCTCATACAAGGACAAACTCGGTGAAATAAAAGACAAGTTAAAAGATGATCTGGATGCCAAAAACAAGCTATTAAAAAATCCTGAAAGTGTAGTAAATACTGATGCCTATAAGGCTATAAGCAGTCTTGAAACTTTTGATGAAAGCAAAAGAGCATAGCGTACACTATGCTCTAACATCTTCTTAAAAATATTTCTCCAGTTTTTCCACCTTATCAATATCAAATATATCTGTAGCTATAACATCCAAAGTTTCATCCGGCAAATTGCTTATTTTGCTGGTATAACCATCAGGCAGCTTTTTGAACTTCTTTATCAATTGTTTAATAATCAATTCTGATTTACCTTCTTTCCTGCCTTCTTTTCTACCTTCTTTTCTACCTTCTTTTCTACCTTCTCTTATGATATTGTCTATAGTTTTTCCCAGATTAGATACCATGGAATCCGCCTCCTCCTGACCTGATTTTTCTAATATTTCCTCTATTTTTATTTTATATTCATTGTCTAATCTTGGCCTCATTATGCCTTTTAACCATGTCTTTAATATATCAAATTGCTCAGGAGTTATCTTCTTCAACACATATGCAGTCAGCCTGAGTCTCCTGATAAGATCCTCCCTGCTTATTTCCTTGTCAAGCAAAAATACTGTAGACACCATATTTGCCATATTTTCAAGATGCCTTTCATCATATCTATAAATGTCAAACAGCATATACCTGAAATCTACTACATTTTCTTCAAAAAGTTTGCTGCCGCTCAATACATCTTTAAAATTTCTATAAGCAGTCCATGTGTTCTTTCCGTTATAAAGCACCATTGGAATAATTGAAGGGAGCTTGAAGTCTTTTTTTCTTCTGTCATTTCTGGGAGTATTTTTCAATATCTCCCTCCATATCTCCACTATATAAAACAGCAGTCTCATTGGCATTCTATAATCCACAGTTGACTGAAACTCAAGCAGTATATAAAATATTACATCCTGACCCTGTACATTTACCCTATACACTATATCTGATTCCTCTTCACTGAAATCTTCAAGTATATACGACTTGTCAATTAACATCAAATCTTCACTTTTTATTAAATTAACCCAGTCCTTTTTGACAAAACCATGCAGCAGTTCCAGAAATGTTTCCTTGTGAGAAAATATATACTTGTAGCCTACGTCATGTTCATGATGGACTCTATCTTCCGGCATATCATCTTCCTCCTAACAATATCTTACTTTATTATTAGTATTTGCCGGAACATAGGTTCTTATTCATTGAAAAATGTATTTATTATGTTTATTTTATCAAAATATTTCCTGATAATCTATACTTAATCAATAGACAGAGTTAATCTGCTGTAAATGCTTCTCATACTTGTTCCAAAGCAGCACCAATTCTCTTATTTAAATACTTTTCTTTCTTGTCTATAAAGTCCAAGTTACCTAATGCACTATTTTTCTTTTTGCTTAATAAAACCAAATTAAAAGTATCTGCACCCTTTTTTAACTTTGGAGGTACAACCCCATAAATCTTCTCATGAAACTCATCCAATAAATTACTTCTTGCCTTATCCTTAATCAAAATTGTTCTAATAAACTGCAAAAATCGATCAAATCGTTCCCCCTGCTTTCCTTCTATTTCTTCCCAAAGTTCTGCATATTTTTTTATTTCTTTCTCTGTTTTCAACTCACCTATATTTTCCGATTTTAAAATATCAGCAGTAGTAAGTGGGATCCCTCTGTTATTTAGAATTGAAAACATTCTAAATGCATCTTCTGTATTATCAGTAGATACATAAATAAAAATTGCCCTATTAAATATAAATTCTAAAAGCTTCAGTTTATTCTCATCTAGCAGATTTGCTACTAAATATTTCAATATAATTACAGCATTTGCCATGTTTGATAAAGAAACATTACTGGATTTTAAATATTCATTAAGTAGTTCTTTATTGTCTGTTCCTTTACTCGTTATTAAAACATCCTTAATAAAGGTTTCAACATTATCTCTAATTTTATATGTAATACGCATACGCGCCGGTACCTTTTTCAGTTTATTTTCTTTCTGATATATTGTCTCTTGAATAGTATACTTATAATCTTGATCACAAATTGCATCTCTAAATACAGCCATCATAATAAAAAATGTTGTTAATCTCTGCTAGCCATCTAATACTTCATATTCAGGTTTTTCTGACTTTATCTCTCCACTTACCATTATTTATCCCTCCAACATTTACTTTTCCAGCACTTATCTGTTTTATACCTTTAATTATGATTTATTATAATTATACTCTATACTACAGACAAATTAAATTATTTGGAACACATCCTGAATTTTTGGAAGAATACCTGTTCTGTGATCCATGGGTTCAGTCTTCCTGCAAAATAACACGCAGCAAAAAAGACCATTCTATATAAATGGTCTTAAAACTAATTACATCGATTAATCTGTTTATTTTATTTGGAATATCTCGACTTCATACTATTTATAATTTTACTTTTTATTTTCCATTTTATTTTTTCTCCTAATGGAATTTTGTTCAGGCTTTCAATCAGCTCATCCAGATTGATTTTATGAATTTTTGCAGCCTCTTCTATACTCTCTTTCTGAGATGCCGAACATGCAATACATTCCAGGCCAGATTTTTTTAATATCTCAACTGCCTTAGGTCCCATACTTATAATATCTTTTATCAAAGTTTTCTCATTTACCTTTATAATACTCACCCTCATTACTTATAACTTAATGGCAAATTGATAAAGCAATTACAAATGATAATAAAATAATCACTTCCTTACTGATTATCTATTTTCTAGCTTTATTTTATCAGAATGTCCTATGATAATCCATACTTACTCTTAATTAATCATTGAATAATTTGTTGAGTCCAAGCAGACCCGTCAAAGTAATTTCATTACGATATTTTTATTAATTGACAACGATTGTGCGCTTACCGCCCTTGTAGGATCCTGTTTAATTAATTTATTTAAATTTAAGCATCTAGCCCCTGATTGATAACTTTGTTTTAAAATATCTAATTTAGTAGAAAATATCCATGATTTTATACTGTCAAATAAAGTAATACTTGTTAGATTATCTGTCTGTTGACTTAAGTAATTAGAATATTCATTAATTGGACTTATTAATTTATTTTCTATTCTATCTGTATCTTTCAATATATCATCTATACTTAAATCCCCTTCTATAGTTATCTTATTTGTATCCTTTTTCCCAATTTTAGAACTGCTGGTGCTGTTATTAGCTTTTACATTAATAGTTTCATCTTCCAATTGTATATTTAAATTTTTCATACATATAGTTGTTCCCTTACCATTCTCTTCATCAGGTATATATACTTGATTATTACGTATAGAGGAATTATTCCCGAAAGTGTCAGTTAGGAGAGTGTCAATATCAGACAATATCTTTTTTGCTTCATCTTTAACTGTTTTAGCATCATCTGAGTTTGCCTTATTGTATTCAGTTGATAACTCCTTCAGCCGTTGTCCCATATTCTTCAAATTATCAATTTTTTGGCTTGTTTGCTGTATCAACGACATGCCCTGCTGAACTTTATCTTCCTTTAGAGAAAAAAACTTAACTTTTGATTCTAAATCTTCAATTTCCAACTTTTCATCTCTAACATTTTGACTATTAATTTGTTGATTTAACTTTTGAGATAAATATCTATTATTTTTATAACATATATTTTTTATCATATTCAGTCCCTGAACATTCAACACAATATCCCACACTCCTCTCCCCTTATTATATCGAATAATTCATGAAATAATTTACATAGGCAAACGTAAAAACGTACGATATAATATAGAAAGAGGTGATACTGATGAAAACTTATAATGTTACATCAGCAAGAAATGATATATATATATAATATAATAAATCAAAATATAATAAATTCAGAGCCAGTGCAGATAACTAGCAAAAACGGTGATGTCATTATGTTAAGTGCAAAAGATGCTAAAAAGCTAGAATCTTGTGGAAATGTGGACACACTATGAATAGTTAATTATACTTCAATTCGTAATTTGAATAGAGCTTTGTAAAATGTTCAAGAATATACTGCAGGAGGCTCTGGAAGCAGAAATAGATATGCAGCATGGATGACTACATCGATGAAATTTTAAACAAAAGTGCATAGCCGGGGACTCTGTCCCCAAACCCCTGAGCTTTATCCCTTTAAGTCCTCCCGGAAACGGATAAAAACGGACAGCTTGAAACCATCCATTTCCGTAAAGGACACCAATAGGTGCTGGGATTTATCCTCAGCAGTGTCCTATCTTCTATTGGCAGGTATATTATTGACTAAAAGTGGGAATAATATACTTATGATATATTAATAAGGCAACAGAATTTGTCGACTTATGTTGACATTATCTTACAAATTTTTGATTTAAATTATTAGCCTTAAGAAAGAGAATACACAAAATTTTTTTCACAGCCTCATAGAAAGCTCCTTTTGGAACTCTAAGGGAGTCCAACTTTATGTCCGCACTCCCCCTCTCTTTTCCACAGCCAAGCATATTGTTTATATCTTTTATAAATGATGATAATTCACGTTCCCTTTTCTTACCATAGTCAGCAGCTTAGGACTTCACCACTACTTTCTTTACATACTCAACATCTATATCATTTATATCGGCTATATATTCAATTGAAAGTCCTTTACTATATTGCTTCAGTATCAATTGTCTTATACCTTCCTCTTTTCCTTATCACTGCATACAGCGGGTCTTTTATATTTCTTATGTATTCTCTCATCCAGTTTTCTACCAAATTTTTGTCATCATGTTCCACCTGCAAAAGGTTAATATATCGTATTTCGCTATTGTCCAGTTCTCTGGATATTACAATCTGCGTTTCTATGTCCGTATTCCTTATGTAGTATATTCCATTGTATGGATTTTCTATTGAAACTCCCTGCTGCCTGCCTTTCAGATAATCCATCAGCTTCTCCGGATATTTGTTTGATGTCAGTGTTATAGTTATTTCATCTATATTTATTCTATTTGTTCCTTCTGTAAGTGACTTGTACAGGTAGGCATAGGCCTTCACCTTGTAATAGTCATCTATTGATATGTAATCCGTGGGAGACTTATACTCAAATATATTATATTTTCTGAATATTCTCCCTATGGATTTGTCTATCTCTATGTCCTTAAGTTTCTTTACTACCAGTATGTCTATTCTCAGCGGCTCCTGTGTAAGCTGATACTCCGTTACAAACTCCAGATATTTTCTATATTCCTTTAGTTCAAGCTGTACTGCTGCCGCAAAGGCCGGGTGCCATTTTATTTTTCCTTTTCCCATTTCATCACTCTACCTTACTTCTGTTTATTTTATTATATCATAAAACAGAGTGAACTTCTTCACTCTGTCTATCAAACTTTTCCTTTTTTATAACAGAGACTGGCCCCTCCAAAACTTAGTTTCCCCGGCATATACGCCTAAATAATAACCCTGCTCTAGTACTTCATTTACCAGCGCATTCCAATAACACCTATCGAGTATTCTGTTACTACATTTATTCATGAAAATAAAATAACCATTTTCTGATTACTATTACTAATATTAAATACTTATTTAAGTCTTCCAATGCTTTTATATCCAAAATATTTTCAATGATTAAATTCAGCTCACTGCTGCTCGCTTTTTTTATCTTCTCGTCAAAAGCTCCATTTGAGTAATTAAATTTTCTTTTAAGCAACTTTAAAACTCTCTCCGCATCTTTTAATCTTGCATTTTCCTTTTCTTCCTCTCTACCTTTTTGTGTATAGTATGTTTTCCTTATTTCATCCACAGACATTTTAGATACACCTCCCTGTGATTTCTTGAATTCCTCGTATTTATTTTCAAGTTTCGGATCTTCTATCAAAAACAAATACTCTAAAAAATCCACCAGTGCCTTTATCTGCTCTCTATCTTTCACTCCACCGTATTTTTGAAGTTCTTTTGTAAGTTCTATTTTGGCACTGTATATATCTTCATCTGCTGCACCTGTATCCAATAATCTTTTGCCCATTTTAAATACCAGCTTCAGAGGGTTTTCATCACTTATATTTTCAAGCCCCATTTTCTCAACATCCAGTGTCCTGAAATTATATTCCATTATATTTTCTGCAAGCTCAGGTAATTTATATACATACTTTTTATGTTTTCCATTTTCACCTCTATAGGTATAGATTGCTGCTGCCACTATTTCCGATTTATCATTATACTTGTATCTGAATCTCTCCCATATCCTGTAAAAGTATCTGAACATCCTCTCCCCGAAAACTTCATTTCCACTGCTGTAGCTCTGAACTTCCACATGTATGAACAGTATTTTGCTGCCTTTATCTTTCAGTTTTACTTTTATTATCTTATCCGAAATTATTTTCTCATTATTCTGCCTATCAAATATCTCTTTCTGTATTTCACTCAGCTCTTTGTCCAGGGACTCAGTTCCAGTTTCCCATTCTATTTTACAAAACAGTTCTGGAAAAATCAGTTCCACTATCTCGGCTTCAAAAGCTTCCATATGGTCTTCCATGCTGCATCAAAGTCATGTATCCATGACAAAATTTTCACGTCTTCATAGTTTAGTTAATTTTTATTTTATCATACCAAATTATTATTTACACTAACAGCTTCACTATTCTCTGATAATTTAATTATATTATAATTTCTATCTCCACCACAGCAAAAATTTATTCAAATAAATGATGGTAATAGTTTGTATGACTTATTCTTTATCCTTTTTACTAAATTTGATATATTTCCTTCTAAATTCACTTCATATTCTGCCTTTGTAACTTTATCAATGCCTACTGCCTTATTCCCATCCAGTTCTCTGTGACACTGCTTAAGCATCTCATCATCAATATGATGATATAGTGAAGTAAATTCTGGCTTTCTTGTATTTGCTGATATTTCTGTTATTCTTTCTAATTTTGTTCCCACTATTTCTCCTGTCCCTGAGTACAGATAATGTGTCCTCAGAAAGATTGTTATTATGTAGTCCCTTCCTTCCATTGGCATTAGCCAATCTCAGCGGTACTATGAGACTATCTGCCTGTCGTTCATTTGACATCTTCCGTTTTATTGTTGTTCATCATACTTATTACTAAGAAACGGCGGGCTCTCCCCAGTTGATAATTAACCACAATGCAAAGCATGATTGGCCCTTTGACCCCGCAGTTCCACATAGTTCTTACAATCACGACCTATGTGATTTTGCTTTCCGCAGTAATTAATACGTCAACCATCTGAATGAATAAAATTTCGAGGCTCAATAACATTACAAGCCTACTTCCTCGCTGTCTACGCTTAGCTACCATCATTACTGATCACAACTCAAGACTCGCTACTGTTGGTTGCTAGGCCTTACTCAGACAGGATTTCCACCTGCTGGGGTAATTACCCCTTGCTTGGCGCACAATTATTATTTATTCTTATATTTTTGTACCATACTATATATTTTATTACTAATAATACATATAATGTATAATATAATTACAGCTAAATCTATGAAAATTATTATTTGAAGAATAATTTCATTTGGTATAATTTCTCTTTTGTCAAGGAATGCAAATAACATAATAATTATAAAACCCAAAATAGATATACCAATAGATAACTTTTTTTAGAAAAACTATCTTTGAAAATACCTATTATACTTAATCCAGTATCACCAATATATATTAAGCAAAATATTGATATTATTATTATTAAGACAACTAAAAATACTTTAGCTATTACCACCAAGATCATCCATAGTATATTTGAAATTTTATATCCAACTAATTCATTAAATGAATAAAACATATTTCTTATGACATCAGTAAACTTAAACATTATTATTCCCGACTTACTTTCTAATAAGTATTCAAGCTTTAATACAAAAATTAAAAATACTATACTAAATATAAAACATATAATTACCAGAAGCTTTTTTCCAAAATTAAATCCTTTATATATAGTAAATGTTTTTTTAACTTCTCCCACAAAATTAATTACATAGCTTTTTATTTTATCTCTAACAACTGGAAAAGTGACACTTAATATAATACAATTTTCACATATCTTACTACTAATCACTAACTCACTATTATTGTATTCTTTAAATAAAATCGTAAAATTTTCCATAACTTTATCAACTGATAAAATTAAAGCAAATAATAACAATATAAATTGAAAATTAAAAATATCAACATAATTAAAATTATTTTTATACATACCTTCGATTGAATTTATTGTACTTACTGAAGCAACAATGGTTGATATACTATATAACAATAATTTTCTCCTACATTTTACATACGGATTGTTTATTCCATAAACATATATAATAAATATAATAATAAATATAATTATCATAATTAAACTAATAAGTACATTATAATTAATATTTTTTATTCCTGAATTTTTCATATAATTGTCTATATTATAGATTAAAAATATTAGTAATATAATCCAACTAAATACATAAAAGGCAAAATTAATTATACATTTTTCCCAACTCAAACCACTAAATACAGAAAGAATTAAAATCTTAATTTTAGAAGCTATATTAAAATTAGTGTCAAATAAATTTTGAAAAGTTATTATAATCATAACAAATAAATAAAATAAAAATATCCATATAGAAGAAATTAATAGAATATTATTAAAAAACATAGAAATTATAAGAGTCAGTAACGTTAATACTATATCTAAAATTAATAAAAAAATTAAGTTTATTAAAACAACATAATGTATCTTTCTTTATGATAATAGCTTATCCATGATTCAAATAAACATAGTATACATAATAGTTCCCTGCTTCCTTTACAATTTATTTTCATTAAAGTCCCCCTAAAATCTGTATCCTTTCAACTGTATTTTTCCTTCAATAAAACAATAAAACTATAAATTAACCTTGTTTATACTATAATTACCATTTTATACCATAAAAGCCAAATTAGTCCCATTAGTTTGGGCAATATCGCCAATTAACTATATTAATGGTAAGATAAAATTTCCTGTTTGGAATATACGAGAAGTAAAGAGAATATTTCAGAATTAAAGGAATGAATACAGTTATGCAAGAAGCTACAATACTGTAAGAGGTACAAAAAGTAACCCGCCCTGACATGACGGAAATCGGGGACAATCGCCTTATTCTACCTGATACTTGTGGACGGTTTAATCTGCATAGTATCAACTCCTTATATAGATCTTCTTTAAGTACAGTATCTATTTTACATTGCCTCCACTATTCCAGCAGCTTAGTCCCCTCAATCCATTCCCTTGTCTCATCAATTCTCTGCTCAAGGGTATACTTGGGCTCCCAGTCAATAAGACTTTTAGCTTTTGAATAATCACATTTCAACTTCATTATTTCACTCTGCGGATGTATGTGTTTTACATGATTTATTTTCACTTTATCATGACATATAATATCTGCAAGTTCATTTATGGTCACATCCCTGCCCGTACCTGCATTTACTATCTGTCCATTTACATTTTGTGAGTACCCTCAGATACGAATTAAAATGATTCTGGAAATGAGATCGTGACTCGCTTCCAGAATCATTTATATCAAACTTTACATATTATTTTTAAATACGAATTAGTATCCATAAATATACAGTGGCTCAGGACTTCCAATGTTAGTTGCAGGTAAAATTACATAACCGGTAGAGGAATCCTGATACCATAACAAGTATATCTGCGCATAATCATATATATGACCATTTACTGAAGTTTCTACGCCACGAGCCACCGGTGAAGCTGCTGTAAAATTGAAATTTCCATTAATATCTGTACTTGAAGTCTTAGATACTGTAGTTAAATCCTGGTTATATCCGTCCCAAGCTGGGTCATAAACTGCAACTGCAATATTAGCGTTAGATACAGGATTACCCGAAGAATCCAGAAGTTTTCCTGAAATATTAAAATTAGTGTTAGTATCATGTATATAATAGTGATAACCCTCATTCCAATTGACTTTACCTAGTCCAATGTTTACATCAGAAAACTCACTACCTGTCCTTATAGGAAATACTTGAAATGTAAATGGGTCTGATACAACATTTTGATCAGTTGATTGTAATATCACATTATAATTTCCCGGATCTAATGTTTGTGTAGTTAAATAAGAATTTTGCCCCGCTGGATAATTAACAGCAGTGATACTATTGTTATTTGAATTTAATAAGGTCACCGTAATATTTTCACCTATTGGGCAGTCTAACATAATATTATAACTTTCAGGTAATAAAGCTGTGAAATTATAAATAGTAGGAGTTAAAGCACTTAAAACGCCTGAAGCTTTTACAGTAGAGCTTGAGTTTACTACATAAGAAACATCATTTAAGATAAATTGATAGTTACTGCCTGTCGCAGGGCTAGTTGGAATAATTCTAAGAAAATAATAACCTGAAGCACCATTAGCACTATAATTAATATTAAGTGTTCCCGAATCCGTGTCAGAAGCAACAGGAACCAACGTGCTTAAATCACTTTGAAGTTGATATAACACTGCAATATTTTGTTGATCGGATGCTTGTTTTAACATAAAATTGATTAAACTATTATCTTTTGCTGAAAAGTAATACCAATTTTCGACATCATCACCACTAATATAATCTCCTAATGTTTGTCCAAATAACGAACTATCTACATAGCAGGCTGTATCCGGTGAATTGTTTCCAACCGCTTTAGGAGTAGTGCTTGATTTATTTTTGTCTGTAAATAATTTTGGACTATGGAAATTAAATTTACCTAAGGTTAAAGATTTTTGTGGTAAAGATGAAGTTAGCTTTGTTTGAGCACTAATTTTAATGGGTTGTGTTTTACCAAAATTTTGAAGTGTACTGATATTACTAGCAAAAGTCATGGAAGACGTACCAATAATGAGTATACTCACCAATAGAGATGTACCTAGAAATTTTTTTAACTTCATAATAGTTATCCTTTCTTTTATTATTTTTAGTGCAAAATTAATTACTCTTGATTTAGATTGAAGTATGCTATTTATCAAGGATTTAAGATTTCTTTGACACAAAAACAATACTCCCTTGTTTTGGTATAATTGGATCTACGACATCAATATTCATAAAAAGAATACGATTTGTTTGGATAAATCCAACATGGGTATTGATTATCATGTATCATGGAAAATATATTGTTAAAATTAAAAATATGGAAAAATGAATTACATCCTGTTGTTTTTTGATATATTTTTCAAGTTTCATTCACTCCACATACTGTTTCTAATGGTTTTCCATAAGTTATTTTAAGCTAACTTTATTTTTAATTATAAATAAATTGTAACATTTTCCATTTTATAAGTCAATATAACTTTGTAATTACTTCAAGGCAAACGCATGAAAAGTAATATTTTATTTTCTAAGAAGTGTATATTAAATTTTCACAGTTTTTAACATAAATTAAAAGAGATATTTTTAAATAGCCAGATAGTCCTTATTATAGGATATATCCCGTGACATCAAAAATAAGCTCAATCTTATTAGGCTAAAAATGTGTTTTTACAACCAGTTCAAGAAAAGTTTCATCTGTCATTACCTTAACTCTTTTTCTTGAACCACTCATTGCTTTTCTCGTCAGTTTTGACTTGACCTATGACTATTCTGTATTTGCTGGCCCAAGCATTGACTATGTGAATTGGTGATTTTTCCCCATCCATATTACGTGCTCCGCACACTATTTTGCCGTCCAATTGCTACGATAGATCCTTTTAGACTTGCTGATATTTCACCTATCCATTTCATGAAAGTATTCTGGAATTCCCTTGAATCAATCCATTCAAAAACTCTCTGCATAGTATTATGAGAAGGTATACCATAAGGCAAATAAGGATATTTTTTGAAAAAGCTGCTCCCGTCATTTGCAAAATCTTCTATGGCAACCCATCTATTGTAGTTTGCCAGTGTACCAACTACAGATATAACTAATATAAAGGAATGTACTCTTTTTTAGTTATTATAGAAGTGTCCCTGCCTGTTTTCAATATATTTCTATCGCTAAAAATGAGTCCCAGCTTCATTTCTCTCTCCAGCTGGAGCCATTATTATCTTTGACTCTTATATTAACCTGAGAACCATCAACAAAAATATATAATCTGCCTTCCTTACGGTATAGCGGTAATTTCTGAGGTGCAGCCTCTTCCAGCTTGTCATAATCTCTACTGGCTCCAATAAATCTTTTTCAAATACCTGCTGTCCTATTTCTTCTGAAGCAATGTGCATCTAAGCTGGACTTACTTACACGTTAGTAAGATTTTTTATAGTTTCAGAAGCTTCTTTGAATGGCATAAGTTGAGATACATATGTTATTACTTCAGTCATACCTTTTGTAATCCTGTGATTGGCCGGTATTTGAAATTGTTCATCTGAAATTCCGTATCCTTTACCGTCTGCAAAATAGGGCATCTCTTTTAACAGGTATATATCTATTCATTGATAATATATGTGTTTCAGCCCCACGCTTCGCGGTAATTAATTTTTTACCACAACTGCAGTATTTATATTAATATCACTTTTACTATCTAAATTAACAAGTTTATCCATAAAATTTACTAGAATACTTTCGGATTTTTTAATGTTTTGTTCTATAATTTTATCACAATTTTTAATCATAGCCCAAGATACCTCCTTATATTTGGGGTTGCAAGGTTATCTTAGACTATTTTTTATGCTTTTCTACCGGAAATTCAACCTTATAATTGTATCTTTATCCATTTTGCTGAAAACACCAAAGCATACAAAATGAATAAAATAGAAAGGAACATAATTGTAGGAAGTCTCCTTGGCGATGGAAGCCTTGCACTCTATGGGAGAAGCAAAAACGCCTATTACAGAGAACACGTATGCAGCAAACAAGTACCCTATAGAAAGTGTAAAGCCCAGATGCTTGAGAACCTTGATTTCAAACTGCTTACAAGCTGCAAAAATCCCCAGTTCCGTTGCCTCAGCAGCAGTATTTACACTGATCTTTACAATATGTTCTATAAAAACAGAGAAAAGATAATCACCCCTGAAAACATATTGCTCCTGGATCACCCCTTAGGACTTGCATGTCTATATATGGATGACGGCTCACTGATTATAGACTCAAGCAAGAAGAAAAATGGCTCCATATATATTTTCCCCAGATATATTTTCCCCAGTATATACATTTACACTCTAAACTTTTCAAGAGATGAAAACCTCATATTGCAAAGCCATATCAAAAAACATTCGATATAAATACAAAACTAAAGAAACGAAAAGATGGCAAGCATTTTTTACTGGAAATAAATAAGAGAAGTGAAATAATAAATTTTATAAAAGCTATAAGCCCCTTTGTGAAGAAAATACCCTGCATGCATTATAAGATCAAGCCAAAGGAAAGATTTGAAGAAAAAAGATCGGAATTAATAAATGAAGGTTATAAAAATATAAACAAGTGGTCTGAAGGCATAACAGAAAACAAATATTCCAAAGAGGAAGAAAACTTTATCATAACATCAAAACGAACTGGAATTTCAGACAAGAAAATTGCATTCCAGTTGGATAGAAGCTATTGGGGAATAGTGGATAAAGTCAGAAGATTAAAAATTGAAAATAGAATTTAAGTACAATTTTTTCTGCTCTTCCTATATAAAGCTTTAATCTGTGATGCCAGATTACTGAGTTTATGATTTAATTTTTCTACTCCCAGTTTATTTAAATTGGAGTCCTGTAACTTTTGTACAAACTCTTTCATGATAAAAAGTTTTTTATCAATAATGTCAAGCATACTCAATCTGTACTTTATCCACTGCAATTCCTCATATGCATCAGTTTTATTAGTCATATTTATATAATATGGAAGCAATTCTCACAGCTTCAGGAATATCTTCTTCCTCGCTTACTGAAAACTCATACCACTCAAAACCTCCGCTAAACCTATTTCCTTTATTATCAAGCTCCAATATACGTGAATGTATAGGTACACCATCTGTTCTTACAAAAACATCAATAACATTAAATTGAGGTTTTAGAGTAAGCATGAAATAGTTCTGACTTTTTCTTCCTGTGGTATATGGTTTTTCAAGCCTGAAACCAATACTCTCCATATCCTTGACATAAGGTTTCTTATTACAGGAATATTCAGAAACAGCAATGGCCAGTTTAAAAAATAAATCCTGCAGATAATCACTGCATTTATCAAATACATTAGAAAATTCAGGACAATGAATCATTTCATCTTTTATTCTTTCTTTTGATAATTGTATTTCAATGTCACCCCTTTAATAAAATTTTATTTGAAACTTGCTATAAATAATTCACCTTCAATTTTAGGTATGCATGGTAAGCTTTTTTGATACATCTAACATACCTTCTTCAACTTTTAATATATTTCTCTTACTTTCTTCAATAATTGCTTTAAATATACTTTCTACTTTTTTATTATCTTCATACTCTTTATCTAAAATATCAATTTTTTTACCTTTTTAAAATAAGTAAGCCATTTTGCTTTTATATCTTCAATTTTTTTAGCCCCTTGAGTGTTTTCAATAGCATTTCTTAATATCTCTCTAATTTTTCGATCTCCCGGTGCTATAGTTGCTTGCAAAATAATTTCTTTACTTTTAACAGCAGTACCGTACTTAATCTCAAAGAGAAAGCTTTCCTTTAATTTCCATCTTCCTTCACCTGTTCCTGTATTAGGCATAGGAAGTTCTTTTAATTTTTTTGTTAAAAAACGAGTAATTCCCTTGCCCTGTGATCCTAAATCATAACCTTTTTCTGATAAAATTTTTTCAACAATATTGGCTATCTCAGAAGTTCTATCAGACTTATTTTCAAATATGAAATCCAATGCCTCTTTATGACTTGAATATATTCTCTTAGCAAGTTCAACACTTTCTCCCTCTTTCATGATATCACTCCTAATAATTAAAATATAATCTTCTAAATAATATCGTACTTTTTCTGAATAGGTTCATTAAGTTCCAGTTCCAATCTTTCCAAATCCGAATCTTTTATTAATTTGCTTATATTATTTTTAATGTCTTTATCCAATTATTAATCACGACCCTCTATAATTACATTTATGAATATGAATTGAAGAAATATTCACTCTAGAAATGCAAAATTTACATTTTATAATAAGCAGGAGGCTTCATAACTTATTTACTGTAGTTTCCCCCTTTTCTACTTATAAGACTATATTAACAAATCCTCATCATCATTTTCAAATGCACGCGAAACTTGTGCTATGCCTTTTAACGGACTTTCTTTAACTATACCTTCAATACTATCTAACGCTTGACAAACTACAGTATCTCTTCCATCATCCAATGCCCTTTCAACAACATCAAACATCTTATCAACGGTATTTTTTCTAAAATTATATTCTTTTTCAAATACCTCTAATAGAACTTCCTTTTTTGCATCTAATTTTTTAAGATATTTAAAAAGATCACTCTTTATGGCCATTCTTTTAGTTGTTTCCTGCTCTTTTGTTATTTCATATTCTTTTTTACTTTTAATTAGCATTTTAATTATATCAATATATTCCAAACTATTGTAATTTGAATTTTTTCTTTTTACTTCTAATATATCTTTACTTTTAGATTCTGCCATTTTATTGTACCTCTTTAATCTTGGTATCATTATTTATACTTTTTACAATATCTGCAGATTCCTTACTTACATTATTATCAGGATCAAGTATTCTAACAGAAATTATCTTTTTCATCTGCCTTAAAAAATATGCTGCCATACATATTTTTGATCTATCTGGATAAATATTCTTTTAATATCTAACATATTACCCCTCCAAAAATAATATATAATTAAGTTCTATATATTTCCTGCTGAAATTTGAATATTTTCTATGATTTTTAAATTCTTTCCTTTCTCACTGTTTCAATAAATCTAAAATCCTACCTGGAATTTGATTGGATTGTGATAATAAAGATTCTGCCACCTGTTCAAGAATACTGTTTTTGCTCATTTCCATAACTTCTTTTGCCATATCAGTATCTTCAATTTTAGATTCTGAAGAAATTAAATTTTGATAATAGCTTGATATATTATTGGAAATATGCTCAAGTGAATTTTGATAAGCTCCTATTTTAGAACGTTCTGATGATACCTTATTAATTGCATGATCAATTTTGTCCATAGCATTCTGTGCACCTATTCTAGTTGAGACATTAATATCGCTAATTCCCATTGCATTCGTTCTTACATCAGAAATCTTAATTGAAAAGTTATTCAATGCATTGGCTCCTACTTGGAACCTGATGTCTTTTCCCTGTTCTATATTGCATCTTTTCCTGGTTCTATATTTATCAACAAAGATGAAACTGAATTTCCACTTATATCATCAATAGTATGTTCAGTACCATTTTCATTATGAGCTAGTCTTAAATTATTGCCTGAATATGATGCGGTAATATTTACTTCTAAAACTGTTAGCTGATCATTTATCTCAGTTATAAGCTCGCTGATGTATGTACTCCAGCATTCAACATTATTGATTTCCATACTCCGTCAACCTTAAGGTTCAAAATATCATTGACTCCCTCGGTTATTGTTAGACCTGACGATAAGTTTACATTTCCCGTTATAGATGCCGCAAATCCCGTGCAATTTCCAGATATCGTTCCTGAAGAGTCTATACTTTGCCATGCTGGATATTCAATTTTATCCATAAGTGTACCCCTTGCATTTCCTCCAACATTTCCAAAAGTATGAGTTCCTTCGCTTTCATATATGGCAAAATTTACAGCTCTCTTGGGATCTGTTTCGTTACCTTGGACACCAACTATATAAGTTTTTACATTTAATCCGGCATTAGTAAATGCATCATTTAGTGTTTTGGCAAGATCCGACTCGCCGCCAGCTGTAAGTGTTGAATATGTACCTGATGCAATTGTAATACTATGATTAATGCCATCAATATCAAAAGTCAATGTATCATTGTTTCCAGCTGTAATAGTAACATCCGGATATATATCTGTCCAGCCTGTAACTTCAAAAGCTGTTGTATTGCCATACTGTTTTTGCAGGAGCATTGATGTTACTGCATTACCACTGATACTTTCAATAAAAGAAGCTGCCCCAGAAGTATTAATGATAAACATTAAATTTCCATATGTGCCATTACTATATGAAGCAGTAACATCTATATTTTTTTAATTAAGTTTATTATTTATTTCATAAAGTAATTCTGATGAACCATAATTACCAGCTTCAAGTGTAATATTTTTAGTTAGTCCGCCTATTAAAAATTCAAAGAAATCATTTTCTCCAGTTTCAACAATTAATCCACCTTCAGCAGTTTGAATTAATGAAATTCCATCCTGAACATTTTGCTCTGCCTGAGATAATCCCCTTATTTGAGACTTCATTTTTTCAGATATAGATAGTCCGACAGCAGCAACACTTGCCCTATTTATTCTTAATCCTGAAGAGAGTTTCTCCATTGATTTAAATTTAATGTTATTTACTTTTTTCAACTGATTGAATATTCCTATTGATATTAAGTTATGAGCTATTATCATATCTTCACCCACTATTTTACTTTATATTACATAGTATATAGTATTATATTTATTTAACATCAACAATATATATCCGTGGCAGCACATTGTTATAATCCACAATATATTTATGCTTATGTGTAATAAAAGAAACCTCATTTAAAAGGTCAATACGATTATCCTTTTCAAATTCTATATTAAAGTTTTCCATTGTGAAATCAAACAACTTTAGGAAATCTGCACTCAGACCATGGTTCGTAGATTTAAATACAATATTATCTATCTTTTCTTCAGATATTTCATTATATATACAGTTATCAATCCCATTACAGAAATATGACTTCTCCCTGCAACTAATTAAATTATCATTAGCACCATGGTATGATATTATATTACATTTATTTTCAAATTTTGAATATAAATATGAAAGACTTAATATTTCAGTATCTTTTATTATCCTTTTAGCTAAATAATCAAAAAACGTCGTCAAGGTGAGTTTTCCTATTTTCTGCGTAACTGTCCTGCAAATATCATCAGACAAATATACAGGCTTTAACCAAGCTGAGTTATCTATAATCAATGAAAATAAAGTTGGCGCAAGTGCATTACACAAATATGCCAAATAAGCACCATGTGAATGTCCATATATAATTACCTTTTTACTGTTAAAATCCAAATCATTATCATATAAAATATTCATTACACTTAGTACACAGGTTATATTATCTATAGCCTGCAATAATCCCATATCATTGAAATTACTTATTGATTCACCTGACAAATCTGCTTTTACATTAATATTTATTTTATGATTTTTCGCTACATCTAAAAAACTATTAAAATTAAATGCGCCATTTTTGTAAGCTTTAGTAACTTCATCATAAGACAGAATATTTTTAATTTCTTTTTCATTTATATCTGGTACATATGTTTTTTCCGGCATCTGCATAAATTCATATCCGAAATAATTACATTGTATTGTCACAAGATTATATTCATCTGAAAATTCATATCTCATTTTTTTATAAACACTTGAAACAGCTTTCCCACCAAATCCTGATATAAGCAACATTATACCTGTATCTGAATTTATGCCATTTTGAGGAATTGAAAAATAAACTTTCAATTTTCTGTTATCCATTTTATGATTTTCTTTATAATCATAAAAACTACTTTGTGAAAATGTTTCTATCTCGTAGGAAGTAGCCAAAACGTTCATCTCCATTACTATGTAATAATTTTTCATATATTTATACTTTACTTACAATCCAGATGACAACTTATTCTAGAGTGTAACTACCTATTTCAATAACTTAGTCCCCTCAATCCATTCCCTTGTCTTCTCAATTCCCTGTTTCAAAGTATACTTGGGCCCCCAGTCAATAAGACTTTTAGCCTTTGAATAATCACATTTCAACTTCATTATTTCACTCTGCGGGTGTATGTGTTTTACATGATTTATTTTCACTTTATCATGACATATAATATCTGCAAGTTCATTTATAGTCACATCCCTGCCCGTACCTGCATTTACTATCTGTCCATTGACATTTTGTGAGTACCCGGATTCGGATATGAAATCGGCACAGTCCTTTACATACAGTAAATCCCTTGTCTGCTCTCCTGAACCATATATATTTATATCCCTTCCATGCAGGGAATTATTTATAAATATAGCAACAACTCCGCCTTCACCGCCGGTTTTCTGAAACGGCCCATAGGTGTTAAACGGCCTTATTACAACAGTCGGCAGCTTGTAGGCATTATAATAGGAAAGTACCATGTTTTCAGCAGCTATCTTGCTTCCTCCGTAAGGTGATACAGGCTTTACAGGATGCGTTTCCGAAATTCCTTCAGCTCCAGATACATCATATACCATACAGGTACTCATAAATACTACTTTACAGGGATACGTATCCTCGCTTGAATCAAGTATCCAGCTGTTTCCGTCCATTCTCCCATTTTTGCCGAACATCTGAAATCTGGCCTTCTCAAGTATGTTGAAAGTTCCCACGGTATCATTGAAAAAAGTAGTTTCCGGATCATCGATGCTGTCCTGAACATTTATGGATGCGGCAAGATGATATATCACATCAAATTTATCCTTGAATACTTCATCCAGTTTATTTTTATCTCTTATATCTCCACCTATAAATTTAAAATGGGAATTACCTTTAAATTCCTCTATATTCTCAAGTCTTCCATTGGACAAGTTATCCAACACGATTACCGAATGATTTTCACTTAACAACCTTTTTACAACCCAGCGTCCTATAAATCCTGCTCCTCCTGTTACAAGCATGTTCATACACAATCAACCTCCTGAAGTCATATAATTATAAATATTAAATTTCAAATCTGCTGTTTAAAAAATCAGCTATCCTCCCGGCACCAAATCCATCTATAAGTTTCTGCCCCTTGATAGATCTTTGTTGTCTCAAATCATAATTATTGCACAAGGCAATCAACTTATTTTTGAATTCACTTTCATTTAAACTGCCGTACCATCCCAGACTTTCCACCAAATTAATATCACTTAATTTTTTGGATATACCAAATTGGTTATTGGCAATTACAACACTCAAACAGGGTACTCCACAGGCAAGGAATTCATATATACTGCTGCCTGAAGCAGATATTGCCAAATCACATTTCTGCATTACATCCGACATCTTTGCATGAAAGTAAAATACCGTATTATCAATATTTATATTCTCAAAATACCTGGCACTTTTAAATAAAGGTCCTATAATGACATGAAAATTAAACTTCAAATTCTTTATCCAATTGACAATAACTCCGGTAAACTCAACAGGATCAGAAGCCCCCATTGTTATCATTATATCTTTAACGTTCCCATGGATATGTCTTGCAGGTAAATTTCTAAACTCATCTCTTAACATTAGATACTTTAAGCCCAATAGTTTATACTTCTGCCTGTAATCAAATTCAACTGCATTTATATTCTGGTTTATAATTAAATCAACCGGATAATCAAAAGAATTTACATCATCTATATAGGCGGTATATTTTGAAAACTTTTTTGTACTGATAAAATAATTTTCATCTACATCATAGCTGTCAGTTATAAGAATATCTATATCCAAATTTGAAAGTATTTCTAAAATATCACGTTTAAAAGTATACACCTTAAATCCGCTTTTCTGTATTTCCGATATTCCAGCTTTATTTTCCACATTGTTTTTGCATATATAAAATATTTCATTATTCACAGACAACTCTTTTGCCAGCACAAGGGTTCTCATTATATGACCCATACCTATTTTAGTGCCGCCTTCTGCCCTAATGGCTATTTTCAAATTAAATACATCCTTTCTAAATCAGCCTCTCACTTAACAGAAGCTCTCTTACATATTCCTTTGTCACAGGTACAGCATCAGATGAATTATAACTTTTAACTTGTGCTCTGGAATATCTATCATACTTTGAGGCGATGCTTTTACCTGCCTCTGACTGCAGTACGGCATACATCCTGCCCATGTCAACGGCAAATTCGGATTCCTCCAACGTCATAAGCTCTTCAAATTTTCTCTCACCTGCTCTGAGACCTATACTCTCCATATACACTTCACCTTCAAGCATATCTGTCCTATGTACAACTTCTTCTATTATTATTTCTGCCAGATCCTGCAGCTTTATTACAGGCATCTTGAGTATAAAAACTTCTCCACCATAGGACTTCTCTCCTGAATCCATTATGAGATTTACAGCCTGGGTAAGAGTCATCATAAACCTTGTCATATTTGGATCAGTTACAGTTATCCTCTTAAATTCAGCAATCTGTTTTTTAAAAAGAGGAATTACAGAACCACGTGAACCCATGACATTTCCAAATCTCACAGCTACAAATTTAGTTCTGACTTTGCCCTTGCTGTAATTAGCGGCCTGCACAAGCTTCTCTGCAAGAAGCTTTGTAGCACCATAAGAATTGGTAGGATTTATTGCCTTGTCGGAGCTTGTAAATATGACAGCTTCCACGTTGTGATATTCCGCTGCTTTAATCACATTTTCCATACCCATTACATTGGTCTTTATAGCCTCCGAAGGGTTATACTCACAAGCAGGTACATGTTTCATGGCAGCAAGGTTGAATACTATGTCTATTTCATTCATTGCCCTTTCCACCCTCTCATAATCCCTGACATCTCCTATTAAAAATCTGAATCCACGCAGATTTTCCATTTCACTCTGCATTACAAACTGCTTGTACTCATCTCTGCTGAATATCCTTATAACCTTAGGATGCTGTTTTACCAGTTGTGGTATAAGTCCTTTTCCTATAGTTCCCGTTCCACCAATAATCAATATATTTTTTCCTGTATAATATCCCACTTGATTATCATTTCTCCTTTATATCTATTATTAATCATCTATTAAAAATCCTCCAACAACAACCTTATTTCCCCTGCTATTTCGATTTTTTCTACTGCTTACCTTAATTGTCATGTCATGACAGCCATCTGATAAATTAAAAATATTTATTGCCATCAGAAAACTTGGTTTGGAATTTCTGTACAAATCAAGGAAATAATTTATACCATCAATATTTATATCGGCACCACCATTTTCATCTGAAAATAATGTAGTTATAGCAATACATCTACCGTTAAATTTAAATTCAATAAAATCTCCAACAGAATCTGAAACTGCAGCTATCTTCATCTGAGGCATATTTGTCTGTTCTTCCCTCCAATGTCCGTAAAATTCAGCCTTTTCATAGCTGACAATATCAGGATTTTTAAATGAATAGCCTGTTATAGTATTTATCCTGCAAAGCGGCTTTACACTGATTACATCTAAATTTTTCTTTATAGCATCTACTATACATTCAGCATATATATTGTGTCCTCTGTCATTCGGATGAAGATTGTCAATGGAAATATCCTTCCAGGTATACTCATCCATACCAATATGCTTGAATACATAATCCTGTATATCTATAACCGGAACACCATAATAATATGATATGTGTTTATGTACACTGCCGCAGGCATCAGCCAATCCAGTGGGAGCTATCAGTAAAGCTACTGCAGGTCTAGGCTCCAGCCTGGAAAGTTGACTTAATATTCCTTCCATAGTTACAGCAGCATAATTTGAACTCTCTATCCTGTCATTTACGGCAAACTCTATGAATACCAAATTCGGTTTCTTAACTACTACATCCTTTTTCAGTCTGAATAGTCCAAAAGCTGAGCCCGTACCACTAATTCCCGAATTCATTATATTAACTCTCTTATTTTTATATAAATTCTTTAAATATTCTCCTACTATATGTACATATGAATTTTTATAGTTAGAAGCTCCTGCACCATTAGTTATAGACCCTCCAAAAAATACTACATTAAAATCTTCCATAATCAAATCCCTCTCAATTCAGCAAACGTATCTACCAATCAATTTCTTTATTCAATATTCTAGTAAACTTTTCTGCGCCCCTCCAATTCAAATGGGACACATCCCCAAAATCATCATCATCAAATAAATCTGATCTGAAATAATCAATATACTGAAAATCATATTTCTGTCTTGTTTTATTTATTATAGAATGAAATTCTTCTTCAATTTTATCTGAAAAATATTTAGAATAATATCTGGTAACAGGATAAACTAACACTATAGGCTTTATATTATAATTTTTCAGAAACTTCAAATATTCTACAAAAATACTTTCATTTTCAGCTGCGGTTTTAGGATAATTTTTATTGCAGTCTCGCACAGCAGATTCCCTTCCTATTTTCCACTTGTCACTGTAATCCTTAAGTGTTGTGGGCATATCCCATTTAAAATCATAATTTCCCTTCTGATTTTTTCTGAATATATTATCTGCTATGTTTTTATTTATCCTGTAGCCTTCATACACTTTTTCTATATTTTTAAAATGATGTGCTGTTTTGAGAATAGGATAATAAATTACTGTCTTATTTGCCATGGCAGACAGTGACATATCATATTGAAAGCTATAATAGCAAAGTCCAATCAATACATATTTTATATGAGCTGCTTTCTGCGGAAAATTTTTCAAAATATATTTGACAGTATGATAATCATAAAACAAATCTTGATGCCTAACAGCAAATTTAAAAGATTTCTTACAACATATGTGTTCGCTGAAACCTATTTCTGCATAAGATATTCCAGTAGTCATCAATTCTATTTTCTCACTAGATGAAATAAATTTATCCAAATTGTATTTATAGTAATTGAAACAATTATCAATAAATACGCTGAATTGAAGTATTTTATCATTATCTACTCTCATATCAATCAATTGTCCATAAATTTCCTGATTGAATTGACTGCCTATTATTATATAATCATAGTTATATTTTTCTATTTTATCCGGACCTACAACAATTTTTCCATTCCTGGTACTGTCCCACCTACTGCTGTCATTATCCACATAAGCCAGTATATTCACATCATTGTTCAAAACATTTTCTGCCCAAATAGACATTCTACCCGTACCAAACATCAATATGTTATACAAAATATCACTCCCACATACATAATTTACAGTTCATGATTCACGGTTTACAATTTTTGTAAAATCCTATATATACAATTCAATTTTGTCCATCAATACGAGAGCCTCGTGTACAACAGCATCCATGTTGAAATATTTGTAGTTTGCCAGGCGCCCTATAAAATAGGTATTGTCAAGTTCTTTTGCTTTCTTCTCATATTTTTTATACAAGGTCTTGTTTTCTTTCCTGGGTATTGGATAGTAAGGTTCACCTTCAGCTTTTGAATATTCCTTTACAACAGTGGTCACAGGAGCTTTCTGTCCCGTAAAATATTTGTATTCCGTAATTCTTGTAAAGTCATAGTCATTGGGATAGTTTACCGTTCCAGCTTTCTGATAATATTCCACATCATAGGTTTCCTGGACAAATTCAAGAGATCTGTAGGGGAGATTTCCAAAACAGTAATTGAAAAAATAATCTATTGGACCGGTGTATATCAAACTCTTGTAGTTTATCTCATCTTTTATTTCAAAATAATCCGTATTAAACATTACCTTTATATTTTTATGATCCAAAATATTCTCAAACAACCTGGTATAGCCATGCTCCGGCATTCCCTGGTATTTGTTTGTAAAATACCTGTCATCTCTGCTGAACCTTATGGGAATCCTGGCTGTAACCTCACTATCCAGTTCTTCCGGGTAAAGATCCCACTGTTTTTTAGTGTATCCCCTGAAAAATTTCTCGTAAAGTTCCTCTCCTACTTTGGAAACTATCATGTCCCTGGAATTTTTTATGTCCATACTGTCATCTGCAAAAGTTCTATAGAATTCATCTATATTCAGGTAATCATAATGTGTCCCGTAGAGCATATTTACAGTATCCACATTGATGGGGAAAGGAAGCATTTTTCCATCTACATAGGAAAGCACCCTATGCTGATATTTTCTCCAGGTTGTAAATCTAGATACAAAATCCCATACCCTTTTATTTTCCGTATGAAAAATATGAGGTCCATACTTATGCACCATTATACCCGAATTGTCATAATAGTCATAGGCATTTCCCCCTATATGATTTCTTCTATCTATAATCAGAACCCTTTTATTTCTTTCCGCAAGAACTCTGGCACATACACTTCCTGCAAAACCACATCCAACTACAAGATAATCAAACATAAAATTTCCTCCAGTAAATATCTATTGTTTTTTAGTTATTCTCCTTAGCCCAAAGGGTAAAAAAATTATCATAAAGAATGAAATGACAGCAGTCAGTATTACTGACAGTATTTTAAATACAATGCTTTTTATATTCATAAAGTATATCTGAAAATAAGATATTTCCTTCAAGTCAGACACCACATTGCACATTACCATTTTATCCGCTGAAATCATTTTTGAATATCTCAGTACATTGAAAAATCCTGCTCCAGATATGTTGGTTACAGGTATTACAACTATGTCAAATTTTTTATCTTCAATTTCACCAACTCTGTTGCCGGATTTAAAACCTTCTTTATAGGGATAGACGTATATATTGTCAACATCCCTGTACTTTTGTGCCAGCTTCACACCGTGCTCATGGGTGAGAAGATCTATGCTGTACCCAGGGTATTTATCCTTTATGGCAACTATGTTCAAATCCAACTGCTGAAAACTTACAGAGCGAATTATCAAAATGTTTTTCATAAAATACAGCTCCTATTTGAAAAATGTAAATGCAACGTTGAAGGGTATTCGCAAATTTTCCCATATATAATCTTTTACTACTTTTCTCTTGCCGTATATTTTATTTATTTCCCAAAATGCACTGCACATGGCTTTAATATAGATGAAAGTTTTCTGCTCCATGGAATAATAAAAGCAGTCGTACACCATCCTTACCGTAAGCTCCAGTGCTTTTTTTACAGGATAGTTTTTCCATATAAGCCAGAAGGCATTGCGGGTATAGTAGTAGGGTGCTCTCCAGGAAACCCTGTTTTTAGGTGAATACTTGTGATAGGATATGACATCCGAAAAAAATTCTATTTTATAATCCATATCCAGTATTCTGAAGGCGGTATCCTGTTCATTCCAGTACAGGAAAAATTCTTCAGGATAAAATCCTGCCTTCTCCAGCAGTTCCCTTCTCACACCGGCGCCGGCACCATTGAAAGCCATAAGATATCCCTTTGACCCAGCAGCTGTATCTGCTTTTAGCATTTTCTGCTTTTCCACCGCTTTAACCTGGTCGTAATTATAATAGTTTCTCACATCAAAAGCCACCATTCCAAGTTTTTCATCATTCTCAAACTTGTCTACCATTCTCTGCACTGCATATTTATGCGGGAAAGAATCATCATCAAGTATGACTATGTATTTGCCTCCGGCATTTTTAAATCCTATGTTATAGGCTTCTATACCTATATTTTTAAACATTTTTATAAGCCTAACTTCCGGAAATTCACACTCTATGGCCTCTACAGTACCATCTGTAGAATGGTTGTCCACAACAATTACTTCCAGATTGCCGTATTCTATTTCAAATATACCCTTCAGGCTTTCCAGTATATCTTTTTTTCTGTTCCAGCATATAGTCACTATACTTACCAAAGGAGTATCCATTTCAACCTCCAAATTTGTTTAATATTCTATATTAAAATTATCGAAAAAAGAATATAAAAAATAAACCTTGGATACATATTTTAGTACAATATAATATCCTATTAAAGTTTATATTGCATAACAAACAGTATCATAAAGAGTATATTCATATTGTCTCAAATAAATTTTATAGTCCGGCTGAATTGATTTTATAAGAAGAGGTATCTCCCATAAATCATTCATCTTATGATATAAACATATAGATAATGTAGGTTTCACAAATTTTAAAGTTTTAATTCCACCGTTTATAGCGTCTATTTCCGAACCCTCTATATCCATTTTAATAAAAGTTATTTTATTATTTACAGCATAATCATCAATACTAATTGTATTAATTAAATTATTAGGACAACCTTCATTTATACAAGAACCTTGATTAGCAGAGTTAGAGAAACAAACTTTTCCCGTTTGTTTATACAAACCCTTATTTTCTAACTTGATTTTAGAACTATATTCTACTAATCTTTTATTACTTTTTAAAAGAGCAAAATTATTTTTATCTGGCTCAAAAGAATATACAAACTTAAAATTACCTTTTGCTGCTTCTATAAATTTTAAAATAGTCTTACCGTCATAAGCTCCTCCATCAATAAAATAATTTTCTCCTTTGAAGTCCATTATATCCTTATCAAAATACATCTCATTTTTGCTCACACAATTAATCAAATCATTTATATCAAAAGTCAATCTGTAATTTAAAACACTTTTCAACACATTTTTTGACTTTCCATCTTCTAAAATTTTAAATAAGTTTTCTATATTTTCAATATTATTTGCTATGCTATTATAAAGTAATTCATTATAATGTTCCATTATAAAATGCGGTGAAAAATAATATAAATTGTCAAATTTCATTTTTTTTAGCTGTTCATATATTTCACAAAAATAATTATTATAATCACTTGTTATAATTATTGGAGTATCCCTTTTAAATTGAGAAAGCTCATTTGGACTGATAACTTTAATTTCATCTATATTTTTTCCATGTTTATTAATATCATTGTCACAAAAATATTTTATTTTCATATTAAGTTTTTTAAAAATGCTAAACATCAATCTTCCATATCCACCAGCACCAAATAAAATAACATTTCCATTAGAATTTAAAACCTTTTTCAAACAAGATTCCCTATTTAGATCCAAAAACATCTATCTCCACTTCCTGTCATTATATATTATCATAATCATTTATATATTTCTTGTGTTCTTCATCTATTATAATATTAAAGAACCTATCAACATAAAGCACATTTTTAAATTAATCTCACTATTTAAACTTTGAATCTTATTAACAATATTTCTTATAACATCCGTATCCTAATTATTTAAAATAAGAATATCTTTTTCCCTTTATTAGTTCCATAAACCTATCCTTAATTTTTTTCAATGTCTAATATTTTATTATCTTCCACTTTCCCCGTTAAATTATTTAAGGCATCATCAACTACCGTAATTATAAATCTTCATTCATAACCAAACAGATAACATTCTACATTAAATTATCGTAAAATAATATAAAAAATGAAGATTAAACAGAATTTTAATCTTCAAAGGTCTGCTTGAGCTCTAAAATTTTATTTAGAAGTATAGGATACCATATATTTTTCAGCATATTATAAGAGTTGTCATAATTTTTCACATATTCCCTGTCACTATCAGATGCTATTATATTAAAGAATCTATCCACATATATTACTTTATCATCAATACTATACCTTGCATCAAACATATGATAACAAGTTTTTAAATTGCAGTCATATTTATTTAAATTTTCTATATTATCCACATTTAAGACATCCAAATTTTCAAATTGATTTGCTAATTGACCCTCATTATCTGCCGCAACAGTTATTCTTGCATTTTTATTCAAGGATCTTATTCTGTTTATTACATCTCTCAATATTTTTAATTCCGAACCATCTACAATCAATATGTTATTTTTATCTTCAAGTACACTATTGAATTTATCCGATATCTTTTCCAATTGCATTATTCTATTGCCGCCAGCTTTTCCTCTTATACCATTTAGCGCATCATCCACAGCCCTCATTATGGTCCTTGCACTGCTGTATTTTCCTATGTAATTACAGGAATACACAGCCTGAAAGATTTCATCGAATAATTTTAAAGAGAAACTCTTAATCTGTTTTTCATTACAATATTTCGTAAAAAAATGAACTCTATTACGCCAGAAATAGTATGTACCAAAGGTATTGACTTTCTGAGAAACCCCCATATTATGCCATACCATTGACTTGGAGCAGGAAACCACTTTATAACCTGCCAGCTTAAACCTATAACCCCAATCAATGTCATCCCAATATATAAAATTCGCCTCATCCATGATTCCAACTCTTTTAACTGCATCTACTCTTACGATCATGGAACATGCAGGCACATAGTCACATTCAATTACTTCAGGCAGTGTACCATCATCAATATGTCCTTTATAAAAAGGTTCAATATAAAACTTTGAAAAATCAATTACAGCTCCCAATTCCTGAATCTGCTTAGGATTATTCATAGAATACAATTTTGAACCTGCTATAGCTATATTAGCACTATTTTCCAGTAAATCATACAAATTCAAAATTGCTTCTTTATCCATAATAACATCATTATCCAGCAGCAGAATATATCTATAATCCTTTTTTAGAACTTCCTTCAATCCAGTATTAAAACCACCTGAACCACCTAAATTCTCTGCATTTTCGATTAACGTTAACTTACCACTGAAATTCTGCCTTATAGCTTGTACAGATTCATCTGTAGATGCATTATCTACTACATAAATATCTAAATTTTTGAATGATGATTCCATTACCGATTCTATGCATTTTAATATGTAATTTTTTTTGTTATAATTGCAAATTACTACTGCTAATTTAATCATAAATATTTATCCTACCTCAATCCAAGTTATATAGTACACAAAAAATTTTTTATATTTTGTAACCTCATAGATTCTAGCTTATTTATGGCTTCTTCTTTCCCAGGTTCTGTTGCTACAAACACATAATCAAATTTAATGCTATTTAATTTATCGGGATTAAATATCTTTATTCGTTCAAATTCTCCTTTTTTAAACTTGTCAATAAATCCTATACATGTTGAATCTGGAATAATATTTTCTATAACTTCTTTTGATATTTTACCTCCATTAGAGGCACCCCATATTAAATATCTAAAATTTTTTTTAGTACAATTATTGAAAACATCTAAAAATTTTATCTTTATACCATCTTTTACTCCATCAAACCTTTTATTATCTGTACTAGTTTTAGATTCATTATGTATCCTGTATTTCAAAAGTTTTTCATTCATTTTATAAATTTTAAACCCATTTTTTAATGCTCTCAACCATAACTCTAAATCTTCAGCTTTATAATTCTTATACCCTTTTAATGTAGTAACTACATTTATTTTAAACATTATAGATGGATGTGCTAAACAATACCAATAAGTCAATAAAGTTTGTCTAGCTCTTTCAGCATTAAATAAAATATTTAATTTTTTTTCATGTTTAAATTTTTCTTCATCAGTTATATTACCAATAATAGATACTTTAGATCCTAAAATATCTACTTGATTATGATTTTCTAAAAAATCAATTTGTTTCGTAAATCTTTCAGGCATGGATATATCATCCGCATCCATTCGGGCTATATATTCTCCCTTTGCCAACTTTATTCCCTCATTCAAAGAATATACAAGACCTTTATTTTCTCTTGAAATTATCTTTATTCTATTATCTTTTGCTGCATAGTAATTTATTATATTTAATGAATCATCTGTTGAGCCATCATTTATTATTACAAATTCAAAATTTTTATAAGTCTGATTTAATACGCTTTCAATAGATTCTTCTAAATATTTTCCTGCATTGTACACTGGCATAATAACAGAAATATCTACATTCATCGAAGTCCTCCAAATATATTTATTTACCAATAAGCTTAATTTATTAGATCATTAAAAACTTTAGCCAATTCTTTAGTTAAATTTTTTCTTTCATATTTTTCTATTTCATTTTTGTTAGGATAAAATTTTTTGATACCATCCTTCCAATTTCTATATTGATTTAAAATATATTCTTTAATACCATTAATATCATCATATTCAAAATTTTTCCCACTTTTAGTTACATTTAATAGCTGGTCAACTAAACTACCTTTTGGAGATAATGCCAATATAGGTTTATATAGTCTCAAATACTCAAAAAGTTTCCCAGTATAAACAGATTTAACTTTTTCACTTTCTCCCAGTATAAGTAATAAAATATCGGCAGAAGATGCCATCCTCAGACTTAAATTATGTGATAAATATCCACAATATTTAATAATATTATATTTATCATTCTCATATAATAAAGTTTTTATATTTATTGTAATAGTACCAATTAACCTGACTTGCAAATTATTCACATTAATTTTGTGATCATCAATTAATTGATTTATAGATAAAATAATATTCAATGGATTAATTTCTTTATATAAAGAACCATTAAAAATCAATGTGAATTTATCATTTTTTACGTGTTCCAGTTTTGAAAAATCACTTTCATCATATCCATTTGTTATTAATATGACTTTATTCTTCTCTAAATTAAAATTATTAATATAATTTTGGACACAAATAGGTGTAACTGTTAAAATTGCATCTGATAAATTAACAATATTTTCTTCCATTTTTCTATTAATCTTATACTCAATAGGTATTTTAGAATATTCTTCGGAATAGTAAGCATGATTAGTCCATTCATCTCTAAAGTCAGCTACCCAAGGTATATTATACTTTCTTTTTAGATAATATCCTATTATATGATCGGAATAAGGACTTGAACTTGTATACACTAAGCTAATATCATTAAAATTTATAATATTAACTATATTTTTTAATACATTATTTACCCATCCAACACAAATATCTGGAATAAAAATAGAATTTCTGTTGGAACAATTATTATCTTGAATATAATATAAATATTCATTCATAATATATTTGTCATCAACAACTCCATAAATTAAATTTATAAATTCTTTAATTAAATTCTTATTCAATTGTTCCGAATTAAATATATTATGATCTATTCTAATTATATTAATATCTTCTGGAATATCATCAATTAAACTATTATCTTTATTATCATACCCAAAATCATTACCTACAGTTAAAACTATAGGTTCCCATCCATATTCCCTAAGATATTTTACAAATTTTAAAGTTCTTTGAACTCCACCTCCACCTATAGGTGGAAAAATATAGGATACTATTAAAACTTTTTTAGTAGCACTAATATTTTTATTTTTGCAATAATTATCATTTATATTATATATAAGATTAAAATTATTTCTAAATCTAGTTTTAAATTTCTCATCCAACATTATGTCATCATAAATTCTATAATCATGAATCTTATCTACAGAATATCTTTTTTTATATGTTCTATCATTAGGATCACAATAACAAAAATTATATATTTCTTTGAAACCAATATTTTGCAATTGATTTGATATCTCCCCATAATATATACTAGCAATAATAATTTTAAAATCTTTATTATTAAACTTGTATAATTTGCTGGGTTCAATTATTTCTAATCCATTAAAACTTTTTCCCCATTTTTGTTTATCATTGTCACTAAAATAGCATATCTGATATTTATATTTGAGGACATTATATGCTATATTTCCTAGATTAGACGCTCCAAAGATTATAGCTCTTTTATTTTCCATGTTTTTCCTCCACAATATTTTATGAATCTACTAAACCGGTTGTTTTTCTATTAATATAGCTTTAACTATTCTATCTGTAACATGTCCATCAATTTTATAAAATCGCTTTTCTAATATTTTATTATTTAAAATATTTTTTTTATTGATTTTTGTAATATTATTTAATAACTCATATTCATCTTTTACTCCTAACGCTATCCCATCTTTTACAAATCCCGATGCATCTCCATACTTAGGTAATAATATACAAATACATTTTTTATTAAATATCAATGCTTCTTGTGTAACAGTAGAGAATACATTTACAACAAAGTCACACCATTGAAGCAATAAATATAAATCATAATTTTGTACTATTTTAAAATTTTTTAGGTTGTATTGTTTTGTCATATTTTTATAAAAATTATATTTAGCATCTGCTGGGTGCAGTTTAATTATTAAATTATAATCTTTATCCAACTTTTTTAAAGAATTAAATAATATTTTAATTGCCGGTTTATCAGTATCACTTGCTCCTTGAGTGATATATAAAATATTTACTTTATTAGTATTTTTAGTTTGAGAACATTTATTTTGTCTCTGATTAATGTAATATTTAAATATTAAATCTGTTCTAACTTGCCCAGATATTAATACATTAGAATCAGAATATATGGTTCCATTATTAATCAATTTTTCTTTAAAAAATTTCCCCCACACAAATGTTTTTGTAGGCGCTAAAATATCATTGTATTTTGACTCTATAGCTTGTGAAAATCTTTTATTAGTAATAATACCATGCTGACAAGAAAAACTTTTTATCCACAATTTATTTGCAGCAAATATGAATGGTCTTCCACTATAAGTTTCATCCATAATTAAGCATTTTTCTATTTTAAATTGTTTAAATATATTCATTAAAATTAAAATTCTTTTTAAGGCATTATCACATCTTTCCTTATAGTCACTAAAAAAATTATTAACAATTATTTTATATAAATTTAATTTTTTATATTTATAATTCAAATTTTTTAAAATTTTATCATTGATAATAATCTTATTATTTTCTACTTTCACATTTTCTAGACTAATAATATTTTCTATTTGTTCGTAAGGATAATACTCTAAATTACTTTCTATAGATTTATTTAAACTTATCTTATTACACTTTTGAATATTAAGTATATTATAATTTTCTTTCAATCTGTCAATTATAGGACCTATCTGTGTATCATAATAAAATTGTTTTTTATTTATAGTATCATTGATTATATTTAAATTCATAGCATGAGAAAGCACTAAAAAATTTTTTTTTAGTAAATATTTCTTTTTAAATTCACTAAGATGTTTTATCCCTATCTTTGATCTTTGATCTAATAAATATGCAGTGTCAGAATTAACTTCTTTTTTATTTTTATTGGTTGGTTTTACCTTAATACATTGTAAGTTAAATAATTGTGTTGCAACATTATACATCATAAAGCTATCAGTTGTAACTATGATATCATCAATTGAAAATTTATTTTCCAATTGATTAATTATTTCTATACAATTTAATAAATGTTCAACTCTAGCATAAAGTGTATCTCTAAAAAAGAAATATAAAGGTATATCATCATACATATAAATATCTTCTAAATAAAATCCGTTATAATTTTGACATTCTAAAAATTTTATATAATTAAAAATCTCTTCTCTACTAACTTCATTTAAATAATTGGATATATTTTCATTTTTACTATGTATAGAAATATACTTTTTATTCTGCGATAAAATATAAAATAAATTAATAATAATTTTTTTCACATCCAATCCATGATTAATATTCTGTTTAGTAAATTTTTATTATATCAATTCCATATTTCTCATAATCCTTAATTCTATCATATATTATTTTTTGGTAACTATCTGAAGATATAACTATAGCTTTTATTTTATGAAATATTTTTTCTAAATTCAGAACTTCATATCCATAATACATCTTATTAATTTTGTCTTTCCCTTTATCTAATAAGCCCAAAATCTTATTAGTATAGCCAATATAATCCAATAAAATTTTAGTATGATTTCCTGTTCCATACAAAACCACAGTATTATCTTTATAATTGCTTATTCTTTCTTTTACTATTTTAAATTTCTTTTCCCTTTCAGCTCTACTTTTTTTCTCCATAAAATTCTCATATTCTTTTTTATATTTATCCTTATTTTTCTCTAAATCTACAAGGTAACTTTTTACATCATTATAATAATTAACAACAGTATTACTTCTATAATCAATTTTTTTAAATAGACTATGTATTCTCTCATCGCCCTTTATAAATTTAAATTTACTCCATTTCATTATTTGCACCAATGTATCTAAATCAAAACTATACGTATGTGCATTTTGTAAATAATATAAAAAGTCACACTTGTCATATCCAATTAGTAAACTTTTTAATCCAGGAACTTCTACATACAAATATCCAGTCGGCTTTAATAATTTATATATTATTTCTAATTCACTATCTATATCTAGGAAATGTTCTAACACATGGCTCAATATTATTAAATCAAATTTTTCCAGATACTTATCAATTAAGTTTTTTGAATGTGTACAATAAAGTTCTAATCCTTTATCTATACCATAATTTATGTAATTGCTATCTAGATCCACCCCTATAACACTACATCCATTTTTTTTAAATATATCTAATATTCCACCTGCCCCACATCCTACTTCTAATACCTCATTATTATCTAAATTAATTGAACTACTAACATACCTAAATATTTTTTCTCCTCTTTTTTGTTCAAGATTATAAAAATCAAAATTAGGTTCCTGTACACCCAAATATAATTTCCTATATTCCTTATCATAGAACTGATCATATGAAAATTGGTTCATTCTTGGATTTGTCATAACTAAGCCACATTTTTGGCAGATTACAGTAGTTAAAGGAATCCCATATCTATCTTTTTCAGACAAAATTTCAAAACTATTATTTCCACATTGACATTTTACCTCTTTATTTAAATAAATCCCTTTATTTAGCTTTTCCAAAACTTGGTTTTTAGTTAATTTTTGAATATTATTTAAATTAATACATTCTAAGCTATCATATTTAAATCTATCACTTAACATAATTTTTCCACCTCCTGATTAAACCAATTTAAGGTTTTATTATGAAACTAGGTGTACTATTTAATTTTGATTTTTCTATAATTACGTTTTTATCTTTAAAAAATTCATCTACAGCCTTAGTTTCTCCTGGGAATACTCCGTAATCATCTAATATTAAAATACCATTTTTAACAATTCTAGGATATAAATTTTCTAAGACTGTTACTGCAGGTTCATATATATCTGTATCTAAATTCAATAATGCTATTTTGAGTTCAGAGTGATTTCTTACAAATTTAGGTACAGTCTCATTAATATCACCTTCTATTAATTCAATGTTATTATATATTTCATTTTTAGAAAGAACTTCAACAAGCTGATTTTTTGATATTCCTTCTTCACCTGCTTCTCTTATAAATTTTTCTCTTTTTCCCTTATCATCTTGAAATAATGTTGTAGGAAACTTGCCAAAAATATCAAATCCTATAATTTTCCTAGAATTTTTGTTTTCTAATAAATCTCTATAACAAATAAATCTTTTTAAGGAAATTCCCTTAAAAAGTCCACATTCAATTACTGCTCCCGGTAAATTCAATATTCGCTTGTATAATTCATAATGAATTAAAGGCTTAGCAATTCTAGATATATCACAAGTTAAATAAAAATTATTTTCATATTCAAAAGATTTGTTTTTATCTGGTAAAGTTATCACAATTTACACTCCAGTTCTATAGAATACTAAAATATCAATTTTACTTTTTTGACTTAAATTTTATCATATATTCCATTTGAATCTTCAGATCTATCATTTATATTCTATTATTAATTCAGCAATTTCTCTCACAGCTCCATGTCCACCTTTTGTTTTAGTTACATATTTAGATGCCTCCTTTACATTTTCCATGCCATCAGCTACACAGCATCCAAATCCAACGTTTTTTATTGCTTCCAGATCATTTATATCGTCTCCGATATATGCCATTTCATTAAATTCAATATTATATTTAACACTTATTGCCTTAATAACATCAATTTTATTCTTTATTCCTAAATATACTTCATCCGCTTCCAGTTTTTTTGCTCTTTTTTTAACTATATCAATATCTTCTCCCGTTATTATAATAATTTTAACCCCTTTTTCCCTCAGCAGTTGAAAAGCCATTCCATCTCTGGCATTAAATTTTTTCAACTCATCTCCTCTTTCAGAATAATACATTCCCCCATCAGTTAAAACTCCATCACTATCAGTTATTAGCATCTTTATATTTTTCAAAATATTATTAAAATTATTTTCTGTTTTTATTCTTTTTCTTAATAGACTTTCAGCAATAACCCAATCACTAGGTTCATCTATTTCAAAATAGGAATCTTCATTCATCCCTGAAATACCAATATTACCTGAAATTCTACATTTAGAATTTAAGAGTAATTTCTTTTCTGTTATATAAAAAGCCCCATTTTCAACAAAATATCCTTCAAATTCCTGTCTTCTAGGTCTATTAAATGGATTATAATTTTGGGGTATAAAAATATTTCCCCCTTTACTTGTCCAGATAAATCTTTTTTGTGTTACTCCAGATAAGACACTATCATAATTATGATTTAAAAACTTTTCAAAACCTCTATCTAAATCTTTACTTTGCAGAAGTGGTGAGGTAGCTTGTATCAATACAATATTTTCAAAATCATAGTTGTTAGCAAATTCAAGCATAGCTGATTCCGTGCTGGAATTATCTTCCACAGTATACTCCGAACGATTTACAACTTCAATTTTAGTACAGCCATATTCTTCAACTGTTTTTTTTATCATATCACTATCCGTAGAGACAAATACCTTGTCTATATAAGAACAATTAACTGATGCATCCAATACCCAATAGACTAAAGGTCTTTCTAATAATTTTTTTATATTTTTTAGAGGAATTGATTTACTCCCTCCTCTTACAGGGATAAATGCTATATTTTTATATTTCATATCATGCCCCTTTATATTTCAACTTTTTCCTTTGAGGTTTCTCTATATCAAGTATTTCTTTTCCTTTATAAGTTAAAGCTTTATAAGCATTCCCCACATCTCTAGCTAATCTCCTCATTCCATCTGGTTCAAGCGAAGCAGCATGGTCTGTGCCTTTCCATGTTCTATTCAATGTGAAATGCCTTTCTATTGTAGATGCTCCCAATGTATATGCAGCTATATCCATAGCTATTCCATTATGATGTCCAGAAAATCCTATTTCCTTTACATCATCTTCATATTTCTCTTTTATTCTACTTATTTCTAGTAAACATAAGTCCTCTACTGGAACTGGATATCCTGATGTACATGCATAAATCACTAAATCTTTATTTCTATTTCTACTTTTAAAAAATCGGATTAGTTTTTCTTCCTCTTCACGAGTTGTCATACCTAAAGAAATATGAATTTCTCCATTATAATTATTACACAGCCAATCAAGCATAGTATAATGATTATTACAAGCTGAAGGTATTTTTATCAATTTTGGATTTAGAGAAACTATCTCTTTAGCTGAAGTCAGGTCCCAAACTGAGGTACTATATTCAACTCCCATTTCTTCACAAAATATTTTTAGCTCCTTATGTTGTTCTAAAGAAAATTCAAGAAATTCTCTATGTTCTCCATATGTTTTTCCATATGAATTAGTAGGATTAGGATGCGGTGTATTATATTGCTGTTTTGTCAAACATTCTCTGGGATTTCTTTTCTGAAATTTAACTACATCAACTTTGCAAAATATAGCAGCCATTTTTATAAATTCCTTAGCTATCTCAAAATTTCCCATATGATTACATCCCACTTCTGCTATTACTTTTGGCTTCTTATACATATATCTAAATCCTCCTGTATACACCTTAACGAATTTATATTAAATTTTTATATGATATACCATTAAATTTTCTAATACCAAAGATTATTTTTTTCATTTCTAGAAAAGATAACTTTTTCTCTTTTTTCTTATGAAATTACTATTATACAAAACATTGCATTATTCTTCTAAAGTATCAACAGCTAAATATTTTATGAATTATTTCCTTTTTATTCAACCAACCCCCACTTCAGTGGAGTTCCCTTCTCAATATCACACCTTGCCCTTTTTCCAATCACATCATCAATATACTTGGTTTCAAGTCCAAAGCCGGGCCTTATACTCTTTACATTGTCTACCGTAAATACTTCTCCTGCCTTTATGTCCTTCACTACAAAAAGGCTTCGGGAATGTTCTCTGCTCTTAATCTGCTTTTCTGTCAGCTCGTAGTTCACTCTTCCGAGGGCTTTTTCCATATCTCTTATCCCCTTCACCATCTGCAAAAATTCCTCCGGCTCCATGGAAAAAGCAGAATCCGGACCTCCCTCAGACCTGTCAAGGGTGAAATGTTTTTCCACCACTTTTGCCCCCAGTGCCACTGCTCCTAGAGACACTGTCTGTCCCAATGTGTGGTCTGATATGCCTGTCAGCGTACCAAAGGTGTCATGCATGTTGGGTATTGTCTTTAAGTTTATGTCTTCCAGTGGTGATGGATATTCTGAAGTGCATTTCAGTAGTATTACATCATTGTTGCCGGCTTTTTTGCAGGCATCCAGTGCCTCCTGGATATCTCCAAGTCTTGCTATGCCCGTAGACATTATAACCGGCTTTCCCTTTGAGGCTACATACTCCACAAAAGGTATATCCGTAATCTCAAAAGAAGCTATTTTGTAGGCTGGAACATTCATTTTCTCCAGAAAGTCCACAGCAGATCTGTCAAAGGGTGATGAAAAACATATCAGACCCTCTTCCTCAGCTATTCTCTTTAGCCTGGGCTGCCAATCCCAAGGAGTATATGCCTTCTGATAAAGTTTATAAAGTGTAGTACCATCCCATATAGTTCCCTGCTTTATCTGGAAATACTGGTTGTCACAGTCCAGTGTTATGGTATCCGGAGTATAGGTCTGCAGCTTCACTGCATCTGCTCCTGCTTTTTTTGCTTCTTTTATGAGCTTCACCGCATTGTCAAAATTCTGGAGGTGATTTGCAGAAAGTTCTGCAATTACAAAGGCAGAACTGTATTTATCTATTTTCTTACTGCCTATAACTATGTTTTCGTTCATAAATCCTCCGCATCGATTTATATATTAAAAAAATATTTGTACACACTTTTACATATATTTAATTATCGTAGATATATAAAAAAACTTAGACATAAATCTAAGTTTTGAACCTATCTTTGAACAACATTTGAATTTATATTCGATATTTGAGGATTTTCGTCTAAATAACCCACTATTTGTCTCGAAGACACATATTCACTATTAAAATGTTCATATATATTCTCCACCAGTTTAAAATCCTCAATAGTATCTACACACAGCCTGTAATCCCTGTTATAGAAATCACTTCCTCGTACATGTCCTATTTTAAACTCATTGGGATGTTTGTAGATATAGTACGTAACATGTTCCTTATACATATCAAGGTCTGTTCCATTTGGCTCTTCCGTTTCCACACTGCATACAGTATTATAAACTCTGTCAAGTGCATCTTTGCTGAATACCTCCACATCAAATCCCCTAATAAAGCTGTCAGGTACATCCAGCCTTGCATAATCATAATCATTCATTTCAAAATAGGTTATAACATTGTCCACTATAACCGGATCTATAAGAGGACAGTCCCCGGTGACCCTTATTATAATGTCTCCGCCGTATTTGTCTGAGCAATCCCTGTACCTCTTTAAAACGTTGGACTCATCTCCCCTGAATACATTGTACCCAATACTACTCACTACCTCCACAAGAGGTTTTTCTCTTTCTTCAACTGATGTGGCAAGTACAATCCGGTCTATATATCTGCTTCTGCTCAATCTGTCCAAGGTGTACAATATCATGGGCCTGTTCAGTATGGGTTTTATGACTTTCCCGGGAAGTCTTTCAGATCCCATGCGTGCCTGCACTATACAGAGTATTTTCATAAAAAATCACATCCTGTTTTCAATTATATTCTCCAGTTCTTTCAAATTTCTTATATTGAAGTCAGCTTCATGGCAGCTGTCGAGAAGTGTATTCCTGTGATCGCCCCACTGCCTTATTATCCTTACCGTATTCATTCCTGCTTTTCTGGCACCTATAAAATCCTTATTGGGATTGTCACCAATATACATACAATCTTCAGGTCTGCATTTAAAATACTGAAGCATTTTCAAATAAGCAAAACTGTTTGGCTTCCAGCATTCCTTGCCGTAGTCATCTGTAACTATTATTTTATCCGTATACTTTTCCAATTTCAAAAGCCTTATCTTGTTCCACTGTACAGAGGCCTTTCCATCCGTTATTATTCCAAAACTATATTTATGTCTATATTTTCCCAGGAAATAAAGTGCATCTTCATAAAGCTCTATGTTAGGTAAAGCATTTCTGTATATATTCACAAGTTTATCTATGTTCTCTTTTATGTTGTATTTATCGCATAGAAAATCGAAAATTTTTCCCCGGCCTCTATGTTCCAGAATGGAAATGGTATTCCAGTAAAGTTTTTGAAAGCTTATGCCATGCTGCTGTGATAAATAGCTGCAGACACTCCTGAAAGCCCCTTCCACAAAATCTCTTTCCCTGTAGAGCGTATCATCCAGATCAAACACCACTGCTTTCATACCCTGCACCTCTCAATTAAGGAAAACCGCTTCATCATATCTGAGCATGGTCAATTCCCTGAACTTTCCTATTATAGGCTGTATTTTCTCTCCCGACACCATCATGTTGAAATATTTTCCGTAATTCACTCCTGCTTCAAAGGTCAGCGGAACTCCGCCTCCAAAACGGGGATTTATCTCTATGAACTTTATATTTCTTGAGCCGTTCACCCTGCACTGAATTGTATAAGGACCAATTACAGAGCAGCCGCCTCCTGCAGCTTTGGACTTTGAGAGGCACTGGACAACTCTGAAGGTTTCCTCTATTATATTTCTGTCCATTGCAGTTCTGCTCTTCGAAACCTCTCCGTCCCTGACCTCCAGTCTTTCCCTGGGAACTACGGATATGATATTCCCTGTTAAATCACAGAGTACATCCACAGTGTATTCTTTTCCATCCACATACTCCTGCACTATGGGATCTTTTACATATTCCACAAAGAATTTCAACTCATCTATACTGTTCACTTTATGTACATTCATGCTTCCCATGCCATTTATAGGTTTTACTATGAGAGGAAACTTTATGAGGTTAGTGTTATGATTGATTATAAAAAGAATCTCCTCTTTTGAATAGGTTCTGGGTGTGCCTATACCATTTACAGAAAAAAATTTATAAGTATTAAGTTTGTCCTGACATATGTCAATTATATTTCTGCTGCTCAGAAGAAGTATTGTACCAGCTTCATCAAATTTATCCCTGCTGCTGCACAGTTTGTAAAATTCATATTCATGGAGTGGGACAATCATATCTACCTTTTCTTTCCTGCATATGTCAATCAGTGAATTTACATATTCCCTGTCTGCTATTCTGGGAATTTTATAAAATTTATCTGCAAAATCAATGGCAGGTGCCATGTCTCCTGCATCTGTTCCTATTACAGTACAGCTTCTTTTCAGATACTTTATGAGCTGCACCCTTTTTCCTATGGATGTTATCAATATTTTCATAATTTTTTATGTCATACCTTTCAATATAATTATGCCAATAGTTCTTTCCATTTTCCCAGTATGGGGTCAATCTCATATTTAAGCAAATCCGCACTGTAAACATAATCTTTTATAATTATACATTTTTCTAATTCCTGTAGAATTTCAAGCATATGACTAATACTTATATTTGCTTCCAGTCTGCCATTTATATCGGCAATATAGGTTATAATCCTGTCCAGACCAATCATAATCTCTCCAAAATATTTCATGCCATTGTCAAATTCACATAATACAAAACTTTCCCACGCTTTCTCAATGTACTCCTGTACAGCAGATATCTTATTTATGTATTCTGCATTCTGAATATTGTCCCCTGATTTCAATTTCATTTTCCTCCCTTTACTATATTAGTAAAAGCGTTATCCATTATAAGGCATTTGTCAAGTATATATGCAAATTTTTGTTTATTTTTTTCAATATAGTTCTTGTTTCTATATAAAAAATCCAAATTTTCCAAAGCCGGTTCGATAATGTGCTTATACAATCCCAAATCACTTAATTTTTTATAACTTTCTTTTATATTTTTATGAATTTTTTTCTGATCTACTTCAGATTCTATATATTTTATAGATGTTTTAAGCACATCTATCAATTTCATATTTTCATATTTCAAGTTTTTTTTCATATTCTCCAGCTTTTTAGCATTAATTTCATTATTTATAAAATTGCTGTAAACATCATCTATATTTATCTCATATTTATCTTTCAAATTTTTCTCCGCATATTCATTAAAATCGATATTCTCTGCTCCTTCAATATCCAATCCGTCTCTTGTTCCATTTAAATACCTAATATTGGGATAAGCCTTGATGCAGGCTTCCATAGAAGTCCTCATGGACAGGAAAACAGGTGTAGTGTATACGTCCACATTATTTTTATTTTTTGTTTTTACATATCCTTTCTTTTTAATTTCCTCTGACACATTTGCCTCATAAATAGATCCTGACGCATAATTTCTGTCTGAACTATAACATAAATCCTGCCCTAAAAATATTATGGGATTACATCCCAGTTCTGATAGATTATATGCTAGAGAATTTGCTACCGAGGGACCGGAAAACAAATTAAAGGGGATTTTTCCAACGGAATTGTATATTTCACTGTCCATATTGTTGACATTCAATAGAAATTTTGGTCCTTGAAGATGATCAAGTACATCATAATATAATACACTTGAATAAAATACTGCCGTATCCCTGTTTAGTTTGATATTTTTAACTAATCTGACTTCATTGATCCAACCATCGAGCATACATGCTATATCCGCCTTGATTTTCTTATTTTCCAGTATATTTATTCCTGACCCAGCCGAAGCTATCAGCACTTTTCCCTGGAGCTTTTCCAGCATTTCTATATTATAATCCAGTGATGGACCGGCTGACACTACAACTGCAGGTTTATTGATGAAATTTTCCTTCAATTCAGTAACAGGACACATATTATCTACATATTTGAGATTGCCTATATAATTTTGAAACCACTGTGAATATGAAACTATTTCTGTATTAATATTGACCCTAAAAATATTAATTTTTTCTTTTATATTTTTAAACGTATTATTTATTACATCCCCATATATATTTTGATAGAAAGGCAGAACTACAAATTTTACATTTACTGACTTTTCAAATCCTATTGCATCATTATAAAATTTTCCTATTTTTTCTGAACTGTTGCCTAATATAAAATGAACATTTACTTTATTGAATAAATATTTTATATCCTCAATTTCAAGCAGTAATTTAAATATTTCTTCATCCGGTTCTACTATAAAATAGCGTATATTACTATTTAACTTTATCATTTCTTTCAATTCATATCCAAGTCCCAGTCCAAATAAAAATACAATATCGGGTTTATTTTCAAAAACATTTTTTGCAATAAATTTTGCCTGATACCAGGGATCATACTGGCTGTGAATTATAAAGCCTTTTCCACTTATATTTTTAGTTATGTTATTTGAATGATTTTTAGTCATAATTTTTTTTACAGTTATCAACTTAACTTTTTTTATCTTATCATATAAATACAGATTTAATTTTTTTATAAATTTCATATTTTTTTCATATGTAGTTTTTGTCATGTAATTCACCTTTTAATAAAAAAGCCAGCTCGAAAGCTGACCTTTTCATTACCCTTTAAAATTATCTCAATAATTGAAGAACCTGCTGAGGCTGCTGATTTGCCTGAGCCAGCATTGCCTGAGCTGCCTGAGAAAGAATATTATTCTTGGAATACTCGGACATCTCTGACGCCATATCAACGTCTCTTATTCTGGATTCAGCAGAAGTCAGGTTTTCAGAAGAAACTCCCAGATTGTTTATTGTATGTTCCAATCTATTCTGATAAGCACCAAGTTTTGCTCTCTGAGTAGATACATTTTCCAATGCATTATTTATTGTAGTTACTGCAGCGTTGGCTGATTTCTGATCTGAAACATTTATTCCACCAACATTCACTGCATCTCCATCAGTTAACTTTACTGTTGCAGTAAATACTGTAGCTGAAGCTCCGTTAACATTAGCCTTAAACGCTATACCATCTGATGAAACTGCTACTATTGTTCCATTATTGTCAACCAATGTCTTATCTGCATCATTATAAGTATAGTTTCCTGCCTGCAATCCTTTATTGTCAAATTGTGCTGTACCTTTATAACTTTTAGCTCCAGAAGCATCTTCTGCAACTGTAACTGAACCGGAAGTTACTTTTTGCTTAAATACTAATTCATCATCACCTGCTCCACCATCTGCAGCCTGAGTCTTATAAGTTAATCCATCTGTACTCGTTGCAACAACTTTACCGCTGCTATCTTGAAGGCTATAGGAAGCACCGGAAGCAACAGTAACTACTGAATATGTTCCAGCCTCTAAAGTATCACCAACTATAGTTGCAGTAGGTGTATAAGTTCCAGAAGCAGTTACTTCAGCCTTGCCAGTAATACCTAATGCAAATGATCTCATATCACCAATATCAAGTGTCAAATTCTGATTCTGATTTGCTCCTATCTGGAAAGTTCCGGAGAAAGTTCCATCCAAAAGTTTCTGGGTATTGAATTCAGTTGTATCTCCAATACGTCCAATTTCCTGTGCAAGCTGATCCACTTCTTTTTGTATCTGTGATCTATCAGAAGTTGTATTTGTATCATTTGCTGATTGAACTGCAAGTGTTCTCATTCTCTGAAGTATGCTGTGAGTTTCATTTAATGCACCCTCACCAGTCTGGATAAGAGATATGGAATCCTGTGCATTAGTTGAAGCTTGATTCAAACCATTTATCTGGCCTCTCATTTTTTCGGATATTGCAAGACCTGCTGCATCGTCTCCGGCCCTGTTTATTCTGAGACCTGAAGAAAGTTTTTCCATTGCCTTTGAAGCATTATTTGAATTGATGTTCATGTTTCTTAGGGCATTGTTTGCCATAAGATTGTGATTTATTATCATAATTTATTCCTCCTTGATTTTTGTATTGGACATCCTTGTCCAGATTTATAATTAAGCCTTACAGCTAATTACCTGTTAAATGTTACACTTAATTTATCGCTTATCTTTATTTAAACTTTACACTCTTTTATATTTTTTTGCTGAATATTTTTGCAGAACTCCCAATATTGCCATAGGCACTGCTGGCAGACTTGTTCCTGGATATATTATTAAGTTTTTCTTTTATAGATGAAGCTTTTTCCTTCAGCAGTCTGCCTGCTTCACTTTCAACTTCCCTTATATTCAGTTTTTTATAAATTTCTCTGGCTTGATTCTTATCCTTGTTGGAAATTAGTTTCTCCAAAATACACTGCCTTGTTTTCATTTTATTCTGAAGAGAATCAAAATCATCCTTTTTCAGGATCTCTATAATGTCCCTCGTGCAATTCTTATAATCCATTAATATGTTTTCAACAGTCCTTTTCATTGCATCACCTCTTAATTCAAGTGAAAATGTAAAGTTAATAATATAGCAATAACTCTAGCTCAAGTACATTGAAAGTGTTGACTGCTGTGCATTCAGCTGCTCCATGGCAGTTTCCAACTGCGTAAACTGATTGTAGTATTTTGTCTGGTCGTCATTCATTCTGTCCGTCAACGTATTTATAAGAAGCTGCTGCTGGTATATCTGATCCGGAAGAGTACCTGTTCCGCCGCCGCCTGATACACTGTAGTCATCCTGCAAATTGGCATACTTTGTAAGTGTACCGCTGTTCAGTGTAGTTCCTATTACCCCTACATTGTTATTTATAATGTCACTTATCCTCTGGAATATTCCTGACTGGTTGAACTTGTCAGTAGGATCTGTACTATCTGACGTAGTCGTAAACAGCTTCAGTATTTCATCTTCATGATTGTTAAGGAGATCCGTAAATTGCTGATCATCAGTTATACTGAGTTTTGCTCCTTCGCTGTAATCATCTGATGTATCAATTCCCAGGGAATTTGAACCTATGCTTCCAAAATAAATTGTGGATACATTTTTGCCGCTGCTGTCTACTACAGGAGTATTGAAAGCACTTGTAAGATCATTCAAAAGCTGTTCCAGGTTGTCATCATTTCTAAGTATGCCTTCCTTGGCCTTGTCCTCCCAGTTGGTTATATCTGTGTCACTCATACTGTCTTTCTGGGCATCTGTAAGAGGAGCATAGTCATAATCTTTTTTTTCACTGAGTTTGTCCTGTATTTCTCCGACCAAGTTGTTGTACTTGTCGATGAAGTTTGTAATAAGGTCATGGACTTTTGAAGTATCTTGCGTTACTGATATACTTGTTGGAGTATCCGAAGCACTTATTGTATCAAATTTTCCCCCAACATTATCTACAGATATATTTTCATCTGTAGAATTGACATCTAAAATACTGTATGTCACTCCATTTACAGTGAAATTATTTGAACTCTGCTTGCTCACTATATAACTATTTGAATCTGGTTCTTTTATGGCAACTAGGGCATCGTTACCAGTTCCCGTTTTATCTGTTACTCCAAATTTACTTAAAATATTATTGCTGTCAGTAACAGAAATTGTAGACTTGCTTCCTGGATTTGACGTCTGAATCGAAAACTGTCCTGTTAATTCATTAAATTTTGCAGTAACAGCTCCTCCTGTCTGATTTTTAATGGCATCTGCCAGATCCTGTATTGTAGATGATTCAGTTGCATCAAATGTTACAGTTTTGCTCCCTGCAGTACCTCCATTATTATAATTCAAGTCAAGTGAAATTTTACCGCTGATCCCAAGATCACTTAACTTAGTAGAACTTGTTACATCTTTTCCATCTGTCGTCTTTATGGTGTCTGTGCCTTCTATAGTTGCAGCCGATGCCAGCTGTTTTACAAGTATCTTATAAGTCCCTGCTGCAGCTGTTGATCCTGCCTTACCACTGACAGTGGTAGCATCGGAACTCGCTGCAGTCATATTGTTGTAGCTGCTTGATGACAGCATGTAATTTGCACTGTTTGTTATGTCGAAATAAGTGCTCTGAAGGTCTTTTACGTCCTTTATTATACTCTGGTAGGCCTCCTGTCTCCACTGTATAAGCTGCTGCTGCTGCTTTACCTTGTCTATCCTTGCCTGGTCTGCCGTAAGCATCTTCTTTACCATTGCATCTATGTCAAGTCCCGTGTTGAGTCCTGTAATTCTGAGCATGTTTCCTCCGCCTGCGCCGGTTGATCCTACCGGCATACTGCTCGTACTGTCTGCCATGTTTATACCTCCCTTTTTAAGATCTGAAGTTAAGAGTTCAAAGTTCAAATATCAGATTTGGTGGATTTTCCATTTTCAATGGAAAATCTTCATTTTTTGTTCTTTGTTCTTTGAACTTTATTCTTTACAATAATTATCCTCTGTCCACTATTTCATCGTCATACCCGTCCTGGACATCTTGTATGCCTGTTCCCAGGTGTCCTTTATATTTTCTATAAGTGGAATTACTTCATCCATTATCGCTGCATCCTTCTTTATATTCGCATCTGTAAGTCTTCTCACTATAAAATCATATACACTCATAAGTGATTGTCCCCATTTCCCCGCTTTTGAGACATCCAGGGTTGCCATGAGTTCATAGAAAATATTCTCCGCCTTGACTATATTTTCATGGGATTTTTTTACGTCCCTGTCAAGCAGGGCCTGTTTTCCTATCTTTGCAAATTTCACCGCCCCGTCTACCAGCATCAGCAGGAGCTGATCCTTTGAGGCATAGTTCACACTGTTGGTCTTGTACATATTATAAGCATTAGCTGTGTACAAATTAACACCACCTTTTTTAAAGATCAACGTTTAAAGATCAAATATCAGATTTGGTTGATTCTCAGTGTATACTGAGAATCTTCATTATCTATTCTTTGTTCTTTATTCTTTTATTTTTTCACGTCCAGTATGTTTCCTCTGCCGTCATCCTTTGATACAGTCTGCCAGTCTTCCCTGAAGGCCTTAACTTCAACCTCCTCCACCCTGCTGGCCTGAACCATTATTCTCTTCTTGTTCTTTCCCTGCTTGTATTTTTTGAGTTCTGTATCAAAACTCTTCTCACCGCTTTTACCTTTGTTTTTCTGATCATTGTTTATGAAAATTTCTCTTTTATTATGGACTTTACTGCTGCTTGTAGTTTCTTTTACTCTCTGCCTGACTTCAGGGTCTACTTTATTTAACCGGAATTCCATTACAACCACCCCGCTTTTTCAAAGTTTAAAGTTCAAATATTAAATATCAATTTTAGTGGATTTTTGGTATATATCGAAAATCTCCATTATCTGTTCTTTGTTATTTGTTATTTGAACTTTACTCTTTACAATCACGCTTTTTCATCCATAAAAAATCCTGACAGTTCACAGAACTTTTCCACCATGTCAATCAACTTTTTGGGAGGTACTTCTTTTATGACCTCATTTGTGCTGTCATCCAACACCTGTACGACAATATCATTGAATTTGCCGTACACTTCAAATTTAAGATGGGTCTGTGTCTCCTCCATTATCTTGTTTGCCTGATCTGCTGCATCTTTCATGTTCTTGACGTCTACGCCTGTGCCATTTGCACTTTTGAATATCTGATTCTCAAGAGCCTGCAGCTGCTGGACAGTACCACTGCCGCCTGCTGCAGCTTTTACAGAATCAGAAGTTGTTTCAAATACATTCGCATCTAAATTTAAAGGCAGCTGTCCTCCTTGACTCATACCTGTAACTTCCATGCCAAACACCTCTCTATTCAATCTATTTTTTCAATTTCTTCAGCAAACTCATGTCTGAAGTTGCTGCATTTTTATTTTCCTTCTCAATCTCGTCATAAAGCTCTTTTCTGAGTATTGTAACATTTCTCGGTGCCGATATGGAGAGCTTTACCGTACCCTCCTCTATCTTTGAAACTGTTATCTCTATATCATCTCCGATAAGAAATGACTGTCCTTTCTTCCTGCTTATAACCAGCAATCATGCTCCCTCCTTGAAAAGTTGATACTTTATAGGATAGCTGCTGTTATCCAGTATTATTTGTTCCCCGACTTTCCTATTTATATTTATGACAATAGGAGCTTTAAGATTTGCCGTTATATTTTCAATTCTTGAATTCAGGGTCACCGTATTCAATACCAGTACATCTTTTTCATTTTTTATCATAAGCTTGGATATAATACTGTCCCCCAGTTTGAATTCATAATCCTTTATTGCATTAAATGGAGACACCAGTACAATTCCTATATTGATATTCTCAATGGACTGGAGTATATAAAACAGATTGTTCTCCTCCGCCGGGAATATTATGAACTTTTTCAGATTTTCAAAACCCGGAATGCCCTTTTCAAAAGTAATTACATCATTTTCTTCGTACTGCCTTGTTCCATGGTATTTTGTCCTTAATTCCATTATCCCCACCACTTTATCAAAGTTCAATTATCAAAGTTCAATTATCAGAGTTCAATTATCAATTTTAATGGATTTTCAGTCAAAACCTAAAATCTTCATTAACTGATATTTAATATTTGAACTTTGTTCTTTAGTTAATTCTTAATCTTGTCTTAACCTTTTTGCAGTTGTCTTAACTGTAGCACATAAAATTTTATTAATTTCCCTGCAATCCATAATAATAAAATCAAACATTTTCCCATCAATATAACCAGTTTCTTTTAGAAGTTCGAGCCAATATTCCGTTTCTGAAGCTTCTTTTAAAGCAATATACATTTTAGATAAAAAATCTTTTTTACTCTGGGCAACTATACCTTCTTTAATATTTGCTCCTATACTCGTACCTGAACGGAGTAATTGCTTGGAAATAACATATTCTTTCTTATTTTCTTTAATATGTTTATACAGGTCAACTATTTTTATCGAAAACTCAAATGACTTCTTATAGACTACATTTTCTTTCAATCAATCAGCCTCCTAAACAATAATATCTAAAATTATTAACAAAATAATTATTGCTTAATCAGGCAATACCCTATCAAAGTTCAATTATCAGAGTTCAATTATCAATTTTAGTGGATTTTCGGTCAAAACCGAAAATCTTCATTAACTGATATTTAATATTTGAACTTTGTTCTTTAATTAATGTAGTCCATAAGTGTAGGCTGCATCACCCTTGCACTTGTCTGAAGACATGCAGTGTATACCGTAGACATGGTATAGTATTCTATTGTCTTCTCGGTTATATCGATGTCCTCGGTTTTTGAAAGTACCTCAGTCATGTTTATCTTCGTATCGTCATTCTGGTCTGACAGGCTTTCCATTCTGTTCGCTTTTGCACCTACTTCGGATCTTACCTTGAGAAGCTGTTTTGAGGCCTTGTCTATGTCCGAGAGATCATCATTGGTAAGTGCTGCCGTTGCCGCATCTTCATCATCTTTCCAGCCTCCCGCTCCGTCTTCAATCTGTCCTGCCAGATGATGGACTATTCTGTTCAGAAGTGCCGCCGTGTTGTCATCGGAACCCGTTCCATACTGCAGTATGTCCGTTGCACAGGCATTGTATTCCACTACAACTCCCTTTGACACTTCCATCTTTCTCTTTGAAGATATATTGTTCATTTCAACACTGGAAAATTGTTTGTTCTGCAGTGCTGACAGATCATCTATGGATGTATCGGTTATGCTTATATTGTCACTGCTGTTTACAGCCAGGAATTTTATGTTTCCATCATCTGTCTTTACAGCAGTTACTTTGTCTTTGAGACTGCCTGACTGTATCTGGTCATTTATAGTTTTCACAAGGTCATCAACAGTATTTATTGTAGATTTTGCACCTTCTTCGGTAGGATCTGCCGGAATGGAAACACTTGAGGATATATCCTCGAGTGGTGCCTTCTGGTCAAGTGTGAAGGTTATTGTCTGTCCCTTCCAGGAGCTTAAATCCACACCGTCTGTCTGAACTGAAGGAATATCTGAAAGTGAACTGCCGTCAATTCCAAGATATTTTATAGATATATTCTCTGAATCCGACGATTCGGCTGCAAGATTTCTTCCTTCCAGGGCCGACAGACTCAATGTAGATGCACCTTCTATTTCAATATCAGTAGCAGAAGTCGGTATTCCAAATTTCAATTTACCACCATCTGCCGTAACCTCCAGCTTACCACTGAGATCAGTATTGCCACCTATTGCAGTATTCAAGGCGGCAGTAACTGCCTCTATAGTCGGAGGATCGGGAAGTGAACTGCAGTCTATGGAAACAGGAACTTCTTTTCCATCCACACTGAAATCTATATCTACTGTTCCCTGCCATTCATCCGCATTGAACGCCGCAGTCTTACCATTTAAATTTTGTTTGAAAGAGACCATATCGGCATTTTTAATTGTAGTATCCTCTATTTTTATAGTACTGCTGCTGTCCTCTGAAGTAAATCTTATACCACCATCTTCAGTTCTGGATACGCTTATTTTATCTTTGAGGTTTGAATCAGCCTGGATCTCGGTATTCAGGTCATTTATTACATTATTTACATTGTCATAGCTTCCATCCAGCGTCACAGTTCCTGTTTTAATCTCTCCGGAAGAGCTGGTTATGCTGAAAGTTATATTGCCGCTCCATTCAGAAGCAATAAAGGGAGCAGTTGTTTCCACCTGGGGAGATTCCACCGTGTAATCCTCTGTCATGACAGGTTTTGAAAGTCCCCTGGTGCCTGCAAAAATATAATCACCCTGAAAGCTTGTGTTCAAAAGCTGGGCTATCTGGGATATTCTCTGATTTACTTCATCTTTTATCTTGCTTCTCTCATCGGAACCGTAAGCCGCATTTCCTGAACTGACAAGTTTGCTCCTTATACCTGACAGTACTGTTCCAATCTGACCAAGTGCGGTATCCGTAGTATCCATGAAATTAACTGCCGTAGTTATATTCGTCTTGTACTGTGAATTTGCATTTATATCTGTGTTCAGCTGCATCGACCTCACCACATTGAAGGGATCGTCGGAGGGCTTTGAAAAGTTCTTCATGGATGACATCTGCTGCTGAATCTTGCTTAAATTCTGCAGGTTCAGCTGCATGTCGGAAAGAAAGCTGTTTGCCAGCATTTTATTAGTTATTCTCAATATTTACACCACCCTTACTTTTTCAGTCCGTTTATGACTACATCGAGAAGTTCGTCCACCGTTGATATCATCTTTGCATTTGCCTGATAGCAGTGCTGGAACTGTATGAGGTTCGTCATCTCCTCGTCTATGGAAACACCTGATACGGAAGCTCTTGACTCATCGTAGCTTGCTAGCCTCGACGCACCGGTTGATATCTCATTTTTTGCAGTCTGTTCCTGGGTTCCAACCGTATTTATCGTCCCCCTGAAATAGCCGTCGAGAGTTGACCCTCCTGTGGTACTTGTCAGGGTATAAACCCCGTCCAGTGTATCATCGGCCTTGAAAATCCCGGTTTTGTCTATAAAATCTTCTCTTGAAGTGATTTCCCCGTTTTCGTCCATGCCCTGCACGTCCAAAAGTGTATCTCTCAGCTGTGCAACTGCCAGTGCCCTCTGTCCGTCCGTGCCTGTTGCAACAGCATTCCCCTGGGAATCATACTTCGTATCCGTCTTGATCTTTGACGGGTCCTCCATTATTTTAACATTCACGGTTATATTGGATGCATTTATGCCGTCTTCATATTCAGCAGTATAGTCAGCCCCGCTCTTGTCCTTGTAGTCTCCATTCACAAAGAAGTTGTTTATGCCTCCCTCCGGCGATCCGCTGCCGTCGGCTGTAAATTTGCCGTTCTGGCTTATTATGGCATTAACGGAAACCGCCAGTGATTTCGCAAGCTTATCAAGCCGAACCTGATAGCTCTCTATGTCATCCTGCACCGACATATAACCATTCAATTCACCTGTAGGCGGTTTGAACAGTGCAAGCTGGCTGAAGCTTGTAGGGGATGTCCCCTGTATCTTGTTGTCTCCGTCCACGCTGTATGCATTGCCGTTGTTGTCCGACCAGAGCACCCGGTATTTAAGGAGGTCATTTGCCTGTTCCGCAGTCATGTCATTTATGGTAAGTTCAACTTTGTTGGCATCCGACTGGATGCCCTTTTTATAATAGACGACTTTATAGCTTCCAGTGCCGTTCTCATCTACAGTATCTGGAGTTACTGCATTTATATAGGAGAAGGTAGCCACATTTGCATCATCCGGCTTTATTGACTGGACTATGTTTACCGGTTTGCCGTCAGCCCCTATTGGTGCCAGTCCGTTGTTGTCACCTGCACTTCCCAGTATGGAGGTATTTGTAGTTGTTACATCTATTCCGTCATAGCTTTTCTGATCCACACTTATACCGAACTTTTCACTCAGCTGGTCAAGGAGAAGATCTCTCTTGTCCATGAGATCGTTGGGATTGTTTCCGGATATGCTCACATCCCTTATCTGCTGGTTGAGCTGTGTAATCTGGCCCAGCATCTGGTTTATCTCAAGAACATCCGAGCTTATTCCTTCCTGGGCATCTTTTACAAGGTCCGTAAGCTGTGAATAGGTGTGGTTGAGGTTGTCGGTTAGCTGAAGTGCCTGCTGTGCCACTACGGTGGTGTTGTCCGAAGGTGAGGTGTTCAGATCCTGCCAGGAATCAAAGAACTTTCCCATAAGATCGGAAATTCCCGTATCCGTAGGTTCGTTCAGTATTCCCTCCACCTGGCTCAAGTATTTGTCCCTTCCCGTATAGAGACCGTTGATACCATTTTCTATCCTGTACTGGTAGTCAAGGAAGGTATCCCTTATCCTGTCGATTGAAGCTACCGTTACTCCTGTTCCAAGCTGTCCTGCACTGGCGGCATTGTTCATGCTGGGCATTGTATATGGCGAGGTTGTTACAAGATCCGCCCTCTGCCTTGAGTATCCATCTGTATTTGCATTTGCTATATTGTGGGATGTTACATTTAATGAAGTCTGCTGCGAAAAAAGTCCGCTTTTCGACGTATTGAATATAGAAAATAAACCTGGCATTCAATTCAACTCCTTCTTTTTCTAAAGTTCAATTATCAACGTTCAAATATCAATTTTGGTGGATTTTCGGTGACAACCGAAAATCTTCATTAATTGATATTTGTTTTTTAAACTTTGATCTTTAATTTAATTATCTGGTTTTTCCCAGGGCATTGTAGGTATTTGCTCCCCTGTTGGGATTGAGTGCCCTGAGCATCTGGTTCGTAAATCCAAGCCACTGCTTTATGAGTGCTTCATTGGTATCCTTCTGGAGCTGCATTTTTTCCAGAAGCTCCACTATGTCATCATATAGATTTTTCAGACTGGTGTCTCCCTTTTCAGCCACTATCTCCCTCATGGGTCTTTTCTGTGTTATCCTTCTTCTTTCTATCTCGAGCTTTGCAACATCCTTGCTTCTTTCATCTATGACCTTCACTATCTTGTCCAGAGAAAATACTTCCTTCTTCACAAGGTATCCGTTCTGCTCAAGAAGTGCTTCGTAGAGCAGCTGGAGCACCCTGTACTCCTCCTGCATTATTTCCTCCAATTTCAAATGTGGTTCACCTCCGATTATATCCTTCCCTTCATGGCATCTATTATCTTCTGTGCCACAAGCCTGGCATCTACATTATATGTGCCGTTTGACACCGCTTTTTTTATATTTTCAACTTTTTCCTTTGAATCTATCATACTTCCATCCATTGAATAGGAGCTGAGACTCTTCCCAACAGATGATATTGAAATGGAATCCCTGCCCCTGACTTCGTGATTTATGTCCTTTCCCCTTCTATTTTCACTGTATGGGTTCACCATTTGGTTTGAACCGATCCCATTGACTTTCATAAAAATACACTCCTAACTTAACTTAGCTGTTGATATTAGTATTATCGATTAGTTGGTTTCAACATTTATACCTGCAATAAAAAAACAGTATATTTAGAATTCATTTCTAAATATACTGCATTCCAATATAAATTATCAATCAATATCCGCTCCAAGAGACCTTATTTTATCTTCATCACTTACTATGCCTGTTATTCTCACTCCGAAGTTTTCGTCTATTACAACTACTTCTCCATATGCTACTTTCTTGCCGTTTACGAGTATTTCAACCGGTTCTTCCGCCAGCTTGTCAAGTTCTATAAGCGAACCCGTACCAAGGTTGAGTATGTCCCTTATCTTTTTCTTGGTCCTTCCAAGCACTACTGAAATCTGAAGTGGTACATCCATTATAAGATCTATGTTCTTAGGTACGACTTCCGTATCCCCGCTGTTTCCAAGAGGCTGAAAAGCTGCCTGATGCACGTCCACCGGATTCGGGTTCTGCCTTACAGGCTGGGCTGGGGTTTCTATAGGCTTTTCATTTATAGTTTCCCTCTGAGACCTAGGTTCCGGCCTTTGTGCCGCAGGTTTTCCGGAAGGCTGCGGTGCTTCCTGTGCCGGTTTTTCTGAAACCGGCTTTTCACTGGCTGCAGCACTTTCCTCTTTGCTTTTGGAATCAGCTTCAGGTTTGTTGATTCCTTCTTCCTGACCCATCATTATGGAAACTATTTTCTTTGCAGTTTTAATAGGAAGTATCTGCATTATATGGCTGTCTACAAGTTCACCTATCTTGAGGGAAAAAGAAACTCTTATGATTGTCTCGTCATCAGATATCGTCTCCGACAACGGTTCTGTCATATCCGTCCATATTCTCGATACAGGCGGTGATATATTTACCTCCCTCATGAACATCGTAGCCATGGAAGTTGCAGCAGAACCTATCATCTGGTTCATCGCCTCGGATACGGCACTTTCCTGGATTTCAGAAAGATTCGTAAGGCTTTCTTCACTGAGTTTTCCATCGCCGCCCATCATGAAATCTGCAATGACGGCAGCATCCCTTACCTCCATGACAAGCAGGTTTTCTCCTATTATACCGCTTGTATATTTGACTTCAAGTGCTATATTCGGCACTTTGAACTCACTTTTCAGTTCTTTGAGATTTGTTATTGTGACTACAGGAGTAGTTATATTTACCGGTTGATTTATTATAGTAGAAAGTGCTGTGGAGGCTGAACCCATGGATATATTCCCTATTTCTCCAAGTAAGTCCTTCTCTACATCTGACAGCTGTGAGTCTTTTACTTCATCTTCCTTTTTATCTTCCCCTGGATTCCCCTTGTCTTCTCCTCCATTTAAAAGTGCATCTATTTCTTCCTGTGAAAGGAAACCGTTACCCCCATTGTCATTCCCATTACTCATATTCTTCCACATCCTTATCTATTATATCTAGTATCTCAACGCCCATATTCTTACCAACAGTTCCAGGTTTCCCGCGATAGTATACCTGATCCTCAACCATCAGCTTTACAGGACTTGTGGTCTTTTCATTCAACGTGATGACGTCTCCTACATTCAGGCTGAGGAATTCCCTTACAGTAACATCCGCAGTTCCAAGAACGCAGGAAAGATTCATGTCAACTATATTCAGTCTGTCCCTCAGCTTCTGGCGGGATTCGCTCAGTACATCTTCATCACTGTCCTGAAACCAGTATTGTACTACAAGTTTGTCCAGTACCTTCTCTATGCTGAGATAAGGTATGCATATGTTGATAAATGTAGTATTGCCTCCCATTTCCACCGAAAAAGTTATAAGTGCTACAGGATCATTCGGTGCCAGAGTCTGGTTCAACGCAGGATTTGTCTCAATACCTTCCACTTCTGTCTCTATCTCCATTACATCTTCCCATGCAAGCTTTAAATTCGATATAAGTCCGGCATTTACAACATTTATTATATTCTTGTCTATGTCTGTAAATTCCCTGGCCTTGAATTTTCCCGTGCCGTTTCCTCCAAGGAGCAGGTCTATCACCTCAAATACAAACTGTGGATTTATTTCGAACAGCACCGATCCACTAAGCGGGGGCATTTTGAATATTGTCAAAATAGTTGGATTCGGTACTGAATGAATAAATTCCTCATAGGTGATCTGCTGCACGGATTCCACCTTTACCTTGACGTTGCTCCTTACCTGGCCGGTCAAATAGTTGGAAATTATTCTGGCATAGTTATCATGTATAAGTTCAAGAGTCCTTATATGCTCTTTGGAAAACTTCTGAGGACTTCTGAAGTCATAGGGCTTTATCTTCTGTTTTTCTTCTTCTTTGGGTACTTCATCTGGAGTAAGCTCCCCAGCAGACAAGGCAACTAAAAGGGCGTCTATTTCACTTTGCGATAATACATCTGCCATTACTTTCCCTCATTTCTTATGAAAATTCTAAGTTAAAAAAGTTTGTCTATATTAATCAATGTGACAACTCTGTCCTTGAAGTTTATGACTCCCTCTATGTATGCCTTTTTGTTTTCATCAGTTATCTTTTCAATCATGCTTTCATCTAGATCCAGTACTTCATCTACCTGATCCACAACTATGCCGACCAGTTCCTCTTCCATTTCAAGTATTATTATACTCTCTTCACTTTGTTTACTGTTTCCCTGTTTGGGAACATCCATTAGAAGATTTATATCCAGAATTGATATGACATTTCCTCTCAAATTTATTATTCCCTTTATGTGGGAAGGTGCCCTGGGTACCTTCGTTATTTCCATGTAATCATTTATACTCTGAACTTTTGAAGTTTCTACAGCAAACTGCTCATTGCTCAATTTAAATATAACTACCTGCATATATTATACCCCCCGTTAACCAAGTACTTTGTTTATTGCTTCAAGTACCCTGTCAGGCTGAAACGGCTTTACTATAAAATCTCTGGCACCTGCTTTTATAGCATCCATTACCATGGTCTGCTGCCCCATGGCCGAACACATTATAATCTTTGCATTTGGATTTATACCCTTTATCTGCTTTACAGCTTCTATTCCATCCATGTCGGGCATTGTTATATCCATTGTAACTACATCCGGGGATTCCTTTTTAAAGAGTTCCACGGCTTTGATGCCGTTGTTTGCCTCACCTACAATTTCAAATCCATTTTTCTCCAGTATGTCTTTAATCATCATCCTCATAAAAGCTGCGTCATCTACAATTAATACTTTTGCCATTTTTTTCCCTCCAAATTATTTACTCCTTAACTAATATTATATTATCATCCTATTCCAAGGCTTCCCAGTATTTTTTCGAGAGAACCTGGCATAGGTATATAATAAAAGTGTCCTTTTATTTCGGAATTATCTTCTATAAAAATAGTTTCTATATCAAGGACATATTCATCAAATTGTCCTGCTTCTATAAAAGTGGTAGACAGTATTGCCCCCAGCATATCATAGGTAACCGCCGGAACAGAAGGTGTTATAAAAAGTCCTGTGAATTTTGATATTGCGCTCATGTAGGAACTCGATATTATATTTCCTATTTCGCATATGGCCGAATTCCCCATCTCGGTAAGTTCTTCGGATTTTTCTCCCGTCAGCTTGTATACTATATTGAGAGCCGTTTCCTTTTCGAACACGAAGAGTATGTTTCCCGGCGTATCCCCAAGTATTCTTACAAGTGCACCGACAACAGGCTGATCTGCACCTATATTCTTGAATATGTCATTGAAAGGCACTATGTTTATGAACGGCACAGTCATGTCCACTTTTTTGTTCAAAAGCTGTGAAAGTGCTGTTGCAGCATTTCCCGTTCCTATGTTTCCAACTTCTCTCAGTGCATCTATCTGCAGCGGGGTGAGATTGTCATAACTCATAATACCATACCTCCCTAAACAAGAGCTGCAACATCCAGTATAAGTGTTACAAGTCCATCTCCAAGTATCGTAGCTCCAATGTATTCCTTCATTGATTTAAGTGTCTTGCCAAGTGGTTTTATAACTATCTCCTTCTGTCCGAGAAGTGAATCCACCATGAGACCGACTGTCTTTTCGCCTACTTTTACTATTACTATATAATTTTTGCTCTCGCCCGACTTTTTAAGTCCAAGCCTGTTGTACAATCTTATAAAAGGTATTACATTTTCGTTGTAGATTATGATCTCCTTGTTGTTGGACAACTTTACGAGATCCTCCCTGTAGTCTATGACCCTGTCTATATATCCAAGGGATATTGCCATGGTTTCCTCTCCGACTTTTACAAGAAGTGCCTGTATTATCTGGAGTGTAAGCGGAAGTCTTATGATGAAGGAGGAACCTTTTCCATCTTCACTTATAAGGTCAACCGTGCCGTTAAGTGAGGATATCTTGTTTTTTACTACATCCATTCCCACTCCTCTTCCAGATATGTCGGTTACTTCCTTGTTTGTGCTGAAACCCTGCATGAATATGAGATTTTTGATGTCATTTTCTGACATTCCGTTTGTGTTTATGCCTATGCTTTCAGCTTTTTCCCTTACCTTTTCCACATTTATTCCTGCACCGTCATCTTCAACTTTTATGACTGCCTGGGTTCCTTCCTGATATGCAATGAGTCTTACCTGCCCTACGGGATTTTTCCCCGCCTTGAGTCTTTCATCCTTGGATTCAATTCCATGGTCTGCGGCATTCCTTATAAGATGTATAAGCGGTTCTCCTATCTCGTCTATTACGGTTCTGTCAAGTTCTGTATCGGCTCCCTTTATTATGAGCTCCATATCCTTGTCCAGTTCAACGGAAAGATCCCTTATGAGTCTCGGGAATCTGCTGAATACAGTATCGAGAGGCAGCATCCTTATCTTCATTACAAGATCCTGAAGATCCGATGTGGTTCTTGCAACCTGCTCAAGTGTTTCATTCAGTTCTGCAGATTTATAGTTGCTGCTTATCTGTTCAAGTCTCGTCCTGTGTATTACAAGCTCGGACACCATGTTCATGAATTTGTCCAGTCTCTCAAGATCCACCCTTACGGATTGATGAACCTTCCTGTGGGGCTTTTGATTTTTAGCTTTTGGAGCCTTAGGCTTGCCTGTCTCGGCAGGCTTTGGTTTTACAGCCTTTGGAGGAGAAGAAATTTTTTTGCTTTCCTCTTTTATCTTGTTCTCCTTCTCTGCTTTTATATCCACATCCTGAACTTCGACATTGTCGACTTCCGATATTCCGTTGACGATATCCTTTATCTCATCCCTGGTTCTTGTAGAAAGGAGTACTATATCTATCTCCAGGTCAAAATTTTCTTTTTCCAGATCCTCGGTGCCCGGGACTGATTTTATTATCTCCCCGGCTTCCTCCAGACTCTTGAATATGAGAAATGCCCTTGCTGATTTCAGAAGAGTATTTTCACTCAATTCTATCTTTATCTGATAGGCATGATATCCCTTGTCATTTGCCTGTTTGATGACATTTATATCATACTCGTTCAGTTTGACTATAGGTGTCTGATCTTCATCGTTTGAAGGTTCTTCCTCTTTATCCGGTTTGTCTGGAATCTGGCTTTCCTTTTCTTCCGGCGGCTGACCCCCGCCTGCTATTTGCTCAAGTTCCTCCATTATTCCCTCAATCGGAGTTTCGTCATCTATTCCTTCCTCTATGTTCTTCAGCATCTGCTCGAGGGTATCAAGGCATTTGAACAAAACTGTAACTACATTCTGACTTACTTTGAGTTCACCCTCCCTAAATTCAGATAATACATCCTCCATCTTATGGGTAAGTTCCGCCATTTTATTGAATCCCATGGTGGCAGCCATTCCCTTTATCGTATGTGCAACCCTGAAAATTTCATTTACTTTATCTACGTTGTCAGGTTCCTGTTCAAGTTGAAGGAGCGACTCATTCAAAGTCTGCAGATTATCCATTCCTTCTTCCAGAAACATAGACATGTATTGTGATGTGTCCATTTGATTCCCTCCTTACAGTTTCCTATATATAAAGGTAGATGCCTTTTCGAAACCATATTCTTTATAATTATATATGCTTTCAGTGGCTCCCACAAATAATAATCCTCCTTTTCTCAAAGACTGGCTGAATTTTTCATATATCCTGTCCTTTATATCCTGATTGAAATATATTACTACATTTCTGCATATTATGAGATCAAAGTCCCTCTCATATGTGTCCAGTATAAGATCATGTTTTCTGAAAGTAACCATATTCTTTATACTGTCTTTTATGATATACTTATCGTCATTTTTTATAAAATATTTATCTAAATATTCTTTTTTAACATTTTTTACTTCCTGTTCAACATATTCTCCCATTTTTGCCCTGTCAATTATGGTGTTGTCTATATCGGTGGCAATTATGGTATGTCTCCTGCCCGGGGACAGCTCTTTCAGGTATATTGCCACAGAATAGGGCTCTGCCCCTATGGAACAGGCTGCACTCCATATCTTGATGGAATTGTTGTTTTTAAGGATTTCATCTTTCAATTTGGATTTCAATTCCTTGAATATCTCCGGATTTCTGAAAAACTCGGATACATTTATAGTTATAAAATCCAGGAACTTCTGTCTCTGTAGTTTGTCCTTCTTCAACAGATTTATGTAGTTCTCTATGCTGTCCACTCCTACCCTTGACATGAGGCTGTTTATTCTCCTGTGAAGCTGGTTGGGCTTATAGGCCGACAAATTTATGTTGAACTCCCTTAAAACCCATTTCTCAAAGTAATCCATATCCAGAATCATAAAGTCTTCCTCCTAATCGATACTAATTCTACAAGTTTGTCGGTTATATCCCCAAGCTTCAGAACCATTTCAACTTTTCCTGTAGAATAGGCCGCTTTCGGCATTCCATAAATAATACAGGTTGACTCATCTTCAGATATGGTTATTCCACCGCTGTCCTTTATTACTGCAGTTCCATCAGCTCCATCTCTTCCCATCCCGGTCAGGACAACACTTATGAGATTCCCGCCGTATACTCTTGCAGCCGATTTAAACAGCTTATCTACTGCAGGCCTTACCCCCCATATTGCAGGTTCTTTGTTCAGGTGCACCCTCCTGTCCTGTCCAACTTCCATGTGAAAGCCTCCAGGCGCTATATATATGGTATCCGGCACTATTTTCATGTTGTCTGAAGCCTCCACCACCTTTTGAAGGGAATTTGAATCAAGCCGTTCTGAAAATGCCTTTGTAAAGCCTACCGGCATATGCTGCACTACAAATGTAGGTATCCCGAAATTTTTAGGAAGCTTTGTTATAACAGAATACAGTGCCTTCGGCCCTCCTGTGGAGGCTCCGATTACAATTGCCTCTATGCTTCCGTTTACTTCATGAAGGTGCTTGTCTGTCTTGTCGTGAAGTACTTTTTTCGTCGTTCTGGTGCTTTCAGCTCTGGGACCGGATTGATTTTTCTGTCTGGATATCTGATAGGATAATTTTATTTTTTTTATCAACTCATCCTTGACTTTATCTATGTCCAGGGAAATGCTTCCTGAGGGCTTTGGTACAAAATCAAGGGCACCTGCGTCAAGGCACTCCATTGTCAGCTTGGTACCTTCCTTTGAAATACTGCTGAGCATTATTATAGGTATATTTATATTCCGCCTGTGCATTTCCTTCAGGGCAGATATACCGTCCATTTTAGGCATTTCCACATCAAGTGTTATTATATCAGGTACATTTTCTCCGGAATATTTTCCCGATAATTTTTCCAGCAGATCCTCTCCATTTCTGGCTGTTCCTATGGTCTCCATATCGGGTTCCCCGCCTACCATATCCGAGATAATTCTTCTCATCAATGCTGAATCATCTACTATCAAAACTTTTATTTTTTTCAAGTTATTATCACTCCACTATAAAAAATATATGTTATAATTCCTTAGTGCCCAATCCCACTGTGCGTATTTTTACGATTCCACTGGAAGTATCGAATATCATTGTCCTCCCTTTATTGCCGCCAAGGTCCTCTGCCAGTACCGGAATGGAGTATTTTTTAAGAGTAAGTTTAACTGATTTTCCATTTCTGCTGCCTATGTCCATTATCATGCTCTTATCGGAAAAGTTAAACATTGATGCTCCCCCTGCTATTTTGGCCTTCATGTTTTGTTTTTTCACACCCATGTTCTCCAATTTTTCTATGAGCATTGGAATGGCGAGATCTGCAAATTTCATAGGATTTTTTACAATACTGAACTGAGTACTGTCCGGAAGCATTATGTGCGCCAGCCCACCTACGGCTTTAAATCTGTCATACATGGCTATACCTATGCATGACCCCAGACCGATGGTCATGATTATATCGGGAGATGCTGCAGTATTCATATCTGCAATTCCAACTTTTATCTCTTTTATATCCATAACATTGCACCTTCCAATTTTATTGTATGAGCTGCTTTTCTTCCTCAGTGAGTATTGTGGAAAAATTCAGGAATATTATTATTTTTTCATCTATTTTTATAAGCCCCTTTACATATCTTCTGGATATACCGGATACAATATCCGGAGGGACTTCTATGGTTGACGGGTCTATGTCTCTTACTTCCGAGACAACATCCACTATAATGCCTATTTTATTTTCATTCTGTTTTGTTACAATAATCTTGGAGTCCTTTGTATTTTCACTTTCCTCAAGTCCGAACTTCTTTGTCAGAGATATAACCGGCAGTATACTTCCAGAATAGTTTATGACACCTTCCACAAAATCCGGTGAATCGGGAATTTTAGTCGTTTCTTCATAGCCAAGTATTCTCTCTACTTCCATTATGTCTGTAGCATAAAATTCCCCGTTTATACTGAATATCAATACTTTCAACTCTTTTTCATCCATTTTTATGAACCCTCCTCAACTTATTATATAAATAAAATTTATAACACAAATTTGTCCACTACCACATTTCCGTCTTTAAGATAGGCATGTACATTTTTACTCGGGGAATCCAGTACCGTTTCCCTCGTCCCTACCTTGAATACAGTGTTATGGTATGCTATATCGGCCCATATATTGCCTTCACTTTCAACTTCAATTCTAGTTGTTACACCTGCCACACTTCCTATAGTCCTGCACTTTATTTCATTTTTTGCCTTGAGACAACCTCCTCTGGCCACTGATCTTTCCCTGAGAAATTCGATTGACCCATTGGCTGTAATATTGGAAATGTATTCTCCCCTGCCTGTAATAACTACATCTCCCGAGCTCTCGATTTTTGAGTCCTGACAATATGCTATGACAACTTTTACCGGAAGTCTCAGTGTATTTTTCAATTCCTCTATTTTTGAATCCGCACAATCTATCAGTTCATTCAATTCCGTATAGTTTTCTATATTCACAGGTGCAATTCCTACAAGCTTCGACCTTATAAGCCTTATAAGATCATCATCTCCTACATCTTCAGTCTCGGGCTGGGATTTCATATCCAAAATTATATTTGCACATAATCTCAGTAGATTTTTAAACTTATTCTCCAGAAGTATTTTTATAATTTCTCCGTCTTTTCTCTCCTGACCAAATAAGTTGTACATTTTTATCTCATTGACAGCCGTTTCAAGATCCCTCATATTCCTTGTGAAATCGCCAAGATGCTCTATAGTCCTTACTTTGTCTACATCTTCGCCGCCTCCGCATATTTTGGAAGCAACTATGCTTCCCTTTATGATTATATTGCCCCTTGCACTCAATACAGACCTTTCCACATCCTTGTCTACGACAAGATTGTTGCCGCATTCTATTCCCATGCCTTCCTTTATGCTTCCATGAATGGTTATGTCTCCCACAAAACAGACATTTCCCGTCTTTAAATCAACATCCTTGTTCAATTCATGAACCTGATTTACATAAAATATATTTCCCTTTCTGGAGGGCTTCCCATCAATTGCCGCGACTACGGTGTCATCATCTTTTATCAAACATCCCGCACCTGCTTTTATATTCAGTTTCTTTCCGCTCTTGCACTTTACGACGTTTCCCATGATGTCCGATCCATCTTCGCCTTTCTTTCCAGGATGACGTACAGCTACAACTTCATCCTTCTTGATGGCATTTACAAGCCCTATGCTCTTAAAATCTATGTTTCCAACTGCATCTTCCTTAAATGAAGATGATGCCTTAAACTTGGCCTCTATATAGTCATCTTCACCGTCTACAACTTTCTTTCCCCTTGCTATAAGGATTCTCCTGCTGCTTTCTTTCATAAGCTTATTTAAGTTTTCTTTTATTATACCATAGATTATATTACTTTTTGCAATTTCTTCCTCTATGTCCTTTTCCGTATATTTCGGAGGATCTATTGTCTGCATGGCATATGGATGAAGTATAACTTCTTCCCCTTCTTTTTCATCTTTCAGACCATATATGATTTTGGAACTGTAGACAATTTCCGCATATGCTTCCATCCTGTCATCGGAGATGTAGATGTTGATCTGTCTCCGAGGTTCATTTTCTTCAAAGATGACTCTTATCTTGTTTGAACTGAATACTTCCATCTGATCTTCCACTTCAGTTCCATCCACCAGAACAGTCATACTGCCGGATTTCTTTATAATTGCAGGCTTTCTACCCTCTTCAGGATCTTTTACAATTATATTTCCATCCTCAACTTTTACGGTTCCATTGTTTTCATCTATTATCTCCGGTGCTTTCCGGGATAACTCCGAATTTCCATCTGGTTCATCAATTTCTACTTCTATGGTCACCTTTCTCTTGAAAAACCCCTTTTTGTCCTCCAGAAGCTTGTACCTCAAGTCTTTCTCTTCAATATTCAGCTGAGCAGCAGCAGCCCCAATACAATTTTGCAGTGAAGTCCCATGAAATACCTTTTTCAACCTTTCTCCCCCCTACACTTCAAATTTTTTATATCATCATTTACCCGTCTGTCATAGGCTCTCATTATCTCAATTACTATTTTATTTTGTGAAGAAGTAAATTCAACGTCATCTATTGATCTTACCGGAAGAACTTTTGGAGAAGTTCCCGATATAAAAACCGCATCAAATTTATCTATGTCCCTGTAGTTCACCTTTTTTTCTACTGCATCAATTCCCATTTCAAGGGCTATTTCCATTATAACCTGCCTCGTAGTGCCTGGCAGGACCTGCTCCACAGGGGCAGTAATGAGTTCGCTGTCCTTTATAAAGAAAATGTTTGATCTGCTTCCTTCCGTTATGTTTCCATTCCTGTCCACAAGTATGGCTTCAAATACACTCTTCTCTTTTATTCGAGTATCTATTCGTTTTCTAAAGTCCATGTCTATAATTTTTGCATTTGGATTTTCTCTTTCACCAAAAAATAAAAATGTATCCACTCCTTTTCTATATTCTTCAATGTCAGGATAATGATATTTTATAAAATACATGAGGAAATTATTTTCATGTTCGCCGTAATTGAATACAAGCTTCATATTTCCTGCACTGCACCTGTTTATATGTATGAGTTCAATTATACTTCTCTTTATGTCTTCCATAGGAATCCATAATTCCAGGCCGGCTACTCTGGCTGAATTTTCAAGGCGGCAAAGATGCCTCTCCAGAAACAGCGGTATGGAATCCACAATTCGTATTACCTCATATAATGATTTCCCTTCTGTCACGTATGTATCTTCAAATTCCCTACATTCCTTTACATTGTTGTTGAACAAGAAAAATTTACCGTAATTCTCCAATTGTATCACCTCTGAGTTCTTCTTATTATATTCTATCATTATCAACAGTGTAATTTCCACACAATCAGAATTTTATGTTATAATTAATTGTATAATTGCCAATTTGTCGATTGAAAAGGTGGATGATTTATTTTGGAAAGACTTGCAATATTTGATGTGGATTTTACTATAACCAAAAGGGAGACTCTTCTCGAATTTTATCTTTTCATGATAAAAAGACATCCTGTTTCAATATTACATGCCCCGCTGTCCATTATATCATCATTTCTGTTTATAACAGGGCTTATGGATGCAAAGAGAACCAAGGAGATTTTTATAAGTTTTATAAACGGAATTGATGAAGTGGAAATGAATTCTATTGTAAATGAATTTTATGACAAAAGGCTCTGCAAAATATTCTATGATGATGCAATTTCTGAAATTCGGAAGTTGAAATCAGAGGGATTTAAAATTTATCTGATTTCTGCTTCGGCTGAATTTTATTTGAATACACTGTATAATATAAAAGAAGTCGATAAGGTAATAGGAACGGCATTTTTAAAATCCGGGGGAAGATACAGAAACAAAATAGTAGGTGAAAACTGCAAGAGTGATGAAAAAGTTTCCAGGCTTAAAAATTACCTGGAGGAAGAAAACATAGAGGTGGATTTTGAAAATTCCTATATGTTCTCGGACTCTCTTTCAGATCTTCCACTGTTCAATCTTGTGGGAAATCCCTATCTTATAAATTTCAGGGGAAAAGATACAAAGGGAATAAAAGTGCTCCAGTGGAAATGACCGGCATATGTAAAATGGAGATAAATTCGTGCAGGCACGGATTTATCTCCATTTTTTTATTCTTCCAGTGATGCGTAATATTCAGAAACTTCATCAAATTCAGCATCATCAGGGATTACAAGTTCTCCCATATCTCCTTCTCCAACAACTTTGAATAAGTATACACTGCCATTTTCATGATTTTCAACTATAGCATATTCATTTTCTTTATATGCAAATCCATCTACAACTTCACACTGAACTGCATTTCCATTTTCATCTTCCAAATCCACCATGAGTGGTTCATGATCCCCACAGCCGCAACCGCAGTCTTCACCATGTACATTTTCATCTCCGCAGCTGCAATTTCCTTCTGACTCATTGTAGTCCTGAATTTTTTCGTTATCCATATACGGACCTCCTTTTAAGTGTTATGTTTTAATTTTACCCTTAACACTCAAATATTAAAAGCTTTTTTTACATTAAATAATATTTATTTAAAAAAAGACACAGAGCAGATAAAATCCACTCTGTATCCTTATATACACAATTATTTATAAAGATCTACCAATCTTAATAAATGTTCATAACGTTCTGCTGCAGCTTTCTCAGACTCACTGAACAACTTCTCTGCACGATCAGGGAATGCACGTTTCAAACGAGTATAACGTGTTTCATTGTTCAAGAAGTCCTGATAAGTTCCATCACCTGGCTTGGATGTAAGAGTGAATGGATTCTTTCCTTCAGCCTTACGAGTAGGATTGAAGGAGAACAGATTCCAGTATCCAGCTTTTACAGCTTTCTTCATCTCATCCTGGCAGTGGTTCATGCCGCCTTTAACTCCGTGAAGTTCACAAGGTGCATATCCAATGATAAGTGATGGTCCGTTATAAGCTTCTGCTTCAGCAATAGCCTTGACAGCCTGTGCTGGGTTAGCACCAAGGGCAATCTGTGCTACATACACGTATCCATAGCTCATAGCTATTTCAGCAAGACTCTTCTTGCCAACTTCTTTACCGGCAGCAGCGAACTGACAAACTTCACCGATGTTGGAAGCCTTTGAAGCCTGTCCACCTGTATTTGAGTACATTTCTGTATCGAATACCATGACATTTACATTTTCTCCTGAAGCAAGCACGTGGTCAAGTCCACCGAATCCGATATCGTATGCCCATCCATCTCCACCGAGAATCCATACTGACTTCTTAGCAAGATACTGTTTCTTGTCAAGTATTTCTTTAGAAGTTCCACAGCCTGCAGCAGCAGCTTTTTCAAGTTCAGCTACCAATGCATCAGCAGCAGCTGTGTTTTCTTTTGTACTATCTTTTGTTTCTATAAACTTCTTGGCAGCAGCTTTAAATTCATCAGATGCTTTGTCAGAAGCAGCAAGCTTCTCGATTTTGGCTATAGCCTGGTCACGAAGTGTCTTCTGTCCAAGATACATACCAAATCCATGTTCTGCGTTGTCTTCAAATAATGAGTTAGCCCAAGCTGGCCCTTTATTTGAATCCTTGTTAACTGTGAACGGACTTGTTGCAGCAGGACCACCCCAGATGGAAGAACATCCTGTAGCATTTGAAATGTACATCTGCTCACCAAACAACTGTGTAATCAAACGAGCATAAGATGTTTCAGCACATCCTGCACAGCTTCCTGAGAACTCAAGAAGTGGCTGATTGAACTGTGAACCCTTAACTGTGGTATCAGCTGGAACTCCAGGTTTCTTGCCTATATTAGCAACTAGATAATCGAAGACCGGCTGCTGGTCTGCCTGTGATTCCTGAGGTACCATCTTGATAGCCTTTGTAGGGCAGACAGTGATACATTCTGCACATCCCATACAGTCAAGAGGAGATACGCTTATTGCGAATTTGTATTCTCCAGCCTTTGGCTTGGTGTCAGCAACCTTGATATTCGAAGGAGCTGCTTTTACTTCATCTGCACTAAGCATGAACGGACGAATTGTTGCATGAGAACATACAAATGCACAGTTGTTACACTGAATACATTTATTTGGATCCCATTCTGGAACAGTTACAGCAGTACCACGTTTTTCATATGCAGAAGCTCCAATTTCATATTGTCCATCTGGATTTTCTTCGAATGCAGATACAGGAAGACTGTCTCCATCCATAAGTCCGATAGGATTCATAAGATTTTTAACAAGTTTAACTGTTTCCGGACGTCCTTTGAGTTCTGGTGCTGGAGCATCTGGAGCTGGATTCTTCCATGAAGCTGGAATTTCTATTTTATGAACAGCGTCTACACCGGCATCAATTGCCTTGTAGTTCATTTCTACAACTGCATCGCCTTTTTTGCTGTATGATTTCTTGGCAGCAGCCTTCATAAATTTAACGGCATCATCAATCGGCATAACATTTGCCAATTTGAAGAATGCTGACTGAAGAATTGTGTTGGTACGCTTACCCATACCAATCTCAATTGCCTTGTCGATAGCATTGATTGTATATAACTGGATGTTGTTGTCTGCTATATATTTCTTGGCATCGGCAGTCAATTTGGAATCCAGTTCGTCGTCTGACCACTGGCAGTTGATCATGAATATTCCGCCTGGTTTAACATCCTGAACCATCTTATATCCTTTAACAACATATGATGGGTTGTGACATGCAACAAAGTCAGCCTGATTTATGTAGTATGGACTTCTGATTGGCTTATCTCCGAATCTGAGATGTGATATTGTTACACCACCAGTTTTCTTGGAATCATACTGGAAATATGCTTGTATATATTTGTCTGTGTGATCACCCAATATCTTTGTTGAGTTCTTGTTGGCACCTACTGTACCATCACCGCCAAGACCCCAGAATTTACATTCTACAGTTCCAGGTGCAGATGTAATAGGAGCTGGTTTAACTTCCGGCAAACTCAGGTTTGTAACGTCATCAACTATACCGATTGTGAAACGAGCTTTAGGAGCACCTTTCTTCAATTCAGTATATACAGCAAACAATGATGAAGGCGGAGTATCCTTGGAACCAAGTCCATAACGTCCAGCTGTCAATACTATATCGTTAAGTCCTGCTTCACGGAAAGTTGTAGCTACATCAAGATACAATGGATCTCCCAATGCTCCAGGCTCTTTTGTACGATCGAGAACTGCAACTTTTTTAGCTGTCTTAGGTAAAACTTTAAGAAGTGCGTCAGATACCCATGGACGATACAGACGAACTTTAACAAGTCCAACTTTTTCTCCCTTGGCTGTCAGGTAATCGATAACCTCTTCAGCTACATCACATACAGATCCCATAGCAATGATGACACGGTCAGCATCAGGAGCTCCATAGTAGTTGAACAAATCATAGTTTGTACCAAGTTTTTCATTTATCTTAGCCATATATTTTTCAACAACAGCTGGTAATTTATCATAAGTTGTGTTGCTTGCTTCACGGTGCTGGAAGAATACATCTCCATTTTCATGAGAACCACGCATAGCTGGATGTTCCGGATTCAATGCATGTTCACGGAAAGCTTTAACTGCATCAAAATTGCACATTTCTTTAAGATCTGCATAATCCCATTTTTCTATTTTTTGAATTTCATGAGATGTACGGAATCCATCAAAGAAATTGATAAATGGAACTTTACCTTCAATTGCAGAAAGATGTGCAACTGGGCTTAAATCCATTACTTCCTGTGGGTTTGTCTCAGCAAGCATTGCAAAACCTGTCTGACGACAAGCATATACATCACTATGGTCACCAAATATATTAAGTGACTGAGTTGCAACAGTACGTGCCGATACGTCGAATACGCAAGGAAGCTGTTCAGCAGCAATTTTATACATGTTAGGAATCATTAGAAGAAGACCCTGTGATGCTGTAAATGTTGTTGTGATAGCTCCGGCAGCAAGAGAACCATGAACAGTTCCTGCAGCACCTGCTTCAGACTCCATTTCTACAACTTTAACCTGGTTACCGAAAATGTTCTCCTGTCCTGCAGCAGACCATTGGTCAATAACATCAGCCATTGGACTTGATGGTGTAATTGGATAGATACCAGCTACTTCTGTAAAAGCATAAGCTACGTGTGCAGCAGCTGTATTACCATCCATTGATTGTTTAGATCTTGACATATGAAATTTCCTCCTTTATTTTTAAAATCATAAAGTCACTTACAAAATTCAGCAAGCATTGATTTATCTAACCTTTATCCGTTAGATTTTTATATTTTTCTCCACCATGAGACAACAAGTGCAAATACACAAAATATCAGCTCATAGAGGAGGAGAATAAACATATTTTATTTTAACAAAAATCTATCAGTTAAAATCTCAACTAATATTATACTTTTATATTACAACAAAAAATTAAATCTGTAAATTATAAATTTATGCTGTATTAGTAAATTTTTTTGTTTGTATACCATAATACTACAAGTAATTTCAATATATTGATAACCTGTATCAACTATATCAAATATATATTTCATAAATATCAGTTAAAATAGCGAACTTATCCGCCTTTTAAAAAAGTCCAATCAGTCCACTAAATACAGAGCTTATTCCATATAAATATTTTTTTAACAATGTAATTGTCTACATTAACATTATAACATAAAATATTATTTAACAAAATATATTTTTCAAATATGTAATTTTAAATTATTTTATACTGTATTTCTCAATTACATCTATTATCTTGTCCGATCCATTTCCGGCACTGCTGCCTGCCATTTTATTTATATAGTCATTTCTGCTGCTGTAGAGCTCATCTATTTTTTTTACAAGCGTGTCGGGCTTCAAAACGTCCTCGCTCAATACCATGCTGTATCCCCTCTTTTCAAAGGATGCCGCATTCAATATCTGATCTCCCCTGCTTGATTTTCGCGACAGCGGAATAAGAAGGTTCGGCTTTTTCAGGGCAAGAAGTTCAAATATGGCATTCGCACCTGCCCTTGATATTACAATATCAGCTATATTCAGTACATGAGGCATATTTTCATTTACGTACTCAAATTGCAGGTATCCTTTTCTGCCCTCCATGCCCCTGTCAATATTTCCCCTGCCGCATATGTGAATTATGTTGTATTTTGAAAGCAGCATATCCAGTGAAGCCCTGACCGTATCATTTATAAACTTTGAGCCTAGACTTCCGCCGACTACGAGAATCACCGGTTTATCATCCTTGAAGTTGCATATTCTCTTTCCTATTATCCTGCTTCCGTTTATAATTTCACTGCGAATGGGGGTTCCCGTCAGAATGCCCTTCCCGTCTTTTATCTTGTTTAAGGATTCCGGGAAAGTCAAACATATTTTATCACAATAGGGTGCAGAAATCCTGTTTGCAAGACCCGGAGTAATATCCGACTCATGTGCTATGACAGGTACTTTGTTTAAATGTGCTGCTATTACTACCGGTACTGAAACAAAACCGCCCTTTGAAAACACTACATTGGGTTTTACCTTCCTTATTATAATAAATGCTTGAAATACTCCTTTTATTACTTTGAAAGGATCCGTAAAATTCTTTATATCAAAGTATCTCCTGAGTTTTCCGCTGGATATGGCATGATATTTTATTTTCTGAGAGGTTATTATTTTTCTTTCGATCCCGTTTTTGGTTCCTATATATTCTATTTTATAGCCTCTCTTCTTTAATCCCGGTACGAGGGCGAGATTTGGTGTTACATGCCCTGCAGACCCGCCGCCTGTTAATATTATCTTTTTCAAATTCTATTCCTCCCGAATATCAATTGGTTGAAATTCTAAAATCTTTTACAATAATCTGAATGGTCCTGTTATTGTTGTATTCATTAAAGACCGGGAAAAACACAATGTCAATATACATACTTTTAAAATCATTTGACAAGATTCTGTTGAGTCCGGTAGTACCCCATGACTTTTCCACAACATGCCTGAACCTGTCTCCACCGTTAAAGATCAGGGCATCCATCTTGTTCAAACTATTGTTCAACCTGCAGAACAACTTGACTGTATTTTTGTCTTTTCCCATAAAGAACACCTTGAACACCTCTACATTCTTTTCGGCAAATACAGGTGATGGATTCCCCACACCAAAAGGCTCAAGACGTTTTATATCTTTTATAATGCCAGAGGTTATACTCTCAAGGGGAAGTCTCCTGTCTATTATTATTTTAGGTATGACATCCTCATCTGTAAGGCTGCAGCTGTCATTAAGTCTTTTCCTGAGTTTATCTATGTTGTCCTCTTTTATGGACATTCCTGCCGCCATTTTGTGTCCTCCAAAATTTTCCATAAGATCTCTGCACCTTGACAGTTCTACGAACATGTCATATCCTTCTATGGATCTTCCGGAACCCTTGCTAAGAATCTCGCCCTTCGTGATTACTATAGATGGCAGATTGTATTTTTCTTTGAGCTTTCCGGCTACAATTCCCGCAATACTCTCATGTACATCGCCTTTGTATGCTACAACCACCCGGTCATGTTTCAATTCGGAATTTTCCACCATATCCACTATTTCCCCGAGACTTTTAGTTGTCATATCCTGTCTCATAGAATTGAGTTCCCTCAATCTGCCTGCAAGAAAAGCTGCCTCAGCCGTATTTTCCGCCATGAGAAGCTTTAGGGCTGTTTCTGCACTTTCAAGTCTTCCCGCTGCATTTATACAGGGCCCCAATACAAATCCTACATGATAGGCTGTAATATTTCCCGGTTCCAGAGAGTTTTCCTTTAAAAGAGCTCTTATACCCATATTTTGGGTATTGTTCAACGCATGTATTCCATGTTTTGCAATGATCCTGTTCTCGCCTACAAGGTCCACAACATCACAGATGGTGCCGATTGCAGCATATTCGATAAACTTCAGGGCTTCCCCTTCATCAACACCCATTTTTCTGTAGAGCACCTGGACAAATTTGAATGCAATACCTGCCCCACAGAGCATTTTAAAAGGATATGGACATTCCTCCTGTTTTGGATCTATTACAGCATCTGCGGGGGGTATGTCGGATGGTATGTCATGATGATCCGTCACAATCACCCTCATATTGAGTTCCCGGGCCCTTGCAATTTCTTTAAAGGCGGATATACCATTGTCACAGGTTATAATTGTGGAAATCCCCTCTGAATTCAACTTTTCTATTCTTTCCAGATTCATTCCATAGCCCTCTTTTATCCTGTCGGGTATATGGTACTTTACATCAGCCCCGCAGCGAAGAAGTGCATTATAAAGTATATAGGTGCTTGTTACACCGTCCGCATCATAATCCCCGTATACTGCAATTTTATCTTCCCTTGCTATGGAATCGCATATTATATCCGTTCCCGTTTCCACGTCCTTCATGGAAACGGGATCATGCAATTTGTCCATGGAGGGGTTTAGAAAATCAACTATTTCACTTTTTGAAGTTATCCCCCTGTTTGCAAGTATGGACTGAGTAATATCATCTATACCTGTTTCCCTGGAAATATTTTTATCCAGCCTGTGTACCCTGAGCATCCATCTTTTCTCCACAAAAATCCCCTCTCTATTATTGGAAATTTCAAAGTTTAAATATCAAAGTTCAAATTTGGTCAATTTTCGGCTGATACCGAAAATCTTCATTAACTGAACTTTACTCTTTGAACTTTACTCTTTACTTAAATATCTGTATGGAAGGATTGTTCATTACTTTGTCTATAACAGAATATATTTCTTCCGTTGAAACGGCATCAAGATCTTCAATCTCTTCATCAAATTTTGTGAAACTTCCATGCATCAGTTCACAGGTAGTGAGCTCCTTGCAGAGCTGAACCGATCTTTCCGCTTTCAACGCCCTTTTTATCTTTATCCTCTTTGACAGGTCATTTATGACATCCTCACTAAAATAATCCCCACCATTTTTGATGTTCTCAACAACATTGTCTATACTGCATATGCAGCTGTGTATCTTCTCTGCGGATGTACCCATTTTTATGGATAGAAGTTTTATACCTGTCTCATTTTTTATGCTGCTTCCTATTTCATAGGCAGCGGCATTTTCAGTTCTTATCCTGTCAAACAGAAAACTGCCTGTTCCCTGTCCGAAAGCACAATTGAACAGCATAAGCGCTTTAAATTCCCTGAAGTTCAGATCACTTATATCGAAAATATATTGAATTTTAGCTCCGCCCGTATTATTCCCGCTGCTTTCATATATGCCCGGCAGATTCACTTCATACAGATTTGTCCTGCAGTCCGGCAGTTCATCCCCGTCTTTAAATTTCTGAAAGTAGTGTTCCATCAGATTGAGTATATGCTCAAAATCAAGAGAAGATGAAAAACTGACTACACAATTGGATGGAACATAGAAGCTACTGTAAAAATCAACTATATCCTGCAGTTCAATTGTTTTTATGCTGTGCTTAGAACCTATTATAGTTTCTTTTATTCTCCTGTTTTTAAAGGAATTCATAAATAAAAGATCCTCACAGCACTGGTACGGATCGTCCTTCCACTCCCTGAGTTCCTGGGATATTACATCCATTTCGCCTTCAAATCCGCCTTCAGGAAACAGCGGGTTCAGCAGCATATCGGAATACAGTTCAACCGCCCTTTCAACATCCTGGTTCAGACAGCTTCCATAATATACTGTATACGGATAGTTGGTCATGGCATTTTCAAATCCGAATATACTGTCACACATGTTGTTTATGTCATTTTCAGTCCTGTTTATTGTACCTTTTGATATCATGTGTTCAAGTGCATGCGCTGTTCCAAAGGCAAATCTTCCCGTCTCATCAAGCGCCCCTGCATTAAACCCTATACATAGTGAAGTTATCTGCCCCTCTCTATGTTCATATATGATTTTCATCCCATTTTTCAAAGTAAAGTATTCCATTTTCTATTCACCATAATGCTGTTTTACAAGATTCATCAAAGTGGATTTCTCCACCCTTCTCAGAGTTTCGCCGTCTGCAATATTTTCAAGTATCTTGAATGCAAAATAAATTGACATTGCAGCTCCCCTGCTTGTTATTATATTACCGTCCTGAACTACAAAATCTTCTCTATAATCCACGCTGCCAAGTTCATCTTTGAAATTGGGGTTTGAAGTTACCTTTTTGCCCTCAATAATGCCCGCCTTTTTCAAGACTATTGGAGCAGCACATATTGCCGCCACAAATTTACCTTTTGAGTGGAATTCCTTTACAAGTGCCGTCACATTTTCATTGTCCCTCAAATTAGTCGCCCCGGGAAGTCCTCCCGGAAGTATTACGACATCATATTTATCCGGATCTATATTTTCAATTAATTCATCTGTTATTATAGTTGTATTTCTCGAGCTTGTTTTTTCCCTGCTGCCGTCTGCAGATGCAATTACACAGTTTACATCTCCCCTTCTCAGAATATCAACAGGTGTAAGAGCCTCTATATCCTCAAATCCATCAGCAAGCAGGACTACTGCATTTTTCAAAAAAATCCCCTCCTTTTATTAATATTATAATAATTATCACTGCTACTTACAAATAAAAAATCCTGCATCTCATACTGTATGCAGGATTTTTATAGTTTTCTACTGTTTTGCCCATCCCATGGATCTCTTTACAGCGTCATGCCACCCTTCCAGAAGCCTGGTTCTATTTTGTTCATCCATAACCGGGTTGAAATTTTTTGATAAAGCCCAGTTCTTCGCAACATCATTTCTGTCCTTCCAGTAGCCTGCTGCAATACCCGCAAGATATGCCGCACCAAGCGCAGTGGTTTCTATTACTTCAGGTCTGTCAACCTGGACATTCAATATGTCGGACTGGAACTGCATGAGGAAATTATTTGCGCAGGCCCCTCCGTCAACTTTAAGTGCCTTGAGTTCTATTTTTGAATCCTCCTCCATGGCTTTAAGCACATCATATGTCTGATACGCAAGGGATTCCACCGTAGCCCTTATGAAATGCTCTTTTTTGGTTCCTCTTGTAATGCCGACCATTATCCCCCTTGCATATTGATCCCAGTAAGGAGCTCCAAGTCCTACAAAGGCAGGTACAAGGTAAACTCCTCCCGTATCTTCCACAGCCTCACAGTATCTCTCGGATTCAGGTGCGGATTTCAGCATTCTGAGTTCATCTCTCAGCCACTGTATGGACGCCCCTCCTATAAAGATGCTTCCTTCAAGGGCATATTCAACTTTGCCGTCTATGCCTATTGCTATGGTAGTCAGGAGACCGTTCTTCGACTCCACTGCTTTTTCTCCTGTATTCATAAGCAGAAAACATCCCGTACCGTAAGTATTCTTTGCCATTCCAGGCTTGAAACATGTCTGTCCGAAAAGTGCAGCCTGCTGATCTCCTGCATCACCTGCTATTTGTATCTCCACACCAAACAGGGATTCATCGGTTTTCCCGTAGACACAGCTTGATGGCTTCACCTCGGGGAGCATTGATTCAGGGATGCCGAATATGTCCAGAAGGTCCTTGTCCCACTTTAACTCGTGTATATTGAAAAGCATGGTTCTTGATGCGTTTGTATAATCCGTCACATGAACCTTTCCCTTTGTAAGATTCCATATAAGCCAAGTATCTATGTTTCCAAATATGAGGTTTCCCCTGTCAGCCTCTCTTCTTGCCGTAGGAATATTGTCAAGTATCCATTTTATCTTTGTAGCTGAAAAATATGCATCCAGTACAAGTCCCGTCTTTTCTTTTATAATTTTATCCAGCCCTTTTGCCTTCAGCTCGTCGCAGAAATCAGAGGTTCTCCTGCACTGCCATACTATTGCATTGTAGATGGGCAGACCTGTTCTCCTGTCCCATACTATGGTGGTCTCTCTCTGGTTTGTTATTCCAATGGCCTCTATATCCTCTGCATTTATATTGGCCTTTAGAAGCGCCTCCGTTGCAACCCCGAATTGTGTGGCCCATATTTCCATTGGATCATGTTCCACCCATCCTGCTTCCGGATATATCTGCTTGAATTCCTTTTGTGAAGTGCTTACAGGTAATCCACTTTTGTTGAACAGTATGCACCTGGAGCTTGTGGTTCCCTGGTCCAGTGCCATTATATACTTTGCCATTCTACTTCCTCCTCAATATATCTTAATAAGTTTTTTCATAGATTCCACAATTTGCTGTCCGTTGTGGACACTGCCACAGCTCCTGCCGACAGTGATTCCATAACATCTTTTTTGTCTGTTATGAGCCCGCCTGCAATTATCGGGACTCTGATTTCCTTTTCAAGCACGCTTATTATTTTGCTTGCCACACCGGGCATTACCTCAACTGCGGTAGGATTTGTTTCATGTATGCTCTTTATTCCTGTTTTAAGCGACAGTGAATCTATTGCGAACATTCTCTGTATGGTATGCAAATCGAGCTGGTTTGCATATTTTATATTTGAAGCCCTGGTGCTTATTATACCGTCTGTTTTTACAGATTCTTTTATAAATCTGACAGCTGCCTGATCACCTCTGAGTCCCTCTATCATGTCCAAATGAATAAACACCAGTTTCCCACTTTTCTTGAGTCTGCTGCATATATCTTTTATGCTCAGTATGTCACCATATAACACAAATACTATGCCTGCACCGCTCTGAATCGATTTTTCCAGATCGGCATCATTTCTTAAAGCTGCTATAACCGGATTTTCTATCAGTACTTCCTTGAGTTTAATCATCAATATATACCTCTTTCAAATTAATTTGTTCACACTGTAAATACTATATATAACAATAACATTACAGCTGCAATTAATTCAAGAAACAAATCTAGAATACCGCTGTAAACAGAAAAGCTCCTGCCAGGCCTCCAATTATCGGTCCGACAACAGGCACCCAGGCATATGACCAGTCCGAATCGCCCTTACCTGCAATAGGCAGAATGGCATGTGCAATTCTCGGTGCCAGGTCCCTTGCAGGATTAATTGCATATCCGGTTGGTCCTCCCAGCGAAAGCCCAAGTGACCATATCAGAAGAGAAACAAAGAATACTCCAAATCCCGGTGCAGCTTTCTGAATTCCTATTCCGAGAATTCCAAATACAAGAGTTGCCGTTCCGAGAAATTCAGTTAAAAAATTCAGCGGTAATTTTCTTATAGCCGGTGCAGTACAGAATATACCGAGCTTGGCCGCCTTGTCTTCCGTCACTTCCCAGTGCGGCAGATATGTAAGCCATACAAGTGCCGCCCCGGCTATTCCTCCAAGCATCTGTGCACATATATAACCCGGTACCTGTGATACAGGAAATTTTCCTATTGCCGCAAGTGCCAGTGTAAGTGCAGGATTAAAATGCGCCCCACTGACATTTCCAAATATGAAAGCAGGTATTCCAACTGCAAATGCCCATCCGGTAGTTATAACCATCCAGCCTGCATTCTGTCCCTTGCTTTTTACAAGAGTGCAGTTTGCACACACCCCGTCTCCAAGATATACTAAAATCATCGTTCCAACAAATTCTGCTGCCAATTTTGTCATCATTTCTACCCCTACTCTTCCTATATGCTTTTAACCGATTACATAGCACATAAAATAATTTTTTCGCGAAAAGAAGCCGTCATTAATAAAGCTACTTTGCATAGCTTTATTAATGACGGCTCTCACACTCTCTGCCCTTTACTATATTTTATATTATAGTATATAGACCATACTATTTCAATAGTACCCGGTAAAATTCTCATGACTTTTTGATAGATACACTCTTTATTTTATCGTCTATATTATCAATTGCCTTTCCCTTTCCTCCTCTGTTCTGCAGCTTTATATCTGTCAGGGGTATCGTAGAATTCATACCTTTTGAATAGTTTATATCAAAGTAAAGCCTGCTGCTTTTTTTCAAGACATTTGAATAGATTACCCTGTCACTTTCCTCCAGTTTTATGCCAAGTGAGCCCGATGCAATTCTGCCGGAAGCATTCACGTCACTGCCCGAAAATTTTATTGACATGCCATTTCCCGTAAACATGATTATTTCTGAATCTTCATCCTCCGAATACACTATATCCGTTAAAATGTCATCCCTGCTCTTAAATTTATAGGCAGCCGCCCTGAGTCCCACATCTTCAAAGCGTTTCAGTTCCGTCTTTTTCACCATTCCATTCCGGGTAAAAAAGTATATATATCCGGTGTTGAAATTGTCAACGGAAAGCAGCTTCAATATGTCGGACCTATGGTGAATTTCAAAAAGATCTTCTATGTGTATGCCCTTTTCAATATTCTGCAGCATGATCGAGGGCATTGAAAACACATCCCCATTTTTTCCAAATACAAGCAGGGTACATGATGAGTTTGTATTCACACCAAAAGTCCTCCTGCTGTTGGAAGCTGATTTCAGCATTCCATCTTTGTCTATTGAGATATAGAAATCTTCATGATGCCGGCTATCTACAAAATCCACCTTTAAAATTCTATCTTTCGGGGGAAGGTGAAACATACTTGTACTCACTATATTTCTGTCCTCCGGGTCGATCTTAAGTTCAGGTATGGTAAAATCAAGTCCCAGCTTCGTAATTATACTCAAAAATGTTTTGCCTCTTTTTTCGGAAACCAGTCCGGCACTTAAAAGTTTTTCACCTTTCCTGAGTTTTATGGCCGAGAGTTTCGTATAGGCGGTCCTGAAGCCATTTACTGCAGTTTTCTTTATACCTCCAGTGTCGGTAAACAGTATGAAATTGTTCCCGTAATCCTCATTTTTCAGGCTTACTACAGAAACTATGCTTTCACGTGAAGTGTCCAGCCCCTTTATGACACTGTCAAGCTTCTCGCCTTTCTCCTTCCACTTGAACTCAGGTATATCGATTCCCTTCAGCTGGTACATGTTTCCTTGGTCCGTAAAAAACATTACTGTGTCCCCGGTGCTGGAGTTTAGAAGAAATCTATTGCAGTCACCTTCCCTATAATCTATTTCATCCACATTTTTGCTGGAACGATTATAGCTCTTATTCGATATTCTCTTTATAAAGCATTCCTTTGACATGGTAATTACAATGTCTTCTTCTATTATGATTTCATCAATCTGGATTTTTGCACTGCTGTCATCCTCCAGAATGGAAGTTCTCCTGTCATCCCCGTATTTATCCCTTATTTTTCTCAATTCACCTTTTATAACCTTGAACTGCTCACTTTCACTGGACAATATGAGTTCCAGTTTATCTATGTAACCGTACAGTTTCTTATGCTCTTTTTCAAATTCAACTATCTCAAGCCCGGTAAGTCTGTAGAGCATAAGTTCCAGTATTGCCTCCGCCTGGATCTTCGTAAAGCCGAACTTGTGTGCAAGATTATTTGAGGCATCTTTTCGTGAATTTGAACTTCTTATTGTCTTTATGATCTCATCCATTATTCCAATGGCCTTTATGAAGCCCTCCACTATGTGGAACCTCTTTTTGGCTTCGGAGAGTTTCTTTTGGGTCCTTCGTACAAGCAACTCCCTCTGGTACTTTATAAAGTACTCAAGTATGCTTTTCAGGGAAAGTACAACCGGTTTTCCCTCTGCAAGTGCCACCATATTGAAGGAAACGCTGCACTGGAGATCCGTCTTCTTAAAAAGGTATTTCAATATTTTTTCGGCACCCTCATGATCCATTGACTTTTTGAATTCAATTACGGCTCTTATACCGCTCCTGTCAGACTCATCTCTTATATCATAGATGCAGTCGAGAGTTTTGGAATGTTTTTTGTCTGCAGTCATTTCTGAAATTGTCTGAAGAAGTCTCGCCTTGCTTCTCCTGTACGGAAATTCCGTTATCACTATTGCAAGTCTTCCATTTTCCAACTTTTCTATAGAAGTCTTCGCCCTCAGGGTGACCTTTCCCTCTCCCGTACTGTAGGCGGATTTCAGTGACTCCCTGCCTATTATTATCCCTCCTGTGGGAAGATCCGGTCCCTTGACGTACTTCATAAGTCCATCCGTATCAAGATTCGGTTCATCTATAAGTGCTACTGCAGCATCTATTACCTCCCGCAGATTGTGGGGCGGTACATTGGTTGCGAGCCCTACTGCTATTCCAAAAGCACCATTTACAAGCAAATTGGGATATCCTACCGGAAGTACTTCAGGCTCCTTTTCAGACCCCGAGTAATTGTCTATCATATCCACTACATCATCTTCCATATGGCTCACCATCTCCACTGCAATTGGAGTGAGCCTGGCTTCCGTATAACGCATGGCGGCAGCATTGTCTCCGTCCTGGCTTCCCCAGTTTCCGTGGCCGTCTATAAGAGGCATTCTCGTAGTAAATTTCTGGGCAAGTATCACCATTGCATCGTATACGGAGGAATCACCGTGGGGATGGTATTTACCGAGTATGTCCCCCACTATTCTGGCAGATTTGTAATATGGCCTGTCTGGAAAAGCTTTCAGCATATAGGCTCCGTATATTATTCTCCTGTGGACCGGCTTCAGACCGTCCCTCACATCCGGCAGAGCCCTGTCCTTTGCCACCTCCACTGCGTATGGAAGATAGTTGTCCGGCATAGCTTCCTCTATTGAAATCCTCACTATATTCTTGTCCTTTGGTATTATTGTCTTTCTCGCCAAGTCAAACCGTCCTTTCTTTTTCAGCATGCAATTATGGATTGTTTAAAACTGCGCATACTTGTACATGTACTTTTTCCTCGGTGCCACAACATCTCCCATGAGTAGGGAAACCATTTTTTCCGCTTTTGCCGCATCATCTATGGTTATCTGCTGGAGTGTCCTTGTCTCCGGATTCAAGGTAGTTTCCCAGAGCTGATCAGGATTCATCTCTCCAAGTCCCTTATATCTCTGTATAAGCGCACCTCTCCCGACTTCCACCTTTGCTTTTGAGAGCTGCCTTTCACTGTAAGCATACCTTACAATCTGTTTTTTTCTGTTCTCCCTGTATACTTTATAAAGAGGCGGAAGTGCTATATACAGGTGCCCGTTTGAAATAAGCTGCCTCATGTATCTGTATATGTAAGTCATCCAGAGAGTCCGGATATGATATCCGTCCACGTCTGCATCGCTCAGTATTATTATCTTTCCATATTTCAGATCCTTTTCCTCATAATTTTCAAGTATGCCCGTGCCTATGGCTGCATTGAATATTTTAAGTTCCTCACTTCCAATTACATTTTCCAGGTTCTGCTTCTCAGTATTCATTATCTTTCCCTTTGATGGCATTATTGTCTGGAATCGCCTGTCTCTTGCCTGTTTTGCAGATCCACCGGCAGAATCGCCTTCCACTACTATGAATTCACAATTTGAAGCATCCTTCAACGTGCATACTGCAATTTTTCCTGCAAGGGGTGCCGCCCCTTTTCCTATTTTCTTTTTCTCCGCATCATTTATTTTCTTTATTTTTTCCCTTCTGGCCGCCGACTGAAGGGCATTGCCTATTATGGCAGAAGCAGTCTCCTTGTTGTCCTCTATCCATTCCGAAAGCTTCGTATAGGAGAGATCATTCATAAAGGTGTATGCCTCGGTATTCCCAAGTTTTGTCTTTGTCTGCCCTTCAAATATGGGATTACTTATCCTCACCTTGATTATGGCTGTCATTCCCTCTCTCAGATCATCACCTTCAAAATTTTCATTCTTGTACAGGTCCAGCTTTCTGCCACAGTCTTTGAACGCCCTTGTCATTCCTGTTTTGAACCCGCTTTCATGGGTCCCGGCCTCCCTGGTTGGAATATTGTTTACATAGCTTGCTATATTGTATGCAGTTGAATCCGTAAACTGTATGCAGACTTCCCCGTGAACATTTATTCCATTTATCTGTCTCTCACCTTCAAACAATATTGGATCCCTGTGAATGGGTGTCTTGCTTTCATTCAAATACTCCATAAAATCAAGGAGCCCGCGGCTGGAGTGATATTTTCTTTCCACCGGTTCACCGGATCTGCTGTCTACGAGCTTCAAGGTTATTCCTTTATTCTGGAATGCAAGCTCTCTCAATCTCTCATCTATTACATCCAGTTTGAAGTCAACTGTTGAAAACACCCTGTCATCCGGCATGAATGTAACCTTGGTTCCGGTAGAATCCGAAGTCCCTACTACCTGGAGGCCTGTTACGGATGTCCCGGGCATATTTTTCTTGAGTGACCTGTCATAGGCATACTCGAATCGCTGCCTGTATACGTGTCCATTTTGCCTTACCTCCACCTCCAGCCATCTTGAAAGGGCATTTACAACAGCTGCCCCTACTCCGTGAAGGCCTCCTGATGTCTTATATACACTGTTGTTGAATTTGCCTCCAGTATGAAGTTCTGTAAACACCATCTCAACACCTGTCTTTTTCTTTACAGGATGAACTCCCGTAGGAATTCCCCTGCCGTTGTCTTCTACAGTTACACTGCCATCTTCATTTAAAACAACTACTGCATAGCTTCCGAAACCGTTTGAAATTTCATCTATAGAATTATCCAGTATTTCCCATATGCAGTGATGGAGTCCCTTGCTCCCTGTAGAGCCTATGTACATTCCCGGCCTTACCCTGATTGGTTCAAGTTTTTCAAGGGAAGTAAGAGAATTGACATCATAGACTTCACTATCCGGGTTTATATGATCCATATTTTTACCTCCAAAGATTATTCATTATATAATTTCAGCTATTAAAAAAACCTCCTAATTTAATTATAGAAGGTTCAAAATTATTATATATATATAATTCAAATTATGCAAATCTATTTGATAGTTTTATTTCTCTCTACAAATCTTCCAAGGAAAAAGAAAAGAACACCTACTCCAATACCTGTCTGCACACAGAATAGAAGACTTTCAATTTCTCCGGGGAGCTCTCCTCCAATCAACTTTTCCATGACCGGTGTAGCCCAGGGTTTATATTCACTTCCCTTGATCTGTGAAACCACCTTGCTTCCCGCATCGTCAGAACCTCCGAATTCGGCACCTTTCAGGGTGAATAAAGGTACAACGGCAATAACCAGGGCAATGAGCAATAAAATTATAATCTTTTTTTTCGTCTTTCTATTCATCAGTTTTCTCCTTTCTTCAAAAATCCAATACCTGTCAGTTCGGATTTTGCGTAGGTTTCAAGGCACATGACTATAACAACACTTAAAATACCTTCAATGATGGCCAGCGGAACCTGTGTAGGAGCAAATACTGCAAGAAATTTGGCTGTAGATGCCGGTACGCCGCCGTTTGAAGACGGATATGCAAGTGCAAGCTGTATACTTGTCACACAATAAGTAAACAGATCACCGATCGATGCTGCCAGAAAAATACCCACATGTTTGTTTACCTTCAGCTTCTGACACAGTTTATAGATCGCATAGGACACCAGCGGACCTGCAATGGCCATTGAAAATGTATTGGCGCCCAAAGTAGTCAGTCCACCGTGTGCAAGCATAATTGCCTGAAAAATTAATACAATAATACCTAAGATTGATACTACGGTCGGTCCGAACAAAATTGCACCAAGTCCTGTACCTGTCATGTGTGAACAGCTTCCAGTCACAGAAGGTATCTTCAAAGATGAAACTATAAAAATAAATGCACCTACCATGGCAAAAATAGTGATGGTTTTACGATTTTGGGACAATGTTTTTTTAATAGACAGGTAACCTGCCACCAGGAAGGGAATACATACTGCGCCCCATATGATACAATATTTCGGCGGAAGATATCCCTCCATGATATGCATTGCATTTGCCACCGGAACTATTCCAAGAAACAATGCAAGAACTGCTGAAATTGTAACAGCTTTTTTTTCTTTAAGATTCATTTTATTTTCCTCCTTGTTGTCCTCAATTTATTTCAGAATTTTTTTTAATTCCTGTATATTTTTAGGATAACTTTTCATATTCTCCAGTAGATGTTTTTCTGCAAGCAATTCGCAGACTTCCAGCATGGTGGGCTGCTTCAGATTTGCCTGTTTTAAAGCTTCCATATTGTTGAAAATTTCCAGCGGCGTTCCATCTGCAATGATCCTTCCTTTGAAAAATACAAGTATCCTTTCAGCCCACCTATATGCAAAATCCACATCATGTGTGGAAATCAGGATTGTCTTGCCCTCCGACGCAAGTTTTGCCAGGACTTCCTCCAGCATCATTGCATTTAGAGGGTCCAGTGCTGCAGTGGGTTCATCAAATATAACAATTTCCGATTTCATGGCTATGATGTCTGCAATGGTAACACGCTTCTTTTCACCACCGCTCAAGTAGTGCGGCGGACGATTCTTCAAATCTGTAATGTTCATGTATTCCAATGCTTCTTCAACCCGTTTCCTCACTTCTTCTTTTGGAAGTTTTAAATTCATGGGACCGAACCCAACCTCTGCCATAACTGTAGATGCTATAATTTGATTGTCTGCATCCTGAAATACAATTCCAATATTTTTTCGAAGCTCCTTTAAATTTTTTCTATTGATAACCGTACCACGATAAATGATTTTCCCCTGTTCTGCCGTAATAACTCCGTTGACATTCAAGAAAAATGTTGATTTACCAGATCCATTTGAGCCAATCACGGCAATTTTTTCGCCTTCATATATATCCACATCTATTCCGTTTAATGCATGATCCCCATTTCCGTAAGTATAGTGTAAATTTTCAACCTTCAATATTATCTTTTTCATAGCTGCCCCCTCCTATTGTGTAAAAGTCCATAGTAAAATCAAGAAAATTATGAATAATACTGCCGGGGCAATATGTCCTGCTGCCAGTTCTTTTTCTTCCCTCCAAAATACAAGTTCTCCATCATAACATCTGGCTTCCATGGCATCATAATAAGCTGCAGCCTTTTTCAGGGAAATGATCAGCATGTTGCTTACAATACTTCCGAAAGTATGGCAGGAAGTTTTGAAATCACAGAAGCCCTGACGTGACTCAGCAGAATTTCTCATTTTAGTATAAGCATCCATCAAGATGAAAATATATCGATAGATTATATCCATCAATTCTACAATGAGCTTTGGTACATGGACTTTTCTAAGTACATATATAATCTCGGAAGATGGGCTGGACAGCGTCATCATCTGCACGGCACTCACGGCTGCAAAAACCTTCAGAATTAAAAAAAGCACTTCCCTAAGTTTTTGCCGGGACGTAAATACATAAAAGAAACCAAGATGCATATTATATTGTCCAATGGGCTGCCTTGAAAAATCAACGGCAATTGTAAAAGTCCCAAGTATAATGAATGCTATTGGAATAGCCAGTATCGACAAATATTCACGTGCTGGAAGTCCTCCCTTTACAATTGTCAGGTAAGCCATTGCAACAATAATTGAAATAGATACCAATGGGTTGTCCAAACCAATACACAGGATCAATGTTGCAATGGAAAAGAATACTTTGAAAGTAGAATTCCAATTATTTATTCCGGAATTATAGGCATATAAATCAATTGAAAAACCTTCCCCATGATGATGCCCGCACTTGCAATAATTTTTTCCCAATTCACTCCTCCTTTAATTATGCTAAAATTAAAAATCCCTCTCAACTCAATAGTCAAGAGGGTAAAAAAAGTCACGGCAATATAAAAATATCCCAGACATCCCCCTATACATCGTAGAGTTGATCGTACACCATTACAGGCAGGTATTCTGACTCAAGCATCATTGCCCTTATAACCTTCCCGGTTTCCCAGTGGCATATTTATAAAGGCTCATCTTTTACAGCGGCGGGACCGTGCAGGACTTTCACCTGACTTCCCTTTTAATCCAAAGCAATTTGCAACTTTGTCACCTGTAACGTATATTAACTTTTAGCATTGTTGTTTAGTCAAATATATCAAATATTCATCATTATGTCAATTCTGCTGCATGTTTTTCAAGTTTGAATTTGTCAATTATTTTATTCAGTTTTTCTGCCATTTCAGCCTGTTCCTGTGCCGCAGTATATATCTGTTCTATATTTTCAGAAGCATTATTTGTGCTCTCTTTGATAATATCCGTGTTGCTTGACGACTTTTCAAGAAGTTCGGCCATGTTTTGTGATGCACGGCTTATCTGATCCATAGTTGCACTCAGCTCCTCCGACATGGCAGCTATCTTTTCCGATGAAGAACTTACAACATCTGAATCTCTATAGTATTCACCGCTCATATTTTCAAAATTTTTGAACTGGGGACCTATTTGATCTTTCATGAATTTCAATATTTCACTGCTGTTGTCACAAATATTCCTGAAGGCGAACCCAACCTTTGATATGGTGTCCTCAATTTTTGTCACAGCTTCAGAAGACTGTTCTGCCAGTTTCCGTACTTCTTCTGAAACTACCGCAAACCCCTTTCCATGCTCGCCTGCCCTGGCTGCTTCAATTGCCGCATTAAGCGCAAGAAGATTTGTCTGTTCTGCAATGGATGCTATTGTATCAGCCATTGTTTTTATATCACCGACAATCTTTCCATCCTCGATGGCCTTCAATATGCTTTCTTCTTTTTGTCTGTACATGTTTCCTATTTTGTTCACGGCTTCGTTTATATTACTTTTGAACTTAATTGCCCTGTCCTTTGAATCAATGGATGTCCTGCTTCCTTCCTCCGCACTTTTAGCCAATTCATCAGCACTTGAATTGACTTCCTGTACAGAAGCACTTATCTCTTCCGAAGAAGAACTGTTTTCCTGAAGTCCATCTATTATGTTATTTGTCGAATCAATTATGTTTCTAAATTTAAGTGCTATATCTTCCACAAGAGATGACAGTCTGCTGCTTGTATCTCCCATATTTTTTGCATCTTTCCTGATTGTTCCTATAAGCTCCCTGATGTTTTTCTGGGCACTTTCAAGAGCGTTAATAGCCTGTCCAAATTCATCATTTCTTTCCAGCTTGTAGTCATGAGAAAAATCATATTTAGATAAATTTGTTGCAAAATCCACTACTTTCAACAAATGAATTCCTATATCCTTTGCAGTAAATATTCCTATAAATATAGAAAGCCCAAGTCCCAGCAGCATTATCACAATGCTCATAATGGTTGATCTATAAAACACCTGATGATTTTCACTATTGGAAAGCCCGGCATTCTTTTTATTATTTTCTATCAACAGAGCTAGATTTTTCGATATATTTTCTCTTACCGGGGATATGTCCTTATTTTCATTTTCCGCCTTTTTGTACTCTCCTTTTGAAGCAAGGGCAGCTGCCTTATCTGTAGAATTCATATATTGAACAAGCTGACTTTTTATGTTTGCCCATGGGCTTCTTTCAGAATATGTAGAATATACTTTGTTATATTCAAGTATATTTTTATTGATTCTATTTTCACTCCTTTTAATATCGGATAGAGTTTCCTCCCTTTCCCATGGCCTGTTTTGATATATGAGCTTCAAAAGATCCATCCTTATTTCAGTGACATTCTGTTCTGTATCAGTGAGAAGGTAAATACTGCTTAGATTCCTGCCATACATATTTTCCGAATTCGAATCAATTTTTCGAAGTCCGGTTATATCGGTTATGCCAATTATAAAAATTAGTAATGCAACGATTACAAAAGAAAGTACCAATCTTGTTCTTACCTTTAAATTGCTCAAGATATTCATTTCAAACCCTTCCTCTCAACTCTACAATAATTATTCAAAAGCTGTCCTCTGAACCACTTTCAATATCAATATCCAATCTTTCCACAATCAAGTTCTTGTACTTTTTTCCTGAGCGCCTTCCATTTAAAATATCAGTGAGGTAATTTTCATTTACCCCTATTTCACTTGATAATTCTCTCTGAGTCATATTCAGATCTATAAGTCTCTTTTTTACTTTGATGCCAAACATAGTTGTTTTTCTCCTACCTTTGATAGTATCACCCCCCTAACCTTATAAATCAACAACTACATTGAGATTTTCTGTTAATTTATGGAATTGAAATGCTAGTTAAGTTATATTTTAAATTAGAAGTGTGTTAAAATTATGGTATAATACCATATCTTAGTGTAATTATAATACTGAAATCAGTAAATGTAAAGTTGTACTACCACACTAAATTTCTTTAATTATTCTTGATAACGATCTTTAAGCTACTAATACATGGATCTATGAATTAAAATATAAATAACTTAATCTTATATTAGTCAGGAGGTATCTGTTCAATGTGTAATTTAGGTGAAAGACTGGAGCATATTTTAAAATATTTCAACACTACAAAAAAAGATTTTGCTCTGTCTATAGAATACTCTCCAGGAAATGTAACCGATTGGATAAAAGGGCGATACAAGCCGTCCAGCAGGGCACTTATAAACATAGAAAAAAAATACGGCATCTCACAGAGATGGCTTATAGAAGGCATGGGAAATATGTTTGTCAGATCACCCGGAAACATTATCATCGATATAAATGAAAGTAAGATTTCACTCGCAGCGAACGTTAACAACTGTAATATTAAACTGACAGGCGGCGAGGCAGACCTTATAAAAATGTATAGAAAATTGGATGAAAAGAACAGAAGAAAAGTTGCAGTATTCGTAGAAAAACTAATTAAAAGTTCCAATTTAGAAGAAAATCCAACATAGAATTATCTTTTTTGATGTATTTTCGTATCTTTTTCAGATATATGACTTTATACGCACGCTAATAGAGAGACAGATTATCATTAATCCATCTCTCCAATTCTATTATTTCTATATGTCTTTTGCGGCAGCAGCCGCTACCTTAAAGAGAGCTATCAAAATATCCTTCTCATAAGGTGGAACATTTTCAAACCCCTGTAGAAATACTACATGCCTTCCATCCAGTTCCACCTTTTCCTGGGGCATGAAGGTTTCCTCCCCGGCTCCTGCAACATATGCAATTCTCTTTGTAAATCTTTCCGAGAAGATAACCTGGGTTCCGGCGTAGAATTCAGCCGTATTTTTGCAGATAACTTCAAATAGCCTCTTTATATTTTCACATTTGAGTATCTCCTCAAGGTTGCGCACTACAAGTTCTTTAAAATCCACCTTATATATACACATCCCTCTGCCCGTCCGAGATCAGCTGGAGTTTCTTCCTTATTATATTTTGCTTCGCCTCGTCAAATTCCCCTATGGTCTGATCTATTACGCTGTTTCCTACTGCTTTTGTATCAGGAGATGCATAATCCAGCAGATATTCCTTGAAGGTAAATATGGCATTTGGAATACAATAATTGTGAATCAGGGACTTCTTGGCTATACTCATGAAATGGGACCCCGTTCTTCCACACCTGTAGTCTGCCGTACAAAAAGAAGGTATACATCCCTGTCTGCATACGTCCCTGACTGCCTCGTCAAGACTCCTCATGTCACCAAGCTGAAATTGCTCCTTCTCAGGTATGAGCCCCCTGTCATACTCGGTATATCCTCCAATTCCAATTCTTGATCCGGCATCAATCTGTGACACTCCAAGAGGCAGTACCTCTTCTCTGACTTTTGTACTCTCCCTTGCAGTTAAAATCATTCCAGTATAAGGCACTGAAAGTCTCAAAATCGCAACAAGCTTCTTAAAATCATTGTCCGATACTCTATATTTCGGTTCCAGAGTATATGGCACGTCAAGTGCCGGCTCTATTCTCGGGAAAGATATGGTATGAGGTCCGACTCCACCGAACATCTTTTCAAAATGAATTGTATGGTAAAGCAGCCCCATAACTTCAAATTTCCAATCGTAGAGCCCGAACAGGGCACCTATCCCAAGGTCGTCAATTCCAGCCTCCATGGCCCTGTCAAGTCCATACAGCCTCCATGCATAATTGGCTTTCACATCTCCATGTGGATGAATTTTTCTGTAGGTATCATGGTGATAGGTTTCCTGGAATATCTGAAATGTCCCTATTCCAGCTTCATGAAGCTTTTTATATCCGTCTACATCCATAGGTGCTGCATTTATATTGACCCTTCTTATTTCTCCCCTGCCAACTTTTGTATCGTAGACAGTTTTTATTGTTTCAGCTATAAAATCCGCATCATACATTGGATGTTCACCATACACGAGTATCAATCTTTTATGTCCTGCCCTTTCAAGAACCTCAACTTCACTTCTAAGTTCATCCATGGTGAGTGTCTTTCTCTCTATGGCGCCATTGTCCCTTCTGAATCCACAATAGAGACAATCATTTATACATTTGTTTCCAACGTAAAGCGGTGCAAAAAAGACTATTCTCTTGCCGTATACTTCTTCCTTTATCTGCCTTGCAAGCGCAAACATCTCTTCGAGAAGCTCCTCGTCCTGTATCTGAAGCAATTTTGCAGTTTCTTCCGGTTCAAGCCTTACCTTGTTTCTGGCCTTGTCAAATATGGCCCTTATTTCACTTTTTTCTGGATTTTTTGCCTCATCCAGCTGTTTCCAGATCTTATCATCATCGATAAAATCCTTGAATTCAGGATCAAGATACTTTTTATCTATCTTCATTGATTTCCTCCCAATAAAAAAATTAAACTCTCCAAAATAATGCTGAAAGTTTAACTAACTCATACAAAATCGTATCAAACAGAATACATTTTGTCATAAATATGTTCTATCAGCATTTTGCTCGGATAATTCTTTGCAATCTGGCATAGATTTTTACTTTATTCCTTAGAAACAGAACATCTATAACTAAAGATTTATCTATATTGTATACTTATAAGGTAGTGATTGTCAATAAAATTATTGATAATAATTTAACGCATAAATGTATCGATACATTTTTCAAAAAATCTATTTTCGTATACAATTTAATAAATCTCAAACAGAAATTGGAGGAAACAAACATGTCAAATTATAAATTAAATAAAAATTTAGCTCAAATGCTAAAGGGTGGAGTAATAATGGATGTAGTAAACAAGGAGCAGGCGTTGATCGCTGAAAAGTCAGGTGCCTGTGCAGTAATGGCCCTTGAAAGGGTACCTGCGGATATAAGAAAGCAGGGTGGCGTTGCAAGGATGTCAGATCCAGAAATGATAAAAGAAATCAAGGATGCTGTTTCCATACCGGTTATGGCAAAGGTCAGGATAGGTCACTTTGTTGAGGCACAGATCCTGCAGCAATTAAATATAGATTTTATAGATGAAAGTGAAGTTTTAACTCCGGCTGACAACTCCTATCACATAGACAAATGGAACTTCAAGGTACCTTTTGTATGCGGTGCCAGGAACCTCGGGGAAGCATTGAGGCGAATAGGTGAAGGGGCCTCCATGATAAGGACGAAGGGAGAAGCCGGAACTGGAAACATAGTTGAAGCTGTAACCCACATGAGAAGCATGATAGCTGAAATAGGAAAGGTAAAAAGTGCAAGGAAGGAAGAACTTATGAGTATTTCAAAGGAAATCGGGGCACCTTACAACTTAGTAGAATACATATGGAAAAACGGGAAACTTCCAGTAGTGAATTTTGCGGCAGGCGGCGTGGCAACTCCTGCAGATGCAGCACTAATGATGCAGCTTGGTGCAGAAGGTGTATTTGTAGGTTCGGGAATATTCAAATCCCAAAATCCCGAGAAGAGAGCCCGTGCGATAGTAATTGCCACAACCTACTATAATGATCCTGAGAAAATCGAAAAAGTGTCCGAAGGCATAGGCGAAGCAATGTCAGGGCTTGAAATCAAGGATATACAGGATAAATATGCAGAAAGAGGATGGTAGAATTGAAAATTGGTGTACTGGCACTTCAGGGTGGGGTAACAGAACATATCAATCACATTGAAATGCTCAATCAAAATGCAGTGGAAATAAAAAATCCAGATGATTTAAAGGATATTGATGCCTTAATAATTCCAGGGGGTGAAAGTACCACCATGGGAAAACTGCTGAAAGCTGCAGACATGCTTGATCCACTTCGCAAAAAGATAACGGATGGACTTCCTACCTGGGGAACCTGTGCCGGTATGATACTGCTTGCAGACTCAATAGAAAATTCAAGTCAGAGGTATCTTGGAGTAATTGACATAACTGTAAGAAGAAATGCCTATGGAAGTCAAATCGAGAGTTTCTGCGAGGAGGCATATATTCCTGAAGTATCAAGCTCAAAAATACCTCTTGTATTTATAAGAGCTCCTTATATTACACATATCGGAAAAGATGTAAAAGGTTTATGCAGCATCTCCGGAAAAACAGTTGCCGCAAGATGGAAGAATATTTTAGTAACTGCCTTTCATCCAGAACTTACAGAAAATTTGGAATTTCACAAATACTTTCTGTCAATGATCTAACCAATTTGCAGTTTACAATGCAGCATTTCGACACAGATTGTAAACTGCAAATTTTAATCACAATCTGCCATTGACAGTATATTTATAACGGGCACTTCATAGGGATGAACCCGTTTTATGGTTTCAACCGCTTTTTTCACCACAGTACTTTTACAGCAGAATTCAACCTTGCATTCTTCCTCCATACTTATCCTGCCGACTTCGCCTTCAAAAGGGCTGGCACCTTCAAGCGGTCTCCAGTATCCTGTAACTTTGGATACAGACATGCAGTTGTCATAATTTCCACCTATGCTCAAAGCTCCAATTTCATTCAGGCTTTCTCTCAGGTTGTCAACATATTCCTCTGGAATAAAAGTTTCTATTTTATAATTTTTAGAATTCAAGATTATTCCCCCATTTTTTCACTCAGTTCACCTGCAAATGCTTCTGCCGCCTTCAGGTCATCTTCATTCGGCCTTCCTTTTGCTATTCCACCTATTAATTTTAACGGTCCATAGGTGTCAAAACCTTTTGAAGCAAAGCTTCCAATAACATTGAATCCATGTTCAACAAGCTTTTCCTTCAATGAATCATTATATTCCGCTTTTCCCTGACCGCTGGTTGAAAATACAAAAGCTTTTTTGTCTTTCAATTTCGGCAGCCCGTCAATTAACCTCAAAATATTTTTGTGAAATTTTCCGTAAAATATTCCGGAGCCAAATCCTACCACATCATAATTCTCAATTTCCTCTATTTTTACTTTCCCTGCATCAACTACATCTGCTTTTAGTTTATTCCCAATTTGGAATGCAATTTTCTCAGTATTTTTATGTTCCGTGGAAATATAAATTATTAAGCTTTTCATTATAATATCTCCCCTTTCAGTGTGAATATCTATAATTATCATGATATCACTATTTAAGTGCTTTGACATTGTTTTTCACAGGGATTATACTTAAATCACAGTAAAAAATAGGAGGTATATCATGAAAAATACAGTGTTCCTGAATTCCAAAAAGCTGAATTTTGATGGCAGAATTGATTTTTCCAGGCTAGACAAATTTACCAAGGTCACAAAGTACGATACGAGCAATGAAGATGAAATTCTTGAAAGAGTACAGGGCCAGAACATAGTTGTCACCAAAGAACTTCCCCTTGGTGAAGAACTTATATCCAGGTTTCCACCATCAGTTGAACTCATATGCGAAGCTGGAACAGGTTACAACAATATAGCCATAAAATCCGCAAAAGAAAAGAATATAACCGTATGCAATGTTCCGGGTTACAGTACTGATGCAGTTGCCCAGCTTGCCATAACCTTCATACTCAACTTGAGCTCCTCACTTGCACTTCAGCAGGTTATGATAAAGCAGGACAACTTTGACAATTTTACAAAAGATCTTCAGGTTCCGCACTTTGAAATAAAAGGTAAAACTCTTGGAGTAATCGGTGCCGGTTCCATAGGTCAGCGTGTAATAAAAACAGCCCTGAGTCTTGACATGAATGTTTTCGTTTACAACAGAAGTATAAAACCTATAGAAGGTGTAAAATTTGTAAGCCTTGATGAACTTCTTGAAAAAAGTGACTTTGTAACAATACACTGTCCACTTACAGACAGTACAAGGCACCTTATAGACAGGGACAAATTAAAGTTGATGAAACCTTCTGCCTTTATTATAAATACCGCAAGGGGTCCTATAATAAATGAGTCCGATTTAATAGAAGCACTCAAAAGTGGCGAAATTGCAGGTGCCGCACTGGATGTCCAGGAAGTGGAGCCTCTTGATACAAAAAGCCCTCTCTTTTCAATGAAAAATGTTATACTTACTCCCCACATAGGCTGTAAGTGCATTGAATCAAGGCAGCGGCTGATTGAACTTTTAACGGACAATATAGAGTCATTTATCAACGGCAATCCTGTAAACGTAGTAAGCTAGATACTAAAAAAACCTATCGCACTAAAAAATTAGTGTGCTAGGTTTTTATCATGTTTACCTATATTCCTGAGCAATATACAATTTTTTGATTTTTGTAAATGAATTTATGACTTTATTGTTTTAAAACAAGCTTGAAAAAAAGTTTTTGATGGCCTCCATGATTCTTGCAAAAAATCCCTGGGCCTCAGGACTTGACAGAGTACCCTTAAGCTGGTTTGCAACATCGCCGAGCTGGCCTTTTATATCTCCAAAGTTCAAATTAAGTCCATTTATCTTGTTCATGAGTGAAATTATTTTATTCATGTCCTCATCGCTCAAGTTCACATTGTAATTATTGGTTACATTTTGAACTATATTTTTCATGTCTTCTTCGCTCTTTGGTTTTTCCTTTACGACCTGCGTCTTTATATCATTAATTAGTCCGGCTGCCTTATCCTTGCCTATTTTGTCTCCGATCTCCCCTGTAGTCATAAGCTCGTCATTTGCAACCTTTTTCTTGTCTTCATCTATTTTACCGCCTGCACTGCTGTTTTCATATCCCTTTAAAATACCTGTAAGTGCTGCAGTGCCTGATACACTAAAAGGTGCTGCTGCTTTGACATTGGCATTTTTTACACCTGCCGTGATCAGGGCATTTTTTATCATGCTGCTGCTCACCCATGATATGTTGTTTGTCGAAACATTCAGTCCGCCGCTTGTAGTAGGTTCTACATAGGCACAGGATATGGATCTTGTCCCGATTTGGTCGCTGCTTGCCACACCACTTAGATATTTTTTCTCCTCATCAATATTGACTTCTATTACATCTGCATCCTGTCTGCTTACCCCAAAATACTTGAGCATATCCTCCTTCTGGCTGGCTGTAAGGTCGCCGCCCAGTGTAACCACCTTATAGGAATCTGCATAAACTCTATTCTGCGATAAAGATATTACTACAGTTAAAGCCATAAACACCAACAATAACCTGTTTGCAATTCTTTTCAATTTCATATGCTAAAACCTCTTTCTCTACTTAATTTTATAATGCTGCCATAAAATTCAGGCACTACTATTTTATCATAAACATGATGAAGTAAAAAGGACGCCTTTAATAAAACGACAAGGCGTCCTTTTGTAATTCATACTGATTTAAATATCAAATAGTAAATTTGTCAACTGCCTCCCTAAGCTTGTTTGAAAGTTCCAGCTGACTCTCAGAATTAGACTTTATTATATTCACAGAGTTTGATGTTTCCTCTATATTCTCCTTTATGTCATCCATATTTACAGCAGATTTCTGCATATTTTGCGATACATTGTCCACAGCCCTGCTTACTTCATCAACTATAGTATTGAGTTCCTCGGACATCGAAGCTATCTCTCCAGACATCTTGCTGATAAAATCTGAATCCTCGTAATACTGGTTCCCTACGTCAGTAAATCCTTCCAGCTGTGGAATTACACTTTCGTTTATAAACTCAACCATATCTCTGCTGTTGTCATTATTGATCTTGAAGGCATCTTCCACCCCGGAAATCTTTTCCTTGATTTCTGAAACGGATTCTTTTGTCTGCTCCGCAAGTTTCCTTATTTCTTCTGCAACAACCTTGAAGCCTCTTCCGTATTCCCCTGCTCTTTCCGCTTCAATAGCTGCATTTAGCGCAAGAAGATTGGTCTGCTCGGATATGACTGCAATAGTATCTGCCATGTCTCTTATATTTTCTACTATTTTCGTGCTCTCAATTGATTTGACTATTTTCTCCTCCTTCTCTTTATACACATTTCGTACCTTTTCTATTGAAGTCCTGCTTTTAGACTGTATATCAAGCGACCTGCTCTTCAATTTATTGGCCACATTACTTCCATCCATCGACTTTTGTGACAGTTCATTTATGCTGGAATCAACCTCCTGCATGGATGCCGTAACTTCCGCCGAAGATGCACTTGTTTCCCTGACGCCTGATATTATATTTTCCATGGCTGTATTCATTTTTTCCGATTTCCCCGACAGATCCCCTGCTGTTTTTAAAAGATCCTCGCTGGATTCATTTATATACTTTGAGTTGTTCCTTATCTCCTTAACAAGTCCCACAAGTTCAAGCTGCATGATCCTAAAGGAATTGGAAAGCTTGCCTATTTCGTCTTTGTATCCAATGAGGTTTTTATATTTGTTTTCATCATATGTCATGTCAAAATTCGATATCTTTTCCGCCATGTCAGCCAGTACAAGCATAGGCTTCCCTATTTTTCTTCCAAGATGTATTGAAGCCAATATGCTTACCACCAGTACAATCACTACTATCAGCAATATAAACATTATAAGCTTTTTAACAGATTTTGTAACCTCGCTTACAGGCACTGCAAACCCGACAATCCAGCTGCTACAGGGTATTTTCGACATAGTAAAGTACTTTTCTTCACCATCATAATCCTTCAGTTTAACCAGGCTTTTTGTAAGTATCTGTGAAAATCGCCCGTTCATAACCTTGCTTACTTTTTTGGGCTCGTCTGAAGTAGGTTTGAATCCCTTGTATCTATGCACTACAAAGCTCCCAGCATGATCTATCATAAATCCATAGCTGTTGTCCATGGGTTTTGCCTTTTCAAGTATATTTGTGATAACTCCTACATTCATGTCATAGCCAAGCACCCCCACTATTTTGTTATTAATGACTACTGGCTTTGCTATGGTAACTATAATCTGCTTTGTATGTGCATCCACATAGGGCTCCGTGAATATGAGTCCTTTCTTGTTGACAGCTTCCATGTACCAGTCCCTCCTGGTGCAGTCATAATCGGAGGGCGGCACCCACCCAGCACCACTCAGCATGTCATTTCCTGCAGTACCTACATATACATCCAGAACATCAGAGTTGCCTTTAACTTCTTTCTTAAGATAAGGTACAACCTTTTCCGTGTCCAGCGTATTCATGCTTTCTATGGAATCTGCTATTTGACTTACTATTTTGCCGTGACCGTCAAGCCACCCGTTTATCTTCTCGGCATACTTGTCGGATGACACTTTCATGATATCTTTCGATTTATCCATTACTGCATTGTAGGCTATATAGTAGGTTATAACAGATACTATCAAAATACCGACTATACTTATCAAAGATGTTGTCAAAATTATTTTTGTCTTAATACTTTTCATTAAATCCCCCCATTTTCTACATGATAATATTATTTCCGCAATCAAGTCGACTTTTTATATCAAAATTCACTTTTTTATTATTAATTATATAGTAATTTTTTAAAAATATAAAGTAGATAATATAAATCCGCAAAAATATAAATATTATGATAAATTATTATTATTTATCAATACAGAGTTATTATTCATATAATTCCATATAAAGTAAAAAAATAAGGGAGCCTGAAAGGCTCCACCTCAACCGTGCGTTTATTTTCTTATCTGTCCACTGCCGTAGATTATATATTTCGATGTAGTGAGTTCATTGACACCCATAGGCCCCCTTGCATGGAGTTTCTGGGTGCTTATACCTATTTCTCCTCCAAAACCGAACTGTCCTCCATCTGTAAATCTTGAAGAAGCATTTACATATACGGCGGCCGCATCTATCTCCTTCAGGAATTTCTGGGAGTTTGCATAGTTATTAGTTACAATTACTTCAGAATGACCCGTACCATATTTATATATATGCTCTATGGCCTCGTTTATATTCGGGACCACTTTTACAGCAAGAATCAAGTCGAGGTATTCGGTCCACCAGTCTTCTTCAGATGCCGGAACTACTCCTTCTACAATTTTTCTTGTTATATCGCAGCCTCTTATTTCAACTCCCAGATTCTTCAGCACTTTACACAAATGCGGGAGAAAACTCTCCGCTATATTCCCATTTACAAGAAGTGTTTCCATTGCATTGCAGACTCCCGGTCTCTGGGTTTTTGCATTTACAATTATTTCTTCCGCCATTTTAAAATCCGCAGATTCATCCACATATACATGACAGTTTCCGAGTCCTGTTTCTATTACCGGAACAGTGGAGTTTTTAACTACGTTTTTTATCAGTCCCGCTCCTCCACGCGGTATGAGGACATCTATATATTCATTCAGCTTCATCATTATATTTACACACTGTCTCTCCGCAATATCTATGAACTGTATTGCACCTTCTGCAACACCCGCCTCATAGCATGCCCTGGATATTACGTCATATATTGCGGCATTGGAATTTATTGCCTCGCTGCCGCCTTTCAATATGACTGCATTTCCAGACTTGATGCAGAGGGCTGCCGCATCCACAGTCACATTCGGTCTTGCCTCATAAATTATTCCTATGACTCCGAGGGGCACCTTCATCTTTCCTATATTCAGTCCATTGGGCCTTTTCCACATTCTTATTACTTCTCCTACCGGATCTGGAAGTGCTGCAGTATCCTTCAAAGTCCCTGCCATGTCTTCAATTCTCCTGTCATCCAGCATCAACCTGTCTATCAATGCCCTGGAGATACCCTTTTTTCTGGCATTTTCCACATCTTTTTCATTTTCATGCATTATGTAGTCCTTATTCTTCAGAACAGCTTCACTCATATTTACAAGTGCCCTGTTTTTCACTTCAGTTTTCTCATAGGAAAGCTTCTTTGAAGCTTCCTTTGCAAATCCGGCTTTTTCCATGATATATCCTTTTATATCCATAACAAAACCACCTTTTCATTCAATTATAACCCATCATCTCTGGCAATAAACAAAGTTCCCACATTATCAAAGGATATTATACTCCTGATTATATTTTTAGTTTCCCCCTTTGCAATTACCATGGGCACTCCATTTGAGGTAGCAATTCTTGCAGCATTTATCTTCGTGGCCATTCCACCTGTCCCGAACCTGCTTCCCGCACCACCTGCACACTTCTCTATTTTATCCGTTATATCGCATACCTCACTTATCAAGACAGCTTCAGAATTCTCCCTTGGATTTCCGCTGTACAATCCATCAACATCAGATAACAGTATAAGCAGGTCTGCACCTATAAGCGACGCAACCATTGCAGACAGCGTGTCATTGTCACCAAATTTGATTTCATCTACAATTACCGCATCATTCTCATTCACAATGGGTATGACTCCCTTCTGCAGCAAAGTGGAAAAAGTATTTTTTGCATTCATGATTCTGTGTTCCTGGGTCATGTCCTCTTTTGTAATTAGTATCTGTGCCACCGTCTTTCCATACTCTGAAAAAAACTTTTCATAGGTATTCATCAAAAGTCCCTGCCCCACAGCAGCTGCCGCCTGACTTTCCGGGATACTGTCCGGTTTCCTGTCCAATCCAAGTTTGCCCATTCCAGCACCTATTGCCGCTGAAGTAACAAATACTATTTCCATTCCCATATTATGAATATCTGCAATCTGCCTTACAAGATGTTCTATCATGTATAAATTCAAAAGTCCGCTTTTATATGTCAGAGTTGAACTTCCGACTTTAATTACTATTCTCTTTATGTCTTTCAAGTATTGTTCTCTATTTTTCATAATAATATTTCCACCTAGTTTAAATTTTTTATCGGTTCTATGCCGCAGATTTTCTATAATCATACATCTGCATAATTCTGCTGTAATTGTAATCCTGACTGTCACATGCAGGATACTGGCTCCTGTCCCACCTGTGATCCCTTGAAAGTCTTGAATCAGTCACATTGAAATAGGAATGTGCAAGTACATTCGACCCATTATATGACACAGGATCATCCCACGTGGCATCCAGCTGATAATATTCCCCCTGTATTTTCACTATATTCCATGCATGTCCAATCCATCCTGTACCATTGTTGGCTTCGCCTACTACCATTTTGTTTTCTATGCCGGCCTCATGGAGAAGTCTGTACATGGCATCGGCATAACCCTGGCAGACACCCACTCCATTTATTAAAATGCCATAGGCAGTATAGGAATCCTCCGGAATACTGTTTACATCCACATCAGCCCTTTCATCATATCTTGCATTATTTACAACATAATCATGAAGCGCCAGTTCCTTCTCATAATCTTTCATTGCAGGGTTGGTAACGCTATTCACTACTCTTTTGACTTCATCGTTCACCTCTTTGTTCTTTTCCGTCAGTTCATCCTTGGTACCTTCATACTTGAAATTTATTGTCATTTCAACTGAACTTCCATCTTCTGATTGAATTGTACCGGATGCTCTTTCATACCAGGCCCTCAAATCCGGCGAATCATTCATTATACTGTCTATGACATCCAGATTATAGGTACCTTCATCATAATCTTCTATATAAAGCACCAGCTGTGAATCATAATCCATGATTGCTTTTTTCACAACATTGTAATATTCAGTATAATCATTAATATCTATTGCATTTCCGACTGATTTGCGTATTATCTTAAAATTGCATTTAACAGGCTGATCCAGCTTATAACCATTTGTATCCTTTAAATTGTCATCTATATTAAGGACATAGGCTTTTCCCTCCTTATATGGTTCTTTTGGAGAAATCTTCAATTTGTCACCGTCATCCATGGAAATATCAACAGGAATACTGCTATTATCATCGGATTCATACACTTTAATTGAATCTTTTGCAGTATTTATATCCACATTTCTATTAAAAGTTACGGTCCATATTTTGTCTGAATTTACAGCATAAGTACTTCCATCATTCCACACTTTATAATTTCCCTCAGCATAAACAGTTTGTCCAATAAAAAGAAAGAAAAACGCCGCACAAATTGCACCTAATCTGCAAATTGTCTTAAACACTGTGATCGCCTCCATTTATAAGCAAATTGTATAAATTCCATATATAGCAAGCCGCAGCTATTTGTTTAACAGCTCATACAGAACCTGAGTTCCGCAGTCACCCTTGTTTTGTTCCAGAAGCTTGTCATATAGTGATTTCGAAAGTTTAAGTGCAGGAGTTTCAAGATTCATGTTCTCCGCTTCATTCAAAGCTATATTCATGTCCTTTACAAAATGTTTTACATAGAATCCCGGTTTGAAATCCCCTTTTATCATCCTCGGGGCAAGATTGCTGAGCGACCAGCTGCCGGCTCCCCCCACTTCTATGCTTTTCAGCACTGTCTCAGGATCAAGCCCTGATTTTTTCGCATATGCCATGGCTTCACATACTCCCATCATATTTGCAGCTATGGCTATCTGGTTGCACATTTTTGTATGTTGTCCGGAACCTGCTTTTCCCTGCCATACTATATTTTTTCCCATGAGCTCAAATAATGGCCTTGCTTTTTCAAATACCTCTTCATCACCACCTACCATTATGGAAAGTGCTGCATCCCTTGCACCTACGTCCCCGCCTGATACTGGTGCATCCAGTGCATATATGCCTCTGTTTTTTGCAGCCTCGTAAATTTTCTGAGCAAGAGAGGGTTTCGATGTTGTCATGTCTATTACAATGCTTTCTCTTTTCGCATTTTCAAGTATTCCATTCTGTCCAAAATAGATTTCCTCAACATCTTTCGGGTATCCTACTATTGAAATCACAACATCCGACTCCTTTGCAAGGTCTGATACCCTATTCTTCCACTGTGCACCTTTTTTGACCAGATTATCCGCCTTGGATTTTGTCCTGTTATAAACAAGAAGTCTGTAACCACCTTTTATAAGGTTGGAAGCTATACTGCTGCCCATTACCCCTGTTCCTACAAATCCTACAACCAAATTTCTATCCGACATTCCATATCCCACCTTTTGATCATTTCTAATACTTTAATTATATAGAAAAAGCTTATAATTTGGAAGGACTATCAAATTATAAAATAGTCATATATGAAGATAGCCATTGAAAATCTTATTCTGGAATAATAATTTTTGAAGTCTACACCACACAGTTCATTTATCCTGTTGAGCCTGTTTTTCAGAGTATGCCTGTGTATAAAAAGTTTGTTTGAGGTGTTTGTTATGTTGCACTCATTGGCAAGATAAAGTTTCAAGGTTTCAAGATATGAGCTCTTGTGAATCATGTCATAATCTATAACCGGCTTTAGTGTTTCGTAGGCGAACCTGATGGAATAATTGCTGTAATGAAGTATTTCAAACAATCTGAAAAGTTCTATGTCCGACGATGAACAGATCCCCTTTTGCGCTCCAATCTTCTTCAGTGTTTCCTCGCTTGTCAGTGCCTCGTTAAAAGCTGAAAAAATATTGTCCGTACTTTCCAGGATGCTTGTTCCTATAAGAAAACTCATCTGAAATTCTTCTGAAAGGGATGTCAATATTTTCGAGATATCAAATACTATATCCTGAAGGGACATATTGTCATTCAGAGATACTATAAACAAAACTTTCTTTCCTGAACGTTCTATACGCATTTCACTTCCTATACCTGCAAAATAGGACTTTATTTTCTCTATACCCCTGAACATTATATTGTCGGTTACTATGCTGCTGTCCGCATGAGATACTGAAAGCAGGAATAAGTATACTTCTGACTTCAGCCTGGATTCCATCATCCTGTATATGTAATTATCCGAATTGTCATTCACAATTCTGCACAATTTGTTTCTCAAATTCATAAAGTCAGAATCATCGTGCAGATTGAGCTGCAAGCTTATATTTTCCATTAGTACATGGGTAATATGTGAAAATGTAAGATTCGGGGGAAGTTCAATTATCGGAAAATCATATTTGTCGGCGGAACTTTTTATATACTGTGGAATTTCATCTACATAATATCCCGTTTGTATTGCCATACCACATACCCCTTTGTTTTTAAGCTTTGGAATAATATCTCCATACAAGGCCTCATTGTCAATTCTATATCCCGTAGTAATAAGAAGCTCTCCCTTCTGAAGAGAATCCAGCGCATCCAGTATTTCCATCAAATTGACCCATGAAATTTCATTGTTGACTCCCCTTTCTCCAGCTACAATTTTTGCTCCTTCAAGTAAATTTAGTTCTATGATATTTTTTACGAGCAAAGACATGTGAATCCTCCTTCAGGAATTTTATAATTATCTAAAGATGATTATATATTATCAAATAGTAAAAATCAAAATCAAGAGTATATACAGATCCAAACTGTACATTTTTCATATTACTCCGTAGAAATATATCAATTTTATAGATGTGGCTTTGTAATTTTTGATAATTTAAACGTATACATTTGCATAATGTATAAATACTATTGAAAAAAATGTACAATAAGTATATTGTATGTATTATGATATACTTATAAAATTAATCTAAAGCAAATTAAAGGGGGATCTACTTTATGAAAAAAATTTTATCAATTATTATTGCCATGTCGGTAATAACAGTTTTATTCGCAGGATGTGGAAAACAATCTGGAAGTTCTGACTCTTCCAGCAGCGGGAGTACACTTGAAAAGGTTAAAAAGGACAAAAAAGTAGTACTTGCTGTAGACGATACTTATCCACCAATGGAATTCAGAGACGAGAACAACAAACTTGTAGGCTTCGATATAGATATGGGAAATGCCATAGCCAAACAGATGGGTATCAAGATTGAGTTTGTTTCAACTGCATGGGATGGAATATTCATGGGATTGAAGAGCAAAAAATATGATGGTGTTCTCTCTTCCGTAAGCATGACCAATGAGAGAAAGCAATCCATGGCCTTCTTTGGTCCATATATTCACGGCGGTCAGGTCATATCGGTGAAAAACGGCAATACATCTGTCAAATCATCAAAGGATCTGAAAGGTAAAGTAGTAGGAGTACAGATTTCAACAACAGGTGAAGAATCTGCGAAAAAAATTCCTGGCATTAAACAGATAAAAACATATGACAAGATAACCGATGCCTATAATGACCTTATGATAGGAAGAATTGAAGCCGTCATAGTTGACAATGTGGTAGCAAATTACTATCAAAAACAGAAAAAGGGTTTTGAAGTTTTAAGCGAAAAACTTACTGATGAACCATTTGGAGCAGCCTTCAGACTTGAAGACAAGGATCTGGCAGCTGAATTCGACAAAGTCTATAAAACCTTGAAAGCAGACGGGACCGCTGCAAAAATCTCTGAAAAATGGTTTGGTACGGATGTTACAAAATAGTAATTTCCAACATGGAAAAAATACGGTCTGCCCCGCTGAAAGTACTGGGACAGACCAATAAATTTATGGTAAAATATTTTTTACAAGCATTATAAAACCGGGAGGAAAATATGAATATAGATGTAATTATAAGCAGTATGCCAGTCATACTGCGTGGATGTGTCATGACAATAGAATTAACAGTAATTTCTCTGTTGATTGCAACTTTACTTGGAATTTTAATTTCACTTTTAAAAATATCTTCTAACAAAGTGCTTTCATACATAGCTTCATTTTATACCTGGATCATAAGGGGAACTCCTCTGCTCGTTCAACTGTTTTTTATATACTACGGTCTTCCTGCGATAGGTATAACACTCACCGAATTCAGCGCAGCAGTAATTGCACTCAGCTTGAACAGCGCAGCTTATATGGCTGAAATCATAAGGGGGGGCATACTTGGAATAGACAAAGGGCAGACCGAAGCCGCAAAAGCCCTTGGCTTTTCATATGTACAGACAATGAGAATAATAATTCTTCCCCAGACAATAAGAATTATTCTTCCGGCACTTGGAAATGAATTTATAGCCATGATAAAGGATACATCCCTTGTTTCAACTATAGCCATGGTTGAACTGATGAGAACCGCACAGCAGATTTCATCGGCAAAGTTTGCCCCTATAGAAATGTATCTTACGGCTGCATGCATGTATCTTATAATGACTACAGTGTTTACTGCCCTGTTTACAGCTTTCGAGAGAAAAATGTCCAAATATGCATAAAGGAGTGAATAAAAATGTACATGATAGAAGCGAAAAATCTGACCAAGACCTTTGGAGAACTTGTTGTATTTGACAATATGAGTGTAAATGTGGAAAAAGGTGAAGTCCTTGTAATAATAGGGCCCTCAGGCTCCGGCAAAAGCACCTTCTTAAGGTGTCTCAACAGTCTTGAAATACCTGATTCAGGTGAAGTAAGTATTGAAGGACAGGTTATAAACTACAAGAATAAAAAGAGTACAAGAGCCATAATTGAGAAAATGGGCATGGTATTCCAGAATTTCAATCTGTTTTCCCATATGACGGTTCTTGAAAATGTCATGGTAGCCCCGATAAAGGTGAAAAGGGAAAACAAAAATGAGGTCGAAAAAAGGGCAAAGAGAATAATTGAAAAGGTCGGCCTCATAGATAAACTTGACATGTATCCTTCAAAGCTTTCAGGAGGCCAGAGACAGAGAGTTGCAATAGCAAGAGCCCTTGCCATGAATCCCGACATAATGCTGTTTGATGAACCTACATCGGCACTGGATCCTGAACTCGTGGGAGAAGTGCTTAATGTAATGAAGGAACTTGCAGAAGAAGGCATGACAATGGTTGTAGTCACACATGAAATGGGATTTGCAAAAGAGGTTGCAGACAGGGTAATATTCATGGACAGCGGAAAAATAGTCGAGGAGGCTGCACCTGAAGAAATATTCAACAATCCTAAAAATATAAGGACCAAATCATTCCTGAGCAAAATTATTGCATGAATCCATATGTGTAAAAATATTCTGTCAGCACCCATTATCAACGTCTGGCAGAATATTTTCATCTGGCTTTCCTCACGCGAAATTCTTTTTGACGATTTCAGTGGCGAAAAAAGTGGCTACATCATCTGCAAATTTTCCTGGTCCGAACCCTGCATCATATCCAAGTTCCTTTGCGAGTTCATGGGTTATCCTTGCACCACCGCAGGCAAGTATCACTTTATCTCTCAAGCCTTCCGCCTCAAGAAGCTCCACAAGATTCAAAAGATTTTTTATATGGACGTTTTTCTGGGTTACTGTCTGTGAAACAAGGAGCACATCTGCATTGAGTTCTTCAGCTTTTTTTATAAATTCCTCATTTCCAACCTGGCTCCCAAGGTTATAGGCCTCTATCATATCATATCTCTCAAGCCCATAGTGCCCTGCATACCCTTTCATATTCATGATGGCATCTATTCCCACAGTATGTGCATCCGTGCCCGTACTTGCACCGACCACCACCAGTTTTCTCTTTATATTTTTCCTTATATATTTGTTGATTTGGTCCATGGACATGGTCTTTACACCTATGGTTTTCACAATTATATTTGTATAGTCTATGCCGTATTTGAGGCTTCCATATACTACGTAAAATGTAAAGTCGTTGTCAAGCTTCTTGTGACATACTACATCAGGTTCTTCAATCCCCATTTTTTCTGCAATAAGCCTTGCAGCTTCCGTGGATTTCTCGGAATTCTCCACCGGAAGTGTGAAGCTCACCTGTACCTTTCCATCGTTCATGGTATCCCCGTAGGGCTTTACATTTTTCAAATCAAGCGTCTTGTCAAATTCCTTTTTTCCCATGGAATACAATCCACCGCTCATGACGATCACCTCCCTATATTTCCAACATCAGTTCAATAAATGGATTAAAATAGCTCTCATCCTTGACAATAACACCTTCCAGGCCCTTGCCACCTTCTCTTGACCTTTTTATTCCCGCAAAAGCACCTTTTTCAATAGTATTGAAAAGTCCGTCACGCTCGATGTCCCGCAGAAGGTGAAATGCATTTTTCAGGACAAAATCAGCACGTTTCTGGATTATTCCACCCTCTTTAAATTCTATTTCATCACCTAGAGACTTCATTGAATTGAATATATAGGAAGCATTTTCTATGGAAAGAGCCCTGTCCGACATAAATGGTGTGTGGATGGCTTCCGTAAGCATTCCAAGAAGGTGAATTTTCTGTCCAGTCATTATAGTAACCATGTTGAAAAGTGCGTCCTGTACGTGACCCCTGAAAATATTTCCCGTCATGTACTTTGTAGGCGGCATGTACTTAAGCGGCGCCCTGCTGAATATTTCCCTTGCCATCTGTGCCTGGGCGAGTTCATATACAAATGCATTTTCCATATCCGGGTCCATCTCAAATGCATGTCCAAGTCCCATCTGTTCTTCCCTAAGCCCTGCCATAAGCGCAAACTGCTCGTTTATAAACTGTGACGCCAGTACGGTATGTGCTTCTTCATAGGCATCTGCAGTAGTCAAATAGTTGTCCTCACCAGTATTTATTATTATGCCTGCAAAACCATTTATAACTCTGGAAAAATACTGGTCTACAAGCGTCCTCTTCATGTTTATATCCCTGAACAGTATTCCATAGAGTGCATCATTCAGCATCACATCAAGCCGTTCCACCGCTCCAAGTGCCGCAATTTCCGGCATGCAGAGACCGGAACAGTAGTTGCAGAGTCTTATATACCTCTTGAGCTTGCTGCCAACTTCATCAAGCGCCTTTCTCATCAGCCTGAAGTTTTCCTGGGTTGCATAGGTGCCTCCAAAGCCCTCCGTCGTGGCCCCATATGGTACATAGTCAAGAAGGCTCTGTCCCGTAGTCCTTATGACTGCTATAATGTCAGCCCCCTGCTTCGCAGCTGCAACCGCCTGGGTTATGTCCTCATATATATTTCCCGTTGCGACAATTACATACAAGTATGGCCCTTGCTTGTCACCATAAGTTTCTACAAATCTGTTTCTCTTCTTCCTGTTTTTCTCTATTATGTCCACACTTTTCCGCGCTATCTCCACTGATTTCTGCATTATTTCAAACTGATCTCCGTCCCTGAATTCCTTGAGGTCAATTTTCCCTTCTGAAACCTTGAGTGCTATTTCATCCGCTGCAAGTCCTGTAGCCATCATGGCATTTACAATATAGAAGCATATGCCCCTTGATAGATTCTCCCCTTCGTTTACATTGTCAACTACAACATTCGGAAGAGGAACTCCATTTCCATCTATTCCGTCAATTCCCATAAGCCTGCATATTGTCCTCTCTACAGAAACCGTAGTATGCCTGTCAATAAAATTCTGCACATCAATAGATATGTTTCTGGCACAGTTTCTGGCCTTATCCACTATTTCAAAATTCAGATTAAGCTTATCTTTCATTTTTTTCCTCCTCGCCATACAGCTTTTCAGCTATATTTATAATCTCATCATCTATACCCATAAGCCTGCATATGTTGATGGCATCTCGCGGTACGGGAGTGTCTCCATCCACTTTCTCCAGCGTATAATCCATGGATTCACTTATGGATTTCAAATAGGCCTCTCCATCTGTTCCGGACTCCTTCAGTCTTCTGAAATCAACATTTTTAAGACCTTTTATTTGATAATGAAACCCTGCAAATCTGCATACCCCGTCATAGTGCGTTGAGATTATGCTTATTGAATTGAACCTGTTCATATAGCATACAAGTGCCTTTGCTATATTGCTTCCCTCTACAGGATTTGTACCCCTTGCAAACTCATCGACAACTATGAGTCCACTTTCACTTTTAATCCTGTCCAGCACTTTTTTAAGTGCAAGTACCTCCCCTCCAAAGCTGCTCAGCCCGTTTCGCACCGATTCCATGTCTTCCCGGAGAAAAACCACAAAATCAAGCGGCCAAAATTGAAAGCAGTCGGAAAATGTATAAAAGCCCATGACAGCCATTATGTAGTTAAGGAGAATTGTCCTGAGCACTACGGTTTTCCCTCCCATATTGGCACCGGTTATTACAGTCGTACCATTTTGTACATCAATGGATATGGGACAAAACATACCTCCTCTTTTTGTGACTTCATCCTTTATCATTGGATTCACAGCATTTCTCATATATATCCTTTCAATACCGGAAATCCCTGGAGGGCACATGTCATAATCCAGCGCAAGTTTCGCCTTGGCAAGGGCAATATCCAGCCTTCCCAACGACAGAGCTGCAAGCATCAGTCTGTCCGCATTTTCTGAAATACTGAAGGAGAGCTTTTCTCTTATCTGAAACTCCAGATTCTTTTCACGTTCCGCAAGCTCCTGTCTTCTTTCAAAAAGTTCTCTTTGTTTCCGGGCATCCTTTTCCCGAAATATCATTTTGTCAAATTTCTTCTTTGAACACCTTGTATTCTTTAGCTCCAGAGAATATTCATCATAGATGTGAAAACCCGAAGTCCTGGATTTTACAGGATTAAGCAGGTTATAAATCCCTGAGAAATCATGAAAAGCCGCACCATGTATGTCAAGTCCGCAGTTTTCATACAACTCCTTGATTTCAGAATGCAGCTGTACAAAATATTTTATTTCATACAGCTCGACTTCATCAAGGATATTTCCATCACCACACCTTGTAAAAGTATTTCTTATGTCCTTGAATCTGCCAAGTATGCTTCTAAAATTATTCATGACAATGCCGTCTCCTGCAGCCGGCAAACATTCTTCAACATTTTTATATTCAAGCAGGAGTTCATCTTTTTCCTTCAAGGGCTTTAGATCATATAAAATATCAGCTGTATACACACAGCATATAGAAAGTCTGTCAAGCACATAATAAAAACCTGTTTTCTCCAATGTATTCCTGTCTATATAATTCATTCAATCACATCCAGACCATATTCCATTACATTGAAAACCGGTATGTCCGTATTTGCCTTCAGTTTTTTTCGGAGTACTTCATAATTCATGGCATATCCCGAGGTTGACACCGGATTCACGCTTATCCCTATTATATTCATGCTGTTTCTCACCTTGATCCTCCCTCCCCTGGCTTTAAATGAATCAAAACACCTTTTACTCAAGAAAAGCTTTGTACTGTCTTCCACTACAAAAGTAGTACTTCCAGGATTCAATGCTGAACCTGCAATGTCCATTATGAGTCCATCCGTCAATACGCCTTTTATAAATATAAATTCCGGTTTTTTCCCGAGGTTTGATATTATTTCTTTGGATGACCCTATTGCCGTCTTCAATTTACTTTTCTCAATCCTGCTGCCATATACAAAAGCGATTCTGCAGTCGATCATACTCCTGTCATAAATTTCACCTATATCGTCCCCAGCCTTTTCTATGGAGAACAGTTCCAGAAGGTTGCAGGTTTCTCCAACAAGCTTTTCCATATTTTCCGAGAAAGCTGCACCAACACACAATATGGAGGCTTCTGTAACTTCCGGCGAGGCAAATGTCTTTCTTGACAATGCCCCGTCTATGATTGCCAGTTCACATCCGTATTCCAGAAATCTGTCCATTAAATACCTCATCTGTTCTTTAGTAGACGGCCCCGCAATTTCAATAAATCCGGGATATATGCTTTTTCCAACTACTATATTTCCCAGAGGAGTGGACATGTTAAACTCATCCAGTATATCCAAAGTTGCATCACTTTTAAGCAGGCATGACTTCGATGTAGCAACAAAAATATTTTCACCTATATAGATTCTCGGTTTCTCCGTAGAGGTTACAATATCCTTTCCTTCACCGTCCCTGCCTATTGAAGTTATTCCAACTTTCTTCTTTTCAAGCTGACGGAGCAAAAACTTCAGGGTAGTTGTTTTTCCCGTATTCTTTTCAATTCCTATAAGTGATATGCTCCTGTATCTGTTCAGACCATCCAGGAGATTTTCAAAATCATCCGATCTTTTCATGTCTATATGCTTTTAGACTCAGGGTCATTTCTGCCGGTGAATTTTTTCATTCTCATCTTTCTCTCGGAGTCCCCGCATTCTATTGTCATCTTTTCTCCATTGAGCAAGCCCGAAATTCCTATCCTGTGGACTTTCTTATTCCCCCTGCACACCTCGCAATGACAGTCCGGTCTGTAATTTTCAGGCTCCTGGTAGGTTGTTATAACTCCCTCGAAATTTCTCATTATGACCTTGTCATTGCTCTGGCTTATCACATAATTTGGCATTATAGGTATCTTGCCTCCGCCTCCGGGTGCGTCAACTACAAAGGTAGGCACACAGTATCCGGATGTATGTCCCCGGAGTCCCTCTATTATCTCCACCCCTTTTGAAACAGACGTCCTGAAATGGCTGAGTCCCATGGAAAGATCACATTGATAAATGTAATACGGTCTTACCCTTATCTTCACAAGTTCATTTACAAGCTTCTTCATTACATGGACGCAGTCATTCACCCCTCTAAGCAGAACGGACTGGTTTCCGAGCGGAATACCGGCATCCGCCAGCATTTCACATGCCCTTTTTGACTCTTCCGTAATTTCATTCGGGTGGTTGAAATGTGTATTGAGCCATATAGGATGGTACTTTTTGAGCATATTTACAAGATCTTCAGTTATCCTCTGGGGCATGACCACGGGAACTCTCGAACCTATTCTTATTATTTCCACATGGGGAATTTCCCTCAATTTTTTTATTATATATTCCAGTTTATCATCGCTTATGAGCAGGGCATCTCCACCTGACAGGAGCACATCTCTTACAGCCGGATTCGAGGCCACATATTCTATGCACTTTTCTATTTGAGCCATTGGAAGAAGATGATCACTGTGTCCTGCAAATCTTCTCCTTGTACAGTGTCTGCAGTACATGGCACATTGATCCGTTATGAGCATCAGAACCCTGTCAGGATACCTATGGGTAAGCCCGGGTACAGGTGAATCTCCATCTTCATGAAGAGGATCCATGAGATCCTCACTTGAAATATGAGTTTCCTCTACAGTAGGAACTGCCTGCCTCCTTATGGGATCAAACCTGTCATTCATATCTATCAGCGACAAATAATAAGGTGTTATAGCCATTCTGAACCTTTCAAGACACTTTTTTACTCCATATTCCTCCTCAGGTGTAAGTTCCATATATTTTTTCAGCTCATCCACTGTCTCGATTCTGTTTTGAACCTGCCACTTCCAGTCATTCCACTTATAATCTTCAACATCCTTGAAAAGCTCCCGCCCTCTAATTGTTACCATATTAAAATCTCCTTTATTTCAAATTAGGAATACCTTTCTTCAAAAATTTTTCTCAAAACCTCAGATTCCTTCAATTCATTGAGAGCCATTTCTGCATGTCCTCTTGTATATCCGTTGCCAATATACAGCTTCACATCTTTTGCGGCTCCTTCGGCACCAAGTGCAGCTTTTGTAAAGCTTGTAGCCATGGAAAAGAAATATGCCATGCCTCCATCCTTCACCGGAAGTATTGTAGACATCTCCGTATTTTGAACATTCACACAATTAATTGCAATATCAAATTCCCTTCCATCATTTGCATTGACTGCCTTTTCCAGAACCTCCATTGGATTTGCTGCATCTGCAACAACAACTTCATCACAAAATCCCGTTTTTATAAGATATTCCCTATCCTTCTGAAATGCTACTAATCCAACTACTTTTCCTTTAGATCCAGCTCTCTTTTTTGCCTCATAACAGCACAATACCCCGGACTTTCCAAATCCGCCCAGTACAAGTACACTGTCTCCTTCCTCCACCATTTTCGATGTCTGGGCTGGGGCTCCGGCAACATCAAGTACTGCAAGCGCCAGATTCTCACTCATATCCTCCGGAAGTTTTACATACAACCCACTTTCAAAAAGCACTGCCTTTCCGTCTATTTCAACTCTGTCTATATTGCTGTATATATTTTTTATCTCATATATTTTAAGAGGGGTCAGTGAAAGTGAAACCAAAGTTGCAATCCTGTCTCCAACCTCAAGATCCGTCTCCGGCAGAATATCCTTTCCTATCCTTTCCACTGTTCCTATAAGCATTCCTCCTGATCCCGTAACAGGATTCTGCATTTTCCCCCTTTCTTCAACTATTTTCATAATGCTTTCCTTTATCTTTTCAACGTCATCCTCCTGGGATTTCTCTATCTGCGTAAAGCTTGCAGAATCTATATTCAAGGCCTGAACATCTATAAGTATTTCATCATCGGATATTTCAGTATCATTCGATATTTTAAGGGCCGCCTGAGGCAATACTCCCTCAGGATCTATAACCCTGTGAATTCCATATTTACGACCTATCATTTTATTTACCCTCCTGAATTTTCCCGCAGTTTTTATAAAATATGGAGAATTCTCCTGGCTTCCTGGGGCGCGGCAATTTCTCTTCCTATTTCTCCTGCCAGTCTGACTACCTTCTCCACCATCTCTCCATTTGATTTTGCGGGCACACCCTTCTCAATATATACATTGTCTTCAAATCCAACTCTTACATTTCCACCTGCTGCAATTGCCATGGCTGCCAGAGGAAACTGATATCTGCCCACACCTGTTACAGTATAGGTTGATCCATAGGGTATACTTCCCGCCATAAAAGCCAGGTCCCTCAAGGTTGCACCTATACCGCCCCTTACACCCATCACAAGATTGAAATGAAGGGGGCATTTGAAATATCCCATGCCCTGAAGCCTCAGTGCAGTATCTATCATTCCCCTGTCAAAAACTTCTATTTCCGGTTTTACATCCATTTCATTCATCTTTTCTGCGAAATACTTTATAGTATCTTCCCTGTTTACAAATATGTCATTATCTCCAAAATTCATGGTACCGCAATCAAGGCTTGCCATTTCGGGTTTGAGATAGACAGGGCCCAGTCTTTCATCATTATCCATGCCGACAGCGCCGCCTGTAGAAGGCTGTATTATGACATCACTGCATCTGCCCCTTATGGCATCAATACATTCTTTAAAGATGTCACGGTCCTGTGTCGGCGTACCGTCCTCCTTCCTGACATGAAGATGTATTATACTCGCCCCTGCCCTGTATGCACTTTCCGCTTCACCTGCAATTTCCTCCACCGAATACGGAACGCCGGGATTTTGCTCCTTTGTTACTTCTGCACCGCATATGGCCGCAGTAATAATCAACTTATCCATACTTTATTCTCCTAATAATTTATCTTTTTATCCTTTGCTTGTCTTTTGTAACAACACATGTACCTGTAGCCCTGCACACTATGATGGCTTCATTTAGAAAGTCCGCCGCAGAGTCATTTATATCAGTTCTTGGACATACTACTTTCCTTGCCTCAAATTCCATTTTGCGCGAAGTATTTCCAGCTTCTATTATCTTCCCGTATACTTCTATATAATCGCCGGCATATACCGGTGAAATAAACTCCACATTTTCATATGCCTTGAACAGCCCTTCATCTCCATCGTATTTTATTAAAAGCTCCGTTGCCACATCTCCAAAAAGTCCAAGCAACCTGGCCCCATCTACAAGATTTCCTCCATAATGTGCATCACTGCAGTTCATTCTGAGTCTTATAATTGATTCATACAATTAAAATCCCTCCCAATTTATATAAAAATGTTAAAAATACAGAGCGTATATTGTTAAATCATTAATATATTTCAATATATTTATTATAATTTATTCTGGTGCTTCAAACAATTAACGTTATGTATGTAATTGACGGCGGCAAATATACATTATGTACATAATTACAACGAATTCAACATATAATCTATTAATGATTCTAGAGAGCAAGGTGGATAGGCTTATGAATGACGACCAGTTTTTTACATTCAGTGAATACATGAAGAAGGATGAAAATCTTCTTACAGCATCAATGGAAGACTATGTTGAAATGATCTACAGATTATCAGCGGCTGCAGGATTTACACGAGTACATGAGCTGTCGGAATCATTAAATGTACAACCTCCTTCAGTTACAAAGATGATACAAAAGTTATCCAGACTGAAAATATTGAAATATGAAAAATATGGTGTCATAATGCTTGAGAAAAAAGGAATAGAAGTAGCAAAGAATCTTATAAACAGACACAATACAATATCAGATTTTCTGTCGCTTCTTGGTGTTGAACGTGAAATGATTCTGGAGGAAACGGAAAAAATGGAACACACCATAAACAAACAGACCGTAAGATGTTTCAGCAACTATGTTAAATTTATGAAAAATAATCCTGATATATGCCTGAAATTTACAAATTATATAAAATCGCTTCATTGAGTATTCTATGATATAATTATAATTAACCGATAAACAATTATAACTTCACAAAAATTGGAGGGTTATTATGGATAATAAACTGGAAGCATTAAAGAAAAATATCAGGAATCTCGGAAGTGCTGCTGTTGCATTTTCAGGAGGGGTTGACAGCACTTTTCTCCTGAAAGTTGCCCATGATGTCCTGGGTGACAATGTAATTGCAGTTACCGCCACATCCTCAACATATCCAAAACGGGAACTCAATGAAGCCAAAAGATATGCAAAGAGTATAGGTGCACGCCATATAATCATAGAATCGGAGGAACTTGACATAAAGGGATATGCACAGAATCCTGTAAACAGGTGCTATTATTGTAAAAAGGAATTATTTTCAAAACTAAAAAATGTTGCACGAGAAAATGAAATCGATTATGTACTTGACGGATCCAATCTTGATGATACAGGAGATTACAGGCCTGGAATGGAAGCCGCAAAAGAACTTGGAGTAGTCAGTCCCCTTAAAGAAGCAGAACTTACCAAGGATGATATAAGAAAGTTTTCAAAAGAGCTTGGACTTCCAACCTGGAACAAGCCATCCTTCGCATGTCTGTCCTCCAGATTTCCATATGGAAACGAAATCAACAGCAGAAAACTAAAAATGGTGGAGGATGCGGAGCAGTTCCTTCTGGATCTTGGTTTCAGACAGGTAAGAGTAAGACATCATGGTCAGATAGCAAGAATTGAAGTATCGCCGGAGGAGAGAAGCAGATTCTTCGATTTGGATCTTATGGATAAAGTTGGAAACAGATTGAAGGAAATTGGCTTTACCTACGTAACTCTTGACATATTAGGCTACAAGACAGGCAGCATGAATGCAGTACTTGATTCAATACAAAATTCATAGTTTACAATTTTAATAATACCCGGCAGATATAAGTTATCTTCCGGGTATTATTTTACTACATACAATCCTTAAATTTACCTATCGATCTGTCCTATAAATATTTTTTAGCCAGCTTGTCAAAGCTGTCAAGGGATTTCTCTATCTTGTCATATGATATACAGTAAGCAAGTCTGAAATATCCCGGACATTTGAAAGAGGAACCCGGCACTATGAGCAGATTGAATTTCTTGGCCTCGGCTGCAAACTCCACATCATCCGGAATAAGTGCCTTCGGGAAAAGATAAAATGCTCCTTCCGGCTTGATACAGGAAAATCCTATGCCGACAAGATGATTGTACAGGAGATCCCTGTTCTTCTTATATATGTTTACATCAACCTTTGAATCAATACATTTTCCTATTACCCTCTGAAACAATGACGGGGCATTTACAAATCCAAGAATTCTGTTGGCCACGTTAAGGGCGGACATGGTATCCTCAAAATCATCCATTTCACTGCTGCAGACTACATACCCTATTCTTTCACCAGGAAGGGAAAGGGATTTGCTGTAGGAATATCCCACAAAAGAATTTCTGTAGTATTTCAACATATATGGTACTTCTACACCATCATATGCAATTTCCCTGTAGGGCTCATCTGAAATCAGATATATGCTGCTGTTCAATTCCTCCTGTTTCCTGTTCAATACATCCGCCATATCACTTATCAGCTTCTCGGAATAAACAACTCCTGTTGGATTGTTTGGTGAATTTATTATTACAGCCTTAGTCCTCTCATTTATTTTATCTTCAAGTACATTCAAATCAGGTTCGAAAGTTTCCAGATTCGAAGGGACAATTACAAGTTTTCCATCAAAATTATCCACGTAGTTCTCATATTCTCCAAAAAAAGGCGAAAAGGCAATAACCTCGTCTCCCGGGTTGATGATTGTCTTCAGGATTATGTTCAGTCCCCCTGCGGCCCCGCAGGTCATCACAAGATTATCCCTGCTGATTTTCAGATTATACTTTTTATTTATATTTTCTGCGACAACCGATCTTACGTCCTCATAACCCGAATTGCTCATGTATCCGTGGACCAGATTTGGGGATTCATTTTCGAGGATTTCAACTGCTGACTTCTTTATATCCTCCGGAGGCTTTACATTTGGATTTCCAAGGCTGAAATCAAAGACATTTTCCTCTCCGTAGATGGACGCCAGCCTTTTCCCTTCCTCAAACATCGCCCTTACTACAGAGCTTCTGGATACATACTGCTTCATTTTTTCAGATATCATAATTTTTCACTCCCAACTATTGATTTATGTCCTTCTATCCAGTCTACAAACTGCACGGCCGTCCTTGGAGAACGCCCATTATACCACATTTCCCATTTTACAGCTTCCCTGTGAAGTGTCTCCCTGTCTATATTCAACTTTCTCTTTTTTGCAATTCCTTCTACGATTTCAAGGTATTTTTTCTTGTCCGGAGATATGAAAACTACATTTATTCCAAATCTGTCCGCAAGGGAAAGCTTTTCCTGTCTGCTGTCACCGGAATGTATTTCTTCCTCGTTGTTTCTGTCCTGAGATCCGAGTCTGTCACTGAAATACTCCTTTACAAGATGTCTCCTGTTTGAAGTCGCATATATGAGTATGTTCCTGGATCTTTGTTCCAGTCCACCTTCAAGTACGGACTTGAGTGCCGTATAACTCTCTTCATTGTCACCGAACACAAGATCATCTATAAAGATAATAAATTTCTGGGGCTTATCCCTTAAAATTCTTATTATGTCCGGGAAATCCGCAATATAGGATTTTGGAAGTTCTATCATACGCAGTCCCTGTTTATAATATTTATTCAGTATTGCCTTTACCGTAGAAGATTTTCCGGTACCCCTGTCACCATGGAGCAATACGTTGTTTGCAGGAAATCCATTTAGAAACTGAAGTGTATTTTCTATTACAACCGACCGCTCATCCTTATAACCTATGAGGTCGGAAAGCTGAATTGGATCAGGATCACTTATGCTTTTCAATTTTCCTTTTCCCGACTCGTGTTCCCATACAAAGGCCCTGTACCTTGCAAAGATGCCATATCCATAATCATGATGGAATTTTTCGAGTAAAACAGCACATTCCCTCCAGTCATCACTTGAATAGAATTTTTTCTCCATGTGTTTTATGTAATCCACTGAATTTTCATATGCTGAATTTTCAGTATTATCCCAATCCGGCAGTTCTTCTACCACATAACCGTATTCACTATCCCCAATACTTTCTGCAAGTGCACTTTTTATATCCGCACTGCTGAACCTTGAAACAAGCTGAAGATTTTTCAGGTCAGTTGAAACAACCTTTCCAATATTAAAGCCGTCTCTGGAAAATGGATTTTCATCGAATATAATCTTATCTACTATATATCCCTCCAGAGAAGCTGCCCCACTTTGCAATAATTCAAAAAAGAAGCTATTATACAGATCTATAATTTTCTCAAGGCTCACTTTGTCCCCGTCTGCATAATCCAGCAGCAAATACAACTTTTTTATGACAGGATCCCTGAGCAAATTTCTGTATATTAAAATAGATTCCAGTGCAAGCCTTGTACTTCTTATTTTGAAGTTTGATTGAAATTCTATGTACTGCATAAAAAACCCCCTAGGTATAAAAATATAATCCACATCTATTTTAACATAATAAAATAAGAAAGGCACTTTCCATATTCAAAAAGTGCCTCCGCAAGTACTACTTAAATACCTTTATTCTATCTTCAAGTGGAAGAAATTCCTTCTTGTCTGCCGGTGCACCGGGTTTTCCAAATGGCATCTGAGCGATTAACTTCCAATTTGAAGGAATGTCATAAGTTTTATTTACCTCATCGTCTATAATAGGATTATAATGTTGAACAGATGCCCCAAAACCCTCGACTTCAAGTGACGTCCATACTATAAACTGAAGTATTCCCGAAGCCTGCTGGGACCACACCGGGAAATTGTCCTTGTAGAGAGCAAAATCTTTCTGAAGTTTTTCTACAACATCCTGATCTTCAAAAAACAGGACAGTTCCATATCCGCTTTTAAAAGAATCTATCTTGGCTTCAGTCGGCGAAAATTTTTCATGGGGAACTATTTTACCGAGCTCCGACTTTGTTATATCCCACAGCTTATCGTGATATTTTCCCAAAAGCACTGCCACTCTTGAACTTTGTGAATTAAATGCCGAGGGCGCATTTTTTACCGCCCTGTCTATTATCTCCAGTATCCTTTCATCAGAAACTACACTTCCCCTGCCTATAGAATATATACTGCGCCTTTCTTCAACAGCCTTATAGAAATCCTTACCCATCTGCTGCACCTCCATTTAAAATATATTTATCTATATTTTATCATACAAATTTATAACTATAAACTCCTATAACATATGCCGACAGTCCCGGGTCCCGAATATACTCCGACTATGGGGCTTATCTGGCCTATCATATATACATTTCCAACATTTTTCAACTTTAAAATCATGTTCCTGACCTTTTCCGCATCTTCCTCTGCATTGCCATGGACAATATATACGTCACACCGGGATTTTTCAAGAAGACTTTTCCCTATCTCAACAATTTTGCTCAAGGAACGTTTTCTTCCCCTCACTTTGTCATAGGAATGACATATGCCCTCATTATCATCAAAATACACGATAGGTTTTATATCCAGCAGTTCCCCGATTATCCCGGACAGCCTGCCTATACGCCCGCCTTTTTTCGCATATTCAAGGGTTCCAAATACGAAGAAAAAATGCATGCTCTTTTTAATTTCCGGTATTTTATTTACAATCTCTTCAAAGCTTTCACCATTTTCAATAAGTTTGCCGCATTCCTTTAAAATCACACCTTCACCAACAGAAGTTGATTTTGAATCATATACATATGTTATTAATTTTTTGTGTCTTTCACTTACAATTTTAAGCGCATTATATGTACCTGAAAGTCCGCTTGAAATAACTACTGCTATAACGTGGGTATAGCCCCCGTCTTCAAGTTTTTTATAGGTGTTCTCCATATAGTCCATTGAAGGAAGAGATGAGTGTGGTATCTCCCTTTTCATATTGTCATAAACTTCCCCGGGTGTAATTTCAATTTTATCTATATATTCTCCATTATTATATATAATCCTAAAGGGAAGTACATTTATATTGTAATTTTCAATACTTTCTTCATCTATATCACATGCCGAGTCCGTCAGCAGTGCAATTTTATCCATAAATCAAACCTCCTCATTGTTATATTATACAGTACATCCATTATTAGTTTAAACTAAATTAACAAATTTACAGCCACTTTTTAAGTATTTTTTAAGCTTTTTCCATCAGAATATATTTATAGAAAACGGAAAGGAGATACAACATGGCAACTGTTTCTATGAAAAAAAATCCAACTAAAGCAATTTTAATCTTATTGATTATATTTTTCTTCGCATCATGTATTTTTGCACTGAAAAATTACAAACCTACGGGAACTTCCCATTTTCAAAATGGAGCTGTTCAATTTCAACCTGGAAGCAAAAAAACTCCCATACAAGGACAGGAAAGGCACAGTATATCTCAAAATGGCGGTGGAAATATGAGATTTGGTGCAGCAGACAGCAAATACTCCCCTTTTCTTACGGTATACCTTATGGTATTCATGGGTATGATATTTTTTCTTCTGTACTCTATAAAGCGCAAAAAAATTATTGTAGAAAACGGCAATAGAAAAATAGTCATTTTTTCAATACTTATTATAGGACTGCTGTTGAGACTCATACTGTCCACAGTTGTGGAAGGATACAGCGGTGATATAAGTCTGTTCAGAAACTGGGCCTCCAATGCCGCCAATAATTTTCCCCAGTTTTATGAAAATTCCCGGTCAAGCGACTATCCTCCACTTTATATCTATATATTGTTTATAATCGGGAAAATCTGCAGTATAGGATCATTGAGCACCTACTATACATTGATATTGAAAGTTCCTTCTATAGCGGCAGATATACTTACTGCTTATTTAATATACAGACTGGCTAAAAAACATCTTCCTTTTGAAATGAGCTTACTGATGATTCTGCTCTATACTTTCAATCCCGCTGTATTTATCGACTCTGCACTTTGGGGACAGGTGGATTCATTTTTCACACTGCTTGTTGTACTTTCAATATACATGATATGCAGTGGAAAACCGGTATTTTCATCCATGCTCTTTACATGCTCCATACTTATGAAGCCTCAGGGAATTATATTTTTACCCGTGCTTTTCTTCGAGCTTGTAAGGAGAAAAAAGCCAGTACTTTTCATAAAGTCGGTGATCTCCGCCCTGGCAACAGCTGCGGTTATCGTACTTCCATTTTCTTATAACAAAGGTTTCCTATGGATTCTGAACTTGTATTCCAAAGCTATATCCGAGTATCCATATGCATCTGTCAACGGATTCAACTTTTTCAATCTGATTGGTGGAAATTACAAGCAGAGTTCAAATACATTTTTCCTGTTGAGCTATGGAACCTGGGGAATGATTGCCATTATAGCCGTCACCCTGTTTTCCTGGTTTGTATATGTAAAGAGCAGGAATAAAATTTTCGCCCTTGCTGCAGCTCTCATTCAGATTGCAGGTGTCTTTACATTTTCAACAGGCATGCATGAAAGATATCTGTTCCCAGCCCTGGCACTTTCAATTTTATGCTGTGCATGTTTGAAGGATAGACGTTTTTTTATACTGTGCATGGGGTACACCATTACAATCTACGCGAATGTCTATTCCGTTCTTTTCGGCGGATCCGGCGGCATGAACATGACTTCGGGTACCCACAGTATATTGTCGGACGGAATTTCCCTGATAAATATAATACTTTTCATATATTTGATAAAGATATCAGTTGACATGGTCAAAAGCAACAAACTAACAAATAATAGAAATTACATGTAGAAAGGATGAGTCATTATGAATATAAAAAAAGCTATAATTCCTGCTGCCGGCCTTGGCACAAGATTTCTTCCCGCAACAAAAGCCCAGCCTAAAGAAATGCTGCCGATAGTTGATAAACCCATAATTCAGTATATAGTGGAAGAAGCCGTTGCCTCCGGGATTGAAGAAATACTCATAATCACCGGAAGAAACAAAAAATCAATAGAGGATCATTTTGACAAGTCGGTAGAATTGGAAAATGAATTGAGACTCAGCAACAAGAATTCCCTTTTAAAACTGGTTCAGGATATATCAAGCATGGTGGATATCTACTACATAAGGCAGAAAGAACCTAGAGGCCTCGGTGATGCAGTAAGTATGGCAAAAAACTTTATAGATGATGAACCTTTTGCCATCATGCTCGGGGATGATATAGTTGATTCCAGAATTCCCTGTCTAAAACAGCTCATGGACTGCTATGAAAAATACAAGACTTCAATTTTGGGAGTACAGCCAGTCAAAAAAGATGTATTGTTCAAATACGGTATCATAGACGGCATAAAGGTTGAAAATGCAATTTACAGGATCAAGGACATGATAGAAAAGCCTGAAATTGAACAGGCTCCTTCGAACATTGCGATACTCGGAAGATATATAGTAACTCCACGTATATTTCAAATGCTTGACAGGACTTTGCCCGACAAAAACGGTGAAATTCAATTGACGGACGCACTGAGGAAATTATCCGGAACAGAACCTATGTACGCCTGTTGTTTTGACGGCAGCAGATTTGACGCCGGAGACAAATTAGGGTTTCTGAAAGCCAATATACATTATGCCTTGAAGCAGGAAAATCTAAAGAAGGATCTGCTTGATTACATGTCATATACAGCTATAAATACAAAAGTTTGAAATAATTGAAAAGGGCCTGTATAAAAATATAATACAGGCTCCCTGAATATTGATCTACTCGTGTTCCCAATTCAAATCGGGTCTTTCCTTCTTCAGTATTTTCATGAATTTGTCATACAGTCCCATGCTCTTAAGCTTTTTTAAAAATGCTCTTGGATAAGGTATACTTTCTTCGTAGCTCCTCCTAGGATCTATAAGCATGAGTGTACCATCATATTCAATGAACAAATGTGGAAATCTAAGCTCCAGCTTTTTGAATCCAAGCATTTTCATGTGATCCACAAGATCCGCCACATCTATTACAAAGGATTTCCTTATTCCATAAGCCAATAGATAGTCATATACATTTGTTCCACCTACATATTCTCTTATCATATAATTTTTCCCCAGTTTATAAGCTCTTGGAAAATGAGGACTTCCTTCTACTGATTTCAATATATCAAATTCAGCTCTGCAGCTGTCTGAACTTCTGAATATTTTTATAACTCTGCCATCAGGCATCAAATAAACTTCTCCGCTGTGACCTTTCCCCAAAAAAGTAAATTGTTTCAAGTCAATTGGAAGCAATTTGCTGTCCGTATTTTTTTCACTCAATTTAGCACCTCCTTTGTTTTTATGTAGTATAAAAACAAAGGATTTCATGACAGATCAAAAAACCTGTCTTATATTATAGTACTGGCTTAACTCAATTTTGTTACCCTTTAATTCTATCAACAACATATTTCTGGAATTCAAGTGCCTTTGTCCTGTCCATGGGTTTGATTCCCTTTAATCTGTATTTTATGCCAAGTTTGTCATATTTGCCTTCCCCCATTGTATGATAGGGCAGAATTTCGAATTTATCCAGTTTATCCGGATTGACATATTCTTTTATCATATGGGCCATTCTATCCATGCACTCACAGCTGTCAGTCATACCGGGAACCATAACGTGCCTTATCCAGAGTCTTGAACTGGATTTATTCACCGCTTCAACAAATCTGTAAAATTCTTCAATATTTCCACCGGTCAGCTTTTTATAACCAGCTCCATCAATATGCTTTATATCCAGTATCACAAGATCCGTATACTTTAAAATTTCTCCATAATCTCCCTTTCCAAAGCCTGATGTATCCACTGCAGTATTTATACCTCTTTCTCTGCACAGCTTCAGAAATTCAAGAAGAAATTCCGGCTGCATGAGAGGCTCTCCTCCGGAACAGGTGACCCCGCCGCCGGACTTGTCAAAGTATATTCTGAACTTCTCCACCTTTTTTAAAAGCTGTTCGGCATCCATGTCCTCTCCGCCATTGAATTCCCATGTATCCGGATTGTGGCAGAAAGCACATCTCAGTCTGCAGCCCTGGAAAAAGACAACCATTCTTATTCCCGGGCCATCTACAAGTCCCATAGTTTCAATGGAATGAATTTTCCCCATACACTATACCCGTGCATGGAAGGTTCTGTGTATTACTTCCATCTGCTGTTCTCTCGTAAGCTTTACAAAATGAACTGCATATCCTGAAACCCTTATGGTAAGTGTAGGATATTTTTCCGGATTATCCACTGCATCCAGAAGTGTCTCCCTGTTCATTACATTTACATTCAGATGATGTGCTCCCTTGTAAAAATATCCGTCCAGAATGGAAACAAGATTATTTATCCTGTTGTTTTCATCCTTTCCAAGGGCATCTGGAATTATTGAAAATGTATTTGACACACCATCCTGACATACGGATCTGTACGGTATCTTGGCTACAGAATTCAGGGATGCAAGTGCACCTTCCCTGTCCCTGCCATGCATAGGATTTGCACCTGGAGCAAGTGGTTCTCCTGCTTTTCTTCCATCAGGCGTGGTGCCGGTTTTCTTGCCATACATTACATTGGAGGTTATTGTAAGAGCAGACAACGTATGTTCTGCATCTCTGTAGGTCTTTGTTTTTCGGAGTTCACCTATAAACCTGTTTACTATTTCAACTGCCATGTCATCCACCCTGTCATCGTCATTCCCGTATTTGGGAAAATCGCCTTCTACCTCGAAGTCCACGGCTATTCCATGCTCGTCCCTTACAGGTCTTACCTTTGCATATTTTATTGCACTGAGTGAATCTGCAGCCACGGAAAGTCCTGCTATTCCGCAGGCAAGAAATCTGTGCACCTCCGTATCGTGAAGTGCCATGAGCCCTGCCTCGTAGGCATATTTGTCATGCATGTAGTGAATCAGATTCAAAGTATTTACGTACAATTTGGCTACATATGCCATTACCTTGAAGTAATTTTTCTTCACCTTTTCGTAGTCAAGTATTTCATCCTCCATCTTTTCTATATGCGGAACCACCTTCTGGAATTTCTTTTCATCAACACCGCCGTTTATAGCATAGAGAAGTGATTTTGCAAGATTGCACCTTGCACCGAAGAACTGCATCTGTTTTCCTACAGCCATGGCCGACACACAGCATGCTATGGCATAATCGTCTCCGTATACGGGCCTCATTATATCATCATTTTCATACTGCAGGGCATCTGTCTCTATTGACATCCTGCTACAGTACTTCTTAAATGAATTCGGGAGGTCCTGGGACCACAATACCGTCATGTTCGGCTCGGGAGCAGGTCCAAGATTTGTAAGGGTGTTCAGGAACCTGTAGGAATTTTTTGTGACCAGAGTTCTTCCGTCTATTCCCATACCGCCTATTGATTCTGTAACCCAGTTTGGATCTCCTGCAAAGATCTCATTGTATTCAGGAGTCCTGAGATGCCTTTCAAGTCTGAGCTTGATTATAAACTGGTCTATAAGCTCCTGTGTGCCCTGTTCATCTATAATACCCTTTTTCAAATCTCTTTCAATATATATGTCCAGGAATGTGGAAACTCTTCCAAGAGACATTGCCGCACCGTTATTTTCCTTTATACCTGCAAGATATCCAAAATAGGTGAATTGAACAGCTTCTGCTGCGTTTGCCGCAGGATTTGAAATATCAATTCCATAACGCGATGCCATACTTTTCATCTTCTTGAGTGCCTTTATCTGCTCTGCAACTTCTTCCCTCTGTCTTATAATGCTCTCGGTCATATCTCCCTTCAGGTCCTTCAGATCATCTTTCTTCTGTTCTATCAGGTAATCGATGCCATACAATGCTATCCTTCTAAAATCTCCTATTATTCTTCCTCTTCCATAGGCATCTGGAAGCCCTGTCAGAAGTCCCACATGTCTCGCTGTCCTCATCTCTTCATTGTATGCATCAAATACCGCTTCATTATGTGTCTTTCTGTACTTTGTAAATATATGCTGCATTTTATCATCGACTTTGTATCCATAGGCATCAAGAGCCTGCTGTGCCATTCTTATACCTCCGAAAGGGTTGACCATTCTCTTGAGGGGTGCATCAGTCTGGAGTCCGAAGATAACCTCGTTTGGCCTGTCTATATATCCCGGTTCAAAGCTGTCAATGCCGGATACGGTTTTTGTATCCACATCAAGCACTCCGCCTTTTTTAATTTCCTCAAGAATGAGCTTTTCCGACTTTTCCCAGACTCTTTTTGTCCTCCCGGTAGGAGCTGTTAAAAAACCTTCATCTCCAGTATAAGGTGTGTAGTTTTTCTGTATAAAATTTCTGACGTCGATACCTTCTGTCCATTTTCCAGTCTTAAAATTTTCCCACTGATTTCGCATAAAAATTCTCTCCTTTAAAAATATTTTTACTATTCTAACAATTATTATGTCAGCATTTCAGTAAAATAATATATTATCCATTCAACTAAAAATGACCGCCTGGACACTTTAATTGCCCAGGCGGTCGGCTTTCAAAAATCGTACTCCCTGTGGTTATATCCACTTCCGCCGGTTATACGACCTGTTTAAAATCAATTTTCCTTGTACATTTAAAATATCATATTATCACAGATGTGTCAATATGATTTTTTTCTCTTAAACACGAGTACAGCTCCTGAAAGAACAAGCAATATTCCCAATACAGCCAATACCGACGTGTCTATGATACTTCCCGTTTTAGGAAGTTTTGAATCCATGCCATTTTCCAGAGATGAATTTTTCTGCCCGTTTTGTATGCCATTGTTTCCACCCTGTTTACCTGGCTGTGAAGACCCCTTTGCCGGATTTTTACTTTCTCCTGAGTTGTTACCCGGCTGATTTGGCTGATCCGGTTTATTACCTTCATCCGGATTCTCTCCTGGCTGTTCCGGTTCTTCTGGTGTAGGCTGTACAGGTGGTACAACAGGTGTACTTCCTTCTTCTTTAGCATCCTGTACAGTTCCAAGGTCATAAACCTTGCTCTGGTTTATCTCTACAGATAATATTTTATCTGAGATGGAATAACCAGAAGGTGCTTTGGTCTCCTTGACAGTATATTTACCTGGATTTACCTTGGTAAATTCTGCCAGCCCATTTTCATCTGTCACAGCAGTCTTCACTGAATTTCCCTTGGAATTGATCAGCGTGAACTCCGCACCTTTAAGCGGATTTCCGCTTTTATCCGTCTTATTTACATTCACCGTGCCCTGGATGCTTGCACTTCCGCCTCCGCCTGCACCTCCTGAAGAAATAGGAGTCATTGGTATGTCATGCCTTACTATAGCATCATTTACAGAAATGGTCTCTGTTGTTTTGGTTTCATATCCAGGTTTTGTTGCAACAATGTAGTAATCGGTATTCGGATAAACCATGAAAGCATAGTTTCCATCTTCGTCACTGGACTGCGGGTTTGCATTGTCTGCAGGAGGGAATCCCTCCAGTCCCGGAAGCTGTACAAGTGTATCGGGAGTTTTGCCTGATTCCCTGTTTCTCTCGGTATCTGCATAGTACAATTTTATATCCGCATCAGGTATTTTATCACTACTAACACTGTCAGTGACTAAACCATATGGATCTATCAGGGTAGGTTCCGGATCAATCCTCATCTGTCCGTCAGAATCCATTTTCACATGAATTGTTCCGATAATAATCTCTTCACCATTATCGAAGTTGTATACGATATTGAAGTTGTATTCCCTGTCCTTTTCAAGGCCACCTACTTGGAAGGTACCGTCACTTCCGATATCAACCTGCTGTCCAATTTCTGGAACATCAATGGTTATATTGCCATAGTCCTTGAAATATCCCGCAGTTTCTCCATCAGGATTTTTCAAAAGTACAATACCTGCTGCAGTTTTTTCAGAGTCATAGGAATTTCCTGCAATTTCACCAGGATTTGATTTCTGTATGAACGTTTTATCTTCTGTCTTTCCATTTATCTGTACAGGTACTGTTATCTCGACATCATACTCTACATCTCCCTTTGGAACGGCAATTTCATATTTGCCGTCAGATGATGTAGTTACTTCACTTTTGAAGTCTATTGTTCCATCACCATCAAAGTCCTTCTTAACTACAACCGTAGCTCCAGCTATAGGATTTCCTGTTTCATTGTCCACAACTGCTCCCTTTATGCTGCCCGGTTCAAATGTAATATCTATTTGATCCTTGGAATTCAGTCCGTGTTCCGGGTCATTGACAACTGCGGTAACAGGTATCTTCTTTTCTTCAATTCCTTCAATTTTATCGGACTTGAATACTACGCATGCTTCACCATTTTCATCGGTGACTGCAGAACTGCCCTCAGGGAAACTTCCGTTCGGTGCTGAAAAATCAACAGTAACACCAGGTACAGGCTTATTGTCCGCATCAACTACTTTCGCTGTAAGAGTCGATGTTGATTTACCGTCACCTGTAATGGACTTCGGATCTGCTGTTAACTCAATGTTAAAGCTGTTGTCAGATATCTTCTCGTCAGTAATACTGTCCTTGACATTTTTTGCATTCTCAGATATATCAAATTCATGTACATCTGTGTTGAGCTTATAGCCTTCAGGCGCCCCTGTCTCCTTGAAATAATAATGTCCATATGGAAGGCCGTCAAATACTACTTTTCCATCCGCCCCGGTTATTTTGCTGTCTACAACATCGGTGAGCGCACTGTCCCTGTATATTGTAATAGTTGCCCCTGGTACAGTTCCCTGTGTAGAAAAATCGGATTTTGATATCTCTATACTACCGGTAATTCTTGTATCCGTCAGGCTGTCCCTCAGGATAACTCCGTTTTCTTTTATATTGAATGGATGTTTGTCTTGATTCAGCAGGTATCCTTCCGGTGCATTTGTCTCCACAAAATAGTATTCTCCATAAGTAAGATTCTCAAATACTACTTTTCCATCTTCTCCGGTTGTTCCTTCTACTCCACTCCCTACTGGCTGTCCATCACTTGTGTACACTGTAATTGTTGCTCCAGGTACTGGTGCCGAAGTCGAAATGTCTGTCTTTGATATCTCTATGCCGCCTGTGATCCTTGTATTTTCTATGCTTCCAAGATCATAGGTTTTTCCATCTTCAGATACATTTACAGAAATTGCTTCCTCAGAGGAAAGATTGTATCCTGCTGGAGCTTTTATTTCTTTTACAGAATACTGTCCATACACTACATTTGTAAATACTGCTGTTCCGTCATCTCCACTTACTGCTTCACCTGTTTTATATCCGGTGCTGTCATAGAGCACAAATACTGCTCCTGATAATGAATTTCCATTTGCATCTGTTTTCTTGATAGTTACTGTTCCTTTTTTCTTCACATTAGTATATGGATCTAAGGTTATAGTCTCTCCATTGTCATTATCTCCTATAGTTGCACTTAATGTTTTAGTAGAGAGTACATAACTTTCATCTGATGCTGCTGTCTCTTTTATGACATATGAACCATACTCTACATCAGTAAACTGTACAAATCCATTTACATCACTTGCTGCAGTCTTGATAGGAGTTTCAAATGCTGTATCATCAGCTTTGTAAAGTTTAAACTCTACTCCAGACAGAGGATTGCCGCCTTCATCAGTTTTAGTGAATACTATACTTCCCCTTATCTTCGTATCTGTTAAAGTATCCTTCACAATAACTCCATTTTCACTGATACTGAATGGATGTTGATCTGGATTCAGCAGGTATCCTTCCGGTGCATTTGTCTCCACAAAATAGTATTCTCCATAAGTAAGATTCTCAAATACTACTTTTCCATCTTCTCCGGTTGTTCCTTCTACTCCACTCCCTACTGGCTGTCCATCACTTGTGTACACTGTAATGGTCGCTCCAGGTACCGGTGCTGAAGTTGAAGCATCTGTCTTTGTTATTTCCATTCCACCCTTTATTTTCTGGTTTTCAAAAGTTATTTTCTGAGGCGATTCTTGAGTAGTTTCAGTTTCTACGCTAAAAGGATGATAAGTACTATCTAATACATAGTTATCTGGTGCACTGATTTCTTTATAGAAGTAGTTTCCATAAACCAAGTTATCAAACTGTACTGTTCCATCTTCTCCAGTGATTTTTGGATTTCCTGTCTGCTGCTTATTGCTGTCAAAAATTGCCATAGTAACCCCCGGTATTGCTATTCTGGTTGATGCATCTATTTTCGTTATCTTAATTGATCCTTTAAGCTTTGAGTCAGGGAAAATAAATATATCAGTATTTACAGTTTGTCCATTTGCTATTATAACAGTTAAATCAGCCTTTAAAACTTGATTAGAAATACTGTAACCAGCTGGTGCTTTTGTTTCTTTAATGATATATTTTCCATATGGTATATCACTAAACTGTACAAGTCCATCACTTTCACTCGTTGCTGTAACTATTGGATTTGAAAAATCAGTATCAGTGTTTTTGTAAAGTTTGAATTCTGCTCCTTGAATAGCTCCGTCAGTACCTGTTTTATAGAACTGTATATTGCCTTTCAGTATTTCATCTACATAATTATAAGTGATATTCTTCTGATCATCGTCACCATCATTAACCTTAAAAGTATGAATATCACTGCTTAAATTGTATCCTATAGGGGCAGTTATCTCCTTGATGCTGTAGTTTATATCGTATTTCAAGTTGTCAAAAATGGCTGAGCCATCATCTCCTGTAGGAGCAGAAGTCTCCTTCACATTTCCATACTGATCCAGAAGCTGAAATACTGCTCCCGAAAGTGGTGTAGTATCATCATCTCCAACTTTTACAACGGTAATACTCCCTATTTCTCCTGTGGCACCGCCGCCGCCGGTTGAAAACCATACACCATTTTGAGTAGCACTTGAACTTTGATTTATATTGCTTCCACTAAATGTAACTGAATTTGTAAAGTTCCCTGTCTTGGTTGTATATGTCCTGAAATTCAGAATGAAAGCTTCATTACCTGCATTCTCAGGGAAAGTAAATGTGAACAATCTAGTATCAGGATTGTATGCCACGTTAGAAGAATCAAGTAGAATTTCAGATCCTTGTGTAAGAGTTCCATCAGAATTCACAGTGGCACTATACAATTTTACAGTATCTGTATCCAGTGAAAGCCCATTCTGCAACGTATCGGTTATAGTTGCACCAGATAGTGGAATACTCCAGTTAGCATTGGTCTTTACTGTCCAGTCAATGTAGTTATTTCCATTATTATAACTGGATGTCTTGCTAATTACTGAATTTTTAACAGTCTGTATTCCTTTGCTTTCTACATCACCATCTGAAGGTATTTCATTACCGGTAATAGCTGCAGTATTTTCCAATATTTTATCTCCACTTGTATTGAAAATATTCAGGTTTGTAAGCTTTGTCCTAAAAGTTATAGTATAGGTATCAGTAATAGTACCAGCAAAACTATATTTAAACAATCTTGTTGTCTGTGGATTATTTACTGCACTATCGTCAATGGGATTGTCATTAAGATTTGCAGAATCTGCAACATACTCCTGTCCTTCCGGAATAACGTCGGTAACTACTGTATTGGTTATTGGTATTTCATTCTTGTTTATTACGATCTTCCAGGTAGTTTCTCTTGTTGCATAATTATAGTCTTCACCTGTCTTTGTAATTACATTACTGGTTACCTGCTGAGTTCCAGTATCATCTTGATTTATAGCACCAGCTTTCAAATTAACAGTATTGCTGTAAGTACCACTGTAATTTGCCTTGTAATGTGTTGGATCAGTCACCTGCGTCTGAAGTGTTATAGTATGTGTGTCAGAAAACGCATCGGCAAAAGTATATACAAAAGTTCCTGTCTTGTTCGTATCTCCACCTGGTGCTGCTGTATATCCACTATCACCTATGGAAATTCCATCAAGTTTGGCAGAACCAGATAAATAAGTTTGACCTACAGGAATATCATCTGTAACCACTGCACCAGCAGCAACATTTGTCTTATTACCATTTACAGTAATTGTCCAAGTAATTATACCATTGGAAGCATCATAACCAGAACCTTGTTTATGAACGATAGTTGATGAAACTCCAACACCATGACCTGATGTTCCAAGTGTAAAGCCATTTCCTGTAAAAGTAGCATTATTTGTATATGTCTGACTACCATTGGAATTATAGACACTTGTATCTACATTTGTTGAATAAGTGATTGTCACTTTTCCTGTAATATTACCTAAATTGAAGGTAATATTACCTGAATAGTCAGGTGTCAAAGGTATATCATTTTCATTTTTAACTGAAATACTACCCGGAGTTACAGTAAGTCCTTCAGGAACAACATCAGTAACTACTGCATTGTTGATTGTCTTACTATCTTCATTTACTGTAATTGTCCAATTTATTCTCTTACTGGCTGAATCATAGCTTCCAGTTTTGCTGATATATGTGACTGTTACTGAAACAGTACCAGCGTTTACGTTTTTGGTATGCGGAGCTCCCTTATAATCATCATAGCTAAAATCAGCTGTATTGTTAAAATTATAGGTACCTTGTAACTGGGAAGCCAGAAAATCTTTTACACTAGTTTTATAGGTTATAGTTTGCTCATCAGTGATATTTCCAAGATTGAAAATCAGTGCTTTAGTATCATCGTAATAATAGGTATCACCAACACCTGAATTATTGATTGTAATAGAACCGGGAATAAATACCTGGCCTTCCTCACTTTTTATAGTATCCGTAATAGTAGCATTATCTGCCTGTATTTTTTCACTGTTGGCTGTTATCGTCCATGTAATTTCATCTGTACTTTTATTGTAATGCTCACTTTTGGTAAAAGATGCATCCGTTGGCTGTACAAAGTTTACACTGACTGGAACTGCTGCTATACCCGGAATTGTAAAGTTAATATTCTCAGGGTTTAAGTTGCCTATTGCACTTTCTTTAAAGTGACAATCCACATAGAAATATCCGTTTACATTGGAATGTGTACTTGGATAATCTGTGAACGTGAGTGTTACAAGCCCACTTGTATCCACATGCATATCCGCCACTTTTGCTCCATCATTATCAGTTATCGGCTGATTAATAGGTGCTACAATATGAATCTGCTCCGGCAGCTGCATGGTGTAATAATCACCTGGATTAACAGCTACTGTATTTGGAATACTCCAGGTATAATTAGCATGAATTTCTGAAGTTTTGTCTACATCATTACCCAGATCGTTGCCATTGGCATCTTTTATACTAACACCTGTAATAAACGGAAATGATTCTGTAATATCCTTAGGCTCAGCCTGAGGTGCAATCACAGCATCAGCTGCCTTATCACCTGGTTTTGCCTGCACTTCCTCATCCGGCTTTTCAGCAGAATTTTGCTGTTCTGCTTCTTCCTGTTTGAAATTAACATTTACTGAAGTCTTTCCAATACTGACGGATACAGGATTGCTGTTTCCTATCTTGTCCTTGTTAAACTGCCCACTTATGGACAATTTACCTGATGTACCGCTCTTCACTTCAGCAGTAAAAGTGACAGTTACCTTGTTTGAAGCCGGATCTGCACTTATTGAACCTATTACAGCATCCTTGGAATCTTTGACTTCACCACTGACATCTTTAAGCTTGATCTGGTCTGTGAGCTGAATACTGTAGGAAGTACCTTTAGCTACATCTTCCGAAATCGAAAAATCATAATTGATGTTGACATCAGAACTCTTGTCCACATCTGTTTCAGCACTGATATCTTTACCTGTCCCGTCTGTAAGAATACCTCCTATTATAAATGGAAATTCTATTACAGTAGGAGTGGCTGCCGGATCAGAATCGGCCGGTTCTTTCGGTGCCGGAGTTTCAGTTTGTCCAACAGTTGTACCTGAGTCCTGAGTTGTACTGTTCTGTTCAGGCTCTTTGGTAGTATTGCCTTCTGATTGGGATGTATTGGAATCCTGGTCGGCGTTCTGCTGGCTGCCTGTTTCTTCCTGCTGTGCTCCATTTTCAGAACCTCCATTTGTTCCTTCAGTTTCCTGCTCAGTACCCTGCTGTGCAGTATTGTCCGAATCACCTGGAACTGCCGGTGTACTTTCTTCCTGTGTCACTGACCCATCTTGATCAGTAGCAGTTTCGTTGGAAATTTCAGTACCACCTCCATTCTCACCCTGTGACGTTGAAGTATTTTCTGTTACAAGTGGAAATGTGGAAGTATCTGCCTTTACACTTTTTAAAGGCGCAGAAGAAATAAAAATCTGCAGCACAAACAGAAGTGATACCGCAATTGATAAAAATTTTTTCTTTCTCACTTTTCCACCTCCTTTCACAATATAATTTTATAAAGTTAATTATTTATTAATAATAATTTAACTTTGACCTATATTATATGATATTTTACTCACAAACTGATCACAAATTATTTACAGATTATTTACAAAAAAACAGGGAAGTTGAACTCTCCTGTTCTATAATTTCATAAGCAAAGCTTTGTAAAGCCTTTCTGTTGCTTCCTTCGGCTCTATATGCAGTTCATCTTTAAACATGGCATTCAGTTCATCATAACATTTCATCAATGCAACCTTGTCACCACGATAAAAATAAACTTTCATCATCAGCTCATAAGCTTCTTCATCAAAAGGATTTTTTGAAATTGCCTTCTTCAGATATTCCTCCGATTTGTTGTAGCTTTTTTCCTTCATATAGTATCGTGCTATATTTTTAACTTCAAGCAGATAATATCTCAAAAGCTTTTCATTCAATTCATTGTTCCAGACATAATCTTCATTTCCAAATAAAATACCCTTATACAAATTTACAGCATCAACATAATCACCTATATTTTTGCTGTCAGCTTCAATATGGATTTCAATAAAGTCTTCAAAATCCCAGGCATCGCATCTGAATTCTGTAAAATCCACACTGTAATTTCCACTTTTATAGTAGATCACATTATATATGCCGACATTTTTCAAGACATTCTTCAGTCTGTATATTGTACTGTACAGATTGTGTTCTGCATTTTTGGGCGGAGAATCCGGCCAGAGCATATCACAGAGATTCCATCTGTCGGTCTCTTCTCCTCTGTTGCATATGAAATATGCAAATAGCTCCTGGACTTTTGAAGTTGACCACCTGACAATTTCATTTCCAGAACTTCCATATACTTTAAAACCTCCAAGGCAGAGTATTTCATTTTTTCTGATTTTAGCTGAAATGTTTTTTCTCCTGCCGTAATTTTTCAAAAGTCTTTTTACCGTCGTATTGATATCCTCTTCCGTAATTGGCTTCAGGATATAGTTCACAGCATCGACTTCAAAGGCCTGCAGGGCATATCTTTCATAGGCAGTAACAAATACTATCTGTATATCTTCATCAAAATTTTTCACCTGTTTTGCAAGTTCCACACCATTTATATACGGCATCTCTATATCCACAAAGACAACATCCGGCGAAAGCTTGAATATACCGTCAAGTGCTTCTCTTGAGTCAGTATATCCACCTATTACCTCCAGATATTTATTCCTGTTGATAAACATTTCCATCAATTTCAGAATAGGCTTTTCATCTTCTACAACTACAGCTTTCATAAACCATTCCCCCTACAATATAGAGACATCGTTACAGTTGTCCCTTTCCCTTCAACACTGCGTATGTCCATATTACCCTTTCCAAGCTGTCTGATTCGCCTGTCCACATTCAAAATACCTACCCCGCAGCCGCTTCTGTCACCATTTTTCAATGTCTCAATTTTATCCCGGGACATACCTATGCCATTATCCTTTACCTCAATATACATGCACCCATTTTTCTTTACGGCGGAAACACATACCCTTCCGCCCTCACTTTTTCCAAGCAGGCCGTGCCTTATTGAATTTTCCACAATGGGCTGTATGCACAGTGATGGAATCTGCTCGTTCATAACCCCCTGTTCGATGTCATATTCAATATTTATTCTGTTTTCAAATCGTGTCTTCAATATTTCAACGTAGGCATCAACCATCTCCAGTTCACGCCTGAGTGATACCATCATGAGTTTGTTGTCTATGTCAAAGGTAAATCTCAGATATTTGCTTAAACTTGTAAGAAGTCCCGCCGCTTTCTCCCCATCGGTATAGCAGAAGGAAACTATTGTACTTATGGTATTATATAAAAAATGGGGTTTTATCTGTGAATGAAGGAAAGCCAACTCATTTTTCACTGCATCTTCCATGTACTTTTTAAGCAATATCAAATTCGTCACTCTGGCAGACATCTCTTTTGCCTCAAAGGGTTTGGCTATAAAGTCATTTGCCCCTGCTTCAAATATCTGGAAGACTTCATAATTTATATCCTTCAGCATGGATATAAGTATGGGAAGTTCAATGAGGGAATACTTTTCTCTTATTTTTCTGCACACCTCTATGCCTGAAATTCCTGGAAGCATTAAATCAAGAAGAACAAGGTCTATTTTATTTTTCTCCAGTTTTTCCAGTGCATCTTTACCGGACAGAGCCGTAATTACATTGTAACCTTCTCCACATAATACATTGAGTGCTATTTTAATATTCAATATTTCATCGTCAATTAGCAGAATGCTTCCTTTATAATTCTCCTTTTGTATCGTTTCAGAGTACTTTATAGGATAAAACCTGCCGATATAACCTGCATCCTTCAATTTTGTCCGTCTATACTCTGCAGTATTTTCTTCACAGCCCTGCAGTGAAAATACGAAACGGCTTCCCTGCCCGATCTCGGACCACTCTAAAAATATTTTTCCGTGCATCAGCTCAACAAGCTGACGTGTTATATACAGTCCAAGGCCAATTCTTTCAAAATTCAGGGACTCATAGGGTTCAAAAATCTCTTCCCTTTTACACCAGGGTACTCCAAACCCTGTATCTTCCACGGATATGGAAATCATCCCTCCATCCTTCCTGCCGTCTATGCTTATCAAACCTCCATACATATTGTGAACTGCATTGGTTATGAGATTGAACAGAACCTGCCTTATTCTGCCTTCATCAGCTTTCACAAACATGGATTCTCCTATATTGCTGACTATGTCTATACCTGTTCCCTGTATTATATGTTTATGGGTTTCCACTACTATATCCACACATACCTTGATATCCACAACCGACATCTTCACATTAAGTTGTCCATTTTTCAGCAGTGCTACATCAAGTATATCATTTACAATGCCGGACAATTTCAGCGCCATGTTCTTCATTGTCATAACCTTTTTCATGTTCTCATCCTCTGGATGATTCATATTGTCCTTAATTAATATATCGGCAATGTCAATCATTCCATATAGCGGAGCCTTCAATTCATAGGACGTCTTTGTAACAAATTCATCCTTTATCCTGTCTTTTTTTATGAGTTCTCCCGACATCCTCTCCATATATTTATAATTTGTAAGGAATTTGTCACTGTGGATCATATATGAAAACATTACAAAACCACAGAATGATACGGCGCCTATGAACTCATCGGATACAATATCCAGAGAATAAAGGAAACTGTTTATAAGAAAAATACTTATACATATCATGGCTCCCAGAAAATTACCCGCTTCATTATCTCCAATAACCCTCATTCCTTTTCCAAACATGAACAGAAGTCTTAAAACAACTGCTACAATGAACATACTTATAAATATATACTTCAGCAGGCTTAAATCCATGTAAACAGAATAATCTGCATTCCATACTACGGCCGTATAGAACAGTGCCAGGGAAACACCCATTTTCAATGCGGCATCCGGAAGTATTTCAATATCCTTTTCCACTGTTATTCCAATCAGAGATGTTACAGTTATAATTGCTGATATCTGCTGAATTTTGCAGTATATTTCGAAGGGTATAAAGGGAAACAGCTGAATCAGTATTCTTTCCCCACCTAAAAGCATATCAACTGCAAGGGACAAGAAGGCAGCAGCATAGTACAGATATATTTTTTTCCTCTGCAGTTTTACATAAACTCTTAAAATATACATGGAAATCATGAACATCACTATACTGCCCGACAATTCAATGGAGGTTTTACCAACATTCATAAAGTTTATATCCTTCTGATGACCAAAGTATATTTCATACATGGTTCCCCTGAAAGGATATCCGAAACCGGCAGATTGAAGTATTATTTCAATTGTATACCCTTTGACGTTGAAGTATGTACAATATGGAACCATGCCGGCATTATATCCATTGTCCTTCTCCGCAGGATTTCCACTTGAACCCATTATTTCACCATTTATGTACAATCTATTGCTCATTCTGATATTTCCCACATTCATCCCGAATACGTTATTTGAAGGTTTTACTTTTGCAATGAGCCTGAAAGTCCTTGCACCTTCCGGTTTCACAAGCATATAACTATCTTTGTCCATTATTGTGGATGTAATTTTTACATATCCTGTAGGTTTGGGTTTTTGAGCGCTTTTTTCCTCAAAATCTTCCGGTGTAAGAAGCTGTCCATCATAAAACTCCCACTGTCCGTCAAGCTTTACTGCACCATCTTTTGAAAAATCCCACTTTGAAAGATCCATCTTTCCATACTGTGCCGGCAGCGGTTTTTTAGGGGACATTACATCTGAAAAAAGTATAAAAGCTGAAATCACAAACATTCCCAGAACTATTATAATTCTAGTCACAATTTTCATATAATTAAATTGCTCCTTGAAGATAAAATTTAAAAATTTGTTTTATGATCATTTTCTCACAAATATTTACCTAATGCAAAAAATATTTGACTAATCTCTGGATTATTACTAAAATAAATCTGCACAATTACAATTATAATTAGGAAAGAGGAGCTTCAATTGAAAAAATCGAAAATCATTGGTGGAGTTCTTATATTTGCAGGCATTCTGATACTTTTATATGCTTTTGGTGCCAGATACCTGACAGCATACAGGCAGAACAATATGGTAAAAAATTATGAACAGAGAATTAAAAAGCACAAGAAAAATGCTGAAAATTCATCTGATCCTGCTGTAAATTACGGTACAATAGGACTCCTGGTTATTTCCAAAATAAATTTGAAGGTTGCAATAGGAGAGGGTACAGATATGGACACGCTCAGATATGCTGTAGGTCATTTCAAAGGTACGGCCCTGCCGGGACAGAAGGGTAATTTTGCCATGGCAGGTCATAGAAGTTATACTTATGGACAGTACTTCAACAGACTTGACGAGCTTAAAATTGGAGATGAAATAATAGTAGAAACTATTAAAGGAAAATATAAATACAAAATATACAATAAAAAGGTTGTCCTCCCAGAACAGGTGGAGGTATTAAATCCAACTAATGATGCAACTATGACACTGGTTACCTGTACACCTATCAGAGTTGCCACCCACAGGCTTATAGTAAGTGCACGATTGGAAAATTAGTACCATACTATTTAAATATTTCTTTTAGATTTACATTCAAATTATTAAATATACTGGATTTAGCTATATCATCTTTATAATATACAATGGGTTCATCATAAAAATTTTCTTCATTTAAATTAAATATTTGTACATTACTATTTTTAGGTGAAATAATCCAGTATTCCTTAACGCCAAAGCTCTGGTATAATTCCAGTTTTTTGCTTATATCAATCCATGCCGTGGAGGGAGAAAGTATTTCTACAATTAAAGTCGGAACTCCTGAATAATTTTTTTCATTTATTCCTGATTCATCGCATATTACCGAAAGATCCGGTATAACTTTATTTTTTGATGTTTTTTTGTCACTTTTTAATATTATATCGTAGGGTGCAGTGAACGGTTCGCATTTTTTATCACTAAAATAAACATCAAAAATCGTAGATATTTTTCGTGAAATTCTTTGATGGGAAGTATTTGGACTTGCTTGAAGGTATATTCCTCCATCGATAAATTCTATTGATTTATCACTTTTGCTTTCTATATCTAGAAATTCTTCAAAAGACACTCTATCCTTTTTGGGCAACATATTTATACACCTACTTATAATTTTATTAATTTCATTATATCATAAAAATATAAACTCAACTCTTACTTAATACATACTTCAAATCAAAGTATACGCAATATTGCGAATTTTATTTATCAGGTATTATAAATCTCTTCCATCCAGATTTAATGTATATCCTCATAAGCATCTCCTATTCTATTACCACTTCGACTATATCATCATTTGCACTCTTCACATCCACTATCTTTCCAGAGAGTCCATTGTCTATAGCTTCTGATATAAGATTCAAATCAATATTTTCCATTCCCTTTACACTATCGCTTATAGGAATCTTACCAACTGTCTTAAGTATTGTCTTTATAAATTTAACTGGAAGATTTACATTTACATTATCACCATCATGAGAATTAACTCTTATCTTAAGCATCTTATCCATAATATCATCATCTGAAACTATCTGAATATCTGTATTTTCGTCATTAAGTGCTTGAATAAGCTCCTGAGCTTTATCAGATGTAATTTTACCTTCTTCTACCATTTTTAAAATTTTTGTTATCTCTCCTCTGTCCAGCATATCCACTATTTTCACTTTATCAACTTTTGAACCTTGAGACACATTATAGCCAAGAGCCGATATTACCTCATCAAGTTTTGATCTTACAGTTGGATAGGATATACCCAATTCCTTTTCCACATCCTTTATGTTTCCCCTGTTTTTTAGAAACACCTCTATAAATCTAAGCTGTTCCTTTGTAAGATATTCAAATTTTGACATCTCAAAATCATTTTCAATTACAGTACTGCATTTAGAACATTTTAATTTTGAAATCAAAAGTTTTGATCCACATACGGGACATTTATTTATTACTTTATATACCAAACTATTATCCTCCTCCCTGTAAGTATAATATATCATTTCTAATTAAATAAATCAATATAAGCATTAATTATTTTTGATATTATCCATTTCTATATTAATTATTGTTATTTATATATTAATTATTTTAAATTATGCAATTAAAAAATCATAGCAATTTTAGAAAGGCACTGAAAAAGCTATAGCTTTTTCAGTGCCCTCCAATTTTAACTATGATTTTTTAATACAATCCCAGTATCCTGGCAATTGACGTAGTAATAAAACAAATTATAATTGCAATTCCCGTTGGAATTGCCGCAGAGAGCAGGGTCCATCTGGTGCTTCCCGTCTCCTTACGTATGGTTAAAAGTGCTGTGGCACATGGCCAGTGCAGCAGACAGAACAGCATTGAATTCAGTGCAGTAAGATCTGTCCATCCATTGGATACAAGTATGTGTCTCAATGAATCTATACTCTGGTAATCGGTCATTGAACCTGTAGAAAGATAGGCCATAATAAGTATCGGAACAACTATTTCGTTGGCAGGTATTCCCAGTATAAATGCCATGAGTATATATCCGTCAAGGCCTATCAGATGTGCAAAGGGCTGAAGAAATGCAGCTGCATGACCCAATATGCTCAAATTTCCAATGTAGGTATTGGCAAGTACCCAGGTAATTATTCCTGCAGGAGCTGCAACAACCACCGCCCTTGCCAGAACAAATATTGTCCTGTCAATGATCGAAGTATATATGACCCTTCCTATCTGCGGTTTTCTGTAAGGTGGAAGTTCCAGGGTAAAACTTGATGGATACCCTTTTAGAATTGTTTTGGACAATACATAGGAAACCAGCAATGTTATAACAACTCCGAGAACCACTATGCCTGTGATGGACAGTGCAGGCAGAAAATTGAAGATGCCCTTTCCAGATGCGGCAACAAGAAATACGGACGAGATTGCAATAAGCGTCGGAAATCTCCCATTGCAGGGCATAAAATTATTTGTAAGTATCGCTATAAGCCTTTCCCTTGGCGATTCAATAATCCTGCAGCCTATTACCCCCGCCGAATTGCAGCCGAGTCCCATGCACATACTCAAGCACTGTTTCCCATGGGCGCATGCCTTCTTGAACAGATGATCCAGATTCAGTGCAACTCTCGGTAAATATCCAAGGTCCTCAAGCAGTGTGAAAAGCGGGAAAAATATTGCCATTGGAGGAAGCATGACCGAGACCACCCATGCCATTGTCCTGTACAATCCCAGTACAAGAATTCCATACAGCCATTTTGGTGCACCAATATTTGTAAACCACACCGTGAGCTTATCCTGAAATTTGAAAAACAGCTCTGCAAGCATGTCGGAGGGTACATTGGCACCTTCAATAGTTATCCATAAAACCAGGGCGAGCATCCCCACCATTATTGGAATTCCGAAAATTCTGGATGTAATATAGTCGTCTATCTTCATATCCCGTTCTGATTTACGGGTATCAACATCCATGCATTTATTTTTTGTCTCCTCAGCCTTTTCGTATATACTGCAGGTGACATCATCTCTTATACGGTTTCTATCATAGTTCATCCTTATTTTGTTTATCTGTTTTAAAAGTATACCGGAATCTTCTTCTCCAATCATTTCAAGTAGGGCATCTGTAATTTTTTCATCCCCGTCAATCAGTCTGAGTGCAATCCAGCGTGAATTCAATTTCCCAACTTTTTCTTTCAGCAGAATCTGCAATCGCGAGATCATAACTTCTATATAATCCTGATAGATCACTTTCCTGGGAGAAGGTTTTATCTCACCTGAACTTACCCTGTATGCAGTTTTTCTCAATTCATCCATCCCAATTCCACTTCTGGCTGCTGTCAGCACAACCGGAATGCCAAGTTCATTTTCCACTCTTTCCCTGTATATGTGTATGTTTTTCCTCTCTGCTTCATCTATAAGATTAATGCACAGTATAACCTTGTCTGTAACTTCCATGACCTGATATACCAGATTCAGGTTTCTCTCAAGGCATGTAGCATCAGCAACCACAATTACCGCATCAGTATTTCCAAAACAGATGAAGTCCCTTGCTATCTCCTCCTCTACAGAAGAGGAAAAGAGTGAATAGGTACCGGGAAGATCCACAAGTATGAACTCACTGTCTTCTACCCTGAACTCTCCCCTTGCATTGGTAACCGTCTTGCCGGGCCAGTTTCCAGTATGCTGTTTCAATCCCGTCAGTGCGTTGAAGACAGTGCTCTTGCCTGTATTTGGATTTCCTGCAAGTGCAAAAACATACTGGTCATCTTTTTTTGACACTTTATATGAATCCACCATGGAATCAAATCCTGTGGATTGATAGGTAAGTCCCATTATTTACCCCCCACAGACATTGATAATCCTTCTGTAAAGTTATCCTGGGAAACATGTACCAGTGAGGCCTCATCTTCTCTAAGTGCAATCATTGCTCCCCTGATGTTATATACAGTAGGGTCTCCCCATGGTCCTCTGCGCACAGCCTCTACTTCCGCTCCTTTTGTAAGTCCTATTGCAAGCATTCTCTCCCTCATCAGCCCGCTTGCAGTAATATTTTCAACCCTCGCGGATTTTCCTATTTCGACATTATTCAATACTTTCATAAGTATCCCCTCTTTCAACCTGTATTTGTTTGCCGGGTTTAACAGAGTTAACCTCAACTAACTTTTTATAGTACTACATTATGCAAATACAGGTCAAAATGTGAAACTACTTATATTTCAAATGTTTCAAAGGCATTCAGGAATTCATCTATATCCGATTCACTGTGCTTTACATTCAAAAATACGGATTCAAACTGTGACGGTGCTATGTAGATTCCATTTTCAAGCATGTGTTTGAAATACTTTGCAAAGAGCCCGGTATTACATCTTTTGGCATCTTCATAATTTCTCACTTCCTCATCCTCAGTAAAAAACACTGTAAACATGGACCCGCATCTGTTTACTACAACAGGAAGATTTTTTCTTTTGGCCGCATCTTCTATTCCGCTCTGAAGTTTCTGCCCCAATTTTTCAAGATATTCATAGTATCCGGGATTTTCATGGAGCTTTTTCAGTGTTGCAAGTCCCGCCGCCATTACTATTGGATTTCCCGACATGGTCCCTGCCTGATATACAGGACCCATCGGTGAAAGTTTCTCCATTATCTTCCTCTTTCCACCGTAGGCACCACATGGAAGCCCCCCGCCCATTATTTTGGCAAAAGTCGTTATATCAGGCTTTATTCCATATATGCTCTGTGCTCCTTTATAGGCGACCCTGAATCCGCTCATAACCTCATCAAATATAAGAAGGCTTCCATTTTCATCACACAGTTTTCTCAAGCCTTCAAGGAAATCCCTGTTTCCTGGTATTACTCCCATGTTTCCTGCCACAGGCTCTACAATGACGGCTGCAATATCACCATATTTTTCAAATATCTTCTCTACACTTTTGATATTGTTGTATTCCGCTATTATCGTATTTTTTACACTGTCCTCCGTCACCCCCGCACTTCCCGGAGTTCCTGCCGTCATAAGTCCCGAGCCTGCATCAACAAGAAAATCGTCATAATGTCCATGATAACATCCTGCAAATTTTATTATCCTGTCTCTTCCTGTGTATCCCCTTGCAAGTTTCACGGCACTCATTGTAGCTTCAGTACCTGAATTGACCATTCTTATCATTTCAACATTGTCCACAGTAGTACATATGTACTTTGCAAGCTCCAGTTCAATTTTAGTTGGAGCTCCGAAGGAAATAGCCTCTTCACCTGTTCTCTTTACGGCATCAACTACATAATCATCACAATGCCCCAGAATCATGGGACCCCAGGCACATACAAAATCTATATATTCATTGCCGTCTTCATCATATATATGAGCCTCCTTTCCCCTTTTTATTACAGGAGGATCCAAAGGGACGTCCCTAAAGGCCCTTACAGGACTGTTTACTCCACCCGGCATATAAATTTCCGATTCCTTGAATATATCATTACTTTTCATTAGTACATTCCTCCTATATCATATGTAATTTTTATTGCAGAATATCCTGTTTATAATATCAATGCATTCATTTTCCCTGCCCTTCAGCTTTTCTTCCTTTAAAACCTCTATTGCCCTGTCGACATATAATCTGGCAGTACTTTCCACCATTGCACGTACAAGTTTTTCATTGTCTTTCGTGTGTTTCTTGTTTACATAGGTATTTACCCTTCTTCTGCATATGGCATCCGCCTGCCTTTTTATTTTCTGTATTTCCGGTGAAAGCTCTGCCGTGGACTGCCACCTCACAAATTCATCTATATAGCTGCAGATTATATATCTGTGCTCAAGCATCTTTTTCCTTCTTGTGTTTTTATTTTTCTCGTCTATCCTGCTTATGCTGTCTATATCATACAATTCTATATTCGGCAGTTCCATGACGTTCCTGTTTACATCCCTTGGTACCGCCAGATCAAATACAACTATATTTTCAGAGGGCAGCTCCTCTTTTCCTATTATGGCATGAGGTGCGGAAGTACAGCTGATTATACAGTCCACATCCTCATAATAATTTTTTCTTTCCCTGAAGGTTATAAATTGAACACCCTTGTATTCTCCTGCTCCTGAAGGAATTTTGTTTATATTGCGGACCACAACATATATCTTTTCTACAGAAGCAGATAAAATATATTTCAGTACAAGCTGTCCAATCTGTCCAAACCCAAGTATCATGTATCTTTTCAAATTTCTGTCTCTGGCTTCTTTTACAGTTATAGACGGAACTGAAACTGGTATTTCATACATCCTGCAGGTGTTTTTAAATTTCTTTCCACATGTTATCGTGCTCTGAAACAGTCTGTGAAGTCTGCCTTTTACAGTTCCGGCTTCAATTGCTGCCTGATAGGCGGACTTTATCTGCCCGAGTATCTGGTCCTCTCCAAGAATCCTGGAATGAAAACCGGAGCCGACTTCCATAAGATGCTTTACTGCATCCCTGTCTTCTACATAAAAAACATTTTCCATCAGGTTATCATCCCATCCCAGTACTTCAAACACACCATGAACAAGCTCACTTCTTTCGAGCTTTGAATCCACATATACCTCCGTTCTATTGCAGGTACTCAATATGACGGCATCACCTATATCTCTTTTTATATGCTTCAGATTGTTTTCCAGTCTTGAAGGTACAATGGAAAATTTCTGCCTCGTTTCAATATCACAATCACTTTTTATTCCTATAAGTTGTATCAATTCTATCAGCTCCAATAAATTATGGTATCAGTGTTTTTTCTTCAATTTTTCTATATTTGACAGTCTTTCCCCGACGTGTTTTTCAAAGCCTTCATCAGAGGGAATATAGTATCTGGCATCTTTCAAATTATCCGGAAGGCACTGCATATCGGCAGTTTTTTCCTTGAAGTCATGTGCATACTTGTAACCTTTTCCATAGCCAAGATCACCCATCAATTTTGTAGGAGCATTTCTAAGATGAAGCGGTACACCTTCGGAAATAGTATCCATTGCATCCTTCTTAGCCTTTTTATAAGCCATATACAGGGAATTCGATTTTGGTGCACAGGCCATATAAACTACCGCCTGTGTCAGATTCACACTGCACTCGGGCATTCCTATGAATCTGACAGAATTATATGCCGCAACTGCAATCCCCATTGCATCCGGATCTGCGATTCCAATATCTTCAGAAGAAAAACGAACTATTCTTCTTGCCACATACAGGGGATCTTCTCCTGATTCCAGCATTCTTGCAAGCCAGTATACGGCAGCATCAGGGTCACTGTTTCTCATTGATTTGTGAAGTGCGGAAATCAGATTGTAATGCTGCTCCCCGCCCTTGTCATAGAGAAGCATCTTCTTTCCTATGCACTGTCTTACTGTATCCCTAGTTATGCTTGCAGAACTGCTTCCATTCACGGAGCTCATAACTGAAAGTTCAAGTATGTTGAGTGCAGTTCTTGCATCACCGTTGGAATACACCGCTATCATATTCAATATATCATCCGATACATCTATATCCATGTATCCAAATCCCCTTTTATGGCTGACGGCCTTCTTCAGGAGTTCTACAATATCTGACGTATCAAGAGGATGAAGTACAAAAACCCTGCACCTTGAAAGCAGTGCCGAATTAACTTCAAAAGAAGGATTTTCCGTAGTTGCCCCTATCAATATTATATTGCCTTTCTCAACATGCGGGAGGAAGGCATCCTGTTGTGCTTTGTTGAATCTGTGGATCTCATCCACGAAAACAATTGTCCGTATACCCATTCTTCTGTCCCTTTCGGCTTTTCCCATTACCTCCTTTATCTCCTTTATCCCGGATGTAGTCGCACTGAAGGTAATGAAATTTGCCTTTGTGACAGATGCTATTATCATGGCAAGCGTTGTCTTCCCCACCCCCGGAGGTCCCCAGAGTATCATGGAGCTTATATTGTCGGAATATATGAGGTTGCGCAGTATCTTCCCCTTTCCGAGTATGTGCTTCTGACCTATGTAATCCTCCAGGCTGGATGGCCTGAGCCTCTCTGCAAGTGGTTGATTCACCTTTTTATCAAACATAGAATTCTGTATATAATCCATGGCAAACTCCTAAGCAATAAATTTTCTTTAACTATTATAATATCATAACTATAATACTATAAAAGTACAATATTTATCAATTATCACACATAATAGATATTCCTCCTGCGTAGTATTTAATAAGCGAAATAAATAGGAGGTAACATATGGATTTTAAGGATATAATTCAAAAAGATAGAGAGGTCCGAAAGCGTGAAAGATTTGAAGGAACCTTTTTGGAATACCTTCAAATTATAAAACAGAATCCGGAAATAGTTAAACTGTCTCACAAAAGAATGTATGACATTATAATGGACAGGGGCTATGAAGTACTCAAGCCGGAGGACAACCCGAGGATCAAGAAATTATATGGGAATGAACCTATCAGAAAATATAACTTTTTCAAAGAGGATTTCTTTGGAATAGACAAAGTAATAATGAAAATTGTAAACTACTTTCACTCTGCAGCCATGAAGGGTGAAGAATCAAGACAGGTACTCTACCTTGTAGGGCCTGTGGGTGCCGGCAAGTCCTCCCTTGTGGATTCCATAAAGAAAGCACTGGAAACTTCCGAACCTATTTATGCACTCAAAGGCTGCCCCATGAGAGAAGAACCTCTCCACCTGATACCAAAACATCTGAGAAAGGACTTTGAAAAAGTTCTCGGCATTGAAATTGAAGGCGACCTGTGCCCTGTATGCAAATACAGGCTGAAGCATGAATTCAACGGGGAGTATGAAAAATTTCCCGTAATTGCCACGGATTTTTCAATACGCTCAAGAAAGGGAATAGGAGTAGTACCCCCAGTTGATCCCAACAACCAGGATACATCTGTCCTTACAGGCTCCATAGACATATCAAAAATGGATATGTACCCTGAAGACGATCCAAGGATATTTTCCTTGAACGGCGCTTTCAATGTTGGAAACAGGGGACTTGTGGAATTCATAGAGGTATTCAAGAATGATGTTGAATATCTCCATACGATAATTACAGCTACACAGGAAAAATCTGTACCTTCTCCCGGGAAAGGTTCAATGATATATTTTGACGGGATAATACTTGCGCACTCCAACGAATCAGAGTGGAACAAATTCAAGTCAGATCACACGAATGAAGCGATACTGGACAGAATTGTAAAAGTGGAAGTCCCTTACTGCATGGAATTAAATGAAGAAGTCAAGATATACAAAAAGATACTTGGAAAGAGCAGGTTCAGTGCACACATAGCACCTCACACTATTGAAGTTGCTGCAATGTTTGCAATTCTTTCACGACTGGCACCTTCAAACAAGGTTGACCCCATGACAAAACTCAGAATCTACAACGGTGAAGATATAGTGGAAAAAGGCACCACCAAGAAAATAGACTTCTCCGAACTAAAAGAGGAGGCGGGAATGAGAGAAGGAATGACAGGAATATCTACAAGATTCATAGTAAAGGCCCTGGACAATGCCCTGTCAAATTCCGAGTACAACTGCATAAATCCGTTGAGTGTAATTGAAAGTATCACAAAGTCAGTCAAGGAGCTTGATATAGCCGATGACGACAAAAAAAGATACATGACATTTTTAAAGGATACAATAAGGAAAGAGTATAACAAGTTACTAGAAAAGGAGGTAACAAGGGCCTTCATACACAGCTTCAAGGAACAGGCGGAAAGTCTCTTTGACAACTACCTTGACCATGCTGAAGCCTATGTAAACAAGAACAAGATCAAGGATCACTCCACAGGTGAGGAGCTGGAACCTGATGAAACTTTTATGAGATCCATAGAGGAGCATATAGGAATTTCGGAAAGCTCCGCCAAGGGCTTCAGGACGGATGTTACATCCTACATGTTCTATGTCATAAGAAATGGCGGAAAAATCGATTATACCTCCTATGAACCACTTAAAGAAGCTATAGAAAAAAAGCTTACTACCTCCGTAAAAGAACTTTCAAGAATTATAACAAGATCAAAGGTCAGGAACAAAGAACAGGATGAAAAATATAATTCCATGGTGGAAGAAATGAAGGAAAACGGCTATTGTGACCACTGCTGTGATGTTGTACTGAAGTATGCAGCCAACAATTTATGGAAGGATTGATCCCATGGCTATTTTCAGAGAATTTGATTCAAATGAAGATCATGACAGGTCACTGGAAGACAGGCGGCGTCACAGACAGCTGGTTGAGAAATCCATAAAGGACAATCTTGCGGATATAATATCCGAAGAAAGTATCATAGGTCAGAGTAAAAACAGGAAAATAAAGATTCCAATAAAAGGCATAAAGGAATACAGGTTCATATACGGAGAAAATGGTTCCGGTGTTGGAAGCGGTGACGGTTCCCAGAAAAAAGGCGATAAAATAGGCAGGGCATCCGGAAGTTCAGGGGGAAAAGGCAGCAAGGGCGCAGGAAATGGAGAAGGAGAAGATATGTATGAGACTGAAATAACCATAGAGGAACTTATAAATTATCTTCTTGAGGATCTTGAACTTCCTTTAATGGACAAGAAAAGATTTTCAGAAATCATGTCTAAAAACTCCCTGAAGAAAAGCGGCTATCAGAAAAACGGAATAAACCCAAGACTTGCCAGGAAAAGGAGTGTAGTTGAAAAATTGAAGAGAAAACAGTCCTTGAAGAGGGATCTTGCTGAAGCAGATGAAAATGAGGATATTGAGGATTCACGCTTCCCCTTCAGGCAGGATGATTTAAGATATTTCAGGGTGAAAAAAAAGCCCAGACGTGAATTGAACGCCGCAGTCATATGTGTCATGGATACATCGGGTTCCATGGACAACACAAAAAAATTTCTGGCGAGGTCATTTTTCTTCATATTGTATGAATTCGTGAGAATGAAATACAACAACGTGGAAGTCAAATTTATAGCCCACTCCACTACTGCAAAGCTGGTTACCGAAGGAGAATTTTTCCACAAGGTTGAATCCGGTGGTACCTATATTTCCAGTGGATTGAAAAAAGCCCTTGAGGTAATTGAAGAAAATTACAATCCCTCATACTGGAACTTATACACCTTTTGTGTAAGTGATGGAGACAACTGGAACGAAGATAACGATCTTGCCCTGAAATATGCTGAAAAATTAAGTGAAATCTGCAATCTTTTCAGTTATGCAGAGATTATTCCAAGTCCTTACAGCAGCAATATAAAGGAGTTGTTCCGAAGGGGAATTGACAGGAACAACTTCGCCGCTGTCACTATAAACAAAAAACAGGATTTGTGGGAATCCCTGAAAAAAATATTGAAAAAAGAATTCGAAACGGGGTGATTTCCTTGGAGTATTCAACTTCAGATTTAGAAAAATGGTGTAAAATCATAGAGGAAACTGCAAAAAAATCCAGACTTGATTTTTATCCTCAGGAATTTGAAATCGTAAGTTACAGGGACATGATAGGTTATGAAGCATATGTAGGCATGCCCTCCAGATACCCCCACTGGAGCTTCGGTAAAGCTTATGACCGTTCGGAATCACTTTACAAGTACAATCTTACCGGCCTTCCCTATGAAATGGTCATAAACTCCAATCCATGCCTCGCTTATTTGATGAAGGACAATACACTGCTTCTGCAGATTCTTACCATGGCCCACGTATACGGCCATAATGACTTTTTTAAAAACAACCGGCTGTTCAAGGAAGGAACCCGGGCCTCCTACACTTTGGAGATGTTTAAAAATGATGCAGATATGATAAGGGAGTATGTAAATGATCCAAGTATAGGATATGAAGAAGTGGAAAAAATTTTGGATGCCGCCCACTCCATAAGATTTCAGACAAGCAGGGCCATCGGTATAAAAAAATCAAAGGAGGATGATTCAAAGGACGATCTTGTAAAATTTATAATGAATCATGGAGATCTGGAGGAGTGGCAGAGAAATATTCTCAATGTAGTACACAAGGAAACTGCCTATTTCATACCCCAGGTGGAAACTAAAATAATGAATGAGGGCTGGGCAAGCTACTGGCACTATAAAATACTTCATCTTCTTGACCTCCCGGATTCCCTTTATATTGAATTTATCAAAAGACACAATGATGTAATTACTCCCCTCACGGGAAACATCAATCCCTATCATCTTGGATTCAAGATGTTTGAAGACCTTGAAAAAAGATTTGGAACGGATAAAATATTTGAGGTGAGGATGCTTGAAAGAGATGAATCTTTTATTAGACGATATCTTACCAAAGACCTGTGTTATGAACTGAATTTATTCCAATATTCCAAAGAAGGCGGCAATTATGTAGTTGAAAATATTTCAGATGATACGGGGTGGCTTCAAATCAGGGATACACTTTGCAGCGGCTGTGGAATGGGTTCAATTCCCAATATAGTGGTGGATGATATCTCAAAAAAAGATGGGAGCTTGATATTGAAACAGATTTATGACGGAAGGGACCTGAATCTTTCATATATGGAAGCCACCTTGAAACAGGTATTCAACCTGTGGGGCAAACCTGTACAGCTCAATACGAGTATAAAGGGCAGGAGCACACATGTATACTGTAATGAAGATAAAAAAATATCCTATACTTCCTCATTGGAAGATTGATTTCTATAAAAAATCTGACGGCAGCAGTATTGCACTGGAAATTTCCAGCAAATGCTGCCCATTTTTTTCAATAGCTTCCGGTTACAGGCCAGGAAGGTTTTTTGCCACTCAATACCTCATGTATTCCAATTGCAGGATGAAGTGACATTCTCTTCAATGCTTCGGCTGTATGTGCTGCTGTATGAGGTGTTACAATTACATTGTCCAGTTTAAAAAGAGAATTGTCCTTTGAAGGTACCTCTCCTTCAAAAACATCAACTGCAGCTCCCGCTATTCTCCTTTTTGCAAGAACATCTGCAAGTGCCTCACTGTCCACTACTTCGCCCCGTGCCGTATTTATGAGAAATGCACTTGATTTCATGAGAGACAGTTCCCTCCTGCCTATAAGTTTTTTCGTCTCAGCTGTAAGAGGAACGTGAAGGCTCACAAAATCAGAATTCTCAAGCAGATAGTCGAAATCATCCGTAAGTTCAATATTTTCTATGGTTCCTGAAGAAGTATGACGTTTAAGTCCTATAACCTTCATTTGGAACCCATTTATTGCTTTAGAAGCAACAAGTTGTCCTATGGCCCCCATTCCAACAATTCCAAGCACCTTTCCCTGAATATCAACTCCGAAATCATTTCTTATATCAAAATTTCCTTTTCTAAGCTCCCTGTCATATACGAAAATTTTTTTTGCAAGTGCCATGACAAGTCCCATAGTATATTCAGCTACGGTATTTTTGTTTGATTCCGGTGAATTGGTAAGCTGTATTCCAAGTTCCAGTGCTTCACGGACATCTATATTGTCCATCCCAACACCAAACTTCGATATTACTTTTAATTTTGTTCCGGCTCTCATAATTCTCTTCGTAATACATGCCATGCGGACTAAAATGGCATCACAGTCTTCAACTTCTTTTGCCAGAATGTCCTCCGATACTCCAGATGCCATCTTTATTTTATATCCATTTTTTTCAAGATATTCTTTTCCTTCCCCGTCTATGTCCTCAGTAATCAAAACCTTGTATGCCACAGTATCCCCTCCATTTTCATAATATCAATCCCTGCAAAACTTTTTATTTCTAATCAAATAGTACAAGGCTGTAAATGATATGTAAATATAAAATACTATCTGAATTACAAATACATAAATGACATTTCTGCCGCCTGCAAAACCTATAATATAGGTTAAAAATGCAGCGCCAAAATTATTAAAAATAACTGTAATAGAAGAAACAGCAGGTATATTCCCCCTATCTACATGCTGTACCATATACCCCTGAAGTGCAGGGTATATAATAGATATGGATATCCCTATAATTGAAATGCCTATCAAAGCCTGAATCCTGCTTGTGCCAGACAACACAACAAATATTCCCGCAACCGATACTAATGGTGCTGCAAACAAAAATCTCAATTGCCCAACCATCTCCAGCAATTTATCTCCAAGTGCCCTTCCAAGAGTAAATAGCAGCCAGAAACTTGAAAGAATAACCGGAACTTCACTTCTGTCAAGCCCATAGTACTTCTCAAGAAAACTTCCTGTCCAATTTGTCGTGGATATCTCTGCACCTACGTAAAAAAATACGGAAATAGAAAGCAGAAGGATCATAGGGTCTTTCAGAATATGAATCGAACCTTTATTCTTTTCAATTTTTTTCACGGATGAAGTAATATTCATATTCCCTACCAGAATGAGAAGAAAAAGCATAAGCACTATATGAATAATATAAGTATAATTGAAGTTTATACTGCTTTTCAATACAAATCTGGCTATTGGTAAAATCAAAATTCCCCCAAGTCCAAAACAGGCATTGGCAAAACTGAATTTCTGATATTTTTTAGGCAGAAGTGAAATGGCCGTTCCCAAGAATAAGCCTCCCATCCCTACTGCCAGTCCCGATATGAAATACCCAATCAAAATGGTACAGAAGGAATTTGAAAATAAAATTACAATACTTGATAAAATTGCAAGTATAAATCCCGTGACCAGTCCCATTTTAATTCCCAGTATATGCATGATTCTGGAACCAACTATGCTCATGACAAAAGAGGAACAATATACTATCGATGGAAGTATTGCAATAGTATCGTCCGATACGCCATAGACATTTTTTATCGTAGTTATAAAAGGAGCCAATGTATTGGAAAATAGCGACAGAAAAAAGAAACCGAAAAATATAATTATCATATTTTTAAAATTTGTATTCACTGTTTTCCCTCTACAATTCGTGATATGAGCATGGCAGACACTGTATTCCCGGTGGAATTCAATACGGTGGCCGGTGCATCTATTATAACACTTATAACTGCAATTATAGGAAGAAGTTCTGATGGAAATCCATATACGCTTAATATAAGCATCTCGCCAATCATTCCCCCGCTCGGTATGGCCGCCATGACAGCGCCAACCAGAAATGATACCAGAACTATGGAAACAAGTGATGAAACATCAGTCATATTCCTTCCAAACAGTCCGAACAGAAAAGTAATCTTCATTACTCCTCCTATTACAGATCCATCTTTATGGATATTTGCCCCAAGTGGAATTACAGTTTCCAATATATCCTTCGGCACTCCCATTTTCCTGGTAAATTCAAGATTTACTGGAATACTTGCCGCACTTGAACATGTAGCAAGAGCTGTTACTGTAGGTGTCACAGCATTTTTCCAGAATACTGCAGTACCCTTTCTGCCGCCGGACAGGAAGGCATAGAAAGTAAAAAATACAAAATAATACAAAACAGCTATAATTATATAAAGCACGAATACTCTCAAGTACCCATGCAGTATCTGAGGTCCGAGTTCCCCTATTACTGCGGCAAAATAACATCCAAGACCTATGGGAGCATAGTACATGATTATTTTCACCATTTTCATCATTACCTGTGATGCTGATTCCATAAATCTAGTTATCGGTGCAGCCTTTTCTCCGAGAAGTGCTGCCGATATACCGAAAAATACGGAAAACACAATGAGCTGAAGCATATTGTTCTTGGAAAAAAGCAGTGCAAAATCCGGAACGGTCACGGTATTTACAAGCTGCTGGAGAACACCAAGATATTCAACTTTTTGTGCAGCAGTATCAGCCGGTATGATTTTTTTCAATGTCATATAATCTATTCCTTTTGCAGGATCTACTATAACAGCACCTACAACCCCTATTACGGAAGCTATAAATGAAGTAAATAAAAATACTGCAATTGTACCAAGCATTATTTTCCCAAGTCTTTTCATACCTTTCATGCCGGCTATTGCAGAGACAATGCTGAAAAATACAAGAGGCGTTATTATCATGAACATCAAATTCAGAAACAAGTCTCCAAATGGCTTGAGTACAACTGCCCTGCTTCCAAAAAAAATGCCAATAATTGCACCGGCAATTATTGATCCAAGCAATATAATGGAAAATCTATAATTCTTAAAAAAACTTTTCATTGTAAAACCTCCAGATACATTATTTATAATTAGTTCATATACATTATATAACAACTTTCAGGAAGTTTTATCATTAAAAATACTTCAAATCCAACTAAATCATAATTTTAAACTGTTGATAGTTTTCAATCAAAACCTGAAGCCCTGCCATCCCCATTGCAAAAAACGTTAAAATTATTATAAGAAATATTGCCCCCCTGTCATATTTTATTTTTTCCTCTTTATTGACAACGTAAGCTGCAATAACCTCAATACCAAGTAAAATCAGAATAACCGGCCATAATGACAATATTACATTATACCCTATTTTCCCAAACATAGTATTGATCAAAAACATCACCCCGAATACAACAAGAACTATACCTGCCGTAAGTGTCCCAACTCTTCTTCCTCCTATCATTCTAAATTGTCCTCCTTTTTCCTGCCTATGATGAGTTTTATCCCGATTACAGTTATAACAGCACCAACAACAACCTGGGGAACTATTGTTCCAAGACCACAGATGAAATCATATACTCTGCTGTCCATATATGGTGCCAGTGCATATTTGAGATTATCCCATACGAGATATATTCCGAGGAGGATTAGGAGTACTCCAAAAAACAGCCTTCTCTTTTTAAATAAATTCCCGTCAAATTTCAATATTTTATCCATTGAAAACATGTATTCGTCCTGAAGCATATTGAACTTTTCCTCGGGCATATATTGTTTGTTTATACAGTCAAAGAAAGAATAGAACCATATAAGCGGAAGTACAAATAGAAGAGGTCCTATATGAAGCCATGAGGAAAGAAATATTATAAAGAAGAACAATGACATGAATGACAAGCCCATCTTCATAAATCCCATGTACATGTGTCCTGCTCCCGGCAGGAAAGAGAAAACTACAGTTAAGAAATTACCTTTTTTCATTTTCATTGTTGAATACCTCCGTATTGATTATTTTATCGGTAAAATTTCCAAGTTCCATATTGATTGAATTTACCATTTTAAAGCTCGGTGCATTGATCTGCATAGTCTTTATTCTGTTATTCGCCATAAAATTCAACACATTTGAGAATACAAGCATAAGGGAGAAACACACTGCAATAGAGACTCTGAATGAATACAGGAAAAATTGAGTATTGTTTTTTACTTTTCCAGCAACTTTTCTTTTAACTTCTTCTTGAAATCCGGAAGGTACTTCCAAAAGTTCACTGTCATCAAAACTTTCCGCAATAAGTTCGGCACATTCTTCACAATTTTCCATGTGTTCGGCTATACTGGCAAGTTCTTCGTCACTCAAGCATCCATCTTTGAATTTTTGTATGGATATCACCGTCAGATGCCCATAATCATCAAATAAATCATTTCTCAAATTGATTCCTCCCTCCATAAAACTGCAAGTAATTTCTTTGACCTGTACAGACGTGTTTGAAGTGTCTTTAAATTTTCACCTGTATTTTTTGCCATATCAGAAAGCTTCACATCCCTGCAGAAATAATTTACTGCCACGGTTTTATAGGGTTCTTTCAACTGGCTGCACAGATTGTATATTCTCTGATTCATATAATTGTTCAACATAACTTCTTCAGGTGAATTCCCACTTCTGTCATCCAGGAGTTCATAGTCCTCACAGGAAAGATTCTCCACCTTTCTGTGGGGGCTTTTAATATAGTCTCTGCATTTATTTGCCGCAATTTTTGTAATCCATGCTCTGAAGTTTTTTCCGTCAAATCTGTCCAAATTTTTATAGGCTGTCAAAAAAGTCTGCTGGGCCATATCTTCTGCATCAAAATAATTTTTGGTAAATGAAAAGCAGACGGTAATGACTAGACGTTCATATTGTCTTATGTATTTTTCAAACTGTTCTTTTTGAATAATCATCACCATCCTTATTTGTCTCTACACTAATATAACGATTCAAAAATAAAAAACACTTCAATTTGTAAAAATATATATTAGTATTATAATGATATTAAAAACATGTGAGGTCAAATATTATGAATAATCTAAGCTTTAATGATTTTGGACTCGATATGGATATACTCAAGTCCATAAAAATACTTGGATATAAAAATCCATCTGAAGTCCAGGAAAAAGTCATACCTCTCATTCTTAAAAAGAATGACATCATAGTGAAATCCCAGACCGGGAGCGGAAAGACTGCCGCCTTTTCCATACCAATCTGCAGCCAGATACATATTGATGAAAATCTGCCGCAGGTACTTGTAATCTCTCCGACAAGAGAACTTGCCATTCAGATAAAGGAGGATTTCTCAAACATAGGAAAATTCAAAAGAATAAACTGCATGGCTGTCTTTGGCAAAGAACCTATAACAGTACAGACAAGAAAGCTCAATCAAAGAGTTCATGTGGTAGTTGGAACACCTGGAAGAATACTTGACCATATAAAACGAAAAACATTCAATGTCAAAAACATAAGGTATCTCGTCATAGACGAGGCAGATGAAATGCTGAACATGGGATTTATAGACCAGGTTCGATCAATAATAAACAAACTTCCGAAAAATAGATCAACGCTTCTCTTTTCTGCAACTATATCCTCAGAAATACTAAAACTGTGCAGCAGTTACATGACCAATCCAACAAGTATAGATATCAAATCCAGAGATTCCGTTCTGGAGAGGATAAAACAAACATACTATGAAGTTGAGGCAGCTAAAAAATTCGATCTGTTAGCCAAATTGATATATATTGAAAAACCTGACAGTGCCATGATATTTTGCAGGACAAAGAAAAATGTTGAGGATTTATTGTGTAAAATGAAGGATAAGGGCTTCCCCTGCAGCGCTCTCCATGGTGGATTTCTTCAAAGTGAGCGAATTGATGCAATAAGACAATTCAGGGAGGGTAAATTCATCTTCCTGATATGTACGGATGTAGCAGCACGAGGCATAGACGTGGAGGACGTTACCCATGTAATAAACTATGATATTCCCATGGAAAAAGAAAGCTACATACATAGAATTGGAAGAACAGGCCGTGCGGGAAATACCGGAACTGCGATAACCTTCGTTACCCGCAAGGAATTGAGATTTCTGGAACAGACAGCAGAAACATTTAATCTGAACATAGAAAAAGGCAGAATTCCTACAAAAGAAAAAGCTGCATCAGGCAAAAAATTATTTAATGAAAAATTGGAATCCGCTCCGAAGCTAAAAAAAGACAGATCGAAGCATATCGACAAGGATGTGACAAAGGTATATATAAGTGCCGGTAAAAAGAAAAAGATAGGCCCCGGGGACATAGCAGGAACCATATCAAGCATAGCTGGAGTAAATCCTGAAGACGTAGGCGTAATAGATATAAATGATACCTTTTCTTACGTAGATATACTCTCCGGAAAGGGCAACATGGTCATCAACGGACTTGAAGGGAAAACCATAAAAGGGAGAAAAATACGTGCGGAAAAGGCACAGAAATAACATTTTATCTTAAATTCTATTTGAATTCAGTTTTAAAAATTCTGCCACTCCGTCTTCATTGTTGGAATCTATGACTCCTGTTGCCAGCTTCTTCAGCTGTGCATATGCATTTTTAACTGCATATTTTACATCTGCCGCTCTAAAAAGAGGTGCATCATTTAGATTGTCTCCAAAGCAGATAAGTCTGTCAGCCTTCAAACACTTTTTAAGATATAGCGCTGCACAGCTCTTGTTTGCATTGATATTTGTAGTCTCAAGCCAGAAAAACCCCTTTGAATATATTTCCTCGGTATAATGACAGCTTACATTGAGTTTATCTTTAAACAATTTGTATTCATAATCCAGCCTGCCGCTTTCTTCTATTGAAAAAATGTTTATAATATTGAAGTGCCCGATTATTGAGAAGTCGCTTACTCTTTGAAGTCTCCTGTCTTTATTCTTCCTCCTTGAATTTATATATATCTCCTGTCCTCTGTTAAATACACCCTTGTAAAATATTTTTTTATTTCCTGCTGAATCCACTGCGGATACAAAGGGAGAAATATTTCTATAAAGGTAGCTGTCCAGTATAAAGTCAACATCTTCATGGGAGAGATAGTTTTCAACAATATTTTTACCTGAAAAAGGGCTGTAAATAAAGGCACCATTATTTAAAATAACAGGCAGTTTCAAATGAAGTGGTTCAAGTATATTTTTAGAAGCTTCATAGGACCTTGCCGTAGCAATTGTAAAATTTAATCCAGCTTCTATCAATCCATTTATTATGCCGGCCGACCTGTCACTTACAACCTGCTCTGAATTCAGCAGTGTTCCATCTAAATCCGAAATATATAAGTCCAAATTCATTACCTCTTTCGCTATTGTTTATACGGCCTGTTGAATAGATAGCTGTACTGCTTTTCCTCCTTGAAGCCGCATTTTGAATAAAAGCCATCTGCATATGTTGTCCAGAGAAATTTACTGGTGTTCTCTATTGGTGGATAATTCACTATAAAATCAATCAGTCCTTTTCCGATTCCCCTGCCCCTGTATTTTTCATCCACAATTACATCCATAATCAGGGTATAAACTGCATAGTCACTTATAAATCTTGCAAACCCAATCTGAACTCCTTCATGATAAACTCCAAAGCAGGTGCTGTTGTTGATTGTATTCTCTATTACCTTTTCCGGGCGATTTTTCGCCCAATGGGACTGTTTCAGCAGTCTGCATACATCTTTGAGATTACTGCCGCCAATATCATCGGTAAATATATACCCTCCGTTATCTATTTCCATATCAAAACTCTCCTATACAAAATATATTAAACTTTAGTTATCTGTTGAAATACTGATAGTAATAGCACTTCAGTCTTCCATTATAAAGTTTCCTGTTTTTATCAGATTTTTTACCAAAATATTTTTCAAATTTATCATGGGCCGTTATTATAAAATAACTCCACCCTTCAAGTCCTGAAAAAACTCTTCCCATGTCTCCATACAGTTTTTCAACTTCCTCAAGCTCACCGAGCCTTTCTCCATATGGAGGATTGCTTATTATGAATCCACGTCTTTTCTTTGAGCTGAAATTCTGTACCGGCATTTTTTGAAATGCTATGCAGTCCCCGATCCCCGCCTTCTCAGCATTATTCATTGCAGTTCTAATTACCCTGCCATCTATATCGGAGGCAAGAATTCTGAACTGTCTATTATTTATGGAGTTTAAAGCATGCCTTCTCAGATCACTCCACAAGTTCTGAGGGATTATGCCCCATTTTTCGGAGGCAAAACTTCTATTCAATCCCGGTGCAATATTTTTTCCTATCAATGCAGCTTCAATCGCAATTGTTCCGGAACCGCACATAGGATCAGCAAGTGTTATGGACGGCTCCCATGTACTCAGCAGTACAAGAGCTGCTGCCAGTGTTTCCTTGATAGGCGCCTCCCCTGAATTCTTCCTGTATCCCCTTTTATGGAGTCCCTCGCCTGAAGTATCCACTGTAAGGGTAACCATATCCTTTAAAATTCCCACTTCTATTCTGTACTCGGCTCCGGTTTCATCAAATTTTTCCAGCCTGTATTTATTTTTCATGGACTCGACTACTGCTTTTTTTACTATGGACTGGCAGTCCGGGACACTGTGCAGCTGGGATTTCACGGACTTGCCGGTCACATGCATAAATGCATCTTCCGGCATCAAATCCCCCCAATCCACAGAAAGTGTTCCCTGAAAGAGTTCCTCAAAGCTCTGTGCCCTGAATTCTGCCATTCTTATAAGTACCCTGTCTGCAGTTCTAAGCCACAGATTGCAGGTAACTATATCCATTTCATCACCATGAAAGATAACTCTCCCATTTTCAATTTTCAAGTTTTCATATCCAAGTTCTCTGAGTTCTCCTGCAACTACTGATTCCAACCCGAAGGTTGAAGTTGCAATTAAAGTATAGCCCATTATCTTCCTCCATATAATGTAATACAGTTAAATTTCTATTAGATTGTAATTCCTGGTTCCCAGTCCTATTTCTTCCCCATAACTAAGCTGGACGTATCCATAGGTATTACCTCTTAGATTTTTAAATTTATCGCTGCAGTCTTCATGATCATGCCCATCACAGAGCATTGTATTTGCCAGGGCTGCCGCATTGTTTACAAGGTCATAGCAGGCTGTATCCAGTGCAACAGGATCTTTGGATGCCAATATGCCTATATCAGGTACTATGGGTGTATCACTCCATGGAACACAATCACAATCCGGAGTAACATTTATAACAAAATTGATATATCCTACTTTATCCTCTTTTCCCATGACAGCACCATAGGCATACTCCGTAAGTTTTTCCGTAAATATTTTAGACTCCATTTCACCTCCGGATTCAATTGCCTTTACAGGACAGACTGTCATGCATTCTCCACAGCCTACACATTTCATTTTGTCTATAGATGATTTTTTATCTTCCATGGCAATGGCCGCCTTAGGACAGACCTCACTGCATTTTCCGCAGCCAATACACTTGTCTGTATTTACACCCGGTCTCACCGAGTGCTGATCCTTTTTTCCACGAGGATTTGCACATCCCATGGCGAGATTTTTGATTGCTCCGCCGAAGCCGGCCATTTCATGGCCCTTAAAATGAGACATGACAATCATACTGTCAGCTTCTGCTATGGCACCTGCAATCCTCGTATTCTTGAAATGTTTCTTGCCTATGTGGACTTCTTTTACATTTTCACCCTTCAATCCGTCAGCTATTATTACGGGGGCATCCACCACCGAGTGATTGAACCCGTGAAGTGCTGCAGTATTTGCATGATCGACTGCATTTGCCCTGCTTCCCGAGTACAATGTATTTGAATCGGTCAAGAATGGTTTTGCATTCGACTCCTTTATTTTATCCACAACCTGCCTTACAAAAACAGGATTTATGTATCCATCACTTCCAAGTTCCCCAAAGTGGATTTTTACAGCTGTTAGATCTCCCCTGTTTAAGAGCCCCTTGAACCCTGCCCTTTCAAACAGTTTCCTGATCTTGTTAACCTTGTTTTGTTTCTTGCTTCTTGCCCTCAAGTTTGCAAAATAAACATCACTTTTCATTATGATCCCCCTTTACTATAGTTGTAAACTTATTTCAATTCTCCCTCCAGAAATCCTATGCTATAGTCAAGCACTTCTTCCTCCCAGCTCTTCTTATTGAATGTATGATCTGCTCCCTGAACAGCATGTAAAACAGCCTTTATCCCATAAATTTCAAGATATTTTTCCGATACGTCAAATGGGACAGTTTCATCATTATCACCATGTATAAGCATGACATTTTTATCATAAGGAGATGCCTTTTCCAAAATATCCAGATCCTTGAGATCATCCAAAAATCCTGTACCCAGAGACAGTCCTTCCACATCCCAAAAACCCTGTTTGCGCATTTCAATTATATCATCTTCCATTTTGCCATTTATAACAATTTCTCTTATGTTCCCAGCAGGCGCCCACAGACAGAGACAGCTTACATCATCCCTGCAGTCTCCTGCAAGCATGCTTGAAACCGCCCCTCCAAGGCTGAGACCTAAAACTCCTATTTTACCTGTATCAATAAACTTCAGTGATTTTACATATTCAAGAACAGTTTTTGCATCATCAAGCTCCCTGGAAACAGTCATATCAATAAAATCTCCATCACTTTCCCCGCTTCCGGCAAAATCAAATCTCACACTGGCTATTCCCCTGTCCGCCAGCATCCTGGACAACTTTACAAATATAAAATGCGGTCCCATCTTATGTCCCGTAAATCCGTGAAAAATGCAAACTACAGGAACCTTCCCGGTAATCTTCTCAGGTGTATGAAGCATTCCCCTAAGCATCTTGCCTTCCGTATTTTTAATCTCGACTGATTTTTGCATTAAAATTCGCCTCCAAATAATATCAATAACTTATTATATCCAATATTGCAGACACTTTTCAACTGAACGTCCTCTTGTATATAATAAAAAAACAGCAGGATAATTATATTATCACTGCCATTTAAGCACACCATTTTTCATATTTGAAGTCTCTTTACTATTTCGCCGCCTTCAATATGCTTGTCCATAATTTCTTCAACATCATCTGGAGTAACTCCACCATACCATACTCCATCTGGATACACAACTACAATCGGGCCCCTGTCACAAAGTGAAAAGCATCCAGTATTGGTTACCAGTACTTCTCCATCCAGTTCCCTGTCATCTATTTCCTCCATAAACTTCCCCACTATGTCCACAGAATTTTTGGAATAACATGCACCCTGCTGTTTTCCATTAATTCTGCAGCTTGTACAGACAAAAATATGATACTTGGGATTAACCATATAAATACCCCCTTAATAACTTTTAGATTATATAAAATAATCTATCACAATTTGTTATCAATTTCAATATAAAAATATCAATTTATCACAACTCGGGCATTATATTAAAAATTTGATTATATCTACACTATTTCTTTGAGCAGTTTTGAAAAATATGCAGCATGTCCTTTTTCTTCTTCTATTATGAGCGACAAAATGTCTTTAACTTCTTTTTTGGAAATACCCTTATATAATTGAGAATAAACATCGACTGTAAGTTCTTCTGTCTTTACTGCATGCTCTATTGCAGTTTTCAAATCTGCAAATGCATCTTCAGGCTGCTCTTTTTGATTAAAGACTTTATTTTCGATTAAATTTTTGAGATGTGCAGTTACTTCTTCGTCAAAAAGATAGTCGGAATCAGTATCTTTTTTATTTGACACTTCATCAAAAAGCTTTCTGAACTTTTCCTTGTGAACAAATTCCTGTCCTGCTGCAGATATTAAAAATTGCTTAATCTTACCTTTAGTATAATTTGCACCATTTGTATAAAATTTATATCCTTCATCTTCCATAAGTATTGCAACTTTAAGCATCTCAGCTGCATTAAAATTATTGTTGGCCATTAATATCCCTTCCCTTCTGATGATTGATTCATATAGTTAAATAATACACTCTCAAGAAACATTTATCAATACCGTGAATTCTGACATTTATTTAATGGAATATTTATTTTAAGCATGCAGAAACAAGAAATAAACTATCAAAATACCGGATTAAATACAAACTTAATCCTATATTTCTATAATTTTCTGTAAATTCTGTTAAATATTTTAATTTCATTAACAAATTAGAGACACTATATTCATATTTATTATTTATACTTTAAAACAAGTTTTGCAATTACAGCAAAATTTATTGTACAACAAATAAAACTTTAGGAGGTTTCTCTTTATGAGTAAACGAATCAATTTGATAATTGCAGCATTGGTTATAGCAGGAACTTTGCCGGCTTTTACACCTAATACAGCAAAAGCAGCAGGAACAGCCTGCCCTACTTCAGTAAATCAGCAAAATCTGTTAAAAGACATTCTAAATAAATATCCTCAACTGAAAAATTGTAAAATTACTAATTCAAAAAATACAACTACCCAAAATTCAGGTTCAAACACTTCTACGCAGCCTAAAAGCAATGCAAATACAGCAGGAAATAGTGGACAAGCCTCCTCTATAAGTGCAGAAGCAAATGAAGTAATCAGGTTAGTGAACGTTGAAAGAAATAAAAATGGACTAGCGTCTCTCAAGGCTAACGCTGAATTATCCAAAGTAGCATCAGTTAAAGCCCAGGACATGATTGACAAAAACTATTTCAGTCATACTTCACCTACATACGGATCTCCTTTTGACATGATGCAAAAATTCGGTATAAAGTATACAGCTGCAGGTGAAAATATTGCATATGGCCAGAAAACTCCTGCAGAAGTAATGAATGGATGGATGAATTCTTCAGGACACAGGGCAAATATATTGAATTCCAATTTTACTGAAATTGGAGTCGGAGTTGCCAAGGACAAAAATGGGACTCCATACTGGGTTCAGATGTTTATAAACCCTGGAAAATAAAAACTATTTATTTCAAGGACTGTTGATAAAATGTACTTTATCAACAGTCCTTTCATCTACATAAGACTTTTTGCAGTTAAAAAAGTAATGTTAAAATATTTTATTTTAAATTTTACATGAATGCTCTTTTTCTAAATCACATCCTGTATTAAAATTAATTTGAATAGACTATTTACAATTACTACGGTCAGTCCTACTTCTATTTCTACTTTTAAAATTTTCGTCTTATTATCAGTAAATTTTCCTTTAAATATAGCTCTATGACTTATCTGTTTATTACTTTTATCTGCATTCCGCTCATGACATCCAGGGCCTTTTCATTCAAGCTCTCGTCATTGCTTGCAGTGCAGAGTGCATCTACTATGATCTCTGCTTCCGGAAGTGCAGCCTTTGCCAAAACAGCATTTGATATTACACAGATATTGGATACCACACCTACCAATTCAACACTTTGAAATCCACCTTTTGACAGATAATTTGCCAGTTCCATTGATCCAAAGGTTACCTTTTCGAAACCTTTTGTATCATCATCAAACATGTGATAAATTTTTCCGTACAGATTCCATCCTTCTGTATTCTTTATACAATGCCTTACAGGTAGATTTTTCCCTTCCTGAGTACTCAGATAATCCTCACCATGAGTATCGAATGTAAATACTACTTCATACCCATTGTTTTTGTACTGCTCAATTTTTTCTGCAATTCTGTCCTCCAGTTCAACTGCCTTGTCAAATCCAAGACTTCCCTTCACAAAGTCATTTTGATAGTCCACTACAAGCAATATCCTTTTCATTATCATTCCCCCCTAGCTATATTTTTAAGAAACTGCATTATATTTTTCCATTCTTCCTGCCTGCTGCTGTTCAATCTTCCCATCCTGTCACAAAAGCCAAGCAGGGCCACTTCCATGACATCCGTATGCTGTTTCATTCCATCTATATCTGCAAAGGGCAAATTTTTTGTTACAAAGAGTATATTCATATGATATCTTACTAGCCAGGAGACCTTGTCAATGAAAATTATATCATCTGTAAAACACGACAGAAATTCATTGACCAGCCTGGCACCAACCTTGTCGTGGTCATATGAAGTTATTTTCCCCTTTCTGTTCCTCGTGGTGGAAGATTTCCCTATGTCATGAAGAAGTGCCGCCCACATAAACACCCTTTGGTCTCTACTTTTTATTTTGACATTTGCTGCTTCATCCACCACAAGCATAGTATGGTTCCACACGTTTCCTTCAGGATGATATTTAGGAGACTGCTCTGTAATTTTCAATTTATACAGCATGTCAAATGGATATTTATCAAAGGATGAATCATTGCATATTTGTTCTAAATAAAAGGATGGTTGGGAATCCTCCAATAAATGGCGCTCAATATTAAAATACAATTTATCAAATATCTTAGAGTTCTTCATATACTGCCGGGTCCTGATTTTTATTTCTTCCCGATTCACGTGTCAATTCACAAATGCTCTCCATTTCTCTCTCGGACAATTCAAAATCAAATATATTCAGATTCTCAACCTGATGCTGCTTTGATACAGCTTTGGGGATTGGAACCGCTCCAAGCTGCACATGCCAGCGTAAGACCACCTGTGAAGCTGTTTTATTATGCGCCCTTGCTATTTCACAAATTCTTTCCTCTTTAAGTAAGCCATTCGACCTCCCGAGAGGACTCCATGATTCCGTTACAATATTGTGTTCCCTATTCCACTTGCGCTGATTTTCCTGGTTGAAATACGGGTGGAGCTCAATCTGGTTTACACTGGGTGTTACACCTGTTTCTTCTATCAGTTTGCCTATGTGCTCAGGAAGAAAATTGCAGACTCCTATGGACCTTATCAGCCCCCGCTTTTTGGATTCTATCAATGCCTGCCACGCTTCAACATATAAATCAATTCTCGGATTCGGCCAATGAATCAAGTACAGATCATAATAATCAAGCTGTGCCCTTAACAGTGATTCCTGAACAGTTTCAATTGCCTCTCCATATGAATGGTGACGGCCTGGCAATTTTGAAGTAATCAAAAGTTTATCTCTCGATACGGAACTTTGTTTAACAGCTTCTCCAACTGCCCCTTCATTTTCATAGTTGAATGCAGAATCAATCAGTCTGTATCCAATATCAATTGCATCTTTTATGGCATCCACTCCATACAGTCCATTTAACTTATAGGTTCCAAATCCAACAGCCGGTATTTTAAGTCCATCGTTCAATTTAATTTCAGCAACCTTGTTCTGCATAAAAAACATCTCCTCTAAATTCTAAATAAATCTCAATTATTATCCAGATCAATTGTGAATTTACTATCTTCAAGTAATTTTATATCACTCATATCAGTCGTTCCAACATATATTTCGCCCTTATCTCTATCCTTAAATACTTTCGTAATTATATCCCTGTTACTGGATACATTTTTATAATCTCCTCCTGAATCTTCATCATCCAGCATTTTTTTATTGCTATCATATAAATACAATCTGCCAAGTTGTATGTCCAATCCCAAATTTCCTTCACATCTGTACTTTGCATATACCTTTCCATCTCTCCTGGTTATACCATATACAATCAATCTGTTGTCCTCATCCTGTTTTAATACAATAGGAAAATTTCCAGTAACTTTTAATGGCTCCAGATACCTTGGATTGTGAGTTGCATAATATGGAGTTATATACATTTTCTTTGAATCTTTAGGCATTCCAGAAAACAGTTCAAAACTCATATCATCTTTATCAGCATAGTTTACAGTATTTTTATTGGGCATTAACTCTGAACCTTTCCATCTAAGATAATTTCCTCTATTATCCGTAATTATAAAATCCAGTGGATTAGTATACTTGCGATTGGGTGAAATATTATAAGTGTAGTCAAATAGAATTTTTGTACTGAGTGGTGTTACATTAATCTGTTTGATTTCCGTATCTATATTATACCATTTGATACGTTTATTTATTTTAACAATTTTTGTACTGTTCATAATTTTTTTCTTTGATACAGTAAAATTAAAATCCCATGGTCCCTTTATTACTCTACTTTTTTTTGAATCTGGCGAAACGGCATTAAAATCTGCATAGGATATTTTTACATGCATATTGTCCGGTATATTCATATTGTCCGGTATATCTATAGTATCTACAGTCGTATAGGTAGTATAAGCAGCATTATTAACAATTTTACTGTCCTTTCCACCACTTCCATTTAACCATTTTCCATTAACGGTTATGGTAGGATTCACTGTAGGAAAAGATTTTTCGTAAAATTTATATCCGGTTTTAAATGTTGCAGCAATTATAAATCTATTATCATCAATGGCAACCTCGTTTAAAGTAACTTTAATACCGTTTTTTTCTATTGATTTATTTATTACAGATGTATAAGTGTCGAATTCACCATTATCTCTATCTTCAAAATTCTTTATTATATTTCCCAACAGAGGTATTTCTCTGGCAAAAGTAGGCTTCACATTAAATATTATTATACATGCTAAAAACAATACTGCAAAAGATATGCATGCATTTTTCACAAATTTTTTCAAATTATATATATTTTTTTCAGTATAACGATGTAATCTCTTTTTTATCTTTTTTTTATCTATATCATTCAAATCAGTTTTATCATATTCTTTTAAATCAATTTCTACATAATTGAGGAACTCGTATATATCCTTCATAATTTGTCAACCTCCCTGAAAATAATTTTTCTCAGCTTTTTTCTACCTCTACTAAGTCTATTATTTACAACTTCTCTATTAACATTTAATTTTTCTGCTATATGCCCAGAAGTTTCATTATTAAAATACTTGAGAATAAATATTTCCCTGTCCTGTGGTTTTAAGTTGGATAATAATTTCATTATTTCATTATAATTTTCTTTTTGCAAAATATCTTCATCTACGGTGTTCATGCTTTTTATTTCCATTTTATCTATATTTTCATTTTTCAACTCTTTAATTAATTTTCTCTGATAGTCTATTGATTTGTATTTTGATATTGCAGCTATCCAGCTCTTGAAACTACTGTTTCCATTATACTTATCTATATTATTCCAAACCGCCAGCAAAATATCATTTATACATTCTTCCACACCACCATTATTTTCGAAATTAAACAGTATTTTTTTCACTATGGAATGTATAAGTCCGCCATAAGTATCTACAACAAAATCCAATGCTCTTGGATTTCTCTTTTTGAGTTGCGAAATTACATTGTCTTTATTAATTTTCACTATTTCTCTCCTTTCCATAAAACCTACTTCATAAATTATGTCGTAACAATTATGAAAATAATATCAATAAACAACAAATACATATTTAACCGCTATATAAAATTTTTACAAGCTCTTGACTTTTAAATATATTTATATAATAATTAATACATAAAGATAATGATTATTATTTACATTCAAATAAAAGAGTAAAATATTATTCCAAATTTCAAGGAGGTAGTTATTATGTCATTAATTGGAACTGAAGTAAAGCCATTCAAGGCCACTGCTTATCAAAATGGAAAATTTACAGATATTACAGAAGCGGATTTCAAAGGAAGATGGAGTGTAGTACTTTTCTATCCAGCTGATTTCAGCTTTGTATGTCCAACTGAACTTGAAGATTTGCAAAACAATTATGAAACATTGAAAGAACTTGGCGCTGAAGTATATTCTGTTTCAACAGATACTCATTATACACACAAGGCATGGCACGATAGTTCAGAAGCTATAAATAAAATTACTTATACTATGATTGGAGACCCTTCCCAGACATTGTCAAGAAACTTTGATGTACTTATTGAAGACAAAGGTCTTGCTGACCGTGGTACTTTCCTCATTGATCCAGACGGCATAATTCAGGCTATTGAAATCAATGCCAGAAATATAGGCAGAGATGCCGCCACTGTCGTAAACAAATTAAAAGCAGCACAATATGTCAGAAACAACCCAGGTGAAGTTTGCCCCGCTAAATGGAAGGAAGGCTCTTCAACCCTAAAACCTAGCCTTGATCTTGTAGGGAAAATTTAAAGAGGTGATATAAATGATTCTGGATGCAGATATAAGATCACAATTAGTCCAATATCTCGATCTTATGGAAGGTGATGTACTGCTTAAAGTCAGTGCTGGATCAGACAAGATATCCGGTGACATGCTGACTTTTATAGATGAACTTGCAAGCATGTCACCTAAAATCAAGGTAGAAAACGCCTCACTTCAAAGGACTCCAAGCTTTAGTGTTGACCATCCACATGAAGATACCGGTATAGTTTTTGCAGGTATTCCTCTAGGACATGAATTTACTTCATTTGTACTTGCACTTTTGCAGGTCAGTGGAAAATCTCCAAAGATCGACAGTGAGACACGCGAACAAATAGAAAACATCAAAGGCGATTATTCTTTTGAAACTTACGTAAGCTTAAGCTGCAACAACTGTCCGGATGTTGTCCAGGCACTTAACATTATGAGTATTATAAATCCCAATATTACACATACCATGATTGACGGTGCGGTTTTCAAAAAAGAAGTGGAGAGAAAAAACATCAGGGCTGTACCTTCTATCTATCTTAATGATTCCCACTTTGACACTGGTCGTATGACACTTGAAGATATTCTTTCAAAAATCAACGGCAATACCATACCATCAGGAAATTTCAGCAAAGATCCATACGATGTTCTCGTTGTTGGGGGAGGACCTGCCGGTGCAAGTGCAGCAATATACGCAGCTCGAAAGGGAATACGAACTGGAATTGTTGCTGAACGCTTCGGTGGTCAGGTTATGGATACTGTTGGTATTGAGAATCTCATAGGTATAAAATACATCGAAGGTTCAAAGTTATCTGCAAATCTTGAGGAACACGTTAAAGAATACAACGTCGATATAATCAGCTCCCGGCGTGCCGCAAATTTAAAAAAGAAAGAATCAATAGAAGTTCAGCTTGAAAATGGAATCATACTAAAAAGCAAAACTGTAATTCTTGCCACAGGTGCCCGATGGCGGGATATTGGCGTACCCGGTGAAAAAGCACTGAAAAACAAGGGTGTAACCTACTGTCCGCATTGTGACGGCCCTTTGTTTAAGGGAAAAGCTGTAGCAGTCATAGGCGGCGGTAATTCCGGTATCGAGGCAGCCATTGATCTGGCCGGAATTGTAAATCATGTAACTGTCATTGAATTTATGCCTGAGCTGAGATCTGATGATGTGCTCCAAAAACGCCTTGGCAGTTTGTCTAATGTAACTGTTATAAAAAATGCCGAAACAAAAGAAATTACCGGAAAGGACAATGTAGACGGCATTACCTATGTTGACCGTTCCACAGGTGAGAAACATCATATTGACATACAGGGTGTATTTGTCCAGATTGGTCTAGTTCCAAATACCAATTGGCTGGGTGAAACCGTAGCTCGTAATTCAAAAGGAGAAATCGTCACAGATAATCACGGCGCAACAAGCATACCCGGAGTGTTTGCAGCAGGTGACTGCACAAATAGTCCATACAAACAAATTATTATTTCTATGGGATCGGGTGCAACTGCAGCTTTAAGTGCATTTGACTACCTAATCCGAAATTAATTTGAAAAGAGGCTGTAGTACAATCAAATTTGTGCAACAGCCTCTTTTATTTTACCCTAAACATCAAAATAATTTTATAGCTACGGATAACACAATAGGCAATGTAAGTACCATAAAAGTCATGGTTTCAACAACTGTTCTGGCTGCATATTCAGGATTGCAATTATATTGCTGAGCCAATATGACATTTAATGATCCTGAGGGTAAACTGCTCAAAATAGCAATAACTATTGCAACTTCTCCTCTAACACCTAATAGCTGCAATAATAAAATTACAACCGCTGGAAATAAAATCAACCTTATAAAAGTTACAAAATGAGCATATTTATCCTTTAATATTTCCATTGGTTTCATGTCAACTAATGTACATCCGATTATTATCATAGATAATGGCACTATCATTCCACCAACTGCAGACATTGATTCACTTATAAATTTGGGGAATCTATACGGAGATAAATATATTGCAATAGTTACAAAAGATGCTAAGGAAATCGGGCTTTTAAATATTGAAATTAAGTTAGTTTTCTTATCATCACTTAATAAATTGATGCCGTAAGTAAAAAGAAATATTTGATAAAACATATTGTAAACTACAGTATACAGCAATCCGTTATTTCCATATAATTGCTCCGCCAGAGGAAATCCTATAAAACCTACATTGGCAAATACGGACATTGTAATGAATATTTTATTATGTGAATTATTTATCCTGAATAATTTTGTAATAACATGAGCCAGTATTAATGTAAGAATATAGTATATCAAACACACCACTGCAGTAGTTGCAAGACCTTTTGACAACTGTGGTGAAAATAGATTAGAAGATGATGACAAGATGCTTACTGGCAGTACTGCTTTTAATAAAAAATTAGATAGTTCCTTCTGAAATTCATTGTTTATTATATTAGTCTTTTTCAAAATGAATCCGAACAAAACTATCAAGACTACCTTGGCAAAGATTACAATCAATGAATTTTGCATAATTATATAAAACCATCATAAGGTTTTTGAGTAACACTATTATGCAGCCATTTTATCAATGTAGTAAAATCAAACACCGGCAATTTTACTTCTCTCTGAATTGCTGCGGCGTAAGGCGGCATGTCACTGCATTCCAGCAAAACAGCTCCAATATCTGAATCTTCTTCTACCATCTCTAATGCTCTTGAAATTATCTCCTGTTTTACGATTCTATTGTCAAATTCTCCTCTTCCCTCTAAAATACACGAAAACTCAGGTTCATTTCTCATATCTTTGACAACCAATTGTCCTTTATTCGTAACCCCACAATTTTCAAGAAGTTTATCTGTCAATGATGATTTATCAGCAGTTAAAATTCCTATTTTCTGGCTTGGCTTTATAATAGTAGAAATCCAGGGTATCTGTATCAAACTTGAAAGACCTACAGGTACATCAAGGGACTCCACCAGATCCCTTTGAAAATTCCCAAAAAATCCACAAGCTGCAGTAATAGCTCTTACCCCTTCTTTTTCCAACTCCCTTCCCGCCTTTATAAGATCTTCCAGAACATCTTTTTCCGCCCTGAAAAGTTTGGGAACATTCAAACCTTTTACAGCCTTCAATCTAACAGGGAAATCAAAGGTGTAGCCATTTACGATATTTCCAGGTATCATAGGATACCATACATCTTCAATATACAATATTCCAATAGGATAGCCCGATATATTCTGTCCTTTTAACATTTTAACCTTGTGGCACGGATTTGATGGAGATAAATATCCATATACTCTTCCTTTATTCACTAATATCCCTCCATTCTAAAGTATTTATATGAACTATTTGGACACCATCTCACTTTTGAACCTCTTAAAATTCAATTGACCTATATCGAAGTCTGTATCCTCACCAGCTACCACCTGAGCCATCAATTTTCCTGTAATAGGTGATAGACAAATCCCGTCTCCTTCATGGCCTGCGGCTATATAGAAACCGGGGACCTCATCTACAGCTGATACTATAGGCAGATGGTCCTCTACAAAAGGTCTTACACCAGCATAACTTCTTATACAATTTACCTCCTCCATGCATGGGAAAAATCTCAGTCCCCTTTCAGCTATAGCTTTCATTGCCTCTATTTCAGAACGATTATCAAATCCCCTGAATCCTCTGTACCCTCCAAGCAATATGTTATCAGCATGTGTATACTCAATATTGAATGCAACATTATATTCTTCAACAATAGGGCTCACATTTCTCTTAAAATTTATATCCTCAAATTTGCTCATCATGTAACCGAACTCCAATATTTTATGATAAACAATCTTCTTGGTCTGCTCTGATACCAAATTCATACCCTTCCTTGGCTGTATTGGAATATCAATTCCTACCATGCTTCCGATTACAGGCGCCCAAACTCCTGCACAATTTATTATTATTTTAGTCTTTATATTACCTTGATCAGTAATAATTTTTTCAACTTGATTATTGCTTCCAAGCTTTATCTCCTTTATATTACAGTATGTAAATACCTTCAATCCAAATTTTCTGCCTTCTTCAACAAATGCAAAGCACACTTTATAAGGGCTCATTGCAGCATCTCCCGGAGTCCAGATTCCACCTATGAGATCCTTTGCCATATATGGTTCCATTTCCTGAAGAGTTTTGGAATCAATCATTGACATTTCATAACCATCCTGCTGTTGTTTTTTTACATAACTGGATGCAGCCTCATATTCTGATTCAGTTTCACAAACATAAAGACAACCCTTTTGATCGAATTCAAAATCATAGCTGAATTTTTCTGACAGTTCTTTATAGTGAGCAATGCTCGCTGCTCCCATTTTTGTATCAATACCAGGTTTTTTATCACAAATCAATGCGACTGCATCGCAATGGCTTGATGAGCCATGTGCTATATCCCCCTTGTCAATTATAGCTACACTAAACCCTTTTTCAGCTAAATGATATGCAACACTTGTACCTATTGCACCAGCTCCAATTACAGTTACATCAAATATACTGTTCATTCTACATCCCCCTTTGCAAGCTCTCCAAAAGATACCGGTCTTATAGGCGGTCTTGCGGTGGAACTGCCTGCTTCTTTGACTGTAATCCCAAGTTCACTGCACAAAATCTGCTGAACCAGTTTTTCGCAAGTCCTTCCCTGGCATAGTCCCATGCCTGCACGTACACGCCTCTTTACACCAGTTACGTCCCTTGCCCCCTGCCTTATCGCCATTTTGATTTCTCCCAAAGTAACTTCTTCACAGCGGCAAACAAGCATGTCATCATCACTAAAACTCCTATTCATAAAAATCACCCCTTTTTATGCTCCTAACTTTATCGGAAAACTGCTTTGGTATTTCTATAGTAACAACACAAGTATGATCAAAGGATTTGGGGCTTAGCACTTTAACTGTTTTTCCCTCACAAACAACATCGCCTTTTCTATCTACAGCTTTTACTCGACTATTTATTTCAGGCAATGGATAGTATTCATATGGAAACGAAACTTTTGCATTAACATCTGAATATGATTTATCAATTACAAATATAGCCATTCCAGGACATCTGGCAATGCACTGCCCGCATCCAACGCATTTTTCAAAATTTACATTTGGCAAATTTATTATAGGCTTCCCTATTTGTATGGCACCTTTCGGACATGATGATTCACAAGGATTGCACGGTATCTCCTGTACACATTCTACAACAGCTACAGGTCCCTTACTGTATTGTTCCTCATCAGGCAATTTTTGAATGGACTTTAATTCTTCATATTCTAGATAGCCTGTATTAATCAACATATTTTTTACCTCCTCAAATTTATTTGCAAATGGTCTTTTCCATTCTTGTCTCATATTCTTCCAAAATCTTTTTCTTTGCAGCAAGTCGTTTTTCTCCAAAGGGTCCAAGTCTCAGGCTCTTCAATCTTTTCCAAATTTCTGCCTTGTTGGTTTCTGCAGTGTCAGTGTCGATATAACCTAATTTCTGAGCTGCTGAAATGCCTGCAATACGCCCTTCCTCAAGGGCAGTGTTTGCTTCTTCAACCCCGGTTGCATCACCTGCTATATATATTCCCTCATTTGATGTCTCCATATCTGTATTGTGTATAGGTACATTACCTCCAAATACAGGATTAAATGTAAGTTCACAATTCAATAACCGTGCAAGTTCAATAGACGGCTTTAATCCTGCCCCAATTGCAACTACATCAGCTTTAATGGATTTTTCAGTTCCGAAAATAGGTTCAAACTTTTCATTTACCTCCGAAATTATTACTTCTTCAACTCTGTCTTTTCCTCTAACTTCAGTTATAGTATGTTTAACATATATTGGAACACCAGCTCTTCTTATTTTTGCTGCATGTACAGCATATCCACCTATTTTAGGTGCTGCCTCAACAAGTGCTGCAACCTCGCAGCCTGCCTGCATAAGCTGATATGATACAATCAATCCAACATTTCCGCTTCCAATCATCACTACCTTGTTTCCTGGTCTTACATGATTTACATTTACCATGGTTTGTGCTGCTCCTGCACCCATAACTCCTGGTTTCGTCCATCCTTTGAACCTGACTGCATTTTCAGAAGCACCAGTTGCAATTATTATCTTTTTGGCTCTAATAGTAACCAATTCCTTTTTTTCATCATCACCGCCTTTCTCTATTCCCACTTTATTTCCCGGGAAAAGCCCTATAACCGTACTTCTAAGCCAAATTTCCACTCCATTTGCCCTTGCTTGTCCAACAAGATCTTTTCCAATATTTATACCTCTTGTACCTGATTTATGTGCAGAGGATCCAAAGAACTTGTGTATCTGTTTAAAGAGCTGTCCTCCAGGCTTTATATTTGAATCTACAACCAGAACCTGTGCTCCTGCTTTGGATGCCTCAATACTTGCAGATAATCCGGCTGGTCCTGCTCCTATTACTACAATTTCTTTCTCCAACATATCACATTTTCCCCTTTCCCAATCCATATTGAGTTTCTATTACCATACCTGCTTTTACTGGAGTTATGCAGGTTCTCACGTTAGGTACTCCATCCACGATCATCGCACAATCTGTACACTGTCCAATTCCACAAAATAGTCCCCTTGGTTCCTTGCGTTTTAATGTATACCTATTTATGATAATATTATTTGCAAGCAGTGCTGCAAGTATAGGTTCGCCCTCCCTGGCCTGTACTGTTCTACCATCCACAAAGATTTCAACCATTTTAAAATCTTTATCAATGTCCAATATAACATGATTATCTACCCTCAAACACATATTAAAAACCTGCCCTTTCTAATAAATTTTACAATGCTGCAACCAATGACATTTCAACCAAAGCTCCATCTGACATGCCTGCTACCTGCACACAACAGCGTGATGGGTAAGGCTTTGTAAAATATTCACTGTATATCCTGTTCATAAGCTGTACATCCTCCATGTTTACAATATAAATAGTACACTGGATTACCTTATCCATGCCTGAACCCTGTGACTCCAAGATCAATTTGAAATTCTCCATGATTTGTCTTGTCTGCTGCTGAATACCGCCTTTTGCCAAATTCCCATATTTGTCTATCCCTATTTGTGAAGCATAAATCATATTGTTATATACAAGTCCCTGTACATAAGGTCCCTGTGCCAGTGCACAGCTTTCAATGCTTATTTCTTTTTTCATATAAAACACCCCTTACAGCGTAATTTTCAAATTATTATTTACCAAATATTCTGGACTTTTATTTTTGGATAATCTCAGTACAAGCTGTTTCAATGATCTTTTTCTTCCTTCATAAAATGAATCTTCTGATACAAATGCAGCATGAGGAGTAATAATTGTATTCTCAAGTTTGAACAATTCACTTTGTTCCGCCTCTTCATCTTCGATTACATCTACTGCAGCTCCTTTTATTTTACCGGACTCCAGAGCTTTTACCAAAGCCTTTTCATCTACCACCTTGCCTCTGGCAGTATTTATAAGATAGGCCGTATCTTTCATAAGTTCAAGCTCTCTTTCTGAAATCAGATGAGTTGTTGATTCCATAAGAGGACAGTGAAGCGATACAAAATCCGATCTTGTAAGCAATTCTTCAAAAGTGTCAACTTTTTCCACTCCATATTCCATCAAATATTCTTTTGTCTTTGTAGGAGCGTATACTAATATGTTCAGTCCCAGTGCTTTAAGCACAGGTGTCATGGCTTTGGGAATACTGCCAAAGAAATACAAACCTGCTATTTTCCCTGTCAGTCTATAAGTCTTATATCCATAAAGCGGGTTCCATTTTCCCTTTCTCACCGAACGATCTAAAAATGTTATTTTTCTTACCAGATCAATAATCATTCCAACCGTATGCAATGCAACTTCTTCCGTACAAAATCCAGGAATATTGGTAACACACACACCTTTTCTAGTAGCCGCATCAATATCTACATTATTGTATCCAATACTCTGAAGTGTAACTATTTTCAAGTTTGGAAGACTATTTATAATATCTTCAGTAATTTGCTGGTATTCCACTACTACTCCATCAAAATCATAGGCATATTCTACAAAAGACTTTGATCCTTCCTTGTCTTTAACTTCCACAAGTTCCAAATTATCTATACTCCATTCTTTCAACAGCATATTTTCATAATCTAAATTATCATCGATATTATAATAAAGCACTCGTCTTTTATCCATCATTTATCCTCCTGTTATTTCCAAACTTTATTCAATACTTTGTCTATAATTGCAATTCCCTCATCTATTTCCTTTTCAGTGACATTCAATGGTGTAGCAAATCTAAGTCCATTGCCATATACACCACATGCCAGAGTCAATAGTTTATTTTTGAAACATTCATCTCTTACCTTTGAAAATACATCACCTGCCGGCGTTCCATCTTCATGAGAAAATTCTATGGCAATCATTAATCCGATTCCTCTGATATCTGATATACAACTGTATTTTTCTTTAAGAATGTTCAATTTTTCTTTTAAATACCTTCCCATTTTCTGTACATTTTCAAGTATATTGGTTTCCTTATACTCGTCTAATACCGCAAGTGCAGCAGCCGCACATACTGGATTCCCGCCAAATGTGGTTCCATGCATTCCCGGATGCCATTCTGACATTATTTCTCGAGTAGATATTACTGCGCTCATTGGAAGTCCTCCAGCTATTGCCTTGCCCACAGTCATAATATCCGGGACCACATCAAAGTTTTGTCCTGCAAACATTTTTCCGGTTCTCCCATATCCTGATTGTATTTCATCGAATATAAGCAAAATTCCATATTCAGTACATAATTTTCTAACTCCCTGTACAAATTCCTTAGTTGGTACCACATATCCACCTTCTCCCTGTACCGGTTCCATTATAATTCCCGCAACCATTTCAGGATCCACAATGTATTTAAATAAACTCTCCAATTCATCCAGACAATATTCTGTTCTCTGTTTTTCATCAAAACCTTTAGGACACAAATCCTTTGAGGGATAAGTAGTAAAGTAAACTCCTCCCATCATTGGTTCATAATATTTTCTATATTTTGAATTAGATGCAGTAACAGTGGTAGCACCTATAGTTCTTCCATGGAAAGATCCCTTAAAAGCTATTATTACCGGCCTTTTAGTATATACCTTGGCTAATTTTAATGCTCCATCAGTTGCCTCGGCACCTCCATTTGAAAAAAATACCGAATTTAAATTTCCCGGAGTAACCTCGGATAATCTTTTTGAAAGTTCCAATGTAGTTGGAAAATTAACCAAATTAAATGAAGCATTCATCAGCTTCTTTGTTTGCTCTATAACAGCTTCTACAACCCTAGGATGGCAATGTCCCAATGCGTTTACTGCAATACCCTGTACAAAGTCAAGATATCTGTCACCATTGATATCGGTCATATAGCATCCTTTGCCATTTTCCATTATCAAATCTGTAGCCTTTGCCAATGCCGGACTTAAATATTTTTTATAATTTTCAAATTTCATTTGCGATTCCTCCTAATATTTTGAATACTCTTATATTAATTCATCCAATATTTCATATATGTCCTTTTTCTCCAATTTAACCGGATTTAAAGACAACATTCTGTAGTCCATAGTTCCTTCTACTATTTTCGAAAACATATCTTCTTCTACATTAACTTCTGAAAATTTACAAGGTATTTTTAAATCAAGACTCATCTCCTTTATTCTTGCTGCACACTTTAATGCTCCTTCTCTGTAAGTCAGTCCTTCAACTTTCTGACCCAGCAGTTCAGCTATTTTACTAAACTTTTTCAAGTCCCCAAACATGTTTTTTTTAATAACTGGCGGAAGCAGCATGGAATTGGCTATACCATGTGGTACATGAGCCACACCGCCCATTGCCTGTGAAATTCCATGAACTGCTCCCAGCCCTGCATTCGCGAAAGCTACTGCAGCCAGTGTACTGGCTATTGCCATTTTACTTCTAGCTTCTATATCACAAGTAGTAAATGTTGCCGTATAAATATTTTCCCCTATAAGCTGGATTGCCTTTTCTGCATATGAATCACTTATTATCGATGCATTTTTAGAAACATAAGCTTCTATTGCATGAGTCAGTGCATCCATTCCCGTACTTGATGTTATCAGCTGAGGCATGTCCAATTGAGTTGCAGGATCCAAAATCGCAAATTGAGGTATTAGACTGGGGTCAGTTACTGATAATTTTACATTATTTTCTTCATCTGATACTACACTAGCTCCAGTTACTTCACTGCCACTTCCTGCTGTAGTTGGAACTGCAATTAAAGGCAGCGGCTTATTTTCTACTCTTCTATTGCCACCAAACAAATACTCTTTTATGGATCCCTCATTATTTTGGAGCATACACATTGCTTTACAGATATCAATTGTACTTCCGCCACCAACAGCCACTACTACATCACAGTTACTGTTTTTCAATTCCATGGATGCTTCATCTACTACTTGTATTGTAGGCTCGGGAATAATATCCGTGAATACAGTAACATCAAAATTTTTCTGTCTTAGATTGAATACTATTTTTTCAAAATACTTTGTTTTACTAAAAGATTTACCTGCAACTACAAATACCTTTTTCAAGTCCAATTTATCCAGTAGTTTATGTATCTCCAGTGATGAATTAACTCCAAAAATAATTTTTGTAGGAACATCAAACGAAAATTTCATTATCTATCACCTCATCTATTGTGCTATAGTTCTTCTATATCTGCCAGTATTGGATTCAATTACAGAAAACAAACTGTCAACCCCTATACAAACAACCCAATATATCAATGCGGCTACTATATAGGTCTCCATAAATCTCTGTGTACCAGTTGCATAATTCTTTGCAGCTCCCATCATTTCGATAATACTTACCATATATGCCAATGATGTCGCCTTTAATATATTCACAAAATGATTTCCGAAAACAGGAATACATACAACTGTCATCTGTGGAATTATTATCCTCCTCATTGATTGAAAAGTTGTAAATCCTATGGAAGCACAGGCTTCAATTTGGCCTTTAGGTATGGTATTGTATGCTGATATTATCATGTCACACATATATGGAATATAAGTTATACCAAATGCAAATATACCAAATATCATTTTAGGCGGATCTTTTATGTCATAGCTAAAGCCAAGACTATTTGCCAATGGTTGAAGCAGTGACGGCATTGAATAATATAAAATATACAGTATTACCAGAACCGGAATCCCCTTTAAAAATGAATTTATAAAGTGTACTACCTTTGACAATATAAATATATTTTTCGTGATTATAATAGAAAATATCAAACCAAATATCAAAGCCAATATTGTAGCAGCCAAAGTCATATACATGGTAACTGAAAACTTGGACATTATGGGTTTTATACATTCAATCATATATCCTAAATCTAGTTCCATAGCTGTGCCACCCTCCTTTATTATGTAGTTTGACTTGTGTTTTCAATAATCGAACTGGAATTATCGCATCTGTTGAGTCTTAAAGTCACACTGTGTGAAATTGCAAACATTACAGATCCCATTATCCAATATATAATTCCTGCTGCTATAAAGGTTTCTGTCTGGCCAATTCCATAGTTGTTATATGAAATCTGCTTTGCCATTCCCATCATATCTGCTACACCTATTGCTATTCCAAGAGATGTATTCTTCATAAGCTCAATAATCATATTAGTTGTGTTGGGCAGTGCTTTTGCCGCAGATTGTGGAAATATTATTCTTCTGAATATTTGGAATTTTGTCATTCCAATACTTTTTCCAGCTTCTATCTGGCCTTTGTCTATATCCAAATATGCCGAACGGAATATTTCAGCGAAAAATGCTGCCTCATTCATACTAAAAGCAATTATTGCATAGATTACATTATTCCAATTTGAAGTATCTACCTCTAAATTACTTAAAATCAACGGAATACCTATAAAAGCCAATAGTAACTGAACGATCATTGGGGTGCCCCTCATAAATGATATATATATACTTGCTATGATTCTGATGATTTTATTTCTGCACACCCTGGCATATGTTAATATCATTCCTAGAACAAAGGCAATTCCAACTGAAAATACCAATATTTCCAAAGTAACGGGCAAAGCACTTAATATAATTGGTAATTTATCAATCATAAATTCTATTTGTTTCACAAAATACGCCTCCTTATAAGGATGTTTGTCCAATTTTATAAAAATAAATTATCTATTTTTTGTATACATCTGCTAAGGCACCAGTCTTTTTTGCAATATCCCATACATCCTTATTCAACCATTTTTTAGATAAATCAGATAATTTTCCTTCTTTATATAGCTTGACCAAGCATTCGTTAATTTGATCTCTTAAATCAGTATGATTTTTATTTATTACAGCTACACAAGGAGCAGTATATATAGGTTCTGAGCAATAAAGATCCATAGGTTCTTTTTTGATAATATCGTAAAACATCGTATCTCCACCAAACCAAACGTCCCATCTTCCATTCAATACCCCACGCATACCATCTGCATATGGTATATAATTTGAAACTTCTTCCTGTTTGAATTTAACATTTGGATATTTCTTTGCAAGATCATGTAATACCACATATAATCCATCATTAGGTGGGTTTGGGACTAAAGTTTTTCCATTTAAATCTTCAAATTTAGTGAAGCTGTCCTTTTTACGTGATATTAAATTTACCGGATAATAAGATTCTGGATTTGACAGAATAAAATTTTTTTCTCTCGCAGGTGTTATGAAATGAGCTGATGCAGAAAGCGCATAAGTACCTGCCTGAACAGCTGCCGCAGCTGCATCTGGTTCAACTGCATTATAATGAAATTTGTATTGAGGCAGCATTTCATCAATCATAGTCAACAGTTCATAATCATACCCTTGAAATTTTCCATTATTGTCTACATAAGTATAAGGCGCCATTCCAGTTAATATAGCAATTTCAACAGTTTTGGGATTATCTGCAGTACCTTTGGTGGAATTATTCGCTGAATTGGATTTGCCACAACCTGATAAGAAAATTGTAAATACTATCATTACACTAACTAATACATTCAATATTTTTTTCATAATAATCCTCTCCTAAAATATTATATTTTACAATACTGAGCTTTCTTTTTGTTCCATAATTCTTGATAGAAATTGTTTTGTCCTTAATTCTCTAGGACTATTGAATATCTTTTTCGGCAGTCCTTCCTCAACTACTACTCCATTTTCCATAAACACTACACGGGTAGCAACTTCTCTTGCAAAAGATATTTCATGGGTTACAACTACCATGGTAATACCTGTATCAGCCACTTTTTTTATAGTACTCAATACTTCTCCAACCATTTCCGGATCCAATGCCGAAGTTGGTTCATCAAACAATATTACTTCAGGATTTAATATTAAAGCCCTTGCTATTCCTGCCCTCTGTTGTTGTCCACCTGAAACCTGTGAAGGGTAATTATTCAGCCTGTCCCCCAAGCCAATACTTTCCAGTAATTCTATACTTCTTTTTCTGGCCTCAGATTTAGGGATTTTTTTCACAACTACGAGACCTTCCATAACATTTTCAAGTATGGTTCTATTTCTAAATAAATTATATAGTTGAAAAACCATTGCCGTTTTACTTCTTAGCTTTCTTATGTCTTTTTTGGATGCCTCACTGCAATCCACTTTAAAATCGCCTACTATTACACTTCCGGAGTCAGCTTTTTCCAAAAAATTGATACACCTAAGCAACGTTGTTTTTCCAGAACCGCTTGGCCCAAGTATTACTACAATTTCTCCTTTTTTTATATTCATATTAATTCCCTTCAATATTTCATTTTTACCAAAAGATTTATGAATATTATCAAGCCTTATCATATAATCCATATATATTTCCTCCCTATAATGATTAAACATTATTAAATTAACAATTGGTACTACCGGTTGTACCAATTGTTAATTTAATAATTATTATAGCATCTATTGAACTATTGTCAATATTTTTTTATTATTTTTACAAATAAAATAAAAAAAATACAAGCTGTTATTTTTAACAGTACTTGTATTTTAATAATCACTGGCTATATTGATTTTATTTTAATTTTTCCATTTCTGCTGCAAGACAGTTTACATGAGAATCTACAGCCTTTATTATTTTATCTTCATTTCTCTCTTTTATAGCATCAATCATGGCTCTATGTTCTCTTTGGGCCTTTTCCGCCCTATCTGGATATAAATAATGAAGTTTATATAAATTCTTACCTGAAATTTTATTAAATGTATTTATAAGTAATGCTAAAGTTGAATTTCCTGTACATTTTGCCAGTTCTATATGAAAATTAATATCCTCCTTTTCAAACCCAATTGTATCTCTAATTGATGATTCCATTCTAGCATAGATCCTTTCTAAAGATTCTATATCCTCTTCCGTAGCTACCTTAACAACTTTTCTGGCAACAGCTTCCTCCAGCACTTTTCTTACTTCCAAGATTTCATAGAGATTTGATTTACTGATACTTATGGCTTCCTGAAGCTTGCTGGTTATCACACTGTCCTTTGGTATGGATACATATGCTCCCCTGCCTGTATATATTTCAACCAACCCCTTTTCGCTCATCACTTTAAAGGCTTCTCTAACTACGTTACGGCTTACATTATATTTTTCAGCCATTAATCTCTCTGAAGGCAATCTTGTACCATCAGCTAATTCACCTTGTTTAATTTTCATTTCCAAATCTTCAACAATGGTGTTATATAAAAACTGGTTCACAAAAACTCACCTCCCTTATCTTTAAAATATACTACCTGTAATACCGGTAGTACCAATTATTATATAAATAAGCCCTTCATCATATGTATACTTTATTCTATTAACATTTTTCTTCAAAGTCAACATAATTAATAAAAATCATAGAGAATCAATTATTCCCTATGATTTTATCTATTATATATAATTTAAAAATATGTTTTTACTTTCCAAAGAAGAGTTCTACGTCATCCTCTACAGATCCTATACCTGCAATTCCAAAATTCTCTACCAGTACTTTTGCTACATTTGCCGAAAGAAATGCAGGAAGCGTAGGTCCAAGATGAATATTTTTTACACCAAGGTACAACAATGCGAGAAGTACTATTACTGCCTTCTGTTCATACCATGCAATATTGTATACAATAGGAAGCTTGTTGATATCATCCAATCCAAAGACTTCTTTCAATTTCAATGCAATTACCGCAAGAGAATAAGAGTCATTACACTGACCTGCATCAAGCACACGAGGTATTCCTTCAATATCACCCAGGTCAAGTTTGTTGTACTTGTATTTTGCACATCCTGCAGTAAGGATTACTGTATCCTTAGGAATGGCTTTTGCAAAATCAGTATAGTAATTTCTAGATTTGGCCCTTCCATCACATCCTGCCATAACAACAAATTTTTTGATAGCACCTGACTTAACTGCCTCTACAACTTTGTCCACCAGTGCAAGAACCTGATTATGCGCAAATCCACCTACGATTTCCCCCTTTTCTATTTCAGTAGGAGGAACACATTTTTTAGCATGCTCAATAATCTCCGAGAAGTCTTTTTCCTCTCCTATTTCACCTGGAATGTGCTTGCATCCCGGGAATCCTGCAGCACCGGTAGTATATAATCTGTCCTTATAAGTGTCCTTAGGAGGAACTATACAATTCGTTGTCATTAAGATAGGTCCGTTGAAGCTTTCAAATTCCTCTTTCTGTTTCCACCATGCATTTCCATAGTTTCCTGCAAAATGTGAATACTTCTTGAATGCCGGATAATAATGAGCTGGAAGCATTTCAGAATGAGTGTATACATCAACACCGGTGCCTTCTGTCTGCTTCAGAAGCATCTCCATATCCCTCAGGTCATGACCTGAAATAAGTATACCAGGATTATTTCTCACTCCTATATTTACTTTTGTAATTTCAGGATTGCCATAGGCGGATGTATTTGCCTTGTCCAAAAGTGCCATTCCATTTACACCGTATTTACCAGTTTTCAGTGTCAATGCTACAAGATCATCTACAGTCAAAGTATCATCCAATGTTTTCGACAATGCTCTCTGTATGAATGCATCAACTTCTTCATCATCCTGAAGCAGGGCATTGGCATGTTTTGTATATGCAGAAAGTCCTTTTACTCCGTAAGTTATGAGTTCACGCAGACTTCTTATATCTTCATCTTTTGTAGAAAGCACACCGACTTCAGCTGATGCTGCTTTTTGTACAAACTCTTTTCTATCTGAACTGTCCCATAATGCAGCTTTCGGAAGATCATTTTTATTGTCCAGCTTCTCCAGAAGCTCCCTTTTCTTTTTTAGTGTTTCAAAAATTCTCGAAGCTATGGCATCTTCATCAAAATTTGCATTTGTTATTGTTGTAAACAGATTGTATGTTACAAGATGATTTACTTCCCTGGCTACCTTTTTTCCCTCATTACGGAGTGCCGTAGTGACTGCAGATATTCCTTTTGTCACATATACAAGCAAATCCTGCACAGCTGCTACTTCAGGTCTTTTACCACATACTCCTATTTTGGTACAGCCTTTACATCCTGCTGTTTCCTGACATTGATAACAAAACATCTTATTTTCCATGATTACTTTCCTCCCTGTTTATCTTTATGAACCTATATTAACATGGTTTTAAGAAAAGTTCCGTAACATATGTTACGGAACTTTTCTATTATCTATTTTTTAGATATATTTATGTCTCCAGATACAGTACTGATATCTATTCTTTCATATGGCCCGCTTCCAATTTTGGCAGAGGCACTGCTGTGTTTCTCATTCTCATAGTTTATTGGAAAATTCGAATTTATATTACCGGAGATACAATTTCCATAAAATTCAAAGCCCGACTTTTCTGGAATACTCAAATTTATATCTCCTGAAGTAGCCTTTACCTGCCCTGAACCTGAAAGTAAATTTATATTTACATCTCCTGAAATTGAACGTATATCATAATGTTTCGAAGCCAGATTATTGATGCTTACATCTCCGGAAGTCGAGTTCACATACATGTTATTGCTTACAATATTGTATTCACTTTCAAAATCACCTGAATTCTGATCTATTTCTATATCATCCATTTTTACATCAGATGCAAAAATAATATCCCCGGAAGCCGTATATATACTCAAACTTTTCATATAATTCTTAGGAACATATATGTCTATCTTCTCACTAAAATTCAATTGGAATATTCCATAGGATCTGTTGATCCTCTCCACTTTTACTGTAATATCATTTGTTCCCCTGGTAACTGCAAACTTTTCTCTGTCTTTAAGTGCTGATGTTGAATTTTGAACAATCCTCAGATTTGAAGCATCAACAGTATGAACAATTACGTCTGCATTTGAAAAATTAAAATTCATTTTACTGCAATTTTTCAGTGGCACATTCTCATCTTTCTGAATTGTATATGTCCTATTGAATGAACTGTTTTTCAGTCTAAAAATCTCTGAAATTCCTGTAACATTTGCACGGTGTGTCAGACCGTATACGAGAAAACCTACGGACACCGCTGCAATAATCGACCATATTACAATCAATATCTTTATTAAATGTCTATTCATATTTCTACTCCTTTAATTTAAAACTCAATACAATAATTTTTTCTACTGCCGCTCCTATTATGAATATAATCCACGAATATGCCCATGCCCCAAATACAAAACTTAAAACGAAATAAACAGCAACTATAAAAAGCCACATTATAGACTTTATAGATTTGATTATCTCATTTTGCGTATTATTTAAGGATTTCCATTCCTTGAATTCTTCTACTATGGTATCATCGGATTTTACATATCTTGGTCTGGATACATGACTATATATAATAATACCGGTGGCAACAGCAATTATTGTAAGCATTATACTTGCAGCCACGTTTTCGTTAACCATAAAAACTTCACTTAACAATATTAAAACGACCACACTCATTATATACAATCCAACTGAGACTGAAAGCAAAATAGCACTTTTTTTACGTTGTTTCTCGATATTTTTGTAGTTGAATACATCATTATTTTTTAATTCCTCTATAAGTTCATCAACATCTCCAATACTTGAAATTGCTATTTTAAAAGCATCCTCTTCATTTTTACCCGAAGACACCAAATCATCATATTTATCTGTAAGATTAGCCAAAAGTTCTTCCTTGAGTTCATTAGCCCTATTTGTCTTTGGTGCATTCTGAAATAATTCTTCAACACTTTTTCTCAATTTTTCATGCATTATACCTACCTCCATTAATCAATTCTTCAATTAATTCTTTTGACTCATCCCAGTCTTTCCTGTATTGGTCAAGAGCTTTCCTTCCCAATTCAGTTATGGAATAGTACCTCCTTCTTGCTCCAGTAGTTTGATTTCCCCAATATGAAGTTATCAATGATGCTTTTTCAAGCCTTCTAAAAGCTGAATAAAGAGTGGCCTCCTTAAGTTCGTACCTGTTGTCTGTCTTCTGTTTTATGAATTTGTTTATTTCATAACCATAGCTGTCTTTGGACTCAAGTTGTGCAAGAATTATGGTTTCAGTATGTCCCCTTATTATGTCAGATGTTATAGACACAGCATCACTTCCTTTATAAAATTATACTTTATCGTCTTACTTATAATATAATATTATATACCTCGCCTGTCAATATATATTGCATAAACAAAAGCATAGATAAATTTTGCAGATCAAATTTATCTATGCTGTAATACAAAATATCAATTAAATAAACAGCAGCAGGCTTACAGCCATAACTATCATTCCAAATATCAACCCATATATGGATAAATGGTGCTCGCCATATTTTTCAGCAGCTGGCAGCAATTGGTCTAATGATATGAACACCATTATACCTGCCACTGCTGCAAAGAGTATTCCAAACGTTGAATCACTTATGAAAGGCAATAATATCAAATACCCAATAAATGCACCCAGAGGTTCCGACAGTCCAGATAAAAATGAATATATAAATGCTTTTTTTCTATCTCCTGTGGCAAAATACAGAGGTACCGATACTGCTATTCCTTCAGGTATATTATGAATAGCTATGGCAACAGTTATTGGTACAGCTATTGTCGGTTCCTTCAATGCTGCTGTAAAAGTAGCCAGTCCTTCTGGAAAATTGTGAATAGCTATAGCCAGTGCAGTAAATGTTCCCATTCTCATCAGATTACTATCAACACCATTTTTACCTTCGCCTATATCCTTCATTTCATGAAATTCATGTGGATTCTCATAACTAGGAATAATTTTATCAATCAATGCGATTAAAAACATTCCTCCAAAAAATGCAATCACAGTAATCCAGGATCCCATTTTTATTCCAAATTCAGATACAAGAGAATCCTTGGCCTTAAAAAAGATTTCAATCATGGAGACGTAGATCATTACACCTGCAGAAAATCCAAGACTCACTGCTAAAAATTTGGTATTGGTTTTTTTAGTGAAAAAAGCCAGCGTGCTGCCGATTCCCGTAGATAATCCGGCAAAAAGAGTCAATGCAAATGCCACAATCAGGTTATTCATGTTAAGCCTCCACAAATAAGTATTAAAGTAATTATAGCACATCTTATCCCAAATCCGTTCCGGCATCTTCCTGATTTTTCTTTTTTAGTTTGAGTACCTTATAAATAATTCCAAGAGCTACAAACCAAACCGGTGTCACGAACAGAGCTATACGTGTTTCCTTATTGAGCGCCAGTACAACTAGAACAAAAGCAATAAATACCAAAATCACATAGTTGGCAATTGGATAAAATGGCATTTTGAATTTGTTCCTGGCAGCAAGTTCCGGATTAGTTCGTCGATACTTCAAATGGCAGACAACTATAATTGCCCAAATAAAGATAAAGCAGAATGTAGATATACTCGTAATGAGTACAAACACTCCCTCGGGCATAATGTAGCTTAGAATAACCGAAATCAGAATAACAGCTGCAGAAAAAATCAGGGCATTTGACGGCACTTTATGAGAAGTCAATTTCTTCATGGATTCGGGTGCATTATTTTCTCTGGCAAGAGAGTAAACCATCCGGCTTGTACTGAAGATACCGCTGTTACAAGCAGATGCAGCTGATGTCAGTACGACAAAATTTATAATACTGGCTGCGGCTACTACTCCCACTGCAGCAAACACCTGTACAAATGGGCTTTTGGCTGGATTAATTGAATTCCATGGGTATATGCTCATAATAACAGTAAGCGCCCCAATATAGAAAATAATAATTCTAATTGGAATATTGTTGATTGCTCTTGGAATAACATGCTCTGGATCTTCTGTCTCACCGGCTGTTAAACCGACTAACTCAATTCCAGTAAAAGCAAATACAACCATCTGAAAAGAAAGTATGAAACCGCTCATCCCATTTGGGAACCAGCCACCGTGATTCCAAAGGTTTGCAAAACTAGATAAACCCGCATTCGTAGAAAATCCTTTAATAATCATAAATGTACCAATTAAAATCAATGCTACGATAGCAACAATTTTAATTAAGGCAAACCAAAATTCCATTTCCCCAAATAAACTTACCGCAGTAAGATTCATAATCAACAAAATTATAAGAGCTACAAGACTTGGAACCCATTGTGCCACATTCGGGAACCAGTACTGCATATAGAGTCCGGAAGCAGTTAAATCAGCCATTGCAAGCGAAATCCAGCAGAACCAGTAAGTCCACCCAGTAATAAATGCTGCTCCATCTCCAAGATAATCATATACAAATTCTACAAATGAATGATAATTTAAATTGGAAAGCAGCAATTCCCCAAGAGCACGCATAATAAGAAAACAAATTATTCCTGTTATAGTATAGGCAAATAAAATAGATGGACCTGCCAAGTGAATGGATCTTCCTGAGCCGAGGAATAATCCAGTGCCAATTGCACCCCCAATTGCAAGTAATTGAACATGACGATTTTTTAATCCCCTCGATAAATCTTGATTTTCCGACATATATATTCCGCCTTTCTAATTATTACTGTATTATGCATTCGTTATTTGATCGTCCAAGTAATAATAGAAGTCATGTCAGGATGGACTCCATCTTTAATCGGTAAAAATCAAAGTATCCTTCCAAATAGTATTTTTGTAGTTGATCCATTTTATCCCTCCATTTTAATAGAAAGGCATATGATAAAAACCTTTCTAAAATATAAATATTTGTAATTGGAGATACAAATGGGAATAGATAAGATCCAAAAGAATTTAAGATATTTTACCTTTTCCCCTGTCCTTTTACCTGAGAGTTTTACCTTGCGGCTTGCTCCTTCGGTGCTCGTTTAGAGTCTCTCCAAGGATTCATCCAATAGCGGTCATCTCTACATTAAATAGGTACCTGAAAGATTTACTTCTTCGGTGAATGACAATAGTCATAACTCTCCCACTATTTTCATCTGAATTGTTGTTTTTTACCGTTATATACTAATACAAATTCGGTAATATTGCAATAATTTCTTCATAATTTAACTTTCTATGATATTTTCTCGTCTCCATCACTTTCACTCTGCACTGTACTATGAAATCTTCCATAAGAAAAATAAACTATCAATCCCAAACAAAGCCATACGGAAAACCCGATCCAGGTTATCAGACGCATGGATATCAGAAGTATCAGACAACACAATATAGTTACAACAGGTGTAAATGGTACTCCCGGGCATTTGAATTTTCTTTCTACATCCGGCATTGCCTTTCTCAAATAAATAACGCCTGCGGATACTACCATAAAACTCAGCAGTGTACCTATACTGAGAAACTCCACTATTACATTCAGCGGAAGAAGGCCTGCTATTATAGACGCTATAACACCCGTTATTATAGTAGCCTTAACCGGAGTGTTGTGCTTTGAATTTATTTCGCAAAACACCTTTGGTATGAGTCCGTCTCTGGACATAACCATGAATATTCTTACCTGTCCATATAACATTGCTATCATGACGGAAATCATTCCCAGAATTGCACCAATGCCTACAAGCGCAGATCCCCAGGTAATGCCTACCCTCGCAAGTGAAGCCGGGACTGCATTGTCTGAAACTATTTCTTTATATGGAACCATTCCAGTAAGCACCACCGCCACTGAAACATAAAGTATACATACTACTGCAAGGCATATTATAATCCCTCTAGATACATCTTTTTTCGGATCTCTTGCCTCCTCTGCAGAAGTAGAAATAGCATCAAATCCTATGAATGAGAAAAATACAGTACTTGCACCTGTAAAGACTCCTTTCCACCCATAAGGCATGAATGGCTTATAGTTGGATACATTTATATGTGATACTCCAAGAAAAATAAAAAGAAGTATTATTAGTATCTTTACTGCAACAATAATATTGTTTACCCTGGAACTTTCCTGCATGCCATAGCAAAGAAGCGCCGTTAGAAACAATATTATAGCTACTGCGGGAAGATCTATAGCTCCTCCTTTGCCGGGTGAACCGGCTATAACAGATGGAAGATTGATCCCTGCCGACTGCAGTATTCCCCTAAAAGTACCAGACCATCCTGAAGCAACAGCACTAACTGCAACAAGATATTCCGCAGTCAGACACCATCCTATAATCATGGCCACAAATTCTCCAAAAGCAATATAAGAATATGAATATGTACTGCCTGCCACCGGAAACATTGTAGCAAGTTCACAATAACATAACCCACATAAACATGCTACTATTCCAGCCAGAACAAATGAAAGTATTATTCCCGGGCCTGCTGCATGGGCCCCTTCACCTGTAGCAACAAATATTCCAACTCCAACTACGGCACCTATGCCAAGTGCGGCTATGTCTTTGGATGTAAGACTTTTTGACAAATTTGTTTTTTCCACACTGCTTCTCAACTGACTCAGCGTTTTCTTCTTGAAAAGATCCATAAAATGCCCCCTAATCCAGTCTTGTTACACCAATGTAGTTTATTATATAATATTTTGCAATAAAACAAAAATCGCTTGATTATATTGTATTATTTATTGCACTATTTATATCCTGTAAATTGTAATAATTAACATTAAATTTGCTGTTTTAATAATAAATGAATAATTTCATGTAGTCAAAAATAATAATTTCACACAATTAAAATAAAAAATAAAATTACTTTGAAACCTGATGAAATATCATCCGATACCCAAAGTAAACATAAACAGAGTTCTTTGCTTCAGGTGGGGTTTTTGAAACCATCTGAAGTTTAGAAATCGTTATCAAGTGGCAGATAGCCTTTCCCGAGATCTATCTATTATCTGTAACATGTAAATTTTACTAAGCACACTAAATTCATAATCCGCCCTTCTTATTACTGAGGTTATACCATAAAATATAAAAATTATACAGATAAATTTGTGGGCTCTTTTTATCTGCATTATTTAGGTTTTTATTAAGCCCCAAAATCTTATCACCGTTTTTCTTATCTGTATAAAATGAAATGTAATTTATTATAAAATTTTTAAAACCAACAGCTTTATGATACATTAGTAGGGAGGTGTTGTTCATGAAAAAATTATTAAAAGTTGTTGGAGCAATTATAGAAAATAAAGATAAAGAAATCTTGTGTGCTCTCCGTTCTCCTAAAATGTCACTTCCAAATAGATGGGAGTTTCCAGGTGGCAAAATAGAACAGGGAGAAACTTTTAAACAAGCTATTGAAAGGGAAATCAGGGAAGAGTTGTCATGTACGGTTGAATTTATAGATGTTTTTAATAACAGTATTTATGAATATGAAAAATTTACGGTAAATCTAATTACAGTTAAATGTAAATTGATATCCGGAACTCCCACAAAAAATGAACACTCAAAATTAATATGGATGCCTAAAGAAAATTTACCTTCTTTAAACTGGGCACCTGTTGATATCCCAACTATGAAAAAACTTTTACAGGAAAAAGTATAGCAAAATTAAATCTGCTATACTTTTTTGACAAATTCATTATACAATCCAAATGGCACTTGATTTTCCAGCTTTATCTTTATCGTTATAGGTTTTTCCTCCTGATATTCTATTACATTTCCCTTTCCTATATAGATATATGGCTGAACCAATCCATCTATCTTCTTATATTTTCTTATAAAAATATGTAAATTTACACTTCTCTCTTTATTGTGTATTATATTTTGCCCTCTCTCAGAATTTTGGGATGTACTATTTGGACTTTGCCACTGAAAAAGGTCTTCATTTATAAATTTATCTTTGTAATTAATACTCTCTTTAATTCCCTCTTCCTTATGCAAATCTACAAAAATAAAATATTCGCTGCCATTGCTTATAAGACCACTTCCTCTAAATGAGCTGTGAGCTTTTTCATAATTTGACAACAATGCAGTATCCGTCATTTTATACTGCATATATAGCTTTAAAAAAGGTATTCCATAATATTTATTGGAAAATTCCTTCTCATATCTTATAAGCCCATAATTCACAATATCCTCTATATATTTTCTATATTCACTGTTATGCATTAACTTTTTAAAATTCCAGGCAGAATATAATTCTTTGTTTTTTAATTCAAAACATTTAATAGTACCATGCATTTCAGCTTTGTCATAATAATTCTGATTCAAATATTTAAAAGCATGATGAATGCTTTTATCATCCACATATTCAATATGTTTTAAGATTTCATTTTTAGCCTGTCCAAAGTTTATACTTTCATGGCTTAAAAGGTACTTTACTATACTAAATTCATATACTCTTTTTATGGGCAGCTTTCCTGTGAATTCTTTCAGAACTTTAAAAAAGTCATCATTTTGCAGCAATTTTTTTAATTCTTCGTCTTTTTCTATTTTAGCTACAAATGCAGGATAGATCTTTTCCTTATTAACAAACTTAAGTGGATCAGGTGCTCCATCATACTTCATATAATCCATTAAAAAATATGAAACTCTTCCTCCATTCATCTTCTTAAACTCCATATACTCTTCTTTTAAATATTTCATGGAATTAAAATTTTCTTCATCCAGCTGCCTTAGTATTCTCTCCTGGACAATCCTGTCCATTTGAATATTAGTACAACCGTGTAAATCTTCAAATTCAGTGGCCACAGCCACCTTCAAACTATCCTTGTCATAATATCTTGAACCATTAAGAGCTATAGCTATTAAAAATGCTCTTTTATAATTACCTATAAAATCAAGCACCGTTAAAAAGCTCTTTTCCATGTATTTCCTAAGACCTCTCCCAAGCTGCTGTATAAATATTACAGGAGATGTGGTAGGCCTGAGCATTAAAATCAAATTAACAGATGATATATCTACGCCTTCATTAAATATATCCACAGTAAATATAATTTCCAGTTCATTAGTGTCTTCTTCAAGTTTCTCTATGTACCCTTTCCTTTCATCAGCAGAATTTTTCCCCGTCAAGCACACACTTTTTATACCCCGCTTGTTGAATTCAGAAGTCATATATTGGGCATGGTCAATGTTTGCACAAAAACCTATGCATTTTCTCTTTTCTCCATCATAACCATAGAAATTCATCTTTTCTATAATAAAATCAACCCGTTCATTTACCTTGAGCCGTTTGACTATTTCGTCCACATCTTTCATATCAACATCACTTATGTCAATGGAATCAATATCTGTTATTCCAAAATAGTGAAAAGGAATAATTAAATTCAATTCCAGTGCTTCCCTAAGTCTCACTTCCAGTGCCACATTATTATCAAAAATATCAAATATACTCTCCCTGTCATATCTTTCAGGTGTAGCAGTCATTCCAAGTAAAAAATCCGGTTTAAAATACTCCAAAATTCTCTTATAAGATAGACTAGACGCATGGTGAGCTTCATCCAAAACAATATAATCGAATTCATCTCTACTAAAATATTCCAAATAATTATTCATGGATTTTATAGTTGAAAATAAGTAATCACAATCCAAGTCTTTGCTTGAACCCGTTAACAGCCCTAATGTCCTGTGTTTATTTTTCACCAATTTGGAAAAAGTATTTTCAGCACTTCTTAAAATCTCTTCTCTATGAACCAAAAAAAGCATCTTTTGGGGATTATAATTCATAACATCAAAAGCCGATAAATAAGTTTTCCCTGTACCGGTAGCCGCAATAATCAGTGCTCTTTTCTCACCTGAACCCCTGAGTCTCTTTAAATTTTCCATAGCTCTGATCTGCATATCATTTGGCCTTATTATTTCATAATCATTAAAACATAGTGCCTCATCATGTCTTCTTTTTTTGATTTCTCTCAAAAAATTCTCATAACTGTTTAAAAATTTATTATCTACAACAGAAGTTGTTTTCCACAAATTTAGATATTCCTCAAGAACCTGACAGGAAAAGCTGTCACCTTTTTTTAAAATTGTTCTCACATTCCACTCCACATTACTCTTTAAAGCCCTTTGGGTAATGTTAGAAGATCCTATAATAATCTTGTAATCTTCACTATTCTCAAAAATATAGGCTTTTGTATGAAAACCCTTATCTCCGGAAGCAATAAAAACTTTCAAATCAATGTTATTAAACTTTCTTGTTCTTTCAAGCGCCTTTGGTTCAGTAAAATTGAGATATGTAGAAGTTATAATTCTCCCTTTGATTCCCTTTTCTTCAAGCTCTTTAAAACTATCAAGTAAAAGCTGGAGTCCGCTGAAATTTATAAAAGCCACACTGAAATAAAATTTTTCGCATTGACTCAGACATCTTTTTAGTTCACTTAATAGATTACCTTTATCTGAATTTACTATTAATTTATTATTTACGAGATAATTACTATCCTCTATTTCCTTATTTTTAATATCAATATATGTATTTTCCTGCTTTTCATTATTTATTTTATCAGGTATGGATTCCATGATTTTCATCTGTCCTTAAAATAATTTTTTAAATCTATTTAATAATTTATCAACTCATACTGCCACCTCTCCTCTGCTGTCAATTACCCCAACAGCCCCTTTTGTGAGAGATAAAACCATGGAGGCAGCTGTCTAAAAATATTCATGCTATCTTAAATATTATAAATCACTATGTGAATTTTTACTATGTTCCTCTTGCCTTTAGTTTTCAGCAATTAAAGTATATGATATAATCTAAAATGTAATAAGAAAAATTTATATGGCTGCCTCTTCTTTATTCATGGGTGGATTATGGTTAATAATGTCTGCGTATGAAGAAGAGGTGATGTATTTATGGCAGGAGAATATTTAATATTGTTCTTCAGTTTATTTTCAATAACTGCTGTTTGTATAGTGGCGTTATCTGATAAAAAGTCAGATATTAAAATCGAAAATAAAATAACTTTGTGACCTGATGAAATATCATCCGATACCAAAGTAAACATAAATAACTCTGAAAAAAATAATAGATAGGCTTCCTTAAACTCTATCTATTATTTAAACCATGTAATTTAATCAAGCAGACTAAATTCATAATCCACCCTTCTTATTACTGATATTATACCATAGAATATAAAAATTATACAGATAAATTTGTGAGTCATTCAGGGCAAACGCATGAAAAGTAATATTTTGTTGTTTAGGAAATGTATATTAAAAAACGAATGTAAATCATATTAAATTTTCACAATTTTTAACATAACTCAAGAGAAAGTATTTTCAAATAACCAGACAGTCTTTATTATATTTAAGATATATCCCGTAAAATCGAAAATAGGCTCAATTTTATCAAGCTAAAAATGTGTTTTTTACAACTAGATCAAGAAAAGCTTTGTCTGTCATCGCTTTGGCCCTTTTTCTTGGACCACTCATTGTTTTTTCAGTCTCTATATTTCTAAGTATACGGATATAAATAATATATCCGTCAGCTTATGCTTAATTTTTACTTTCTGTCTTCGCTCTGTTATTATTCCAAAATAATCTATCATTTTATTTTTTATCATAGCACCATACTCCATATAATTTATATGAGCTATCATACTATAATGATTAACCTAAGTGAAGCCTTAAAACCACAATTTCAGTCATGTTTACAGTTTATTTACTCATGCGTTTGCCCTGTACTTCCATTTGGTTAGCTGCAGTTATGCAGTTTGGTTTGAAAATGAGATTCTTCAAGCCTTTTGAGGACTTCAATCTCAAAATGAAAAAAGTAAAATATTCTGTTTATCAAAAGCTTATAACTACTATGATGTCTATTGTTATTGGCTGTAGATCAACTAAAGACATAAATGAATATTATAGAAAATAATAACAGGTAAATACATGAAAATATAAGCTTTATATTTGTACGAAATCTAGGTAGTTACCATGATTATTTTATTGCACAATTTCTCTGTAATTTCTTATCAAGCTGTGGGCAATAATGATCATACACCATTAACTCTTTATGCAATATTTCTCTATTAAAATATCTCTTAGACTCATTAAGACTCATTGAATTAGCCCACCACTATAATCTGGTCGTTATTTTTGCAGAGGATCATCCTCCCAGTCACACAGACCACAAATATCCCAACTATTTTCTTCATCTAGCGACAATGCTCCACAACAAGGGTACCACCTTTTCTTTTCCACTACAATCCCTCCAAATATTTTAATTTTATTTCGATTCATTTATGCCGCCGCAAAATGACCAGTAATTTCTCTCAATAAAATCTATAAACTTATCCCAGAATTCATCTTCTAAACAGTTTTCTGGTACTGATACACAGCCATCTATTTCAATTTCCTTGGTGTTGATGAATTCTCCATCTTCATTTTCATCAAGAGCATCGAATATCCTGTCCTCGGCTTTACGGTATTTTTTCACCCTCTCGTAATCTACAGCTGAAGGATTTTTTATCCTTGACAAGTCCGTGTTGTCACATAAATCACACAGTTTTACATGACTGGCTATCTTATTTTTTACAATCCTACTTATGTATTCATCATAGGTTTCACCATCTCGCCTGGTCAGGGCATCCAGTGCAGACAGTACTTCCTCAGAAAAGCCCTGATCTCTTAAGTAGTCCAGAGATATATCCGTATCTTCTACTACATCGTGGAGTACTGCACATATTCTCTCAGCTTCACTTCTTCTTGAAAACATTACCCGCAGAGGATGCAGTATATATGGCTGTCCACCTTTATCAACCTGACCCTCGTGGGCCTTTGCAGCTACTACAATTGCCTTGTCCAACATTATATTTCCTCCTTAATCATCACATTTACTTTATCTTCCATGAAAATAAAACTGTATCACTGACTTCTATATTATCCGGTTCGATATCCGGGGCATAAGATGACTGAACAGTCATGCAATTTTCCTCCACCTCATATTTTGTTTGAGAATAAAGGTGCAGTTCACCCCAATCGTAATCAATACCAATCAGATCGCCAAGAGTAACTCCTGATGCTTTTGCTAAGACTTCTGCCTTATGTTTTGCATTTTCAGCGGCACTTACCAAAAGTTTTTCACTGATAGCAGATTTATCCTTAACAGAAAACTGTATATCCAACTGTGGATTTATTTGTGTTTTTGCAATAGCAGCAAATACCTTTGACATTACTTCCGTGTCAAAATCAAACTCAATTTTTAAACTTTGCTTGCAAATGTATCCATCAAATTTGCTTCTATAATTGTCGTTATTATCACGACAACTCTCATAGTGCATTTTTATATTAAAACTTGTTGTTTTTAGATCTTCTTTGTCAAAACTTGCTGATTCAATTGCATTTTGTAAAATTTCTATTGAATCAGCCGCAAGTTTCATTGTCTTGCCATAATCATAATGTTGTGATTCAAGGTTCATAGCAATAACAATTAAATCCGGCTTAACATTAATATTACTTGTACCTTTCACTCTAATTAAATGATCCATTCAAATAACCTCCTTCAGTTCCATTTCATATGCTCAATAATCATTTGCTTTCAATCTTCTTATATAAAAGTTCAGCTGTATCTTTATCTCATTCTGTCTATAGTCTCTATCATATCCTCTATGAATCTGCTTGTATACCTGAATCTCACTCTTTCCAGTTTCCCTGCCTGCATGAGTCTGAATCATCTGCATATTGAAAAGCTTTCACGGATTCATGCAGAATCACAATGGCAATATATAATAAAAGCATTTGAATACAGCATATCTCCACCTTCATCTATTTTTATATCTACCCGGTATTTTTCGCTTCCTTCTATGAAAAAAACATATTCACTATTCCCTTTTTTATAGAACTCGACTATATTTCCATCGTTATAATAATCATATCCCCTATCTAAGATAGTCTTATCTACGTGCTCTTCGAAATCATTTACATTCATCTTCTATTCCCCATTCTTATAAGTCTATTATTTTAAAATATACACTTAAAATTCTACCCTGACAATATGATATTATTATCAAAATCAAAGGCTTACTAAATGGAGTTATGTAAATCTTCAAGATTATATTGAGCTGAAAGTTCTATTTTATAAATAAACCCCATCATACAGTATAGTAACAGTTAACTAGGTTATTAAATACTAAGCAGACCTGATTTCATAGCTAAATGTCTAAGAAATGGATTGTACATAGCTGGAGATTTTAAATTTTTAATGAGTAGATTTAACTTGATATGCTTTACCCTGTGCTTATATCTATCCAAAAAACCATCTATTTCCTCTTCAAGACTCTGCGCTAAATATAAGGAACTTTTTAATGCATAACTGATTCCCTCTGCGGAGCTAGGGCTAATAGCACCTGCTGCTTCTCCGACCAGGGCTATACCATTCCTTCCTGCACAAAGCTGGGATATCTTCTTCGGTCTGTAGATATATGCTCCCTCTGTTTTTATTGTGTTATCAAAATTAAAGCCTAGCTGTGTTAGTTTTGTTTTCAATATTTCATACTTTTTCCTGGTATTATCCCTGGGTCTAAGTGCTGAGCCTAATAATAAATAATTTTCCTTCGGTATTATCCAAGAGTAGAAATCACTTATTTCTTCATCAAAAATTGCAGTAAAATACTGCATAGGACATGGACATTCAAACCATTGCTGAATTGAAATATATTTTTCAGGAATATTTACATCTTTGTCAATAAAATTCCTTATCCTTGAAGATGCCCCATCAGCACCTACAATAATTCTTGTCTTTGCAGATATTTCTTTTCCATTATGAATATACTTTATTTCATATCCACCTGACACTTCAGCAAAACTTTTAAAATGGGAATTAAACTTTTTATCAACTCCATTTGGAATTATAGAAACCAGCCACCTGTCAAATTTACTCCTATCCATATTAAAATAAAATCTCTGATATAGCCTCTCTAGATTATTAGTTAAATCAATGGCTCTTACAGCAAAGGGCTGCGGATCAACCAGGATATCTTTCGGTATACCTAACCCTAACTTAGCAATCATTTTCTGGGCATCGGGAGCCAATAATCCGCCGCAGCATTTATTTATATGGTTTTTGGGATTCTCATTTTCCAGATCTCTTTTATCTATTAATAAAAGCTTATATTTATCTCCAATTAATCGTGCAAGTGTGGAACCTGCAGGTCCTGCTCCTACTATTACAATGTCATACATAAATGTAGCCTCCCAAAATAATCTTCTTTTAAGTATCATTTCTATATTCTAGAATATCTCCCGGCTGGCATTCTAAAGCCTTGCAAATTGCATCTAAAGTAGATAATCGAATTGCTTTTGCCTTTCCATTTTTTAATATAGAAAGATTGGCCATGGTTATTCCAACCCTCTTTGAAAGCTCTGTAAGACTCATTTTCCTTTTGGCCAGCATAACATCAATATTGATTATAATTGCCAAGTTATCCACCTCAAATCGTTAAATCATTTTCTGATTTTATATCAATAGCATCTTGTAAAAGTTTTTGAAGAACAGCAGCAAAAACTGCAATAACAATTGATGCAAAGATAAAAATTACTGGAAATGCTATGAGACCCGGTGCATCATCTGCATCTGCTATAGGAATTACAAATGGTATAAGTACTGTATATATAACACTAATTATGATTGCGCAGTATTTTATGTACTTTAAAATCTTTACAGAAATTTGAGAGAAAGCTTTATTCCTGTCAATATAGCTTAAAAGTCTTAAAGCTTGATACAGAGCAAAAAAAAATGTTGCAGCAGCTGCATACACACCAATTAGAATGGGATAATGTAAATAATCTGCAGTTGAAGGCAACCAAAATATGCACAAAGCAAAAACTGGAATTCCAATAAGAAAAACTGCCACCTTTAAAAAAATTGTTGATTTAAGTCTCATAAAAGCACCTCACTTATTCATTATGATTTGATTTTAACATATGTTTTATTGTTTTACAATATATTATTATTGAATTTAGCTATATATTTGTTGTTATTATTCAATAGTAAATTGAAGGGGGTTAATTGAAAGATGAGATGCCACTTTGTAAAACGAAAAACTATGTTTGTAATTTAAAACTTAATCCTTGTAAATGAAACGCAGTTTTTGTAACCTAAAGTCCAGTTTTGTAAGCGAAGAGCCACATTTGTAATTCAAATGCTGTTTGATTTCTCTTCATTTCTGGTGTATGATTGTGAAAAATAAGCATGCCAAATGGAGGTCAACTCCCTCTCGATTTTTTTGTAATCGGAGAATCCACCCTTGAATCTTTGGTCAGATAATAGGTTGGCGGCACTGATTATTTAAAGGTTACTTTTTAAGAAGAGCTGGTTTTAGCATGATATCTCCGGCGGCAACCGGATAACATCCAAGTTTATGCAAAACCTCTTCTCCGTGGTAAAAGCTGAATGTTTCGTACGGACTGCGTTTATTCAGCTTTTTTCTTTTGTAGGAATTAATATGATTCATCATCAGATTGATATCATCCTGTGTAAGTTCATTAAAGCTACTACCTTTTGGAAGAACCCGACGAATCAATTCATGGTTTACTTCGATAGCACCTTTTTGATAAGGACTACCTGCATCGCAATAAAATATATGTGTACGCAAAAATGGAAATCTATCCCGATATTCAATGGCTTTTGGGTTGGAAAACTCACTCCCGTTGTCTGTAAGAATGACAGGAAATAACTCTGAAAACAATTCCTGGCCAAGTATCTTATCAAGATGATTAAATACATCAGTAACAGACTTTGAAGTGTTGGCATCCCTCAGGGACGCAAGCATCAGGCTGCAATCAACAAAGTGAATAGTTAAAAGACATTTACCGCCCTTGACTCCCATGACAGAATCCATCTGCACAATTGCAGTATCAGGATTCTTGTTAATAAAGGTTTCAAAATCTTTGTAGTTGCGGCTAATGCGGCAGCCTTTATCCACCTTGAACTCCGGCTTTTTATAGCGTTCACGAAATCTTACTTTTCGTGGAAGGTCGATATTTCTAATATCAAAAAGACAGGCATCAATATAGTTATAAATGGTCTTTTCACTACACATCAACTCATCCTGATGATTAATGTAAATCTGATTGACAGACTGCCCATTTTGAATGAGTGGTGAAATTATACGATTCAATCTGCTAATTTCATTTTCAGAAACGCAAAGTGTTTTTGGCAAGTATAAATTCTAGAGTTAGAAATCTTCTCGTGAGCTTTGATGTGAGCATGTTCAGCATCATAGATACTTTTCATGAGAGTGCATTTGCCAATGGCTTCACAGCCATTGCAGACATAAGGAACACGATATTTTGCAGTACATATTTCTTCTATGTACTCTTTGCAGTTCGTGTTACAGGAAGAGCATAGTTTACAATAGGTTACAGATTTCCTGCTACAGTCCTTTCCACAAATGCTTTTTAATCTACAGTTAAAGCGATTCTTGCAAGCGTTAAATGGAAATCCAGGATAGCCTGTTGCTACTTCAGAACTGTATTTACGAACTTCTCTGGAAATAGTGGTTGGATCTTTTCCCATACGGCGAGCGATTTCTTTAAATGAAAGGCCTTCCTTTAGGTACTTTTGCAAATCTAATCTCGCTTCATAAATAAAAAACTTTGACATATATCCTCCATTTCTGCCGCCAACTAATAAAGGATATATAAAACAAAACTAATAAGCAAACAAAAGACTGGTAATTAACCAATCTCTTGTTTGCTAAGATGCAACTAACTAACGAGTGAATATTTATTATTATTAATACAACCTAGTTAGTATCGGAATGGTCGCATTTCAATTTACAATTGAGGATATTGATGGCTTTATCCACAGATAAAAGGCATCCAAACTTTAACTTAGATGCTTTTCCCCCATTATAGGATTTCTACATATCCTTCTGTTCCATTAACCCGGATTCTCTGTCTGTCATTTATCAGTCTGGTGGCATTTTCTACTCCCACAACTGCCGGCAAACCATATTCACGTGCGATAACCGCTCCATGGGTCATAAGTCCGCCAACTTCGGTAACCAGGCCTTTTATGGATACAAACAATGGCGTCCAACTGGGGTCAGTAAAGGAGGTGACCAATATATCCCCCTCTTCCAGATCAGCATCCTCCATGTTTAAAATGACACGTGCCCGTCCCTCTACAACTCCGGAAGAAACAGGCAGACCTGCAATAGCTCCTGCCGGGAGATTCTCTCGTTTGTACTCACCTGTAATTATTTCGCCATCAGAGGTGATAACACGGGGCGGAGTTAGTTTTTTATATAATTTGTACTCCTCTTTTCTCCTTTCTATGACCTTGTAATCCAGTTTATCTGTGTACACCACTTCCCGAAGTTCTTCGAAGGTGAGATAGTATATATCTTCTTTTTCATTAATAGCGCCTGCTTGGACGAGCTTAACGGATTCTTTCAGCAAAGCCTGCTTATAAACGAAGTAGCGATTAACCATGCCGTATTTTGGATATTCCCTAAACCCGATGAAATTCCGGATCAGATCGATCATTTGTTTTGTTTCTCTGGCTTTTTGTTCGCCATCTGGTAACTGTTTCAATCCATCTAATAACTCCTGTTCTTTTTTCAAAGCTTCCTGCCGCCCCTGCTCAAATTTCCGCCTGCCGGCATCAGGTTCAAAGTTTTTGATGTTATTGAGAATCATGGGAACAAGTGCAGTGGGTTTTTCACTCCAGCGAGGTTTGGTAATATCGATTTCTCCGGCACACCGCATTCCGTATTTATTGAGATAAGCACATACAGCCTCCCGGGTTTCCTGTCCGCCATCAAACTTAACCAGGTCATCCAAAAAGTTATCATCTTTTACATGTTTTAAATAGTCAATCACCTCAGGATAGGGACGAATCACATCTGCTGCATCCAGCAGCGCCAGCCCCATTTCCGAGGTAATATTGTTTGGCACAGACTGAGAAAGCGTGTCTGCTGCATTTTTTTCACCTAACCATTCCTCCATTTTTTCATTGATCCATGATGAAGCATCCATAGCAGCCATAAACACATGAGAACTTTGCGGGTCAAATAAAATCTTTCTTAACTCCTGAACATCCTCCAGAATAAAATCAAATAAATCCGGTCCTGATAAACTCCGGATGTTTTGTTTCAGCTTTTCTATAGATTTTTGACTAGTTTCAATCAAATCAGAAACAACTTCCGGATCACTTTTGATCTGTGTCCGGAAACCTGCAGATGGCGCAATTTTATTGCCTTTATCCAAACTCTGTTCTTTTTTATCATCCGGTATGGATTTTATAAAATCTCCCCGCTCTACTATGGTCATGAGTTCATCTTTCATGAGCGGATCGTGCTGTCCCATGGTATCCAACAAGGTTTTCCTGCTGTCAGAGGAAACAAGCATCTGTGTAACATCAACAAACAGCCTTCCACCAGCTTTATGCATGGGTGCTCTGGTGGTCAGCAGGAAAAAAGACAATCCCAATGGTTTCATGGGGTCTGTCATCATCTGCTGGTGACCCACGGATACATAAACATGATTTTTCCTATCATCTGCTTCAGGTATGGGGTACAAAGTAGTGATTGGCCGACTCTGGACAATGTAAAATGTATCATCAGCCAGACACCATTCGATATCCTGGGGGCAGCCGAAATGTTCTTCAATCTTCCTGCCCAGGTGCTCAAGCTGTAAAATCTGCTCCTCCGCCAGCACTTGCTCCTTCTGTCTCTCAGGCTCAATCTCCTGTTCTTTCGTACCTCCACCTTTTAAAGCATAAATAGCCAGTTTCTTGATGGATATTTTCTTCCCAATGATTCTACCGTCACGCACTTTATAGCTATCTGCATTTACCAGCCCTGAAACCAGGGCCTCACCAAGTCCGAAGCCGGCATCAATAGACAATATCTTTCTATTGGAAGTGACGGGATCGGCAGTAAACAAAATCCCTGCCGCCCGGGGAAAGACCATCTTCTGAACAACCACGGACAGATGGACTTTACGGTGGTCAAAGCCCTTTTGAAGGCGGTAAGCTACTGTCCTTTCAGTAAACAGCGATGCCCAGCACCTGCTGATATGCTTTAAAACAGCCTCCTTTCCGACAATGTTCAGATACGTATCCTGCTGTCCTGCAAAGGAGGCCGTGGGTAAATCCTCTGCAGTTGCGCTGGATCGTACTGCATAGGCATTTTCTTCTCCAAGCATGAAGATAAATCGCGTTATCTCTTCATCAATATCCTCAGGAATGGCTATACTTTCGATGGCCCTACGGATCTCACCGCTAAGTTCACTGATTTTATCCCGGTCTTCCACCTTCAGAAGTGATAACTGATCAAGTAATTCATCAATGGATAGCATTTCCCCCATGATTCTTTTAAATGCTTCAGTAGAAATGCAGAAGCCATCTGGTACGTGTATTCCTTCAATCCTGGAAAGTTCACTTAGGTTCGCACCTTTTCCTCCAACAGCCGTAAGTTTCGTTTTGTCAATGTCCTGAAAACCAAGCACATAGGAACTCATAAATTTACCTCCTTTGGCAATCCTTTGGGTTTCACAATAATACCTGCAATAAATTACATTAATGTGTTATTGCATTATATCACTGACAAAAAATAAGAAATAGTCTGCATTTATAATTTTTTATATGTTATAATTAAAGTGGAAGCGATTTAATTTCAAATTATATTAACTTAAACACCAAGTTCATATATTAACTTCTTAAAAGTATCATAGGCCGGTTTAGGCGAATAATCATCTCTCATAATTCCATATTGATGGAAAAGATCATCTTTTGAACTATCTGCATCCCGGAGTCCGAAAAGTTCATAATGGGAAATATTAAGCTCCTGCCGCAAATTATAGATTGTTCTAACAACTGTTTCAAGAACCTCGGTTTGACGTTCATAGGTTCTTTTCATATTGGCAACAGGATTCTTTCCCGTAGGCCATCCGTTTTCTGTAACCCGTATAGGTACTGAAGTTGGTATACCTGTTGTAACAAGACTTTTTTCTCTTAAATTGCGGAGTTTATGTTCAACAGATAAAGTTATTTCTTTTAAATCCATCTGATGATCTTCAAATACATCCACATAAAAATTATGTCCCACAAAATCAACTGAATCAATAAATGTTTTATTCCCAGACTTTGCAAAATTTTTTCCAAAAGTGTGGAACTGCAGCAGGACCTTCAGGCACGGAGCCGAATCCAATTTTTATCGGTAGATTAAGCTCCTGTACTGCCTTCTTAGCTGAAATCACTCCTTCTACAAGGACTTGTATTATATATGGCTTCGAACCTTCCATAAATGACAAATTGGGTTCGTTTGTAATTTGAAGGGAAACTAAATTAAAACCGTATCGGTTAATAACTTTTCTAATAAAATTAAGCCAGTTATTAAGTTCTATATCTGGTTTCTGATTATCTGTCCAATCACCACAACCTATGGTAAGGTCTCCCATCAAACCAGCATTAAGATAGTGATCTGCATTTGATAGCATTTTTTCTTCCCATTCTTTTGTATATACAAGATAATTTCTCGGTAACAGCTTTTTAATCCCACCTTTAAGATCTCCTAAAGCTAATTGAATCTTTTTATAATTATCCCCAGGTCCTGTAGTCAAACCAAAAGGAGTGCCCGCTGCACTTAACGGATAAATCCCAAATGTTAATCCTGATGAATTCATGTTTTTAACCTCTTCCTTTTTTATATTCTTTAATTCTCCACATAAAATAAGCATCCTAAATATCAGAATGCTTATTAAAAGGAGATCTATCAAATTATTGTCCAATGGTGGTTGCACTTAAGTTTATCGTGCCCTGCAACCACAGACACCTGATTACAATAATAGAGGGAACTATTATTTTTAATTTTACTAAAATATTTTCTTACTATATTTATTATTTTATAAGTTATTTGTTACAACTTAATGTCACATTTATTAATTATTTGTAACAAATATACTATTTTATAGAGAAAAAAATAAGCACCTGATAGTTAATCAAATGCTTACTCTTTTCTCTAAGTATTTCTACTTAGGACATGTATTATTATATATGTAAATAATTACTAATTCAAGTATTAACTGTTAAATAACATCTAACATTATTTTAAAACAGAGAGAAGTCCGTCTTCAGCTAGGAAATATTATAAACCTAGAAATTACAAAGGCTTTCTTCCTTCTTCCGTGCTTCGGTCAAAATGCTATTGCAAATTCATCATTTCTCTATAATCCCATATAATTTAGCATACAGTCCATTATTATTTAATAGTTCTTCGTGCTTTCCCCCTTCTGCAATTCTACCTCCGTCTACTACTAAAATTTGATCTGCAGCTTTAACCGTATTTAATCTATGAGCTATAACAAGAAGAGTTTTATCTCTTACCAATTCGGAAATTGCTTCCTGTATATAAAATTCATTGTCAGCGTCAATATTTGCCGTCGCTTCATCCAATATAACTATGGGAGCGTCCTTTAAAATACAACGGGCAATAGAAATCCTCTGTTTTTCTCCTCCCGAAAGGCTTGCACCTCCTTCTCCCACTATAGTTTCAAGTCCTTGAGTAAGCCTATTTATAAACTCATAGCATCTTGCTTTTTTCACTGCTTCAATAACCTGTTCTCTTGTTGCATTTTTTGAACCCATTTTTATATTGTTGTAAATAGTATCCTGAAATAAATAATTTCTTTGAAATACCATACTTATACTGTCCATGAGTGTTACAAGTGAGAAATCTTTTATATTTATACCTCTGACTTTTATGGTTCCCTTCTTTATATCCCAGAATCTTGGAACCAAATTGACAATAGTGGATTTTCCTCCTCCGGAAAGCCCTACCAATGCAGTCATGGTTTTCGGATATAATTTTATGTTGATATCCTTTAAAACATCTTTTTCTTCGTATCTGAAAGATACATTTTTGAATTCCAGCTCAGGTGTACTTTTTTCTGATTCCGGCATGGTGGAATTCCCTTCCTGACTTAATTCTTTTACCTTAAAAAGTTCATTTATTCTATCCAAGCATTTGCTCATTATCATCATCATATTCATGTCTCCTGCAAGTGCCTTTAAAGGTGCGAAAAAATCAAATACAAACAGCAGCACTCCTATCAAATATGCTCCCGGCATTTCTTTTATTTTATAAAGATAAATTGATGCTGCAAATATAATAGATGTGGATACTGCTGCCAGAAGGAATACTCTTAACATCCATTTTCCCACTTCAGTTTCTAAATTAATCGCACAGTCCTTGCTGTCCTTAAAGGCATTTCTTAGAGATTTGGATTCGGAGCCCATTAAATTAAAGCTTCTCATAACAGACATTCCTTCTACAAATGAAATTACGGAATCTGTTAATTTCTCATTTTGTCTCTGCCTGATAAATGACTGCTCGTCCATATGTTCACCCATTTTTTCCGTAACAATGTAAAAAAGCACTATTGTAATAAAGGTAATGATGCCCAGCCTGTAATCCAGAACAAACAAAAATATATTCATTAATAGTGTTCCGACAATATAGCTGGTTGTAACTGCTATTTTATTCATTATATTTTCTTCTATAAACAGCATATCACTGCTTAATACCGAGCTGATTTTGCCCATATTCCCTTCTGTATAATAGCCCATGGGAATTTTCCTAAAATGATCTCCCAACTGAACCCTTGAATCTGCAAATATCATATAGCCTGCAGCACTTTGCAGCCTGTCGGACAAATAATGCACAATTATCTGCAATATAACCGTAATTATCATAACTATAAATAAATTTATACAGTTCCTGGATGTCATATCATTGTTCATTATTTTTAAGAATACATAAAAAGCATATACTGTAGGCATTTTCTGAAGAATGGTCTCTATAAAAGCAAGTATAAAGGACACTCTTATTCTATTTCTATATTTTCCGGATAAATACATAATTCTTTTAATTAATTTAATTCCCATATTCTTCTCCTTTAGGATTCCACCTTTCACTTTTTATACCGGCGTTCCAAAGCATTTTATATATTTCACTGTGTTCTATCAGTTCTTCATGCTTTCCTTCTGACTCTATCTTCCCGTCTTTAAGTACATAAATTTTGTCAGCGTCAGAAATTGTCTTTAATCTATGGGCTATAACTATAAGGGTTTTTTCTTTTACTGTTTCTCTGATTGCCTCATTCATAAGCTCCTCATTTTTTGAGTCAATAAATGAAGTAGCCTCATCCAATACCACAATAGGTGCATTTTTTAACAGTGCCCTCGCCAAACAAATCCTCTGTTTTTCCCCGCCTGAAAGTTTATTCCCCGCTCCTCCCACTATAGTATTGTATCCCTGTGGCAAGTTTTCAATAATATCCATGCATTGAGCTTTTTCCGCCGCCAATAATACCTGCTTATCCGTTGCCTTAGGATTTCCTATCCTGATATTCTCCAAAAGTGATATATTAAATAAATAGTTATCCTGAGATACATAGGAAATAAGATTCCCCAGTATTTCCAGGCTGAAATTCCGAATATCCTGTCCCCCTATTGTAATGCTGCCTGACAGCACATCGTAATAATGAACCAGAAGCTTGGCCAGGGTGCTTTTGCCGCTGCCTGATTCACCGACTAAAGCAGTTACCTCTTTTTCTTTAGCTTCTAATGAAAGATCCTTTATTACCTCCTCATCTTCATATGCAAATGAAATATTGTCAAATTTGATATCGTAATTGTCACCGTTAAAACTCCCTGAGCCTGTTTCTATAGGTTTTTGATCCATTATTTTTTCAAGATTTCCTATTTTATAATTTAATTGTGTCAAGGCCGGCAGAAAGGACACTAGCCTTAAAAGCGGTATTCCTATACCTGATGAAAGGCAGAAAATTAATATCAAGTCTGAAAGGTTTACCATACCGTTAATTACCATATATGCACCCACAGGCAGCATTACTATGGCATTAGCGGGTATGAGCACCTTATATGCTGACATCGATGGCCAGCAGGACTTGTACCAGGAGAGGGTCTTGTCCCTGTAATTTAATATATCATTTCTATATCTTCCGAAGTATTCTCCCCCTTGATTAAATACTTTAACTACTTCCATTCCGTTTATATACTCTACAATTGTATTGTTCATTCTTGTGCCTGCGTTATAATAAGGTTCCATACTGCTCTTGCCGATACTGAACATAGTAAAGAAAGCTATTATTCCAAAGGGCATTGCTGCCAGCGAAAGCAGTGCCAATCTCCAATCCACAAATAACATTGAAATTATAACAAGGATGGGTATCATACAATTGGCAATTCCCTCAGGTATTGCATGTGCTAGAAGAACCTCAATACCTTCTATGTCATCTGTGAACATCTTCTTAAGGCCGCCAACCCCCATTCCCTGGACATATCCAAGTGGCAGCTTTTCAAGTTTTCCTTGCAGAGATACTCTTATTCTGTGCAAAATATTGTACGCTGCCTTGTGAGAATTATTTAAGCCTTTACTGTAATAAATCGCCTGCAATATAAGGGATAATATTACTACTGCTATTCTAACCAGAATATATTGCACATCCAATTCTTCAAATTCAGTTACTCTTACTATAATTTGATAGCTCATAAAAAACGGTATTATCCCAAATGCCACAGATAAAAAACACTGCAGTATAGATAAATAAATTTTATTTTTATGACTGTCAGCATATTGAATTATTTTACTAAACATATTTTCTCCTCCTGAAAGTGATACAGAATATATGAAGTTTCTAAACATTTTAATATATCTGCATTATATAGTAATTGATAATCGCTATCAATTCAAACAGCATGAAAATATTCATATTGGACACATAAATTAGTCCTGCATAACTTCTTTAAATAAAAAAAATATGCCCCTTTGTCCCTGACAGTAGGTGCATACCAACCTTATATTACAACTTAATTTGATTTTTTCTGTATTGTAACGGGCTTACTCTATATATTTCTCTAAATGCCCTGGTAAAATTGCTTGAACTTGAGCAGCCTATTTCAACCGATACCTCTAAAATATTCATATTGGTTGAAACCAAAAGTTCCGCTGCCCTGGCCATTTTTATCCTGTTTAAATATTCATGAGGAGGATATTGATACAACTCCTTGAAGCACTTCTTAAAAAGAGTGGCTGTAATGTCAAACTTTTTACATATATGATCTATGGTCACTTTTTTAGATAAATTATCAATCATATAATCTCTGATGGATTTAGTCTTTTCAATGCAATCTCTGGAAAATACCTGGTATTTGTCTTCAAAAGAAAAATCTATGGAAGATATATAATTTAACAATTCCAAAGTTTTTAATCTTATTATGCCTCTTCTGCCCACACACAGCAGGTTATAGATTTCTTCACAAATATGCTTTAATTCCCTATCTGCTCTAAGTATACAGTATATTTTAATTTTCTTTAACTTTTTTTCTATAAGATTTAGACCTATATCAAAATGCTCCTGCATCATTTTTTTGATTTCATCAGGAATCCTATCCGAATACACCAAAAGATTAAAACCTCTGAACTGTGCTGTGATATTTTCAGAGCCAAAGGATTCTTTCATATTATATGTAATATACAGATCATCAGGACAGCAATGACTAAATTTCTCTCTTTTTATTTCAATTTTGAAAATCCCATAATGACTGTAGGCTATTTGGAAGTAATTAGGAATAGTATATTTATTTCTATTCCAATGATGTTTTTTTCTAACTGAGTTAAAATTATTTGAATTCCGGGATACAAGTTATATAAGATATATCTTGATTTACTATTCCCTTGACTATAAACCAGCTTAAAATCATCTTTATGAATTAATGTCATCCCCCACTGTGAAAAATCAATACTAGGTTCCAATTTAATCCGCCCTCCTTCCTACTCGCCCATTGCCTTCTGCAAAGGGAATACCCTCTCCTGTCTGTTTTATATTATAGCATATCTTCAACAGTATCTATTGAAATAATATCATATCTTGGTATTATGAAGGTATTTCCAACTTCCATACATTTATTTAAAATTTCTTGTTTAAAGTTACCATCATATTTAGATTTTTTATATCAATTCGTACCTATTCTACAGCTTAAACAGGAAATAAAATTCTAGCTATGTATATAGCCGATGTAAGTGTAACAGCACTATAAATAGTTGATGCCATTACCTCCTGAGATGCAAAGTCCTGATTATTATGGCATTCAACAGCAATTAAAGCTGTATTGACAGCTGTTGGTACTGAATAAGAGATAAATGCTGTCTGTGCAATAACTCCTTTAAACCTGAATACATATATTAAGCCCAATGCAAGCACAGGTCCTATAATAAGCCGTGCAAAAACTGCTGTATTTACATTGTTGTCTCTAAAATCAAATTTAGTCTTTGAAAGCTGGGTCCCTAACGTTATTAACGCCATTGGCACCAGCCCGCCTTTTATATATTCAATTGCAGGCCATAATGGTGTTATAGTTATGTCAATTTGAATATATTTAAGCAGCAAAGCAATAAGTATTACATATATGGATGGCATAGTAAATATTTGGTGCATTGAATCTTTTATATCCATATTGGCTCTTCCTGCATTGTAGAAACCAATTGTATTCATTGTAATATTCATAAACACAAGAATCATAATCTGAGCTGCAAGGGCTTGACTCAAATAAGGTGTCTTACCATCAATTACAAAAGGTGCACTCCCAAAAATAAGAGTAACAAGAGATACACCTATATTTCCTGTATTATTAAACATAATGGAATTTTTAAAGGCATTTTCCTGGCTCAAATCATATTTGCGAATTTTAGAAATAACTCTAGCTATTAAATCGTTGATTATTAGATTCACCATACAAAAAAGTAAAATCATAAGCATACCATAAGATAAATTAGTTGTATAAAGATTATAAAATATAAATCCAGGTATAAATATGTAAAAATTTAATTTACTAAGTGTAAATACGCTTAGTTCAAATTTTTTGTTTATTATAAATCCTAATCCAATTAACATGAAAATAGGTATAATATTATTTCCTAGTATATATAAAAAAATAGACATTGTTATATCCCCCATTGTATTTTGCTGGCATTTCAAAAAAACCAAAACAGCAAATCCTTCTAAAAAATCATCTCACCCGGTTTATAACCCTCAGGCAATTCTTCTTCACTTAAAAACTTGAAATTGTCATCACCCAGTATGGGTAAAAATGCTTCATATGGAATTCTGGAAAACTCACAGGCATAATTACTGGCTCCGAACCATTTGCCCTCTTTGCTGCTCAGGTTCAAATCCCTGGCAAATTTTGTATAGTTCGAGCAATCATGAACCACTAAATCCCACTTTTCTTCATCGGCTGTTTTCATGAATTTCAGAGTTAATTCTCTGCTCCAAATTGGAGATATGTATCCCTGCCTGGAAATATACATGTCTTCCCCATAATAATTGTTTATGTTATTCTCATTTAAATGTAATTCTGCACAATTGATAAAATCAAGTTTTGTATCCAAGATGGCCTGCTTTTTTTCAAAAAAAATTTCGAAAAACTCGGGAGTCATTGGGGTTTCAATACCTACACTTTTAATATATTTTTTCGCTGTTCCGATATTTTCAATCACCTTGTCTGAACACTCAGAAGCACCCAGGTTGAAACGTATCTCGTCAAGGCCGGCTTCACCTAATGCTTTCAATGTCTCCTCTGTAGCTAAAATACCATTTGTATACAGATGTTGATGAACTTGAGCATCACTAAATTTCCTTATTACCGGATAGTATTTTTCAATTTCCATGAATGGCTCTAAATAAACATAGCAAATGCCAGTGGGTTTCTTCTGAATGGAAAGAAGCAGATCAATATCCTTATCATAAAATCTTGTGCCTCCAATTTCCCACATACCTTCGCCAATTGGAGGAATATCTTCCAGCTCTCCATAATCATAACAGAACTTACACTCCATGTTACACTTGTTGGTTTTTCTGATTGCATTCAGACCAGTACCCAGCAGACAGGAACGACACCCCTGGGGAAATTTACTTTCATTTCCCACAAAAAAAGTTCTGTTCTTCAAAGTTTTCAAACTCTTAATGTTCGACATCAATATATCATTTCTATTATCAACGGCTGCCTCAATTTGTGCAAAAGCAGAATAAACTATCTCCTGCTGTTTTGTCATAATTTCCTCTTCCTCAGGCAGTGTTGAAAAAAATTCAAACCATTTCAGCGCATCTTTCTTTGAAATCTTCATAATATATCCTCCTCTATCACACAAAAACTAGCTCAATATCAACATACCAAGCTAGTTTCACTTTAGAATTTTTTCAATCCATTTAGGCATATTTTTACTTTTCCATTTAATAGTCCCATTAATCAAATAAGCTATTTTGTTGATTTATTTTCTCAATAATAATTCTCCAGCAAATAATATTTTATTATATTATAGCCTAATACATCACTTATATAAACAACTTTCCCGGTAACAAAATATATTTTCCGGCATAGTATGGTAAATGAGAGATAAATCTCCATATTAATTTTATAAAGGGAAAATTTTTATGAGATATAATTATTACAGGCAGTGTTCTGCAAATCATTATCCTTATACCATACAGCCAGGTGATACTTTATACAGTATTTCACAGAGATTGGAAGTAAGTCTGGAAAGGTTAATTGCTGCAAATCCCGGAATAAATCCATATTATCTTCAGGTAGGCCAGATTATATGCATACCAGCTTGTATGCCAAGTTATACTCCAAGAATAATTCGGCCAGGTGATACCCTGTATAAAATTGCCCGGGAATACAACGTGAGTATAGGCAGTATACTGGAGGCAAATCCGGGTATTGATCCAAATTATTTGAGGGTAGGCCAGCGCCTGTGCATACCATCGGCAAACGGAGAATGCTCAAATTGCCGGGAAACTGTAGAAGCACTACAGGAAGATGTTGATATGCTTATACCTGAAAGCAGTGTCCAGCAGACCCATGAATCAAATTACGGGGATTCCACTCAAACAACTGCCGTGCTTATGGTAAACAGCAGTAAAATACATTTTGATGCGGTACCTGTAATTTTTTCCGGCAATTACACTAGACATTATACAGAGGATAAAAGTTATCCTTATTATGCTGATGCAGCTTCAGGAGGCCAGCGAGGCATAAATGTAAAGGATAATTTTGGGGTATGGCATTCTTTTGGATATAGAGTACCTATAGCTTAATATATGTATTCATGAGATTACTTATCGGTAGATGGGAGCATACCAATTCCATCTACCGCCTCATTTACAAATGGTAAAATCAGCCCTCTTTTTTAGTTGAGAGGGCCTATTATGTGTTGCTTATATATTCGTATTAAACATATTAATTACTATTTCTATTTTTACAATTTTATTATTTTTGTTGCAACATTCTCACAAAATGCAATATCATGCTCAACAAACAAAATTGTCGGTTGATATTCAATCAACAATTGCTCAATCTGCATACGGGAAATGACATCGATAAAATTCAGCGGTTCATCCCAAATATACAAATGTGCCTGTTCACACAAGCTTTTTGCAATCAATACCTTTTTCTTCTGTCCTCCACTAAAATCCTCGATATTCTTTTCAAACTGCTCTCTTGAAAAATCAAGCTTTCTAAGAATTGATTTAAATAAACTTTCTTCAATACAATACTTCTCTGCATACTCGGATAAGTTACCATATAAATCTGATGTATCTTGTGAAACATACGAAATAATTAACTGACGATTTTTTCTCACAATTCCATTATACGGGATGTCTTCTCCATAAATCAACTTCAATATACTTGATTTTCCGCTTCCATTTTTCCCTTGAATAGCAATTCTTTCACCTTGCTCTATGGTGAAGCTTACTGCTTCACAGACAATTCTATTATCATATTGAATTGAAAGATCCGCAAGTTCCACAAGCTTTTTATCATGGAAAGTAAGCGGTGCTATTTTCAAGCTTTCGTTAGATTCAATATTTTTAAGAAGCCTTGATTTTTCCTCAATCATGTTCTGTTGTCTGGCTTCTATATTTTTAGCACGCTTCATCATTTTTGCAGCTTTATGTCCAACATATCCTTTATCTAATTTACTCCCAGAATTAGTAGTTCCATATTTGCTGCTTTCAACACTATTTGACCATGCAGATGTACGTTTTGCCGAACTGGAAAGCCAGCTAATATCTTTCTTCAATCTTTCGTTTTCTGCCAGTTCAAAACCATCTTGTAATTCTTTGTTTCTCCACCATGAAGAAAAGTTTCCCTTCTGTATTTCAATATTACTTTTATTAATGGCCAAAATATGATCAATACAATTATCCAGAAAATACCTATCGTGTGAAATCAGAATGAATCCTTTCTTTTTTTTCAAGTAATTACTTAGTTTTTTTCTAGCTTGAGCATCCAAATGATTTGTAGGCTCATCAATAAGCAAGAAAGAATTCTCCTTCAAAAACATAGCGGCTAACAATACTTTGGTCTGCTCTCCTTTAGATAGTGTATAAAATTGCCTGTATAAAGCATCCGAATCCATATCTAATAATGATAATTCTTTAATTATTTCCCAATCCATTGAATTTGGACTGATTTCCCTTATGATATCTATTGCAAAATTTTCTTGTTCATTCACCTTATAAGGAAAATATTCAAAAGTCACATCAGCTGAAATGTTTCCATTATATTCATACTTCCCAAGTAAAAGATTTAGAAAAGTAGTTTTTCCTCTTCCATTTCTTCCGGTAAATCCCAATTTCCAATTTGTATCAATTTGAAAGCCTACATTTTCAAAAATATTATCATAACTACCTTCATAGGCAAATGTTAGGTTCGTAACATTTATTAAAGACATATTTTTGTCCTCCTTTGTAATAATATAAATAACAAAGTCGGAACAACAAGCGACTTTTTGTTATTACTCCATATAAATGTCGCTTTCAGTATCCGGCTTTATATGGAGATTATCATGTGTTAGCAAAGTGTCTTTATCTTTCATAATATTAATTATCCTCCTCATTCTAATTATCTACAAAAATAATAGCATACTATTGTAAAATATCAAGTTTAAAAGTCAGGCACTTAAATTTCATCCAAAGATTTCTGTTTTGTTTCAACTCCTAACACAGCAATAACAAATGCCACTACTACAAGTATACAGCCAAGCACTATAAAAACAGTTCTGGTATCATAGTTTTTAAGTATCCATGCTACTCCATAAGGGCTGAATATAGTTGCCAGCCTTCCTACTGCATTACAAAATCCTGAACCTCTAAGTCTTATGTCTGTAGGAAACAGTTCCGGGACATAGATAGCAAGTCCGAGTGTAAGAAGTATATATATAATTACAGTGAGGAAAAAACCCATAGTCAATATTACATCCATAGTATTTTGTGAAGCATATGCATATCCAAGTGCTCCTGCTGCAAGCATAAATACAGTAAGACACCATTTACGCCCCAATTTGTCCACAATAAAACTCCCAATTAACGCTCCAAGAGGTGCACCTATCATCATTATAGTTGTATATCCTAATGATTTAGAAACATTTATGCCTTTTCTCAGGAAAAATGTAGGTGCCCAGCTTACAAAAGTATATATCAAAGTATTTATTGCAATCAGTACTACACAACCTACAATAGTTCTCGAGATCATATTTTTACTGAATAAATCACTAAACTTCCCCGATTCTTTATTATGTTCCTTCCTTATGACATTAGGTTGTGCTATAGAATTATCAGCTTCCTTTTCTGCCTCATCGTAAAATATATTTACAACATGCTGTGCATTTTCTTCCATTCCTTTGGATTCATACCATCTTGGGGATTCAGGCATACTTTTTCTCATATACCATACAATTACGGAAAATACACCTACAAATACAAACATCCATCTCCAGCCAAACCGTGGTATTATAAGATATCCCAGAAATGCAGCCGCCGGTGTAGAAACATTTGTTATAAGCGAAAGCATGGACACCCACTTTCCCCTGGTTTTTGAAGGCACAAATTCTGCAAGTAATGCATATCCTGTAACAATTTCAGCACCAAGTCCAATTCCCATTATTCCCCTGCAGGCTATTAAAAAAATCATATTTGGGGAAAATGCAGCTACAAGGGATGCTCCACCAAATATCAAAAGGTTCAGCTGATAAGAAAATTTACGTCCAAAACTGTCTCCTAAAAGTCCAGTGATAAGCGACCCTATCAAAAGTCCTAAAAAAGTTACAGAAATAAAAACAGCATTTAAGCTTATGCTCGACCATCCACTTTTTAACAGCACACCTAAAACTCCACCTGCCAGATATACATCAAATCCATCTAAAAATATTCCAAGACCGATGAGCCATAAAATTTTATAGTGTAATTTGGATATTGGAACATAATCCATTTTTTCAGAAATATAATTGACTTCTTCCATTAAAATACCTCCATTTAGTAAACAAAAATTTAATATTTTTAATATATAATTTCACTGGCCAGTAAAAATTATTTTCCAAAATTAAGCATAAAAAATAGACCTTTCCATGGGGCGAAAGGTCTATCGCGGTACCACCCAAATTTATAGCTTGAATATTTTAACGGCATCATTGCCGGCAGAATCCTACTAATTTTCAGACTGCAGTTTAAGGGCGAGTTTCAATACAGTATAAATGTGCTTTTTCACCATGAGCACTCTCTTTAAAAGTATATCCATATTTACTTATCCCTTGCATTACTTTTACAATATTAGGTTTTCATCAAAATAAAAAAGCGGTATTGCTTCTCTTGGAGCGAGAAACAATACCGCGGTACCATCCAAATTTTTTTCTTTATAAAATAACGGATTCACCCGATACAGCCTACTTGTATTTCAACCGATAACTCAAGGACGAGTTTTCAATATATGAGTATTGTGAATTTGCAGCAAACATCACTCTCTTTAAATATCATATATTTACTTGATTCCTGTCATAGTTCCTAAATTTAATTTTTTCTAAATTATAGTACTAATTTTATGTATTGTCAAGAATTTAGAACTGTCCAATCTGCTGCATGCATTCTAGCATCCCAAAGGTTCTTATAAGTACCCGATTTTTTAATCAATTGCTTATGTGTTCCATGTTCAGCAACTCTTCCATTCTCCATTACAAGAATCTGATCTGCATCTCGAATTGTAGAAAGTCTATGAGCAATGACAACCACCGTCTTATTTCTAACAAGCTCATTTATGGCTTTTTGTATCTGTTGTTCATTCTCTGGGTCCAGGCTGGAAGTCGCTTCATCCAGAAGTATTATTGGAGCATCTTTTAAAATAGCACGTGCAATGGATATTCTCTGTTTTTCACCGCCAGAAAGATTTCCGCCTCCTTCATCTACAACCGTGTCATAGCCATCATCCAGGTTCATTATGAATACATGACAACGAGCTTTCCTTGCTGCTTTTATTATGTCTTCTCTTGATACATTTGGATTTCCAAATTTAATGTTATTTAAAATACTATCATGAAAAAGATAAACATTTTGAAATACCATTGTAATATTTTGAAGCAAACTATCACAAGTCATATTTTTCACATCAACTCCACCTATTTTTACTGAGCCTGACTGAACATCCCAAAATCTTGCAATCATACGCATAATAGTTGTTTTCCCACAGCCTGATACTCCCACAATAGCAGTCATTGTGCGTTCAGGAATTTTAAAAGTTAAATCAGATAAAATATTGTTTTTGTCTTCATATGCAAAAGAAACATTTTCAAATTCAATATCATGTTTTAAAATAGGAATATTACCTGCTCCTCTATCTATTTCAGGAAAATTTTTAACTTTTTCTACTCGCTTAAGAGATGCTTCCAACATATGCATCATGCTATATATACCGCCTATTGCTTCAATTGGAGCAAATATACTGAATGTTGCAATAACAATTATCAACATCTTCACAACAGACATTTGTCCATTTAATGATAAATAAGCTGCAGTAAATATAATTACTCCGCATATAATTTTAAGAATACTCATAAATAAAATGTTAAATGGTACAAACTTTAATTCTATTTCACAAGATTTTTTATCATAAGTTTCATAAGCCTTTTTTGTACGATTAGTATGATTACTTCCTATATTAAATAATTTAAAAACTGATATGCCTTGAATAAACTCCAGTGTTGCAGAAACTGCTTCTGTCTCAGCAAATTTTTGTTTTGGAAAAAGTTGTATGGATTTTTTTTGCATTATATTTATAACTATTAATGATAATAAAAGACCTATTATAAATAATATCCCTATTCTCAAATCAAAGATGCAAATAATAATACTCGTTGCTAATACATTTATAGTACAGTTTGAAATTTTATCCAATAGAAATGCTGCGTGTTTTTCTATATACTGCAAATCAGTTGTAATTGTTGTTGTTATCTCCCCCAGATTGTTCTGATTAAAAAATCCCATAGGAAGTCTTCTAAGTTGATCCCCTATTTTTAGTCTTTCTTTTGCTACCATACTATATCCTGCTGTTCCCTGAAATCGATATGCAAAATATTTAAAAATAATTCTTCCAATCAGGCCACAAAATAATATGCCTATACTAAGCCATATAGTATTACTTGAAAGCTGTATATTTTCTCCTATAGCTTTTTCAATACCATCAAACAAATAAAATATTGCTAGAATAGGAAATGATTCAAAAATTCCATCAACAGAGCAGAATAAAAAACTTACCTTGATTTTATTGGCATAATTCCCGGAAAGATCTAAAATTCTCTTTACTATTTTCCACATATTGTTTTTCCCCCTTCATTCATACTCCAGCTTCTTGCACCAATATGAGATTGCCACATTGAGTTGTAAAGTTCAGACTTCTTCAGCAATTCACCATGTGTACCTTGAGATACAATATTCCCATTTTCAAGAACTACTATATTATCTGAGTTAACAATGGTAGCTAATCTATGTGCAATGATAATCAAGGTTTTATTTTTTGTCAGATTATCAATAGAATGCTGTATCTTATCTTCACTTTCTGCATCCACAAATGCTGTGGCTTCATCTAAAACAATAATCGGAGCATCTTTTAATATAGCCCTTGCAATAGCAATTCTCTGACGTTCTCCCCCCGATAAACGGTTTCCTGCATCACCAACTCTTGTATCATATCCCTCTGAAAATCGTGAAATAAATTCTGTGCACTCAGCCTTTTCAGCAGCCTCTTCCACTTCTTTATCTGTAGCCTGAAAATTTCCTAATCTTATATTTTCACGAATTGATACATCAAATAAATAATTATCCTGAGATACAAAGCTAATGTTATCCATAAGCTGTTTAATTGGTATTGTATTAACATTTACACTACCTATTAATATGCTTCCCCCATTAACATCCCAAAATCTAGCGATTAGTTTTGCGATTGTAGATTTTCCTGAACCTGAAGGTCCAACTAATGCGGTGGTAGCATTAGGTTTCACTAAAAATGATATTGAATGAAGAACCTCTTTTTTTTCATAACCAAATGTAACATTTTGAAAAACAACTTCATTACTACATATGGAAGCCTCATTTAATGGTTGTTCTAATTCATTTTTTGATAAAATATCATATACTTTATTTTCCATAAACATAATTGTTGGTAGATTATCAGTAAATTCTACTAATTTCATTAGTGGAGGTGCAATTCCTAAAGATAGTACCATGCACATTATAAAATCCGAAATATTTATTACCCCATGTTGATAAAGTACTGAGCCTATAGGCAAAACAAAAGCTATGCTAGCTGGCATGATAACATTATATCCACTCAAATAAGGCCAGCAGTGGGCAAACCACTTAGTCATTACATCTCGAAAATTATTTACTGCATATTTAAATTTTTCCATAGAAGATGCTGTTTGATTGAAAGCTTTGACCACTTCCATACCATTAACATATTCAATAGTAGTTGAATTTAAAAGAGCACTGCCCGAATTATATTCTTTAAATACTTTCATTGCTCCTCCTTTCATCATCATGGCTATAATTAAGATCCCGATAAATATAGAAATTAAGCCAGCAATAGCCATACGATAATCTATTGTTAGCAAATAAACTATTACAATAATTGGAGCTAGTGCATTAGAAATAATCTCTGGAATAGCATGAGCCAACGGATATTCTAATTTTTCCACATCATCCATAATAAGCTGCTTGTAATCTCCAGATATCTGACTTTGCAAATCTCCCATAGATATTCTTGATAATTTTTCTACTATAGCTATACGAATATTTTTAAGTATTTCATAGGTGGATTTATGAGATAATGCGGTTGCTAAATTATAAAAAACGATTTTAAGCAGGTAACCAGCTGTTATTAAAACTGAACATAGCAAAATATCATGAATAGTTGCTGTGGAAAGTATCATATCTGATAATATTTTAGCCGTCATAACATAAGGGAAAAATCCTGCTGCGACACTAAAAATAGATAAAATAGCAGACAAACTCATTTGTTTTTTATATCCATCTGCAAAAGAAATAATACCTGAAATAACATTATGTTTTTTATTTTGCATAATATAATCCTCCTCTGTTAAATGACTATTTTTATATATTTAGTCATTTAATGATTTTAGGTTAGCATTATATAACCTGGCTGTCAAGTGTTTGACAAGATAAAAATTGTATGATATTTTATAAATGACTAAAACCAACTATTAATTCATATAAAAAGGAATGAGGAAAATTATGCCTCAAATATTTGATGAGGAAAAAAGAGCAGCTTTAAGGAAGCAGATGCTTGAAAATGGATTTGAACTAATAAAGCGATATGGATATAAAAAAACCTCTGTTGAAGACATAACAAAAATGTCTGGAATTTCCAAAGGAACATTTTACAATTTTTTTACTACAAAAGAAGAATTTGTACATGAAATCATTGTGCATAAGAGAGATTGTGTTAAAAATGAATTTCAGAAATTGCTGGATAAAGAAGGGTATTTGGATAGAATATCCTTCAAGAAATATTTAAAAAAAATCGTTTTTAATGATAATAACCTATTTACATATTTGAATGAAGACGAAATTGCAATCTTAAATACTCGTTGGCCAAAAGAATATTTTATTAATGATACCAACGATGAGAAAACAAGTACTTGGATTTTAAGTCATATAACTGGACTTTCTCCAAAATGTGATTGGAGAATTTTTGCTAATTACATGAAAGCAATTGCTATTTTTCAAGCTAACAGCCAAAAATTTATTCAAGAAGCTTATATTGAAACTCTAAATTGTCTAATTGAAAATGTATTAGACTATGTTTTTAAATAAATAATTAGTTCCATCTTCATTTTGAATAAAATTAGCATGGCAGAATAATCAAAAAGTATGTAAAATTTTTTCAGGCTCGGCTCAAAATTCACCTATTAATTTCCAAATCCTTAAATTTATACCATTCTTTTTCTACATTAAATCTTATGACTGCATCCTTAAATCTCCTAAAAGCTCCCTTTCCATTTAATGCATTCAATAGCTTATTGGATATTTTATCATTATCTATTGATTATCTTATCTGCAATTCCTATGTTTCCACTTATTATGGAAGTAAATGTCAAAGATATTATATCCTGCTTTGTAAGTTCCATACCTGTTCATTGATTTCCATTCTATACTAAAATATAAAAACAAATACTATTATAACAGTCAATTAACTGGCTATAATGTTGTAATAGAGGGAGGAATTATTGATGTTAAAAAAAGTAAAAGGAACCGATTTATTTTACCAATATTATTCACAATGGATTACAGTATACAAAGATGGTGCTATAAGAAAAGTAACCATGGATAAGTATCTTATGACGAAAAAGTGGCTCAAAAAACTTATTCCAAATCTTATAATTTCCGATTTGAATCGTATAACTTACCAGCAATTACTTAATGACTATGCTGCGTGGCATGAACGTCAGACAACAATGGATTTTCATCATCAATTAAAAGCCGCAATTTTGGATGCGGTGGATGAAGGTCTAATTGATAGAGATCCTACGCGAAAAGCAATAATCAAAGGGAAACCTCCAAAAGATAAAAAAACAAAATATCTTAATCAATTTGAGCTGCATACTCTATTAAGCAATCTTGATTTAAAGTCTGAAGTAAACTGGGATTGGTTTATACTATTAGTTGCAAAAACCGGGATGCGATTTTCGGAAGCATTGGCGCTTACTCCTAAAGATTTTGATTTTTCACATCAGATTCTTTCAATTAGTAAAACATGGAATTATAAAGGAAACGGCGGCTTTCTTCCGACAAAAAATCAATCCTCTGTACGCAAAGTAGCAATAGACTGGCAAACAGTAATTCAGTTTTCTGAGTTACTAAAGGGATTGCCGGAAGATAAACCTATATTTACAGAAAACAAAGTATATAATTCAACTGTTAATGATATATTAACAAGACACTGTAAGAATGCAAAGATTCCAGTAATTTCAATTCACGGATTACGGCACACCCATGCCTCTCTTTTGTTATTTGCCGGTGTGTCAATTGCAAGTGTTGCCAGAAGGTTAGGGCATGCTAGTATGACAACAACCCAAAAAACCTATTTACATATCATTCAGGAACTTGAAAATAAAGACGTAGATTTGGTTATGCGTTCATTGTCAGGGTTAAGTTAACTGGAAATCATTATCAGAAATGACTCACGCTGATGAAGGGTGATAAGATCGTCAAGATCAATAAAAAATGTGCCTATCTTCTTCTGTTCTTCATAACTTGGTAACACTACTTTAATAGTATAAAATTCAGAATGGTTCAAATCTGGTATTGTAGACGTTCCCGCTCTAGATAAAATTTCTTTTTGTATACAGACTGTATTTAAAAGATAATACAAAAACATTTTGTCATACTTTGAATGATTGAAATCAATCTTAAAAAAGTTATTATGATAGGCACCACTCACATTTGTAACTATTTTCCCAGTATTTCCCGTTCTAGTCATTAATATATCATCTTTTGTTGCTAATACATTTTTAGGTGGATTTTTAATGTAATATTTTTTATTGCTTTTAGGATTTAGAAATTCATTTGTAATGTAAAAGTATTTACTACCATCTATATTTTCTGTATATCTTTTACTTATTGCAATCTGTAGCCCTTGTGATAATTTTGTAAAATCTTCAAACTTACGCTGTTCCCAAGCAAGTGTTGGAAAGTAAATGTATCAGCTCCAAATTCAATTTTAAACTGATCGAATTCGACCAGTTTAAAATTGGGTATAATCATACTTCTAAATTCGTTTATCCGTTTAACTGTCTCGATAAGCACTGTGGAATTCATAGTATCGCCATTTTCTCAAACATAATAATAAACATCTACTATAAAAGTAAGTACCTATTTATGATTCAGTTCCTTAAAAGCTTCTATATTTTCTTCAATAATTTTATCTGCAATCCTATCAAGGGTCTGTTCTTCAGATACAGCTTCTTTAGTGAATTCTTCGAAGTCCAAAACCACATAAATTGGAGTTTCTTCTTCAAAAGTGTGAACATAACGTGATAACGTGGAATATTCAAGTTAAACTCATTTTACCCGATTTCCTCAATTGATGTCACATGGGCATTATTTAACGTCATATTGTTATATAGAACAAACTGTCCTAAAAATCTTTTATATAATAAGTTTCACTTATAACTTCATTTTTAGCCTTCTACGAAGATTCTAATAACCCTATCTGTTACCTCTTTTATTTTTTCTTCATTCAAATGCCCAATTTTATACAAAACTATATCCCTGTCAGCCGTAAATATCTTATTAGGTCTGATATTACTATTTTTTATCAATGATCCCTCTTCAAAGTCACTATTCTTCAATTTTATTGAATATGAATCAAATACATTTTGACTTGTTATTTGGGAAAGAATTAAATCATATCCTTCTAGATCAGCTAATACTAAGGCCGGTCTCTTCTTCGATTGCGATAAATCTGAAAAGGGGAAAGGTACAACGACTACGTCACCCTTTATAAGTCTTTCCATGCTTTATCCTCCTCAGGTTTAAGCCAATCTTTTGCTAGATTCTCTTCACTTGCTAATGTTATATCATCTATCTTTAAGTTGCTTTTTCTATTTTTTTTAAATTCTATATAATCTATATAATCAGCTACTTCCTGCAATAAGTAAGGTGGTAATGTTTCAATTTTTTTTACTAAGACATCCTTATTAATCATATAAATCACCTTCCTGTATATTCTTTATTTTACTATTATTATACCATATTAACTAAAATATCATTGTCTAACTTCGTTGGTTTCATATTACAATGCCGTACCTTTTTTCGGAATATAGAAAAAATCCTGATATTCCCTTTCTATCTTTAATAACTCTATTTTTCTGTCTATGTCGCCTGCATATCCCGTAAGGAACTTACCACCACTCACCAATGTTATTTTTCCAAGTGGTGAATTATATCTTTCTATATAATTTCATATTCTACACCTCGTCCATTTTCCCGTTTTTATTGTTCCAACGGGAAAAAGTTTGAAATCCGTATTCTTTTCAGTTACTTTATCTGAAATTGCACCTAACTTACACTGTTCCCAGCACCAGCAAATCTAAATTTTTACACCTAAAATCTTCAATTTTTCATTAATCTTTGCTTCAAGTTCTGCAATTTCTTTATTGTCTTGCTCTAACTGCTTATTTACTTCTTCCAAATCAATTGGAGCTTCTTCTTCAAAAATATCAACATAACGTGGAATATTCAAGTTAAACTCATTTTCCCTGATTTCCTCAATTGATGCCACATGGGCATATTTATCAACATCTTTGCGTTCCTTAAATGTATTGATGATTTTATCTATATTTTCATCATTCAAGTTATTTTGATTCTTTCCCTTTTCAAAATCATTGCTTGCATCAATAAATAATATGTCTTTAGTTTTACGATTCTTCTTAAATACTAAAATGATTGTAGGTATACTTGTCCCATAGAATAAGTTAGCTGGCAGGCCAATAACCGTATCAAGGTAATTTTTTTCAATGAGAGTCTGACGGATTTTGCCTTCTGCTGCACCACGAAACAGCACACCGTGAGGCAAAACAATAGCCATTGTGCCAGTGTTGTTTATATGATATATACCGTGCAATACAAAAGCATAATCTGCTTTTGAGGCCGGTGCCAATTTCCCATAATCGCTAAAACGTGGATCTTTTAATTTGGTTTTATCATTATCCCATTTCGCAGAATATGGCGGATTTGCAACTACTGCATCAAAACTGCGCGGGTGGTCAATCCCTTTTCCATCTGGTCCATCCGGCCAATCGTTTTCCAGAGTATCAGCATTATTTAGTGTCATATTGTTATAAGACACATTGTGCATCATCAAGTTCATACGAGCCAGATTATACGTTGTTGTATTCAACTCCTGACCAAAATACTTCATAGGAGTACCATCAGGCAATTCTTGTCCAACAGTAAGCAGCAAGGAACCCGAGCCCATTGCCGGGTCATATATATTGAAAAATTCATCTGATTTTTCTACACCTCTGGTGACTATTCTAGCCAAAATCTTACTTACTTGATGAGGTGTATAGAATTCCCCACCCTTTTTACCAGCACTTGCAGCAAATTTACCGATTAAATATTCATAGATTTCACCTAGAACGTCTTTTCCATCATCTCCCTTGTATTCAATTTCATCCACTAATTTAACTACATTGTTAAGTGATTTTGCCCGTTCATTTGTAGAACTTCCAAGACGTGAATCTCCCAGGTTAATATCGTTGAATATACCACGAAAATCCTTCACTGCTTCTTTATTTAATTCCGCATTTTTATTAAAGTTATCAAAAATAGTCTGGTAGTCGCTGGGAATAACTTGTGAATCATTAATTTTATTAATCAAAGACTCCCATGTATCATTTGGCGCAATTGCATACCCCAAACTTGATGAAATATCCTGTAAATAGTCATCCAAATCTGCACCTGCCGCCTGTTTTAGATAAGCATCATTGATAGATTCTCCCTCTGCAATGTCAATAACATTATTTTTCACTAAATACTGCTCTTGATGTTCCGAAAGATATCTATAAAACATAAATGCCAGAATATAGTTTTTGTACTCTGATGCATCCATTGTGCCGCGCAGTTCATTTGCCATAGCCCAAAGTTTACTTGTAATTGTTTGTAGATTATTGCTCATTGTTTTAATTCCTTTCTTTTAAATTATTTCATATAAACATCTGTTGTAGTAATGCTTTCTTTTGTTCCTGCAAATGATTTAACTTACGTTGATGAATCGTAATGAGAGTGTCAAATTGTTCAAAGAAGTATCCAATTTTTTTCTGTTCTTCCAAATTGGGAAATGGTATTGGCATTTCTTTAAAAACAGAATCTTTAATCGCAAAACGATCAGCACGTGCTCCCGAATCTCCATTTATTTTCATGAATCTATGCCAGCAAGTTGCATCGAAATAATGCTCTAAGTAGGTTTTATCAATATCGTGTGTTCGGAATACATAGTAAAGTGGCGACATTACACCTGTTCTTGCTAATTTATTCCTTTTTATTGGTCCCACAGGGGCAAAATTTGAAATTCGTGGATTATAAACAAAATCATCGTTTTGAACTACATAATATCCATTCAAATTCTTTGTATTGGAGATATCTTTGTCAAAAAAATATCTTTGGGTGACAATACCAAACTCTGCTGAATTAGTAAAAGTTTCATTATAAAAATTTTCCGTATTTTTTTCAGTTACCTTATCTGAAATCTCCCCCAACTTACGCTGTTCCCATGGGTCAGTAAATCCCGGGAAACGAAGTTCTGGAAAATTTTCGCCATTTTTAGGGAACATTTTTTGTAACAAACCTTTCTTCTTATCCTGCAGGTGGTTTAACTTACGCTGATGAAGGGTGATAAGTTGGTCAATATTATTGAAAAATCGTCCGATTTTCTCTTGTTCAGCCTTATCTTTTGGTATTGTTAATTCTGTTTCAAAGAAATCTGAAGCGGCAATATTTAATAGGCCATGATTTCTTGCTCCCTCAGCTGCGTGTTTTGAAACCTCATGATACCAGTATGTCGTATCATAGTATTTTGTCAAGAAATCACTATTCACATCAGTTAGCTTGAAAACGATGTAAAGCGTTGATAATACGCCCATATCATAACGATCAAGACGTTTAACTGCACCCCAAGGATAACCATTTGAATATGATTTGTTATAAGCAAATTCACCATTTTTCACTAGATAATATCCACTTACATCACGACTCGCAATAGTCTTATTAAAGAACATGTTTTGGTCTACTAATCCATCTTGTGCAGAAATTGTTAGCGGTAATGTTGACTCTAAATCTTTGTTCTTTCGAGTAACACGTTCAGCAACTTCACCCAACTTACGCTGTTCCCAAGGGTCGGTAAATCCTGGAAATCTTATTTTAGGTACATTAGCTTTATTTTTATCCATTTTATCTCCTATCTTAACTGTCAATTGATAATTAGCAGTTCAATAATTAATTTTAAAGTTTTATTAGATATAAATTAGCTTTCAGCATGCTCATCAGCCAATTCATAGATGGCTTTACGCAAACCATTACGGTACTTGATTTTAGACAAAGATTGTATCTTTTCGTCATGTGCCAACGTCTTATAGTCAACGCTTGCTTTGGCAATTATATCCCGTATTTGACCAGCATCATCTAAATCCTGCATACCATAACGATGATGACTAAATAATTCACGCATCTGGGCACTTGTGATAATATCTGTAATTCCCCACTTCACCCGAAAATCCAGGAACATTCTATCAAGGCTGACATTGTTGGCCGCTTGAATAATTTGTTCACTATCTCTCAATTTTACTGGATATTTAAGATTAAAGCCTTCCGGTGGAAAATGCCCTTTAATAATAGCGATTGCTGCATTCATGACCTTTACAGCATAATTTCTGTCTTCCAAACCAGTGGCAAACTGATCAATTTTCTCTTTCGTAGCTTGCGCCTCCTGGCTCTTGCCCTCATGCACCTGGTTTAATAATTGTTCAACCAGTTCAGTTAGATAATCATAATCTATTTTCACATCCTTCACATGGGTCATTTTCAACTCAATTTGATAAAAAGGAATTTTCTTTTTCTTTGACATATATTGTTTAAGCTCATTGGTTAAAACTGTGGTAAGCATGGTTTCCTGAGCACTTGTCATACCTAATTTTTCAACTAATTCATCAGGGTTGTCGTAATTGAAACCTACTGTATTTCCATCAACTTCTTCAGGGGTATATTGTTTTAATTTAGCCATGCCAGCATTATAATCACGCAGCAAATCAAACATATATTCTTTTTGTTTCTCAGAATATGGTAATTGCTGGAATTCATTAGTTAAGCTGTCTAATTTCTCAACAAACTTTTTAACTTCATTAAACTCATCTTCAAAAGGTTTAGCGATAATACCATCTTTTTGATTGGATTTACGCTGCTCATTTTCTGATAAAATTGCGGAATCTTTATTGGCATAAATTGCGAGAGCTTCATTCATCAGCTTCTCATTTTGAGCAGGCCAGCGATAATTTATAATACGCCCCCAGGGTTTTTCCTGCATGTCAGCAATACGGTTTGTTCTTGAATAGGCTTGAATAAGTCCGGCTCCTTTAAGTGTTCTATCTACATAAAGTGTATTAAGTTCCGGTGCATCAAATCCAGTCAAAAGCTGATCTACCACAATCACAATATCCAGGAAGTTCTTATCTGTAGCAGTTTTATTCAAACGACTAGTAACATCTTGTGTATATCCAGCTGCATCATCCATTCCAAAGCTTGTACCAAATTCTTTGTTATAGGCCTCCATAGCATTATATAAACCTTGATTGGCGGCAAGCATACTATCATTATTGGATGCGTTCTGGCTGAATGTAACTGCTACTTTTAATGTCTGACCACCACTTTTTCTATTCTCATCATTTACCCGCTGAAATTCATTGAAATACATCATTGCCATTGGAGTACTGGCTTTCCCGCCGCCAACATGAGTGGTAAAGAGGGCATTATACCTACCTTCATTTGAACGATTTCTCCAGTTCTTGAAAATATCTTCAACTACTAATTTGATATGATCCGGATTTTCATCATAAAAGCTTGGTTCAACCGCGTCATCCATATCTTCCTGACTTAGATTATTGATCTTATCTTTAATTTGTCGTTCAGTCCACTTCGAATAGCGTTCCCGGTAGAAATTTGGCAGATATTTGGTTTTCATCTGCTCTTCATCAATGGTGGTTTCAAAATCCACTTTAAAACCTAAAACATTTCTGTCTGCAATTGCTTCACGAATAGTATAGGCATGTAGCAGTGGTCCAAAAATATCTTTAGTTCGCAAACCGCTGGTAGTTTCATCGAACATGGGTGTCCCTGTATAACCAACCCAGGCGGATTTCCTGAAAGCCTTTTGTATCTTTGCAAAACTTTCGCCGCCAGTTGAACGGTGTGCCTCATCCACGATAAATACAATATTTTTATCAGGTGCTTTAAAAGATTTACGTTTCACTAAAGTATCAAGTTTTTGAACAGAAGTAACAATGATACTATTATCTTTGCTCTTTAATTTACGGCTTAAATCAGTAGTATTATTGGTATCTTGAACACTTCCAATCATATCTTCACCAGCATCCGGGTCATAGGCCCTGTAATTTTCATTTGTCTGTTTCGTTAAAGCAATTCTATCTACTACGAAGACAACTTTGTCAACTTTGGGCATGCGGCTTGCAAGCCAGGCTGTTTTAAAGCTGGTTATAGTTTTGCCGGAACCAGTGGTATGCCAAACATAACCCACTTTATTCGTACCAAGTTCAAAATCAACTTGCTTTAATTTTTCAATTACATTCTGAGTGGCATATACTTGATACGGACGCATTACCTTTAACATTTGTTTGTTTTTTGTGCCATCCAGAATCATATAATTAGTAGCCATCTGATGTGCCATTGGAATACTTAGCATTGAATCAGCAAACTCCTTCCAATTGCGAACAATAGTATTATCACTTTTACGCTGCCAGTTAAAAGCAAAATCCTTATTGAACTTATCCGGCGTGGTATTTGCCATATACTTCACGTTATTTGGCGTAATTGCCACCAATATCTGCAATGTGGAAAATATATCACCATATTGGTTTTCTTCGGAATATTGATGCATTTGATTCAGCGCTTCATTGACATCATGTGTATCACGTTTTTCTTCAATTTGTATGATAGGCAAACCATTAATAAGAAGTGTAGTATCAAAACGACGATTTTGTTTCCCTGCGATAACTGCAGGGCGTCCAATTTGATTAACTACCTGATACACTGTATCTCCGGCACCAATTTGTTTTTGATCAAAAACTGTTAAAAATACGTGACGACCGTCATCCAAATCAATCTCGATCTGTGATACACCATTGAGTCCATATAAAAATTGTCCAGCTTCATATGGTGTTTGAATATCAGATATAATCTTTTTAACTTGATTAAATTCCACAATACTCAGTGGATGATCAAGTGTATTTTGATTGTGCCTCTCAAGAATCTCTTTGAAGTTATCCCAGAGCTTTTCTGTAGTTTTAATCTCTGATTCATACTTCCACAGCTTTGTTTTCACACAGTAATCGGCAGGTTTTTCACTAACCATAAAATCTCTGGTTCCTTCCAGGTGTTCAGGTTTAGTTATGGTTCCACTGGTAATATATTGTATTAGTTCACTTTCAAATTGCTCTTCGTTCATCCCTCACTTGCCCCCTCTAACTTGTATAATACGATTTTTGTTTCAAGTTCTGCTGCCCTATTTTTAAGGGTTTGCAGCCTTAACTGATTAAAATAGACTTGTCCTATAATTTTTTGCTTATCTATGGGAGGCATTTTCGGCATTTTAAGCTCTTTAAGCTGCTTGAGAGTATATTTTAAAACCTGCGAACCCTGCAGTCCCAATACAAACTGTTTTTTGATTGTTTTGTTTTCATTAATAAGATAGACCAAAAACTTGGGATCAATGTTATTGCCAGGTAATAGCTTAACATAGTTTTGCGTGTAAACATATCCTTCATGCTCTTTTCTTACCATCGCTGCAGTTCCCGTGATTAAACTAAACACCACATCACCATGGCACAAGGTATTTACTTTATCATTGGTTCTGACTTGTTTATTGTCAGCACCGTTTGAAACAATACCTGCCAGATCATCTGCTAAATCCGTTTGACTATAATAGGTAAAAAGCGGTGTTTTCTCATCAAACACTTCAGTAATCCTAAATTGGGGAGATCCACTTACTAATTCAACTAATTCGCTCAACTTTTTCATAAAATATTGTGCCTTTCTAAAATTAACTTTATTTGCTATGATGTAATCATATCACAGGAGGAATTTTATTGCAATTACTAAAAGTGTAATTTTTAAAAATTACACTTTTAGTTGAATTTATTCTTGACACAAACAATTTTGAAAAGTTATTGACAAGTGCAATTAAATTGTATACAATTTAATTGTTTGCAATGAAGGAGGAAAATATGATAAAAATAGCAGTAAGATATTATACAAAGACAGGCAATACAAAGAAACTGGCAGATGCCATAGCAGAAGCGGTAGGTGTAGAAGCAAAAACAGTAAACGAAAAACTAGCGGATGATGTGGATGTACTGTTTCTTGGAAGCTCTGTATATGCTGCAGGCGTGGATGTCCAGGTTAAAAAATTTATTGAGGATGTAGATGTTCATGTTGGTAAGATTGTAAATTTCAGTACCGCAGCAATCATTAAGTCCACTTATTCACAAATAAAAAAACTTGCAGATAAAAAAGGAATAAATGTAAGTGACAGAGAATACCACTGTAAAGGTTCATTCGGCCCTCTTCATAAGGGGAAACCAGATGCTGCTGATTTAAAGAAAGTAAGTCAATTTGCAAAATCGTTTTTGTAGAAAAATGACAAATTTAATTGTATATAATACAATAATACTATAAAAGGATGGAGTACATATATTGTGAAAGATAGATATGACATTTTAAAATTAGAAAATCAATTGTGTTTCCCAATTTACGCATGTGCAAGGGAAATAGTTAAAAAGTATAAACCATTTCTTGATAAAATGAACCTGACATATACACAATATATCACTATGATGGTAATGTGGGAAAGAAAAAAGTTGAATGTTAAGGAACTTGGAGAATATCTTTACCTCAATTCTGGTACCCTGACACCGGTTTTAAAAAAACTGGAATCTAAAGGATACATTACACGTACCCGTTCAAAAGATGATGAAAGAAACCTACTGGTTACACTAACTGAACATGGAGATAAACTTAAAAATCAAGCAGTTGAAATTCCCGCACAAGTTGGAAAGTGTGTGAAACTTAAGGTAGAAGAAGTAAGGGAACTATATAAACTTCTTTATAAAATGCTGAACAATATGGCAGAATAATCAAATCCTATTTTTACATTCTCCTTTTACCACGTTTCCGGATATGAACCTGCCTTTCAAACCCCGCCGATTCATTTATTGTGCTGACTGGCAGCTGGTATCATCCCCACTTTTAACTATTGTTCTAGAACAATAGTTACGATAAATGCAATCAACATACTGGTCAAGGTACCCACCAAATATTTCTCCGCAAAATTTTTATCTTCAAGCTGCTTGTAACGTGCAATACTTTTTGCAGTCAACACAAATCCAATTGCTCCAAATTGATTATATAAAATTAAAACTGAAACAATGATTCGTTCAAGCTTTCCAATTATACGTCCTGCTTGAGGATCATTCTCTTCCTGATCACTGCTGTTTTCATCAATAATATACGAGAATAATTTCTTTATAAAAACTGCTGCAGGATCCCATATTATCACAAATATCAATGAGCAAGCAACTAAACTGTTAAAATGCCGCCATTGCTGTATATGTCCGTATAGTGAGGTTGTTTCTTCACCTAAACCAAACGTATAATATAAGACGGCAAGAATCAAAACGTGTAAAACTTGATCCACTATAAAAGAGGCAAATATACTTGCTTTCCTACTAAATTTCTTATCTACACGCTTTCTTGTCCAATCAATAAAAAAGTGTGAACTTATAATTATTATGTAAGGTAAAATGGCTTTTTCGAATTTTACCAAAGGAAAAATTGTCATTAAAAATATGACAGCATAAATTAGTGCATGATATAAAAGATATTTGAAATTATCACGTTTCCTCTGTGCCAATTTTGCAGTCTGAAAGGTAAAATCGGCAAGGAAATGAGCTATAAGCAAGAAATATATAATCATATTTTACCTCTTATAAGTACTTATCCATAAATTTTAAAGCTACAATAGTTAAATTTCTGGCTTCGTAGATATTGGCCGTTTTAAAAGTTTTTTCAATACTTTGTCTACTTATATTTAAAATTTCAGCTAATTGTGTAGTCATTCCTCTTTTCTTTCCACTGGAAACATAAAAATTACCATCATCATTAGCTGCATCTATTGGAATAGGCTCTAAATTCATAAATTCAATTTCATCGAAGGGATATCTTTTTACCGATTTACTTTTCTTATAATACGTATAATAATGGAGTTTGTTTTTTGATGCTGCAAGTTTTGAAATGAGGTTAATTTTACTATGATCAATCACCTGGCGATAATCAACAGGATACAGCAATTCTGAAATTAGCATAAGTTCATTTTGGTATTCACTATGGTTACCGGTTAATACAAAAGAAGTATTAATTAAAGCGTTTAAAAATAAATCAGCCTCAGTTCCCGAGTAAATAAGTACGGAATATCCTAGTGAATCCTTTATGTTTTGAATGGCATTACGTGCATTATGATATACCGGACCATCTTGAGCAGTGGTGCTTGCATTTTCAATTTTTATATTCCACTCGCCTATGCCAATTCCCGCTCTGATTTCCACAGGAGAAACAAGCATGCAAAACATTCTAAAATAGAGATATGCAGATTCTGGAGAAATGAACAAGCCTTGGATCTCATCTCCTGCACTGAACTCCACATCTCTGGCCAATGAACTTGAAAACACCTCGTTTAATTTTTTGATTACTATGATAATGTAGTTCTGTATAGAATTTCTATCTTCAACTAAATATGATCGAGACTTTTTCAGATCCATTATCAATACAGTGTAATTTTTCATAACATCACTCCTGACAATCATTGTAACACAATTTAGCAAAAATGCAATCGATATAGGTTGCGTTTTTAAAAAGCAACCTATATTGATTGTATAAGAGCGACTATATTTCCTCTTATGTTTATTCTTTTTGACTTTTATCTCTTTAAGTATATATTTTGCTATATTGTATCCTAATATAGTACTTTCATAAATCACTTTTAAAATAAACTTCTGCAAAAGTTATAAGAATTGTTCGTGAACCTGTTCCAAAAACTTCTCCATATCTTTTGATTTTTGTCCAATATCGATTTCAACTTGTTCTTCAAAGTGTTTCTGCCTGGAATGATCAAAGTCGACCAGTTTTTCCAGAAATCGTCGAAACGCTGCGATTTCTTCTTTCGTAAAACCTTTAAAAAGATCCAGAAAATACCGGTTGGAATAAAGTGTGTTTTTTCGCATCATGGATAACCCTTCTTCAGTGATACTAATATTGACGCTTCTCTGATCCGTTGGACTGGGTATGCTGCAAAGGTATCCTGCTTTCACCAGACAACTTACGAGACGGGTCACGTTCTGCTTGCTTGTTCCAAGAGTATTGGCTATTCTTATAATTGTTGCTTCCTGAGGCTCCAGATGGGCGATTGCAATCATCAGCATAAGTTGCCTTAATGTAAGATTCTCCAGATGAGAATCCGCTTCTACCTGTATTTTATTGATAGCAATAAATAAAAGGCTATATGCTTGGTGCATATCGTCCAAAATCTCAAGTTCTTTTTGATAATGACTGTTGTCCATTTTAAGTCCCTCCAACATTTCGTGCCGTCAAACAGGCTGTATTGTTACATTCAAGAGGAAACTGGAAACGTAGCATAGATCAAAATGGCCTTGTTATCCGTCATTACGGTCAAATGCATACAACAAAGGATACAGTGAAAAAAGTAGAAGAACTGGACGCAGACGATAAATATGATTTGATTTTTGTGACTATGCAGTACAACCAAGTGCTGGATATCCTACCGCAAATTGCAAAGAATGTAAGTAGACACATCGTGCTCATGGGAAACAACATGACGCCCTCGCATTGTCAGGAACAGATTAGGAATCAGTTGGACGTGCAAAAAGAAATTGCTTTTGGATTTCAGGGAACCGGTGGTTATAGAGAAAGTAAAAAAGTAGTTAGCATGCATCCGTTTCATGTTGGAATGACAATCGGCGGACTAAGGGAGCATCTGACTTCAGATTTTCAAAAGAACATCTTTACCGCATTTGAGAGCACGGGATATCAACTGACATGGGAACAAAATATGGAAGGATGGCTACTGTCTCACGCGGCACACATCTTACCGACTGCATACCTTTGCTACAATCTGAATTGTCATTTGAGACGCGCAAGTAAAGAACAAATCCAATTGGCCGTTGATGTAATCGCGGAGGCTCATAAAATGCTTAAAAAGCTTGGGTATCCGATCCGACCGGATGGAGAAGAGGAAGCTTATAACGAGAAGCGTAAGAAAAAGCAGAGAGCACTTTATTGGATGGTAAAAACTCCAGCTGGGAAATATGTCATTAGCACTCACTGCGCTCATGCAGTCGCGGAAATGACTGCATTGGATCAAAATTTTGAGAAGTTAAAACAAAAAGCAAACGTGTCCATGCTAGCCTGGGATAAACTCCATACAGGAGCAATGTCGGTCATAGGTAATGGTTGATAATATTGATGTCAACTCAAATTCATATAAACGTCACAGCATCTGTCATCTTTTCAAATTTTCTCAAGCTTCTCGACTGTCTTATCGTTTAGTACATTGCCAGTATTCAATGTACTTTTGGGTTCGATTAAAAGCACATGAACTTCTTCGTCAGCAACAGGCATATGATCAGTCCCCTTTGGTATAATAATGCTTTCCCCTTCTTGTAAGCATATATCCTTATCCCTTAGCTTTACTGTTAATATGCCTTTGATTATATAGAACATTTCATCTTCATTTTTATGATTATGCCAGGTAAATTCTCCTTTGAACTTGGCAATTTTCACATAAGAGTCATTAAATTCTCCAATAATTTTAGGACTCCAATATTCATTAAAAAGCTGAAATTTTTCTTCCAGATTAATTTTTTCCATCTTCATACCCCTTATTATAATTAATTTTTAAAATTTCGCTACTACCCGACAAGGCAATCCAGTCGTAATTGAAACTGTCAAATCAACAAACATTAATTTTACCTCTTTCCTTTTGACAATAATTCTATTTGCTTTCCTAAATACGTGTTAAATTCTTCAAAAAACATACAGATTTTAGATAGCTCATCTTCTGAATACTTATGAAAAAATTCGGAGTCTCGCTTTTCCCATATTTTGTGCCGTTTTTTTATGCTCGTTAAATAATTTTTCTCCTTTATCAGTTAATCGAAAATAAACTTCTTTTTTGTTGTTCTCTAAGAAATAACTTTCAATTAATTCCTTGGCCATTAGTTTTTTAGACATTCTACTAATTGCACCACGTGTCATATTCAAACGATTGGCAATATTTGTGACATTTGGTTTGTCCAATGTACCAATTGCATCAATGCAGTGTATTTCAGAGTAACCATGGCCATGAAGAAATTCTTTTTCTGTTAGCTTGGATAATAAATCTTGTTTTTCAAGATGTTCAGCCAGCAACGCAAGAATTGGAAAATTCATAAGCTCCTCCTAAAATTGTTTCATTGACGACATTATAATAATTTTTTGGTGCATAGTCAACAATAATTATGATTATTATTCTATACAAACACTTTTATAATATATAAGATTCATGTAAAAGTACATGTATCATTATAAACATCTACCTATTCATTTTTGTTTTGGAGATGAAAAAAGAGCCCTGTTATGCGCTCTCAAATTAATCATTTTGCCTATCTATATCAAGTATTTCTCCAATAATTATCCTATAAATTATAAAAAGGAGATCTATGAAATTATTGTCCAATGGTGGTTGCATTTAAGTTTATCGTGTCCTGCAACCACAGGCACCAGTCTGGTAATTACCATTACTTTTTCTCATGTATGTAAATCTATTATTTTCATTTCCTCTAAGGTATTTCCTTAGGACACTTATTATAATATAGGTTTTATGTTACAGCTTAACGTCATATTAATTAACTATTTATTTAATTTTTTAAGATCTTATAAACAATATGAATGAGTATAAAAATAGACATTCATTTCTGAACGTCTAAAAATAAAGAAGTGGATACCGTTTTTTTACTTGACATCCATATGGGTTTTGAATCAAGTCATGTCATCTCTAAGTGCATCGATGATGTTTTCCTTTTTGATCTTGCTGACGGCATACATCATGGTGACAAAGATGACAAAAAGCACACTGAACACACTGATTGCCATACTGCCCCATAGAAATACAAAATCGATATTCTCCGCCCCACCGACAACCATCCCTTTGTAGATCAACCAGGAGAAGATAATTGCCAGGGGAAGGCCGACAAGCAGTGCCCTCATTCCATAAAAGGCACACTCAAAACACATCATTTTATTGAAATTGCGGTCGGACATTCCCACAGAGCGGAGCATGGCAAGCTCACGCCGGCGCAGCTTGATATTCGTGGAAATCGTGTTGAACACATTGGCAACCGCAATCAGCGAAATCATAATGATAAAAGTATAAGCGAACACGTTGGCAATGAATATCATATTGCGGTTCTGATCAAGCATTTCAGACGTATTCAAAATGATGTACGAGACTGTGATTCCCGCGCCCTCAATCATCGTTTTCATCTGAGACACTGACTGCGATGGATTCTTTGACTGAAAGGTCATACCCTTCACCATGATATCCGGCGAGATATCTGAGGGAGCAAGCTTCTCCTTGAGCGAATAGGGAGCCATCACATTAAAAGTGTATGGCCTCCGCCTGGAGGTTTCTGTCATCGGGGGTGTATCAGGCGGCACGATATTGACAAACGTAATTCCTACGTTTTGCCCATGTTCTGTTTTCGGCTCGCCATTTGTTTCAGGAGTAATGGTAAAGTTCATGGAAGAACTTGTGAATACATCGGGAAGCTGGTCGACCTTCTCCTGATTGCCGCGCACTTGCATTTTGGCAACAGCAATTATTTTTGCATTTTGTCCGGTGTATTCCTCATTGGACAAACCTAGTTCTTTGATAATATTCAGATAGGTACTGTCATCAAGAAACTGGATTGTCATTGGCAGATTTACCGTTTCGTCCGACGAATGTAACCCTGCGGATTTTCTGTAAGCGTCTGAAAGGTCGCTGCCCTTGGCAGCGCAGAAATACTTCATAACAACTTGATACGAGCTTTCGTAAACGCCATCGGCGGTTTTTAATTTGTTGTAAAGCTGCAGCATTTCGCTGTCGTTCATATCATGTGTGCCAAAACCGATATCATAAGTAGTACCCTCCTTTGCACCAGCGGACGCCTGTTTCAAATCTGCTACAAATGCACTGGTGGATATAAATAGCACTACGCTTAAAACAAGTGACAGAACAATGCTGCGGTGGCGCTTTTTATTTCTCTTAAAGTTCTTTAGTGCAAGAGTTCCCTCCAAACCGTAAATATGCTCCGCTAACTTTGAAATTTTCACGGCTTTGGATTCGATTTTGACCTCATTCGTCTGGCGAATACAATCCATCACGGGCGTATTGGCAGCCTTGCGAGCTGGAATATCAGCCGAAACCAGGATTGTGATCATGCTGGTGACCACTGCTGCGAGGATTGCGGGAGCGGACACCGTCAAAGTCAAAGGTACATCGGCGTAGAGAATATTTGCGAAGTTCTTGGCGACAACGCCAATCACAAGTCTGATGCTGGCTATGCCGACGATAACACCAATCGGGATGCCAATGGTGCTGATACAAAGCCCTTCGAACAGCACCGAATAGCGCAGTTGCTTTGCTGTGGCTCCCACCGACGATAGAATCCCGAACTGGTGTGTGCGCTCGTTCAAGGATATGTTGAATGAATTGTAAATTAGAAAAATCGAACCAATCATGATGATAAGAACTACAATACCACCGACTGAGTACAGGAGTGCATTGAACACCTTATCACCCGGATCATCCGAAAGACCCATGAAGCGCAGCACATCATTATTCAAGATGTAAGTATGGCTTCCAGCTGTACTTTTTGCGTAAGCATGAACTTCATGCGGTTCTTTCAGTGTGACAAACAAGCTGAGATCATCCGCCGTGTCTGCTGCATCTGCGGTTGTGATCAATGTATATCCCGGCGCAGAATCTTCATCAAAGTGGGGAGTTTGGCAGATACCGACCACCGTGTAAGTCATCTCTGCTTTTGGCATAAAAGTTTCTTTCCCGGAAATGTAAGGGTCGTGTTGACCGAGACTTTTGTTGACCTCCATGCGGTCCCCGACAGCAAGGGTAATCGTCTCGCCTACCTGGAACTGAACACTGCTCTTTGTCATGACACTCCCCGGAACAATAATCTCCCCGCTGTTTTTCGGCAGTCTGCCGGAAAGCAGCGTGATAGGCAGAGAATTAAAGGTTTTCTTGCTGAATCCTGCAATAAAAAAATAGGGCTTGTCGTGATTTCTCCCACCGTCAAGTTTTGCATAGCCTATATTTTCAAATGTTTCGATGTTTGCAACTTTGTCGTTACTTGCCTGTTTCGCTGCGAAAGAAGAATCCACATCCTCAAATTTGACGTGCCAGTCGCCGTATTTTTGAGCTGCGCCGTTTGCCATATAGTTCAGCAGTGAAACGCCAAAGGTAGTGACTGCCGTAATCAGGGCGGCAGACAGGACAACTCCGATTACCGTTACAATCGTTCGTGTATGGCTCTTTTTCATACTTTGCATGGTGATTTTGTTAAAAATATTCATGTTCTCACCTTCTCGTCTCGTACTACTTTGCCGTCTGATATGCCGATAATGCGGTCTGCCTGCAAAGCGATGTTTTCATCATGTGTAACGATAATAAGGGTTTGATTGTATTTTTTATTGCTTTCTTTCAGCAGTTTGATGATTTCACATCCATTTCGTTTGTCCAAACTGCCAGTGGGTTCATCGGCAAGCATGACCGCCGGGGCATTCATCAAAGCGCGCCCGATAGCGACACGCTGCTGCTGACCACCTGAAAGCTGATTGGGTAAATGTGTTTTTCGGTCTTTTAGCCCAAGCAGTTCCAATAAGTCATTCAACCGTTCCTCGTTGACTTTCCGTTTGTCCATCAGAATAGGCAAAGTGATGTTTTCCACCACATTCAGAGTGGGAATGAGGTTGTGAAACTGGTAAATCAGCCCGACCTGCCTCCTTCGAAAGATGGCGAGCTTTTCATTGCTTTGGGCATATACATCCTGCCCGTCTAAATACACCTTTCCGCTTGTCGGCACGTCCACGCCGCCGATAATGTGAAGCAATGTGGATTTGCCTGAACCGGAGGAGCCGATGATTGCGGTAAACTCCCCTTTTTGGATTGTAAGCGAAACATGGTCAAGTGCAGTAACCTTATTTTCACCCTTGCCGTAGACCTTGCATAAATCTTCTGTTTTTAAAAACTCCATTATGTGATCCTCCTTTTTCATAGCTTACCCATATAATAGAACTTTCAACTTACATGTCTGTGACTTTCAGGTGAGAGATCCGTCACTTTGGAAAACGAATAAAAAATATCGCACCGCCCTGCGGATGATTTTTTGCAGTAATCGTTCCTCCCTGCCGTGTTATAATCATCTTGCAGAGAGACAATCCGATCCCGTATCCCGTAGCGTTTGTTTTTTTCCCACGATAAAACCTGTCAAATAAGTATGGTAAATCTTCTTTTTCAAAACCTGCGCCGCTGTCGTGGATAGTAATCTCAGTAAACAATGGATTGCTATCACAAACGATCTTGATTTTTCCGTTATAACCTGCACTTTCCATGCAATTTTTGAGGATGTTTTGAATTGCTTCCGAAAGCCAACGTAAATCGCCCTGAATAATAATTCCTTTCGGTGCATCTATTTGCAAATCAACACTGTGCAGTTCCATTGGGATTAGGAACGGGCGAAGTGCGGAGCATATCAGGCTGTTGACATCTATTTGCTCGTTTTGAAATATCACAATGCCAGCATCCAGACGGGATATTTTCAACAGGGAAGTAAGCAGCCAATCCATATGTACAAACAATTCCTTTGTTTCCAGTATTAATGTTTTCCGTTCATTTTCGTCCGGGTTATTTTCTAACAATGACAAAATAAGGTTTACGGATGTGAGAGGGGTGCGGAGTTGGTGGGCTATGTCAGCCAGCGAATTGGCAAGATGTTCTTTTCCTTCTTTCAGTGCGTCGTTTTGCTCCCGAATACGCAGCGTCATTTTTGTTATCTCGCTTTGTAGAATGGAAAGTTCGCCCTCCTCCGATTCACCAATATACAGACGGTCAGCGTTATGAAGCACAAGATCGATTTGATCTGAAATCTGTGCAATACTTTTATATCGGGCTTTGGTAAACGCAAAAAACATTGTTCCAAAGGCGGCGGCGGAAGCAATAGCAAGGATTCCAGCCGACATATTGATTGCAAATCCAAGCGTCACAACAACGGCAGCTATTAAGGAGAACAAAATGACAAGCTGCCGGAATTCTCTATTTCGAAGCATACCTATCTCCCAATCTATATCCCGTCCCGCGAACGGTCAGAATTATTTGTGGGCTTGCTGGGTTGTTTTCTATTTTTTCACGCAAGCGTTTGATGTACACGGTCAATGTATTGTCATTGACAAACTCGCCTGCAGCATCCCACAATTCGTCAAGCAGCCTGCTCCTTGTGATAATACTTTTAGGGTTGTTGATAAATACCAACAACAAGCGATATTCTAAAGCTGAAAGAAAAACCTCTCTGCCGTTCTTTTTCACAACACCGCTTGTCATATCCACATAAATCCCGCAGATTTCGAAAGTTGATGGAGAACGTCCGCTTTTTCTCAGGGTCGTTCTGATTCGTGCGATCAGTTCACGCGGACGGAAAGGCTTGGTGATATAATCGTCCGCCCCCATGTTCAGCCCGGTAACAACACTTGCTTCATCGCCGGAAGCCGTCAGAAAAATAATGGGAATATCCTGCGTTTCTTTGATTTCCGTGTAAACCGTAAAACCATTTCCGTCAGGCAAAGAAATATCAATCAACGCCAAGTCAAATTTATTTCCAACAAGTGCAACAAAGGCGTAACCACGCGTAGAGGCATGGGTAACTGTAAATCCCTCTGAGCGAAGCAAAAGCACAAGGTTTTTGGCAATTGCCTTATCGTCCTCAACCAAAAATATCCGTTTCATTTATTTTCATCATCCTTTGCTCTACTGGTTTTATACCTTCCATCAGCTGCTTTTTCCAATACTTCTTTCGTCGTTATATAATCCACGCATAACACCTCCATAATTTTATTATACTTCTTTTCACGGGAATGTATAAGCTCAGGTATTTCTAATACATTTATTTTAAATTTCCTCCTAACTATTACGCACTCAACATGCCAGTAGCCAAGCTATTGATAATGAATCTTCATTTAATGTAAAAATTCTACTTTAATACTTTCCTTATCAATTCAATTTCATCAATGTTCAAATCTGCCAGTTCTTTTATTGTTTCGTTGTCCATACCTTTTTTAATAGCTCTCTTGATTATCTCTATAGTTTTTTCTTTTTTCCCCTCATCTTTTCCTTTTTCAATTCCTTCATCTATTAAGCTTTTGCCAAGTTCAGTCATCTTCAATTTCTCCCTCTATAATCTTTAAATTTCTTTAATATACTAACTTATTCTTAGATTTTCATAATTGACAAAGTAGAGCTCCTTATATAATTCTAAAATTTCACAGACTTTTTCAAAAAATCTTTCCCTAACAGAAGCTGGAGAAATAATCTTGATATTTCTTCCATACTGCAGCAACCAATAATACAGACCCTCGCCATCCATAACATTTACAGTAAGCTGATAGAGGCTGCTCTTCATCCGTCAACCACAAGATTTCCAATATTTTAAGCAGCTTTAATTTCGCATTTGCTAATATACTTCACCTACTTTTGATTACATTATAACGCAAGATGCATACCAAAAATGGTATGCATCTTGCGCTATAAACGAAATAATTAAAAGTTTTCTTATTTAGTATTTTAATATCTTCATCTATTATGTTTCCTATTCCCGCGAGTACAAATCTATACATATTCTCTCATTCTTTTATATCTGTCTACAATTGTGGCAATGGCCCGGGCAGCACGTTTTAATTCATCCTTGTTGTGAGTTGACATCAAAGCTACACGAAGCCTTGCGCACCCTTTCTTAACAGTTGGATAACGAATTGCCGAAATATAATAACCTTGTTCAAATAATTCCCTTGATATCTCCATGGCACTTTTTTCATCACCTATAATAATAGGAATAATAGCAGTCTCAGAATCTGCTTCAATTCCTGCTTCTCTTAAACATCTGCAAAAATATTGAATATTTCCCTGTAATGCCTGTACTCTCTGTGGCTCATCCATGATTAATTCAATGGATTTTATTGAAGCCGCCATAACAGCTGGAGATAACGACGTGGAAAATATAAAACTGCGGGATTTATTTTTTAGATATTCAATCAATTCTTGTTTCCCACAAACAAATCCTCCCTCGCTGCCAATGGCCTTGCTTAAAGTACCCATTATAATGTCAGGATTTCGCGTCATATGAAAATATTCCATTGTTCCACGGCCATTTTCTCCAATTACTCCTGTGGAATGTGCTTCATCAATCATAGAAAATAATCCATGCTTGTTCGCAATTTCTACCAATTGCGGCAAATTCACAATATCTCCATCCATGCTAAATACGGCATCACTTACCACTAAACCCTTACTACATGGATTTTGTTTAATTTTATTCTCCAAGTCATTCATATCATTGTGGCGATACACTACAATTTTTGCCTTACTTAAACGACATCCATCAATTATACTGGCATGATTCAACTCATCACTAAAAATAACATCATCTTTTGAACACAGCGCAGAAATTATCCCTATATTTGCCATATACCCAGTATTATAAACTAAAGCTGCCTCTGTTCCTTTAAATACCGACAGAAGCTCCTCCAATTGATTGTGTAAGTTTATAGTTCCAGTAGTTAGTCTGGAGCCGCCAGAACCAGCACCATATTTTTCCATAGCTTTTAGTGAATAAGCTTTCACCTGTGAATCATTAGACATATCCAGGTAGTTGTTAGAGGCCATCATAATCATTTCTTTTCCCTGGAAAGTGACATGTGCACTTTGTGCTGACTTAATCTCATTCATAGTTCGGTACAAATTATTATATTTTAAATTATCCAATGCCTTATCTATAAAATTCCATTTATTTTTTGTACTTTCTTCCGTTTTATACGGCTTATTTAATATGGAAGATACATTTTTAACCAATACCTTCCGTTTTTCTATATAATCAATGCAATCTTGAACTTTGGAACAATCTCCCCTATAAAGAAAAATCCGTCCCCCCTCCTCACTTCCCATTTCCTTCAATTTGGTAATGCGCATATATCCATTTTCCTTTGATGCCACATAACCTGTTACATAATCAGGATCATCGGAAATGCAGATTTCACCAATAATATTAGGCGCATATGCTACTTTAGTAGCTAATACAATTGCTTCATTGTAGTGATCCTTTGTATCCTTTTTTTTCATAACAGAATTAACTTCATCCATATAGGTAGCTCGAATTCCTCTGTCTTTATCAGGTTCCAATCTTTCTAATGTATCTACGTTTAATAACATAGCACCCCGCATATTATAAGTATCCTTTAATTTTTCTAAAACAGCAGAAGCATTAGTAATGCCTATTTTTTCTAACATAGCTAATAACTTTTGAATGCCCTCCTGGTAACTGCTTACATTTACCGTAGTAACAGGCAATGCATCAAGAAATAAAATATCTTCTCGATTTACTTTTTCGATTTTCATATTTATAAAATCTGCTTTGCCTTTTGAGTGATATAATGCCCTAGTCAATAAAGCTTTAGAATATATATAAAGACTGTCTTCTACTGTTATTTTTTCTGCACCTGAAATATGTTTCTCTATTCCATCTTGACTTTTACTTGCCCTCATTTTTAAACTATATAAATCCATTGAATTCACCTTATCCACATTAGTATTTAAATTTAAATATTTGACACTGCATAAGAATATAATTAGTATAAATATATTTTACATATTTGTCAACCTTGTAGTGCATATATGGTTGACAATTGGAGCCTCATTTTGTTCCAATGTTTTCTTAAACTCTTTCAAACGGCGTTTAATATTGTGGTTATCCACTAGAAAATTTGGTTTATTGCAAAAATTTGTGTTAAGGCAGAAAAGGTATGGTAGAATAAAATTATAAAAGTTACAATTTTAGATGTAAGTATATTTAAATTAAATATAAATAAAGGGGAAACACAGATGCCTAGCTATCATTTTTTGAGCTTTAGGAAATCGATTACAAACTATTATTTATATTTAGTGAAACATACTGGGATAAGTATTTGCAATTTCCTGAAGCAATTAAAGAAATGAAATCAACGAAGAAAATTTAAAAGCAACTAATGCAGATACTTCAAGAATTACATCCTTGGTAGTATCTTTTACAAATACCTCTCTGAAAGAACAGAGTCATATATGGATGATCTGCTGCCGCTAGCGGTGACGATGAATGACGGCTAAAAAAGGGTTGCTGAATGGAATGGAGGAATATACCATGAAATATGAAAATGCCGGCCAGATGAATTTTCTCTTGGAAATATCAGAACGTCAAATCTCAGCACGTGAATTCTTCAGTAACGTTCTGCTGGATTCTCTGGATAGAAATTTCGGCTTGGGAAAGGTACTGATGTTGTTCTTTGATACGCATGGAAAATTTCTTTCATGGATAAACTCGAACGGTATTCTGGTCGACTGTAAAGAACATCCATACAGGAAATTTATTGCGAACGATATAATCAGGCATATAGTTTATGAGGATGCGGTTCGTGACCATTTGACTTATTTTAATGTCATCTCTAGACTGTATAAATCCACAGACATAATCAATCCCGTTGACTATGAGCACTCTGCATATGTTCGCTTTCTAGAGGAAAACTTTCATGCTCACTACAGTGTGACTATGGCTTTTGGCATCAATGCCTACATCCAAATTATTTTTTTCAAGTGTGTGGAGAAAGGTGATTTTACAGATGAAGAAATTGAGGCACTGAATAAAATATATATTTATGTAGCCAATTCCTATAAAAATTTCAAAAAGTATGAACAGGCAAAGATAGTATCAAACATTCAGAGCGAAATCATTTCCTCAGGTGAAAAAGCTTATCTTGTGACTGATGACTTCATGCACATCATGAGCTATAACAAGACGGCGCAGAATTATTTAAAAGATATTCTGGGACCGTCCATCGACAAACGGATTAGCAGCATAAGCTCTTGCAGCTGGCTGCCTTTTCTGCTGGGAGGTGAGGAAGATAACATTACGGAAAATCGTGTTTATACACGTGTTATCAGAAATTATATTTTTAAAATATATACCTATGATCAGCACTATTCGCACGGAATCATAGACAGATATCACTGGATTACTATTTCCAGGAAGGAGCAGGGAAAGATTTCGCGCTATTCAGGGACAAAGCTACCTCTGACACAGGCAGAACAGAGAGTGGCGGAGCTTATGTACAACGGCCTGACCTACAAGGTCATCGCCGATGAACTTGTGGTTAGCTACCATACCGTTAAAAAGCATGTACAAAATATATATACCAAATGTGGAGTAAAAAGTCGTTTTGAATTATATAAATTGCTTGATAATAAAGAACAATAATTGCTATATCCGAGCTACTCTTACAATACAAAATAGGGAATATTCCCTATATAAAATAGTACGGATGCCCTATTCTTTTTTAATATTGGTTTTGATAAGCTTTTCATAGAATAGTTGTTCCGGAGCAATTATTTTAATAGCCTGCTCTATTTGCTTTTGGCCAAAGAAACAGAGTTCAGATATTAAACAGAAAGGAAGATTCAAGTGAATTCTAAAGCAAAAGCTTACTGGGCTATCTGGGTTGGCATCTGGACAGTAACTTATCTCCTTTTTTATCTTGTCAGTCCGTTAGCAAAATACGGAATTATCTGGTGTAGCTTTATAGCCAATTCGCTTTCTTGCGGCTCCTTTACAATCACTTGCTGTGGGAAGCAAACTGATGAGATAATTATGTATTGTATCGGCTACCAAACCATCAAAGGGGATCAGTGGATTCCGCCCGAAGCTCAACTTTGGTCCACCGATCGTTCTTCCCGGACTTTGTGTAGATCCTGTTTCCTATAAAGCAAATATTGCTCGTCTTCAGAAGATGAGAGAAGAGTACAATGCAAAGATGCGGTAGGAAGAATGACTTATTTTTTGAAAATGAATATCTAACTATATCAATATAAGGAAATAGCAGTTACTGTTATTTGAGGGAGGGGATCAATTGTCACAGCAAGGAATTATATTCAATATTCAGCGCTTTACAATCCATGATGGACCGGGTATACGTACAGAGTTGTTTTTGAAAGGATGCCCATTAAGATGTGAATGGTGCAGCAATCCCGAGAGCTGGATGGCTTATATACAACCGGGTGTATATAAAACCAAATGTATTTCACGTAAAAAATGTGACTTGTGTGAGGAGGCTTGTCCTGAGAAGGACATACTGAATTTTACCCGCGGTAAACTCACTTCTATAAATCGTAGTAAATGTACGAATTGCCTTGCCTGTTATAATGCCTGTCCTTCAGACGCAATCAAGCAATGGGGTAAGTCTATGTCGGTTGAAGAGTGCATGAAGGAGATACTCAAGGATAAAGGATATTATGAACGTTCTGGAGGCGGTGTTACGGTTTCAGGTGGAGAACCTCTGCTTCAAAGTGACTTTGCCGCAGAACTTTTTAAGGTTTGTAAAGACGAAGAAATCCAGACTTGCTGCGAATCTACTTTCTACGCTGACTGGAAAGAAATCGAAAAGATTTTGCCTTACACGGATATTATAATTTCAGATATAAAACATATGGATACAAATATCCATAAAAAATATATCGGGGTGCACAATGACAGGATTTTGGAAAATCTGAAGAGGCTGACAAGTGAAAAACGAGAGCTTATTTTACGAATTCCGATTATTCCAAATGTAAATGATAATATGGATAATATGGAAGCCACGGCTGATTTTATCATCCATGAGCTCGGCAGTCGTGTCAGAACGCTGCAGCTTTTGAGCTTTATGCGTCTTGGTGAAGAGAAATATTGTTCATTGGGCATACCTTATAAAATGGAGGATGTGAAGGTCAACAGAAAATCATTTCAGAAGCATGTCAATGAGCTTGCAAATTATTTCAATAGTCGAGGCATCCACTGCCTGGTAGGCACGAAAGAAAAACAGTAAAACAATTTTGTAAATAGGAGAGAGTCATATGAAACTGTTGCAGGTAGTACCTGAAATTTATAAGTTTGACAGCACTAAGGAATTTGTACAATTTTTCAATATTGGAAAAGGTGACCTGATATTGACCAATGAGTTCTTATACAAGCCATTTCTGGAGAAATATGAAAAAGGAGCATATGTTGTATTTCAGGAGAAATATGGTAATGGAGAGCCATCTGATGAAATGATAAACGAAATAATCAGGAATATAGGAGATAAGAAATATGACAGGGTAATTGCTTTAGGTGGAGGTACGGTTATAGATATATCCAAATTATTGGGACTCAAGTATACAAAGGATTCCTTGGATTTATTTGATGGAAAAGTCCCTCTGGTAAAAGATAAAAAGTTGATTATAGTACCTACAACTTGTGGAACAGGATCGGAAGTTACAAATGTATCTGTTGCCGAACTTAAATCAAAACACACTAAAAAGGGAATTGCAGGAGAACAGTTATATGCAGATTATGCGGTACTCATACCTGAAGTTGTAAAAGGTCTGCCTTATAAATTTTTTGTGACTAGTTCTGTAGATGCTCTTATTCATGCATCTGAATCCTATTTGTCTCCAAAAGCTACTCCTTATACAGAGATATTTAGTGTAGAAGCTATAAAATTGATATTGAATGGATACATTAGTATATTGGAAAAAGGACAGGATTATAGAACAAAGATAATTGAGGATTTTGTTCTTGGAAGCAATTATGCTGGTATTGCTTTTGGAAATGCAGGTTGTGCAGCTGTGCACGCACTTTCCTATCCAATAGGAGGCAACTATCATGTACCTCATGGAGAAGCCAACTATCTTTTCTTCACTGAAATATTCAAAACTTATATAAAGAAGAATCCTGAGGGTAAAATCAAAAAGCTGAATAATCTATTATCAGACATATTACAATGTAATGAAGATAGTGTATATGAAGAATTGGCAAAGGTTTTGGATAAATTATTACCGAGGAAGCCTCTTAGAGAATATGGAATGAAAGAAGAGGAAATCGAAATTTTTACTGATGAAGTTATAAAAAGGCAGCAGAGACTACTTGTAAATAGTTATGAGCCTTTTTCAAGACAGGATATAGTAGGGACGTATAAAAAATTATATTAGGAGGGATTTCAATGAGTTTCAATAACACAAATGCATGTGGGACAGAGCCTTTTGATCATACTTACAGTCTGGGTTATCAGGTTCATCATAAAGACTGGTCTCCATTTCCGCGCGTAAATTATCTTAGACAGAAATTTTTGGACAGACCATATGAGATTGATGTTGAGAGATTAAGATTAGTCACAGAGGCTTATAAGAAACATGAGGTATGTCCACGCAAGCTTCAGTGCGCATATGCCTTTGAGAATATCCTGCTGAATACAAAGCTGTACATCCATGAGGAGGATCTGATCCTGGGCGAGATAGCTGCACCGGCCAAGGCATCACCGATATATCCGGAGTTCTCTGTAAACTGGATCATTGATGAAATACTGCATTCCCCATTTGAGGAGCGTGCACATGATCAGTTCTATATAAGAAACGATGAAGAAAGAAAAGAAATCGTAGAGCTTTGCAGATATTGGGAAGGCAAGACAGTTGATGATCTTATCAATTCAAGACTTGAAGAAGATCAGTTCAAGGGTTCCGAAGCAGGCAAGAAGATATTCCAAACAAATCTTTATCATTATGCAGGTACCGGCCATTTGGCTATAGATTATGCAAAGCTGATGAAAGTCGGCTACAACGGCCTGATTGAAAATGCCAAGGCAGCTTTTGGAAAGCTGAGCAAGGAGGACCCGGAATATGCTGATAAGAGAGATTTCTATATGGCAATGATTATTATGCATGAAGCTGCTAAAAAGTATATTGAACGTTATGCAAAGCTGTCTGAAGAGTATGCCGCAGAAGAAAAGAATCCTAAGAGAAAGAAAGAGCTTGAAACCATGGCAATTAACTGCCATGAGATAGCAGGAGGTCCCGCAAACACTTTCTGGCAGGCGCTGCAGTTATTCAATTTCGCAACGACACTCATTCAGATTGAAAGTAATGGACATTCAATTTCCTACGGCCGTATGGATCAGTGGCTGTATCCATACTATGAGGCTGATATGAAAAGTGGTACTCTTGCCAAGGAATTTGCTCTTGAGCTTATCGAAGTTGAATATGTTAAGATGAACAACCCAACCAAGCTGAAAGATAAAGGTACTGTAGTAGTACGTAATGGCCGTGGTTTCGGTGGCGAGAGCCTTACTATCGGCGGAGTAGATCGTGATGGCAATGATGCCACTAACGATCTGACTATGCTGATGTTGGAAGGTTCTGCACATACACGTATGATGAATCCATGGGTTTGTGTACGCATGCATGAAAATACACCTTATGAATTAAAGGTTAAGACGGCTGAGTGTATCCGCGCAGGTTACGGACATCCGAAAATTTTTAATGATGGTCCAGCTATCAAAGGTATGATGAGAAAGGGAATGACTCTTGAGGAAGCAAGAGACTATTGTGTTGTAGGCTGTGTAGAAATTGATCTTCCTGGTAAAGAATATGGTTGGCATGATGCTGCTTATGTGAATACAGCGAAGATGATGGAAATGGTACTTAATGGCGGACGTTGCCTGGATTGTGGTCCTCATTGTTCAAGATGGGAAAAATGTGGAGCTCTTGGAAAACACCTTAGCCCCGATACCGGTAGTCTGAATACTTATAAGAGTTTCGATGAGGTTCTTGAGAGTGTTGACAAGCAGTTTGCTTACTGGACCGATCAGATGTGCAGCAGTCTGAATATTATCGACAATGCACATAGAGCACTCAAGCCTATTCCATATGTTTCTGCATTTTATGAGGATTGTATTGAGGCCGGTAAGGATCTGACAGAAGGTGGAGCTAAGTATAATGGCACTGGACCGCAGGCCAGCGGCATAGCTACCTGTGCAGATACTCTGTCCACTATCAAGCAGCTTGTGTTCGATGAAAAGCGTTATACCGGTGCTGAACTACTTCAGGCAGTTAAGAACAATTGGAAAGGTCACGAAAAGATCCATGCTCTTGTAAACAGCTCAAAGGTTCATCACTATGGTAATGATGACGATTATGCAGATGAACTGTTCAAGTACATGTTCGAGTGCTACTGCAGACATATTAGAGGAAGAAAAAATCCTAGAGGCGGTGAATTTAGTCCGGGAGTATACTCTGTAAATGCAAACGTAGGTATGGGCTTGAATACCAACGCTTCCATTGATGGCCGTAAGGCAGGCGAAGCTATATCTGATAACATGGGACCGGTTCATACTGATGGTGGTTCTCACGATATTTACGGACCCACTGCTATTGTAAATTCCCTGACTAAGGTTGATCACAGTCTTGCGACCAACGGTACTCTTATGAACCTTAAATTCCCGCAAGAAGCTGTTGCAGGTATAGAAGGGAGAGACAATCTCGTAAGTTTTATTGATGAGTATATTGCTAAGCAGGCAATGCATGTTCAGTTCAATGTTATGAGTGCTGCAACGATGAGAGCTGCACAGAAGAAGCCAGAAGATTACAAAGATATGCTTGTACGTGTCGCTGGATACAGTGCGTACTTTGTAGAACTTGGCAAACCATTACAGAAGGATTTGATTCAGCGTACAGAGCTTCATTTTTAATTATCCTTATCCAAATCACAAATTACTACTACCCCTTTTACCAAATGTTCTGAAAGAGACGTAATCATTGAAAACATGGACTCTCAGTTCTCTCTAGTAAAGAGGAACTGAGGGGTCTGAGAAAATATTTATATAAGTGAGAATATAATTGCCACCAAAAAATAAAAAGCGGTGGCAAATGAGTGGCAAAAGATGATATTTTTACTATTTAATTTCTTCTAATCATTGGTATTTCTTACTATTTTCACAATACACTCAGCAGTAGACTGCTGCCAATCAGCCATCGCCTTAACTCGTCTTCTTGGGCAGTCCTTGCATGGTCAATTGTAAACTACTTACGTCGTCTTTTCAATCCTAATAAGCAGAACAACTGTCTCAACGTGCATTAATGCTACTATAAGAAGATAATTTATTTAGCTTCTACTTCATGAAAATGTACTTCATATAAGTTTTTTCCGTGAATCTTTACTTCTGCTTCTGCAACCTTCATAAATATATCCAGACTAAGTTTCTTAACTTTATCACTTAAACCACTCGAATTTATTATTTTCTTTATATCATTTAAATTTCTATGATGATGTCCATGCGTATGGATATGACCTTCGTGGCTATGTTCATATAGATCTTGTTCTGGAATATGTATATTATCTTTTAACATAACATCTACCCTAGTTCCTGTTATTCCAAGTTTCATAGATTTCTCAACTTTTATTTCATATTCAAAATTTAGATTAAGCTTTGAAAGTTGTTGGATTAAGTATTCTTCAGGAACTCCCAAATCTATTAATGCCGCCAAGTTCATATCACCGCTTATTCCACAGAAACAATCATAATATAAAATCTTCATGTTTATAGCTTCTCTCCTTCTCATCATTTCAATTTCAGATGTTATTTTATTTATTAACGATTTTCGAATGTACGTGCCACTTCTTCTAAATTTTTTGTAATCTCAATATGCTGAGGACAGATTTTCTCACATTTTTTACATTTAATACAATCAGATGCTTTACCATATATTTTCGTATAATTATCATAATACACATTGTGTATTGAAAATTGCTGTTTCAATGACTGTTTTTCCGCATTATATAGTGCAAAGTATTTCGGTATTGCAATATTCTTTGGACATCCATCTACACAGTATTGACAGGCAGTACAAGGTATTGCAATGGCTTTATTAATAATTTTGACCGCTTTGTTTACAATCTCGTATTCTTCTGGAACAAACGGCTTAAATTCCTGCATATATTTGGCATTTTTGTAGCTACTGTAAAAGAATTTCTTGGATGACGTTTTACTAATGCTTCCTTTAAAACAACTTCACTTTTAAAATTATGGTACATGTAAGCCGTATCAAAATAAGTAAACCCCCTTTCCAGAAAAGTATCCACCATTTTATTCAATTGCTCAAAATCAATACTCGTCTGATCTTCTTTATCTATAATTGGTAAGCGCATAAATCCGAATCCTAATTTTTTAGCCATAATTGACATCCTTTCTGTTCATAACTTGCAATTTTATAATCCGGGTACTGCAGCATTTTCTTTTTCTACATATCCCCTATTATAATTACCAGCTGCTCATGCTGTTCAATTAAAAGTTTTTTCTTGTTTCGATAGTTTCATTATCCTGCTGAGACATATCAACATATTCAATCAATACTTCAATGGGAAGACCCTCATTTTGCATAGATTTGATAAAGCCTATCCAATTTCATCCAGCCATTTTAAAACATCTTCTTTAACATTTTTTATGCTGCTGCCTGAGATTGCCAAAGCATTCAAAACAGTTGATTGAGGGCAACTTCTTTTAATATCCTCAACACTACTGCCTAAACCACCACCACCATGTGTACAAAACGGTATAATAGTTTTTCCTGAAAAATTATATTTTTCAAAGAGGCTAAATATTATCATAGGTATAGTTCCACACCAATTGGAGTAACCAACGAAGACGGCATCATAGGAATCCATATTCCTGATCTCTGTTTCAATTTGTGGCCTGTAGTCATTTTTTTGTTCCTGACTTGCTCGATCCACCACTGCACTATAGTCATTAGGATATGGATTCACCGGTACAATTTCAAATATATCACTATCTGTAATCTCATGAATTTGATTGGCAAGCACTGCGGTACTTCCAGAATGTGAAAAGTATGCTACTAACTTTTTCATAAATTTCCCTCCTATAATTCTTTTTATTTTTTAACTTCAATTTGTCAATTATTTTCCTCTTATAAAATGAGCTCATATGAAGAAATATCAACCTACCTAAATTTATACAATCTCTGTATTTTACTTCCTTTTATGCAGTTTAAATTCAGATAAAGATTTAACTCCACCTCCTGAATTTAAGAATTCTTTATACCGCTTAACCTTCTCTTCTCTATCGTTATATTCTACAATAATTTCAAAGATTTTTCTTCATGAATTATAATTTATACAAACCTCCCAGAACAGAAAAAGCTCCATACTTATACATAGCAACTTGGATACTGTGGCTAATATAGAACTTTTTCGAATAGTACTATAATGAATTTAGATATTTATAATCTCATACTCTCTTACACCGATACCATGTGCAGCAGCTGTTTCGACCGTATGAATTGCGTTTCTGGAATTCATTCGTTCAATGAGCGCAGCTTTACCCGGATCCGGTGAATTAACAATAGCATCGTAGCAGGCCTGATCAATGGCTACCGGGTCTGTTGATGCAAAGATACAATATCCGCCATCTCTGGCTTGTGTGGATGACTGTCGCAGTCACAGCCAACAGACAATCTGTTGGCTACATTGATGTATACGATATTCTCACTGCCCATATATTCAACTACCGACTTATCCGCATCTGCCATACTCTCTAAAAAGGAATCATGATCAGCTGTCCATATTTTCTCCAACTTACCAACACCATGGATATTTGCCTTTCCATGAGAGGATGCCACCCCAATGGACGTATTCTTAAGAGCTCCACCAAAGCCTCCCATAAGATGTCCTTTAAAATGAGATAGCATCAACATGGAATCATAGCTTTGTAAATGAGAACCAACGAAGTTTTCCCTCAGATGAGTTCCATTGATGACAGGAATGGAAATTTCACCATCCTCATCCATGATATCACATGGGGCTATTTCAGGAAATCCATGTTCATGGATAGCCTTCCAATGCTCCTCTGTAGTATTTCGCCTACCTTCATAGGCTGTGTTGCACTCTACAATTGTACCCTCTAGTTCCTGCACAAGATTCTTAATCAGGGACGGCTGCAGGAAATTATGTCCACCCGGTTCTCCGGTGGATATCTTAATGGCCACCTTTCCTTTCAATTTCACATCCATTACATGATATATCTCCTGTAAAGACTCCGGTGCAATCTCTGTGGTAAAATAAACCTTTGATTTTTCCATAAAAACCTCCTTCTTATTGTTCAAAACGGATATTATAAAGCCTATACACTTCCTCCAGGCTTACAATAACCAGTATTAAACTTTTTCCCAAATCTATGCTTTCCACCCGTTGCATGTCTTGTGATATAAGGTTAAAGTCATCTATATCAAAATTCTACTCTATCCTCTCTTCATGAACAGATTTTGGAATAGCAATGATATTACTTTGTCTGAGCCAGCGTAAAATCACCTGTGCCGGTGTCTTATTATACATATTTCCTATTTCAGACAGCTCCTTATTTTGAAAAATTCTTCGATTACCATCTGCAAACGGAGCCCACGCCATTGCCTTAATATCATATTTTCTCCATGGCCTTACGAAGCTTCTTCTGCTGGCAGAACGGATGCAGTTCTATCTGGTCCACTACTGGGACAACAGAATTATTCAATATCAAGTCCACCAACCGATCTTGTAAGAAATTACATACTCTAATCGCTTTTATTTTTCCTTCCTTATACAACTCCTCCATTGCTCTCCATGAACCATAATAATATGGATAAGATACAGATGAAATTATCGTCTTGCCCGACAAATCATATTCGGATAAAAATGTTACAACTGCCGGTGCATATGTATACCACCACACCGGTATACCCAAGATAATCGTATCATAATCTTCTAGATTTGCAGAAAGCGGCTTGATCGCTGGTTTATATCCACTGTCTACTTCCTGTTTCCCCCGGTCTACTACTGAATTGTAATCCCCTGTATAAGGCTTTACTGTTTCAATCTCACAGATATCTAAACCAGTAGCCTTCTGGATCTTTTCTGCAACCTTCTTCGTGTTATTTGTATATGAATAATACACAATCAACTTTTTATCCATAATATTTAGTCCTCCCATTTTTTATATTCTTCATCCGTTACTGGTTCACACCACTCATTGGAACTACTACCTTCCGCTGGAGCAGATAAAGCTAGATGTGCAAAAGCCTCGTCTTTTACAGCACCATGCCAGTCTTTAATTTCTGGAGCAATATATACCACATCTCCATTCTTTAAAAGCTGCGGATTTTTACCCATCTCCTGATACCATCCATGACCACCTACACAGATTAATATCTGTCCGCTGCCATGATGAATATGCCAGTTATTATGACATCCTGGTTCAAATGTAACGTTACAAATGGTTACTTCCTTGTTATTCAAAAGACTTAAGTAGCTTTTTCCAATAAAATATTGTGCATAAGCTGTATTTTCTTCACCGAGCAAATAATCAGATACCTTCTCCAGTTCTTTTCTATCCATAAATTTTTTCTCCTCATATTTAATTTTTATCTGTATGCTCTGTCATATATCTTCACGCAAGCCTCATGTGACAATGGACATGGATCACACATAAACAAACCACTCACAGTCCCTCTTGCATTTTAGACTTGCATAAGTTTCTTTCATATACTATGATAGATATATTCTAATGCCTAAACCTAACCTTAGGTCAATACTTTCTTGTAAATTTTTTGGAGGTGCTTTATGACTTATTCCATTGGAGAAATATCAAAAATGCTAAATATATCCATATCAGCACTGCGTTACTACGACAAGGAAGGACTGCTTCCTCTTGTGAATAGAACTCCTGGAAATATAAGGATATCAAACAATTCCTTGAATGGTGTGAAGAAGGAAATTCAACAATTGAACAGCGATATGATCTATTCATTCATCAAAAAGAAAAAACTGAGAAACATATTGCTCTCCTACAAAATGCACTTGACCGAATCAATTATAAATGTGAGTTTTACAGAATAGCAAAAGAAAATGAGACAACCAACGTTCCTGGATTACGTGAAGAACTGGCTATGAAATTTCTGAATAAAGACGCAAAAAAAGGATATCAGAGTAATCTGTTGTCCCTCTGCTAATTATATGCATTTGAAATTTATCTTACAGGTATTTACCCTAAAACCATCTTGATATGTGGAATTCCATCTTCTAAAAACTCTTCTGACATTTGCTTAAATCCTGTTTTTTCATAAAATCCTTTTGCATAAGATTGAGCCTCTATTTTTATTTTTCCTGCATTCATCCTCTGCTTTGCAACCTTTATTCCTTCCAAAAGAATTCTATTTCCTAATCCACATCCTCTTTTTACTGTCAATACTCTTCCGATGGACACCTCTTCAAAAGACACTCCCTTGTCAATTACTCTTAAATAGGCCTTAATACCTGTATTATCTTTTAAAAACACATGGTAAGAATATCGGTCTTTATCATCCATTTCCTGATATGCACAATTCTGTTCCACAACAAATACCGCAACTCTGATTTGCAATATTTTATATAATTCCTCAAGGGATAATTCTTCAAATCGTTTCACAATTAATTCCATATATTTGCCTCCGTCAAATTACTACTTTACATTTTTTTATATCCAAATTACAAATTAAAATTTAGCTGTTCCATTTTTTTAGTTATTTCATCCAATGAAATACATTCTGCATATCTGCCATTCCACATAAATTCATTGTAATACTGATAGCTTTGTTCTGATGACATAAATTTATTATTAACAGTTGTATTTGCATGTGCTGGAACTATAACATTAAATCCATATTCAAATCCACTTTTTATAGTAGCATCAATACAATAATCTGTTTGAAGTCCTACAATAATTATATCTTTTTCTCCCCTATCTATTAAATATTCTAATAATCCTGTCCCTCTAAAAGCACTATTAGCCTTCTTATCAAATATTTTTTCATCATTCATCGGTTCAAACTCCTCATATATTTCAAAGCCATCATTTCCTTTTGCCAATTCATTTCCTATTCCATCATCATGACGTACATATATTACTTCTATATTATTTGCCCTAGCCCTACATATTATTTCTTTAACATTAGATACAAACATATTAAACTCATATAATTTTCATTTGTTATCAACTTTTGCGTATAACTACTAATAAAACCATTTTAATCTCCTTTTCAAAATTGGAATTTATCAGTTACAATTCTATACTTTATCTTTCTTTCATTACTACGCTTTTACCTATGATAAATTTGCAAGCACTATATATAAAATATTCCACCAAGCTTTTATCAATACAAATCATATTCATCTTCAATATTAGCCATAACAAATTTTTCTTTCCAAAGTATTCTAACAAAGCGACTTCCCTCATCATATTTGGTATCGCGATATGAATATACTCCAATTGCATGTATATGTATATCTCCAGCTGAATATCTAAGTTCAGCTAAATAGTTTAATATGTCCATGTCTACTTTTTACTGTGCCATCTCTTCTTCTTTTTCATCAAAGTCTATACCACTAAAAAAGGCCTGCTCCCTAGTATCACTAAAAGCTTGATAAATTCCGTATAAATTAGTATAAACAGATATATCGTAAAAATCTGTATATTGTTCATCTTGTCTAAATCCACAACCACATTGCTTGTAAACGTCTAATCGAGTTTGATAATCACTTTCTTGAGAAATAATACAAATATTATATATAGGTGTTTTACAATATTCACAAAGAGGTGGTTTTTGAATTGCAATTATGTCTTCTCTCGATAAATTAGATAAACAACTAAATTCATATTTAAACTTATCCACAACATTCTGTTCATCACAAAATGCTAGATATTCAAAATTCTTATTTGCATTTTTTGACCAATTATATGATCCAAAGCAAACATAAGCAGAATCAATTATAACAAATTTTCATGCATATACTGTCTATTAGATGCCATGCGAAACTTCTTAATTTTCGCACCATATAACTTTAGGTCTTCTATTATGCTATCATATCTGCTATTTATAAAATCGTCATTAATAACTATTTTAAGATTAATCCCATTCGTTAGCAGTTGTTTAAATAATTTCTTATAAACTTCAAAATTAATCCATGCAACAGCTATTTTTACACTTTTTTGTGCACAATTTAATTCATTGAAAATTTCATTTTGCAAGTTATCAGACATTACATCTGTCATAAAATCACCTCTGTTTTGTTATGTAAAGTTTAAAACAACTAAATAGCCACATTTGATATACCATCACAGTCGAGTAGACTTACACCTCACAATGTAAGCCCCTCACAGAATCCGTACGTGCGGATTTCCCGCATACGGCTCCTCATAATAACATTCACAGTTAAAACAGTTTAAAATATATCTTTGGTTTTGCTAGCGGATAATACTTTAGCATTTCTGTATATCCATCCCAGCAGTAGCTTTTCTTATCACTTCGTCTGTTAAGAGTCTTACATAGAAATTTCTGTACTCTATGCAAAAAGTTTGTTATCATCTTACCATTGAAAGATACGCCATAGTACCTATAATGCCCAACCAATTTCAGATTTAATGCCTTTATCATTTCTTTAACCGGCATAATTTAATGAACCTCCCGCTCGATGAAAAGTAACATTTATTCATTAATAATTAGGTTTAATATCCGAAATAGTTGCCTTTTAAATTTCAATCTTTTTAAATTGTTTAAGTATTTCTACTTGATTTTTTATCGAATATAACTCCATTTGATAGCCATATTCAGTTTTTTCGGCTATCCCGTAACATATTATAAGTGAGTTCTTTATTTCATCTACTAAATTAGTGTTTTTTTCAACATATTCATAACTTATAAATAAGTTAAAACTCTTAGAATTTTTGTACTCTGGATTTTTTCCCTTTGTCATAGGAATTACATAATTTGAACCTCTTTTATATGGTCTACTGGTGTTACCTCTTAGGATGCATATAACTTCATTACCATTACTTTGATCTATTATATCAATTATCTCATCTTGTGTCTTAATTATATCTTTTATACTAACTTGCTTTCCATCTTCGACTAATAATTTTAAATCTTCATATTCTGGTTTGATGTTAAATTTATTCTTAGAATCTAAGAGATTCTTAATTTGATAAATAAATTTTTGAGTTGTTTTTCCTCCAAATCTTTTGGCTCTCTTACCTCTTGAAACAGAAGGCGGAGTATTAGGGGTATCCAGTCTCATTGATCTTGGTAGTATAGTTGAAACAAGTACTTCCAAGTCTACATCTCCGCTAAAAGTATTCCTTTGTTTTTCAGCATTAGGAACACAGCACCCGTCTTTATGATTAGTATTAGGCCAATTTTTAAAATGTGGATCATCATGTGATTTACCTCTTGAAAATTGCACTTGTGAATTGCAAAATATACACTTAAACTGCCTTCGATCTTCTTCATTATATGAATTATAATTTTCATCAATTTCAATAGCGCTCACAGGATCTTCAAAATTTCTATACCTTGCATGGCTCATTCTAGACACAGTTAGCCATCTCCTTTTTAATGCATTCTCTATGATTCGTTTATTACTAATTTTTTTGCACTTTTATGTGTATCAAAATTATATCAGTTATTACCAGACTCCTTTAGCTTAAAAATCAGATGACACTGTCGCATTTCTTCGATCAACTCAAGAACAGCTTCTGCATCAACTTCTGCAACTTTAAATGAAATGCCGATTATATGTAAATCTGTCTTACGCGAATCCAATTCTTTTTTATTTCTTATCCATAAATGAAAATTCTCTTTGTACTTATAGGTGCCTACATTTCCTTTTACATATGTAAAAATATCTTCATTATCCGATATCACAGAAGAAATTGCTGCTTCATCATTTAAGCAATCATAAGTTTTATTGAGATAAAACTCCATACCCATCCACTCATTACAAATTCCTGCTTTTAAAACCACTTCTTTCAATAAATTGAATGACTTTGCAAAATTTTGCGTTGATAGCTTTATTATAAGCCTATGATTTTGATTCGGGTAACCATTCGTTGGTTCCTTTTCTTCTCCCTCGATTTCAATTTGTATACCCCCAACAAGAACTTTCTTGTGATAAGCCGCATATTGAATATTTTGGGAATCAAGATATTCTTTTATATCCGAAAAATACTTATCAATATCATATCTTATAATATTTTTATTGTTAGTTGAATCATAATATTGAGAACACCTTTCATATTTAATATATGAAAAAATATCACTTAGTTGTAAAGACAAAGAGGGTTCTGTAACAGAACTAAAGACTGCCTTATAATCTGCCTCTGTAAATGCCTCACTAAACTTTAGATTGAACTTTCTGTTTATCACAGTAATGAAATTATTAAGACTATCCGCCAAATTAATGTCAAATCCCTGCAATAAATTGAGTGGTGCTTTAAGCTGACCAATGTTTACACCTATACCAACAGGTATAACTTCAATATTTTTAGAGTAAGCAAATCCGGCCTCAAAATATATCCATGCGGAATCAATCGAGGTAGGAGTAACAAACACAAACATTATTTGGGCATTATTAAGTCCCTCCTCAATCTTATGTACCCAATTGTGCCCAAACGGTATGCTTTGTCCATCACTAGACATAAAAATATCTAGGACATTAGCAGTTATTGCAGTAATTCTATTTTTTATCGGTAGAATGGTTGAACTATCTAGGCTCGAATGACTAAAGAAAATTGTAGGTTTATACATATACTCATCTTCTTTCAATATAATCTATTTATTTAATTTAATTGTCCAAATATTTTCTAATTGATTTTATCTATAAATCGACCTTTTTTCACATGATAAACACTAATACTCATTGTGCTATTCCATAAACCTTGTTGAACTTCCGGTTATTAGCCTAACAGGAAGCTTATTAATCTAGCTGTTTTATGACACCCTAAATTTTACTAACTTTGATAATAGAAGCATATATTCTTTTATATCTCAAGATCTTGTTTTATATCTTTAATTTCTTCAATCTGTTTTATTGAATCTGCCATTTTTGATAATAAAAATTTATCTAACAAATCATAACAAAATTCATTCCAACTTCCTGGTTCATTAATCGTTTCTCCGTTAAATCCAAAGCCTCTTCTATATTCAATTACGTTGTTTCCTGTAAACCATAATATATGTGTTTTAAGAATCTCAGCAAGTCCTGTTTCAATATCTTCTTCAGAAAGATTTTTATAATAAAAATACGAAAAATATTCCAAGTTACTCTTGATTGAACTAAGTCTTACATTATTATCTTCCTCACTTTTGTAATCTTCAACAATTCTGCTTAATACTTTTAATATTTGTTTGTCATCTAAAAAAGTAAATACTGCTTCATATGCACGATCAGCGCCATCAAAATCCCATGAGTATTTATATTTTCTTTGAAGCAATGTATCTAACAATGGCAATATATGATTATCAATATTTAGTTTTCCATCATACTTTTTAACTATTTCACTTATATAATCCCATCTAAAATTATTATCCATTTCATCCTTATTTCTTTGTTCATTGTAATCGTTTATTACATACATAACAGCTTCTTCGCAAGACATACTTTCTATTTTCTCGTTAAGTTCCAACAAATCTCTTTTAAATTTATTTTTATCTTCAAACCATCTATCAGGCAATCTATAATCATAGGTTCCTTTATCTGCAAGATACTCCTCTTCTGCAATTTCTTTTAATGAATTATCCAAATCCTTATATCCAAATTTCTTTCCTACTAACAATATACATGTTCTTAAATCATGTATATAAACCTTTTTTATATTATTTGAACTATCATATTTATTGCTATACTTATTAATTTTAAAAATAGCTGCACTCACTCTCCAAATGTTTTTAAGTTCGTTATTACTAATCTCTGCAACTTCAAGTAAAGATATTAGACCATCATAAACAGTATATAACCAATCTTTATCCCATTCTTCTTGTAAAGAAGCAAATCTCCATAGGTTTCCATACCCCATTTTTCCTGCACTAGATGCTATTGAAGCATTAATAAATACACCTGCTCTATTATCTCCAAGCTTTGATGCATTTTCAGAAACATTAAGTAATTCAACTCCAATATCCTCCCAGTGATTGTTGCTATAATTTGTTAATGTTTCAAACCATCTTAAAGGCATATATAAAGAGTATTCCTTTCTTCCTGTATATCCAATAGATTTTCGATTTAGCTTCTCTCTAACTTTCTCTATTCTAGATGACCATTTAACCAGTCCACCAAGAAAAATAAATTTTTCTCCTATATCATACATGTCAGATATTTCTGATTTCCAAATTTCTCCATTATCTCCAACCCAGTGTTCAAACAAATCATCTAATAACTTGATTTCATTTTTATCTTTTAAGTAATTCCAATAAACATCAATATTCTTGCTATAGTCTAGCTTAACTACTTGTTCTTTTATTACTTTATATAGAACACTATCAAAATAATTGCTAACCTCATTATTAATAAACATAAATACTCTAACTAATAGTTTTTCAATTTCAAAGCCACCCACTTCATGACGTCCGATTGGATTATCATCATTTACTAATACTCTAAAAATTGATTCAAACTCATTATGTTCACTATTATTTAGTTGTAGTCCACCTTTAAATTTTCTAATTAAATCTCCAAGATAGCTGCTGACTGTAACTAAATCCATTATAGCAATTTTCTCTCTTTTTGAACTTTTGCCTTCTCTATACGAATTCAAAACCTTATTAATAATGTAATCAAAATTCTTATGTAAGTACGCCAATATAAAGGAAATGATAACATAACCTTCAAACGAATCTTTAGTTAAATCGAAATACTCATCTTTAATATAATCGAATTCCTGTTCTTTTATATCCTTAATCCATTTATTAAATCTAACTGAATCTCCAGATAATATAACCCACAATAAACATCTTAAAATAAACATTTTTGAACCATTGTTTCTTGAATAAAAATTATCTAATAGTATTTTTGCATGCTCAATTTTGTTTTTATCAATTAAACTTAAAACAAAATCCTCCATATCCCTACTATAATGTATCCTCAAGCTACTCAATGTTCTCGCAAGGCTCTCTTCATCACAAAATAGTTCTCCTTCCTTAAGCCAGCCCCTATAAAATAATGCTTTTGCCTTTTTATAATAATCAGGAATATTATCATCAATTTTTTCTTTTTTAAAGTTAATACCTGTGTGTTGACATACTTCACCCCATTTTTCTAATATTGGTCCAATCGAATGTTCAAATATATATCTACCATCTTTTATTTCGATTTCATTGTTGCTACGAAGCAAATCAAAAATATTTTCAGGACTATATGTACTAAACCATCTATCCATTATGCTTTTAGCTCTGGAGATTTCATTTTCATTTATAAGCCAAAGTACTTCGTTCAAAACATCATTTAAATCATACTTAGTTAATAAGTCCTTACTTTTTACCTTACTTTCAGATTGCAATACAGAAGGTAACTTAATAGTACCTTGGTAATCTTTATCAAGCCATTGCATAGATTGTTTGAACTGATAGAATGTCGAAATAGCACAACTAAATGAATTTATTTTTCGTAAATCAGATACTTTTGTAAGTGATTTTATTGTTAATTCTAATTGATCTTCAATTTCAATAATTGGTCTTGATAAAGCTATTGCCTCCATAACATACTGCGCAGTAAATACATCAATAAATTTATCTTCTTTTTCTGCCAATTTTAACATTCTAAACACAATTTCATGTTTAGATAAAAAATCATCACTCCTACTAGTATAGAAATTAGCTATTTTATAAGCTATTTCTTTCATTTCTTTTGGACTTTTTCTCAAATATTTTTCTAAATATATTCTGAAATCATTATGTAAAATTCTAAAGCCATCCTGTTCTTCTATTAAGACAGGATATAACTTTCTTAATACACTCTTCCAAACTCTTTCTTGTATATTTGCATCATCATAAATACTTGCTAATAACTCCGAACTAAGTTTTCTATTTATTAATCCAATTGCACCTGCTAATAAATAATCTACAAAAAGGACTGACGGTATTAGTTCAAGGGCAGATTTCCATGTATATTCATAATAAGCCATTAACCCCGAGGACAAATTCTTTTCTCTCAACCTCAATCCTAGTTCTTCTATACTTTTACATTGTTTGGCCTCATATATCGCATATATAACAGGTAATGTGTTCCCTTCAAAAATATCCATTATTAACCTAATGACTGATTCAGTATATTCTTTACTTATTGAGGTGATTTCTTTTTTATAGAGCTCTATAACGTCTGATTTACCCAACCTTGGAATTTCAAGCTTAAGTAATTTATCATTTTCATAACTTAGCCAATCAGGATAAGATGGATATTCAAGTATAGGTTGTCCTACAATAAGAAAACACACTTTATCAGGTACGCCTTCTGGAGGTATTATGGCTTTCAGCTCTTGCAGCATGATCAATTCCATCTATGGCAATAACAGTTGTTCTATTTTCTTCATTTGCCAAAATCTCAGCTAATCTTAGTACTTCTTTTCTCAATGTATCATCAGAATCTATAAGCTCATTTGATATTGGAACTCTATATTTTGATAAGTTTCCTTTCAGCCTACTTCTAAGCTGGATTAGTAAATCACCCCATAGAGCTCTTGGACTACTAACACCTTTATCTGCTGGTAAATATTTATCTTCTGGAGTTATTGGTTTATACGAATAAAATCTCAGCGAAATCACAGAATCAATTTTATTAGTTAGATAGCTTACAATACTGGTTTTTCCACTACCTGGGTCACCAGATAAAAATATCACCGGCTGTTCTCTGTTTCTAAGCTTACTCTCTAAATCATTAATAAATTGAATCCTACTTGGAAAGAATGGGCTTGGAACTTTTAAGTCATGTATACCTTGAAATGAATCAGAATGTAATGATAATGCTTGATATACATCTTCTTTGTTTATCTCTTCACTCGTTCTAAATGTTGTAGTCCAGTCCATTAAAGAATAGCACAATTTCTGGTATTGTCCTATAGCAATATCTTCACCAACACGAAAAGTATCTCTGATTTTATTAATAATCTCTTTTCTAACAATATCTAAATCACCTTCATTTGCTTTAATATCAAGACACTTAAGAAATTCCATTTTTTCATCTTCTGAGTCGAGTACAGACAGCTCATTTATCCACTCATTCCAAGCAATTTCCCAAGTTTCTTCAACTGCTATATCTTTTAATGATCTGGCAACATTAATTTTATTTCTTATATATGGCCAAAAATCTTCGAGTGCAGGACGCTCGTATTTATTGTTTTTATCTACTACCTTCGTATACTTATTTTTCCCAAACTTTCTATTAGTAAACAAGATAACTTTACAATAGATTCCTTCGTCTTTCTTGATTTTTTTCCAATCCCTTGCAAATTGAGACAAATAGGAATTACTCTTATCTCCTTTTAAAATAAGATCAGTGAAAGTTAAAGAATCATTTTCTCTCGTATGCTTAATTTGCATACAATCTTTTCTTCCATCACTATAATTGATAACAACATCATCAAGCCCTTGTAGTTGAGATGCTTGCAGTATTACAGATTTGATATTAGTATCTTCGTTTAACATATCAACTACATATAGTAATCCTATAGACCATTCATACCAGTATGGATCAGCAATTCCTGCTGATAAATTACTCGGAATTGTCATACTTTTTACCTCCAATACTTCGATCATTTTTCATACTTTTAATAATTATTACTTATTTATGAAAGAACAAGTATATTACTGATGCCACTTTTCTCCATTTACCACTTTTCTCCATTTACCACCTATCATTTTTTAGCCCCAATAGTTTTATTAGTCTTATGAACTTCACATTATAGACATAATGATAAGCTGGTCTGATTTGCATCATTTCGAATTTTACTCATAATAACTGTGTTATACATTACGCCCTCCTATACCATTATTCTACAAATTGTAATATTTCCCTTTAAATTATTATACCTTTTAGCTAAAAATAATGAATAAGTGCATTTTTAATATTCTTTTAAAATAAAAAAATTTATTAACTCTAGTAAAATCCATAAAAATCCCTTGCTTTTTCTCATGAAATAGCAAGGGATTTTAGATGATATTTTTAATTTTTGTACTTCTTATCATGTATTGATATTTTTCACAATATCTCTTTTTTCTAACTCTATTCTTTTGTGTTCCCACACTCCAAATCAATAACCACAGAAACGTTAATATATTTTTTTAACTGTTTATTACGGATTTTATCCCCTTCACTCGTAAAAACAAAATGGGTGAAGAAGTGCCTAAAATTAAGGATTTCTATATAATTTTTCGTTGTATCAACACTATAGTCTCCACATGGCTCGAAATGACAGAATGAATGACTTTGGTCGATTTTATCCCCTTTACGTTCATGGGAACATATCAATAGCCTTTTGGCTTTTTTCCCGAAAACGGACGTTCAAGGGAACATATCAATCTTTTACGAATCACCATGCAACATCTATTTTTCCATAACCTTAATTCCATATATAGTCAGTATACAATTAACTTTGTCATTTATGTTTTATGCTATTGCGTTACTCCTTCTGATTTCTCGGCATTCATACAAAACATGGTTACGAATTCTAAATCTCCCATATAGATTTTTACTAAGAGATACGCAATACATAAATTTATGTATTGTTCTTTTTGAATTTCAAACTCTGCATCAAGATTTTTAAATCTTTCATCTAATAAATTATTATCTAATGAATTAACAAAATTTGCTACAGCTTTCAAAATGTCAGTAACTGATAATATAGCACCAACTGGAGTAGTTCCTGCAATTGACTTTATTAATTCAATAACTTTCTCTGTTCTTTCTTTTCTGCTTATTTTATCGGTATCATCATAAGCTTTATCAACTTCTATTGATAATTCAGTAAACATATCAAATTTTGCTAGTATACTTGCCCCATATTGGTCATGTGATAATAAAACACACTTCTTATTAAAATTATATAGACTCTCAAGTTGATGAAGTTTTTTCTGCATTTCTTGTTTGCTCATATAATCATGATTTTTTTTAATTTTCTTTTTTAACTCTCTTATCTCTTTATTCAAATCGTCGTTTTGTTTTTCTCTTGCCCTATTATGTTCTTCATTTTCAGTAAAACCCTCTGCAAATTCTTGAATTTCATGCTTATGCTTTTCCTTAGCAATATTATATAAAGTCATCAGTTCATCTCCTATATCGATATGTGCTTTATAAATATTTTTTAACTCTGTTGCATACTTAATACTTTCACATCTTTGTCTCATCAATTCAATATCATCGATAAACCTACCCATATGAACCATATCAATATTATCGATAGATACTGATTTTAATATATCTTCTAATGTCTCCATTTTTTATCCTTTCTTAATCAGTGAGGGGGGTTTTTATGAATAAGGTTATTACAAAAACCCTTATACTAATATTCGTACTAAATATCGGGAGATTTCAAATATTTATGAAATATTTGAAATTATATATTTATCAATTTATTTAACAAATTCATTTATGTATGGAAAATTTTCTAAATTAATATTATTATCTTTGCATACTTCTTTTATTTTATCTTTACTACTTTCAATAATTTCTTTAAAAGTTCTAATTCGTTCATGTCCATTATATTTTGAATCACTATTCGTTCTACTTTCAATATTATCCTTTAGATCTTTAAAGTTATTTTCTATTTTTTCTATTAACTTAACATCCCATGTAATATAATCAAAGCATTTGATTATATAAGTATCATCTTTTCCATTACCCCACGCATAGTAATCCCAATGCGCATCACCAGAATTATTAAACAAATCCTTTCCGGCATTCCAAAGAAACGAATTAAATACTCCATATTGTTTGAGAATATTGATTTTAGTTGGTGCTAAGTCAATGGTTTCTATCATCTTAAATTTATTATAATCCGAGGTTATTTTATATAGATTTAACAATTTGGCATCAAGCTGCAAAATATCACAAAGTAAATTCCAGAATGTATTCTGATCAATATAATATCCTTTTTCTAACATAGGTGCTAAAGATTCTTGAATAAAGACATCATGCTTACTTACCATCATATAAAATAATTTAGGGTGTTTCGTATACCAATCTAAAAAATAATCATTATGGCTATATAAAAAATCAATGAACCCATCTGTTACATTTGCATCATTATAAACGAGGACAGTGTCCCAAAATTCAACATTGCTTTCATTAATACTTATACATGATTTATCCTTCTCATAAAGTTCATCAAAGCATTGCTTTACATTATTCTTATAAACAGAAGAAATATCTTTTAATAATTTGTTTAAGTGGGAACTTTTAAGAGAATAAAAATACCTGTAACTACGATATAATTCATCCCCTAAATATTTCTTTCCACCTAACACATAATACTCCGGCAAATCATCTTGCATGTAATTCCAAAACTGCTCTACAGTAGCGGAAGAAATCTGTTCTTCTTTTCCGTGCGCACAACTATGCCGTGTATATTTCCATGCTTCATACCTGCTTTTTACCTTTTCTCTATTAGTAAACACAAAAACCTTACCTAAACAATTTTTGGGATTATCAGGAGCAGTAGTCAACATGTTATTTATACAATCTTCCCATTTGTCATCATTTCTTAGAACTGATATAACTTCATTATTCCAACTTGATTCACTTATACTATCTGGCTTTGTAATTGATACAAGTACCCGTTCTCTTATTGTCAACTTAAATGCTAAGTATGACATTAGAAACGCGGATCTATAAGCTCTTATTTTATAACACATAACTGCTTCTTTCATTATTTCAATTGTATTGTCACTTAGATTATTTTCTGCCCATTCTTCAATTAGCAATTTCATCACTTACTTCCCCCTTACAGCTATATCCCTTTTTCTTATATTTCATCAATTGCTTAAGTATGGTTCGAAATACTATTATATGGCTTTGATAGATATCCACGACATTTATAGAATTATCAGTATACTGAAACATATCCTCTCTTTCTATTTAGTCTTCCTGCTACAAATGCAACTTTCTCTGATTTTCTATTCTCTCTAGTAATTCTTGATGTTTCAATGGTAGTGTTAACAACTCAGTACAGTCTGTTTGGTATATAATACATATGCTTATTGTTCTTGCAAGTGTCAAACCATATATATCTGAATACTGTCTGCAGACTTGTAATGAGTTAACTTTATCTCTTTCATCTTCACTACGGTCATATCTTTCAAATACATAGTTTAAGCCATCATAATCCATATGAACAATATTACTCATCATTCCATAAGGATAACTTAATACTGTTGTATTTACTAATTCCTTAATACCACTATTTTGAATGGCTTCTATCATGGCAATAAAATCCCATTTCCTTTTAATTTCATTACGATTTTTTCTATTAATATTTTCATCAATATCAGGAAGTTCACAATCTAAGATTTTTTTGTAAATATCAGCATCCCTACTTCTTTCTGATAAATCAGTAATATAATATATTCTCGATTCTTTTATTACGTTTAGTGCCATTTATGTATGGGAGAATTTGAGAAAATTCAAACATTTTATTTTCTATTTGATCTGGCTCGCAAGCTATATAAGCTAGTTTAATACTTCCCTCCATTACAGTCCTTAACAAGCCTTCTGTTTCCCATAAGAAATCTTCTAAAATTAAATGTAACAAAGCTTGACTATATTGTGTACAAACCGTGTTAATTTGCTTAATTGTAATTCCAATATCTGCATCTAGTTTATCAAAATTAACATTACGCATATATATAAGAAAATCTTCAAAAGCATCGACCATTAAATTTGATATAAGTGCTCTTTCAGCTTTATTAATCATATCTTCTCTCCTTCTATTTATCGTTTTCCTATGCGTATGGATCTAAAAGGAGACTCTTTGTTCCTTTTTTATTTTCTTCATCAATTATTAAATCACAAGTTAATTTATCTATATCGCTAAAATTCATATCTGGTTTAAACCCTTTATCTGGTTTCAACCAATGATTCATCATCAATCTGTCAAATGTTGCTTCACAACTTCTTCTAGGGCATCTTCCTATTGTTGTTGTAAAAAAGTTAGAATGGTATGAATAATGATGCGTATGAATAAAATCGTCCCATGATTCGATAACCTCATTTTCATTACGCAAATCAACAATTTCTATTTCTTCAAAATTTCTATCTTTCACTGCACCCCATGCTTTTTTCAACATCTCAATAGCTTCTACATCACTCTTTGGAGCGCTATATCCAAAAATAGTAACCATATATGCTACCTCTAATGCATTACTCAATGATTTCCATGACTTTGATATAGCTGTATCACTGGCATAATCTTTATTCTTTATTGGAAATAAGAGTTTTGTTGGTGCCAGGGGTTCCCCACATCTACACGGTATCCCTACATTGCCCATGACATTATCCTCGAAGCAATATCCTACTGCAACATTTCCATGCAAAAAAGCTAACTGTGGCAAATTAGTAGTATAAGCCATAGCACGGGCATAAGCTTGAATCAATAGCGGATCCCAATTAAATGTTGCAATCAAATCTTTTGAAGTTAAGCCCATAATTAAATAATCATAAACTGTAGGGTTGCTTGGTAATTTATAATCCGACATATATTCACGTATAACCTTTTCTAATTCTTGCTTAACTTCCATACAATTAGGTTCTATTTTACAACGTTCATCAAGTTCCATATAAATATCTTCTAAATTATCAGAGTTCGTATGTATAGCTACTTTTCCAAGTATACCAGACAATCCTAATTTTTCAATAAATCCACTCATTGCTGATATTTTTTTACCATTCCTGTCTCCATTCGGTATAGCAGCACAACTAGCTCCTGCACCTAATAAAACAACATGTGGTCTACGTTTCATATTATATTCATATTCGTATAAATTTTTTTCTGTTAGATAAGCATCAACCATACCTATTCACACTCCTTGAATAAAAGCATTTTTCCTGTGCTAAAAGTTTATTATTCTTCCTTAAACATTTCAAAAAATAAATCTCTAAATGGTTCATCAAGTGTTGCACATACAAGTTTACTCCATGTATCTACTCCAATATTAGTTCCTTCTACACACCAAATTTTATAATGTTCATCCCCATATCTATCAATAGATACTTGAGTGTCTGTCACTGCATCTTTATATTTTTCATTGAACACATTAATTGAATACTGATTTACTGAAAAATCTATATGATTAAAAGATTTATCATCTGGATAGTATTGTGCATGAATATAATTTGTGATTACAAACGCATCTGTACATCGCTCTGGATTCCATAATTCTTCTACTTCAATATGGTAAAAGTTATTGTTATATTTGTCTTTATCTGGTTTTATTGTCATAAGCACTTTATCCAGTCGTTCTGGATTGTAATGGACTATGATTTCTTTTTTATTAACCATCTTTTCAACATTAGCAAAATCAACTGTAATGCCACGGTATTTTTGAGAATCCATCGTAGCTGTACTTATTAACTTGTCTTTAGGTACAGCCAATCTCTCATCACACCTAATATACAATTTTCGTGTTTTTATCTCTTCATTAATAATTTTTATTGTGTATGGGACATCATCTAAGGCTTCCCCTATTGTGGTATCAAAAAATATGTTATATAAATAATAGCTATCACCAAGAATAAATCCTTGTCGCATAAATTTAGCATCTGTAATTAGGCTTAACCCATATTTATTATGTGACTCTTTTAGTTGCTCGTGTGATAATATTTCTGATATACCATTAATCTGTACCATTTTGCTTTGAATTAAATAACATACCAGCGCATACATAAGCATTTTTAAATCAACATCAAAATAATCTTGAAATCTAAGCTTATTTGATACTATAGTCCATAATAAAGGAGCTTCTTTATTTAATTCCTCATATTCCTTTTTGGGTTTTAGTAACCGAAATCCTGCATACCAAAAGTTATCATCATCAAAACATAGCCAACATAATTCTTCAACATCAATATCACAATTTACACACTCTTCATAGGCTTTATCAACTAATCCTTCTAAGAAAAAGGGAATTTTTTCAGAATTTTGTATGAATAACTGAAAGGCGTTAGCTGGATAATACTTAAGATATATATTAGGGCAGAGAATATGTGCTACACCACCGTGTAGTTGTTTTTTCATACTTCTAAAATAGTAATTTGCATCCCAAAACAAACCTAATTCTACTATTCTATCAATTAAATATGATAAATCTTTCTTTATGTTCACTCCAAATACACCCCCAACCTCTTTATTAAACATTACAATTTACATAGCTTTATTTCTCCTGTTTTTTCGCTTGGTTCAACTCCATAGATTATTGTAATGTCTAAATTCTTAGTAGTCTCATAAATTTCTGGATACAATTCTTTTGTCTTGGCTAGATTCTTAGCTGTTCTATGATATTTATCATTAGGCAATTTATGATTTTTAGCATGGACAACTTCCCAATTTGTTAGTCCAATAGGATATATTCCATCGCTCTCATTATCTAACTTGTCGTATCGTAGGATTGTTTTTCTTTTTTCATCCGATACGCGGTACTCCAAAGGAACCTGTCCACTTAAGTGCCTTACAAAATCTTTAATACTAAATTCTCCTTTGCCACTACCAACTCCAAAATATTCTCTAAACTAGTTATAAGCCATATTTCCTTCAATAGTAAATCTATATCCTCGCTGAATTTGAATTTCAAGAACATCTCCATCTATACGTTTAATAAAAATTAATTTCCATCCATCCGAACTCCTAGTATCAAGAATAACATCAGAAAGCACAGTATTATACTTATGCTTAAATGTTCCTATTTCCACATTAATATTTCGCATTGAAGAATAGAACTCTTTTAATCCTTCCACTACTCCACTGTATGAATATCCCATAACTACCTCCTTATGTTCGATGATAGATTACCTACTTTTATTTTGACTCCATCAACCAATATAAAAGACTGCTCAAAGGTAATTCCAAGAGCATCTGCAATTGCCATCAGTTCATCTAAGCTCACGGTATTTCTCTTTAGTTTTTTGTTGAAATTTTGCGGGATCTGACCAATACGTCTTGATACCTCTGCAATACTTATATTCAGTTTTTCACATAATTGTATTACCATATCAGATGCTGTCATAATTTACCTCCATTGTATTTATATATTATAAACCTTTTGGTTGATAGCTTCAATATAAGTAACCAATATCTAAAAAAATTAAAAAGCACCTTGCAAGTTTCATCAACCCACAAGGTGCTTCTAACCATTATGCTTTCTATATCTGGACCTCTATCTCAACCCCAGACTTAAATTCTACCGTGAACTTATCCTCATGCACCGTAATTTTTCCAATCAGTCTCCTTATTAACTTCTCATCACATTCATCAATAAGTGTTGATTGCTCCTTTAGAAAAGCTGTCATATCCATAAGTCTTTGACCCACCGCTTTCTTTTCTGCATCTTCTACTAAAGCATTATGCTTTTCTTCCCTCAGGCGATAAATCTCATCAGCTATATCGTTATAATCCTCTTTAGAATTGGCTCGTATTAGTAGTTGCTTTTGTAATTCTTCCAGCTTTTTCTCTATTTCAGCTACTGCACTGGTATCCTGTTCATTAATTACTGTTTCTATATTATTTCTAAGAACTTCTAAAAAATCATCCTTTTGCCCCAGCAAATCATTAATAGCTTTTACAACGACATCCTTCAATAAATCCTCAAGCACCGTCCTTGAATGGCATGCTAGACCTGTATTCTCAAGTCTACTGACGCATCTCCAAACAATAGATTTCTTGCCACGGTTGTTCCAATGAACTCTGCGATATATCTCTCCGCATTCCCCGCAGAAAACAATCTGTGAAAATGGATGGCTGCAGCTAAAGTTTCTTTGCTTCCCACTGCTGCTGATATGACCTGTACTTCTTCTAATTAGTTCTTCCTGAACCTGCATAAAAATCTCTTTTGGAATTATAGCTTCGTGGCTATTTTCTACATAATATTGAGGCACAGCACCATTATTTTTAACTCTCTTTTTAGTGAGAAAGTCCACCGTATACGTTTTTTGGAGCAGCGCATCGCCCATATACTTTTCATTCCTTAGTATTTTGTTTATTGTACTAGTATGCCATCTTTTTTTACCTGCACTTGTCAATATCCCATCGTTTTCAAGTCCTTTTTTAATTTTGTCCATGCTGGAGCCTTCAAGATATTCTCGATAAATACGCTTTATTATCTCTGCCTCCTCAGGCACAATTACAAGGTGCTTATTTTCATCTTTTGTATATCCTAAAAACCTATTAGTATTTATTTGAATAATGCCCTGTTGATATCGATACTGAATACCAAGTTTTACATTCTGACTTAAACTCTGACTTTCTTGCTGGGCAAGTGATGCCATAATGGTAAGCATAATCTCTCCCTTAGAATCCAAGCTATTAATATTTTCTTTTTCAAAATATACTGCAATGTTTTTCTCTTTTAGCTTACGGATATACTTCAAACAATCCAAAGTATTCCTAGCAAATCTTGAAATTGACTTGGTTATAACCATATCAATGTTTCCGGCCATGCATTCCTCAATCATTCTATTAAACTCATCACGCTTTTTAGTATTAGTACCACTGATGCCATCATCTGCAAAGATACCTGCAAATGCCCACTCTGGGTTCTTTTTTATAAATTCTGTATAATGCTCAATCTGCACTTCATAGCTACCCGCCTGCTCATCACTATCGGTAGAAACTCTGCAGTAAGCAGCAACACGAAGTTTTGGCTTTTCATCTGCTATGTTATTTCCAACACGTTTTCTTGCAGGAATAACCATTACATTTCTACTGACTGCCATTCACAGCACCCTCACTTTCTATTAAACTGTAAGCATACTCTGCCTGCTTTAATGGATTTTTGTATTTTTGCTCTACTGCTCCAACCTTAAAAGTCGTTGGAAAATATGACTCCTCTACTGTTTCTTTTTCATTCCAAACCCTGCCAAGAGCTGTAGCTCTCTTTATTCGCTCTGCTTCAGCCTTTTCAAATGTATCCCCATCAATAACAGCTGGATAATAATCATCACCTAGGTAACGCTTATTCCTTAGCATTTTTCCTGCTGTTCCATGATATGTGTCTATACCTGCCTCTTTAGCTGATGCTAATAAAGATAGACCTCTTAAATAGCCTTGATACAATTTCTTTACTTTATTTGCTTTTTCCTCATCAATTAGAGCCTTTCCATTTTCAATTCTATAACCATATGGTATGTGCGACATTTCCTCACAACACCTCTCTTAGTGTAATTCCACATTTCATTTGAAATCCAACCTCTTCTTTTGAGTAAACAAATACTTGATTTGCAAAGCTTTCAAATATCTCTCCATCAAAGGTTGTAAGCATTTGAGCTTTATTTGTAAATTTCAATAATTCTCTAACTTCATGGGTCTTTGATATTTCGCTGTTCATAACAAAATTTAGGCTTTCTATTTCATCACGATAGCTTTCTGCCTCTATTTCAAGTTCATTATTTTCCTTATTAAAAAGAGCTGGTTCAAGGTATCCCTTTGCCATTAGCTTTATCAGCATTTCCTTCTGCTCTGTATTTTTCTCTATCAATTTTTCAAGCTCTGAAATTCTTGAAATGCTATCTGCTTTCCTCATATCTCTTAACCCTTTAAGAAGTGGCTTTAAAATAAATTTGCGTCCAAAGATCAGCTTGTTCATCATCGTTATAAACGCTCTCTCTAGATTATCTTCCCGAATAAATTTCATTGAACATTCATCTGCCTGAGTAATATGTTTTTGGCAGCACCAAGCTACATATTTTTTATTTCCATTTGTATGAATTCTTCGTTTAAAGGTACTGCCGCACTGAGAACATTTTAATTTTCCTGAAAAAGGATATCGGTTTTGATATTTGCCGCTTCCTTTTACAATACCCTTTTCTTTACCACGCTGATTAATTAATTTATCCACCGTTTCAAAATCTTCTCGACTGATAATAGCCTCATGGTGATTTTGAATATAATATTGGTCTTTTTCTCCATAATTGGCATGCCTATTAAAATTATCATCTGTGTAAGTCTTTTGCAAAATAGCATCTCCAATATACTTTTCATTTGATAGCATTCCTCTGATAGTCGTGGAGGCCCATTTGTTACCCCTTTTAGGTTTAATGCCTTTTTCATTCAATTCATCTGCAATCTTTCCGGCACCCTTTCCTGCCAATGTCTCTTTAAAAATAAATTTCACAACCTCTGCTTGCTCTTTATTTACCGCCATCTCGCCATTTATATAGTCATATCCATATGGTGGGTAGGAAATCTTATAAGTCCCATTTTGAAATCGTCTTTGCACTGACCATCTGTTATTTTCTGCAATGGATAATGACTCATTTTCTGCTAAACCACTTAGAATGGATAGCATTAGCTCACTTTCCATTGACTGTGTATTTATATTCTCTTTTTCAAAATAAATATAAACTCCAAGATCAACTAATTTACGCACCAATTCCAAGCAGTCTGTAGTGTTTCTTGCAAACCTGCTGATAGACTTTGTAACAATAAAATCTATCTTCTTTTGTTCACAATCTGATATCAGCCTTAAAAGTTCTGAGCGTTTTTCCTTTTTTGTACCAGAGATACCTTTGTCATAATATATCCCTGAGAACTCCCATTTAGGATTTGCTTTTATATAAGCCTCATAATGTAACTTCTGGGTTTCAAGGCTTACAAGTTGTTCCTCGCTATCAGTTGATACTCTGCAGTAAGCAGCTGCACGGAGTTTCTCTTTCATAACTGTATCTTTAGAATTCTTAACTATCTTCGTTATCTTTTTCATCGTCTCACCTCGCTTTCGTTACGTCACATGTTACCTCTCAAGCCTATATATATCAACGATTTAAGGGCATAATCTCCGCTAAAAACGGGGAGAAAGTTTTACGATTTAGTTCTGTTATTTTATTAAATTCCAAAGGAGTAATAAACCCTTTTTCAAGCAAAGTTTTCAATAATCTTTCTGCCCTAAAATAATCAAATTCTCTTTGCAATTGTTCTGCTGTAATTTCCCTTGCAGGAGTTGAATTTTTTATATGTTCCTCTAAAATTTTTGTTACCTTCATAAATCAAACCTCCATTTCTGCAAATATGACTTGCACCTATATGCAAAAAACCGAGGATAATCGAACCCCTAAAAGTCCTAAAATTTTCAGTACAAAATAAAAAAAGCCTGCGAGAGTGATTAAACTCCTACAGGCAATTCCTTATTCGTTATTTATAAAATTTCTACTTAATTATATATCATTATGCAGGCATCAAAGCCTGCTGCCTTTAACTTTTTCAGTTGAACTTCAGCATTTTCTCTTGATGAAAAAGAACCCGACATAATTCTGTAAACAGTTTTTTGGGTGGATATCTGCTTTGCCGGTATTTTTTCTGTATAACTGATCCCTAACTGGGATAATATAGCTTTGGCTATCGCCCTTATTATTTCATTTCTCTTTGCATCAAACAGATTATTATCTGCACTGTTATCAATAAAACCAACCTCAATTAAAACAGCAGGTGCCTTGGTCTCCCTGAGAACATGGAAGTTTGCAGTTTTCACTCCCCTGTCTATAAAACCTAAAGCTGCAAGGGAGGTCTGTATGCTTTGTGCCAGTGACTTAGCCTTTGTTCCTGTGTTTATATAAGCATAAGTTTCTACTCCTTTCGCTTTTTCAGGCTGGTATGCATTTCTGTGAAAGGATATGAAATAATCATAATTGCCTCTGTTTTCAAAGCTGCTCCTCTTTTCAAGACTTACCGTGACATCTGAAGTCCTTGTTTCATCCACAGTTACTCCGTATTTTCTGACTTCTGCCGCTGCAGCTTTTCCTATACTCAAAACATCATAACTTTCTTTCCTGCCTTTGTAGCAGGCACCGCTGTCTAATCCACCGTGTCCATAATCAAAGCATAATCTTGCCATTATTTATCTCTCCTCTCATTTATCTGTTCTAAAATATTCTTCAGTTTTTCAGGTACAGGAACTCCAACCTTAGCTGAATTTTCCATTATACTGATACCTTCATTGGAAATGTAGAAAAAAATAACAGCAATGCGTACTGCACTGCCGTTTTTAATCAAATGCACATCTATTATGTTTCCTATTCCCACAAGCACAAATATCAGCACTTTTTTAAATATTCCCCTGAAGCCAATTTCACTTGAAAGCTTTTTCTCAAGAACTGCTGACATAAGTCCTGTGATGTAATCAACTGCCACAAAAGCAACCAGTGCATACAAAAAGCCATCGAAGCCTCCCAGGAACCACCCGGTATATGCTCCGACAGCCGTAAATACTAATTGAAAACTGTTAATTAAATTTTTCACTTTATCTCCTCCATATATTATTAATGCTGTGGCATATCCAGTGGATACACATAGTCACAGGTAAAATCATACTGTATTTTCATGGTATTTGTAGGGGTTTTGGTTACTGCTTCCGGAAGCAGCGTATGCGCTGAAGCCGGTACAATATACTGCTGTTTTAACTCTCCATAACTATCACCGCTGAATGTGAACAAATTTGAGGTATCTTTGTCCCAGACAATACTATCGTAATCAGTAGATGTAAAATCTGAAGTGCCGTAAATACTCATATCGCTGTTAAGCTGCAGGCAGGCACCATAATCTATTATCACCCACAATTTATTGTTGGGTATTTTAGTCAGAGTAATCTCATTGTAATTTCCAGAATATATTTGAGCTTTATCAGAAAAAGTGCCGTCTTTATTATATTTAGCTATACAGCTCTTATATTTGGACATTGAGCCGGAAGAATCTGTACACCCGTTGTAAGTTATATAGACATTGGCAGCATTTACTGCTATATCATAATAATGCACACCATGTACAAGATCCCCCGGAACAGCAGCACTTTTAGGATAAGACTCTATTACTGCAAAATTTTTATCCAGCTTCTTAAAAGAACCGTCACTTATAAGTATCCAGAAATTCGTGCCGTCATAAGCTGCAGCCTTGGCGGCTTCAGGAAGTGCTGCATCATTTTTCTTGTCACCTGTGATCTTGTCATATACATGCAGTGTTTCTGAATTAATTTCCAGGGCATAAAGATTTGTTTCATCTGTGCATAAGTTATAATCGGACAGATAATTTCCACTGCTGCCTTCTTCTAAAGTTTTCCTGGCATACAGCGGATTTATCCTGGGAACTTGAGCACTGCTCCCGGTTCCTGCACCGCCTGTCCAGTATATGCTTTTAAAAGTTCCGTTAGCTGCATTTGTCGGAAAATCCATGACATAGTGTTTTGTGTTTTCATTTCTTGTTGTTTCAGCACTATTTACATTACCATTTAAGCTGTCACTGATGCTGTACTTATATAGGCTGTCAGCATAACCTACGATGCTTCCCCAGGTAAAATAATCATACGGATCTTCTGCAATATCTCCTGTAGTGAGAACCATTATCCTGAATGGATAAGTTGTATATATTCGTGTGAGCAGATTATCCTGATCATTATCCAGCATAGGATAGTAGAAACCGTCAAGATAAGCTATGCTGCCAAATACAGCAGATATCCTGTTTTCACTTTCAGCTTCATAGGTCTGTTTTCCTGTAAGTGAATCATACAGCTTTACTGTAGCTGCGCCTGTGAAAGGCATTATCAGTTTTTTCTTCAACACTTCTATTTTAGTTCCCTTTATTAAATCTTTGCTGTAAGCTAAACTTTGTTTATAGGTCATATACGATTCCTCCTCTCTAAAATTTTGAATATAAAAAAGCCTATACCATTTTGATATGGGCCTTTAGTCATCTAATAAGAAATATTTGTATTAATCCTTAATAACAATTTTTATTAATCATTTTCTTATGTGTTCTTTATTGATTTTATTGTATCCATATTAGTCTCCCTAAAATCTGAATGACACTCTGCTTATTTTTTCATAGTCTCAAAGATTCCAATCGTCTTTAAAGCATCCTTATAAGCACGTATATAAATCTCCCTGTATATAACAGCCATCTGGGCATTTATAATATCCCCGTATTCTACAAATAATGCCTGTAATTCTTCATCAGTCTTACTTATTAACTTATCTTGTACTTCCGATAATGTAATTTCTAATTTTTTGTAATTGTCATCTTTCTTCCCTAAACCAAGTGAAATATCATTAAGTCTTTTATCAATAAAGAAATCAATAAACTCCTGAAATTCTTCCAGCATATCCATACCTCCAAATCTTATGTTTGTGGTATGTTAACTCTTAATTGATATGCTTTCAAGTTATACTTATTAAATGCAAAAAGAAACTTATAAAAATTAATTAGTGATATCATACTGATGACTCTCATATTGCACATAATAAGAATATAGTATCTATACAAGTTTAAATAGACATTATTACCCAATGCTAGTTTTATTCAATTATAAAAATTGGAATTTATCCACCACAAATTATAATTAGAAGTTTATATTCCTATTAACAATTATAAAGTTAATTACTTCAAATCCTCATACATTATACCCTAAACCTTCTGGTAAAGAACCTATTTTCTGGTACTCATTAAAAATCATAAAACATAACTTAAGACCTATAATATCGTATCCTTCAATAGTTTTTTGCCAGCAGTTACTACAATTTTCTATTGCTATCATCTTTTCAGAAAATAAATCACCAAAGTCTACATTCACCGGAATTCTTTTTATAATAATTCTTTTTTTACCACTTGGGGATTTCTTTATTTTCTCATGTATTTCTGGCTCAACTAATCCAGATTTTCGAATTATAATGGCACCATCAAATATATTACTAACATCTTTCAGCTTAGGTTCATTGAGATTATAAGCCGAATATTCATAAATAACTGTTTTTTTATCTTCAAGTACCTTTCTGCAGGCACCTCCTATACCTTTACTCACTTTAAACACCTCAAAAATACTTACTCAATAAACTTTAAAACAGTTTATTGAGTGATAAAATTACTATTCATAATTCTAAACTTCAAATTAGGAATTTGTTCTATTAATTTAGCCTATTTTTCATTCTAAATATGCTCATTAAATTTTATCTTTATAGTATTAGAATCTTTAGTTTTATCTGATTTTGACACATGTATATTTTTTCCTACTTCAAATGGAACATAATCATTTGAATCAAAAAGTTTTCCATTATTCATCTGTTCTTCTAAGTCTTTAAGTGTACATCCTGTCAGTATTTTGTTTTTTTCATTACCATATGAATATATTACTCCCCAAACGTCAGTTTTATATTTTAAAATAATTTCTGCTAATTGCCTCAATTTCAATGGGTTAATTATTTTAGTTTCTCTATTTCTAACAATATACCCTGATTCTGTTGAATCCTCTATAAAAATAATAAGTTTATATACTTTTTCATTACAATCGTTGATATTTAGAATATTTGTTTTATAAGATTGAAAGCTATTACTATGAGACTTTAAATTTCTTTCTAATGAAACAATCAAATTATGAACACTTGGTTCTAAATCAAAGTTTCTGTCATCATTCATCTTTTCTCTATTTTTTTGTGAACCTTTTGCAATTCTAGAAACATCCTGATTTTTCCTCAATTTATATTGTGAAATTTGAAAATGTTCAATTGCGTAAACGGAATTCTTTTTTAGTAAATATCCATCTGGTTTTTCAAATGAATTGCAATTTCGTATATAATTTAAAACCATTTTTAATTCTTTATCATTTCCAAAAGTATCATCTATTGTTATTACATAGTTTTTAAAAAATCTATCTATCTCTAATTTTGTATCCATGATTTCTTCATACCTTTCTATTAACATTTATACGTAAATTACTATTTTACAGTAACTAATTCTAGTATATCATGAAGTTTGAGGAAATTTAAATCACTCCAAAAATTTTTAGACCACTTCCTCTTCTACACAGTATTATAATTAACCCTTATCTCCTTCAACTTTAAAACATCCGCACTTGAACTAACTTCCATATACCAGGCAAACCTTATCCTTTTATATGAAAGTCCGAGAGATGTCCATTGTGCTTCAGTAATTCCCTGAAGATCTGCAGCAGACATTCCTTTTGATTTCACATCCTGCATATTTGTTATATCCACCAGTATCCACGAACTTCCGTCCCATGCTTTCCATGAAACTCCACTGTCTGTGCTTACTATAAAAGCTATGATTCCGCTTCCCGTATTGTCCATGGTCAATACAACATTTGCAATATCCTGTATATAGGCTTCACTAAATGAAACATCCTCCAGCATTCCTACTATTACAGGTTTAGGAACAACTGTCTGGATTATTTTTGGTGCAGGCAGTTCTTCTGAAGGCGACCATATTTTTAAAATCGGAGATGAGGATACAAGTCCTGTTCTTTCTTTACGGCAGATATCATCACCATAGGTTTGAAATTTTTCTGCTGTCAGCGGCAGTTCTGAAATTTTGACATAGCTTTCGCTTACAGTATCCCAGTGCTTGATATCACTTCCGTCAGCTACAAGATATTTTATGTCGGTCTGAATATAGGAACCTTCCTTGACAGTATACGCTTTTCCCTGTTCCTGCCCGGGGATAAAAGCATAAGACTTATTGTTTTCAAGAGTTAGAACAGTAGTTCCAAGCACAGGATTTGCAAAGGAATTCGTACCTGTATTAGGTATTTTGTCAATCACAAGCACCATGGCACTGTCATCAAACAGTATAAGCTCCCACACAAGATCAAGAGTGCCCCAGCTGCTGTAGCTCTGATGTCCTTCCCATCTGATTCTGAATGTCGTTCTGCCGTTCGCTGTTTCTTTTGCATAGCAGATATTATCCGCCCCGGCATCTCTCCTGTTTATTTTAAGCTGTTCAGCTGCACCGGTGAAACCAACCCAGGAATTTCCGCTTATGCTGATTGCAGTTCTGCAGTTTGTTCCATTATAGAAAAAATCGAAACCAATGTCCGGGAAACTAACTGTGCTGTCATCATTATGAGAACTCAACAAAGTCATGCCGCTGTTTCCCTTTGGAGAAATCACAGCTGCAGTGTATATACCCAATTATTCCACCTCCAGTTTTTCAATGCCTGCAAAATTACCGCTGTCCAGAAGTTCAAAGCTGTACATTTTACCTGAATCTACAGACTCACTTGCTGCCGTTCCCTCGTAAATTGTCCTGAAGCAGAGTCCATCACTGTCCAGTATTAATACATTTTCATCTATTGAATACCTGTACTTGTACTGTGGAATAAAATACAGGATATCCCCGTACTTTTTAATTGAAACAGCATAGTTTGTGTTCATTTCTCTGCCGCTTATAATTGCTGATATATCTGCTGTCTTATGAATTCCGATTATCTGAGTAAGAGGATTCTGAAATTCCGTTTCTATATAGTTACTTGTCACCTTACTTAAATACAAACTGTTTATATTCACAAGTTTCTGACTCTCAAGACATTCTGCATGTGGGTGCTGAGCACTTAATCCACCCTGGAGATTTCTTCCGTCAATCATACACTGAAGATTGAACATCGGTATATTTATCGTACCTGTATCCACCTTTAAAAACACAGCTATATAATGCGTCCCCTGCGGAACCTGCGGTATCCCAAGAGGCATACCTACAACATTATCACCCTGCTGCAATTTCTGCCTGGGTGTAAATACAATATCTGCATTGTCCAGCTGAATCTGAATTGTTACTGTGCACGAACTTTCCGCTGTGCAGTACATGCTGAAATTCATTGACAGATTTGTATCCGCCACTGCCGTTATCCCAAGATAAACCGGTTCAACAGGAGATGTACCTACAGTCAGCGGCACAGGATTGGCATAATAAAGCATTGAGCTGAAAGATGCGGCCACCTTATTTCCCAGTTCATCCAGGGTTGTTTTAATATTTGCCGTATCAAGCTTGTTAAATATGCTGTCCTTTGGCTGTCCCAGTTCAACTTCAGCATTCACACCTGCCAGAACATCTTTTTTTATTTTAATTACAGGTACTTTTACATCGATGTCAAAGTCTTTATGTCTTACTATAACCAGATCTCCTATGCTTACTGTCTGGAGATGTTTATAATTTTCATACTCCTTTGTCCTGCTGAGTTCAATAAAATCCACGTCAATGTTCACCCTGCTTAAGCCTGTCACCTCTGCCGCTTCCTGTGCCAGCAGCCTTAATGTAACCTCATCTTCTGCATCCTTGAATTCCACCTTTTTTATTATGGGAAAAGGCGGATAATCGTCACTGTTCCAGTTGGGGACGCTTATATATTTTTCAGTAAGTTTTACACCATTTTTACCTACGGGGTAGAGTTTTGTCACAACACTTGTCGTATCTGTATTGAACTTCAGTCCCGTTATATTCTTACCCCGGGCAATGAGAACTCCTGCATCTCTTCCCATGGCTTTTAATATCCTGATATCAAAGTTGTCCCTTTTAAGTTCCCCGCAGCCCCATATATCAATTATTGAAAATATGGCTTCCACAGGATTTTTCTCCGTAACGCTTATGGAGTTTGAAGTTATAATATCACTGTCTGCAGAATATATAGTTATCAGGTCTCCTACAAGGGACTTCTGTAGAGCTGTCTTAACACTGCAGTTTTCAGCCTGCATATCTTCTATGAAGTAATACAAGAGATCATAAAATATGTGTTTTGCCCACACTTTGATGACATTTTTAACACCGCTGCTTTTTTCCGCTTTATATATCCTGAAAAGCTGCCCGTCCGCCTTGATGATATTCCACTCTGTAAGGTATTTTGCCTTTTTAGAATTTGCAGGATACTCAAGTTCTAATGAATAATCACCGTTTAATTCTTCAGTTATATAACAGCTCACAGCGTCACTTAATACTCCGAGGCCGCTGTTGTCAAAGTTCCCTTTGGCAGTCTTCTTATCATAAACACATATCATCACAGCCACCGCCAGTTTGGCAGAAGTTCAGCTTTAACAACATCTCCGTTCCATTCCATTATATTTTCCCCCGGTTTCAGTTTTGGAAACTCCCCTGCCATCTTTGCATTAAGATTATTTCCTTCATCATCATAGCAGTCCTGTATAACTGAATTCATTATAACTTTTTCAGTTACATCTTTGAGGTTTATCTGCTGTCCATTTATTTTAAGAACTATATCACCAGAGCCGTGGATGCTTATTATGGGTTCGCTTTCCATAGTTCCCGGGTTCATTACAGCCGTACCTGAATTTATTATATTCACCATGTCATTCTCCACTGCATATTTAAAAGGTCTGCAGTTAAATATTACAGGAAACTCACTGAAGTATTTATACACCTGTTTAAAGTCAATGGCATTTACTACCTGGGCAATATATTTCTTATCAGGCTGGAAGCTGAATATCAAATCACTCTCGCCTGCTGTAAAAAGCCAGGCTTTTATGTCATCAATTTTATCTGCAAGATTCTGCGTATCCTTTACTGAACACTCAACCGTTAGTGTTATATCATCATAGGTTTTTTCATCAAACCTTAAATTAGAATTTCTTCCGGGAATATTTATCATATTTACTCTGCGTTTAGGAGAAGGAATAACTGGTCTTTGAGCTATTAAAATGCCATAATCATCATAACTGTTCCTGCCAGCAAAGTTAAAACTAAGCATTCTAAATTCCTCCCTTTCCCATAGAAATTTTCCTTCTGTAAAGCTCCAGTTCATAGGCCAGCTGTTCTATATCCTTTTGGGTATAATTATTAAAGTTATCTATATGCAAAATAACTCCACTTCTATTGTTTAGATTTTCATTTTCATTTAAATTATTATAGGGTACTGCTATTTCTCCTATATTAGAGTTCACTTTCATATCTAAGGACAATCCATTTACAGCCTCAGCAACAATGTATTTGCTCTTATTTATTCCTTCTGCTAAACCAACCATAAAATCTGGCATCCATTTTTCATAGTCGGTAAGTGGTCCTTCATCCGGAACTGAAAAGTGAAGATAGCTTCTTATTTTAGCAGCCAGAGCACTTACCGCATCTTCTACCCTTCCTATGGCAGATCTTATGCCGTTAACAATTCCATTTACGAAATCCACTCCGTAGCTCCATGCTCTGCCCGGTAAACCTGCCAGATAACTTAGTGCGCTGTTTATGCCGCCTTCTATGGAACTTCTTACGCTTCCTATGGTGCTTTTAACTCCGTCTCTCATCTTGGTGAACATGCTTGAACCGTAATTATAAAGTTTACCAGGAAGTTCTGAAAACCAGGACAGCACCGAATTCCAAATATTAATCACAGTTTCTTTTATACTGCTGCACAAGCCTGTCACAGATTCTTTAAGTCTGGTCCAGGCATTTACAGCAGTATTTTTTATGGTTTCCCATATATTTGTTAAAGCCGTTTTTATATTTGTCCATATATGCTCCGTATCAGATTTCAGCTTTGTAAAGTTTCCGGTAACTATATCAAGGATTATAAGAACCGCTCCTGAAACAACATTTTTTATAATGTCCCAGGTATTCTGAAATATTGTCCTGTAAAAATTCAAAGCGGGCTCCAGAAAACTCTTTATGCTGTTAAGACCGCTGATCATTGTATTTTTTAAAGTCTCCCAGGCAGCAAGTGTAACAATTTTTACATTTTCCCAGGCACCGAATACAGACATTTTGATATTTTCAAAAACAGCAGTAAGATTGTTCCAGAGGTCAGAAGCTCCCTGTTTAATAACATCCCAGTGTTTATAAATTTCATAACCTGCAAGTATGGCAAGTCCTATGCCGATAACCCAGGGATTAAACACCATTCCTAATATCTTAGACATGCCGCCCAATTTTCCTGCGGCAGCTGATACCTTAGAAATGGCTGTAGATATCTCACCTACAGCTTTTATCACACTTCCAACTGCAACAAGAACCGGACCAGCTGCAGCAATTAATGCCCCTGTGATTAGTATTATCCTCTGGGAACCCTGGTCAAGTTTTCCAAATGCCTGTATCCATTCATTTAATGCAGCAATTATGGGAGTTATTACAGGGAGTATATTCTGTCCCATTGCAGCACCAAGCTCCTTTAAACTCTCCTGAAATACTCTCATCTGGTTGGCAGTGCCTGCACCTGTACGCTCAAAATCGCCGTGGGCGTTTTTTGTCTTGTCCAAGACATAGTTATACCTGAGCTGTACCTTTTCCGCTTCGGTCATATCCTGGGTTCTCTTCTGTATTCCCTTAGAATAGGCATACTGCTGGAGATTTGTGTCTGTCATAACTACACCCAGCATTTTCAGGCTCTCAGTCTCTCCTGTGAATATGCCGTTTAAAGCTTCCTCCGCCTGCTTTATATCTATGTTTTTAAAACTTGAGAGATCTCCGGCAAGTCCTACAAGGGACATGGACATCTTTGCAGCTTCTTCCTGGCTTAATCCCATGCTTGTTGCCATATCTCCGTAGAGAGCTGACATATCAAGTGCTGTACCCTTTGCTATGCCGTAGCTTTTTAAAGTGGTATCCGACCAGTCTTTTACCTTTTGACTGATGCTTCCAAATGCAACCTCCACTTTGTTCATGCTCTCCGCTGTGTCTGAGGCAAGCCTTACACTTGCAGCTCCTGCGGCGGCAATAGGGGCAGTTACTGCAAGTGAAAGTTTAGATCCCGCACCTGCCAGTCCGTCACCTATGGATTTCATTTTACTTCCTATATTCTCCAAACTTTTACTTAAAGAAGTCCATCTGCTGCTCTGTGTCTCTATTTGTTTATTGGTCTTTGAAAGTTCATTTTCCATCTGTGACAGGGTTTGTCTTGCCTTATTTAATTTTATCTCAAGGTCTTGGGTGGCTTTGCTGTCTTTACCTTTAGTTTCAGCACTTTTGGTATAGACATTTTCAAGGGTGCTTACTTTTTGCTTTTGAAGATCCAATTGCTTTGAAAGGCTTTGTGATTTCAGCTTAAGTCCCTCAAGACCTTTTCCATTTTCTCTAAGTGCCGCAGTGTTTGCCTTAAATTCACTGTCAAGCACTCTTAGATTTCTGTTGATACTGCTTATGCCATTTTGAAACCCGCTTGAATCCAGTCCTATCTTCACAGCCAGACTTCCCAGTTCTTCAGCCACTCTCTCACCTTCTTTACAATATATTTAAAATGGCATCTAAATTTTGCTTATATTTCTTATTTGCCCTGTAAATTAAGATATCAAAGTAAAAAAATATATCCATTTCATCAACATCATTTAGTGTCCATCCCTGCTCTAAAAGCTTAGAATAGATCTCCTTTATAAAATCAAGCGGAGAAAGCTTTTCATCTGCTTCTCCGCCTACTTGTTTGGGAATTCATTTAATTTATTTCCCAGGTTTCCCACTATTCCGTTTATGCTGCTGTTAAGAGTTTCTATCAGTTTATCTGCATCCAGTCCGTCATAAAAATTGTCTCTGGTAAATTTATTACCATATAGCTCCACTATAAAATCCACAAGTCCATCTAAATCTTTTGTCTTCATATTGCTAAAATCTATATTTTCGTTAATTTCAATAGCCTTTCTAAGCATTCTTGTTTTAACTTTAGGCATTACATAAGTTTTATTGTTCAATGTTATCTCCATAGACTTTACCCCCCTATCAATGAATCTTACTTATCGGATAAATTAACCTGCAGTATATGCTAAAGTTGAACTTAATACTAATCCCGCTGATCTGCCAGCTTCCGCATCTGCCTTTACCCTTACTTGTATTTTTCCTAAATCATAAGCACTATTTCCAACATTTTGTGGATTTTCTGTTACTGCTGACCATGTTGCTCCTCCATCTGTACTGTACTCATAATCTGATGTATTATCATATCCGCTAACATTAGTCCATCCAAAAGTATTGGCTATATCATCCTGTACTGGATTAGTCGGTGCCGCTGGTATCGTTACTTGTTTATATACACTGCCAAACCATGCGGCTCCACCTGTAAATCCACTATCTTCATCAGCTGTATATTTCCACTTGCCATCAGTTCTTGTAACAAATGTACCTTTAATTTTAGGTGTCTGAAATTTTGTTTTGTCTTCCTGTGATGAATGTTCTTCTTCCGGTTCACTAAATTTGCCTTTAAGAAGCCATACATATCTATACTTGGCATTAGCTTTTTTAATTTTAAAGCCTACAGCAACATATGGTGCTGAATCTTGAACATCAGAACACATAACTTTAGTTGTTGAATCAATCGTATGTCCAAGAAGTGCCGCCTGTACTTCAAGTGGTAAATCCTGTGTTTCAATTTCTACATCTATCTCACCTAATGATGTAGCTGTTTCTACAGCTTTATTATCAGCATACAGCGTATCCGAATTGCTCTTTGGACTTATTTTTACATTTATTGCTGGTGAAATTAAAGCCGGCGTACCATAAATTGAAGCAATTTCATCTGTTAAAACTGCATAGACTAAATTTTCTACTCCTATAGGAGCACTGTTTACTATTTCTGACATAAATTATTGTCCTCCTTCCATATGAATAAAGAACCTTATTATCTTGTGATATATTTTAGTATCATCCTCAAATAAATCAGCCGCGGAAGTTCTCATAAACCCTGCGGCTTTCATAACATTTTTTACTTTTTCTACAAGCTCTGTATAATCGTTTTTGCTCCATACATCTATCTGAATATAATATCCTATAGCTTTTTCTTCATTATCAGCATACTGCTCACCCTGTTCCAGATAATTAAAAAAAGTTATATAGGTATTTTCTTTCCCTTTATACTTTTGAAATGAAACAGGTACATTAAGAGGTTTTAAAGCTTCTACTACTAATTTGCTTATCACTTTAATCCTTCCTTTAGAGTCTCAGCTATAATTCTTTTTATATCATCTTTATTTTTTTCATAAGCAGGCTGCAGGAAAGGATGTGCAGCTCTTTTACTGGTTCCAAATTCAATAAATTTTCCATAAAATATTTCTGAATTGTCTCCTTTATCCACACCTACAAGGATGTACTTTACCCCTTCCTTCTTTTTAACATTAGTTATCTTAAGACCTTTTTTAAGTTTTCCGGTTCTTACAGGAACATTTGTCTTTGCATCTTCAAGTACAGGTTCTGCCGCATTTTTTAATGCTTTATTTTCAAGCCTTCCTACATTTGAACCTATCTGCTGAAGTTTGTTTAATATTTCATCAACACCAATAAGTTCTATATTACCCACTATTCTCAACCTCCAAAGCTTTTATTTCTATATATTTGTTTCTATATTTAATATTATCTATGAAAGTTATATTGTACTGCTTGTCTTCAAACAGTATTCTCATATCATCTGTTATGCCATGTAAATATCTTATAGTGAATTTAACAGTTTTCTCTGCCTGCACTGCTGCAGCTGCAAAATATTCTCTTCCCATCAAATTTGATATTGATGCCCAAACAGTTGAGTAATCCTCCCATATTTCAACTTCAAATCCATTTTCATTTGTAGTTGCTGTAAGTTTTTGAAAGATTATTTTATGTTTCAATTTCTCAGTTCTCATACTGGTATCACTCTATTCATACTCAATAATGAGTTTCTTGCTTCTTCAATTTTAGTTCTTTCATCAGGCTTATAATCATCATAGAGAAGCCTCATATGAAGAATCATTGCCCATTTAACTGTTTCTGGAATATCTGCTCCTTTATCTCCAAAACCAGCTGTAAATCTAATTCTTACAGCATTAGCAGTTTGTAATGCTATTGTTGGCCATAATTTACAGTATCCAAGTACAATTCTATTAACAAAACTATCTGTATCAACAATATAATTACTTGAATCAAATATATACTCCTGTCCACCTGCATCATAGTACTTTACACTTTCTACACTTTGAACTGGTGAACAGTTTTTAAATGAAATACAATTATCCTCCGGGAAATAATCCCGCACCATTTCTAAAGTTTGAGTAATATACTTTCTGTTTTGAAAGTCCTCACAAAATTCTCTAGCCTGCTTGATCATGCTGAGTAAAATAATATCATCATCACTTCCGGTTACTCTTAAATGCTGTTTTGCTTCCTCCAAAGTTATGGGTTCAGCTGCTGGTGGTGTTATAATTTTTAATGCCATAAAATCACCCCAAAAAACAAAAGAGCCTAAATAGCTCCCCAAAATTTAATCAACTAATATCTAATTTTTTTCATCCCCAGCATATTTGTTCTCCAATATAAATTCGCCACTTGCAAAGTTTGTAGCCTGTGAACTAGCTCCAATTCTCACATTTAAACAAGTAAACCCATTATTTATATCAAGTTTAGCTGGATCAACGTGAAATATTACCTGCTTATTCTTTGCAGTATTTACTACAGTATAGCTTACTCCATCTGCTTGCCTTAATAATATATCACTTGCTGAAACATCTTCATTTGCAAGTATAGGGACATCACTTGATAAAGGCTTTGCACCTGTCCCTTCTATATCCTGTGCTTGATATAAAGATACTTGAGTTGTATGCCCCACTGTTTGAGCTAAATTTACAACAACTGTTGCTGTAATAGAATTCTTTAAAGTTATATAATTACTTGTTATTGCAGCATTTGTCGTCCTTGGTTCAAATGCTTGTACTAATTTATATTTTTCAATTATTGCCATATTGTAATAACCTCCCTCAATTATACATTATTAATATTTTGAACATAAAAAACTAGCTTAATATTCAATATACTAAGCTAGTTTCACTTTAGAATTTTCCTACTCCATTTAGGCATATTTTTACTTTTCCATTTAATAGCCCCATTAATCAAATAGGCTATTTCCTCAATTTGTTTTGTATTATCATATATATTTGTTTCATCACAGACAAGCATCAATATCTTTAAATTTTCTAATGATTCATAATATCTTCTTTCCACAGTCTCTTCTGAAATTCCATGCCCACCTTCTAAAACTCTAATTCTAACTCTTTCTTTAGCAACTTCAGGACTATCTACTCCAATAAAATTCATAACTACATAAAATCCCTTTTCTTTTGCTTTTCTTATATTTCTAACAATACTTTTACCTGAAAGAGTAGTTTCTTGGTTAAATGATATATTATTTTTAATATAATAATTTATAAGTTTTACAGCCTCTCTTGCACACTTAATTTGAAGATTGCTATCTTTCCATGAACCTATTCTTGCTACCATCTCATCTGTATTTATCCTTTTTTCATTTTTATTTCTTTCATAATAAATGGATTTATATATTGATGTCTTTCCAGCACCATTAACACCAGCAAATATGGTATACGTAGCCATCTCTATTTACCTATTATCCTTTTTTGTTCTTTTTGCAGCACCATATTTGATAGATTCATATAAAAATCTTGTTCTTCTTTTGTTTTTGCCTTTTTAAATAGTTCTTTTAAATCCCAATATGAATATTTTAGGAATTGTTCATATAAGTTATTTTGTTGATTTATTTTCTCCATAATAATTCCTCCAACAAATAATATTTTTTATTATATTATAGCCTAATACATCACTTATATAAACAATTTTTTATCTGTCAGCCAAAGTAACAAATGGACTTAAAGAATTAGCTCCCTTATAAGGCGTAATTGGTTTATTTCTATAAGGAGTACCATTGAATTTATAAATAAATCTAAACACCTGCTCATCATATAAAAATCTCACATGTATTGATACATCTGCTGTTGGTGCTTTTTTATCTATTCCTATATACTGGGTTGGATCTGCAAGTATGATGTCTCCTTTTTTACCAAGCACAGAACACTGCTCTATTGGAATTATTGGTCTATTTAAAAGAGTGCTGTACTGTGAACTTGAAGCTCCTCCAGACGGTAGAAATACTGGTGCTCCTCCTGTTCCTATATTAAGTGCCATTGTGTAAAGCTGTGGTTCTATTTCTTGATTAATATACCACACAGCATTAGCTCTAAGCCTTGCAGGCACTGAACTCCACATTTTAAGTATATTTTCATACTTTATAGTTCCTGCTGCTTGATCTTTCTCTTTTGCTACAGTTACAAGTGCATCTGAATTTAACACCCCAAGCGGCATTCCAACACCACTTCCATTAATAATTGCATCATCAATCTTAAAGCTCATTTCATCAGCATAAGCTTGTTTTACTATTGCCTCAAGAGCTGTTGCATCCTGAAGTAAGTCATCTGTAACATAACAAAGTGCCAGTAATTTCTGAAGTGCCATATCAATTTCTCTAAACTTAGGCTTTGACTTTGTAACAGTTTCTGCTTCAGCTATCCAGTAAGCCTGGACTCCACCCCACCTGCTCCCGTTAGCCCTGCTGGTTTCATCAATGCCGAGAGCCCTGAGTCTGTTGGTATTTGCACCTATTGGAATCATCCTTATTCTATTTGCAACCTGGCTTTCTGACATCATAACATCAAACATATCCTGTATAAAATCATTTTCCAGCATAAAGCCGCCTTCAGACGTTACACTTTCATTCAAACCTGATGCTGAATTTTGATATATGAGTCTATTATCCATTATTCCACCAGGTGAAGATGCCTTTGCTACAGCTTGAAGAAATTCTCCCATGCCGCCTTTCCATTTCTTTTCATTAGGATCTTTAGGTTTAGCATATATAGGTTCATTGACTGGTGTCTTATTAAGCTTTTCTCTTTCTTTTAGCTTGTCTTCTGCTTCTATTGTTTTTTCAAGATTTTTAATTTCTACCTCTAAATCATCATATAACTTTTGCTCCTCTTCATTCATTGCTCTTGCTGCATTAATTGCGCCTTGTACTATAGCTGCTTGTGAGTCAAGTTTTTGTTTTAATATTTCTTTTAAACTCATATACTAAATCTCCTCTCATGAATTTCATTTAACTTTTTATATAAATCTATAGGAACCTGCTTTTCATCCTTAGCTGCCGAAATTTTATTATTATCTGTAACTTTTTCTTTAATTTCTTCTATATTAACAGGCTGTTCTTTTTTAATCTTATTAACTTTACTTTCACTTGGAATTGACTCTTTAAACTGAATTTTGCCTACTTGAAGATTTTTATATCTAGTAATATCAACTTTTAATCCATCAATAGCAAATATTCTATTATTCAACGAAGCTGCTACTTGTTTTTCTTCTTCAATTTCATCTGCAAAGCCAAATTCTACTGCTTCCTCTGCTGTCATCCAAGTTTCTGCATCCAGCAGTTCAACTATACTTTCTTTCTCCATTCCTGTTTTATCTTCATATACTGAGATCATACTTTCTCTTACTTTATCTAAATCATCAGCTAATTTTCTAAAATCATTTGCATTACCCATACCAAAAGACCAAGGATTATGCACCATAAGCATTGCGTTTTTAGGCATTTTAACGTTATCTCCTGCCATAGCAATTATTGAAGCTATACTTGCTACAAGTCCATCCACATAAACATTAACTGTTGCACTATGCCTTTTTAGCATTGAATATATCGCCTGTCCTGCAAATACATCACCGCCGCCGCTGTTTATATAAACATTTAAGGTTTTAATATCCCCAAGTGAATCTAATTCTTCCTTAAAATTTTTAGGTGTAATTTCGTCTCCCCACCAAGTAGAATCACTTATATCTCCATATAAAAGCAGTTCTCCTTCATTACTATTTTCTTTTGCATTAAATGTCCAGAACTTCTTACCTTTACTCATGTTTCTCACCGCCCTTTGAAATCATTTCATATATTTTCTCTGCCAATTCCTTATCTTTATTTTCTATATCATCAGTACCAGCTTCACTCATATTTAAAGGCTGTAAATATATATCTCCATTTTCAATCGGGTCCATGTTTTCAAGTCTTCTTATATCATTTACACTTAGCCAACCCCATTGTCTGCCCTGTGCATAAGCTGAAGCTCTAGTCTGGGCATCTCCTCTTAAAAGTGCGTCCACCTTAAACTCGAAATATCTATTTTTTCTTTTTGATTCATTTGAAAGCAGCTGCAAATTCAAGTTTTCTTCCCATCTTTTAAACCAAGGGAGCATAGTATAAACAATAAACTCTAGGCTCTGATGTTCTATATTATTGTTCGTGGATCTTGTTAAATCTTGTACCAAATGAAGTGGTATTCTAAATATTCTACATACATCTTCTATCCTAAATCTCTTGGATTCTAAAAACTGTGCATCAGTAAGTTTCATAGTAACTTCTTTAAATTGACCTCCACCCTCAAGTATCATTGGTACTCCTGCATTGGAAAGTCCCGTATAATTTTTCTTTATGTCTTTTTTTAATCTCTTAAAAGCTTCGTCTCCTAGTTCATTAGGATACTGAAATATTCCACTTGTCGATGCCCTATTAAGATAAAAATTTCTTTCAAATTTGTCTTGAGATAATCCAATATCAATAGTTAATGCCGCATAAGTTAAAGGTGTTACTCCTATATAACCATCTAAAGTTAAACCCGGTATATGCAGTATTTCATCTCTTGTCTTCGGCTCAGTTTTACCATCAATAAAATAAAGCAGCTTTCCTGTGTCTTTATCTATATCAATCCTTACTCTGTTCCATAAAATAGGTCTGAGTTCTAATAAATCACCATGGAGATTGAATACCTTCTGAGCTATAAAGTTTCCTCCTAAGTTCATATTGCTCATTCCTGTTTCCTTAAACTGACCCGGAGTCATTTCTGGATTTGGATTATAATGCATCAACTGATATTCTGGAGCATCTGTAACTTGAATTCTATTACCTTTACTGTCTTTCTCATATAAAAATATAGGACAACTGGCAAGAGTTTCTGAAAGTACCCTGTTACAAGCAAAAACTGCTGTAAAACTCATAGCTGTATTGGCATCTATGGTTGAATTATCTGCTGTAGGAACATCTTCACCAGCTAAAAAATCCTGAGAATATTTCTGCAGGACTTCAAATAATGCATTTTGTGGAGTAAGAAAAAGCTTACATCTATCTATAAATTTCAAAACATCACTTCCTAATCAAGTAAACTTCTCATTCCTCTTTTTTCATAAACTGATTCTTTAGATTCATGCCTTATTGCTCTATCAAGAGCCATTATTAATGCAACAGCTCCATCTATTTTTTCAGTAGACTTTTCTTTATCCGGCTTTATGTTTCCAGCTGGATCTGTTCTTACAAATATGTTGTCCATCATCCAGCTTAAAACTGGATGTTCCCCATGAGCTATTTTCTGTTCCAGAGTTATTTTCATAAGTTCTTTTGTTGGTGGGCTCATATCTTTATATCCTTGTCCAAAAGGAACTACAGTAAAACCTAAGCCATCTAAGTTTTGAACCATCTGCACAGCTCCCCAGCGGTCAAAGGCTATTTCCTTTATATTAAATTGTGTTCCAAGTTTATCTATAAAATTTTCAATAAAAGCATAATGAATAACATTTCCTTCTGTAGTTTCAAGAAAGCCCTGCTTCTTCCATACATCATAGGGAACATGATCTCTTTTTACTCTAAGTTTCAAATTATCTTCTGGTATCCAGAAGAAAGGTAAAACATAATATTTATCATCCTCAGTTATTGGAGGGAATACTAAAACAAAGGCAGTAATATCATTAGTACTTGAAAGATCCAAGCCGCCATAACATTCTCTGCCCTTAAGTTTTTCAATATTAACTTCAAAAGAGCACTTGTTCCAAACATCCATAGGCATCCATCTTACAGACTGTTTAACCCATTGATTAAGTCTAAGCTGCCTGAATATATTTTCTTCAGCTGGATTTTCTTTTGCACTATTAAAAGCATCCCTAACCTTTTCAATAGGTATGGTATATCCAAGAGAAGGATTCGCTTTATACCAATTAGCTTCATCTCCCCAATCTTCGTTGTCTGCAGTACCATAAATTACTGGATAAAAAGTTTTATCGATTTTCTTGCCCCTTAAAATATCCTCCGCCTTTTGATGTACCTCATAGCATATAGAATTTCTATCTGTTCCAGCGGTTGTAATTAAAAAGAACAGCGGCTGCATTCTTGCATCACCACTGCCCTTTGTCATAACATCATATAATTCTCTATTAGGTTGTGCATGTAACTCATCAAAAATTACTCCATGAACATTAAGTCCATGTTTACTAAATGCCTCTGAAGATAGAACTTGATAAAAGCTTCCAAGAGGTATATAAACCAATCTCTTTTGAGATATTACAGGCTTTATTCTTTTCTTAAGTGCCGGACATTGATCCACCATATCTACCGCCACATCAAAAACAATTGAAGCCTGCTGCCTGTCCGCGGCACATCCATAAACTTCAGCTCCCCATTCATTATCTGCACAGGTAAGATAAAGAGCTATAGCTGCGGCGATTTCACTTTTTCCATTTTTCTTTGGAATTTCTACATAAGCTGTATTGTATTTTCTATATCCATTATCCTTAACTGTTCCAAATATATCTTTAATAATTTTATCCTGCCATGGTAATAAATGAAAGGGAACTCCATGCCACACACCTTTTGTATGCTTTAAATTATTTATGAAATTTACTACCCTTTCTGCTTTCTCCTCATCAAACATCTTTACACCATCCTTAGAATGTCTTCCATAGGATCATCAGTTTTACCTGTTTCTGTACCTACTCTAATCCTAGTACGGGATGATGGTGTTAATCCAAATTCAGAGCAAAAGTCCTTCATAATTTTAAGATAGGTTTGAGCAATAGAAACCTGGGGCACCTGTTGAATATATCCTGATGGTGTTTTAAAAATAGTCCCATGCTTTGTTAAAAATTCTTCTGCTTCCTTCCACCTTGCATAAGCTTGACAGTACCCAGCAAAAGCGGCTGCATCAACTTTGGTAAGTACACCTATTTTCTCTAATGTCTTTGTCATTCTTCTCCATTCTTTTTTAGCTTCCGGTTCAAGCCATGACGGACATTTTGGAGCTTTCTTTTCAGGTTTGGGTTCATTTATATTTAATGGTCTTTTTCCTGGATTTCCTTCAAGAACTTTTAGAGCCGTTGGTTTTGGTTTTCTTCCTCTTGTCGCCATGGTTTCACCTCCAATTTTTTAAAAAATAGAGCTTATACTTAAATAAACTCACTCCACAAAATATAATGTTTATAATTAATTCTGCATCCAAAGCTATCTTAGTTAAATTATCTGATTACATTTTTATCTTCATATATTTAGATATTATTACATCAAATTTTTGTTCATTAAGTTCTAACTTTCCATATTCATTTTGACTTGAAATATTATATACCTCATCACTTTTATACAATATATGTTTCTTAGGATAGAAGCTATATATCTTTTCAATACCATCTGGCTCTTCAAAAAATTTAATATTTTCATCATCTATACTAATAATAGATATAATATCTCCTTCTTCATTGGTTAATATAATTGCTTCATTTATTTCAGAATAAATAAAATTTAACTTAATAGCTTCTTTCCCTGATTTTCTAATAACTTGAAACTTTATAGTTTGATAGAACTCATATTCCTTATCTAGTTTATATTCTACATTTTCAATATTTTTATTTTCCAAGCACTTATCTATAATATCATTCACCCAAGTTATAATTAATTCATTACTAGCTAACCACTGCTCATGTGTTTCCTTTTTAGCCTTTTCTAAAGTTTTATCCATGATATTCATAATAGAATCGTCAAAATATCTATCTGCATTAAGTATATTTTTTACGTAAAACTCTTTTATAATATATAAAGTGTCATTAAGAGTAATTAAAATCTTGTACCACTCATAAACTGATGTATATCCTAAATGAGTGAGTGTATTTCTGTATTGTGCTAATTTATCCAATGTTTTATACTGCCTATTTGTAATATTTTCTTTAAATATTTTATTAATTAAGCTGATACACTTATTATAATCTATTGTTTTATAATCATTTTCCCTAAAAGTAGCATGGTATGATAGTCCTGCTTTTTTTCTTCCTTTAATATACTGATTATGAAGCATCCTACAAACGGCTTCGTCACTTTCAATATCTACCTTAAATATCAAAAATTCATTAATGTCTGAAAGAATTTTTTTAGTAAATAGTTCTATTGAATTATGTATTGCTATTACTGAAAATTTAAGATTACCATAGTGATCTACAGAAATATCTAAACTATTAAGATTATCTAAAAATTTGTTGTAAAAATCTAATCCCACTTTTAATGAATTAATCCCATTATCCATTATATGAAGTTCCATATTATCCCCCACCATATTATTATTCTTTATAAGTTAAATTGTACCATAATAATTAAAAACAAAAAATTAATATTGAGAGAAAAATTATGTTCTTCAATCTATTTTGTTTTGCTTTTAAATTTCTTACTTCTAAAAGCACTGTTGCCATCTAGCTTACTAAGTAATTGATTTCTTGCATCTTTATACCTATCTCCTATAAATCCAAGCCTTAAAAGCCAGGTTCTGAAGGTGTATTTCTCATTATCTGTTTGCCTTTCCTTCGGAGAAGAATGTTTAAACTTCTTTGAACTTTCATTAAGTGCCTCAGCAAATTGGGCAGCAATTTCAGCATTCTCAAAACCTTCTATAAATTTAAATTCTAAAGTTTCCTTTTCAAAATTGAAACTAATACCCGGACACTTTTCTACTCCAATTTCTAAAGCTGCTGTTTTAAAATCTTCAATACTTACAAGCCTTACATTGTTTATGCCATCTACAAATTCTCCTGTAACAATATCCGTTTCAATTGCTAGTGCCTTTTTTATAAGGGTCTGCTTGCTATTTATCATATTTATTAAATTTCTTAATGTAATCCCCGTATGCCCATCCATTGGAAAAGTTAATTCTGTGGCTATGTTTTTTTCCTTTATTGGTTCTTCCTTAAAATTATTTAACAATTCTTCAAGTTTCACTTCTATGCCTTCTGAATTTTTAATCCCACCTTCTTTATCAACAGTTATAATTCCTTGTGGTGATTTAATTTGGTAAGCAAAACTCGGTACTCCCATATATTCCGGTTTCACCCCAAAATGCTCACCTAATATTTTTACAGTTTCTTTCCTTTCCAAATCAATTACCTCCTGTGCTTTTTTGTTATTACATTAATCACTCTAAAGCACAGATATATCAAGTTATTTATAAATGTTTATTTCCTTTGAATAAAGGCTAATATGAGTACCAAGGCGGTGATATCAATGAAAAAATCAAGTTTCATAAGAATAGATACCCTTATAACTATTTCAGCAATTATGATTTTTATATTAGCAGCAGTTAAATTTATGCACTAAAAAAAGCCCCTGCAGGCTTTTTACTTTTCTATGGCTGTGTATCTTGGGTATGTATATCCTTCTGAATCTGCCAGAATGCTCTTATTTGTTTTTATATTTTTTACTCTTATGCATCTCAATTCACCCTTTTCGTTGCAGCCGCCATCTTCTTCTGATATCCATGTTTGATCCTTCCAAAACTCTTTTACAAATTGCTCAAATTCAGCATCACTCAATTCTATTTCTTTTATAACTTCATAAGCTGTTCCTTTCATTCCATCTTTTTTAGCTTCTTTTGTAAATTCCTCAAGTTCCCTTAAATTCAAAACCTTTCTCCCAAATAATGCTTTCATTTTGTTTTCCTCCATGTGCTTTTTTGTTATACTATATATCACTCTAAAGCACAGTAATGGCAAGTGTTTCATTCAACTTTAAATACATTTTTATATTCTATCTTTTTGCCATCTCTAATTAGAAAAACTCCTTCATCTCCAGCATTTTCTATATATCTTTCTACAATAACATCACAATATTTTTCATCAAGCTCTACTGCATAACATATCCTGTCTGTTTGTTCACAGGCAATTAAAGTAGAACCACTTCCTGCAAAAGGCTCGAATACTATACAGTTTGTCATGCTGCTATTCTTAATTGGATATGCTATTAATGGTACTGGCTTCATTGTTGGATGATCCGGACTTTTGCTCGGTCTATCAAAATTCCACACAGTAGTCTGTTTTCTATCTGAATACCATCTATGCTTCCCCGTTGGTTTCCATCCATAAAGTACAGGCTCATGCTGGAATTGATAATCACTTCTTCCTAAAACCAATGACTGCTTTACCCAAACACATACACTTGAAAGATGAAAGCCAGCTTCTTTAAAAGCCTTTCTAAAGTTCAATCCTTCTGTATCCGCATGGAAAATATACACTCCTGCACCATCATCCAATACTGAATAGATATTTTTAAAAGCAGCCAATAAAAATTCATGGAAACTCTTATCATCCATGCTGTCATTTTTTATAACTCTCTCATTTTCTTTTCCTGCTGAATAATTAACGTTGTAAGGTGGATCGGTAACGCATAGATTAGCTTTCTTTCCATTCATAAGCTTTTCAACATCAGAAGTTTTAGTGCTGTCACCACATATTAACCTGTGTTTTCCTAATATCCACAGATCACCTGCTCTTGTTATGGGTTCTTCTATTTCTTCAAGAGCTTTATCTGCATCAAAGTCATCATCCTTAACTTCTTTATCATGAACTTTTGAAAATAAATTTTCTATTTCAGCGGCATCAAAGCCTGTAAGAGAAATATCAAACATTGATTTATCAAGATCCTCTAAAATATCAGCTAACTTTGGCATATCCCATTCTCCACTTACTTTATTAAGAGCTACATTCAATGCCTTCTCCTCATCTGGACTTATATCAACGACTACACATTCAATTTCCTTCGCACCTTCATGTTTTAAAACTTTAAACCTTTGATGTCCCCCCACAATATTTCCTGTTTTCTTATTCCAAATTACAGGTTCTACATATCCGAAGGTTTCAATTGATCTTTTAAGTTTTTCATATTCAGGATCTCCCGGCTTTAAATCTTTTCTTGGATTATATTTAGCTGGATTAAGTTTTTCAACAGCTATCTTCTGAATGTCCAAATTATCACCTTCCTTAAGAGCAAATAGAAAACACCTTAAAAAGTATATTTTTCATTTAACTTCTTAAGGTGCAAAACCTTCTGTAATTCCTTTAAAATTCAGCATTTTTATATTTAATTTTTAGCCTATACCCCCCTATGGAATTTTGCGATTTTTCACAGGTCGGGGGCCACCCGGCCTTTCCGGCATAACTTCAGAGGAAATTATACCCCCTACCTCTTCAAAAAAGTTATCAACAAGTTGTTCACAGGTTATTGACAGGTTTCTGTTGATAACTTAATAAGAATAAACTTTATTCTTATTTCCAAACCTACCATCTTCCTTTGCAGTCTTAACATCATGATGATGCTTGCATAAAGACTGCCAGTTGCTCTCATCCCAGAAAAGTTCTCCATTACCTTTGTGAGGTATAACATGATCTACTACTTCTGCGGCAGTAATTACTCCTTGTTTCTTACATTCTTTACAGAGAGGATGCTCTTTTAAAAATTGTTTTCTAATCTTTCTCCACCTGCTGTTGTAGAGTTTCTTAAAAGGTCTGCTTGTTTTGTTGTACTTACTTTCTATTTCTTTTTGATGCTTGCTGCAGTATCTTTCACTTGTAAGTTCAGGGCATCCTTGATAACTGCAAGGTCTAGCTGGTTTTCTTGGCAATTGATTCACCTCATTTTTATCAAAATAAAAAGTCACCACAGTTTGTCTGTGATGACTTTTTGCATTTTCTTTTTACTTTTATATTATAACTATATCATTTTTCTAGGGTGTCTTTCAGTGTCTTTTAGTGTCCTCTTTTAAATTTATCTCACAATTTTCTAATGCCTTTCCATGAAGTTTATGAATATAACGTAAGTCATACCCCATCTCTACTGCTATCTGTTCCCAGGTCTTAAAGCAAAGATATCTAAGTTCCAGCAATGTTTGGTATTCAGGGTTGCTAATCTTTTTTATAATAAATACGAATTCCCTCTTTAAATCAACTAATGTGTTTATATCCGCATTTATTTCATTTTCTAAATCCACCATCTTAGTTATTGTGTCCTCCATAGAATGCACATTACGTGTTCCACTAGGAGGTGTATCACTTAATGTGGATGTAGCTTTTGCAGCTAATGCCCTTAAGGAAACTATCTGCTCAAGTTTACTGTTTATCCTTTGGTCAATTCTGTATGCCTGTGATAAATATTGTTTCGCTGTCATCTTACTTGTCCCCCTCTATCCAAGGCATTTTGCCATTGTAATAAGTATCAGCAATACTTTTTTGAATTGCCTTATCTAGTGAAGCAATACGAGCATTTGCTCTATTAATGCTTTCCTCTTGCTCCTCTTCAGTTTTGAAGAATGAACAACTATTATTAGCACACTGTATATTGTTAAGGATTTTACACCTATTGTTTTTATTTGCAAAGCAATTTTTATTCATAAGCTTTGTCCTCCTTTAACTTAGCCTTTACCGCATCTATTAAATCTGACTGTACTCTTTCTTTTCGCTTTAAAGCTCTCACTATATCCTCATCAATAGTCCCTTTAGTAATAATATGGTGGATAACAACTGTTTCATTTTGTCCTTGTCTCCACAATCTTGCATTGGTCTGCTGATAAAGCTCTAAGCTCCAAGTAAGCCCAAACCATATAAGAGTTGAACCTCCTGCTTGAAGGTTTAGTCCATGTCCTGCTGATGCAGGATGAATTACTGCTGCTTCTATTTCACCATTATTCCAATCCTTAATATCTTTTGAAGTTTTTATTTCACGAACCTTAAATCTCTTTTTAATTCTTTCCAAATCATGATTAAACCAATAAGCCACAAGCACTGGCTTTCCATTTGCTGATTCAATTAAATCTTCTAGTGCATCAAGTTTTTTATCATGTATTTTAAATACTCGCTTGTCCTCACCATACACAGCACCATTTGCCATCTGACAAAGTTTATTTGATAAAGCTGCAGCATTTACAGCATCTATTTCTTCACCTTTGAGGGATAAAACCAAATCCTGCTTCATGCCATCATAAGCTTTGCGTTCTTTTTCTGAAAGAGTTACAACAACCTCATTTATAACACATTCCGGCATTTTCAAATAATCTGTGCTTTTCATAGAAATGGTAATATCTGATATAAGGCCATAAATTGCATCTTCTGCACCAGCTTTTGGTTTATAACTAAATACCATCTGCTGATTTCTTTTATCAGGGTCAAAGAAGTTATTACGGTAATAAGTGATAAATCTTCCCAGTCTTTTGCCCATATCAAGAAGTCTAAACTCTGCCCATAAATCCATCAAGCCGTTACTGCTTGGGGTTCCTGTAAGTCCCACAATACGTTTTACTTTAGGTCTTACTTTTAATAGGCTTTTAAATCTCTTAGCACTATAAGATTTAAAGGATGACAACTCATCTATTACCACCATGTCATAGTCAAATGGAATGCCACTTTCATTTATCAGCCAGTCCACATTTTCACGATTGATAAGATAAATATTTACCTTTTGCATAAGTGCTGATTTTCTTTGTGTTTCACTGCCTACAGCTACTGAATAAGTAAGTCCTTTAAGATGATCCCATTTTTTTATTTCTAAAGGCCATGTATCTCTAGCAACTCTAAGTGGTGCAATAACTAAAACCTTTGAAATTTCAAAGCTGTCAAGGCAGAGGTCAAATATTGCCGTTAATGTGATTACACTTTTTCCAAGACCCATATCCAGTAATACTGCTGAGATAGGATTTTTTAATATGAAATTAGTTACAAAGTTTTGATAGTCATAAGGATTGTATTTCACTTAAAATTCCCCCAATCTTACCTGCATCATCTATGCAGTAAACCAAAAAGCCTAACTGCTCCAGCCGCATTTTTCTATTTACTTGCAGTGGTCTCATTTTCTTACCTTTTGCCTTTAATTCAACAAAGGCGAACTTGCCATGTGGCAAAAGCACTAGTCGGTCTGGCACTCCATCAAATCCAGGAGATACAAACTTAGGACAAATGCCTCCCATCTTTTTAACTGCTGTTACAAGTTTATTTTCAATATATTTTTCAAGCATAAATGCCTCCCAATTTTTAAATCAGAACAGGAAAACAAATTTGAACTAATTTCCTATATGCGCGCATACATACACCTGCACACACTCACTTCTTTCTTTTTTATTATTTTTTGTTTATATAGACTTTAACTTGTTCCACCTATTCTATATAGCTTATTTTTCTTTAATTCACTAGCTTTTTAAGTGAACCAATTTAGAAACAAAGTATGGTACAGCCCTGCTAACGTTCCTTTACTCTGGAATAAGCACGCTGCTTTCCATAGATAGGAAAATTGCTTGTTCCGTTTTTGTTTCCACAGTACTTGCTCCAGTCACTGATTTTTCTCATAATGGCTCCAATCGTATAAGAATCTGCTGTTTTCATAGAAGATGCATCTTTGCCAAAACACTCACACCAAATTTCCATGTTGCAGACAAGGTTTCGTTTTACAGTACCTACACGGGTGCTGCCTCCAAATTCGCTGCCTCCAAGAAAATTTCTACGTTCGTATAAAGACATTATGCCCCAATCCTCTGGCAAAAGAATATCAAGATAAGTACGCACCAAGCCTTCACGCTCGTCAGTTTCCATGGCATCAGCTTGTTCACCTCTCGCAAGAACATCATCATCACCTTCAAGATAAAGTTTTTCGCCTTGTTTATATAGATAGCTAGTCTCTGCCCAAATCTGCTGCACTTCTTCAGTAGTAATTTGCCATGATTTTTTAGTAGAATTGCCACTGATACGAACTGGCCAAAATCTTCGGTTGCCTGAAATATCTCGTAAAAATCCATTCTCCGCATTAGTAGAACCGACAATAATGCACTGTCTTGGATGGTTTTCTACATTTACTCCATAGCTTGCTCTATATTTATCATCTACTCTTGAAATAAAAGATTTAACAATTTCAACATCTGTCTTACGCATTCCAGCAAGTTCACCAAGCTCAAGCATCCAATATCCCTGCAGTTTTTCTGGACCTGCCTTATCTTTCATATCTGTAATGGTTAAGCTATCTGAAAACCATTCTCCGGCTAGTTTTGCAAAGAATGTGGATTTACCAATACCTTGTGGTCCATTTAAGATAAGTACGCTGTCAAATTTTGTTCCTGGTTGATATATGCGTGCAACTGCCGCCACCATTGTTTTTCTAATCACTGCTTTTGTATATGTGCTGTCAGCTGCTCCAAAATAATCTATCAAAAGATTTTCTACACGGGCCACACCATCCCATTTGGGCAAATTATCAAGATACTCCCTGATGGGATGATAAGCTCTTTCCGCAGCTACTGCCAGCACAGCATCTTTTGTTTTAGCAGGAGCATAAATTCCATATTTACTGCTTAGATACACCTTTAAAGATGAGTTATCTGAATCATTCCAGCCGTACTTAATTTGCTTCCAAGGCAACCCGCCTTTGGCATCTATACCATCACGATGGCAGTTAAAAGCAAGTGACTTTAACCTGTCATCATTACGCAAAATCAGCACAATATTATCCAGAGTGCCCTTTACTTTACCTTGCTTATCAAGTTCTAAAGCAGTCTGCCAATCATCCTCTGAAAATTCATCTTCTGCCTGTGCTTGTCTTTCTTTTGCAAATTCTTCTTTTACTGCAGTATCCTTAATTGCAAAATCACACATTGCCACATAAGACGGCAGTTTACCTGCAGCTGTATTTACAGCCGCCTTATCATCGAGAGAACAAAATTTATGGATACGTACAAGGTCAAATGCATTTAGAAGCAAACCACTTGCCGGATCTGTAGCATGATGGCTGTATGCAAATTTATCATCATAAATTATTACACCAGCACTGCTGTCAGCAGGAATATAATCATAGCGGCCTTCAATTGCAGATGGTGCATAAAAATCATTTAAGAATTTTTCAATTACATCACGAATTGAATAAGTACGGCAGAATGTTCCTACTACACCTTCCTTTAAAAGAGGATCTGCTTGTTCTTTTAAACTTCTTTTAATAATTTCAGATTGACGTGAAGATACTGGCCAAGTAGTGGTATCTTGCCAATTATCATATTTGGCAAGATATAAATCTGGATCAAGTAATGCTCCATCATTTTCTTTATATACAAATACACCATTTGAAGATGTGGAAGGCCAGTACATGAGACGTTCTGCCTCATAGGTTGTATCATCAAAAAGGTCAATGCCTATTTCTTTTGCTACCATACGAGCAGCAGCTGCATACTCTTCTTCACTAATTTCACGAGCAAGTGGAATGATTAAACGGAATCTTGGATTTTCTGGTGTATATTTATGGGTTGAATACATACAGCATTTAAAATCAAAAAGCATTGTAATTTCCTCCCATATATCTGCTGCTGCATAATCCATATCTAATGTTAAAATAGAACGGCAAAGCACATGCCCTTTCTTACGTCTGCCCTGCCTTAAATAGCCGCCCACAAATCCACCCACATCTTTTATATCATCCTGCTGTCCCCTTTTTAGTTTGCGGTATTCTTCTATGGTTTCTGTTGTTTTTTGCGTAGTCTTTACACGAGAGCAAAAGTCCTCCCATGAAATATCTGTGTTTTTCCACTTTTTATCCATACGGCTATTGCCGACTGCAATTTTCATAAACTTCCTACCTCCTGCAACTTCTCATTAAAATATCTGATTAACTGTTTGCGTTTCTTTGCCTTTTCTATTTCCTGTGCCATCCCATTTGATATGGTATTTCCAAATACCCACAGTTCATTACATTTTCCAAGTAAGATCACATTCATAAACATAGCTAATTCCCGCTCCTGCGGATTTTCATCATCCATAAACTGAGGGAAAAGCAAATGTGGAGCAAGCGGGATACAATTCATCTCCAATGCAAACCTACAGAAGGCACGTGCCTTTTTTACATTTTCCTCAATATTGCCAGAATAAGGAGAACAAATATACACAAGAGGCTTAAAAGCAAAATTCCTTTCTGCCTTCTCCTCTTTGATAACATTTGTAATTGCAGCATATGGAGTAGGATCATAATAACCCTCGGAGTTAAATTTATTTATCTTCATAATCCTTTCCCTCTCTTACCTTTTTGCTGCATTCACTGCAGTAAACAGCAGTACCGTATAAATCTGCATTAACATTACTAAATACTTCTGAAAGGTCAACATTAACTTCACATCCACAGCCGGGACAGGTGCAGAATACATTTTCATCATTAATTTCAACCACCGCTTCCACAGTATCACTAATCTTTTCCTTTACATAAAACATTGATTTTCCTCCTCTTATATATCCTTGTCCTTTATCTTTGTAACGTACCATTCAAGATAGCGCTTACGTTGCTCATAATCTGGCACTGCCACGAGCAAACCTACATCAACTTTTTGTAAGGTTTCAAGCATACTGATTTGCTCATCACTGAGATATGGTCTAATACTTTTTCCTTTTTCTATGCCGTTTGCCAGCCTGAACTTCTTTGCTGACATCCCAATTACAATGCGGTTAAGCATATCACACTCGTTGCTGAAGTGATAAGGTTTTGGATTTTCATGTATTAACTTGATGTTTTCTGTTAGTAATGGGAATTCCTTACGAGCAGAGACTAATGTTTTTATAAACTTATCCATTTCATTAAAGCGTCTAATGTACAGTTCCTTAAGATGCATTGCTTTTTGACCTGTGTATCCCATAGCCAACATAGTGAAACCATCACGGGTTACAGCATAACAAGGCAACTTTCTTCCAGTACTGTCCTTGTAATAGGTCAGATCAAAATTGGACTGAGTAAATTCTTTACTAAGCCCAGATTTGGGCTCAGTGATTTTTGCAATATCACGCAAAACATGCTTATGCTGTTTTTCAAAAAACTCTGCCACAAACAAGCTATCCACTCTTGCGGTGTCTTTTGTATCGGCAAATATGCCATATTTATCTTTGGGTATTAATTCTTTCATTGGAAAACCTCCTGTCATATAGTCTGAGAATTTCTCCTCTGCCTATATGCCAAAAATCTCAAACAATCGAACTCCCTAAATTGAATGTTTTTTATTCTTTTTTATAAAATTCACACTCATAGCCATCAGCATTAAGAATCAGTCCTTTTGCCCATGCTGGTGTTTCACTCATAATCCTACATACTTCTTCTACAGAAGATATTTTATTTTGTACTTCTATTACCACTTCATCATGAACGTGCATTACAATTTCAAATCCATGGGCAGCTAATTTAAGCATTGCTTCTGCTAAAATATCACGGCTAATTGCCTGAACAATATTCTCTGCAAACTTAGAACCATAACTTTCTATTCGTTCCCATTTTTTCGTGCCGCCAACACCTTCATAGGTGACAGACTCACCACCGAATCTGTTCTCTCCAATAAGAGGTTTCACATATGCAAGCCTTCTTCCACTTGGCAGCTTAATAAATAGAATTCCACTTTGATAAAAAATTCCGATACCATATATCTCAATTGGCTGTTTTGTTTTTACTACAGTTTTTACTGCACGGTCTATCTTCCACCACAGAGAAGTTATATTAGGATTAGAATTTCTCCACGCATTGACGATAGGTTTTAATTCATCTTCAGCAAATCCCATTTGAACTGCTCCCATTGCTTTAAGTGCTCCTACTGAGCCGCCATAGCCTAAGGCTAATTCTGCTATTTTACCTTTCTGCCTTAAATGCCCGTTAATACCATTTTTTTCAACAGGAACATTAAACATCTGTGATGCTGAGGCACAATATATATCTCCACCACCTGCAAATACATCCATTCTCCATCTCTCACCAGCAAGCCACGCAATAACACGAGCCTCAATTGCAGAAAAATCTGCTACAATAAACCTACTCCCATACATTGGTATAAAAGCTGTTCTAATTAATTCTGACAGCACACTTGGAATACTGTCATAAAGTAAATCTAAAGCTGTAAAGTTTCCATCTTTCACTAAAGAACGAGCCTGTTTTAAATCTGGAAGATGATTTTGAGGCAGGTTTTGCACCTGGATTAGCCTTCCAGAATATCTGCCTGTTCTATTTGCACCATAAAACTGAATTAAACCTCTAGCTCTGCTGTCTCTACAAACCACATTTCCCATTGCTGTATATTTCTTTACGCTGCTCTTTGCAAGCTTCTGCCTAATTGAAAGCACCTCATGTATTTCTCCATCTGAATCTTCAAGCAACTCCGAAACTACTGCCTTAGAAAGAGAATCTGTTTTCATACCTTGCTCAAGGAGCCAATCCTTTAATTGTGCAGGAGAATTAGGGTTTTCAAGACCAGTTAATTTCTTTGCTTTTTCAATATTTTCTGTTTTGAATTTTTCATCGCAGGAAATTGCCTGTCTTACAAAATCCATATCAAGATTAATACCACAGTCATTGATTATCTGGTCTAAGCGGTAATTCTTCCACTCGCTTTTTGATACAGGAAATTTAGATAATTTATTTTGTATTGCCATTTCTGTTTCCACATCACGCTTGTTATAGGAGATGAACGTTTCCCATTTTTGTATATCATGCTGTGGTAAATTACTAGTACGACCCCCGTTAGATTTTGTTGGGGTGCAGGGAATACAAAAATATTTAATTAGATTTTTACCTTCTGATAATTTTTGTTTTTCAAGACCCAATACCGCTCCAACACCCTCAAGGGATAATGGAAGTCCTAGAGTTGCCGCCCATACCATGGTGCAGTGCCATGACTTTGGTGAAAGATAAGTACCTGCTTTCATACCAAGCCACTTTGATAAGCATATTCTTTCAAACTGTGCGTTGAATGCCCATTTAATAACAGAATCATCAGTAAGAGCATTTATAATTTCAATTGGAATTTTCTCACCTCCAGCAAGTTCAATCACCTTCACCTCTCCTCCATCTGCTGAATATCCAAACAGAAGAATGTCAAAATCCTCACTCTCGGCATAACGGTATACACCTGACTTTTGAAGATTGACACTGGAAAAAGTCTCAATGTCTATTGAAATAAATTTCATATAAATACCATCCTTTCAAAAGCAAACAAGGCAGCAGAAAATATCCTCCGCCACCTCGTCTTTATATTTATTTTTCTTATGCTAAAAAATCATCATCTTCCACAGTTGTGAAATCATCAGCTGCATTTGTTCTGCCGCCTAAAACCTCGCCATCCTTAATCTTTTGAATATTGCCAAGTCCACAAGCAACACCCTTATTTCCATTACTGTTAAAAGCGTAGAAATTTAAAGACACTCTTGCGTAGCATCCGCTATACACTTCATTGCGGTCAAGGATAGGTCTTACTGCCTTATCCACAATCTGAGGTGCAGTTATACTATTTGCATTTACAAAATAATGTCCTTTATATGCCTCATCATCACGCTCTGCGTCACCATCTCTTAAAGGCAGTTTAATAGCTGCTTTATTTGGTTTTTTACCACCAAACTTTGAAATTCCTTCTTCAATTGCTGCATCTATTGCTGCATTAACAGCATTGATAGTTTCTGTATCCGTCTTAGGGATAAGTACTGATACGCTGTATTTTTCAGCACCCCCATTAATTGATGCCGGTTCCCAGCCGTGAAAGTAGCTTAGACGTGTATTTACACTTGTAACAACCTTAGTTTTGCTTTGATTTATCATAATTTTCATCCTCCATAATTTCATTAAATTCGTTATTTGCATTTGATGTATTCATAGCCGTTCTTTTATCTGTAATTGGAACCAATATCGGCTTTCCCGGTGGTTTATATATGAGGTCACCAAGAATTTTCTTAAATTGTTTCTTACCCATCAGTTTCTGCATTTCCGTAATCGTAATAAGTCTCTGATGGAATATGTCCTTGTAGCCATTTGCCTTAGCTGCATCTGCCACAGCATCTTCATTTTTATACTTGCGATTAGAGCGACCTTCGACTACTTTAAATCCACTCCACTGTTTACCATGGTTGATGGCAGCATCTGTGGCATATGCCATAATTTCATTTGCCCATTTAGTTAAGTCAGGTATCTTATGAAGAATTTCTTCTACCTCCATATCCGTTAAAAGTGGTGGAAGCATGAATTCAGCCTTTGCAAGTTCCAATTTTGCCTCTGCTCTTGCACGACATTTTACTGATGCTTTGCAAAAAGTACACCATTCTCCAGGTAGGTATTCTCCCTCACCATTTATAGCCATCTGAGCCTTTGGCTTTAGTTCATTTTCTGCCCAATCCTTTAATTCTTCCACTAAAATTGTCCATGTTCTGATATTTTCCCTGCGTGGCTGAAATATGGTCATGGATACTTCCTTAATGTCATAAAGACTATCATAGATTTCCAAAGCACCCAGTGCATACAGTTTCATCTGTGAATTATCTACTGCATCTACCAAAACTCCCATGCCATATTTAAAATCAATAATATGGAGTTTCTCATCAGCAATAATAATACAGTCACCTGTCCCAAAACCCTGCGGCACATAACAAGAAAAATCTAATTTCTGTTCTATAAGTACCAGTGGATCACTGCAGCATTGTTTTGATATTTCCAACTGCTCCATTACAAAATCCACATAATTATCTGTGTATTCCTCCATATCATCAGAATCATAGTTTGAAATAGGTCTTTTACTCCTCATCCTAAGTGCTTTGCGAAGTTTATGCTCACAAAGAGCATGGGCGGCACTGCCTTCTGCAGCCGCTGTGCTTTCTTTACCTTCAAATTCAAATTCCAGTCTTGCCGATGGCAGGCAGTTGAGCCACCTATGTGATCCTGATGCAGAAAGTATCGCATGATTACCCATTTACAAGTTCCTCCGCATCTTTCAAAATATCAGCATAATAATTAGGCTCAATCTCACTTAGTTTTGCCGCACCATATTTATGAATAATTTCACGCACCTTGGCAGTCATGCCAGCTTGACTCTTTTCTGCAAGGACAGCCCTTACATCCTCAAGCTTAATTTTCTTATCAGCTGACTTTGCTGTTTTCTTTAGTTCTGCCTCTTTAACCGGAGCAGGTTTCTTATCTTTATCTGCAGGTTCGCTTTCTGCCATTGCATCACAAACAGCCTGCAGGCTGTCTGCCAAGGATCGCATATCTGAAACCACATCAAGCAGCAGCCTGATTTCACTCACAGCTTTCACCTCCTTTAAGTTCACGGATTTCCACGGTTTCAACCGAATCACCCGGTGCAAGAACAAGTACATTCACTTTTTCACCGAAAAGAAAATTTAACAATCTTTTACGGATTTGCATTGTACCACTCTCAATAACAGGATTAGGGTTATCGCTTGGATGTGCAATGTTGATACATACTTTATGTTTTAAACTCATAGCTTTTGCTCCTTTCTGAAGGGCTTTATTTACCCTCTGTCCATATGCAAAAAATCTAGGGGAATCGAACCCCTTTTTTTGAAAACTTTATTTAAGAGGATTTTAGCCCCCATTTTTCAGATTTTTTTACTAAGGTTGTCATAAATCCTTTTTAGGCGGTTTCTAATAGCTGCTTCACTAACGCCTTCCTCAGCCGCAATAGAAACATTGGTACGCTTTTCATAGAATACTTTTTTGATTAGTTCCTTCTGCTGAGGTTTTAAAGTTTCAATAGCTGCTCTTAGCCTGTCTATCTTTTCCGCATGCTCAGTTTCTTCAATGGATTGGATAATACTTTCCAATGGGTTAGAATCATTATCAGTAAGATAGGCATTACGATCAGCTGCATCATCCTGATTCTTATCATGATAGGCATCAATGTGCATTGGAGTATGATAGTTCTCACGGCGATTAGCATCTACTTCTGCATCATCCAAATTATGTAGAGTAGCAATGATAGCATCTGTTACACCATTCTTATTTGGCACGATTTTTATTGTCTCTCCATCAGCTGAGTAATAAATATAATTTGTTCTGTTCTTTTTGCTTGTTTTGTAATTTCTTAACATAAGTGCATCCTTTCCGCCGAACTGCATTGGCAGCAAAGGATACAAAAATAGGTCTGTGCCTCGAAGTACACAGACCCTTTGTCCTGAAAATGAGCGCAACAAGGTAAGGTACTTCTTATTGCACCACCACAGTCCTTGCGGACTGGATCGAGACAATATGATGTATCCTTTGCCCTTATTGCAAATCAGGCATTTGATATTTTTTTGTAGACAAGGAATGGTCTAATTCTTGCTAACTACGAAGAACCTTTCCTTCGTCTATCATTATTGTAAGTGAGAATTGGACAGCCTTGGCGGACACCTCATGCCCGTTAATTTCAGGCTCAAAATGACGCTTTTCCCCACAAAAACACCTAAAAACAACAATAAAAAAGCCATACACAAACCCTTAAAAGGATTCATGTATGGCTCATATATTTAATAACTAAAAAAACGGACATCCCGTGTCCGCTTTTTCAAAAATATTTTGATTTTTTATAATGGCTCTGCGCCATGTTTCTGTAAAAACATTCTAATCTCATCCATCGATTTTGGATATAGGTGAGTCAATGCAAAATCATACCAGATATGACTATTGTTATTGAAGTTCAATGAAAATGGAGAATTGCGAATTATATGACTGCTAATTTTAGGTGGTAGATGAAGTCCAAGGCAAATTAAAACTATGGAATTAATAGATCCCTGTTCTTCCCCATTAACGATTCTTCTTATGGTGCGCTCATTGACCATTATTTCCTCTGCTAATTCGTTATAAGTTACTTTTCTCCACTTACGCACCATTTTAAGAGAGCTGGTATAGCTATTTGATAATTCATTATAGACTCGTATTTCTTCCGCTATTGTATCAGCTAGTAATTGGGCCTTCTTTTCTGGAGCCGCATACTCAAAGCCATTACAATATTTTATATCAAAATCAATATTTGATGTCTTATCACGATTGAGAAAACATTCAGTATAGTATCTTTCCCTACACCCAGTTTTGACTGATAACTCGAAAACCAAGCAGCACTCTTCCATATGGGTTCGTGCATAGTCAGTAAGTAGGGTCTGTCCAAATATATCCTGTATTATATATTTTGGGTGGTTTAAAACAAAGTGGGAATCTGCATATATATAACTTCCGTCCCTAACTAAAGCGGCCATTTCCGTATTGGTTATGCTTTGGATGGCAGCATCCTCTGCACCTATAGAAAAGGTCTGATTTCTTTCAAGCGCACCCTTCTTAAATCTATGAGGCTTGACGTAGCGACCATCTATGTAAGTAAAGGTTCCGATTGCTTCCTCATATCCAGCATCAATCATACGGATTTTAGCTGCTAACCTTGACACACAGAAGAATGCTGCCAATGCATCAATAACTGGTTCCATTACATCTATAAGTTTAGATGTTCCAAGTTCAGTTCTAAACTGCTTGATAAATTCAAATGCCTTGGTCTTAAACATAATCAGCGGCATTTGAATCCTTGGTGCAAGTGCATTTGCCTGCCACTCCATCCAGTCAGTTGCATCTCTAATGTTATCTTTTATACCGCCTACTACTTGACACTTAATTTTACTAGCACTGCTGTTATATAATCGCTCCAATTCAAATGCTTTCCTATGTTTGTCCCAATGAACGCACTCGTGCACAATGGTGTTATTGACTGATCCAAGATTACGAAGGAAGTACGCTTTTGGATCCACAAATATAGTACTGGCATCCACATGGGTCTGCAGCATTTCATCGCTGTTTTTATCATAAAATTCTGCATCACAGTCATGAAAGTATATCTGTCCAAAAACAGAAAAATCCTTTGTAATCTCTCTCATTTCCACGACGAGGCCCATTTTTTCTGCCAACACTTGTGGTTCAACTGCCATTGGGGTTTTTAATGCTTCTGGGTAATGTCTGCGAAGGAAGTCTGCGGCAGCAGACTCTAGTTGTTCTCTATTAATGATAGGGACAAGAGAATCCGACATAGGTTTTAACTGTTTATTTTTGCTGGTATACTCTGTTACACTGGAGATTGTAAAATCATCCAAATTGCAATCCAGATCTCCAGAACACTTCAGCATAAACCACTGCCTGCAATTTTCGGATTCATCATAGTGATAATCTGACTCCCGGACCCCTAGTTCAGCTTCAACGGCAACATCAAATTCTATTTTCATATCTGGCAAGTCATTAACGGATACAAACTTTACTTCTATATCTGATAATTCAATGCCACCAATATTTCGAACCTTGTATAGCCTTAAGTCCAAATCATCGTAGTTATCCGTGGTGTAACTTTGTATAGCAACAAATACTTCATTATAGAATCTATCTGCCACATAGTCTTTAAATGAACGATTACCTGCCAAAGCACTTCCTCCTCACCCCATATGAAATTAATATCTTTAATAATTTTCATTGTTTCAAACATTCAAGCATTAGTTTATAGGTAAATTATAGCATATATTACACCTATCTCAATGTTTATTTTGCATTCATGAATTTTAATTGTTATATCGCTAATTTTGTGATAAACTTTATTTTGTAACTAAAATGAGTAACTAAGGTGAGGTGGCATTATGTCCATAAGTTATAAAAAACTTTGGAAACTTCTAATTGATAGAGACATGAAAAAAAAGGACTTAAGAGAAGCCGCTGGTATTAGTACTGCTTCAATGGCTAAACTCGGAAAAAACGAGAATGTTAATACTGACATTTTAATAAAAGTATGTAAGGCTCTTAACTGTGATATTTCAGATATTATGGAAATTAAAAAAACTGAGGAAACCCATTAATCACAAAGGAGTGAGCTAATGAAACTGTTGTATTCAGATATCCTGCCCCTTGCTACATTACAGGGTCAAGAAACAATTATTGACTGTTTTAACGAACAAATTGCAAAGTCAGACCGAGTTGAAATTGCAGTTGGATACATCTCCCGTGTAGCATTGGAAGAACTAGGCCGCCTGGTCGAAGAACTCAATATATCCAGTATATGCCTTACTATTGGTATGTACTTCATCGAAGGAATGCCGGAAGGATCATACAATGCTGCGCTTGAACTGAATAAAAAATGGAGAGAGGCAGGCATTGGCGAAATTAAGATTGTAAAGGCATTTAAATACCACGGTAAATTATACTGTTTCTATAAAGATGGACAGCCTTTTTCAGCTATCATTGGTTCTGCAAACTTAGGTGTAATCAAATTAGATGCGAATAACCGCCGACAGTATGAAATCTCATCAATTACTGATGATGCTGCTGAATGCAGAGAAACTGCAGATTTTATAGAGAGGCTAAAAATGCAGAATTGCTCAGATAATATTGCCAGCATAACGGGAATGCCAATAATCAGGGAAATTAACACATCACTTAGCGGCATTGATATGGTAACACAAATTCCCCAAACTGGTGTACAGCTTTATGCACAGCATAAAACAGGTGTTTCTTTTGTGTTGCCGTTAAAAGTTCCTGCTTACAAAGAGCGGCACATGGACGATGGCAAGCATTTCACGAAATCAAATATTAATGTTAGCTATGCCGCACCAAGAAGCAGGAGAAAATCCCGTGATTGGTATGAGACCCAGCTGACCGTGAGCAAAGAGATAACTCGTTCCAAGGGATACCCTGAAAAGAACAAAATTTTCTTTGTTGTTACCGATGACGGCTATTGGTTTAAAGCTCATACTACAAGTGATGGCAATAAACAGTTCAGCGCTGTTGGCGATGAACTTATTCTTGGCCGTTGGATTAAGGGCAGACTTGCAGCTGCAGGACTTGTAACACCTGTAAATGATACCCAAGCTGATACAGACCGTAAGGGCATGATTACGAAAGAAATGCTGCAGGCATATGGCTGCAATAGCCTTGTACTTTCTAAAACTGACCAGAAAGCATTGGACGAAGACGGCTCTGAACTTGATGTATGGGTTTTATCATTTGAAACAACTACTAAAAAATGAGAGGTGCGGCTATGCAATACTTAAAAACATACCTTCAAAAAATTACAGACCGAGGCAATGTAAAATTGGCGGAATCTATTTTAAAAACTGCTGAAGATGTTGGCGAACAGTATATTCGCAATTTTTCATTTACAAGTCATGAGATTGGCCTGTTGTTTGGAAATATACAGTCCGGAAAAACTGGTCAGATGTTTGGCATCATGTGCAAAGCCGCTGACTTAGGTTTTCCGGCATTTATCCTGCTCACTACTGACAATGTTGCTTTGCAGCAGCAAACTTTGGAACGTGTTAGAAACGATTTAGATGGTTTCTGTATTTGCGGTGAAAACGACTCAGGATTGTTTATTGAGAATAGCCTTGTAAAGCCAGCGATTGTCATCTTAAAGAAGAATTCACGAATGCTGAGACTGTGGGCGAATGTATTTAACTCCACGGGCTTTATGAAAGGAAATCCTCTTTTTATAGTTGATGACGAGGCAGATGCCGCTTCTTTGAATACACTTGTAAACCGCAATGGTCAGTCATCAATTAATAGGTATTTAGACTCTATAAAGAATGGTGCATCAAGCAGTCTATACTTACAGGTTACCGGTACTCCCCAAGCAGTCTTACTACAAACACTTGCTTCCGGATGGCATCCGTATTTTACATATTACTTCCATCCCGGCGATGGCTATTTAGGTGGAGACTTTTTCTTCCCCTCAAGCGGCAAACCTGAATGCATTGATTATCTTGAGACAATCAAACAACCAACAAGAAGTGTTGTTATACGACATATAGCTGTTTCTGCCCAAATTTTAGCATCCAACGGCAAAGTGTCAAACTGCCTTATACATCCGAGTGTACGTCAAGCTGTCCACCAGCGTTTTGCTGACAACGTCACAAAAGAAATAAATTGGTGTATTGAACATATCAATAATGAGTTCATCACTGAATTACAAAGCCAATACAATGCTTTAATGCCTGACAGAAGTAAGAAACTTTCTTTCGATATTATATATAAAACTGCTGGGGACTTGATGGAAAACAAGTGTATAAAAGTCCTTATAATGAATGGAAAGACAGATGTTGAAAGCCATGAATATGCGGCAGGCTGTAATTTTATCATTGGAGGAAATACTCTTGGCCGAGGCGTTACTTTTCCCGGTCTGCAGACAATTTACTATACAAGGACAAGCAAAAAACCTCAAGCTGACACTATGTGGCAGCATAGCCGGATGTTCGGTTATGACAGAGACCCCGGCATGATGAAAATATTTATAAATGAACAACTCTATAAATTATTTGCGGATATTAATGCTACTAACAATGCCATAATCGCCCAAGCAGAACAGGGAATTGATAATATTAAAATCTATTATCCAGTTGGATTAAATCCAACTAGAAAAAATGTTCTTAATAACAAACGAGTCAACATTCTCTCCGGTGGAACGAACTATTATCCATTTTATCCTGATAATGACTCTATAGAGGATATATCAAAGCTGTTGGAGCCTTTCTCTGATGATGAACCTTATTACCAAGTAAGTTTAAGATTTATTAAGAAAATTTTGACTCATATTATTGCCAGTCCGGATTTTAAATTAGACGCATTTCTTTCGGTCATTGACACATTTCTTTCAGAGCAGCCTGCTGGACAGGGTATTTTGATAGTTAGAAGAGAAAGGAATGTAGCACAAGGCACAGGTGCGTTGTTATCTCCAAATGACTGGACACTTGGCGGCACTTTTCTCAATAAAATCGTCCTTACCATGTATCAAGTGACTGGTACTAAGGGATGGGGAGGGAAAACTCTCTGGGTTCCGAATATTAAACTTCCTCACGATACAATGTATTATGATGTGTGTGAAGATAATACAGAAGCATAGGAGGACAAGCATAAATGTTTACCAATAATATAGCACAAAAAATTTTATTTGCTCCTCCACTTCAAGGAGCAGATACATTATTAATATTAAGTGGATATGCTACTCCTAATATGGCATCGTGGCTAATAAAGAGTTTTCAGGAGCAAAATATGCACCTTGTCAATATTTCATTGCTTATAGGGATGGTACCTTACGATGGGTTAAGTGTTCCTATACATGAAGGTTTTAAGGAACTCCATGGCAAGGCATATCCAAATGCTGTGGATAGCTTTTCCTGCAGCTATGTTTGCGAAAACCCTCCGGTCCATGCAAATTTGTACATTTGGCTAAAAGGTAAATTGCCAATACAGGCATATACAGGTTCTGCTGATTTTGTGCAGAATGCATTTATTCCATCTCGAAAGGAAATCGTGGAATGCTGTAATCCAGAAGAAGCACATAAATTTTTTGAGGAAATTGAGGCAAATTCCATCTACTGTAACCATGCAGAGGTTGAAGACCATATTGTTCTCCATCCAACACATCAAATTCTAGATGCTGAAAGTAAGCCAATAACCACTTTAGCTGGGGAAGGTATTATTTCTACAACACTATCTCTTCTTACAAATAGAGGTGATGTTGGAGAAAAGTCCGGTTTAAATTGGGGGCAACGTAAGGGCAGAAATAGAAACCAAGCATATATACACCTTCCTGCTAAAATTGCAAGAAGTGGTTTCTTCCCGCTTGACAAACAGCATTTTACTGTTGTTACAGACGACAGTCACACGCTTCTTTTAAGGGTAGAGCAGCAAAACAACAAGGCAATTACAACACCTCTCAGCAATGCTCAGCTTGGAGAATACTTTCGAAACCGTTTAGGTCTCGGAAATGGTGCATTTGTTACAAAACAAGATTTATTGAACTATGGAAGAACAGATGTTACCTTTTACAAAATCGATGACGAAGAATATTATATGGATTTTTCTCCGCATCCCTCAATATGAAGGAGGTGATAAACTTATTATGTCAGATAATCACTCAAAAGAAGTTCGCAGCATGAACATGTCCCATATTCGAAGTACAAACTCTAAGCCAGAAGAAATTGTCAGAAAATATTTATTTGCCTGCGGATTAAGATATAGAAAAAATGTACGAACTCTTCCCGGATGTCCAGATATTGTTTTGCCAAAATACAAAACCATTATATTCGTAAATGGCTGCTTTTGGCATCATCATGACTGCGGACGTTTTGTCTGGCCGTCAACAAATAAAGAGTATTGGTACAAAAAAATAAACAAAAATGTTGAACGTGATAAAAAGAATTTTCAGCTACTTAAGCGGCAGGGTTGGAATGTCCTTGTTATTTGGGAGTGTCAATTAAAAAAATCTGTTGCTGAATCCAATTTATCTTCACTCTACAATGATATTATTGCACAGCAACATTAAAAAACAGCAAAGAATAAGTTTTCATCTTGCTTACTGCTTTGCTGTTTTTATTCATCAATGTTAGGTTCTACTGACTCATAGGGAATCCCTGCAAAACTTTTTAGAATAGATTCAAAGATAATTTTTGCTCCTCTGCACGGAACAGCCATACCAATTTGCTTTCTGACACTTTCCTTGCTTCCAATAAATCTATAGGTATCAGGAAAAGTCTGAAGCCTTGCTCGTTCTCTGTTTGTTAATGCACGTGCTTCATCCCAATGGTATATATGGGTTCCGCCGCCTCCGCTTCCAGTTACCGTATAGGATGGTTTATTGGGGTCAAGCCGTTTGTAAATTTGGCTGATTTTTGCACCCGTTATATTAAGTCTCAGATTTTCAGGTAAATCAGCTGTAAAAGCGTTCTGTCCTGGACGAATGCACTGCAGTCTTCTGATAACAATTTCTGAATGCCTCGTTCTCTCATTGTTATATGCATCTTCAGGGATAGGAGGAACTTCAATTGCTGTTCTGCAAGTATTATCAGCATCTGCATATGGTTCTGCAGACGGAACTCTGTATTCAACATCAATATCATTTCTAATTCCTACAATAATCAGCCTGTGTCTCGTCTGCGGAACTCCATACTCTTCAAATTTGTATAAATGCGGTGTTATGGTATAACCTGATTTACGCAGCTCCGTTAGAATTTTTGTAAATGCCCTGCCATCATTTGCGTTCCTAAGTCCTCCTACATTTTCTGCCAGGAACCACTGTGGTCTAAAATGCCTCAGCGCCTTAACACCATATGAATACAACGGGCCATATACCCCATCCATTCCTTTCTGTTCACCTACAACACTATAATCGTTGCACGGAAATCCGAACGCTAAAGCATCAATGGGAGCAAGCTTTGACATATCAAATTTTCGAATATCTTCATGGTAAACAGTCTCCGGTGCATCTGGGCAAATATTTTTACGATATGTTTCACAAGTATCTGCATCATAATCATTTGCCCATTGATGTGTAATTATAAATTCTGGATTTCCAATATCGGCGTGCATTGCCCCCCAAGCTATTCCACCCGGTCCGCAGAATAATTCACCTAATCTAAATGGCATAATTACAGCCCTCCTTCTGAAATTCCATCGGTGCTTTTTCTTGATATCATAAAATCTATAAGCAGCTGCAAATATTCCATGTCTTTATCGCTCAATTTCTCCAGACCACGAAATTGTGTACTCGAATAAATATCATTTTCGGAAATATATCCTGCTGCTAAAAGCAGTTCAAATGGATGGAATTCGAGTGCTTGAGCAATCTTACACAGATTCTCCCAGTTCGGTTTCTTACGAATACCCTTCTCAATTTTCATTATTTCGCTGTCGCTTAATCCACAGGCATTTCCTAATCTTTTCTGAGACAACCCTGCAGCTTCTCGACGACTTTTAATTAATTGACCTACCTCAGGCATATTCTCACCTCTATATTAGAATAGCACATACGCTGCTTATTGTCAATATATTTCTAATTTATGCTGCCTAAAAGCAGCATACAGCAATTATTATAGTTTTTATATATTCCATACACTTAAGTATACTGCTGCCTTTTTATTGAGTTCTATTTTAGCTGGAATATATATTGCCTTTGGTTTTAAACTAATATTTACCATAACAAAACCTCACTATTAAATCTAGACTAATTATCTTTATTATTCCCAGCTAAATGATAAGTAGTCTAAAAGAGTACTTATTTTATCCATAATTTTCTTTGACATCTATCTTGCCTACTCTTGAAACCCACATCTATCCTAACTTCTCAACCCTTATAGCATCTATCCTGCCTACTACACTATACACATATTATAATAATTAAAATATTTCTCTGCAAAATAAAAATAAGAATTTTCAAATCAGAAGCACCAAAAATAAAATTCATGGTACTACTCTTAAACTTGAAAACCCTTTATTTATCAGTGTTTCACACACTTTTATTTATCTATTCGTGACATCAATACAACGCACTCCACGTGTATCAACGCTATTATGAGAAGACAATTTATTTACCTCGTTATTATCATGGGAGCACAATTTGTCAGTCTTATTTTTATCCTTAATATTTCTTCTTTGTGGCTTAAATTTATTTCCATTCATATTATTTTTCATACCTGTTTTATATACAAATGTAAGTTGTGCTGGATCTTTATTGCCATCTTCATCATATCCACCAACAATCACTTTTTCCACAACACTTTCAAAAACATATCGGTCAAATTTATTTAGGACCTCATTTTGTTCCAATGTTTTCTTAAACTCTTTCAAACGGCATTTAATATTTTTCTCATCACCTGCCGTTTCTTGTAACTTCTGACGCTCGTTTAAAAGTTGTTCCTGCTTTTCCATCAATACAGAATATTTTGTTTCATACATATCTTTATCTATAACTTCTTCCAGAAGCATATCTACTAACTTATTTTTCTTGTTTTCTATTGCACCTATCTCTTTTTCTACTTTAGCAAGCTGTTTATTTACAGTACTACTGCTTAGTGTGTCATCCATCCTTTGAAGGAATTCATTTAATACATCTTTGTTATCGCTGCATAGCAGACGATAACTTTGAACAAAAGCGTCCTCAATTGCTTTTTCTGATATACCTTTGCTATCTGGGCAAAACTTCTTACCATTTTTGGTAGCTACTACACACTGCCAGATAATCTTGCTGTACTTGGAACTGCTATGCCAGACACGCCTTGACAAGTTGCTGCCACAGAATCCACATTTCAGCATACAGCTAAAAGCATATTTTCTGCTGTATTTTTCTCTCTTTCCAACACCTACTGTTGTTCTGTTTTTGCTTCTTCTTTTAAGTATTTCATGTGCTTTTTCAAAGACTTCTTCACTTATAATGGGTTCATGGTGATTACGTATATAAAACTGATCTTCCTCTCCCATATTTTCAAGCCGCCTCTTTGAAATTGGGTCGACAGTAAAAGTCTTACCCAGCAACAGATCACCTTTATATTTCTCATTTTTAATAATTCCAATAACTGTAGATGGTGCCCATGTTGAGCTCCCATATTTTGTCTTGTACCCAAGATTCTCTAGCTCATGTCCTATCACAGAAGCACCAGCACCATCAATATAACGCTTGAAAATGTACTTGACAATCTCCGCCTCTTCTTTATTTATAGTAATAGTCTTGTCTTCTGGATGATAGTCATATCCAAGACAGCCTTGAAATCCTACCAATTCTCCACGTTTCATTTTCATTTTTAATCCCTTTTTGACATTGGAAGAAATGTTTTCAACTTCCTGTTGAGCTACAGAACTAAGTACAACAAGCAGCAATTCTCCATCCATCGTAAGGGTGTTTATTTTTTCATCTTCAAAATAGATGGCGATATCTTTTTCTTTGAGCATACGGACATATTTTAGTGTATCCAAGGTATTTCTGGCAAACCTTGAAATAGATTTTGTAATAATCATATCAATATTTCCATTCATACAATCGTTAATCATACGCTGGAAATCTTCACGTTTTGTGACTTGTGTACCTGTAATTGCTTCATCTGCATAGATATCTACCAAGACCCACTCTTTATTCTTATTAATCAAATCAGTATAATAATTGACTTGTGATTTATAACTATTCAATTGATCTTCGCTATCTGTACTGACACGGCAATAAGCAGCAACACGTAAACGTTCTATCTTTTTCCCGCGTATTCGTTTTGTCAATGCATTTCTTGCTTTTATAACCTCAACTTCCTGCATATAACATCCTCCTTTGTATCTACTTTATAGTATTATGATACTACATAAGACAATACATTTTCAAGCTGTTATATCAGAAAATATTTTATAGTCTTTCATAAGTCGGCTTTTAACGAGATTATATTCCTTCTTTGAAATTAGCTTACAGGAAAGTAATTGTTTTAGCATAGCAATTTGCATACTGTATCGAATTAATTTTTTATCCATTAAAAACCTCCTTGCTTTTAAATATATAAAAAATCAACAAATCGGATGGCTTCGGCAAAGCTCCACAGGACTTTGGCCTTATCCCATGCTTATGGGTATACCGCCCAATGCCGTGCAGACGTTCAAGGCGGGAGTATCATTATCCCAATATGCAGGTCATGGCAGCAACCTTGCCAAAGGTCACTTGCGAATCACTGGAATAATCGCTCACTTTTTATTTCCCCCTTTAGTGGTCATGGCGCTCCAGTTCGCCGGCTCTCTACATATTGAATGTATCCGATTATTTTATGCTATGCCACGAATGGCATTTTCTTTGTCAAAGAACAAATAGGTTTTATCAACCCGTAAAAGCATACTTAAATAGACAATATGCTTTTACAGAATGACAACTTCAAAGTTAGGGCGTATTGGAGATCCATACGCCCTTATATGTTTAGATTTTAAAACTTAAAATCATTTTCAGTAGGGCAGTGGTAATCTGTTCTTGAATGTACTTGTCCACAAAATAATATCCATTACCATATTCATCAGTAACCACCTTTGTAGAAAGTTTTGCAATATATCCTTGGTAGTGATCCAGTATATATTCAATTGCCACAGCATCACCATTACTTGCTGCTTTTATTATAGGAAAGGGAATCAACTTTTTTGTTTTTTGCATAACTCTTCCTCCAATAGTGTTTTTATGATTTTTAATGCACTAGTACGGTTGCGATATACTGTACTGCGGTTTACACCTAATTCATCCGCAATTTCTGCATCCGACATTTCCAGATAGTAAGACATCAGAATGATGTCACGCTTACGTTTTGGTAAAATATCCAGTGCCTCTGCAATCTGATAATCAATAACTTCCACATTCAGCGACAAGATCTTATAAATTCGACTATCAAGATGATAGGTATCAAAGGTTTGTAGCTTGTTCAATTCCAATTCCGACATTTCTGAAAACAGACATTCACGCTTACTTCGTCTACCAATAGAACGATAGCAATTACTTCTGGTACGTATCATAACTTTTCTTGCTATATAGTCAAATTGGAATTGAATGCTTGTCTGAAAATCTTCCTGAATCTGATGGTTAAGTTTTTCGAATGGTACTTTGCTGAAAGAAGATGGCTTCATAGAATATCACCTCCTTTCTTAGCCAGTGAGAAAGGAGAAAATTTTGTTTCTCTTTTCCTCTTTCACACTGACTCTCACCAGGGAGGTAATATTTGTTGCAGAAAATGTTTTGTATCTGAATAAAAGTTTTTAGGAATTGAAAAAAGCCCGAATGGATTCTGTTATCCAAACGAGCTTTTAATATGACATTATTTTCTATAATATGATATGATTCTACATAAAATAAACCATAACTATCCCAAAATGAAAATGAGCTTTTTTTAGGAAATTACCTCTTTCATAAGAATGAGATTTGTATCTAAATCTCATAAGAAAAACCTCCTTATCTCATCATTATCTAATAGTTACTGTTGCTGTGATAACAGAAGTGCTTGTTCTTAATAGAAATAAAAAACAGTGGCTTTAACAAATAAAAAAGCCACTGTCAGACAAATTAACTTAGATATGTGATATAAACTATTTCCGTCTAATAACGGCTTTTAACAAATAAAAAATATTATTCTTGGTGTCCCATAAAATTTTCATTATAAAAATAGGTTATTTTAAAGATATAAAAGAAAATATTTAAACACTTATATTTTCTTTTTTTGAACAATCTCTCTTTAAAATCATTCAAAAATGTATATACAACCGGAACAAACAATAATGTCAACAATGTTGATGTAATTAATCCTCCAATAATTGCAAAAGCCATTGGTGCACGTAGTTCTGAGCCTAAACCTGTAGCTACAGCTGAAGGAATCATACCAAAAATCATGGCCAAGGTAGTCATAATAATCGGCCTTAAACGCGTATGCCCAGCTTCAATCAAGGCTTCATTCAAATTCATTCCCTTTCTGTGGTTTTGTTTTGCAAAATCAATAAGTAAAATTGCATTTTTAGTAACCAGCCCCATCAACGTAATAACTCCTATGGCAGACATCATACCAGCTCTTTATGGCCAATAAACAATCCTAAATATGATATCTCGCCCCTCAGCAGGCAAACTCTTTGACACTAAAGGCGAAAATGCAATAATCTATCCTGGGATTTTGATAAATGCGATATGGTTGTTATTATTCGCATTAAGTGCGAGTTTCATGATGCTAGCGGCAGCAGTCCTCATTGGTCTTGGGCTCGGGGCCATACAGTCTGGAACACAAACGCTGGTAGTAAAGATCACGCCGTCTCACCATTTAGCACCTGATAATTCAACATTCTATCTGTGCACAGATTTGGGCAACTGCATCGGGCCTCTGCTCACGGGCGCGCTAATAACATTCCTAGGATATCGTGGAATGTATATAATTGTGGCAGTAATCGGGTTCTTAACGTTATTAATATACTGGTTTGCATATACCAGAAAGGCTAGTCGGGCTTTATAAAACCAGTTTATTACACATCTTTTAGGTACTGCAAAAGCGCCCCCGTTACTGGCCCTGCTTCGGCGGGGCTTTTCGTGCAAATTTTTTCTTAAAAGATATGTTTAGAGTTTACTTTCTTCTATATCGTCGTCCGTCATGCCAAACTGCTTTAAATAGCTCAGTCGAACGGCAGATTCCGTATCCGTTATAAATCGAAGGACAGAATAGTATAATTGGATGTCTTTCAAAACGGTGGAGTGGTACATTGCCTTTCCGTAGATACGGGCATAGTGTTTCAGGTAAATGCTGTCCTGAATCATATATGTTCAGATTTTAAAATTTAAAATCATCTTTAGCAGGAAGGTGGTAAGCTGTTTTTGAATATCCTTGTCCACAAAATAATATTTATTTCCGTATTCATTAGTAAGTACCTTTGTGGAAAGCTTTGAGATATATCCTTGCTAGTGATTCAATATATATTAAATTGTCACAGCATCGTCCTTACTTGCTGCCTTTATGATAGGAAAGGAAATTAGCTTCTTTGTTTTTTCATAACTCCTCCTTCAGTAGTGTTTTATAATTTTCAGTTGCTATATACTGTACTGCGGTTACACCCAATTCGTCTGCAATTTTCGCATCTGATGCAGTCAAAACAGAGTATCTTCCCTTTCCTATCCAGTGATGAATAGGGGATTTTTCGTTTATCTTCTCCTCTTTTACATTGGCTCTCACCGATAGATCGATACTTACTGCAAAAGATACCTTTTATTTAAAAAATATTTTAAGAGCTGAAAAAAGCCCAAATGGATATTACTATCCGAACAAACTTTTAATATAATATTATTTTCTAATATGTAATATAATTCTATATAAGATGAGCTGTATTTATTTTTAAATGGAAATAAGTTTTTTAAGATAATACCTTGCTTATAAGAGTACAATTTATATTTTAATCCCATAACAACGATCTCCTTATTCCATCGCTGTACTAGTCACTATTGTTGTAATAGAAAAGTGATTGTCCTTAACAAAAATGTAGTAGCCTTAGCATACAAGATTATTGTTAGGCAAATAAATTTAAATGTGAGATAAAAATGTAAATCTGACTAATAGTGAATTATTTTTGAAACTTCTACACATACATCAGTTTTGAGAGATCTATCATCGCCTTTTATATAGCTTAAAGCAATTCAATTTGTTTATTGAAAACATACGAATGCTACGACTTTTTTAAACATTCTATTTTTTTACTTCTTTAAGTAGTCTGCTAATCTTATTTATGGATTCATATTTCTGTTTAATTCTGTGATTTGTCTGTTATTCTTAGTAGAACTTCCTTACCCATATGGATACTTGCCCTTGAAATTTCATACTTTGAAACGTTTATAACAAACTGGATCAACTTTTTAAGAGCATATACAATAAATAAAAAAATAAAAGAAAAAATAATTTATATCAGAAAAAATTGAATATTTTTAAATATTTATTTCTAAGGTTCTTATTAAAGTTTACACAATATTCCGTAGTTTTATATATTTTTAACTTTCATTACTCTCATTGCATTTATTATAGCAAGTATAGTAACACCTACATCAGCAAAAACTGCCTCCCACAAAGTCGCTATTCCTCCAGCTCCTAAAATAAGAACTATTATTTTAACTACCATAGCCAGTATTATATTCTGCCATACTATTTTTCTTGTTCTTTTAGCAATTTTTACAGCAGTAACTATCTTTGAAGGTTCATCTGTCATTATCACTACATCAGCGGCTTCTATTGCAGCATCCGAACCAAGTCCTCCCATAGCTATTCCTATATCTGCTCTTACTAAAACTGGTGCATCATTTATTCCATCTCCTACAAAGGCAAGTTTTCCTTTGGCCGATTTCTGTTTATCTAGCTTTTCTAGTTCTTCAACTTTTTGATCAGGAAGAAGCTCTGCATAAACTTCATCCAAACTTAAGGAACCTGCTACTTTCTCACCAACAGCTTTAGCATCTCCAGTAAGCATAACAGTCTTTTTTATTCCTATGGTCTTAAGGTTCTTTATAGCATCTTTTGAATCATCTTTAACTTCATCGGATATTATTATATAACCTGCATATTCCTTATCTATTGCTATATAAACCACAGTTCCAACAATATCTAATTCATCAATCTTTATATTTTCTTTATTCATTAATTTAACATTTCCAGCTAAAACTTCTTTACCTTTTACTTTAACTTTAATACCATGACCTGATATTTCATCATAGCTTCCAATTTTTTCTTTATTTACTTCTTTTCCATAGGCCTTAAGTATTGAAACTGCTATAGGATGATTTGAGAAACTTTCTGCATAAGCCGCAAATTCAAGCAACTCATCTTTATTGTATTTTTCAGTAGTTTTTATTTTTGTTACCTCAAAGACGCCTTTTGTAAGTGTTCCTGTCTTATCAAAAATAATGATTTCTAAATTATTTAGGGCCTCTAAATAATTCCCGCCCTTAACCAATACTCCATTTTTTGAAGCTCCTCCTATTCCGCCAAAAAAGCCAAGGGGTATTGATATAACTAAAGCACATGGACAAGATATAACTAAAAACACCAATGATCTATAAATCCAATCTGAAAACATTGCCCCTCTTATAATCAACGGAGGTACAATAGCTAATAAAGCTGCTATTATCACAACTATAGGGGTATAGTACTTTGCAAACTTAGTCATAAAATTTTCCGTAGGAGCTTTTCTACTGCTTGAATTTTGAACTAAATTTAGTATTTTCGATACTGTAGATTCTCCAAATTCTTTAGTAACTTCAACAGTTAATAGTCCGTTCTTATTAATAAAACCTCCCAAGACCAAATCTCCTTTTTGTACTGATCTTGGCACTGATTCTCCTGTTAAAGCTGAAGTATCTACCATAGATTCTCCTTCAATTATACTTCCATCAAGTGGAACTTTTTCTCCAGACTTTATAACTATCTTATCTCCTATTTTAACTTGATCCGGAGAAACCTTTTTAAGCTCTTCTCCTTGTTTTAAGTTTGCATAATCAGGTCTAATATCCATTAATGCTGCGATAGATTTTTTTGAACGATTGAGAGCAGCATCTTGAAAGAATTCACCTATTTGATAAAATAGCATTACTGCAACCCCTTCTGGATACTGTCCAATAAAAAAAGCACCTATTGTAGCTATAGACATTAAAAAATTCTCATCAAAAACTTTCCCTCTAGCTATATTTCTAACAGCTTTTAAAATAACTTTCCATCCAACTAGTACATAACTTATTAAATACAATATAAACTCAATATTGCTAGTAAATTTAAATAAAATAGGAACTGAAAAAAATAATATTTCTAATATCATTCCAATCATTTTTTTTCTATTCTGCCCTGCATTATCATCGTGAAAATATGCTTTACTATTTTCCTTCTTATCTACATCTACAACATTAACTCCGGGTTCAATTTTTTTAACTATTTCTGCTGCTTCTTCAGTTATTTTTTCTAGATCATGTTTATTATCAATTTCTATAATTAATTTTCCAGTAGGAAAATCAACATGAGCATTTTTTACACCATTTAACTTACCTACCTGCTCTTGAATTTTAACACTGCAATTCATGCAGGATAACCCCAAAAGTGCTAACGCTTTTTTAGGGGAATTTAAATATGATTTTTCCTTTACTATCACATCTGGCTCTATCTTTTTTACAATACTTCTTATTTTCGTAATAATATTGTTTATTTTATTTATATCATTAGTTTCTATAGTTAAAGTTTTGTCGGCAAAATTTACTGATGCTTTATGCACGCCTTCTACCTTACTTGCTTCGTTTTGTATTTTTTGAAAACAATTTGCACAATTTAACCCTTTAAGTACTAGCTCCTTTTTTATCCCTTTTTCCAAAGTATCACCTTCCCTTTTACATTTAGTATTTACATTACTTTAAAATTTATGAAATACTAACAAAGAGTAGTTCTCAAGGCTTGGGTATGATAAAACTTGATAATAGGCAAAAAGTAATCTAGAACTAAAAGTTTAGTTATCATAATCATGTACTGAAAAGTAAATACTTAGATTAAAAAGAACATTCTTAAAGTATGTTGTTCAATTCATTTTGCAGCATAACTCCAACTGTATCAGCAAATCTCTTTGCAGATTTTATATGCACTAAATTACGTCCATATATTTTTTGAGCAGCAGCAACATCTTCATTACGTCCTGTGAAAACACCAAGAATAGAAATTCCTTCCTGCAAGCCTTTTCTCACTTCCAAAGCAGTATCATTTACACCCATGTTATCTGAATAACTATATTCAATATGATTAATTCCACTCGCTGGTATGCACTGCATATCATTGGGTTTCCCATCAGATAAGACTATGAGCATCTTACGGTTACAGCTTAAATTTTTCATCATATAAAGTGCAGCACGAACAGCCAAGCCGTCCCTATTACACCCTGAAGCTGTATAATTGAAGATCTTATTATTCTTGTAAACTTCATCATAATCACGAAAAAGATTGATAATTGTATAATCGTGAAAACTGCAAAAAGAGTAGACTTTTACAGGAATTTGACAGCGTGTAAGGCTTTCAGCTATGATATACCCTTCTGTTGCAATAATTTCCTGACGATTTTTTTGTGACAACGATGCATCCAACATTATATCCACCGTTAGATCTCTGACATCATTTTTAAGATTTTTTATAAAAATTTTATTGTCATGAACATAAAAGCTTCTCCAAATATCTCCTGCTACAAGTTTTCCCTTTTCTGATCTGCAGGAAGATTCACGGTTAACAAGCATCACATTTTTAATTTTATCTGTCAAATTTGAAATGCTATTATTATTTCTCGCAAAGTTTTCATTATAATGTATATTATTTTTTTCTCTTTGTTTTAAAATATCATCTTGATGTTTAACTGTACTTGTATTATTTTTAATATGAACATCAAAATTCCCTCTTGTAAAATGAACATGACAATTTTTATGGTTTCCAATACACAAAATTTTTTCTAAAGCCTTTACCCGTGGTTCTTGCAAAATGGAAACCCCATAATACCCCTGCATAAATTTTCTATCGTATTTATTGATTTGATCTACAGATTTAAGCCAACTAAAAGCCCTTCGTAATTCATTTTTAGAACGTTTAAAAAATGAATTACGCCTAGAATTTGATCCCTTCACCTTTACTTGAAAAATACTTTTGCCCCTATGTGACGTTGGAAGTATATTTTTTGCTAAAAAGTGAGGTCCATATTGAAAATAAACTTTTATAATCTCCTTCATACGAGATATAATCTGCTTTGTATTCATATGTTCATCAAACTCTAAATCATTTAAAATGGTAAGTGCCAGATTTGTCGTATTAGGTTTTTCACCCAATGCTCTTTTAAAATGAGCTATCTTGACTTGATCTATAATGTTAAAAGATAAATCTGGATTACACCTGTTAAGAAATTTTTTTGAATAATCACGTCGCAGATTTTCAAGAACCAGTCGTTCACTTTTTGCTTTTTTATAAGTACAATTTTCTAAAGCTATCCATGTAAGTTCTTCTAATAATTTACAGTTAGTATCTTTTTTAAGATAGTTAAAAAATTCCTCTAAAAGTGAATAGTTATAGTATTTATGAACAGATCCTATAATATAATTTAAATAAAGATCGGCTTTTCCATTTTTATCATATGCTTTTATTTCTGAGTTTAATGAGTAATCAGATGAAGCATTCCATATAATATTATCAGCTCTTTTTATCTCTTTATTTTGTTCCTGCATAGTCAATCTGTAAAAATTTCACTCCTTTCCACCCCTTCCGGTATTCTCAGGTGAATAACGTCTTCTATAATTTCTCTTTCAAATCTATCAAAAGATTTATTTGTAATGCCCATCTTCAAAGCCTCAGATGTCTTCAGACCCTTGCCTATGAGATGAATAGAAGAAATAAGTCCCCTTAGATCTACGGATTTTGTAGAGATCTCCGAGCTTTCGCTTTTATTTTGAAGATCCTTAAACAGGCCTATAAATTGTTCAAGATATTTATCTTTCATATTAGGGAATTCTCGCCTGAGCAGTTTCATAAGATTTCTGGAAGAAATTGTTGGCATTTCAATAACCATAAAACGCGAAACCAGAGCTTCATTAAGTTCTCTAGTGCCTGCATATCCATAATTCATTGTAGCAATAAACCTGGTAGCATCTTCCATAGGGATTCTGTCATAACCTGGTATGTCAATAATTCTTCGAAAATCCAAGGTAGCATGAAGAAGCGCAATGGATTCATTCCTCGCCATATTTATTTCATCAAGAACTCCAAAACCTCCCAACGTGGCACATTCATAAATTGGACCTTTTCTAAAAACAACTTGTCCATTTTCAAATGTATCAGTCCCAACAAGAGATGAAAAATCCGTGTTGACGTGAAATGAAATATCCCAGCTGGGCCTCCCAAAAGCAGCTGCCAAGTTTTCTGCGAAAACATTTTTTCCACTTGCCTTAGGACCAACTAAAAGAATATTTTCGCCACAAAGAATAGCCGTAATTGCTCCCTCCCAAATTTCTTTTCCATAATAATTATATTTAGGTTCTGGTATTCTGTATTTAATATCAGGATTTACATTGTAAAAATTTCGGTAATGCTCTATTTCAGCAATTAATTTTTCATCAATTCTTTCTTCTCTTAAAAAATCTAACATACTTATCACCTCCAACTATTATGCAGAAATAATGCGGTAATCAAACTATATTTCTTACAATACTAATCAAGCAAATTTCAAGTAATAAATCCTTTACATTTAAAGTTTCATTGCTCTAATATTTATCTTGTAAACGTTCCAATCCTAATTTTAAAAAATCCTTTTCTACATCATAAATACTTTTGTACTTCTCATTCAAACCTAATAATTTTTTCAAAAAATTCACCTCATTTAAGGATAAATCAAGTTCATCATACCAAGGTTCTGACTTTTTACTAGTTTTTTCAAAAGAAGAATAGTACAAATAAAGAAGTAGATGTCCAAAATATAAAAAATCAACAGAAGGAATATACTTTTTACCATTTATTAATCTTGCAAGTCCAAAATCAATGAGATACACTTCTTCTTCGTTAATAATTACATTCGGTACTCTTATATCTCTATGCACAATGTTTCTTTCATGCAAGTATTTTATTATATCTATAATTTTAATTCCTACTTTATAAATTTCAGATGGAGTAAATACATAATTGTCTCCAAAGAGCATTTCTTCTATTGTCTTTCCTTTTTTATATTCTAAAATATAGGCATACATTTTATCATTCTTTATTGTATCAACTATTTTAGGAATTAATGGATGATTAATAGATGAAAGAATTTTTTCTTCAAATATAATTTTAGTACCACTTTTTTTTATAACTTTAGGTTTAATCTCTTTTAGAACATATTTCTTATTATCTAAGTTAACCAAATAACACATACCAAATCGGCCTTCACCTATTAACTTTACAACGCTATATCCACCAAACAAATAATCTGTTGGATATATTTTCCTTCTAAAAAACGACATTATGACCATGAACTCTTATATTTTCTTCTTTTACAATGTCTTTCACCAGAATAATGATTTGGATATGAATTATTATGAGAATAATATTTATTATATTTTCTGCCTGAGCGAGAAAATGAACCAAACATACCTAATATACGGTTTAAAAATCCTTCTCTTTTATAATAACTGCTCCCTCTATGATTATTATCATGATGCCTCTTGCCTGATGATCTTGAAAATAAGCTCATCTAATACACCCCTTTTCAATTTACTTTTATTAATATATACTAAATTTACTATATTATGAATTTTGTGCTTTCATAGCCCTCATGGAATTGAATACTGCAAGTATAGTTACTCCCACATCACCAAACACTGCTTCCCACATAGTGCCTAAGCCCATAGCTATAAAAACTAATAAAATCAGTTTAGTACTTAAAGCAAAGATTATATTCTGCATTACTATAGTTCTTGTTTTCTTGGCAATTTTTATTGCTGTAGTAATTTTTGATGGCTCATCTGTCATTATTACTACATCAGCAGCTTCTATTGCAGCATCCGAACCAAGTCCTCCCATAGCTATTCCTATGTCTGCTCTTGCTAAAACTGGTGCATCATTTATTCCATCTCCTACAAATACCAACTTCCCCTTTTCCGATTTTTGCTTATCGAGTAATTCTATATTTTCCACCTTTTGGTCCGGAAGTAATTCAGCATGAACTTCATCAAGTCCTAATTCTCTAGCAACTTTATTTCCAACAGTTTTATTATCACCAGTTAGCATTACTGTTTTCTTAACTCCGATAGATTTCAAAGTTTTAATTGCTTTTGCAGAATCTTCTTTAATTTCATCAGATATTACTATATATCCTGCGTATTCTTTGTCAACTGCAACATGAACTACTGTACCTACAGTTTCTACTTGTTCATACAATATATCTTTTTTCTCCATTAGTTTATAATTGCCTGCTAAAATTTCTTTTCCCTCCACAACAACCTTTATGCCGTGACCTGATATTTCTTCATAATTTGATATTGCATCACCAGGTATTTCTTTACCATAAGCGTTTAATATGGAAACTGCTATCGGGTGATTTGAATAGCTTTCTGCATAAGCTGCATAGGCTAGAAGTTCATCACTTGGCATATTATCTCGAGGTTTTAATTCTGTAACTTTAAATACGCCTTTTGTAAGTGTTCCAGTTTTATCAAAAACAATGATTTCCGAATTGTTTAATGCTTCGAGATAATTACCACCTTTAACAAGTATACCATTTTTTGAAGCACCACCTATACCTCCAAAGAATCCAAGTGGTATAGATATAACTAATGCACAAGGACAAGAAACTACTAAAAATGCCAGTGCTCTATATAGCCATTGAGAAAAATTTGCTCCACCTATAACAAGAGGCGGTATAACAGCTAAAGCTACTGCTGAAAAGACAACAACTGGTGTATAGTACCTAGCAAACTTTGTTATGAATTTTTCTGTTGGAGCTTTTTTACTGCTTGCATTTTGAACTAAGTCAAGTATTTTTGCTATAGTAGAATCTCCAAATTCCTTTTCTACCTCTATTGTTAACAGTCCATTTTTATTGATCACTCCACCTAAAATATTATCTCCCGTTTCTGCTTCTCTAGGTACTGACTCTCCAGTTAAAGCTGAAGTATCAATCATAGAGCTGCCTTCAAGCACTTTACCATCTAATGGAACCTTTTCTCCTGGTTTCACTACAATAATATCACCTATGCTAACCTCTTCCGGTGATACTTTTTTTAGCTCGTCATCTATTTTCAAGTTAGCAAAATCAGGTCTTATATCCATAAGAGCTGCAATAGATTTTCTTGAGCGATTTACAGCCATATCCTGAAACATTTCTCCTATCTGGTAGAAAATCATAACTGCTACCCCTTCTGGATACTCACCAATAGTAAAAGCACCTATGGTTGCTATACTCATTAGAAAGTTTTCATCAAATACCTGTCCCCTGCTAATATTTTTTATAGCCCTTAATACTACTTCTCCACCTACAATTACGTAACTAATTAGATAAAGTATCAGTTCAACAGTATTTGAAAACTTGAAAGCAGTTGCTATCCCAAATATGGCTGCACCTAATGCAAACTTGACTAATTCACTCTTATCATTTTCTTCTTCACTCTCTTCAATTTTACTATTTACTTTTTTACCCTCAAGAACAACCACATTAACATCAGGTTCAATTCTTTTAACTATTTCTTTGACTCTATCAATTATAACAGTTTGCTCAGATGAATTATCTATTTCCATAATAAGCTTTGTTGCAGCAAAATCTACAATGGCGGATTTTACACCCTCTATATTATTTGATTCCCTTTCAATCTTTGAGGCGCAATTGCTACAGCACAGTCCCTTAAGCAAAATTTCTTTTTTTAATAATTTACCCGATTGTTTTTCCACTACTCTTACATCAGGTTCCAAATTTCCAATTATCTCAGTAGTTACTGCGATTAACTCTTTTGTTTTATTAATTTCACCAATTTCCAAAGTTAAAGCTTTCGTGACAAAGTTTACATTAGCAGAATCAATGCCTTTAATTTTACTAACCTCTTCTTCTATCTTAGCTGCACAATTAGCACAATCTAATCCCTCTAGTATAAATTCTTTTTTTATACATTCTTTACTAGTTTTCTTTAAATTAGCAAAGTTATTGTTTGTGGAAATACTTTTTTTTACTAGTTTTATACTGCTTTTGCCGGGGTCTTTAAGTGCTTTATCCATTACCTTTTCCTCCTTTTACTGGCTTAAGTTTGTTTCCCTATATGAATTAATTCTTATTCAAAAATATTTTTAATAAAATTGTTTTTATATATGAATATATGTTCATATATTCATTATATATGATAATATCTTATTTTGTCAATAAAATATAGAAATTGATTTAAAAATAAATCTCCTATTAACCAAATATATAGGATATGTGGATTAATCCCCATACCCTTTATGTTTAAATTCTAAAATTTAGAATCATCTTCAGCAGGAGATATGTATCATCAATCCTCCTTCCATATAATCAAACTGATATTGGATAATAGTTTGAATTCGAGAAAAATATTTTAAGAATCGAAAAAAGTCCGAAAGGATATTGTTATCCCAACGAACTTTTAATATGACATTATTTTATATTAATTGAAGACTTTAAATATGAATTTCGGAATGTAGTTATTGCTTTTTTATAATTGCAGTTTGTGGAGCAGCATTTCATAAAAGTGAAATTCAAATAAATAAGGTTGGTGTTAGAATAAAAATAGTACAAGAGAAATTGAGAAAGTTCCTAATAAGTTTTAGAATAAATATAAGAGATTGGGGAACTTAATCATGAAAAAACAACATGACAAGCAGTTCAAAGAAGATGCTATAAAATATTACATGGATCATAAAGAACTTGGAGTAAGAGGTTGTGCTCAAAACCTTGATATAGGTGGTAGCACTTTGTCAAAGTGGATTAGAGATTCTAAAAGCGAAAATGGTATTCAAGTTCGAGGTTCAGGTAATTATTCCAGTGATGAACAAAAGGAAATTGCACGATTAAAGCGTGAACTTCGTGATACAAAGGATGCTCTTGATGTATTAAAAAAAGCCATAAGCATTCTCCGAATCAATTGACATAAGCTCACCAGCTAATGAAACTGTAATTATTTCACTATCACTCATTATTGAATGATTACTGTTTCTTCGATTTTTAATATATGTTGGAGTTACTTCTTGGTAAATATCATCAACTATAACAAATATGACAGTTATAAAATCTTTTAAATCTTCTATAATTGTGATAGAATCATTGTTATAAATCTCTAGCATATATGTTTCCCCCTTCATTGAATTGGTCGTGCTTTTCAATGATAGGTTAACACATTGTGCTGGAGGTTTTCTATTTGTAAATGTTGCTAGTGATTTAACTAGCACAACAGGTTAATTAATTGTGTATTAGATGCTTTAACAAATTTATTTTTCTCAATTTCAACTGCAATTGCATCTTTTGTGTTAATATTAGGAATCTTGTATAATCCAGTTCCAACTTTAAAGTAATTTGAAAAATTATTTGGATCGAAATCTTTTTCATTAGTTGAGTAGTGTCTAACTTCTCCAAGTTTACTATCGACTTTTTCAATTTGCTCAGATGTAACAACATAATTTATTTTATTTAGTGTAATCATTTTTTCATAAGCCCAGCTATCTGTACTTATGCTATTCTTGGTGGAATGTAGTTTTCCACATCCGTTACCTAATAGAAGTAGTATTAAAAGTATTGATATTTGTAAAAACTTTTTCAAAATAAATCACCCTTTCCATCTAAGTATCTTATATTAAATTTATCATTCTTTTTATTATTCTATACAAATTTAATAGTGAAAAGAATGATATCGGATATAATACCGGCATCTGTGATATGAATTGCAAAGTAATTTTAATAAATCTAATGATAATTTTACATTTGAAATTTTTAATTTATGACCATTAAAAATCTATTATATATATATAATTACATATAATATAATTTTAGGGAATAGCTTTTTACAAAAATAATTAATTTATGTATAGCATAGTTTTGTGTAATTAGATTTTTATAAAATTCCTATTATATAATAATAATTTGGTTTTATATTGAAATGTCATCTCCCTTGGTACTCTCTAGTTATAATACCATCAATTAATGATTCCATTATTAACGATACAGCCAATGTCTGTACGACAAATTTAATGTATTATAACTTTGAATGCCATTGTTTATAAGTTCCACACAATACATATTGTGTGAAATTGGTTAAAATAGTGTGAAGTCTTATGTATTAAGGCTTTGAACTATTTTTTTAGTATTTAAAAGTTAAAATTGCAAAAATAAATTCAACATATTATGATAATATCATATATTATGCTGAATTAAACAAACACAGTGAAGCTACATAAAATAAGACTTTGAAATATGAAAAGAGGTTAAATATGGAAAAGGTAGAACTTATAAGATCAGAGAAAAAATTAAGGATTAAAAAAATCTTTTAGGATCAAGAAATAGGGGGTAATACAAGCGAACGTGCTACCAGGGGCAAAATAGATGTAATAATATGGTAACTAAATAATATTCTTTCTACATTTAGTTATTGAACATGTCAAAAATAAAAAAAGGCATAACTGCCTTTTTAATTGATGAATGATAGAATTTTTTACAACATTTAATGTGATTTAATTCTTCTATCTTTTATTTATCTGAATACACCAATTACTAATAATATTAACCCAAGAATAAATAAAGTTGCTCCCAAGTACCTTGAAGAAGTTTCGTTTGGTAAAATCCTATGCCATTTAAAAAGCCAGTGGGAAAATATATTATCAAGTACAGCTATCAGTCCTAAAGAAATAAGACTGCCATTTATTAGAATTCTGTTTCTTTCATTGTTTCTCACACTACTTTCTAAGTATTTCTTCCTTTCTCAATTTATATTCTTCAGAATCAATTTTCCCATTAGCATACCTTTTATTTAATATTTCTATAGCTTCGGATTTATTATCGGAATCGTGGTTTGATTTTCTATGAAATCTTGGTATTCCACAGCCTCCACTCCATCCACACCCACGTAGAAAAAACATACCAACAAAAATCGATATTATAAATATCCAACTAAAATCGTTAAATCGCATAACCAACCCTCCATAAAAACTCTACTAAAGCTTAAATTATTCAAAAATTTTAATACTATTCATATTATTTCTAACGGTGAAAAAAAGGTGATCGAAGCAGAACATATTCTAGTTGCTACTGCACGGAAGTTACGGAAAAGCAAATAAAAGATTACATTTTGAGAGAAGATAAAGCTAGAACTGTAGATGATATAATTTTTATTGACTTAAACTGTGTATACATATACGAAGTTTGAGTAAGGCATAATAAATGTTTATTGATTTAAATTCACAAATATTGTTAATTTTCATTATCAATTGATAATAAATCTATATAGGATAAACATTGACAAATAAAACATATAGCAGTAGCATTATATTATTAATTGATAATGAGGTGAAAAAATGACAGATAGAATTAATGGACTTACAACGAAAGAAGTTTCAACACTACAGGAAAAATATGGATTAAATGAACTGATTAAAAATGAAAAACCAAATCCACTTAAAAAATTTATTGGAGTTTTTAAAGAACCAATGTTCTTATTATTAGTAGGAGCTTCCACACTATATTTTATTTTAGGACAGCCTAGAGAAGGCATTGTAATGTTAGCATTTGTAATATCAGTTGTATCCATAACTTTCATTCAGGAATGGAAAACAGAAAAAACTATGGGTGCATTGAAAGGCTTAACATCGCCTCAAGTTTATGCACTAAGAGATGGTAAGAAAGGTTTGATAAAAAGTTCTGAACTTGTTCCAGGAGATATAATTTATATTGCGGAAGGAGAAAGAATACCTGCTGATTGCCAGGTAATAGAGGCATCTAATTTTTCTGTAGATGAATCTATTTTAACGGGAGAATCAGAACATGTATTTAAGTTACCCAAGGAATTGAGTGAAAGCTCTGATGATCATTGGAAAAAATATATGCTTTATGCAGGAACGCTATCAGTTTTTGGAAAATGTACTGCAATAGTAAAATTGACAGGATTTAATACAGAGTACGGAAAAATAGGAAAGGCTGTCAGTGAGGCTAAAGATGAATTAACTCCTCTTCAGAAGAAAATGGGGGAACTTGTAAAGGCTATTGCCATTACGGGGATAATTTTATGTTTCTCTGTAATGGTGCTATCTTATTTCTATAATAGAAATTTATTAAGCAGCATATTATCAGGAATTACTTTAGCAATGGCATTGATTCCAGAAGAATTTCCGGTTGTGTTAGCAATATTTTTATCTCTAGGGGCATCTAGATTAGCAAAGAAAAATGCATTAATGAGAAAGATTTCAGCTGTGGAAACATTAGGTTCTACCAATGTGCTTTGTGTAGATAAGACAGGAACTATTACTCAAAACAGTATGAAGATTAAAAAAGTATATGTTAATAATGAACTTCAAGACAGCACAGCTTTTACAGATGAAAATTTAAGCAAAATTACTATATTAGCTTGCGAGAAAGATCCTTATGATCCTATGGAAAAAGCTATAATTGAAAATGGAGAAAGAAATATTTCTTTAAATGAATTATATAATTTGGAACTTTGCCAAAAATTTGCCTTCGATTCAAAGACGAAGAGAATGGCTAATATTTTTAAATTAAATGAATATTATTATGCAGCAGCAAAGGGATCTCCGGAAACCATAATGCCACTTTGTAACTTAAGCGATGAAGAAGTCAAGAAAATTGAAGAAGCAATAGATAAAATGGCCTCTAAAGGCTTAAGAGTGTTGGCCTTTGCAGAATGTAAAAATGACAAACTTCTAGAAAAACTGGAGGACTATCTATTAAATTTTAAAGGATTAGTGGGACTTCAAGATCCTCCTAAAGATGGTGTTTTAGAGGCTATAAAGACTTGTAATAATGCAGGTATAAGGGTAGTTATGATAACTGGTGACTACAGTAAAACCGCAGTAGCTATAGGTGAAGAAATCGGGCTTAAATTTGCCAGTAAATCTATAACTGGGGATGAAATAGATTGTATGAGTGAACAGCAGCTTTGTGAAGCTGTAAAAAGTTGTGATGTATTTTCAAGAGTAATTCCTGAGCATAAAATGAAGATCATTAAAGCATTAAAAAATAATGGTGATATTGTTGCAATGACTGGAGATGGAGTAAATGATGCACCTGCACTTAAGAATGCTGATATCGGGATAGCCATGGGAAAAAGGGGAACAGAAGTTGCTAAAGAAGCAGCTCATATGATTCTGATTGATGACAATTTTACAACTATTGTTGAATCTGTAAGAGATGGAAGGAGAATATTTGATAATATCAGAAAGGCTATAGTATATATTATGATAATTCATATACCTATAGCAGCTCTTGCACTGTTTGCTCCAATATTCAATCTTCCACAAATTTTACTGCCAATGCATATAATGCTTTTGGAATTAATAATTGATCCTACCTGTTCCATAATATTTGAAGGAGAACCTGAGGAACCTTATATTATGAATCAGCCACCAAGGTCTCCAAAAGAGCCACTTTTAACGAAGGAGTTAACCAAGAAAGTTATAGCACAGGGAGTTACAATGTTTTTAGCTGCTTTCTTACCTTTTCACTATTTGGTTGATACAGGAAGTTCTGTGGAGTATGCAAGGAGCTTTTCTCTGATAACATTAATAGTTGCAAATGTTATTTTAGTATTAGTAAACAGATCAAATACTCAATATTTAATTCATATTTTTAAGGAGAAAGAAAATAAAGCACGGCTTTTTATAAATAGTATTTCTTTAGTCATATTAGCATGTATTGTTTATATACCAATTTTGCAACCACTATTTAAAACAAGTGCAGTGCATTTAAAAATGTTAATAGTAGCTGCATTCATAGGTATTGCATCGACAGGATGGTGGGAACTAGTTAAAATATATAAAAATGTAAAAAATAAAAGATGTTGAGAAGTTTAAATAAGCTTATGAAGAAAAAAATGAAATAATATAAGAAAAACATAAAAGAACAGATTCATGATTGAAAATTTTACGATAAATAGTGCAACAGATATTAATATACAAGAGGACAGCGTAAAATAGGTAATCCTACAAAATGCGCATTATTAAAAGTCTTTAGTGAAACAGAGTGCTCAAAAAAAGACTGGTAATAGTGCGAAATTTTGATATATTCTCAACTTTATGATATTATCATATTATAAATAAGGCTGATTAGTATGCCTTAAGTTAATTTACAAACTCTAATTAAGGTAGAAGATACAATAATAATTATCATGATTCAGATAGAAAGTAATATGTTTTAAATGAAACGGAGTGAATATTGCCTTGGAACTTAATCGAAAAAATATGGAAAAAATTTTGACAATTGGAGAATATAGACAGATTTGTGTAAAATAGATTTGATTTAGTTTTATATAACTGGAAATTTTGATTTTCGGTTATATTTTTTTATATTTGAGTAATACTAATACTGATTAATATTACATTCTTAATTGTTTATATAATATACTTAATTATGCAATAAAATAAGAAAAAATATAAAAATTTTAACTAAATCTTAGAGTATCTCTTCACCTAGTTTATCATTAAACACAATAGTTAATTGTGCTAATGTCATTCCCCAATTTTGGGCTGGAGAAGTCCATTTTTCCATGACTTTCTCAGTAGCTAAGTAAAGAGATTTTCTAAGTGCTTCATCATTTGGAAACACTGTTCTTGTCTTTGTGAACTTTCTCAGCTGTCTGTTGAAACCCTCTAATGCGTTTGTAGTATAAATAATCTTTCTGATTTCCGGTGAGTAATTGAAATATGTTGATAACTTATCCCAGTTATTATACCAGGATTCAATTACTATACTATACTTGTGATCCCACTTTTTCTTTATATCATCCAGGCCATTAATTGCAGCATCTTCAGTAGGTGCCTTATATACACATTTTAAATCTTTCATAAATTCCTTTTTATCTTTGGAAGCTATATACTTAATGGAATTTCTTATTTGGTGTATTATACAATTTTGAATACTAACATCCGGAAATACTGATTTTATTGCATCTGGAAGTCCTTTAAGTCCATCCATGCAGGCAATCAGTATTTCTTTTACCCCTCTATTTCTTAAATCATTGAAAACTGACAGCCAGAATTTTGGGGAACGTACTTAGATTTGTGTAAAATAGAATAGATGGGATAAAATTTATTTGGAAATTGCTATAGGATTATAATCCTATAGCAATTTTTATTTTTTAGGGGATAACTAATAATAGTGTGTTATAACTTTCTAATAATATTATTATTTATTTTTATACAAAATAGTACAAATCTATGAACGTCCTCGCTATTTCAAAAAGGGTGATTTTCACTCTTTTTTATTATTAAAAATTTAAAATTATTCAGTACATCGATCCTCGTTTTTTATTATTTGTTATAATTTAATTGCTTTATTTTCTATTTTTTTTATTAGATTCTTTACGTTCTCCTCAATTATTTTAGCTGTTTTAATGAATTCCTCGTCATTTTTTCCTGTAGGATCTTCAAGTCCCCAATCTTCTTCATATTTGGATGGCAAGAATGGACATGCTACATTACATCCCATTTTTACTACTACATCAATTTCGGGTAAATCATCAATCAATTTGACATGTTGAGTTTCACTTATGTCAATACTATATAATTTTTTAATTACTCTAATTGCATCTTTATTTATTCCGAATTTAATCTCCGTTCCAGCTGAATATGAATCAAATACCTTACTTCCATATAATCTTCCTATTGCTTCAGCCATCTGTGATCTGCATGAATTATGAACACATATAAAAGCTACTTTTGGTTTCATCTTATTCCTCCTGTGTTAAATTTTAATATTATGATTTATATTCCGATTTTTTAAACACTATTAAATCACTTTCTAATTTAGATATTTTTCCTAATGTTTTATAAGAATTTTGTAAAATCCCTACTAATTCCCATCTATCTTTTCCATATTTATTTAGCAATTCTTCTATGCTTAAATTTTCTTCTGAACTTAAAAAATGATCAACCGTAAATACTTTATACTTCCATTCCATATTAACAATACCCCCTTAAAAATTTCTATCTTTTTAATGCAAAATACTTTTTTCCCCAGTGCAATGCTACATTTACAAGCCCTATCATTACAGGCACTTCAATCAAAGGTCCTATTACTGCCGTAAAAGCTTCCTTGGACTCTATACCAAATACGGCAACTGCCACAGCTATGGCAAGTTCAAAATTATTGCTGGCAGCAGTAAATGAAAGTGTAGCCGTCTTTTTATAGTCTATACCCGATTTATAACTCATAAAAAATGAAACTGAAAACATAACTACAAAATAAATCACAAGTGGTATGGCAATCCTAATTACATCTAAAGGTAATTCTATAATATATTTTCCTTTAAAAGTGAACATCACAACAATAGTAAACAATAATGCTATTAAAGCCAGTGGACTTATTTTAGGAATAAATTTTTTTGTATACCAATCAGTACCCATTTTAGGTTCTAATAGTAACCTGGTTAACAGTCCAAGTGCAAAGGGAATACCAAGATAAACTACAACAGATGAAGCTATTTTTCCCATTGAAATATCCACGCTGTAGCCAGTGAGACCAAGCCAGGTTGGAAGTACTGTTATGAATATATAGGCATATATGGAATAAAATATAACCTGAAAGATAGAATTAAATGCCACAAGCGCAGCCGCATATTCCGTATCACCATCTGCAAGACTGTTCCATATGATGACCATGGCAATACACCTGGCAATACCAATAAGTATAAGACCTGTCATATATGCAGGATAAGCATGTAAAAATATTACTGCAAGTACAAACATCAGTATAGGCCCTACTATCCAGTTTTGAACAAGTGATAGAGATAATACCTTGGGATTTCTAAATACTTTGCCAAGTTCTTTATAGTTTACCTTGGCAAGCGGTGGATACATCATCAAAATGAGTCCAATAGCTATAGGAATGGATGTAGTGCCAATGGATAAACTGGATAATCCCTTTGATATTCCCGGTACTCCCCATCCCAATAAAATTCCTACAAACATAGCAAGAAATATCCAAAGTGTCAAATAACGATCAAGTAACGACAATCTAGATGATTTACTTTTCATATACATTCCTCCTGTTTTCTTTAACCTAATAACTCGAATAATTTTTCATCTTTAATCTCTTCTGCTTTCCATTCTATCAATGCAAAATTTCCGTTGGAGATTTCATTAACTTTGTTGATCCATGGTATTTCATTACTTGCTTTAGCCTTGAGTACACTATTTGTAGTATCAGCTGCATACATGCTGGAATTTACAATCCACCACTTACTTGCAATTCCTGCACGTTCTAGATCTGCTTCAAGACGTATAGATTCGTAAACTGGAGTATCCTCAGCTAAAGTTACAATAATAACTTCTGTATCATTAGCGTTTTTAAGTTCAGGTAAAAGATCTTTGACAGATTGAGGTATATCACCTTCTGAACGCTTAATTTCTCTATTATAGCTTTCTGTGGAATCTAATAGTAATAATGTATGACCTGTAGGTGCTGTATCTATTACCACAACTTCATCCTTTGATTTCTCAACTATATCTGCAAAAGCTCTGAATACAGCTATTTCCTGTGTGCACGGAGATCTTAAATCCTCTTCAATATATGCTATATCGCTTTCATCCATAGTTTTTCTGGCATTATTTAATACTTCTGTTTTATATTTTTCAAGTTCTTTTTTTTCATCAATATGACTTAATGTAATGCCATAATTTTTGTCTAAGACAAATTTTAAATGTGCTGCAGGATCTGTAGTAGTTAGATGAACCTTTTTACCTTTTTTTGAAAGTCCGAGAGCAATAGCTGCTGCAACTGTTGTTTTACCTACTCCACCTTTTCCCATAGTAAATATCACCTTTTTATCATTATTGTATAGATCATCAACTATATCTTTCAGCTTATTTATTTTATTTACATTTAATTCTGCAACTTTATATTCAACGTTATCTTTTTTTAAAAATGCTCTTATATTTTTAATTCCTGTTACATTATATGGCCTAAGTGGTATTTCATAAATTTCAAGATCTTTTAAGCTTTTAGGCATATTCTCTAAAGCATTTTTCTGCTTTAAATAAATTGCGTTTGAAATATTGTCATCATGAATTTCAAGTACACCATTTATAATCATTGACTGATTATTTATACCTATATCTCTTAATTCTTTAGATGCTCTTTCTGCTTCTTTAAGAGGTGTAATTTCAGGCCTTGAAACAAGAACAAGGGTAGTCGTTGTTCCATCCGATAAAGTTTCAACCGCGTTTTTATATAATGATCTCTTATCTTCAAGTCCTGATAACTGCCCTAAACATGAAGCTCCATGAGTACTTTCTCCTATAAAATTACTCCAAGCCGAAGGAAGTTGAAGCATCCTCAAAGTATGCCCTGTAGGTGCTGTATCAAAAATTATGTGATCAAATTTTTCTTCAATTTTTTCATCAGTAATAAAAGTTGAAAATTCATTAAAAGCTGCTATTTCCACAGTACAAGAACCTGAAAGTTGTTCTTCCATATTCTTGACGGCTGCTTCTGGAAGCTTACCTCGATATGGAGCTATTACACTTTCCCTGTACTCTTGAGCAGCCTTTTCAGGATTGAGGTTTGCTACTGTCAAATTTGGTACCTCTTTAATTTCAACTCCCTTATTATCGAGATCTGTACCAAACACATCCTGTAAATTGGAAGCTGGATCTGTACTAATGAGCATGATTTTTTTACCCTGATCTGCAAGGGTAACAGCAGTGGCGCAAGCAGTAGAAGTCTTGCCTACGCCGCCTTTACCTGTAAAAAACAAATATTTAGTTAAGTTTATGCTGTCAGGATTAAATTTTTTAAACATTAACAACATCCTCCTCCACAATCACAACCTTTAGACGTTATCTTAAGTCCAGTTTTTAAATAATCTTCTGATATACCTAGTAATTCACAAAATTCCTTATTTGTCGGATATGTTTTTGTCTTTACTATTACACCATCTACCATAGTTACTGGAAGTATTTCTGTACCTTCTTTATTCAATATTTCATTAATGGTCTTATTGTCAACAAATATCTGGGGATTACTGGTCAAATTATACCTTTCAACCAATATTCCTTTCTTTTGAAGTGTGTTAATAACAGTGGAAACCCTTAACAATTCTGGATCTATAGAAGGTCCACATACACCTGTAGAACAGCACATTGCCGGATCAAAAATTATCATTTTTTTCATATAAATCTCTCCTTATCATATAAATTTATTTTTCATTGTCAGTTTTACATAAACCAGTACTCTGGCCCTTACAGATACATTCCTCTGTATCCGTCATAATATTCATTAAAAACAGCACCAGCTTATTTGCATTAGTATTATCCAACGAATAGTGACTCCATACTCCTTCTTTTCTACATTTAACAAGTTTACAGTCTATAAGCACTTTCATGTGATGGGATAGAGTAGGTTGTGTAAAATCAAAATGTTCCAGTAAATCACAGGCGCATTTTTCACCACAAGAGAGTATGTCAATAATTTTTAATCTATTTTGATCTGACAGTGCCTTGAATATTTTTGCGTTTAGTTCATAATCTAAATTCATAAAGTCACCCCCTATATAGATAATCATCTATATTTATAATATAGACCATCATCTATGTATTGTCAATATAATTATTTAAATAATTAAAAACAATAGACTATTATATATATAATAGTCTATGTTATGAGCATTTATTTGTTACTTGCATTTATTAATTTTTAATAAATGTAATTTCAAAGTAAATATATATTGTAGTAGCTTTCGGATATCAACTAAAATACAATAATACACATTAAGCTTTTCTAGAAACTCTATTAAATTTATTTACAACATGAACTACCTTTATCCTTTGGAGATTTTTTTTCACCTTTATTATTTTTTTCTGGTATCTCCTCAACTTCAAAATTGCAGCAGCTTGAGTTTTTCTTGGCTTTTTTATTTTGTGCTAAGCGTTCAAATAATCCTTTTTTCTCATTTTCTTTTTTTTCATTCTCTTTTTTCATAATCATATTTCCCCTTTCAATTTTTATTTTAATTTATTATAAAAATATACTTATATAAGCATATTGAAAACAAATCCCGATATTACAGATGTAACAAATACTATTACTACAAATGCAATAATTATTTTTTTCTTAAATATGCTGGAAAGCATTGTCAACTCCGGAATAGCTATACCGGCACCACTAATTATAAATGCTATTACAGCTCCAATACTTGCACCTTTATTTATTAATGAAAGTCCAATTGGAATAGCTGATTCTACACGAATATATAATGGCATACCAATCAATGCTAAAACAATAACAGCAAACGGATTATCAGGTCCTGCAACTTTTGCCAGAAGCTCAGTAGGCATATATCCATAAATAGCTGCACCAATTGCAACACCAATTACCATGTATATAAAAACACCCTTGAAGTCTGTCCATGCTTTTAATAATGATGCTTTCAGTCTGTTTTTAAATCCGATTGGCAATCCTCCATTATGTTCATGTTTACCACCTTTAATACGAACACGTTTGACTTGATCTGCCCATCCAAATTTGTCAAAGAGTAATCCGAAAATAACGGCAAAGATAGATGTCAAGACTAAAAATCCAATAGCAACCTTCCAGCCCATAAATGTTCCAAGTAATATAAATACCAAAGGGTCCATTAAAGGAGATGAAATTACAAAAGACATAACTGTTCCAAATGATACTCCAGCTTCAAGTAATCCAAGAGTCATCGGAACCGTAGAACATGCACAAAAAGGCGTGACAGCCCCAAAAAGTACCGCCATTATATTACCTAATATACCTTTACCTGATAACCAATCTTTTATTTTATTCTGTGGTATATACATTAATAAAAATGCAATAATGGTACTAATTCCAATAAACAGTACAATAAGCTCTGCCATTATCGTTATAAAATACTGGATTGTGACCACAAAACTATTCATTAAATCCCTCCTTTTATTGTTTGTAATTAAAGTTTTTATGCATTTCTTTTTTTTGTGCGGCGATCGTCAAAATTTTCAAAACAGATTTAATATTTTCAATGGTGTCAGAATCAAATTCTTTTAACATTTCATCAACATAAATTGAATACTCTTCAATTATATTTTTTATTATTTCTATCCCTTTTGTGGTTACATTGACACAGCACACACGTCCATCTATTGAAGAAATTTCTCGTATAACATATCCTTTGTCCTCTAATCGATTAATAATTTTACTTGCACCACTCTTTGTAAAGTTTAAAGCATTTCCTATTTCTTGAATCGTAATAGTATCACTTTCTTGTATCTTTTTGAGTGCCATAAATTCAACTAAAGATAAATCTTTACAGCATTCACCATTAAATCCGTGATTTCCAAAGTGCCAAGCTAGTTCTTGGATCAAATTATAAATATCCGGTATATTCTTATTCATTTGCTACCTTCTTTCTCGTAAATTAGTTTCCACTGTCAATTATTATATTATATTTAGTTTCTGCTGTCAACTATATATTTCATTATGTACTAGTATATTTAATACACTTTCTACATCAGCTTCTTAATATTATTTATTTACTCTGACATCTATCGTCATGATATTTTCTATTTTCTGTAAGCCCATCACATCTACATATCAGTAACTAACAAATTCCTTTCTTTAATTCTGATATACAATTACCTAAAATCATATTAACAATTTTACTTTTTAGATATTTCTTCAAACATAAAGCTTATCCAATCAAATTTAGGGATAAGCTAATTTTAAAGCTTTTTAAATTTTCTGATATTTATTAAATACTTCTTAAATGAAATACATTGCTCTTTTATGTACCTTCTATATTAGGCACCATGTATATTATTCCTTAAGACATTATCTTTATATTTTTTAATCTCTCACTATAGCCATATATTAAAAAATAAAATATTATTTTGAAATTATTTCATCTAATCTTTTTCTCAATATTACTTTGTCTAATTTATCTACTGGTAGATCAATAAATAAATTAATTCTTCTAGTTAACTCATTTCTAATTTTTTTAAAGTGATTAACTGTCTCTTCCTCATTTCCCTTAAAGTCTCTTGGGTCAGTTATTCCCCAGTGTACATAAATTGCATCATTCGGTAAAGTAGGGCATTCATTTTTAGCCTTATCACATAATGTAATAACAAAATCAAACTTCTCATTTAAAAATTGTTTTATTGATTTAGGTTTGTAATTACTAATATCTATACCCATTTCTTTCATGACAATTTTGGCATAAACATTAATATCATCAGCCGGCTGACTTCCTGCACTAAAACCAATAAATTTACCTTTACCCTTATCATTTAGTATGGCCTCCGCCATTTGGCTTCTTGCAGAATTTTGAGTACATAAAAATAATACTTTCTTTTGCATAATATAATATCACTCCCTAATTCTTTTATGTAATTACTTACTCATAATCATATGATAGATTATATTAGTTATCAATAATTATAGTAACTATTTAGCATACATTTAACATTTAATATATCATTTCATAATAAATAGTATTAAACGAATTCTTTACTCCATAAACAATCACAGGTAGAGTGTGGAATAATTATACGGTTAATTCTTTATCATCTTAAATAGTCTTAAAATTTTATAGGACTAACTAAATAATTTCACCAGTTAGGGAGAATGAAACCAAAAAGTTAATCCTATACTTTATCAATTGTAATTTAGTAAAATTCATATTAATTTAAAAAAGTTTTCTACTTTTATTTTAAGAATCTTAAAAATTAAAAATTTTTTGTGTTTAACTTTCAATCCCAAATCCATAAAATATTTTTACATAGATAATAGTCTATATTCATGAATATAGACTATTATCTATGTATTGTCAATAAAATTATTGAAATAATTAAAAATAATAGGCTATTGTATCTATAATAGTCTATGTACTGAAATTGTATTTGTTACTTAGCTAGTATAAATATCAAAATAATTTTTATTATATGAATCTAATTTACTCCTACTAACTTACTTCTAAGTTCCATCAAAACCACATCATGCCATATGCCATTTTTCATTTTTCCTATTTTTTCTCTTATACCTACTTTTCTAAAGCCGTACTTATTATGAAAATTTATACTTTCAGCATTCTCTTTTATAATTACAGATTGTAAAGTCCAAAATCCATTTTTTTCGGATAATTCAATTAAATTTGTCAAAAGAACAGTTCCTACGCCTCTACACCTGTATTTTTCTTCTATATATGCCGACTTCCGCTACACCTTCATAAACACATCTACTTGAAATTGGGCTTAAAGCTGCCCAATCCAATACTTTATTATCTAAACGTGCTACTAATCTACATAAATCAATGTAGCTGTTATTCCAATCCTATCTATTACATAAATACTTTTATCTGAAATTTACTTTTACCTGTATTAATGCTTTTCGATCTTTACTTCTAATGGCATTGACTAATTAAAACAGTTAAGGTATACTTTATATAAACATATAAACGTATGCTTATATGTTTATATGTTTAATGAATGGAGGTAAGATGATCATGAACTATGATAAAGAAAATATCGAAATTTGCAGCTGCCATATAATACATGAGAATATTGTCAGCAAAGTTAAAGAAACTATAACCGACAATACTTCAATATGCAATATGGCAGAATTTTTCAAAGTGTTAAATGATCCTACAAGATTAAAAATAATTAATGCACTAATGCTGTCTGAAATGTGTGTATGTGACATTTCTGCTTTACTCAATATGAGCCAGCCTGCAATATCACATCATCTAAAAATACTCAGGCAGTCAAAATTAATTAAATATAGACGGGATGGTAAAATTGTATACTACTCATTGGATGATGAACATATCAAGCCAATATTCAATCAATGTTTAGCTCATGTTGATGAAAAATAATCAAAAAGATTTTAAGGAGATGAAATTTCATGAATTCTACAATCAAAAGGAGATTTATACTTCAAGGTTTAGATTGTGCTAATTGTGCAGGAAAAATCGAAAATGAGGTCAAAAATTTAGAAGTAGTTAGGTTTGCTTCTATAGATTTTGTTTCAAAAAAACTTACTTTGGAAACCAATCAAAATGTCAGTACTTCCGAGTTAGATGAAAAGATAAAAGGTATAGTAAAAAAAATAGAACCGGATGTCAAAGTTATTTTTGAGGAAAATACTTCGACGGCTAAAGCAAAAGAAAATGATAACGATGAAGACGAAGAAAATCACAAAAAAGAAATAGCAAAACTTGCAATTGGGGGAGTTATATTTGCAATAGGCATAATTTTTAATTTTAAGAGCTGGCTGGAGCTTACTATCTTTTTGATAAGCTATATCATAGTTGGAGGAAATGTGGTTCTACTGGCACTAAAAGGTATTGCGCGTGGTCAGGTATTTAGCGAGCACTTCCTCATGAGTGTTGCTACAATCGGTGCTTTCTTTGTTGGAGAATATCCGGAAGGTGTGGCTGTCATGCTGTTCTATCTTGTTGGTGAATTATTTCAGGATACTGCTGTAGATCATTCCAGAAAGTCCATAAGCTCCTTAATGGATATAAGGCCTGACTATGCAAATTTAAAAGTTGGTAAAGAACTGAAAAGAGTATCTCCCGAAAACGTAAGTGCAGGTGATATCATCGTTGTAAAACCTGGAGAAAAAGTTCCACTGGATGGTAAAATAATAGAAGGAACATCAATGGCTGATACGTCTGCATTAACAGGTGAATCCGTTCCACGCAAATTGGAGCCAGGAGAAGATGCCTTAAGCGGATTCATTAATAAAAATGGTTTGCTGACAGTCGAAGTAACAAAAGATTATAGTGAATCAACTGTATCTAAAATTCTGGATTTGGTTCAAAACGCAGGCAGCAGAAAAGCACCTACTGAGAACTTTATAACAAAATTTGCAAGATACTATACTCCGGTAGTAGTGTTTGGTGCTCTGGCACTTGCAGTAATACCGCCTCTGGTAATTGAAGGAGCGGCTTACTCCGATTGGATTTACAGAGCTTTAGTATTCTTAGTAGTTTCTTGCCCCTGTGCATTGGTGATATCAATACCTCTGGGTTTCTTCGGGGGAATTGGGGGAGCTTCAAAGAGGGGAATACTGGTAAAAGGCGGCAACTACCTTGAAGCTTTAAACAACGTTGAAATAGTTACTTTTGATAAGACAGGTACATTGACCAAAGGTGTATTTAAAGTTACAGAAATAAATTCTCGAAACGGTTATACAGATAAAGAACTGCTAGAATATGCAGCTTATGCAGAAAGCTATTCAAGCCATCCCATTGCACTTTCAATTACAAATACTTATAATTCCGAAATAGACAAGAACAGAATTGAAAACTATGAAGAAATTGCAGGACAGGGTATTAGAGCAGATGTAAACAACAAAGAGGTTCTTGCCGGCAATACAAGATTGATGACCGGCAAAAATATTGAATATAATAATACTGAAACTTCAGGAACTGTAGTACATGTTGCAATAGACAAGAGATATGCAGGTAATATTGTTATATCGGATGAAATCAAAAAAGACTCAGCAGGTGCAGTTAGAGAACTTAAATCCCTTGGTGTCAAGAAAACGGTAATGCTCACTGGAGATTTGAAAACTGTAGCTGACAAAATTGGAGGACAATTGGGGCTGGATGAGGTTTATTCAGAGTTACTTCCCGCTGACAAGGTAGAAAAACTTGAACTGCTGAATAGTAAAAAATCCACCAAAGGAAAGCTTGTATTTGTTGGTGATGGTATCAACGATGCACCGGTACTTGCAAGAGCCGATATCGGTATAGCTATGGGTGGGCTGGGCTCGGATGCAGCAATTGAAGCTGCAAACATCGTAATAATGACTGATGAGCCATCAAAAATATCATCTGCAATAAAAATAGCAAAAAGGACACGTATTATAGTGTATCAGAATATTGTATTTGCATTAGGTGTAAAAGCAGTATTTCTTGTATTAGGTGCACTTGGAATGGCATCAATGTGGGAGGCAGTGTTTGCAGACATGGGGGTTGCCATAATTGCAATTTTAAACGCAATGCGGGCAATGAATACAAAATCCCTATAAAAGTTTACCTGCAATCTATGAAAATTATCCATTAAGATATCTCATTTGAGATAGGAGATTAATGTCTTCGGCTAGTCTGAATCAGTTAATTGATTAATCCCAATATCATACCTAACGGAAGGATCAAATGTAGCAGAATAAAAATAATAGATTAGATCACCTAGTGGAAAAGTCATTCTTAAATTAAAGCCGTTACCAGACGGAAATTTACAGTAATCTCGGCTTTATGTTATCCTATTATTAAAAGCACTATCAATCACAATAATTAGATGAGGCATATGCCATATATGTTTAGCTTTATCTGAGGTATAACTATACTATTAGTAATTATCTTAGAGATAAATGATTTTCTTATACTTTGAGAGTATAAGAAATGATAATAACAAAATGTGATTGAAAAGGAAATTTTTAAGGTTAAAAGGGAATAGCTACCTAATATATTGGTGATAAAGTCAACATACTGATCTTTGATCTGGCTTTGTCATGGCTGATTCTGGCCAAGCGAGACTTTTAACACAATGATTCTATCGTTGTGCTAAAAGTCTTTTTTAGTGTAATTATTACGTTAAAAAAGACTTTTAAGATGGAAAATCACTGTGTCAAAAGTTTTTTTGTTTATATGAAAACTTATTTAATTTTACATATAGGACTCAATCTTAACTTAAAAATTATTTGATAAGGAGGTTCGTTATGTAAAAATTATAAAAAACATTTTAAATTGTTATTAAGCCCTGTAGCAACAGAATTGCCTGAGATATTAAATGCGCTTATATGGGTGAAACAGTGAAAAGAGAGTTTAGCTCTTTCTAACATTAGCGGTTCTATGATGGATACAGGCTACTGTTCCAAGTGCTCTTGGTATAATGTTTACACCATGGCTCTTTGATAAATATTTAATAATATCAGCGATTATAACATTTATAGCTATTTTTTCTTTATGGATGACTTTGAAAAAGAAACATTTATCTGATAAAAGATTAGCCTGTAATATTTTATTATATGTTTTGTTTATAATGTTGATAATTTTTACAAAAAATTAATTGCAAATAAAATACATAATAATCTATAAAGTTTTCTTCAAATGAAGCTTCAATAAAAAAGAACTTAAGGCTAAGTTAATTTTGATTTTAATAATTGATAAGATAACGAGAATAAATATTGGATGAATTACATAGCAAATAATTGTATATTGTTAAGTACTTTAAACTTTCTAGAGGGCGTTCACATTTATTAGCTACTAATGAAAATTGAATATAAACTAATAATTTCTATTTGTGTAAAATTTCCTCTTTCATAAATTGAGCAATTAATTTATCCAATTTCCAGCTTATATTTAATATATCTGTATCTATCGTATCCTTATTTAATGTATTCTGTAATAATTTATTATTTAAAATCTGCCTAGTTTCTTCTATTTGATACCTTATCCCCATTTTCTTATCCATATAATCCTCCACATAATTAGTAAACTTGCTCTACAAGCAAATTATAACATTATTTCTCACATATAATCAATATAGATAAAGGATTATTTTGGAGGATTAGCTTGGATGGTATATACTAAAAATAAAAACAAAAATTTAATTGGTGATAAAGTCAAATATGCAAGGCTTAAAAATAAGCCCAAAATAACTCAAAACGATTTACTTGCCAGACTCGCAGTAAGAGGGATCACCCTTGAAAAAACAGCAATATCCAAAATTGAATCCAAAACAAGACCAGTTACAGACAAGGAACTTGTTGCCATAGCTGATGCTTTAGGTGTAAGCATATTATGGCTACTTGGGAGAGAATAAGAATGTTTTTCCTATTTTAATAATTAATTTAAGTCATTAATAAGTATTAAAATATACCAATCCTTTATTTTAATATTATATTATTTCTCCAAATATTTGATATATTATAGCAGGCACACAAAAACTTAATGTTAGTATGTGCCTGCTATTTTTCATTTAACAATCATCCAATTTCTATCCTTCTCCAAAGTCAAATCAAACTGTGAAATCTGCATCGCTTTCGTCTGTTGATCCAGATACTTAACGGATACCAATACCTGCACTTTATCACCAGCTTTTTGATATACCGGATTAATAAGCTCTGAAAATACATATTTCTTGCCAATCGGTTTAATCACATCATCTTTGACATAGTAGGATAGTTCTTTTCCACTTGCAGTAGGATAGAGTTTAAAGAAAGTCTTTAAAAATTCATTGATTTCCTCCGTAGTAGCTTCATTCACCCTACCATCACTTTCTAATGTTTTTGGTTCATAACTTGATTTTGCTGGAATTCCACAAATAGTAGGGTTCTTGATGATAACCATATTCCCAGACTTATCTACATAAGCTGCCACTTCATAAGAGGAATCAACCATCTTTTTTGTATTACTTTCAGTTATCAACTGGTCAATAGAAAAAGTAACTCCATATTTATTATTATCTACCTTTTTTACTTTCCAAATTTCCACGTCATTAACTGTGGAAGATGTTGGTATATCCCTGCGAATTGCATCGGTGTTTAAATCCTGCAATTCTTTGGTCATATACCCTTTGAGATTTTCTGTTCGCGTATCTATAGAATTCTGATTATTTTGCCATGAGTAATATACTTTAGCGAAGTTTTTCACGAAATTTTCTATCTGATTGGTATCTACAACCTGTTTTTCCATGACCTTTGTTTCATGAACAGTTTTTATATCTATGGCAGTAAAATTTTTGTAAATACCAAAGATAACACTGCCAATCAGGAGTACCCACAAAAAAATGATAGATTTCCTGTGGGTACCAACTTTCATAACATGTATCTTTTTAGTTCTATACTGTTTCCCCTTTTTCCATATTTTCATATCTTAAATTTTCCTTTCTATTTATTTTTGATTCTGCCTGCACTTACTAGATGCTCACGCCAGTATGAAGTAGTGAGATCAGCATATCCAATAGGGTTACCTGCATTGTACATACGATTGTTTCCAACAAAAATTCCTACATGCGTGATATAAGTTCCTGCATTATAGGTACCATGAAAAAATACCAGATCACCTGGTTTTGCTTCTGATAGGGAAATGTGCTGCATCATATCATATTGCTCCTGAGCTGTCCTGGAAAGTTTAATTCCAGCCTTTCCAAAGCACCATTGAACAAGTCCACTGCAATCAAATGAAGTGTTTGGGTTGCTACCACCAAAAACATACTTCCAGCCTTGATATTTAAGGGCCTCTGTCATAATTATCTGAACTGTGGCATTATCAAAACGATGAGCAGTCAGACATTGTGATACTAGAGGTACATAAAACATATTCCCATAGCTATACATCCAACCGCCGTTTTTTCTTACAGCAATAGGGTTTGTATAAGTGACTTTATTTCCACCTGATTTTTCTCTTGCAAAGCTCTCTGCAAGTTCAAAGGTGTATTTTTTGCCATGGCCGGCGACATAGTCTATAAAACCTTCTCCATAGTTGTAGGATTGGAGAACAGTATTTATATCACAGCCTTTTTTCTTGGAATACTCAAGCAAGGAGGCAAAATATTTGCAGCCTTGCTTTATGGATTCCTCTACAGAAAAGGAATTCTGTAACACTCCTGCGGATTCAATTGACTGCATTACATCTACGCCTTGTCCGCCACTTTCTACCTGCATGATTGCAAGTAGATAACCTACATATTCTTCAATCCCATATTCCCTGGCATACTTCTCAACCATAAGTTTGTGTGCCAGCACTTCCTGTGATAGATTGGAACCTGCAAGATCAATTTCACTGCCATTTTCACTGTCTTCATCTGAAATAAAGACAGCAACAAAGATGAGCAGAGAAAGCAGTACAGCAAATACAACACCAAGGACAATCAAATGCTTTAGTTTCATTTCTCACGTCCTTTCTGCCTTTTGCCCACTTGCTCTTTTACTTCTTGACGCAGCTGTGTGGTATGTCTTAAAGTAGTAGGCTTTACAGCTGGCTTTTGAGAAACATTTTCCGGTTCTTTCCTTTTTTCATAGAAACGCTCTCTGCTAGAAACACAATTTTCTGGATCTTGATTTGCTGTAAGCTTTGGTGCATTGGCTAAAGGACGGTTCATAGCAGGCTTTTCAATACTATTTGTTGCTATCCGATCAGTAGATGAGTTTGTTTGATTCATGTTTGTCCTGTTTGTAGTGGCAATATCACTAGATGTTACAGGTCTAGTACGTACCGGAGCAAAAGTTGATGTTTTCTGTCTCTCTAGCCGTTCTGTTATAGGCTGCTTTGTTGCTCTTTGCTGGTGTGACCTGTCAAGCTCAATTCGACGCTTTGCAATTGTTTCTCGCTGCCTATTTCTGTTCTCCGCACGTTCCTGCTTTTTATCTTCTAGTGTTCTTGCTATGCCACTTTTGAAGCCATCCACATTTTTTGCTACCTTGCCTAATACTTGCTTTTTGCCATGATAGAGAGCGTAACGTGCATTGACTGGTAAATCCTTTGCCTGCTCTTTTATTTGTCCTGCTTTATCTGCAATGTGATCTTTCGTATCCATAACTGCTCCAACTCTCTCACCGACACGCTCTCCAAAACTTGGCTTACCTTCAGATTGTGCAGTAGAGCTACTAACCGGACGCTTGTGGTTTGTCTGTGTCCTTCGGGAAGTTTTTGATTTCTTGGAAGCTACTGCACCGGCCATAGCTCCAGCTGCTGCACCAGTTGTTCCGGCAACGATGATGCGGCCAATTTTCCTTTTGAGTCTTCGTGTCCCACGGTTTAACAGCATATAAGGTTTTTGAAAGATTCTATGTTCCATTTGCTTGGAATCATTTGCCTGTAAATTGAACATTCCCATTAGATCTCCAAGCTTCATATAGATACCAGCAAATGTAACTATCTGCAAAAATGCAATCAGGAAAAATGGGAAACCTTCCGACAGGGTATAGAGCATTGTGGAGATGGAAAAGGCAGTAGTTACAATAAGTGTAATACCCGCCCGTGTCATGATTACATTAAAGAGCTTCATTATGGCGCGCTTTCCCATATTATCAAAACCAGGTATCATGGATAGTAGAAAACTCATAGGCAAAAACATTGCATAGATTATAAAAAGTATCTGTGAGAATATCATTATACCTGTCAGCAAAAATACGAAAATGGAAATTCCTATATTGAAGATAAACAAAAAGAACACCATACCAAGTCGTGTAATGGTCTTTGTTATAGTAAGATTCATGTTGTTCTTGTCCTCAATTTCCTCCTTTACAACCGTTTCTCTATCTTTGCCGTTGTTTTTATCCGGGTCCGCAGAAAGCAGCTTTTCAACTCGTTTTTGTCCGATTTTATCCATATCGGAATTGCCATACTGTAGTAGAAACCAGGGCTGTTGCACCTGTATGGAAAATAGGTTGTCCCTTATCATATCCACACTGTCTTTACCTTTACTTTCCGAATTTGGCATGACAATTTTTCCACCAATAGACAGACTGGCACTGCTTACATCAGATGAAAAACCATTGATTTTACCAATATAGTCCGGAGCATAGGCAATAAAGGAAGCAGACAGTATAAAAACCACTACTAGATTAATTACTGCATGAACAGCTTTAGTAGTTTCTTTCTTGATAAGCCCTACATAGGCAACATATATACCAACTATCAAGATGAAAATCAGAAGAAATCCCACATAAAAGCCGGAGCTTTGAAAGCCATTTGGTGAAATACCTGCCAAAGTCTGCATGTTCTTACCAATGGCATCCGAAGTCTTAGAAATAAAGTCCAGCGAGTAGGCTTCCTGCACCAGATACCCTGTGGCATTGGACAAGTAGAGTGAAATTGTCCATATAAAATTGGTGATTGCATATAGTCCATACATCACCTGTTTTCCTATGCCATCTGTCCAATTCCAGGGCAACCAGTCCCAGGAATTATCCACGTAGAAATCAAGTTGGTAATTGCCAAGAGGATATTTGGAGTAAATATTCTTGGAGCTTACTGTATCATCTACAAGACCTGCCGCATGTGCTATAGTTCCAACAAGGGCTAAAAAAAGAAAGGATATTACAGTGACCAGCAAGATAGCTATGAAGATTTTCCATATCTTTTTTATCTGTATCTTTTTAAAATGCATTTAGGTCACCTCTTTCTTAACAGGTGGTCGGGTGTCAAAAGCATGGAGCAATTCTTCAAATACCGGATGAATCTGAATAACACCTACACGGCCATAAAGATCGGAAATTAAACATTGACCATTTTCAAGGTCTCGCAACCGTTTCTGGTTATTCTCATCTTCCTTGTCCACTCCAAAGAACTCCAATGTCTTTTTTATCTCATTTATATCTGTAGAGCGAAATGCAAATTTGAGGCCTATATTATTTTTCATTTTTTCATCAAGCAGGTCGTCCGCATTCTGCGTTACAAAATAAACACCTGCATTCATAGCACGGCCGGCCCTTACAAGCTTATTGGAAAGCGTCTTACCCTGTGACACCTGCAAAAAGCTCCATGCTTCGTCCAAGTCTACAATTTTAAATACACTTCGGTCGGAGTGAATGAAATCAAGGGCAAAGGTGCTTATTACAATTAAAATGCCTACACTCAAAAGCTCTACGGTGGTATATTCCTTAAAATCTGTTTCTGCATCCGGCAGTACCAAATCCGCCACTTGTATGATGTTTAGCTGTTTGTCAAGACTTATTGACTGAATAGTAGTACCATCCGAAAATAGAAGCTGGCCAAGATTGCTGTCCTTAATGCTGTCTATATGATCGGCAATGCTGCTGGCAACTTGCGTGTCTTCTTTATGCAGCTCATCAATGACGCGTAAAAGGCCTCGACTTTCACTTTGTGTTACTCTTCGGATGGCTTTACGAAGAACTGGAAACTTTTCACCGTCACGACTTGAAATTCCGGTTAGAAAAGTAAGAATGTCAATTGCAAGACTTTCTGCATCCTTTGTTTTTTTCATAATCACATAAGGGTCAAGCAATCCCTTGTCACTTTCTTCTCTTGTAAGGTTAATAATATTGATTTCATCGGCAATTTCCAGAAGGTTTTCTTTCCACCTGCCACGCTCGGACTTTGGATCAACAATTACTGCCTGACCTCCATAGAGAACAGCATAATAAACAAGCAGATTGTTTGAAAATGATTTACCACCACCAAGTGAACCAAGAAAAGCTGCTGCAAGAGCATTAGTGACAGAACCTTTCACGCCCTGGGCTGCAAGACTAGGCTTCAAGTACACATTGCGCCCGGTGTCAAGATTGTATCCAATATAGATACCTTCTGTTTCTCCAAGCATCTGTGTAGCACCAAAACCCAAACCGGCCAGAAAATCACTGGTAACATACTGGATATAATCATTCATATAGCGCTTGCTGGCAGGGAGAAATTCACCATGCAGCCCCAGCATATCTCCAAAGGGCCGCACCAGCTTAATGCTTAAATCATCGTAAAAGTCCATGACTTCATTACAACGTCGTTTCAATTCATCAAGACTTGGAGCTGATACCCTTATAACATAGCTCAACTTATACATGGCTTCCTTTGTCTTATCAAGACTGGTTTCCAGCTCATTTACATTATCAAGGGCCTCTAAAACGTCATTTCCTGTATCATTGTTGGACTCCCAGGCATGATTGTCCAAATCTTTAAGCTCTTTTTTCTTGTTTCTAACGGTAGCCAAAGCTTTTTTATTAGTAACAATTTCTACATTCATAGATGTGTCTATAGGGAAGGTGAATTGCTGCTGTTGATAGTAGAAAATTTCCGAGGATGGAAAATCAAGCTCTCTTACAATAGAATTGATAGTAAAATAGGAAACATAGGTCGTCTGATCTTCATGTTCGATTTTCAAGTATCTCTGTTTTTCTTCAACCAGGCAGCGAGTAGGTTTTATAATGTCATATCTTTTTACCAGAGTTTCCTGCTTTAATTTTTCTATAGACAAATGGTATTTGTACTCCTCATAAGGCGTACCTGTCTTTCCATAGAGATGTTCAATTAAGTACCCAAAATCATTCTTATCTAGCCTTCTAAATTTGAATCTGCGGGAAATTTTGCTTTTTAATAAGCGTTCCATCTTCATAAACCTGTCAATTTCCTTATTGCTCATGCTGACGAAATCACCCATGAGCTTGTGATTGACCTCATGTATAAAATCAGAAAAAGTCATAACTATGGACTCACTTATAGTTTTAATGCTAACTTCCTGCTCGTTTAAAAGAAGCTTGAAGCCAATAAAAAAGCGATAGTCAATCTGGTTTTCACCAATCATATCAACTAAAGCTTCTGTCTGCTGGTCTATTTTTTGATAGGCAACTTTCCTTAATTTTCCGCTAACTTCTCTCTTGCTGTTTTCCTGTGTTACCCTTATACTTGATTCTGTTGCAATCTGCAGGGCATGTATTTTCCCATCACGGCTCTGAGCTATAAGCTGACGAAAACTGTCATGGACCTGATATTTTTCTTCTGGACTGAGAAATGAGTAATTATAAGGTATCATCTCATAATAAGCATAGCATTCTCCATCATGATTAAATACAAGGTTGTTTTCTATATACTTAATGGGATACGTCATAAATTTCACTCCTAACTGAGGTAATAACTTCGTCTACAATTTCTTTTTTAAGTCTCACTGGTTTTCCTGCATAAGTGACTTTTGGTCTGATGATATATGAAAGCACGGATTTTAAAAAGCCAAAGGGCTTTTTACCGTCAAAAGTCTTTTGTGACATAAACCATGTAAGCACAGCCGGAATTCCCACATATTTAAGAAGTTCTCCGTGAATCATTGAAAGAGGCGGAACATTTGCAAACATAACCACCAGAAGCAGGGAGCAGACAAGCCATGCCATCTGCGTGAATGTAACTGGAAAAGGCAGCTGAAAATCATTGATGGCATATATAACTTTCTCCACATTCCAAATACTTGTATAGCTTTTGATTTTCTTCACATGTAACAATCCTTTCTCTTTTTAATTTTCAATAGGAAAGGTGGCCAGTGCATAAATTGACAGGGGACAATTAGAGCACTGGCACCTTTTCTGAAAACTTTTTAACTAACCTGCATATTCAAAAATACCGTGTGGAGTGACAAGAAAATTTCCTTCAATCTCCAGGTCTCGTCCATAGGCTTTATAGTCAATATAGTTTTGTAAATCGGAGGGGATCTCACCAAGCCTTCCGGATTCCTCAAGAATATAGTAGGCAACATCCTCCATGTCGTCACAATCAGGATAACAGATGATATCATCCTTATGCTCAACCATTTCCTCAAAACTGCCAAAGAAAGTTCTTTGGATTTCCCTCATTTCATCCTCGATGGGAGTTCCTTCCAATTCTTCTGCCATAGAGCACAGGCGGTTGATTTCATCAATGGATGTGTATTCGTCAATGTCAAAGGGAAGCTCATAATCATGTATGGCATATTCTTCATACTCACCATTTAAGCCGATGCGCTCCTTGACATCTTCCATATCTATAGGTGGAGTGAACCATGCACCCACTGATTCACCTTCGTTGTATTTACCAAGATTGGCAATATAGACTTGCATTTCCATAGCTTTCACCTCCCTATGCACCAACAACTCTGTTAAACAGATTCAAGAGTACATCCTTGACACCAGAAGCATTGAATACCAGTCCTACGGCAATAAGTGCAATTATAAGAAAACCGATGAGCTTGGAAAACTCTCTCTTGAAACCAAGGTAAAGTCCGATTACTACAATTGCCATGAGCACAAGTGACTGGGCATTGCTTAAAAACCAGTTGTATAGATTCTGTCCGAAATTCATTGCACATTTCTCCTTCCATAATCTTTCATTATATAATCAAATAAAATTCTATTTATCACCTGCAGTTAGTTACCATCTGTTCGGCAGTATCTACCTGCTGCTGTAGTATTTTCTCATGCCTTTTTGTGAGTCTGGCATTTTGTATAATGTCATAAATGACGTTTGTGTTACGTATCTGATCGATTAAAAGTGCCACCTTTAATGTCGGGGCAACTTGTCTTTGCAGCCAATTTAAGGTACGTACAAAAGAATAGGGCTCCGGTTTGGTGGTAAGTTTCAACTTTTCACGATCCTTGCCTATAAACCAGGCCCAGTTTTTATTTATTTTCCATTCACTGCGCCTCTTATTTTCTACTTTGTCAACAAAACGCAGGTAACGGTTTATAATGGAAAAGGCTGTACGATCTGCATCCCTATATGACAGTAGGTCAATGATTGCATGATAGGCTCTATCATTTTTGAGCCTAATTTCAAAACGATTCTTAACCTCTGATTCCTCTATGGGAACGCCGTTTTTTACGTACTGTTCGTAGTCCTTTTCATATATACAAAAGTAAATTTCACTTTTCAGTGAACCGATATAAAGTGTATTTCCCATAGCTTCTTTTTCCTCACGGTGTATAAGCTCACCACTTCGATAGCTCTTGAAGCTACGAAACACTGAAATACATTCTTCATTTCGACATTTTTCAGTGAGCTTGGGGATATCAAGTATACCTGCCTTGTCATTTATAGCTAGATCCAGCCGCTTGAATACACCGCCTTCACTGATTGCACACATGAAAAAATCGTACCAGCTTCTGTGCTGCGCCAGAAGGAATCCCTCAAATTGCCTGCAGCCCCGTCCTTTAAGTTCCAGAAGTACACCTTTCTTTTCATCATGTGATACCATTACAAAAATATCTCCCAAAGCATAATGCTCTGCATAGGAATAGAAACCATAGTCCTCATGAAGCATATACTTTATTTTGAGAAGCAGTATATCTTCAATAACATGCTTTACATTTACAGTAGGGAAGCGTATCCTCACATAGTCAAACAACATTTCAAGAGGTGAGTCAGGATTAAAGCGTTCCAGTGATTTTAAAATAGTCTCTTTGATGTCTTCCGACGGTGAAGCTCTGCCATTTTCAATGTCGCTTAGATACTGTCTTGTGATTCCTGCTGTAACTGCAAGGCGGTTTTGTGAGATACCATAGTAAGTTCTCTTTTCCTTTAGTTCCTGCAACCATAAACTGTTTTCACTCAATTACATCCCTCCAATAAAAAAAGGATGTCAACTGAAAGGGTTGTAGTTGACATCCTTAAAAAATCCCGGAAACCTTTATATACTAAGGTATCTACAGGATTTTAAAACTGTTTTTTATTGTATTTGTGCCCCCCTGTTAGATACGGGGGGCTAATCGCTGGTGTGGCTAACGCCACACCAAAAGCAGGTCAGTCCGTCCCTGCGGCTTTCGCTTCGCACGCCGCCTGGCCGTTCTGCCTGCTTTTCTCTAGTTTTTCTATCTCTTTTATAAAATCATGTCCTTTTGGTACAAGTGGAGTATAAAACTCCGATATTACACTTGTACCTGTATCCACATAACCACGTCCTTTTATCTGTTTTAGGAAAAAATCTTTGTCAGTCTCGCCAAACATCATACCGTATCCCATTTCTGACATACGGCCAAGTGCTACACGAAAATTAAACTGATCCCTAATTCCATCTCCTAAATATTTTGCATCTGGTCTCTGACAAGCTAAGACTAAGAAGAAACCACTTTGGCGCCCTAACATGACAATTTGTTTTAGCTTGCTCATAACCTGCGTACTTTTTTTACCTATCATCTCCATAAATGAAGGGTACTCATCAAAAATGAGGAAATGAGCCGGCAGTCCTAAATAGGCATAGTTTTCACCTGTTTTGTAATTCGCCATCAACTTCATTTCTTCATTTTGTTTCATCATATTATCATAAAACTGATACAAACAGTCAATCATATCCTGCTGTTTGTAATATACATTTAGCATAACAGAAGAAAGATCGGCAAGGTCAGCATTTTTGGGATCAAGAACATAAAGGACGGCATTTGTATGCAGTAATGCTTCAATAATGGAGAAGATGAAGTACGTCTTCCCTCCACCTGTGCCTCCGGTTATAAGCATATGAGGGAGTTTGTCATATTCCCACCAGATATTCTTCATGAGCCTTAGCCTTCCGTGTTCTGCCTTTACCTCATCAATAGTAATTCGGTTGGCAATCATATCATAGAGCAGGGTGTATTCCACATAAGAATCCTTTAACTCTTTGTCCACCAATTCACAGTACAAGCCACTTTCCAGTTTCTTTTCCAGGTGCAGAAGCTGATCTTGATACTTTCCAAGAGTAATTTCCACGTGTATATGAATCAAGCCATTTTTTAGCAGATAATACATCTTCGGGAAATGACTGATTTTCTCTTTTGATCTGCCAGATGGCAGGTCTTTAAAGAGTCCATCACTTTGTATCTGTTCAGATTCATACCATTTATTTTCAAGTATCATTCTTGCCAGCTTTTGACGGTGCATTAGCTGTTTCACATAGTCACGCCGAAAATGATAATAAGAACAAGCCCCAACCAGACTTACTGCTGTAGCAATAATTATACTAAATATCAGATAGGACGTGATAGAAAATTGAAAACTGCCATCATGTGTGAGACTAACCTTTTGCCAGTCCATTGTCATGAGACGTTTCCCATGAAAAACCAATAACACCAGTATGAAAACTATAGTAAGTGAAATAACAGCAAACCGTAAGACCAAATTTTTATCACTTGCTCTAATTCGTCTTCCTTTATAGATGAAATGTTTCATAAATCATCCTTTCCGAGAAATATAAATGCTCTATTTCCCTTTATTTTGAGGCTGTGGCTGTTGGTTTTTAACATGAGAGATTGCCTGTTTGTTTTTTAGTACAATATCATCGGCTTTTATATACCAGTCCACGTCTGCTCCTCTAAAAGTGGCAGTTGCCACCGTATCTGCTACAGGATTTACAAGTTCCACTTCGGCGTTATAGTCAAACTCTTTTAAAGGAACAGCAGCTGGAATACTCACCTGTATCATACAACCCTGTCCACGGGATTTAAGGTCATAGGTACGTTCCTTAATTTCATCACTTACCGTACCATCTTCATTGTTGATATGCACCTCACGGCGAAGTGCAGAAAACTTCAACACTCCAAATGTCTTTTCCTTGTCAATTACAATTCCTTCAGCTAATCTCATTTTTTCCACCTCTCTTTCTTTATGCTTTCACCATATCATCTGCGTTCAGAATATAATTTGTAAAACCACGATTTCCAATTTTATATCCTTCTGCGGTGATACGAGGATTGATAAGTTTTACTTTTTCTTCTACTTCAAAATGTTTTTCACCAGCTTCCAGTGGCAATATAACTACAATATCATCAGCTCTCTGAATGTCGGAATATAAATTATAACTACGAGAAAGAATTGACATACGACCGTTCATTCTGCGCTGTTCAACTTTTCCTTCTCCTGCATACTCCAAGTTTCCAAATGTTTTTTCCATGTTAGGAATAACATATTTTAGTTCCATATATTTTAACCTCTTTTCATTTTTATTTATAATAATTAAATTGTAATTGTTTCCTTATTCTGCTGCATGAAGCATACCTTTCTACCCGTTCTTTATCAAGGGCAAGCTTACGTGCTTCACACCCTTGACAAAGCCCGGTCAAAAAGGTAAATAGCAGGTAAGCAGAATAAGGAAACATTATACTAACTGTTCTCTCAATTCAATGGTGGAGAGCGTGATTTCTTTTTGTAATTTAAATACAACAATATAAACATTATTACCATTTCCTTTTTAATTTAGGTATAAAAATAGACGTTCATTTCTGAACGCCTAAACATAGTATCTTTCCATTGATTTTTTCTCACATATTGACCATTCGCCTTTCGATAGGCTGTTGCTATTAAATTCTACTTATTATTTTTCCAATTTTTTATAAAAAGTAACTTATCTTTTGAAAGCTGTAATACCTTATGCTTATTTATGATGCGAGTTGCTTTTTCATCATAAGAACTCAATTTGTCAATAGCAATGAATATTTGTTTTTTACTTTGACTGTAAATTGATATGATATTTTCTAAAGCTGCATTTTCAATATTCTTTAATAAAGGTAAATCATGTGCTATGGCTGGTAAACACGTTAATTCCAATAATGCAAGGTCAAATGAAATTAAATTGGCAAAAGCTGTCCCTGTTCCTGTATCTCCAGCAGTATTAAACGAATATTTATTTCCATGAATATTTAACGTTGGTGATCTTCTTCCATCAACATAAATTTGTTTATTTAATTCATACATTCTAACATTTATTTTATTACATATTTCATCCAATGCCTTTTCTTTTAATTCACTTAAATCAAGATTAGCTTGAGATATAGATGCTTCCAACTGCTTCTTCTTCGTATAATAACCATTTTCATCACTAAGCTGTTTGATTTGTGCAACCAAATCAACCACTTCATCCACTGCTAATTTAGGAGCATCTTTAATTGACAGCTTCTGTTCTATTTGCTTATCTATTTCTTTTATCTGATTGTCAAATTTTTTTATTTTTGCTTTTAATTCCTTCTCTACTGTCACAAGTTCGCTTTTTAAAATTTTAGTTATATTTTTATGAAATTCTTCGACCTTATTAATCTGCTCTACATTAAAATTCGGAAAATAATATACAAATTGTTCTAACTCGGCATTAATTTTAACTGGTTTGTTTTTTATATTATTCTGAGTTCGGAGTAATCTACTACGATGTGTGTTTACTTTAGTAGTGAGCAAGCTTTTTTCACGCTTAAGCTTTAATACTTCTTGTGAGACCATTGACTCTAAATCAAGAGAAGTCATTACGATTTCTTTCTTTATTTTTTCTAATCGTATATTTAGTTCAGCAATTTTTTTTTCATTTTTACTAAATAAACTTTTTGTACTTACATTAGGTAAAAAATTCTTTTTGGCAGCATTTGTTAATGTCAATTTATCTTTTTTTAACTTTTCAATTTGTTCCTCATATGCTTTTAACGATTTATATTTATCAAATAATTTTAGCAAAGCTAATATTGATTTTGGAGCACTTTCTTTCTCAAAATATTGAATTGGCTTTTTTTCAATTAGGTTCTCTTTACCATAAACTCTAAAATACCTTCCAACAATATTTCTAAATGATAACGATTCTAATTGACACTTATAATTTTTCTGTAACCATGCAGTATATTCTTCTGTTGATATACTTTCTAAAACTTCAAATTTTTCATTGCAAATTGAAACAGATGTATATTCATTTGTACTCCTAATAAAGTAATAATTATGGTTATCGAAATTAAAAATAAATCTAAAATTATGATGTCCTAACTGTTCTACTACATCGTGGTTTTTATTTATATAATCATTGCCACCAAATATAAAATCAATAATCATAAGCATGGTTGATTTTCCTATTGAATTAGAAGCAACGTCATCTCCTACAATCGCATTTAATCCTTCATGAAATATAACTTCTTTTTCCAAAAATATATCACAAATTATTTTTTTTAACATACTGTATCACCTGTAACTCCTCATTATATTCTACCTTTTCAAGAACATATAAAACATCTAACGCTAACATATATTCGTTCAAATCCTTGAAATACTTTTTTACAACTTCATATAACTCACTTACTGAATAGTTAGTATCACATATCTTTTCTAAAATATACACTGTTTTTGCAAGAATGCAATCTTGGAAACTTATTAACTTATTAGGCAATATCATGAAAACACCTCACAATCTTGTACAAAATATGCAATCACAATTTCGCAGGCTCTCCTTGAATATGAACCTGTTTTTTCGTTTAACCAGTCAACTAAAGAAGAATATACAAATTCTTGATTAGGATTGATTTGCATGGTTTTACAATAAAAACTTTTTATTTGAGCTGCTAAGGTATCAAATTTATATGGAGTTACTTCATCCATTTCAACAAATATCTTATGGATATAATCAAAATAGTCTACCACATCATTTTTGATAGTACGCTTTATTGCAAAAGGTAATGTATTATTAGCTTTTTGCTCTATTCTTAAAGATTCATAACTTAAACGAACTAATTCCTCCTCCAAAGATTCATCATTTAAATTTTTCAATATCTCCTTTATTTCTTCCTCTATATTAAAAAGTGCATATGTATTTTTTAATTTTGCATCCTGCAACAACTTCTTTTTAAGTCTTACCCATGAACGATATTCTTCTATAGTTCGAGGTGTATCAAATTTTTTATGACATATTCTACATACTGCTATAACATTGTCTAAACTATTAATATCCTCACTTAGGCGTTCCTCATTTTCCAATAATTTTTCTTCCTCTGGATGTGGATTTGCAGGATATATATGTGCCACTTCAAACATTTTAATAATTTGTCCACTTTTCTTATTAGTTAAAGCTTTTCCGCAAATTGGACACCGGCCATCCACCTCATTAAATAAGAGCATCTTTTCATTATCAGAAAAAATCCTTCGATTATCTCCCATATTTATCACCTGCACTCATAAAATTACAACTTTATTTAATTTTACCACATGGAATTGTAAATGTCTCTTTGTATGCTATGTTTAGCTTTATAATTATGGACTAATAGAATATCAATATTATCTTTCTCTATATCTCAATGTATCCTTTATCGCTTCCACTTTTTCTTCAACTTCAAAGTGATTTTCACCAAATATCACTACAATATCATTTGCTCTCTGAATGTCAGAATAAAGATTATAACTGCGAGAAAGGATAGACATACGACCATTTTAACTACGCTATTCAACCTTGCCTTCTCCTGCATACTCCAGATTTCCAAATACCTTTTCCATGTTTGGGATTACGTGCTTTAATTCCATATACTTTACCTCTTTTTTATTTATAATGTTTAATTTACAATTATTTTCTTATTCTGTTGAATAAAGCATACCTTTCTGTCCATTCTTTATCAAGGGCAAGCTTACGTGCTTCACACCCTTGACAAAGCCCGGTCATAAAGGTAAATAGTAGTTAGACAGAACAAGGAACTATTATGCTAAATGTTATCTACAACTTAAGTGATGGAGAACCTGGCTTCTTTTTGTGATTTGAATACAGTAATATAGGCATCATTATCACTTCCTTTTTAATCTGGGTATAAAAATAGACGTTCATTTCTAAACGCCTAAAAATAAATAAGGGAGATACCATTTTTACTCAATATCCCATCCCTTATAAACCTTATTTTATTGTATCTCCACACTCTATATCAACTACTACTGAAACATTAATATAATTTTTTATCTCTTTATTTCGGCTTTTATCACTATTTTCTATAAACACGATATGTTTGAGAAAGTGCTTAAAATCAAGGATTTCTACATATCTTTCCTTTGTAGCGAAACTATAGTCTCCACATGCCCTGTCTGCGGAAACATATCCATGAGCTTCACCTTATCCACCCTGTATCCAAAATGTATAAATCCATTCAGATCCTGTACAAGGGTTTTTGGATTGCATGAAACATAGATTATGGACTTTGCACCAAATCCAGCTATCTGTCTCAATGCTTTTGGATGGATACCGGGCCTTGGGGGATCAAGTATTATTACATCCGGCATGAAATTCATTTCATTTACAACCCTGCCCACATCCCCTGAAATAAATTCGCAGTTTTCAATGCCATTAAGTCTCACATTGTCATTTGCAGCTTTCACTGCATCCTCTATGAGTTCAACACCTATAACTTTTTTTGCATCTCCTGCCACTATCTGTCCTATTGTTCCGGTGCCGCAATAAAGGTCAAGTACAGTTTTGGAAGAAACATCACCTAAAAACTTTTCTACTATTCCATAGAGTTTCTCAGCTCCACGGGAATTTGTCTGAAAAAATGCCCCGGGAAATATCTTGAACTTCAGTCCCGAAATTTTCTCAGTTATATGGTCATCACCATAAAGTATGTTCAATTTTTCTATTTTGACTATATCTGAAAAGCTGTCATTTACACTGTGCAGTATTCCTTTTATGTTCCCACAGAGATCCAATTTCAAAAGTCTGTTAACCATTTCACCGAAATCAAAATTCATCTGTGAAGTCGTAACCATGTTTATCAGAATTTCACCTGTATTTTTTCCCTTTCTTACAACAAGGTTCCTCAGATAGCCCTTTCTGCTCTTCACCCTGTAATACGGAAGATCCTCTTCCCTCAGATAATCTATAATCCCACTTAATATGTTTCTAAAATCGCCATCTACAATTTTACACTGGTCTACATTTACAATTCCAAAGCTTTTTCCCTTCATGTGCATTCCAACATTTAAAACTCCACCTTTTTCTGCATCTCCAAAGGTGAACTCCATCTTGTTCCTGTATTCAAATTTTTCAGGACTTTCTTCTATGCCCAGAAATTCAAAATCTTTTATATCCGCCCTTCGAAATAGATCCAGAACCTGACGTGTTTTCAGTTCAAGCTGTATCCTGTGCGGTAAAAATTGTGAATTGCAGCCTCCGCATAAATTGAAATGTGGGCATTCGGCATCAACAGAATAATCTATATTTTGGGATATTTCCAAAAGTTTTGCCTCCAGATGATCCCTTTTTCTTTTGGTTAACCTTGCCAATACCTTCTGTCCCGGAAAGGTATTTTTTATAAAAATTTCTTTCCCCTCCATCACAGCTATGCCTGTAGAAGGGAAAGAAGTTCTTTCTATGCGGAATTCATAAACATCTCCAATTTTCAATTTTTAATCTTTCCTTTCTTAAATGTAATTCTTACTCGCCGAATTTTTGTCCAAGAGTAACCTTGTATTTCGTCTTGCTCATTACAAATGGATAAAGCACAAGTACTATTATAAATATTATTATGAACATACCCTTCATGTCTACAATGTGATATCCAAATATAAGGCGCAGTATGAGATCAAACAGGTACAGTGCTATTACGGATACCACGGATGTTGTCAAAGTATCTACAATGGACGCCTTCAATTTTTCATTGAACAACTTAAACGTCTTCTTGTCTTCTGGTTCCTTTGAAAAATCATCTTTTTGAGGCTCACTATCAATTATTTCCGTGTTCTTCTCACTTTCTTGATTGTCGTCCTCATTATTATCCTGCTTTAAATCTTCAAGCTTCTTTTTTTCCTCCTGGTTCTTGCTTTTTAATTCTTCAAAAAACTGTTTTTTGGCTTCATTTTCATTTGCTTTATTTTTACTATCATCCATTTAAAATACACTCCTATTTTATTATTTAACTATTTATATATTACACTATAATCAGGTGAAAATTTCATTTTTACATATCCGCAACAAATATATTATGCTACAGTAAAACATTTATGTAAATACGTATACACAAATACTTTGACTTTGTTAACAATTGATTTACAATTACAAGTTTAAGATTTATAATTTAATTCAATATAAAACACACTCAGGAGGAGCTATATAAATGAAGATTTTCAATTTTACAGATATAATAATATTTTTGGTTCTGGTTTCCTGCAAAATATTGAGCTTCGGCAGGCAGATAAACACGGCACATTTCCCTGTGATCTCCCTTTTGATTCCCTCATCTGCTTCAATACTTGTCCTGATGTCCATAGCCTTACTTCTTGGAAGGAAAAAGCGTTCAAGATTCCTTTATATATGCAATATTGTGATAAGTCTGCTCATAATAAGCGACCTGAACTACTTCAGATATTTCAAGGATATAATATCACTCCCGGTATTGGTAAACGGCCTTCAGCTTGGTGCTGTGGGATCAAGTGTAAAAAATATAATACGTCCTGCAGACTTTCTATACACGGTGGATTTGTTTATAATTCCATTTATAAACAGCTGCATGAACAAACATAAGGAAAGTTCACCTCTGTCTTTCAAGTTAAAACTGCCACTTTTCTTGTGTATAATGATATTATCCATATATGTAAACTTCAATTTTTTCTATAAATTGTCCAAAGAGCAGCCCAGGCTTTTAAGCACAATGTATAACAAGGTATATATAGCAAAGCACCTTGGAATAGTCAACTATCATTATCTTGATATATACAATACTGTATACAATAAGCTTGATAGATTGAAGCCTGTTCCGGAAAGCAAACTGGCAGAAATACAGGATTTTATGGATAAGAATAGATCTTCAGAGAAAAACCTTCACGGAGCTTATGAAGGAAAGAACCTGATTTTAATACAGGTGGAGGCACTTCAGGGATTTGTAATAAACAGCTCAATCAATGGAAAAACAATAACCCCTAACTTGAATAGGTTTGCAGAAAGATCCCAGTATTTCGATAATTTTCATTATCAGGTTGCTGCCGGCGGTACTTCCGATGCTGAATTCATGGCCAATAATTCCCTGTATCCTGCCGAATCCGGTGCAGTATACTTTTTATATTCCGGAAATAAATTTCAATCCATGCCGGAGTCCTTCATAAATAAAGGTTACGATACGGCGGCATTTCATGGATTCAGGGAAAGCTTCTGGAACAGGAATGTCATGTATAAAAATTTTAACTTCAACCACTTTTACGGCGAAAAAAGTTTCAAACAGGATGAAACAATAGGTCTTGGATTAAGTGACAGATCCTTTCTAAACCAGTCCGTAGATAAGCTGAAAAATTTAAAAAGCCCCTACTATGCTTTTCTGATTACGCTGAGCAGCCATTTTCCCTATGACGATGTAAAAAATTACGGAAATTTCAACGTCGGAAATCTTGAAGGCACACTTATAGGAAATTATATCAAATCAATACATTATACCGATACCCAGCTCGGTACGTTCTTTGAAAAACTGGATAAGGAGGGGATATTGAAAAATTCCGTGATTGTGCTTTATGGAGACCACTATGCAATTCCCAGGAACAAGCAGGATCAGTTTTTGAAACTTTACGGAAAAAACTCCATGTCCGACGTGGACTGGATAAACCTGCAGAAGGTTCCTCTTATAATTCATTTTCCAGATGAACACATAAAGAGGGTAAATCATATAAACTCCGGTGAGATTGATATTTATCCTACAATAAGTAATCTCTTCAACCTGTCCGGCAGTCACATGATGGGAAATGACCTTTTTAACGAGCAAAAAGGCGTTACAATATACAGAGATGGCTCCTTCATATACGGAAACTGCTACTACATGTCCGAAAACAATGCCTACTATGACATAAACACAGGGGCAAAGCTTCCCGAAACCGAAGAACTTGTTCATGAAAAAAAATCCGTTCTCAACCAGCTGGAATATTCGGACGATATACTAAAACACAATCTGCTAAAAACACAGTTGAAATAAAATAATATGCCTGCCGATTTTTCCTCCGGCAGGCATATCCCCTACTTAACCTAATCAAGCTGCCTGATCAGATTTGCCATTTCTATAGCGGCCATGGCACCATCATATCCCTTGTTTCCTGACTTGGTACCTGCTCTTTCTATTGCCTGTTCTATATTGTCCGTAGTAAGTACGCTGAATATGACAGGCATATTTGCCGAAAGAGAAACGCTGGCCACACCTTTTGAAACCTCATTTGATACGTAGTCGAAATGAGGCGTCGCACCCCTTATAACCGCTCCAAGGCATATGATTGCATCATATTCCCCGGACATGGCCATTTTCTTTGCAACAAGAGGTATTTCAAATGCCCCGGGAACCCAGCTTATACTTATGCTGTCTTCATCGGCTCCATGACGCCTGAGACAGTCCAGTGCACCTTCCAGCAGTTTCCCGCTTATGAATTCATTGAACCTTCCAATTACTATACCAAATTTCAGATTTTCTGCTGTCAATTTTCCTTCATATGTTTTCATATATAAAACCTCCATAAATGTATTAAATTTTAAAATTTCAATAGATGCCCCATTTTTTCTTTCTTGGTGTGCATGTACTTTGTATTTTCCTTGGAACAACTTATTTCAATCGGCACTCTTTCCGTTATTTCGAGTCCATAATCTGAAAGCCCCTCTATTTTTTTAGGGTTGTTTGTAAGAAGTCTCATCTTCCTTATTCCAATATCCTTCAGTATTTGTGCTCCTATGGAATAATCCCTCATGTCTGCCGGAAATCCAAGAGCCAGATTTGCCTCTACTGTATCCATTCCATTGTCCTGAAGATTGTAGGCCTTTATTTTATTTAAAAGTCCTATTCCCCTGCCCTCCTGGCTCATATAGAGAAGAACTCCCTTTCCCTCTTTTTCTATCTGCCTGAGTGCAGCCTGAAGCTGGTCTCCGCAGTCACACCTGAGGGAATGGAATACATCACCTGTAAGACATTCCGAGTGTACTCTCACAAGAGTATTGTCATTTTCGAAATTATCCCCCTTTACAAGACATACATGCTGCTCTCCATTCAATATATTCTCATATCCGATAATTTCGAAATTTCCGAATTTAGTTGGCAGCTTGGCAGAGGCAACTCTTTTTACCAGTTTCTCGGTTTGCCTTCTGTAGGCTATAAGATCGACTATAGTTACAATTTTCAGGTCATGTTCTTCTGCAAATTCAATCAGATCATCTCTTCTTGCCATAGTCCCGTCATCTTTTATTATTTCGCATATTGCAGCTGCACCTTTGAAGCCCGCAATCCTGGCCAGGTCAACTGAAGCTTCCGTATGCCCGGTTCTGTCAAACACCCCATTTTTTCTGGCTATGAGAGGGAACACATGTCCAGGTCTTCTAAAATCACTGCCGCAGTTTGAAGCCGCAATCATGTTTATTGTATGCGCCCTTTCAAATGCAGATATGCCCGTTGTAGTATCCTTGAAATCAACAGTTACGGTAAATGCCGTTTCATGATTGTCAGTGTTGTTCTGCACCATTGGGTTGAAGCCGAGCTTCAGCGCTATTTCTTCCTCTACCGGTGCACACAGAAGCCCTTTTGCATATTTGATCATAAAATTGATGTTTTCTCCAGTTGCCTTTTCAGCGGGTATTACCAGATCTCCTTCATTTTCCCTTCCCTCATCATCTACAATTATGATCATCTTTCCCTTTTTTAAATCTACTACTACATCTTCTATGGAACTAAATTTATAATTCATACTTTTATCCTCCCAAAGCTATTTTTTATTTCTATATAAATCCATATTTTTTCAACATTTCAGAATCCAGGTTGGATTTGTTCTGGACTTTTTCATCTGGAATTCCCATCAATCTTTCAACATACTTTCCCATAAGATCACACTCGATATTTACCAGCTCTCCTGTTTTCTTATAGTTTAGGACAGTTTCTCCCTTTGTATGCGGTATCAAAGATACACTGAAACTCCTCCTGCCCAGCTTTGCAACTGTAAGACTCACTCCATCCAGGGCAACGGATCCTTTAAGTACTATATATCTCATAAGATTACTGGCTGCTTCAATTTCAACCCAGGTGGATATGTCTTCCTCATGAATCTCAACTATCTTTCCCACACCATCTATGTGACCGCTTACTATATGTCCACCAAGCCTGTCTCCTACTCTAAGAGCCCTTTCAAGATTCACCCTGCTTCCTGTCTTCAAACTTCCGAGGCTTCCCATCCTGAGTGTCTCAGCCATGACATCAACTGTAAATAAACTGCTCCCCAAATCCACTACTGTAACACATGTCCCATTTACAGCAATACTGTCCCCCAGCTTTGTTCCATCTACTACCTTTTCAGCCTCTATGGTCAATTTTGAAGAATTTACGCCCTTAGATATTTTTATGACCTTTCCTATTTCTTCCACCAAACCTGTAAACAAATCTGTCACCTCCCGGCTTGCTGTATTTTGTCAACATAGGCTTCCAGCATTAAATCTTCTCCAATCTTCTCCCAGGAAATATCCCTCAGTTTTATTTCATCGCATATATTTTGAATACCACTGCCATCCACCGAGGTTCTGGCATCTCTGCCTCCAAATATCTTCGGTGCAATGAAATAAACAACCTTGTCCACAATTCCCGATTCCAGTGCGGAGAAATTAACATTTCCTCCACCCTCCAGAAGTATGCTGTCTATTCCCATCTTTCCAAGTTCCCTGACGAGAAATTTCAAATCAACCTTGTCTTCGCTGTTTTTGGGACAAACAATTATGTGTATCCCTTCCTCACTCAGAATATTGTAATTGTTTTTGTCAAAGTCCTCTGTACAAGCTATTATTATTTCTCTGTCATTTATAGTGCTGAAAATTCTCGACTCCGGTGATACACTCAGCTTTGAATCAAGGATCACAGCCTTGGAATCCCTGCTTTTACCTTTCAGTCTTGTAGTTAAAAGCGGATTATCTTTGACAATAGTGCCTATTCCTGCCATGACCGCCATAACCCTGTTTCTCATCTCATGGACTTTTTTCCGTGAAGCTTCACCTGTTATCCATTTTGACTCCCCACTTGCTGTAGCTATCTTTCCATCCAGAGTAACTGCTGATTTCATTATGACGAACGGGATTTTTTCTGTAATGTATTTTATGAATATTTCATTCATTTTTAGAGCTTCATCCTCCATTACCCCGGTGACAACCTCTATGCCTGAATCTTTCATCATTTTTATGCCTCTTCCGGAAACAAGTGGATTCGGATCAAGACTTCCCACCACAACTCTCTTTATTCCGGATTTTATTATAGCTGCCGCACAGGGTGGTGTTTTCCCGTAATGGGAGCAGGGTTCCAATGTGACATATAAATCAGCTCCTCCTGCCTTCTCGCCTGCATCCCTTAAAGCATATACCTCTGCATGAGGTCCTCCAAACAATTTATGATATCCTTTTCCTACAATTTCTCCATTCTTCACAACCACAGCTCCAACCAGTGGATTGGGATTTACAAAGCCTCCGCCTTCTGACGCAAGTTTCAGGGCTATTATCATATATTTCTCGTCATACTCCCTGTTTTTCACAATTCATCACTTCCACACATAATATTTATGGTAAACTCAAAAATCCCCCGAAGACAACCTTCAGGGGATAGCACAATCGAAAAACATCAAAACCTACATATGAAAATAATAAAAACCATATATAAACATTCTTTACTTTCTTCCATCCAGACTTTACTGTCGGTACTGGAGTCAAACCAGTTCATGCTTGTAAAAGCTTGCGGACTATACCGCCGATCGGGAATTTCACCCTGCCCTGAAAGTTACTATTTAATTTTGACTATACTATATACCCTTTTTTCAACATTGTCAATATGAAATTTTTTTATATTAAGCTTTTCATTTATTATTGATTATATAATAAAATATTAAAAATAGAAATTAAACGAAAATAAACGAAAATCACGAAAAAACCAACTTCCATCGCAATAAATTGGCCTGACGGTCAAATTATATGTTTGGAAATACTTATCTTAAATGATAATATAAATATAAATAAAACAATAAAATTCAATAATCAATGAAACAATACAAATACAAAAAATTAAATTTCTTGAAAGGAATGATCGTTATGAAAATAGCTGTAGGCTGTGATCAGAATGGATACGCACTGAAACTGCAATTAATGGCCTTCTTAAAAGAAAAGAATATTGAATATGTTGATTTTGGTTCAAATGAAGGACAAACAGTATACTATCCTAATGTAGCTCTAAAAGTAGGTGAAGAAGTGGCAAAAGGAAACTTTGATAGAGGTATACTGGTGTGCGGTACAGGAATAGGCATGGCAATAACTGCTAACAAGATTCCAGGCATACGGGCTGCTGTATGTCATGATATCTACTCGGCAGAAAGAGCACAAAAAAGCAACAATGCCCAGATAGCAACTTTTGGTGCCGAGATAGTAGGACCTTCTCTGGCAAAATATTTGTTGAACATATGGCTCAATTCCGAATTTGCCGATGGCAGGTCCACTCCAAAAGTAAAATTAATAAATGAAATAGACGAAAACTTCAGAAAAGAGTTAAAATAAAACAGGAGGTACTGATATGAAACTTTTTATAGATACAGCCAATGTAGATGAAATTAGAAAGGCAGATGAAATGGGTATTATATGCGGTGTTACAACAAACCCGTCCTTGATTGCAAAGGAGGGCAGAGATTTTAAAGAAGTAGTAAAAGAAATCTCAACCATAGTAGACGGTCCTATAAGCGCCGAGGTAGTCGGCCTTAAATACAATGAAATGGTTGAAGAAGCAAAAGAACTTGTAAAAATACACAAGAATATAGTAATAAAAATTCCAATGACCATAGATGGATTGAAGGCAGTAAAAATACTTTCAAAAGAAGGTATAAAAACCAATGTCACATTGATATTTTCAGCAGCCCAGGCTCTCCTTGCCGCAAGAGCAGGCGCTTCCTATGTAAGTCCCTTCCTTGGAAGACTGGACGATATAGGGGCAAACGGGATAGAACTTGTTGAACAGATATCCTCCATATTCAAAATATATAACATAAATACGGAAATCATATCCGCCAGTGTCAGAAGTCCCCTTCATGTAATAAACGCTGCAAAAGCAGGTTCTGATATAGCTACAGTTCCATATAAGGTTCTAATACAGATGACCAAGCACCCTTTAACGGATATAGGTATAGAAAGATTTTTGGAAGACTGGAAAACGGTTCCTAAAAAATAGCAAAGGATGTGTTTTTAATGAAGGAAAGAGAACTGGATCAACTGAGCATAAACACTATCAGACTGCTGTCTGCAGAAGCCATAGAAAAGGCCAAATCAGGACATCCCGGGCTTCCGCTAGGCTGTGCACCTATTGCATATACCCTATGGGCAAATGGAATGAAACACAATCCCGAAAATCCAGACTGGGTTGACAGGGACAGGTTCATATTGTCTGCAGGACATGGATCTGCACTTCTATATTCTCTTCTTTGTCTGTTTGAATATGGCATAACCGTAGATGATCTGAAACAATTCAGACAATGGGGAAGCAAAACTCCGGGCCATCCTGAATATGGACATACCATAGGTGTTGAAACAACAACAGGTCCATTGGGACAGGGTATTGCAAATGGCGTAGGCATGGCAATTGCGGAAGCCTATCTTGCTGAAAAATTCAACAGGCCGGGTTATCCTGTAGTCGACCACAATACCTACTGTCTTGCAGGTGACGGCTGCATGATGGAAGGCATATCTTCCGAAGCTGCATCATTGGCAGGTACTCTTGGCCTCGGAAAGTTGATTGTATTTTATGATTCAAACAATATTACCATAGAGGGAAATACGGATATGGCCTTTACGGAAAATGTCGGCAAAAGATTCGAAGCCTACGGATGGCAGGTTCTAAGTATCAATGATGGAAATGATATCAACATCCTGGAAACAGCTATTGACGTTGCTAAAAAAGAGAAATCAAAACCTACTCTTATAATAGTAAAAACACAGATAGGCTATGGATGTCCTGAAAAACAGGGAAAGGCGTCCGCACATGGAGAACCCCTTGGAGAAGAAAACATAAAGGCCACAAAGAGATTTTTAAAATGGCAGTATGAAGGTAAATTCTTCATTCCAGAGGAAGTAAAGGAACACATGAAGAATATAATAGGAAATTTAAAATCGGAAGAATCCAGATGGAATACATTGAAGGCGAAATATGATAGTAAATTTCCAGAGCTGGCCAAAGAGTGGGATATATATCAAAGCAGAGATCTCCCTGTAGATCTTCTCCATGATGAAGATTTCTGGTCATTCAGCAAGGAAATGTCCACTAGAAGTGCCTCCGGAGAGATAATCAACAAACTTGCAGACAAAATTCCAAATTTGATAGGAGGTTCTGCCGACCTGGCCCCTTCAAACAAAACCAATATGAAAAACAAGGGCGATTTTTCCAGAGAAAACAGATCGGGCAGAAATTTGCACTTTGGGATAAGAGAACACGCCATGGCTGCAATTGCCAACGGAATATACCTTCACGGCGGACTTAGACCTTATGCGGCAACCTTCCTGGTATTCAGCGACTACATGAAAGCATCCATGAGACTGTCCGCCTTGATGAAACTTCCTGTAATCTATATATTGACCCATGACAGCATAGGAGTAGGGGAAGACGGACCCACCCATGAGCCTATAGAGCACCTTGCCTCCTTGAGAAGCATACCAGACATGACAGTATACAGGCCTGCCGATGCAAAAGAAACAGCTGCTGCCTGGTACTATTCACTTACAAACGGAAACAGCCCTACTTCGATAGTGCTTACAAGACAAAATGTTCCACTCTACAAGGAAACTGGTAAAGATGCATTAAAAGGTGCCTATATTTTAAAGGACAGTGATAAAGAAATACCCGACCTGATATTAATGGCTTCAGGTTCCGAAGTTGAACTCATATACAAAGCCGCGAAAATACTGAAAGAAAAAGGAATAGATACAAGGGTTGTAAGTTTCCCTTCTTTTGAAGTATTCGAAAAACAGGATGAGGAGTACAAAAATAGCATACTTCCATTTTCCATAAAGAAAAGGCTTGCCGTAGAAGCCTCCTCCTCCTTTGGATGGCATAAATATGTGGGATTGGAAGGGAAAATAGTATCAATAGATCACTTTGGAGCATCTGCTCCTGCAGAAGAGCTTTTCAAGCACTATGGCTTCACAGTTGAAAACATAGTAACCATGGCTGAGGAACTCCTATAGTTTCAAAAGCTATCCGGATCAATCCTGGATAGCTTTTTCCATATCCCTTTGTGCAACTATAACATCTATTCCGCATTTCTCGTACTTTTCAAGAATATCCTTTTGTGAATTGTAATCGGTAATTATAGTATCTACCTGTTTTGAATCTGCAAAACTTGATATTGAATTGACTTCAAGCTTGGAAAAGTCCAGCATGGCCACAACTTTCCTTGCTCTTGATATAAGAAGTTTTTTCAATTCCGCCTCATATATATTGAATTCCGTAAGTCCTTCCTCCATAGTAAATCCTCTTGCAGACAAGAATGCCACATCGGCATTGATCTGTGAAATCAGATTTTTACCCATAAGCCCCTCTAATGAACCGGACTTTGGTCTTACAACTCCTCCTACAAGAATTACATTTATATTGTTGTTGTCCTTTAGTTCAAGTGCAGTATATATTCCATTTGTTATCACAGTGATTCTAAAATCAGTTTTATTCAAATACTTTGCAAAAGACATTGATGTAGAACTTGCATCTATTATGATACACTGGCCATCCTTTACAAGATCATAGGCCTTTTTCCCTATTGCATTTTTTTCATTCTGATTTTTGCTTTTTCTGCTTGGAAAACTCAGCTCTCTCTGTATTGTCTGTGGAAGCACTGCTCCACCATGAATTCTCTTTATGAGGCCGTCCTTTTCCAGTTTGTTCAAGTCGTTTCTTATAGTGCAGGCAGAAACATTTATCAGCTTACTCAGCCCGTCAGTAGTTACTTTTTTATCCTTATACAACAACTCCAATATTTTATTGTGTCTTTCAAAAGCAAGCATTATTGACCCTCTTTTCTTTTATCCTCTAATCTAAATCAACAAATAAAAAACAATAAACAAGTCTAATAAACGAAATCATACAAAATTAAAATGAAAGAAAAACCTTATTAAATAATTATATCAAATAATAACGCCAATAAAAACTATAAATTTTATATTTATATAAAATTATGATGGTGTATAATAATTAGTAAATGTTCTACCATTCAATTTTTCAGCGGGGGTATCCAATATGACCGTAATTACGGATTTTACATTCAAATTAAATAAACTCCAGACTATAAATTCGCTCCTTGGCTTTGAGAACTTCATGGATAAAAATGAATTGTCCATATTATATGATTCACTTTTACCGGTACTCTATGATACTGTACATCCCTATGGAATTTTCAATATTGAAAAAAGTACTGCTTTTCCCTGCATGGATAAATACACATATGCAATTCCCTGTATAATTACCTTGGGTGCCCACATAGGTGAAAAAATAGATGACTATTTCTCCCTTAAAAAACTGTCTGAGGGAATTATGCTCAATTCCATGGCAAATTCCTATTTATTTGAAATAAGTTCTCAGTTGTTTGAAAAAATATATATGAAAACCTTTATGATTCATATTGGATTAAGCCCGAGGCTGTCACCCGGGGGCTGTGAACTGCCAGTTGAATATGGAAAATTTATATTGGAAAACCTGAAAAGCTTCAGAATTTTTGATATTACTGTAAACGAAAATTATATGTTGAATCCTCTACATTCAATGGCCTATATGTATGGAGCGGATGAAATGATACCTTTAAATAAAAATGACCATGACTGCGGCAGCTGTCCATCAAGAAAATCTTGCACCATGAGAAAGGATCTGATCTAGATGAATTTAAACAAAATAAATGGCAACACATATTATGTAGATGCAGCTACGAATTCCGGAATATTCAAATTCAAAAACAGAAACTGCCTTATCGTAGATACAGGCCTAAGCAACAGTGCAGCAAAAAAGCTTGACCTTATACTTGTAGAAAACAAACTTCACCCAAAATATATAATAAATACGCACAGCCACCTGGACCACTGCGGCGGAAATACATACTTCCGTCAAAATTATCCCGGTATAACCGTATATGCTTCAAAAAATGAAAAGCTGTTTATGGAAAATGAATATCTCCATCCATCTATTCTGAGTTCAGCCTATCCCCTGAAAATGCTTAACAAGAGCAATAAACCCATTGATGTGGATTTTGTACTCGACTACGGAGTAAACAAGATTGGAGATGACAAATTCAATATAATACCATTGCCCGGACATTCAGTAGAACACATAGGAATAATAACTCCTGACAGAGTCTGCTTTTTAGGTGATTCCATATTCAGTTCCGAAATACTGGACAAATACTCTTTTCCATACTTGTACAATATATCGGATAGTCTTGATTCCTTGGGAAGTATCAATGAAATTGATGCTGATTATTTTTTAATAAGTCATTCTGAGAGGCTGATTATAAAAGAGGATATGCCTTCATTAATAGACAAAAATGTTAAAAACATAGAAAATTACAGGGATGAAATACTTGAACTTCTGGAGCAGCCGCTTACAAGAGAAGAAATTCTTGAAAATATAACCATTTTAAGCAGCTTGAAACTTGACTTCAATGAATATTATCTCAATTTTGCCGGAGTATCCGCGTTCATATCATACCTGTACAACAGCAGGCTGATAGACTGCACAATAGAAGACGGGAAATTATATTATTTCAAGTCAAAAAATAGTTAAGCCCGCAATGTCCTCATTGTGGGTTTAACTCTATTCAAACAGGCTTCCTAAAATTTTGTTTCCATCCCTGCTCACTACTCCATAATTGTATACTCCAACCAGGTATCCATCATAATGTACTGATTTTCCAGTTGTCAGCTCTGTCACGGTATTTTTGCCAGGATCATTTATATATATCCTTCCATCCCTGACTACGTATATATTCTTTTTGTCACAAGCAGATGACAATTGATATGTCTTCCAGCTGCTCCTTGGTTGAGTTAAATCAGCTACAAATATCTTGCTTATCCTGTTATTCTCCCCATTTCCTATGTATATACGGTCATTATTATCCGTATCCAGCAAATAATGCAGGCCATTCTCACCGGTAGCTATTACTTCCTGACTTCTTCCAATCCTTATTCTATTTGTACTTCTGTCCTCATAGACGATCTGGTCTCCATCCTGGTTGTTTATGGCAGCTATATTACCAAGTTGAATACCGCCGAATCTCACAAGATTCATCTGAGTCATACGATTTATCCTGTATATCCTGCTCGTCTGTCCCTCTGCTCCGGATGTTACATAAGTTACATTGCTCGCCCCCGAAAAAGTTATCTTCTTTACTTCATAGTCGCTGTCCGGCAGAAGTATTTCAAGCACCTGATTTGAATCATTTTTTCGCTCCGTAGTTGAATCCCTCTTTGCGTCATAGGCAACAAATTTCAGATAACTCGAACCCGCCCTTGAAAATTTTTCTGCCATAAGTATTACGTCACTGTCAAGATCCCACCTGTAATAGGACAGTTCTGAGCCGTCCTCCATAGTTACTTCTTTTTTATCGTCTTTATCTGTATCGATTACGTATATACTTTCACCTTCACAATAGGATATATAGTTTCCATTGTGGGATACCTTTATATCCTCTGCATCTTCAGGAACCTTTACTTTTATTTTTGTATGATTCTTTTTAGATGATATGTCAACTTTTTTTATGCTGAAATTCATCTCGTCTCCCATATAAAATCTGTCTATGAAAAACAAACCTGCCAGTTCAAAAATTACAGGTATCAAAGTCCAGACAATTATCCTCTTAAGTATTTTCATCGAGACTACACTCCTCTAAGGTTTTACATATATTGCGGTAGCTACAGTTCTCTCACCATTCCAGTCACAAGGATTGTTTATCACCTCGCCGTCAAAATACATGGTAGCAGATGATCCTCCGTCAAGACTCGTTGCATTTACTACTCCCCTCTGAAGGAGTATGGTTTGAACTTCCTTTAGTGTGGCACCAAGCTTTATACCTCTTCTTCCATCAATTACAACCATTACGATGGTACCATCAGCCTTTTGACCTATGGCAGTTCGAGGATTTCGTCCCACTGAATCCACAGAAACAGTTTTACCGTTTATAATAAGTGCATCCTGAAAAGAGAGGGCTTCCGTCACACCCTGGGACAGTAGATCATTCAAGCTGTGCCTTCCCACTATCAACTTTCCATCCGGAGTAAATGCCGCAACACTTGCCATCTTCTCGGAAGAATTAACAGGGTTTATACTCTTGCCCTCGGAGATTACAATTCCCTCGGGTATTCCTCCCGTACCTACCCATTGTTTGCCGTTTGAGGCCCTGTCTGTAAATCCACCGCCATTTATTGCTGCAACTGCATTATGGTCCTGGGCTATTTCACTGGTTTTCTCACCTACCTGTCCAAGTCTTTTGGTATATCCTATTCTCATTCTTGTGGGATCTTTTACTTCAAGTATGTACCCGTCAAATCTGCTTCCAGCCCTGCTTGGTATGTCATATCTCTCTATTCCCTTGTCATTTCGGTGTTCTATGCTGACACCGCTTTGATCCTCAGTTTCATCCCCGGATATTTCACCGCTTCTATTTTTGGCCATTATTTCATCTATTTTTTCTTTTGACAAAAATGCAGTTGCTATGTATTGATGGGTAAAGGTTAGCATTGCCGTGTTTACAACCATATCCCTCACTCCTGTAAATGGTCCGTAAAATACCAGCAGCGGTGATGTTACTACAACAACTATAAGTTCATATATTATAAAAAGCAGAAACATCCTGAAAGTCTTTTTCTTTTTTTTCCTGGCCCTTTTTTGGCTCCCCATATAATCTTGCCTCCATAAAATAGGTATAATCTTCTGCAAAACACTACAAGTCATATTTTACTATTATCTATAAATTATTTCTACTAAATATAATAATATTTAAGACAATTGTAACTTTTTGCTCTGTTGGACATGGCACGGGAAAGTATTTTATCGTAAAAACAAGCAGACCAACTGGTCTGCTATTCTCCAATATCAGTTCTAAAATATTTTCCCTGAAACTTTATTTTATCCAGTTTGTCATAAGCAATTTTGACAGCAGAGTCGAGATCATTACCTACCCCATAAGTGCATAATACTCTTCCACCGCTTGTTTTGAATACTCCGTCTTCAAATTTTATGCCTGAAGCAAAAACATCGCCTGCTCTTTCTATTCCATCTATCTTGAATCCTGTTTCATATTTCAATGGATAGCCCTCAGAAGCCGCAACCACGCAGCAGGATGCCCCCTTCTTCCATTCAAGGTGGAAATTTGACAATTTTTCATCAAGTGCCGAACTTATAAGTTCTACTAGATCACTTTCCATAAGCGGTAATACAGCCTGTGTTTCAGGATCACCCATTCTAACATTATACTCCAAAAGATATATACCTTTTTTTGTTATCATAACTCCAAAAAATATTATACCTTTATAGTCCATGTGCTCGCTTTTTATACCTTTTAAAGTTGGTTCCATTATACTTTTTCTGAAGTCCTCAAGTACCTCTTCACTGCAGTATGGGTTCGGAGCAATTGCACCCATTCCACCGGTATTAGGTCCCTTTCCACCATCATATATCTGCTTGTGATCCTTGGCAGATATAAATGGAATTATGCATTTCCCATCGGTTATTGAAAGTATGGATGCTTCTACACCCTCAAGGAATTCCTCTACAATTATCTTTTTTCCGGAGCCCTTGAATATGTCATTGACCATAAAATCCTTTATACTCTCATAGGCTTCCTCATAATTCCCACATATGGCAACACCTTTTCCCGCAGCCAGACCATCGGCTTTCACAACTACAGGATATCGGCATCTTTTTATATAGTCAACTGCACTGCCGGCATCTTCAAAGCTTTCATATTCCGCAGTCCTTACCCCGTATTTTCTCATAAAATTCTTGGCATAGGTCTTGCTGCCCTCAAGTTTCGCAGCTTCTGCATCAGGTCCGAATATTGCAAGCCCCCTGCTTCTGAATTTATTTACTATTCCATCAACAAGAGGAACCTCCGGCCCTACAACAGTCAAATCTATGTTTTCTTTCTCCGCAAAATCACAGAGCCTCTCTATGTCGTCATCTTTAATATTCAAATTCAAACATTTATTTTCTAAATCCGTACCACCATTTCCAGGAGCACAAAATATGGTATCCACTTCTTTATTTTGTGACAGTTTCCAGGCTATGGCATGTTCTCTTCCTCCTGATCCAACTACAAGTATTTTCACAGAACCTTCCTCCCGTATTTCTAATGTTTAAAATGTCTTATACCGGTAAATACCATGGATATACCATGCTTATTGCATCCTTCTACGGATTCCGCATCTCTTATGGAACCGCCAGGCTGCATTATAGCTTTTATTCCATATTTTGCAGCTTCCTCAACTACATCTCCGAATGGGAAGAATGCATCCGAGGCAAGAACAACACCGTCACCGGCCCTATCCAGCGCCTGACAGGCAGGCCATATTCTATTGACCTCTCCCCCGCCAATTCCCTTTGCCATAAAGTCTTTTGCTACTACAATGGCATTTGATTTCACATATTTGCATATCTTCATGGCAAAAATAAGATTGTCTATTTCATCTTTAGTCGGTTTCTTCTCCGTAACTACATCCATCTTCTCAGTAAGTTCATTATCCGAAGACTGGAGCAGAATCCCTCCGTCAACCTTCGCAATTTCAAATCCGGCAGTAGGTTTCACATTACATTTTATTACTCTCAGGTTTTTCTTCTTTCTAAATATTTCAAGCGCTTCATCTTCAAAATCCGGAGCAATGACTATTTCAAGAAATATCTTGCTTATCTCCTCCGCCGTCTTTGCATCCATCTTTCTGTTTACGGCTACAATCCCCCCAAATATGGAAGTGGAATCACAGCTGTAGGTTTTTATATACGCCTCATGCAGGGACTTCCCTATGGCCGCACCGCATGGAGTGTTGTGTTTTACAGCTACACAGCATATCTGTTCAAATTCGTTTACTGCCTTCCATGCAATATCCATGTCCTTTATATTGTTGTATGACAGTTCCTTGCCATTTAGCTGCTGGAAATTTTTCATGGGAGCCCTGCCTGAAGTTTGAACATAATAGGCTGCACTCTGATGTGGATTTTCACCGTATCTTAAACCTGAAGATTTTTTATATGAAAGAGAAAGATACTCCGGATACTCCTCATCCAGGAGAAAATTTGAAATGGAAGCATCATAAGCCGACATCAGATTAAAGACCTTTCCTGCCAGTTTTTTTCTCGTATTGAAATCTACTTCACCATTTTCCTCCAGGTCTTTTATAACCCTGGAATAATCCTCTACGTCCGTAAGCACGACTACATCCTTGAAATTCTTTGCTGCCGCCCTTATCATGGTAGGTCCGCCTATATCTATAAACTCAACCTTTTCATCAAAAGTTATATCACTGTCAACCTTGTTGAAAAAAGGATATAAATTTACTACAACCATGTCTATTGGAGTTATATTCTTTTCCTTCAAAGTATCCATGTGTTTCTGGCTGTCACGTCTTGCAAGTATTCCTGCATGGATTACCGGATGAAGTGTTTTTACCCTTCCATCGAGTATTTCATCAAAGCCTGTAATTTTGGATATCTCTACAGCGGGAATATTATTGTCCTTCATGTATTTGTAGGTACCGCCTGTAGATATTATTTCCACATCTTTACTTGCTAAAAACTGTGCCAGTTCCAAAAGTCCGCTTTTATCATATACACTTATCAATGCACGTTTTATCATATTATATGTCCTCCAAAATTTTCACTCTTCTCCCGGAAATTTTCACCTTTCCAAGGGAGATAAGCTTTATAACCTCAGGAAGCACCTTGTGCTCCTGTTCCAGTATTCTTCCCTGCAGAGTTTCTGCCGTATCGTCAAAATATACCGGAACTACAACCTGTTTTATTATAGGGCCGCTGTCAGTACCGGAATCTACAAAATGCACCGTACATCCAGAAACCTTTACTCCATATTCAATGGCCCTTTCATGAACCTTGATTCCATACATACCCTGTCCGCAAAAAGAGGGTATGAGTGACGGATGAATATTTATAATTTTATTTTCAAACTTCGAAATCAATTCACCTTCGAGTATGGAAAGCCACCCCGCACATACTATGAGATCAACCCTTCCATCCAATACATCCAATATATGTGATGAAATATTGCCATTGTATACCTTTCTGTCAAAAACATATGTGTCTATGTCATTTTCCCTGGCTCTCGAGATGGCATAAATTCCATCTCTGTCACTTATCACAGCTTCTATAGAGCAATTTGAAATATAGCCGCTGTTCACTGCATCAATTATGGACTGAAGATCCGTCCCACCGCCAGATACCAAAACAGCTATTTTAAACATACCTTTTTATCTCCTATTTCTACATTTCCAATTATAAAAGCTTTTTCTCCCAGCTCTGAAAGTTTACTGATTATCCTGTCGGTATCCTGAGAAGCTGCACATAATACAAAACCAATCCCCATATTATATGTATTGTACATTTCCTCTTCAGTCACTCCGAGACTGATCATATATTTAAATATTTCCGGGACTTCAAAACTCTTTCTATCTACAACTGCTGTAAAATTATCTTTGAACATCCTCGGTATATTTTCAAAAAAGCCCCCTCCTGTTATATGAGCCATTGCCTTGATGTGAAAGTTTTTTACAAGCTCAAGTACTGGTTTTACATATATCTTTGTTGGAACAAGAAGCTCATCTGCAAATGTCCTGTCTAAAAAGCTGGCATCCAGATCCGGTATAAGCTTTCTTACCAGCGAATAGCCGTTGCTGTGAACTCCGCTTGAAGCTATTCCTATAAGTACATCCCCATCTTTTACTGAACTTCCATCTATTATATCTTCCTTTTCTACAACTCCCACGGAAAAGCCTGCTATATCGTACTCACCTTCAGAATAGAATCCTGGCATTTCGGCAGTTTCTCCGCCGATCAATGCACATCCTGCCTGAATACATCCATCGGAAACACCTTTTACAAGGTCAGCAGAAATTTTTGAATCAAGCTTTCCACAGGCTATATAGTCAAGAAAAAATATCGGCTTCGCACCATGACATAATATGTCGTTTACACACATGGCTACACAGTCTATTCCAACGGTATCATACTTTTTCTTGTGAAATGCTATTTTCAATTTTGTTCCAACTCCGTCCGTTCCAGAAACCAGAACCGGATTTTCATACTTTCCAAGCTCGAACATTCCCGCAAAACTTCCGAGTCCATTTAAAACTCCCGGAATAAAAGTAGAAGCTGAATACTTTTTTATCAATTGTACAGATTTGTACCCCTCTTCAATATTTACGCCGGAATCCTTATAGGTTATCATTAACTTACCACCCCTCAAAATATTTTTGATTCTATATTAATTATACCAAAGTTTTATATTCTTTATCCGGAGTAGGCATTGGATATTCTCCATTGAAACATCCAAGACAATAATCCTTTTTCTTGTTCTTTTCGAATGATTCTATCATCCCGGAGATACTTATATAGGCCAGACTGTCCGATCCTATCTTTTCATTTATTTCCTCTATGGAAAAATTGGCCCCAATAAGTTCATTTCTGTAAGGAGTGTCAATCCCGAAATAACACGGACACTTTACTACAGGTGAAGACACCCTGAAATGAACCTCCTTGGCACCTGATCTTCTAAGTATTTCAACAAGTCTTTTACTCGTAGTTCCCCTTACAATGGAATCATCCACAATAACCACTCTTTTACCTTCCACATTCATCTTAAGAGGATTCAGTTTAACTGAAACAGCCCTTTCCCTCAGCTCTTTGGAAGGAGCTATAAAAGTCCTTGCTATATATTTGTTCTTTATAAAACCTATTCCATATGGTATCCCTGATGCCTCCGCAAATCCAACTGCAGCAGGTATTCCGGAATCCGGAACTCCTATTACCACATCCGCTTCCACAGGACTTTCCATATAGAGTATCTTCCCTGCTCTTACTCTCGAAGAATATACATTTATACCATCTATGGTGCTGTCCGGCCTTGCAAAATACACATATTCAAAAGCACAGGTCTTGCATTCTATCCTGTCTGTAAATCTGTCAGAGGTTATACCCTGATTGTCTATAATTACAATTTCACCAGGAAGTACATCCCTTATGAATTCCGCTCCTACAGCATCCAATGCACAGCTTTCAGAACACAGTATATAACTGTTGTCTATTTTCCCGATACAAAGAGGTCTTATACCGTTTGGATCTCTTATACCGATCAGTTTATCTTCAGTCAGAATAGCAAGGGCATAGGAGCCCTTCACATTTTTCAATGATCTGGAAATGGCATCTTTGATATCCTGTTCCTTGCTGTCTACAATGAGACTCAATATAACTTCCGTATCAGCTTCACTTTCAAAACAGCAGCCGCACCCTGAAAGTTCTTCCTTCATGAGCTTCGCATTAACCAAATTTCCATTATGGGCCATGGCTATGCTTCCTGACTTATACTTTTTAACAAGGGGCTGGGCATTTTCAATATTGCTTGATCCAGCAGTAGAATATCTTACATGTCCGATAGCACTTCTACCTTTCAGTTTGCCCAATATTTTCTCGTCAAATACGTCGGCAACAAGTCCCATTCCCTTATAGCAGTCCAGTTTATATCCATCGGATACGGCTATACCCGCACTCTCCTGTCCTCTATGCTGCAGTGCATATAATCCATAATAGGTTATGGAAGCTACATTTATATCATCTTCCGTACAGAATATGCCGAATACCCCACACTCTTCTTTAAACTTATCATCTGAAATGTGCATTAGATTCTTTCCTTTCCATTAATTATTTTCCACTTATTCTACTGAGTATTTCCTCATAAGCCTCTTTTACATTGCCCATGTCTCTTCTGAATCTGTCCTTATCCAGTTTTTCATTGGTCTTTGCATCCCAGAATCTGCATGTGTCTGGTGATATCTCATCCGCAAGAACTATCTTCCCATTGAACTTTCCAAATTCAAGCTTGAAATCTATCAGCCTTATTCCCTGTTTGATGAAAAATTCCTTCAGCACTTCGTTTATCCTGGCTGTCATCTTGTATATCGTATTTAATTCATCTTCCGTCGCAAATCCAAGGGCAATTGCATGATAGTCATTGATAAGTGGATCTCCCAGTTCATCATCCTTGTAGCTGAGTTCAAACACAGTAGTCTTGAGTGCAGTACCTTCTTCCACACCCAGCCTCTTCGCCATACTTCCTGCTGCTACATTTCTCACTATTACTTCAAGGGGAATTATACTAACTCTTTTGCAAAGCTGCTCCCTGTCACTCAGCTTTTTTTCAAAATGAGTGTCAATTCCATGTTTTTCAAGGAGTTCAAACAGCATTGATGTAATAGTATTGTTAAGCACGCCCTTGTCTGATATCTGCCCCTTCTTTTCTCCGTTAAAAGCTGTGGCATCATCTTTATAATAAATTATAACCCTGTCCTTATCATCCGTTTCATATACCTTCTTTGCTTTTCCCTCATATATCATATTTTTCTTTTCCATAATTTATAATTCCACTCCTTCTCCATTTTCTTTGATGAATTTTTCCTTCATGTTTTTTCTGTATTCAAGCAACTTGCTTTTGATTTCAGGATATTTGAGTGCCAGAATTTCCACTGCAAGCATTCCTGCATTGTAACTGTTATTTATTCCAACTGTAGCCACAGGTATTGATTTTGGCATCTGGACTATGGAAAAAAGGGAATCAAGTCCTGATACAGCTGCATTAAGCGGGACCCCTATAACCGGCATGGTCGTATTGGCTGCAATAACACCTGGAAGATGTGCTGCAAGTCCGGCACCTGAAATAATACATTCAAAACCTTCATCCTCAAGTTTTCCAATTGTTTCTATAAGTTTCTCTGGAACCCTGTGTGCAGACAGTACATAAGCTTTATATTGAATACCAAATTCCTTTAGAGCCCTGGCAGCCCCTTTCATTTTTTCTGTATCTGAACTGCTGCCAAATATAATTGCTACCTTCATATTCGTCCTCCTTGAATTTTGTAAATAAAATTTATTTTAAAAGTATAAAAAGGCTCAAATAAATCCATATACGAATCTATAAGAAGCCCCAAAATCGATAAACAAATTCAAAGCTTGGTTTTGCGGCAAACTTTAAATGAATTTATCCATAGACGGGAAATTTACGGCTTCCTGTAGAAACTCCTAAACCACATTATTAGGATTATATGGATACTTAATGTTTATGATATAATTATATTAACATAGGAAATTACATTATTCAATATAATAATCCAAATATATTGAATAATGTTCGACATGATACGAATATTTAAAGGAAGTGAACTTGCATAATGAAACTAGTATGCATAGGTGACAGTCTGACAACAGGATATGGAGTTTTTACGGAAAATTCCTGGATATACAAACTCAAGGATGCCCTTAAAATAGAAATAATAAATAAAGGCGTCAATGGAGATACTACTGCAGGTATGCTCTCAAGATCCTTCAGTGATGTAGTAGGCCTGAAGCCGAATTTTGTTTTCATAATGGGCGGCTGCAATGATATAATGTGTCTTCATCCCCTAAAAAATATAGAAGACAATTTTTCCGAACTGGTAAGAGAAGCTGTCAAATACAGCATAGTACCCATTGCAGGCATAGAACCTCCCGTTATTGGATCACTGGCAAGTATTCACTGGGCCAATGATCTGAATTATACTGAAGTAAACAATATACAGCAGCAGTACAGGAACTGGCTGATAGATTACTGCAGCCAAAACAGAATTGAGTACATTGATTTTTTCGAATTGTTTTCTGAAGAACTTAAATATACAGAACCTGAGAAGTTGTTTATAGACGGAATTCATCCTTCTCCATTAGGTCACAGTATAATGGCAGATATGGCAGTTTCAAAAATGCTCAGTATACTTGCCCGTATCAGGTAATATTGCCAGAGAGCCGGGATTTCCCTTATATAACCTTTAATTTCATGGGCTTTGTAATCCGAGACAAAAACTCCTGAATAGCTTGCATTGATATCTTGTTTTCTTGCCATTAAGGAAGCTCTCTTCAAATGAAACTTATTGGATACTATAATCGCCGTTTTAAAGCCTTCTTTCTTCATTATACGACTGGAATTTGTCAAATTATCCATGGTGGACATGGACTTGTCCTCCATTATTATTCGTTTAGGATCAACTCCTCTGGAAATCAAATAGTTTCTCATGGCCATTGCCTCAGATATGTTCTCTCCATTACCCCTGCCGCCAGAGACGATAATATAACTTCCATAACCTCTATTGTACAATCTCAAGCCCTCGTCGGTTCTTGCCGCCAGAAACGGGCTTGGCGTACTGCCATAAACTTTGCATCCCAGAACAATTATACAGTCCGATTTTTCCGGTTTGGAGTTTTCCCCAAAAAATATGACTTCAAATCCAGTTATAAGCACAGCTACAAATACTACAGTAATAATGGACAATATAACCTTTAGAGACTTCTTCATATAAAATCACCTGCCTTAAACTATTGTCAATATAATAACACATTTAAAGACAAAAATGACCGATTAAAGTCAAAAGCTTCAATCGGTCGTACTAACTATAACTACGAAAGCATTGCAAATCTAAATATAAAGAGCGCTGCCAGTACATATACTATTGGATGAACTTCCTTGTATTTTCCTGTAGCCACTTTTACTATTGGATAAAATATTATAGCTGCTGCTATACCATTTGCTATACTGTAGCTAAAAGGCATAAATGCTATTGCAAAGAAGGCAGGAAGTGCCTCTGTAAAATCATCGAAATTTATTTTTGTAACCGCACTCATCATAAGTACTCCAACAATTATAAGGGCAGGTGCAGTAGCTTCAGTTGGAACAATTCCTACCAACCCGCTGAAAAACAGTGAAAGTATGAACAATATTCCTACTGTAACAGAAGTAAGTCCTGTTCTGCCGCCTGCTGTTACACCCGATGTGGATTCAACATATGTATTGACAGTACTTGTACCAAGAATTGAACCTATTGTAGTTGCAAGTGCATCTGACAAAAGAGCCTTGTGCATATTCTTGACTCTTCCATTTTTGTCAACCATTCCTGCTCTTTCAGCTGTACCCACCAGGGTACCTATAGTATCAAACAAATCAACAAGTGTGAATGTTATAATTACCATGATCAAACTCGTAATAGCACCAACTGCCCCTGCTTTCCCTATATCTAAAAGGCCTCCAAAATCAAAGGACATAAATGTAGGCGCAAGTGAAGGCGGCCTGCTTATAATATGTATGTCTGAAAGATGTGTCACCCCAAAAGGTATACCGACTATTGTAGTCAAAATTATTCCAATGAGTATTGATCCTTTTACCCTTCTTGACATGAGTATTGCAGTAATCAAAATACCTATGATTGCAACAAGTACATGAGGAGTAGTCAATTTTCCGAATGCCACCAGCGTAGCCGGATCTGATATTACTATACCTGCATTTTTAAGACCTATAAGTGCTATAAAGAGGCCGATACCTCCGGATATGGCCAGTTTAAGGTTGTGCGGAAGTGCATCCACAATTTTCTCTCTTATAGAGGTTACTGTAATTATTATAAATATTATTCCCGATACAAGAACTGCCGCAAGTGCCTGCTGCCATCTGTATCCCATTCCAAGGCAAACACTGTAGGTGAAAAATGCATTCAGGCCCATTCCCGGTGCCTGGGCAAAAGGAAGATTTGCATAAAGTGCCATTACAAAAGTTCCAACAGCTGCTGCTATACAGGTTGCAGCAAATACCGATGCCACTATAGGATCATTGATTGCGGAAAGCCCGGCCTTGACAGCTGCATCCCCCATAAGACCCTTTGTATTCATTCCAGCCTGCATAAGTATGCTTGGATTTACAAAGATTATGTATGCCATAGTGATAAAAGTAGTGATTCCTGCCAGGATCTCCGTCCTAACTGTAGTATTGTTTTCTGAAAGCTTAAAAAATGATTCCAAAAAAGATTTCTGTTGTTCATTTGAATCCTTAGGTTGTTCCATGTTTTCTACCTCCAAATTATATAGATGATATCATAAATTTCATGATATCATCCTAGCATATACAAGTCAATCTATTTCCCAAACAATTTCAATATTATACTTCTGTCATTTTGCTTCACTCCATACAGTTCAAATATGCTGGAATCCAGTTCCTCCTGTATTAAATTTCTTTTAACACCGTTACTGCAATTAAGTATGTCTGAAACCATATTCTCAATTCTGTATTTTTTATTGCCGCTGCATATTTTTATGGGGATTCTGTCCAAATTGTATTTTTTTATCTGCGGCATTGATCTGTAATTGGTAACAAGAAAACTTCTATAATACCATTGAATTAACTTGGAATTGAGTATACCTAGAATATACTCAATTGAATACTTTGTATCCTTCAATATAATACCATATAATGACTGTTCTATGACATATCCCCTGCCGTCTAAAGCAGCTTCTATACTTTTGCCTGTCTTTCTCAATACTATTTTATTTTTGTATGCCAGTTTTTCAATATTTTTAGTACCGCCTTTTATATTTTCATCCACAAAATCATAATAGTAATTACCCGATATACTGTATCTGCCTACGTTCCTGCCTCTTAATATCTCTATCTGTGTCTTGTTGTGCCTGACTTGTGTAATCATACTCTTACTGCCTATAAAGCCGGTAAATGTGGTACATATGCTGCCGAGCCTGCAGCTGTCAAATTCAACACCCTTCCTTATTTCACCGTACCCGCTGTCCAGATCATGGAAGAACTCAATATTGGGATTTTTTTTATAGTCGATCTGATTTATTTCATATTTTGCCTCATCCTTGACATCCACTATGATTTTATTGTTCATATCATACTTATTTTCGGCTATAAAGATCATAATATCCGTGCTTATACCAGGAAACTTTATTCCAAATACAAGACGGGCGATATTATATCTTTCCAGTATATATCTTCTGAATTTTCCATACTGCACATTGCTTGCAAATCTATCAGGAACTACAATTCCTATTTTCCCATTTTCATTTAACAATTCCAGGGATCTTTTTATAAAATATTCATATAGATTAGGAAGATATCTGTTACCATCGTATCTGTCAATATAATATTGAAGCATATTATCATCTACTGAATTTTTGAATTTTCTGCTAAGTGACACCCACGGTGGGTTACCAACAACATAGTCATATTTTTTACTCCAGAAATCAACCATAACTTTGATATCAGTGCCTTCAATGCAGCTGTCATAGTCTTCATCCCATTTTATAAGGCTGTTACAGCATACTATATTCGAGCTCAAGTCAATTTTATCCCTGCAGAGAGAACACAAATTGTGCTTCGTAATCTCAACGGCATTTGAATCTATATCGGAACCAAATATACAATTTTGGAGCAAATGGCGGCTTAAATTGCCTTCATTCCAGTATCTACAGCCAGATAGAATGATTTCTTTCCCGTTTTTATCAATTTTATATAATTTACTTCCGAACTTCTTTCTCAATTGTCCAAGGTTCTCCTTAAACTTCACAAAGAGCACTTTATAGGCACTTACGAGAAAAAATCCGCATCCGCAGGAAGGATCGAGTACTTTTACAAATGGATTTTTTAGTACATCAACATCCTTCATTGTATTTTCAAGCAGAAAATCTACAATATAATATGGAGTATAAAAAGTACCATTCTTCTTTCGCAGTCCTATTCCCAACGATTTTTCGTAGTCGTGTCCCAATACTTCTCCCTGTTTATCCATAGCTCTTCTTCTCCATAAATCATCTTATTTAAATTTAATTACGGCCTGAACAATCTGTGATTTGCTTCCGAGCCTTATTGGCGGTCCCCATGTTCCAAATCCCGAAGATACTATGCAGTTGAATCTGCCTTCTTTCAAGTACCCATTGTCCAATTTGAACACCCGCCTTGTAATTAAATTATTGGGATATATCTGTCCCCTGTGAGTATGTCCGGAAAACTGAATATCCACATTGTTTTTTATTGCACTGTCAATATCTATAGGCTGATGATCTACAAGTATTATTGGTTTTTCCATATCAATATTCTCAAGAAATTCTTCCACTTTTCTTCTTCTTTTCTGATTGAATATTTCACTGTACTTGTCATCTCTTCCAGCTATATAGAATTCATCATTTACAAGAATTATATCATCAACGAGCAGATTTACACCAAGGCTTTTATAAATTCCCCCAAGCTTTTTTGTGTTTGAACCTATATACTCATGATTTCCATAGACAGCATATGTTCCATACTTGCTGTCCACATCTTGAAGAGGTTGTAAAATATCATAAGCTTCATCCATATCAATGTCATCATCTATTATGTCCCCGCCGAGTATTAGGATATCCGGTTTCAACTTGTTGATTTCAGCCACCATCCTAACAAGTCTCCCTTTTACCATCAGCCTTCCCATATGAACATCCGACACCATTATGATATTCAATTTCCTGATTTTACCTGAATTTTTATCAACATCAATAGTATAATTTGCTATTTTCAGATGTCTTGCATTATAAGTCCCATAAATCAATATGAGAACTATTATTACAGCCATGCAGAGATCAATATATACAACATAGCTGTTGAATATTCTTCCATAATGTGGAATAAAGTACAGGAACATCTTTAAAATTCCCATTACAGCCAGGTAAATAACTTCATATACAAGTGCTCCAAGCCAGTAGGCTCCAATTACATACACAATTTTATTAAGAGGAGCCGGCAGCAAATTTTTATTATATCTCCCTATAAAGAAGGAAAATACAATAAAAATGAATACAACCCAGTAAACATACAAATTGAATTGTGGGAAAAAATACTGGATCACATTTGAAAAGCTAAAGCCTATATATATATTTATCAAGGTATATACTGCAAAAAATACACTCTTTTTTAAAAACATATATGATCACCCTATTACAATTGCATCCCGATATCTCCGGATGTTTTATTTTGTTGAAAATTAAGTTTTTTAAGTTCAAGTGTCAAAAATACTGCTGTAAGCATTGAAGATATTGTATCGGATACAGGCGCTGCCATCCAGACACCGTTGAGCCCAAATATTCTAGGCAGTATAAGCAGCATAGGTATAAGCACTATTACCTGTCTTGAAAGTGCCAGAAGCATTGATATTTTGGCCTTTCCTATTGCCTGAAAAAAATTGGAGCTTACTATTTGAAATCCAACAAGTGGAAACATAAGCATGAATATTTTTATTCCATTTACAGATATATTGGTCAAATTAACATCTGCTTTGTTAAAAAGACTTACAAGTGCATGGGGAAAAATATGTGCTGACAGAGTTCCGGTTATTGCTATAAAGCTTGCCGCTATGACTGCGAGTTTCAGTGTCTCTTTTACACGCATATACTGTTTTGCCCCGTAGTTGAAGCCAATTATAGGCTGAGATCCCTGGTTGATTCCGAATATGGGCATGAGTACAATAGTAACTATGCCGTTTATTATACCCATGGCTCCTATGGCCAGATCTCCTCCATATATGCCAAGGCTTCTGTTGAATATTATATTTACAACACTTGCTGCCAGCTGCATGGCAAAAGGCGCCATACCTATAGTAAATATACTCATTATTACATCTTTTTTCAATACCATATTTTCTCTTTTTATCTTGAGTATGCTGTTTCCCCTCAAGAAATAATACAGAACCCATACCATGTTGACCAGCTGTGAAATTACAGTTGCAACAGCTGCTCCTCTTATACCAAACCCGAGCACATATATAAATATGAAATCAAGTATTATATTGCATATCGCACCTATGAGCATTGTACTCATGGCCTTTTTGGGATCTCCTTCGGAACGTATTATATTATTTAGTCCGAACCCTATAGTCTGAAATATTGATCCTGCAAGCAGTATAACGATAAATTCTCTTGCATAATCTATAGTGCTTTCACTTGCGCCAAAGGATTTCAGCATTGGATCTACAAATATCAACCCAAAAGCAGTGACAATTACAGATACTATCACAAGCAGCACCAGGGCATTGCCCAATATGAGCTCAGCTTCATCTCTCCTGTCCTCCCCCAACTTTATGGAAATTCTTGCAGCTGCACCAATGCCCACAAGCATTGCAAAGGCCATTATAAGTATTACTATAGGAAAGGTTAAGCTAACTCCTGATATTGCCATGGCACCTACTACTCTTCCTATAAATATCCTGTCTATTACGATGTACATGGAATTTACAAGCATACCTATTATAGCGGGTATTGAAAATTCCATAAGCAGTTTGCTTATTTTCTTATCTCTTAATTTATCTGAACGTTCCAATCTATTTACCTCCTATTCACAACACAATAACCCATATTCATAAATTTTTAAAGTATTTAGCCTCCTAAATATAATAAGCGGACTATTCCATGTTTTCATATATCCTCTTCAGCCATACCAGAAGAAGCTGTTTTTCTTCTTTTGAAAACCCTCTGCTTAAAAGCTCCTCCATTTCATCATTTATATGTGCACATTTAGATCTGAAATCCCTTCCACTGTCAGTTAGATATATCCGGTTTATCCTTGCATCTTCCCTATCTCCCTTTCTTATTGCCCATCCTTTTGAAACAAGTGTATTTACAAGCGCTGTAAGTGATGCCGGTCTTATCTGAAGTTCCAGAGCTATTTCCTTTTGTGTAAGTCCGTCTTTAATCCACAGTCTTGATAATACACATACCTGCGAAATTGTTAATGACAGTTCATTTAACTTACAATTATATAAATTAGTCATATTCCTATAAATCATTCTTATCCAGTGAGTTATTAAAATTTCGGGTATATACTGATGATTGTCTTCGTCATTACACATAATATTAATTAGCCTCCTAAATAAACATACAATTTATCCTATAACAATAATAAATTATTGTCAATATGTTTCGAAAGCACAGAATTGTAATACCTAATTAACATTTTTGACATAGGGCTGTAACAAATCAAAAGTATTATATAGATATAAATTTGACAAGGAGGTTAACTATATTATGGAGAATTTTAAAAAAGAAAAGGAGAACTCCTTTAAACATAGATTCAAATTTAAGGGAGGAAGATTATTATCTTATATTGCAGTGGCAGTAGTAGCAAGTTTGATTGGCGGAAGCATATCCGCAGCGGCATTTTTGTATATACTACCAAATACAGATTTTTTCAAAAACACCCCACTGTATGAAAGTGTTGCAAATTCAGTTAAGATTCCACAATCCCAGGTTTCCAATGTATCTACAAACTCCAGCTCAAATAAAAGTAGTGGCCTAAGTGTAGCTGAAATAGCCAAAAGGGTAAGTCCTGCAGTAGTCGGTGTATCTGTAAAGACAATTTCCCAGGGCAGCTATTTTGGATTTTCAGGCAATGGAGGCATGCAGGAGGAGGACGGCATGGGTTCCGGTATTATTATAAATTCAGATGGATATATACTTACCAATTATCATGTAGTACAGGGAGCCCAAACTGTAAGTGTAATACTTAACAACAAAAAGGAAGTACCTGCCAAAGTAGTAAACTATAATGCAAATCAGGATCTTGCCGTTATAAAAGTAACCACCAAAGTTGCAATGCCAGCTGTTGCTGAACTTGGCGATTCTTCAAAGCTGCAGGTAGGTGACCCGGTAGTTGCCATTGGAAATCCTCTTGGCAAGGAACTTCTGGGATCTGTAACAAGCGGAATCATAAGCGCTACAAACAGAGAGATAAGTGTTGGTGATACTTCTCAGAGTTTTTTACAGACAGATGCGGCTATAAATCCCGGAAACAGCGGTGGAGCCCTCGTAAATTCACTTGGACAGGTAGTAGGTGTGAACTCCGCCAAAATAGGTGGTGACGTGGAGGGAATAGGATTTTCTATTCCAATAAATACCGTAAAGTCTAAATTGAGCGGACTTTTGAAGCCATCATTAAAGATTGGGATTGCATGTATAGATTCCGATCAGGGTGTTTATATAGCAGAAGTTGAAAGATCAAGTCCTGCCGAAAAGGCCGGTTTGCAGGTAGATGACATAATACAGAAATTTGACGGAAAAAAAGTTACATCGGTAAATGAAATAAATGAGATAAAAGCAAAACACAAATCCGGTGACACTGTTTCCATTGTAGTATCACGTGACGGCAAGATAAAAACTTTAAATCTTACATTAGTAGAATCCGAATAATAAATATCACCACTGCATTAATTTATCAATGCAGTGGTTTCTGTTTTTTTGATCTGATTACTATAAGAAATACAATACTGAATATTATACCTAAAATACTTACAAGCTGTGCCATTCTAATGGGGCCAATCATGAGGCTGTCAGTTCTGAGCCCTTCAATAAAAAATCTTCCGAGAGAGTAAAGTCCTATGTAAGCTGCTATCACAGTACCTTTCTCATGCTTTCTTCTGAATATATATACAAGAACAATACATATCAGCAAATTCCATATGGATTCATACAGGAAGGTGGGATGATAATAAACTCCATCTATATGCATTCCCCTCTGTATAAATCCAGGGAATCTGCTGATGAATTCGTAACTTACCTGGCCCCCGTGTGCTTCTCCATTAAAAAAATTTCCCCATCTTCCAATAGCCTGTGCAAGTACTATGGAAGGAGCGAGAAGATCGGCTATTTTTGCAAAATCCTTGTTCTTATATCGTGTATATATATAGGCGGCAGTGAGGCCGAATATAAGTCCTCCATGTATTGCAAGTCCTCCCAGTCTTATATTGAAAATATCCGCTAAATTTCCCCTGTAGTCCTGAAACTGAAATATGACATAGTATACCCTTGCACCTATTATGGCAAATGGAAATGCAATTAAAAATATATCTACAATAGTATCAAAATCATAATTTCCCTTTCTGCAATTTATATTTGCCAATATAAAGGCAGCCACAATACCAACAGCTATTATTACACCGTACCACCTTATTTGAAATCCACCTATTGAAAAAGCTACTGGATTCATATGAAGTCACTTCCTCTACTAAATATAGACCTATTGTAGCAATATTTACATTTAAAAACAACCCGTAATGAAATTAAGTGTCAAAAGTACAATTACAGTTACAAGTATCATTACAACTACATTTGCCCTTATATTTACAAATACTCCGTTTACATACTTCCCCATAAGTTCCTTCTTGTTGGTCAGCATCAACAGGAAAACAAGTATCGGTACCATGAGGAAGCCACCTATAACTTGCGTTAAAACAGCCATATAGTTCAAGGGAAGATTCGGTATCAAGGATATGATTGCCGCCAGGATCACGCTTCCAATATAAACTGCATAAAACCTTGGTGCTTCAGATATTTTTGAATTCAAGCTGTGATCCCAATTAAAGGCTTCCGATACACACCAGGTTGTAGAAAGGGATATTGTAATTGAAGCCAGAAGTCCTGCATTAAAAAGTCCAATTCCAAATAAAATTCCGGATATACTTCCAATGTTGCTGCTGAATGCAGTTATAACTGCAGCAGGTCCCATACTGTCCAGATTACCTACTTTGCCAAACAGTGCTGCCCCGGAAATAATAACACATATAGCAACCGCTGCCTGTATCACACAACCTGCCGCTGTATCTATACGTCCAAATTTTATATTGTTCTTCACAATTCCCTTGTCTATACAGGCACTTCCCTGAAAAAAGATCATCCATGGAGCCACTGAATTTCCAACTATGGCGGCAATATACCATAATATATTCCCATTTCCCTTTGTATAGTTCCAGCTGACAAACGTATCAATTATTTTTCCTGTATCAGGATGTGTCATGAAAGCTATTATGACAAATACTATGTTAAAAAAACCAATGAACAGAGACAACCTCTCTTTTGTCCAATACCCTGAAAAAGTTATTACAGACAATACCAGTGCAAGACTTACCACAACACCAATCCACATAGGTATTCCAAGTACAATCAATCCGGCAGACATTCCTATAAATTCTGTGGTAAGCATCAATATATTTTCTATGAAAATGGCTGTGACATTATATTTCATCCAGAACTTGCCATAATATTTTCCTATAAGAGCTGTAAATCCTTTCTGTGTTACAACACTAAGCCTCATGGACATCTCCTGAATTGTATAAGTAATAAAAGCCAGGCAAATGGAAAGTGGTATAAAAAAACTTGTTCCAAATTTGGCTCCAGTTATACAATATGAAATAAGCCCACCTGCATCATTGTCTCCCATAGCTGCCAAAAATCCCGGTCCTATAATACTAAAGAGAATAAGTAATTTGTTTTTATTACATTTAGTGTCACTGACAATATTAAAATCTTCCTGTAACTCACTCATCTTTTTGTCACCTCTCAGGCTCAATATTTAATCCTAATACATAATATACGAAAATCTCAAAATTGTTTCTCATCTGTCAACTTAATGTTGAAATTATATAAACACTTAAATATTGAACAATATACTGCATATAATGTACTAACAATACTTTTATGAGGTGATAAATATGGATTCAAACTACCAGAAATCCCAATTGGGTGGAATGTTAAAATCGATTTTAAAGGATAGATCAATCTCAATGAGAAAATTGAGCAAATTAACAGGTATAGATACCGCAACTATTTCCAGAATTATAAACGGGAAACAGAGAGCAAACATAAATCATATTGAAAAACTTTCAAGACACCTGAATGTGCCCATGGAAGTGCTTTTGAAATCTGCTGGCTACAACATAGGAGAAAGTAATACAGACTCATCAGAAATATTAAATGTGATGAATTCATTAAACTATAAATGTGACATAGACAAAATAAAAGCAGAGCTGGAAAAATACGAACAGTATGCATTGACTCCGGAAGGTAAAAATATAATATATAAGGATTTTCAAAAAAAACTTGAGGGTATAAACGGGAGTGGATTTTTTGTAGAAAAGCTGCAAAACATGTACAGCGAGTTTGTGAAAAAAGATATTTCCAGGGAAAAACAAGCCATACTCGGCAGCTGTCTGCTTTATTTCATACTTTCTGCAGATATTATACCCGACTATGTTTTTCCAATTGGATACATCGATGATATCAAGGCCCTTGAACTGGTTGAACAGAAAATGAAATCATAATTACAACATTCTGAATTTTTCAGGCTTGTATCCATGTTGTCCCTTTAAAACCCCGTCAATTATATTTATTAACTTCTCTTTGTCCATTGATAATGTTCCTCCCAGGGATACATAATTCGAGGCATGGTTACTTCTGAAAATACAGTTGTCAACATCAATATTTTTAACAAGCTCCCTGGTTTCAAGCATAACCTCTTCAGGGCCTAGAAGTCTAAACCGTCCGCATTCTATATCTGCATACATCTGAGTTCCCTTTTCAACCATAAGAGTAAGCAGTCCTACATAATCAGGGCAAATGGAATTTATGACTTTCGCAGACTCTCTGGCATTCTCCCTCCACTTGTCCTTTCCACCTATTCCAGAAATAAATGTAGTAGAAAGCTTGATTCCGCTGCTTTTTACCTTTCTCCCTGCTTCTATTATTTCAGAAGCTGCAGCCCCTTTCTTTATTTCATTCAATATTTTATCACTGCCACTTTCAATTCCCATATACAAAATTCCTACCCCAAGATTTTTCAATTCCCTGAGTTCATCCAGTGACTTTCTTAAAATATCTCCTGGAGTTGCATAGGCTGAAATCCTCCTGCACTCCGGGAAAAGTGTATTTATCTTGAACAATATTTCCTTTAATTTTTTCATTGGAAGTACCAGCGCATCTCCGTCTGCAAGAAATATTCGATCTACATAACCATAGATCCTTCTGGCTTCATTCAGATCCTTATATATTTCTTCTGTACTTCTTATTCTGAATCTCTTATTCCTGTACATACTGCAGAAACTGCATTTATTATGTGCACATCCTATTGTAACCTGAATTATAAGGCTCCTAGCTTCACTTGGTGGCCTATATACAATCCCTTCATATTCCATGACAATTTCCTCCTTTAACTTTAGTCCATTATATCAAAAATACAGTAAAATAAAAAATATCAGGCCTGTAAAATCCTATTTATTGTATGTTTCTCCGGTCTTCCACCGACAATTCTGTTGATAAAATCAACCGGGAGTAGTAAAATTTATACATAACGAAAAAGGTAATAAATTTGAACTTGGAGGTTTCTTATCAATGAAAGATAATGATAAGTATGCTATGTCCTTTTTTGGTGGATTTGTAGACAAGGATTTAGAAATGGAATTTTTACATTACGATATCAATTATTCTTCAAGGCTTACAGGGAATATGGCTCTTATATTTGGAGCTATATATATGTCGTTTATAATTTCAGACTATTTTGTCATTAAAAGCCTGTCTTTATTCATGACTATATCGTTCATCAGAGTAGTATTTTTTATTTTGTCGATAATTATATATTTTAGGGTAAAGAAAATCAACAGCTATTTTAGTATTATCCGTATAACAACAGCATACGAAATTGTATTTTTTATTTCTTTTATAGTTTTGGTATTTGAATATGGACCCAACGGTTTAATACCATTCTTCAGCATAATGGCTATTACTTGGGGAATATATATTATGCCAAATAAACTCATCAATACACAAATTATTTCTGTCTTTTTCAATCTATTTTTTTTGATTATCTACACTAATTGTATAGAATACATAGAAACGGATGTACTTTTAAAAGCTGTTAAATACTGTATAATATTCATTATATTTGGAAATATGAAAGCATATATGAGCAATTTTTATAGGAGAAAACAATTTGCAAATAGCAAAAGACTTTTAAGATTGTCAGCAACCGATCCACTTACAGGAATATATAATAGAGGAAAATTCGATCAGGAACTCAACTGGTGGACTGAGTATTGTAATATGTATGGGAAGCCCCTTTCACTGATTATCTTCGACATTGACGACTTTAAAAAAATCAATGATAATTACGGGCATCTTGTCGGTGACAGTGTCCTGAAAACTACAACATCAATAATAAAAGATGAGCTTCGAAGTACTGATATCTTTGCCAGATGGGGCGGTGATGAATTTGTAATACTTTTCCCCGATACTGCCATAAATGATACTTTGAGAATAACGGAAAGAATAAGGGTCTGTATCCTGAAAAATAAATATGACAGAATAGATAATATCACCTGCAGTTTTGGACTGGTATCACTTCAGAAAAATGAAAATACACAGTCAATGCTGCAAAGAGCAGATAAGTTTCTTTACAAAGCCAAAAGTCAAGGGAAAAATACTATTGCAGCAGAAACAGGCAGCAAATCGGTGGCAAAATAAAAAGCACCGAGCCGTGAGCCCAGTGTTTTCAGTATCTGAGTAAATCTATAAGCCGAGTTCTGTATTAGACAATCATCTATCTAGACCTATTGTTGCCAATAGATTCCAGCGATACTACCCGAAAGCAAAGCGGGCCACTTTTTTAATGCTTTCCTATTCGATCTTGCTCCAGATGGGGTTTACATAGCCGCAAAGTCACCATTGCGCTGGTAAGCTCTTACCTCACCTTTCCACCTTTACCGAAAAAATTCGGAAGTATATCTCTGTTGCACTATCCTTCAAGTTACCTTGACTGGGAGTTACCCAGCATCCTGCCCTGTGGAGCTCGGACTTTCCTCTCCTGTATAAAATACAGCAGCGATTGTCTGACTTACTCGCAAGTAAGATAATATCATACTATTTTTGTTTTTTCAAGAAGTTTTTTATCATTGCAGTTACAATAAATTATCCTTCCGCAGTTGTCACAATATACTATACTTCTATTTTTGCTTATGTCATCCAGTGTTATGGCCGATACTTTCATTCTGCATCCCTGGCATATTCCTCCCTCAAGCTGTGCTGCTCCTGTTCCCCTTACTTTCAATATTTCATAGAATTTATCCAGTATTTCTTTGGGAATCTTTTTTTCCAGCTTGCGTATATTTTGTTCAGCCTCCTTTACTTTTTCTCTAGTCTTCAATATTTCTTTATTGTGAATTTCCTTGCATTTATAAAAATTATCCTTAAGCACAATAAGCTTATCCTTACTTGTAATTTTCTTTTTGGCGAATTCATCTTCCTCATACAACAACTCCAGATTCCTATCCTCCGTATTCTTCAATTCCTCTTTTTTTACTTCAATAGATTTTCCCAGCCTGTTCATCAACTTCAAATCATACTTTAAATTGCTGTAGAGCTTATTTTCATCTTCCGAGATTTCCCTCTTTATACTTTCAATTTTGATATCTATAACTTTAATGTTCTTCTCTATATTATTGAGTTTTTCCTTTATAATCATATAATTCTTCTTCTCTTCTTCAAACTCTTTTTTGATTTTTTTCATATGATTCAAGTTCTCATCATTCTTGGGCTTCTTTTCTGAATTTTTTACTATTTGTATGTTCTCCTGAATTTGAATTAATAGATCTAGCATATAATAAATTCCTCCTTATTTTCAATTTGCTTGTTTCAAGATAAATGGGGACAAAAAAAGTAGAAATGAACATATAATTCACTTCTACTTATCACTTATATTTGTACGGATCTGCATTTGTCTTAGACAAAATAACATTATTTTGAAATCCCATAGCTTCTATTCTATTCTTCAAATAATCTGCTACCCTGGAAATAGCTGGCCACTCAGTTCCAAAATGTCCTGCATCTATGACAGCTATACCTTCTTCATTAAAATCACTTACATAATGATAGGTTGTATCTCCTGTTATAATACAATCTGCCCCCAACATTTTTGCCTTGTAAAAATAGTCCTTTCCACTTCCATTTATAACAGCAACCTTTTTTATGATTTTATTGTCATCTCCAACATATCTCAAATGCTTGATTTGTAATTTTTCCTTTACTTGAACACAGAGTTCTGCTAGGGTAATAGAACTTTCAAGCTCTGAAAACCTTCCTATTCCTGAATGTGATGTAAAATAATCCCTGTCAATGCAGCAGTGTTCAATAATACTGGAGTTTTTAAAATTCAGCATCTGCATTATTATATCATTCAAGCCCCCAAAAGTAGAATCCAGATTAGTATGACTTGAATATACATTTATATCATTTTTTATAAGTTTAATTATCTTAAGTCCGGTAAGCGTATCTGTGGTTATTGATTTAGGTTTTGAAAACAGGAGTGGATGATGGGTAAAAATAAGATTGCAGCCGTTATTTTTTGCCTCTTCAATTACCTCCAGAGTGCAGTCCAGTGAAACCAGAACAGACTTAACTTCATTTTTCATGTTTCCTATCATCAAGCCGACATTATCATAGTCTTCCTTCAATCTTGAAGGTGCATATTGTTCCATTATGTCGTGTATATCCTTTACTTTCAGAGGCATTTAATCAACTCCTGTAATCTAATTATCTTTCTCTCCAAATCTGACTTTTTCTTTTTGGCAGACTTGCTTTCTTCCCCTATATAACCAAGTATATTTTCATACTTTTGTATCTTTCGGTTTATAAATTTTGCGAGAAGTGGATGTTTCTTTTCCAATAATTTTTCACCGACTTCATAAAATATACAGTCTGATTTTCTTATATTGTTACCATACTCTATTTTTATTATCTCATAAAATATATTTTCGTCAATACACAAATCTTCATCAATTATTTTAAATCCTGCATTATATATGTACTTTCTAAGTACCTCGGGATTTTGAACAGGCTGGAGTATAAAATTTTTAGCACTTTTAAATACAGAAATATTCTCATTTATTATGTCTCTTATGAGATTCCCGCCCATTCCTGCAATTACAATCACCTGGGCCTCTCCCGATGTTATGGTATTAAGACCGCTTCCAAGCCTGCACTCTATTTTATCCTGCAGTCCTTCCACCCTTATGTTTATATTGGCCTTGTTTATCGGGCCCTTGTTTATGTCTGACGCTATTGCCCTGCTGCATATGTTGTTTTTCACAAGATATACTGGAATATATGCATGATCGGTACCTATATCAGCCATACAATCGCATCTGTCCACCATATCACATATACTTTTCAATCTTAAACTGAGATTCATGTTTTATCTCCATTTCCAATGATCTAAAATTCTATTTAAAAGTTAATATTACTCTCATCTGCATCATTAAAAACACAACAGCTGCTATTATGGCTATGAGCATAAACTTATAGGAAGACTTTCTGTCGTATTTTGCATATAAGAAACCTGCATAATACATACAAAACAATATAGCCATATTAAGCAGGCCGTAACTCATCTGTTTAAATGCAAACTGCTTTCCCGTTCCGAATTTTTCAGGTGTAAAATCCGTATTGAATGTCAAAGGCATTCTTGCTGGAATTGTATTGCTGAAATACATTATTATAGGATTTAGGGTAATTATAATTACAACTACTGCTGCTATTGAAAAAAGCAGTAGAAATTTCCTGTCCCTTTTGATGCCTGGGGTTTTCACAGCACTGTTTTCCCAGCTTGATTTTTTTACACCCCTGAACTCGATTTGTTTTTCAAAATCGTCAAAATCATCAGGTGAAATGCCGTAATTGGCAGTAATGGTATTTAAATATATTATATTTTTCATAGAGGTAACAAACATATATGTAGTTCCAATTTTATCTATAAAGGATTTACCAATGGCAAAATTATTTTTTCCATGCCCCGACAATTTTACACCTTTTATATGTCCATGAGATTTTTGATATGCATTAATCGAAGAAAAAGGTATCCTCTCTTTCTTCAATCCAAATATACTGTTTATATATACAGCCGATTCATCTATAGAATAGCTGAGAGTCCTGCATAGGGCAATATAATAGATCTCATATATATTGAATATTATCAAAGTCAATTTTAAGAGATTTGACAGTTCATAGGAATCTATAAAATAGTAAATCAGCAAAAATATGATATTGTACAGCACAGTTATTCCCAAAATGTAATATATTCCCATACCCTTTGCAGATTTATAATTTTTCAAACCATCACCTCCCTGAATACAATTATAACATATATCTGATTTCAGTTATAATTAAAAGCACCTTTACAGGGTGCTTTAATCCAGATAATCCTTTAATTTTTTGCTTCTGCTTGGATGTCTCAGCTTTCTGAGTGCCTTTGCCTCTATCTGTCTTATTCTCTCTCGTGTAACGTTGAATTTTTTCCCCACCTCTTCCAAAGTCCTGGCTCTGCCGTCATCAAGTCCGAATCTCAATCTCAGCACTTTTTCCTCTCTTGGAGTTAAGGTGTCAAGTACATTTATAAGCTGTTCCTTGAGCATGGTAAAAGCTGCAGCTTCTGCAGGGGCTGGTGCCTCATCATCCGGTATAAAATCTCCAAGATGGCTGTCTTCCTCTTCACCAATAGGTGTCTCCAATGATACTGGTTCCTGGGCTATTTTCATTATTTCTCTTACCTTATCCACCGGCATTTCCATTATTTTTGCCACTTCTTCAGGCTGCGGCTCTCTTCCAAGTTCCTGGAGGAGCTGTCTTGAAACCCTTATAAGCTTATTTATTGTTTCTACCATATGAACAGGTATCCTTATGGTCCTGGCCTGGTCTGCAATAGCTCTAGTTATAGCCTGCCTTATCCACCATGTAGCATAGGTACTGAATTTAAATCCCTTTCTGTAATTGAATTTTTCCACTGCCTTTATAAGTCCCAGATTTCCTTCCTGAATAAGATCCAGAAACAGCATTCCCCTGCCAACATATCTCTTGGCTATACTGACAACTAATCTTAAATTTGCCTCTGCCAACTTTTTCTTCGCAATTTGATCTCCATTTTCAATCCTCTGTGCCAGATCAACTTCCTCTTCAGGAAGAAGCAGGGGCACTTTCCCTATTTCTTTCAAATACATTCTAACAGGATCATCTATTGCTACTCCCTCAGGTACGGACAGATCCAAATTCTTATCTTCTTCTGCATCTTCATGCATGTCACCTATTACTTCAATACCCATAGATTCCAGCACTTCATATATCTTCTCTATTTGTTCCGGATTTAAGTCCACTTCTTCCAGTTCATTCATTATTTCTTTGTAAGTTAGGCTGTTAGTCTTCTTACCTTTTTCTATAAGTTTTTTGACTATCTGCATTTTTGAACTTTTATCCTTCATTTTTTTGCCTCCCTTAACCATTACTGTATTTCACCAATCCTTTTTTGAATTTTTATAAGTTCCTGTGCCAATTTAAGTGATTCATCAAATTTTCCCTGGATTTCATACTGCTTTATCCTATCAATAACCCTTAATTTATATTGTTCCAATCTATGTTTTTTTATCTTGTTTACAAAACTATCTACCATATATTTATAATCATAATTTCCATATATAATCTGCGTATCCAATATATTGACCCATTCTTTGGATGTATCAACATCATTGCATTTAGCTTCTATATGAACAATTCTATGTGATTTATCCAAACTCGAACTTTCAAAAATATATTTATAAATTTTTTTATGACTTTCAAGTATTAGTTCATCTTCATTTAAATTGTCCCGTACATATTTCAATGCATCATTGTCCTGCAATATCAATTTGAGAAGTGACCTCTCCGCTTTTAAATATGCAGGTTCTAAATATAATTTTTGTCCAAAATACTCATCTGTATTCATATTTGAAGCTTTTTTTGTATTTTTTTGAATATTTCCATTTAGCATGTCATAAAGTACCTGAAGCCTTATTCCGGTTTCTTCAGATAACTTTTTTATATAGATTTCATTTTCTATTGGATCAACATCTTTTAGTACAGTTAAAACACGTTCAGTATATTTTATTTTACTCTCATAATCATCTGGATTTAAACTCTTTCTGATACTTTCAATTCTATAGTCTGTAAGTGGAAGGGATTTTTCAACCAATTTCAAGAATTCCTCTTTCCCATTTTTCCTGATAAATTCATCCGGATCTTTCCCACTTGGTATCATAAGAACTCTTACATCCAGTCCGGCATTTTTCAGTATGTTCAATCCCCTTAAAGTCGCCATCTGTCCTGCAGTATCTGCATCATAAGCTATTATTACCCTATCCGCATATCTCTTCATGAGCTTTGCCTGACCTGTAGTAAGGGCAGTACCTAAAGATGCCACAGTATTTGTAATACCACCCTGATGAAGTGATATGCAGTCCATATATCCTTCTACCATGATCAAGCTTTTAGATGTATTGTCTTTTATTGCAAAATTCAATCCGTATAGATTAGTACCCTTTTTAAATAGAGCAGTTTCTGGAGAATTCAAATACTTAGGTTTTGAATCATCCATAACCCTTCCTCCAAATCCTATAATCCTCCCTCTATAATCAAATACCGGAAAAATTATCCTATTCCTAAATCTATCATAATAATTTCCCTGACGATTTTTTATTATAAGTCCATCCGATAACATATCCAGTTCAGTAAAACCCTTTCTCTTTAAATATCTGAGCATGGCATTCCAGCTGTCAGCAGAATATCCCAGCCCAAATTTTCTCATGGTATTTACTGTTATTTCCCTATTCAAAAGATAATTCCTTGCTCTTTCATTCCTATTAAGACAGGAAAAAAAATATCTGGCAGCTTCAACATTCAATCTATATAATTTTTCAAAACTATTTCCTCTGCTCCCGTTTTTATTCCCATCATACTCCAAATCTATGTTTGCCCTTTCAGCTAATAGCTTAACTGCCTCCGGAAAGCTCATGTTTTTTGTCTTCATGACAAAGGTTATGACATTTCCCGCTTCCCCACACCCAAAACATTTATATATCTGTTTTTCTTCAGATACGCTGAAGGACGGAGTTTTTTCATGGTGAAAAGGGCATAACCCCACATAATTTCTTCCGGTTCTTTTTAACTTTACAGTTTCAGATATTACATCAACTATATTATTTTCATCCTTTACTTTTTGAATGACATCTTCCGATATCACAAAGCAACTACCACCTATCTGAAATTATTGTACCAAGTTTTAATATATTCGACAGAAAATATTATATTCCTGCTTTATATTGTATTTTTTATTTTTTTAACTTGTTAATCTACTATATATATTCTTTACAAATACTAAATATCCTTCAACAAATAAAATATTTAATACGAACATTTCTATTTTACCCATATGCTATTAAAAAATATTCCTAATATACCATATTTTTAGGTATGTATATGTCATTGAACAACATCAAACAATAATCATCACTCATCCCTGATATATAATCAGTTACCCCCCTTAAAAGTCCTTCCATTTCGACTATCTTTCTATAAAACCCGGGCATTTTATCGGGATATTTATAAAAGTGATTGAATACCTGCCTTAATACAAACTTTGCCTTTTGTCTTTCCTCCTTGAGGAAATTGCCATGATATATTTCTTCAAACATGAAATTTCTAAGTTCATCCAAAGCCTTAAATACCTCGCTGCTCAACGAAACTTTCATTATTCCCTTTTTAATATTCTCTATAGTTGTATATATGCAGTCGGTAACCAATGTATTAATTCTCTCGCTGTTTGTTTTTCCAAGAATGCATCTGGGATTTTGCGGCAGATCGTCTGACTTCAAAATACCTGCCCTTATTGAATCGTCTATATCATGATTTATGTAAGCTATTTTATCACTGTACTTAACTACCTGTCCTTCAAGGGTAAATGCCGCTATTTCAGGATTTGAAAATCCACTGTGTTTTAAGACACCGTCCAGCACTTCCCTGGTCAAATTAAGTCCTTTTCCGTCTTTTTCTATTCTCGTCAATACTCTTATACTGTTTTCAGTATGTTTAAAACCTCCGGGGACTAATTCATTCAGCACCTCTTCGCCGCTGTGTGCAAAAGGTACATGTCCTATATCATGCGCCATGGCTATAGCTTCTATCAAATCTTCATTCAAGCCAATTCCCTTGCCTATAGTTTTACCGATCTGATTTACTTCCAGCGTGTGGGTAAGCCTTGTTCTATAATGATCCCCATATACTCTTATATATACCTGTGTCTTATGCTTGAGCCGTCTAAATGATTTACTGTGGATGATCCTGTCCCTGTCAACCATAAACGCAGTTCTTATGTTGTCACTTTCTTCATATTCATATCTTCCTTTCGTCCTGCAGGAAAATGCTGCCTGAGGTATCAATATCAATTTTTCCTTTTGTTCTATCTGCTCTCTTATTAGCATATAAATCACCCTAGATTATTAATTCTACTTTTACTTTCAAAATTCCTTTTTAATGATAATGTATAATGTAAAAAAATATTTAATATTATTATAGAGAAGTATTTTTTAAGGGGTCTGGTAAATGGATATAAATTTATTATCTGAAGAAAATGTAAAAAAATACGTACTTCCCTATTATGATCTTCAGAATGCTGATATAAATAGAATAAAATTCAAGAATACAGAAAAACAGAGAGCCGTATATAAAGTGGATCATTCAGGTAAGAGCTATTGTTTAAAAAAAGTATATTTTGATGAAGCTGAACTTCTATTTGTATATTCTGCAGTAGAATGGCTTTACAGAAATAATATAAATGTTCCCAGAATTCTAGCTACAAATAACCATGGCAGATTTGTAAAATATGAAAATATGCTTTTTATACTCACTCCATGGATATTAGGTGAAAAATGCAATTATGACAGTATAAATGATGTAATCGCTGCAATTTCAAATTTGTCCCATATGCATAATGCGAGCAGAAATTTCAGTCCCATTTCTGGAAGCAGTATAAGAAAAAATTTTGAACACATAAGTCTATCTTTCCAAAAACACCTTAATCAACTTTTAAATTGTTCAAATTTAGCTTTCCATCATGATGACAATTTTTCAGAGCTGTTTATGGAAAATTTCGACGAAAATTACATTCTGGCTGAAATATCTTCCAAGATATCACAGACTATAGATTATGACAAATTACATTCGTCACTGTGTCATCTTGATTATGTAAATAAAAATATAATATTTGATAGCAGCAGAAATATCTGGATAATAGATTTTGACAAATGTACTACGGCACACTGCTCTCATGATATATCCTATTTTTTGAGAAGATTTTTAAAAAGGACAAATACAAACTGGAACCTGGATTATGCAGAAGCCTGTCTGGAAGCCTATGAGGAAAATTCCCCCCTGAATTTGGACGATTACAAGTATATAATTTCATATTTGTCTTTTCCTCAAAAATTTTGGAAAATATCACGGGATTATTACAATAATATAACCAAGTGCAATCACAATTCTTTTTTTTATATACTTAAAAAAACATCAGATAATACAGCTGCGCAGTTAGAATTCATAATTCAATTTGGAAAATATGTTGAAAAAAAATTTAATACAATGCTGAAGTAAACTTGAAAAACGCCATAAAATAAATTTTACGGCGTTTTAATATATAACTTTTTAATATTTATCTAGGATTTTTCACCTGTGCCTGAGCTGCTGCAAGTCTTGCCAGAGGAACTCTAAACGGTGAACACGAAACATAATCAAGTCCTATATTGTGACAGAACTCTACAGATGATGGATCTCCTCCATGTTCTCCACATATTCCAAGATGTATGTCAGGTCTTGTCTTTCTTCCCAGCTTGACTGCTATATCCACCAGCTTTCCTACACCCTTCTGGTCCAGTCTCTGGAATGGATCGAATTCATATATCTTATTATCATAATAATAATTCAGGAATTTTCCAGCATCATCCCTTGAAAAACCGAATGTCATCTGAGTCAGGTCATTTGTTCCAAAAGAGAAAAATTCAGCTTCCTCCGCTATTTCATCTGCTGTAATAGCAGCTCTAGGTATTTCTATCATAGTACCAACCTTGTACTTTAAATCAATTCCAGATTTCTCTATTATTTCATCTGCAACTCTTACAATTATATCCTTAACATACTTCAATTCCTTGAGTTCTCCCACAAGAGGTATCATTATCTCAGGAACAATATCATATCCTTTTCTCTTCTTAACATCTATTGCGGCCTCGATTATAGCCCTGGTCTGCATTTCCCCTATTTCAGGATATGAAACTGTAAGTCTGCATCCCCTGTGTCCCATCATAGGATTGAATTCATGAAGTGATTCTATTGTTGACTTTAATTCCTCAAAACTTATATTCATTTCCTTTGCCAGACCTTGTATATCTTCATCCTCTGTCGGCAGGAATTCATGAAGAGGAGGATCCAGAAATCTAATTGTAACGGGTCTTCCTTCCATTGCCTCATATATACCTATAAAATCCTCTTTCTGCATAGGAAGTATACTGTTCAGTGCCGCCCTTCTCTGTTCTTCATTATTTGATACTATCATCCTTCTAACAGCTGGTATTCTATCTTCATCAAAGAACATATGCTCTGTTCTGCAGAGTCCTACACCTTCCGCACCAAATTTAACTGCCTGTGCTGCATCTCTTGGAGTATCCGCATTTGTTCTTACCTTTAATTTTCTAATACTATCAGCCCATCCCATGAATATTCCAAAATATCCCGTTATTTCCGGTGCAGTTGTCTTTATTGCTTCTCCATATACATTTCCAGTGCTTCCATCCAGTGATATGTAATCACCCTCTTTATAAGTTTTGCCAAGCACTTCAAGTATCTTTTCAGTTTCATTTACATTTATATCTCCACATCCTGCCACGCAGCATCTACCCATGCCTCTTGCTACAACCGCTGCATGGGATGTCATTCCACCCCTTACTGTAAGTATTCCTTCTGCTGCCACCATCCCTTCTATATCTTCAGGAGATGTTTCAAGTCTTACAAGTATTACCTTTTCACCCTGATCATGATGCTTTTTTGCGGAATCCGCTGTAAAATAAATCTTTCCGCAGGCAGCTCCTGGTGATGCAGGAAGTCCAGTTGCAATTACAGCAGCTTTTCCCAGTTTATTTTTATCAAAATTAGGATGCAGAAGAGTATCAAGCTGTTTAGGTTCAACTTTCAAGAGAGCTTCCTCTTTAGTTATAAGGCCTTCATTTACCATATCAACTGCTACCTTAAGTGCAGCCTGTGCAGTTCTTTTTCCATTTCTAGTCTGTAGAAAATACAATTTTCCCTGCTCTATGGTAAACTCCATATCCTGCATATCCTTATAGTGCTTTTCAAGATTATGTGCAATCTTGACAAACTGATCATAACATTCAGGAAGATCCTCTTCCAATTTGGCTATTGGCTGGGGAGTTCTTACACCTGATACAACATCTTCACCCTGGGCGTTTATAAGATATTCACCAAATATATTTTTTTCTCCCGTCGCCGGATTTCTTGTAAAAGCAACTCCGGTACCTGAAGTATTTCCCATATTTCCAAACACCATGCATTGAACGTTTACAGCAGTCCCCCAGTCCCCAGGAATATCATTCAGCCTTCTATATACTACTGCCCTTGGGTTCTCCCATGATCTGAATACCGCCGTAATGGCTTCAATAAGCTGTTCTCTTGGATCCTGCGGGAAGTCACTTCCTATATCATCCTTGTATATTTTTTTAAATCTTGCAATTGCATTTTTCAAATCTTCCGCAGTTAATTCTGTATCGTACTTTATTCCCTTGGAATCTTTTATTTCATCAAGCACATCTTCAAATTTTCTCTTTTCAATTCCCCTGACAACATCTGAAAACATCTGGATGAACCTTCTATAAGAATCATATGCAAATCTCTCATTATTTGTAAGCTTGGCTACTGCCTTTACCGAATCATCGTTTAATCCCAGATTCAATATTGTATCCATCATTCCAGGCATTGAGACTCTTGCTCCTGATCTTACTGAAACAAGCAAAGGATTGTCCAAACTTCCAAACTTCTTTCCTGTAGTCTCTTCAAGCTTTTTCAGGCTTGAGTAGATTTGATCTGTAATTTCATCATTTATTTTTTTCTTGTCTTCATGGTATTTGGTACATGCCTCTGTAGTTACAGTAAACCCATGTGGAACAGGTATTCCCAAATTAGTCATTTCTGCCAGATTGGCACCTTTCCCTCCAAGCAGATTCCTCATACCAGCATTTCCTTCACTGAAAAGATAAACATATTTTTTTCCTTCCATGAAATGTACATCCCCTTCTCTATAATATTTGCATTCAACTATATTGATTATATATAAACGGAATAACCCGTTTACTTGCCTTAATTATTTGTTTTTTCCCATTTTTACAAAGAGTCTTGTTATATTTGTTTTTGAAATCTTTCCCACTATCTTGAGTTTATCTTTAGAATCATTTTTAAACTTTTCAACTACTGGAAGGCTATCTACTTCATGTTCGATAATCTTCCGGGCTGCCAGATAAGCAGAATCCTTTCTCTCTACAAATATTATGTTAGGCATTCTGGTCATTATTATTCCAACAGGTACTTTGCGCATGTCAGTACCCCCTATAGCTATTTTCAAGAAATCCTTACGTGAAACAGCTCCGGTCAGGATACCTTCATTCTCTATAAAAAGAGTCCCAACATCATTTAAAAATAAATTGACTACTGCATCATATATATTAGTATTCTCATCAACCACAATTGGTTTTGACATTATGTTCTCAACACTTATATTCCTTATATAATCATATAAAAGACTATATGAAGGTTTTTTTGAATATATATAACCAACCTTTGGCTTAGCTTCCAATATTCCTGTCATAGTTAATACTGATAGATCCGATCTAAGTGCCGCTCTCGTAACTCCAACTCTGTCTGCTAGCTGCTCACTTGTTATAGGTGCATTTTCCTTGACTAATTCTATTATTTTATTTTGTCTGTTTGAAAATTTAATACCATCCACCTTCTTTCCACATAGTAAGCCATTGTTGAAAATCTACAGATTCAAATTTGCTTTTAAAGTTATTATACCACATATATATAATAAATAGTATAGCATTTTTATTTTTGTTCATACATTAATACATCTAGCCTAACAATATACTTTGCACTGTTCTGTTATAACTATATGCAATATGTGTTACACTAATTAAAATCCATATTATAGAAATAATTCCCCAATATTGTCCCGCCATAAATTGGCGGGACAATACCTAGCTCCTAATTTTCATTTTTATCTTCATTATCATCTTTTTTATCCTTACTATCATTATCATCTGTATCTATATCATCAAACTTTACAGTATACCTATAGGTAGTTTCATCACTGTGCTTTTTTGCAAATTTGTCTTTTACTGATGCAGCTGTATCGAAAACTTTGTCTTTAACATCATTTACAGTAGTTTTGACTCCATTTTTGATTATCTTGTTGACTACTTCCACGGTTCCGTCATCTTTAGTTATTTCTATAGTCACCTTTGTAAATACGGCTGTAAGTATTCCAATGGCAATCAGCGGCGGCCATACAAGTGCCGTAAGAGTAGCTACAATACCTGCGTTTACAGGAATATCTACAACAACTTTATCATCCCGCTTTATTTTTATTCTGTTTACATTGCCTTTTTTTACTGTATCTTTAAGCCATTCCATGAATTCATCCCTGGTAGTATAAATACTGTCCTTTGCAGTTTTCTTATTGTTTTCAATGTATATAAGAGCATCCACCACATTTCCATCACATGCTTCAAGTGCTTCCTTTGCATCGGCATAGCTTACACCAGTTCTTTCCCTTATAATATCGATTTTCTCCAATGTTATTTCACTCATTTTATCCTCTCCTCTTAATAATTTATTCTTTTATACTAGAGATGTAATTTAAAGTTTCAAGACTTTTGGGTTTTCTAAAGTAATTCTGAGATATAATAAGTTTAAGAATTCCATATATCTCACCTTTTATTTCCCTTGACAAATTTATCCTATATACTTTTTCAAGTGGTATTTTTGAAATATATTTGAGAGCATTAAAAGAAGCGTTCTTTACTGGCAGGCCGCCTGTTTTCTCGCATTCATCACATATACCTCCCAGATACTGCATGCTCAAATAATTGGAAGTATTTATCTTCTTTCTGCATATTGCACAATTTTCAAAATTTATTCCATAACCTGTAGCTTCCAGAATCTTTAGTTCAAAAGCTCTTGCAAGGGTTTCCATATCAACAGCATTATTTTTCATAAGATAAAGTGCAGTGACTAAATTTACAAACAAAAATCTGCTGCTTTCATGATCCTCCATTGCTATGTCAATTAATTCGCAAAAGTAAGATGCATAAGTTAAAGTATCCAAATCTCCAAGGAGATTCTGGAAGGAGTCTATTATACTGCCTTCATCTATAATATAAAACTTTTTTCCCCTGTAAAGTATATAATCACCATAACAGAACTGAAGTGTTGCAGAAAAAAGTTTATTTCTAGTTTTCTTTGCTCCTCTAACTATTGTAGATATTTTCCCCAATTCCTCAGTAAATAACCAGACAATTTTGTCATTTTCCCTTATATCCTGAGTCTTGATTATAACTGCACGTGTTTTTAATATAGTCAGAAAACCATCTCCCAATTTTTATTGTTTGTACCCAAGTTCTCTCAAAAGTCCACTGCTGTCTCTCCATTCCTTTTTAACTTTTACCCATATATTCAAGTACACTTTTGAATCTAGAAATTTCTCCATATCCTGCCTTGCATATGTGGATATCTTTTTTAGCATAAGCCCGCCCCTGCCTATTATTATTCCCTTGTGGGACATTTTCTCACATAGTATGGTGGCCTCTATATTGTAAATACCCTTTTTATTTTTTTTCATCGACATTATTTCAACAGCTATACCATGAGGTACCTCTTCAGACAATAATTTAAGAGCCTTTTCTCTTATAATTTCAGATATTATAAATCTTTCCTGTTTATCTATTATCATATCGTCAGGATAATATTTAGGTCCTTCTTTCATGTACTTTACTATGAGACTTTTAAGTTCCTCTATATTATTGCCTTTAAGTGCAGAAATAGGTATGTATTCTTTAAAATCAAATTCTTCCGAATACACTTTGAGAGTTTGGGCCACTTTATCCTGGGAATTCTCATCCACCTTGTTTAATACGAAAAATACCGGCACTTTGAATCCCTTCAAATCCTGCAATATACGTCTGTCTCCATTTTTCACCTTTCCTTCAGGCGTGGTCAGGAACAACACAAGATCCACATCTTTTAGTGATTCCATGGCAGATTTCACCATGTACTCTCCCAATTTGTGCTTTGGATTATGAATTCCCGGTGTATCCACAAATACAAGCTGGAAATCCTTCTCCGTAAGTATTGCCTGTATATTGTTTCTGGTAGTCTGCGGTCTGCAGGATACTATTGAAAGTTTTTCTCCGATTAACTTGTTCAGCAATGTTGATTTCCCTACATTAGGCATACCAACTATGGTTATAAATCCTGATTTAAACATCACACAATTCTCCTCATAAATAAATTATATCATTTATCCAAACACTCTAAAAAGCAAAACCGTTATGAGCACTCCAAAAACACCTCCTAAAAAAACCTCCAGTATGGAGTGCACTTCTGAGTCAACTCTGCTCTGTGCAACTATAAATGCCAGCAGATAACTCAATATTACTATTTCAAGTTCTTCTGCCATAAGCGCAATTATGGTAGCTATTGAAAAGGCAATTGCACTGTGTCCGCTTGGCATTCCTCCTTTTAGAGGAGTACCTTCTCCGAATATGGCCTTTACAACTATAGTTGCTATACACACTATGACAAGCATTATAAATATATTATATGGACTTGTAGTCCTTATTTTTCTCATAAGTATAAAATTGATGTAATTCAATTTATCCCAAAATATTATATAACCAACAAGGATAGCATTGATTGCAGTTATGAGAACACCTCCTGCGGCCACATTCTTTGCTATTTTAGCAAGAGGATGATAGTAATTCGTAGTGGCATCTATGGCAAATTCTACAGCCGTATTAAAGAGTTCCGCCATTATAACCATGGTTATGGTTATAGTTATGGCCAGCAGCTCAATTTTACTTAAATCATAGAAAAAACACAATACAAGAACCAGGAGTGCCGCTATCATATGTATCTTCATATTTCTCTGGGTTCTAACTGAATATATTATTCCCTGTATGGCATAATTGAAACTGTCCAAAAGCTTTTTAACCTTCATAGTGAATTCCTCTTTGCAAATTGAAATTTTGCCAGAATTTCTTCTTCCCTTTCTCTCATCTTCCTTTTCTCATCTTCCTGCATATGGTCATATCCTAAAAGGTGAAGCACGGAATGAACAGTCAAATAACATGCTTCCCTGAGAAAAGAATGTCCGAACTCCACTCTCTGTTCTTCTACCTTTTCCAGAGAGAGTGCAATGTCACCCAGTACCAAATTCCCGCTGTCCATGTCACTTTCCTCAAATTCATCTCCCCGATAAGTTTCTTTAAATACCTTCCCTTCAGGATATTCCAGCATTGGAAATGAAAGCACATCAGTAGCACTATCTATTCCCCTGTTTTCTCTATTTATATTTCTTATACCTTCATTGTCTACAAATATGACACTTACTTCACAGGGTACATCCACTTTTTCCTCTTTCAATGCATATTCTATAACTTCTGTTATAGTATTCTCAAGTCCGCCTGCAATATCTATTTTTTTCTGTCTATTGTCTATAAAAATCATGTTAGTCCTCCGTATGTTTGTGCATTTCTTCTATTCTCTCTAAAATTTTATCATCAATGATTTCATCGCTTTTTTCTTCATATTTATCCTTGGGATATTCTATTCTATGATGATATATACCGAGAAGTACTTTTAAAAAAGCCTCCTTTATTTTTCCTATATCCTTTAGTGTCAAATCACAGTTGTCAAGCTGTCCCTCCTCAAGTCTGTCTCTGATTATACTGTTGACCATATTTTCTATATTCTCTTTGTTGGGCTCATTAATGGATCTAACTGACGCCTCCACACCATCTGCCAGCATTATTATACCAGATTCCTTAGTTTCGGGTATAGGTCCCGGATATCTAAAATCTTCCTTCTTTATTTTCTCTGGATCATCACTTGAATTTTTCATTGTAACATAAAAATATTTAACGAGAGATGTTCCATGGTGCTGTTCTATAACATCCTTTATAACCTTTGGGAGCTTATATTCTCTGGCCATCTCCATTCCATCTTTTACATGAGATATTATTATAAGGGCACTTAATGCCGGTGTTATTTTATCATGCGGGTTATCATTTCCAAGTTGATTCTCCTTGAAAAAATATGGTCTTTTAATCTTTCCTATATCATGATAATAGGCAGCAACCCTTGAAAAAAGTGAATTTCCGCCTACTTCTTCGGTAGCCATTTCAGCAAGGTTTCCTACCAGTATGCTGTGATGATAAGTTCCTGGAGCCTCGATAAGCAGTCTCTTTAGAAGCGGATTATTTGGATTGGACAGTTCTAGAAGTTTTATAGTGGTTACTATATTGAATGTGCTTTCGAAAAGTGGTAAAAATCCTATTACAAGTATTCCCGAAATTATACTTGCTGCTCCTGTAAACAATGTTTTCCTTGCTACATCCACTATATTGTTGCTCAGTAAAAATCCCATGGATGACGTAAGTATTATATTTATGACAGCAATATACAGAGATGCAATCAATATGTCATTCCTCTGCTGCAATTTTCTAAGAATTATAGAACCTACAACTGCATTTATTATGGCAAGCACAGTTATCTCTATGTTGAATTCCACTGCAGTACTTATCAATACGCAGGCAATAGTATTCAATACGAGTGATACCTTTCCATTTACAAGTATTGAGAACATCAATGGTATAAACGCAAGGGGTATGAAAAACGGCGATGCAAGCCCGAGTACCCTTGCAAAAAGCACAGCCATACAGTTCAATATATTTATCATGGTAAGCATGTTCACATTGTCATACAATTTCCTATTGTATATACTTAAATATGCCCACTGTAGAAACAGTATTACACCTACAAGTACACCCAGTGACAAGTATATATACCACCTGAAATAAGATCCGTCATTTAGAAGTCCCAGATCCTTTAAAACTCCTATCTGATATTTAGTTACCGGTTCTCCTTCTTTTACTATTATCTGATCCTTTTTAACCATTACAGGTGGAACTTTTTTTGCAGTCTCCTCTTTTAGTTCTTCAGTTTTATCCTTGTCATAGAAAAAGTTTGGAGATATCTGTGTATAAGCTATATTTGCAGCCAGATCCCTGGTTGACTTTGTAAAATTCGAATCTCCTATCTTGATCATTATGTTTTCCTGCGCCTTTTTAATGTCCTCCTTGTTGTCCTTCTGGCTGTTGTCACTTATATTGTCATTATCATATAAATCGGACATTATATTAACTAGAAAACTCTGAAGCGTTCTTATATCATTTTTATCCATCTTTACAATTGAAAGATAATCATTGTCAGATAATTTTATTGCTGAATTACTCTTGAGTTTTTGCTGTTTCTGGGTTTGATTCAGCTGGTTGTCTGCCGATATCTGCTGAACCATGGTGAAAAATTTATTCAGCCTATCCACAGTCTGTGTTTTTATCTCAGGATTTTTATTATACTGAATTGGAACAGAATCCAATACCTGATTTATTCTGTCCTGAGTAGAAAGTTCATCCTTTACTTCCCTTGGAGCTTTGATGTCAACCTTTGCTATCTCCCCAACCTTCAGATTATATCTTTTAATAGTGAGTCCCGTCAAAAGTACAACATATATAAATATAAAGCTGATTACGAATATAATAATCTTGTTCTGTCTTCCTTTTACAAGGAATTTGTCCAATCTTAGTTTTTTCATTAGAAATCATCCTTTGTACACTAGTTACCGTTATTTCCAATATTGTCCTTTTCCTGCATATCTTCTTTATGCTCCACCTGTGACACTATATTTTCTTCTGCTACAACCAGCACTCTCACCTTAAGAAATTTATCCTGTTTTTTATCCACTATCTTATTCATTATCTTAACAGACTTATCTAGATTTGAACATATTTTCCTGTAAAGTTCTCCGGATATTTCAGCAGTTATCCTTTCTATATTGCCTTTAACTGGAACTTCTTTTACTTCATAGAAAGTTTCTTTTTTTAAAAATATTTTACTTTCCTCTATTTTATCATATTTACTAAAATTATTTGCATGTTTTTTTAAATATAACTTCCTTCCATTTATATTTATATAGTAATTTTCTATTTTCTTTCCCGTTCTAACTCTCTTTATAGTATCCACCTTTACACTTTTACTGGCTTCATAAAAGGTTCTGCATATAACCTCTCCTGCAGCATGTACAGGATACGTTGCCCCCTCCTTTCCCTGTATTCCTCTTACAAGAATCTGTCCTTTTTTAACCATATCTCCTATATTTACAACAGCCGTACCTGCCGTAGTATAAAGTCTGACCACTTCTCCATCTTTTGATGCTGCAAGGTCACATGGTGAATTGTCCGAGATTATATTGGGAGGTGATTTTCTTTCTTCTACACTTATTATAAGTCTTGAACCATCAATCCTTGCTTTTACCCACATTATATTGTCATCACTTTTTATGAGAAATTCTTCTATCTTGTACACATCCAAATGTTTTTTATTGATTCCAGGGACTATTCCAGACTTTTTTAATTTCTGTCTTATTTCATAAGGCGGCAGATTTGAATCAGAATTTATCTGTATCTCCCATATGAACGTTGACATATAATATATTATTCCTATAAATAATAATACTCCTATAACCATCATTCTATTTTTCTTAAGTCTCAATATAAAAAAAGAAAGGCCCCATCTTTTCACTATCTTTATTCTAGCACTGCTTCTCTTTGCAAATTCCTCTATTTTATAATAATCTTTCAATTTTATATCCATCATCACGGTGGTTACACTTTTTTTTCTTATGTTTTTTATATAGACATTGTTCTTCCATATAAGATTTATAAATCTTTCAGGTATAATGGATTGTATCTCAATTGTTATATAGGCATTTTTATATTTTCCAAAATTGAATCTGCTAGTTTCCTTCATAGGTTATTGACTTAAATTTTCCTCCTACTGTTATTGTACTTCCGCCCATAAAAAGTACTTCAAAGTTTTCTCCATATATTGAGATCAATCCTACACCTGAATTAATTTTTATCTGATCCTTTTCAAATAGCACTATACCCCTATGATTTTCTATTACTATTTCTTTGTCTCCCGTTACCAGAATCCTTGGCATGTTCAAAATTATATCCCTTGGAAGATCTAACTTATCTGCAATATTCTGTTTTGTATTGTATAATTTATCTCCCACAATATCACCTCTAAAAATTTATATGGCTTTTCTTCTTTATTAATTTATGAATTATAAATCTAATAAATTACTTAAAGGCAATACTCAAAATAAATAAAAAAATAAAACCTTCTGAAATACAAAGGTTTAGAAAAACAAGAAAGGCTGAGAAAACCCAACCTTTTATTTATTCAAATATTGTTTTACAATTTGACCAACAAGCCTGCCGTCTGCCCTGCCTTTTGTCTTAGGCACAACATATGCCATAACTTTTTTCATATCCTTTATACTATTTGCCCCGACTTCATTAACTGCTTGATCAACAATCTCGGTAATCTCTTCTTTACTCAACTGCTGAGGAAGGTAATCCAACAAGATTTTTATTTCCTTTTCTGTATCGTCAACCAAATCCTGCCTATTCCCTTTTTTAAATTCCAGTATGGCTTCACGCCTTTGCTTGACTTCCTTTGCCAGTATATCTGTAACCTGTTCATCGTCAAGTTGCTTGCCATCGGTCTTTTCGACCAACAGTACAGCGGCTCTTGCCATACTTATTGTATTAGCCTTAAATTTGTCCTTGGACTTTAAAGCCTGTTTCCAATCCTCTTGTAATCTTTTTTTAAGAGACATTGATTTGAACCCTCTTTCCAAAAGAACCCTACTTAAACTTTCTCTTTCTAGCAGCTTCTGATTTCTTTTTTCTCTTTACACTTGGCTTTTCATAATGCTCTCTCTTTCTGACTTCTGAAAGAACACCGGCTCTAGCGCATTTCCTTTTAAATCTTCTTAATGCACTTTCTATAGTTTCATTTTCTCCAACTTTTATTTCTGACATATTATATCCCTCCCTCCGCTAGCCCAATTTAATTTTAAAAATTAAATACAGTTAACATAGGTCAAATAGCACATAGATTATTATACAACAAATGTTTTTGTACTGTCAACATATTGAATTTAACCTGGAGGCCAATTGAGCGACCTTCCACCCAGCAGATGAAAATGTACATGAGGTACGGTCTGTCCTCCATATCTTCCAGTATTTGAAACAATTCTGTACCCATCTTCTGCTATGTTTAGATCACCGGCAATTTTTTTTGCTGCCATAAATATGTGTGCTATAATATTTGAATCCTCTTTATCAAGGTCATTAATACTTTCTATGTGCTTTTTGGGAACAATAAGCACATGAACCGGAGCACCGGGATTTATATCCTTAAAACTCAATACCAGATCATCCTCATACACTTTTTCTGAAGGTATCTCACCCTTTACTATTTTACAAAAAATACATTCTTCCACATGTTCACCCCCTTTACTGAAATGGGATACTTGTTAGTCTATCTTACTTATAGTATTCAATATCAATAATAAATATCCTTCTGAATTCAATAAAAAATTTACAGGATTGTCAGCTCACCTTTCCATTCATGTATCCTTTTTCAGTTGAAACCAATCTTGTTTTAATTATACTGTCTTCCAGGTTTTCAGCTGATTTTGCAATAACTTTTATGTAATTGGGTGTATAGCCTTCATAGAAATCCTCTCTGCCTGGAAGCTGCCTCTCATACAATACATCCATATCCCTCCCAAGAAATTCATCCATGAATTTCTTTTCCAGAATTCCATCCAATTCTATAAGCCTTGAACTTCTTTCTTCCTTTATATTTCCATCAACTTGATTGTCCATCACCGCTGCTTTGGTTCCCTCCCTGGGGCTGTATTTGAATACATGCATTTTTGAAAGCTCTATTCTTTTCAAAAATTTATATGTATTATCAAATTCCTCCTGTGTTTCTCCAGGGAAACCGACTATAACATCAGTAGTTATAGACAATCCTGAAATATTTTTTCTCAAATTATTCAAAACATCTTCATATTCGGAGGTTGTATATCTCCTGTTCATTCTTTCAAGTGTTGTGTCACAGCCGCTCTGAAGTGAAATATGGAAATGGGGACATAGTTTTTGGAGAGAACCTATTCTGTCTATAACCTCATGTGTAAAAAATTTAGGATCAATAGATCCTATTCTCACCCTCTCCACTCCATCTATTTTGTCTACTTCCTGCAAAATACGCATAAGATTCCAGTTTCCCTGCAAATCACTACCATAGGAGGCTATATGTATACCGGACAATATTATTTCCTTGAAATTATTCTCTGCCAGTTTTTTAACTTCAGTTAAAACTGCCCCAGGCTCTTTACTGCACACTGCCCCTCTTGCAAATGGAATCAAACAGTATGAACAAAACCTATTGCAGCCATCCTGTATTTTTAAAAAGGCTCTGGTTCTATGCTGGTACTTTTCAATATTCAAGTTTTCAAATGTATTGTTCTTCAAAACCCCGTCTATCTCAATAAAGCTTTTATTCTCTTTTTCTGCACGATTTACCCAGTATAAAATATCGCCCTTGTTCCTCGTACCTAAAACTATGTCTACACCTTCTATTTTAGAAACTTCCTGAGGTGAGACCTGTGAATAACATCCTACAACAGCTATTATGGCATTTGGATTTTTTCTTCTTGCCCTGTGAATCATCTGTCTTGATTTCTTATCTCCCATATTGGTCACTGTACATGTGTTTATTACATATACATCCGCACATCTGTCGAAATTTACAACTTCATAACCCTCTTTTATAAATTTCTCTGTCATTGCCTCTGTTTCATACTGGTTTACCCTGCATCCCAGAGTCATCATACCTACTGTTCTCTTTCCACTGCATGCACAAGAAAACTTATCCAACTAATTCAGTCCTCCTAAATCACCTAATTCATACATGAGCAGCGATATGCACACAAAGCCTGCTGTTTCAGTCCTGAGTATTCTTGGACCGAGAGTGACTATATTTGAATGAACTTCCCCCAAAGCATCTATCTCGGATTCTGAAAAACCACCTTCGGCGCCGACAATTACTGCTACACTTTTTATACTGTATCTATCTATTTTCCCCATCATACTTTTTATGCCGAGCTTTTTCTCATTTTCATATGGAACTACGACAAGATCCATGGATTTCAATTTTTCTATTGTTTCGTCGAAATTAATCGGTTGATCGACTTTTGGAATTATCCTTCTCCTGCACTGCTTGCACGCCTCTTCAGCTATTTTGTTCCATCTCTCCACTTTTTTAAATTCCCCATTTTTGTTTTTTATAACCACTCTTTCTGTAAATATGGGTGTTATTTGCTTTACTCCGAGCTCTGTAGCCTTCTGTACAATCAAATCCATCTTGCTTGACTTGGGAAAGCCCTGAAACAGATAGATATCTATATTGCTTTCATTATCAGAATCAATTTCGCCCACTATATTTATCTGAACCTGATCCCTGTCTATTTTATATATTATTCCATAAAACTCCTGACCGCTGCAATTGTTTATGACCACCTCATCGTCTTTTTTCAGTCGAAGTACCTTGTTTATATGTTTGACATCACTATCTGAAATATAGGCAATCCCGTCTGTTATATTTTTTTCAGGCACAAAAAATTTATGCATTTAAACAACCTCTTCTATCCATTTATATATCATGTCAATCTTGCAGTGATACAGAACCATTCACCATCTCTGTCTATGTTCTCTATGTTGAAATAATCACACTTCTTCAATTTGTCTATCACTTCATCCTGTCTTCCTTCGATTATTCCAGAAGATATAAAAATTCCATCTTTATTCAGAAAAGATTTAACTTCATCACTCAATGGTATTATAATATCTGCAATTATATTTGCAACTATGATATCTGCCTTGCCATGGACTACATCCATAAGATTTCCATGGAGTATTTCTATATTTGAAATATCATTGTAATTTATATTTTCCTCTGCAGATTTCACAGCCACTTCATCAAAATCCACACCCACAACATGCCCTGCTCCAAGCCTGGCAGCAGTTATTGAGAGAATGCCCGAACCTGTACCTATATCAAACACGGTACAGTTCCCATCAACATACCTTTCAAGCTGTTTAATACACATTCTTGTAGTTTCATGAGTTCCGGTTCCAAATGCCATTCCTGGATCCAGCTTTACTGTTATATCACCTTTTTGCTCCTCATAATTCTCCCATATTGGAACAATTACTATGTTTTTTCCTGCCCTTGTGGGCCTATAATATCTTTTCCAATTGTTTTCCCAGTCTTCTTCATTTACCTTACATGCCTTAACTGTTCCCCTGCCTTTGTCTATACCAAACTCAGACAAATTGTCTATTGAACGTCTTATATAGCTTAATTTTTCTTCAAAATCCCCATCTTCCTTAAGATAAGCCTTTATTAACGAATAATCTTTTATTTTCAAGAGACTATTATCAAAATAATCCCAATCTTCAGGGTGTTTTCTTTTAAATTCAATGTCCTCGGGATCTTCTATAGACACTCCGGAAACACCTGTATTATACAATATCCCTGAAACTGCTTCCACTGCCTCACTAGTAGTTGCAATGGAAACTTCCATCCAATCCTTATTCATAATACACCACTTTTCAATAAATTTATACAGCCAGTTAGAGCTTACGTTTTATCTTATTTATAAATGTTTCCTTTCCACTTCCCCTGTCTATAGTTTCACCGCCGGCTTTCATAAAATCAACCAGCAGTTCTCTCTGCTTCTGGTTGATATTTTTAGGAACATCAACTATTACATTGACATATTGATCTCCCCTGCCATGTCCATTTACTCTCGTTATACCCTTGCCTCTCAGTCTGAATACAGTTCCTGACTGAGTTCCTGGCGGAACATCGTACTTTACTTCCCCATCTATAGTAGGAACCTTTAATGTAGTTCCAAGGACTGCCTTTCCAAAGCTTATATGCCTATCTAAATATACATCAAATCCTTCTCTTCTAAACGTAGAACTTGGACTTACCCTTATGTTTATATACAGATCTCCGGATGGTCCTCCGTTGGAACCTGCTTCTCCCTGTCCTCTTATAGGTATTATATTGCCGTTGTCAACCCCAGCTGGAACATCTACATTTATTTTTTTACGCTTTCTCACCTTTCCCTTGCCCTTGCAATGAGGACACGGATCACTTATTATAGTTCCTGTTCCACCACACTTGTCACAAGTACTCATAGTCACAAAACTTCCAAGGGGAGTGTTCCTCTGTGTTCTCATCTGACCTGTTCCACCGCACTTGTCACAGGTACGCGGCTTGCTTCCAGGCCTGGCACCTGTACCATGGCAGTACTCACAGGTCTCATTTCTATTTATGCTTATTTCCTTCTTTATCCCAAAAGCTGCTTCTTCAAAAGTCAGATTCAGAGCATACTCAATGTCCGCTCCTTTTTGCGGAGCATTTTTTCTTCTGCTGCTCCCGTGAGAAAATCCACCTCCAAAAAATGAGTCGAATATATCTCCAAAACCACCCAGATCTGAAAAGTCAAATCCTCCGAAACCTGATCCCTGTGCTCCTGCACCGCCAAAATCAGTTGTGCCAAACTGGTCATATTGTGCCTTTTTCTGTGGATCTGACAAAACCTGATAGGCTTCATTTATCTCTTTAAATTTTGCTTCAGCTTCCTTGTTATTTTGATTCCTATCCGGGTGGTATTTTAAAGCCATTTTTCTAAACGCTTTTTTTATTTCATCATCACTTGCACCTTTATGAAGCCCCAATACCTCATAATAATCCTTACTTGCCATTTTTATACTTCACCACCTAAGAAAATGTACTAATTTCATCAGTACAACTAAAATTAAATTATTACTTAAATTAAGGGAAGAGCAGTAACTCATCCCTTAACTATTACCATTATACACATCTATTATAAAATCGTGAAGAGAAAATACTATTTATCATCATCCACCTTGTAATCTGCATCAACTACATTGTCGCCATTTTTACCTGAATTCCCCGATCCGGCATTTGGATCTGCTCCCGGATTCGGACCTGCCTGAGCATTTGGACCTGCCTGAGCATTTGGACCTGCCTGGGCATTCTGACTATATATCTTGGATGAAATTCCATAGAAAGTCTGTGTCAGATCTTCGGTAGCTTTCTTTATAGCATCCAGATCCTCTCCGTCCTTGACCTTTTTCAAAGCATCTATCTTTTCTTCTATAGCTTTCTTATCCTCTGCAGACACTTTGTCACCCAGATCCTTTAATGTCTTCTCAGTCTGGTACAGGGTCTGATCTGCATTGTTCTTGATTTCTATAGATTCTTTTCTCTTCTTGTCCTGATCACTGAATTTTTCTGCATCCTTAACAGCCTTATCTATCTCATCATCTGTCAGGTTAGTGGAAGCTGTAATTGTTATATTTGCCTCCTTGCCAGTTCCCTTGTCTTTGGCTGATACATTTACAATACCATTTGCATCTATGTCAAATGTAACTTCAATCTGAGGAACTCCTCTTGGAGCTGGTGCTATACCTGAAAGCGTAAATCTTCCAAGAGTTTTATTGTCGGCCGCCATCTGTCTTTCACCCTGAACTACGTGAATTTCAACGGAAGTCTGTCCGTCTGCTGCTGTGGAAAATACCTGACTCTTCTTGGTTGGTATCGTAGTATTTCTTTCAATAAGAGGTGTAGCTACTCCACCTAATGTTTCAATACCAAGAGTGAGAGGCGTAACATCAAGCAGCAGCACATCTTTTACATCTCCTGTAAGAACTCCTGCCTGAATAGCTGCTCCTACAGCTACACATTCATCCGGGTTTACTCCCTTTGACGGGTCTTTACCGGTAAACTCCTTGACAGCCTCCTGAACTGCAGGAATTCTCGTGGAACCACCGACTAATATAACCTTGTTTACATCATTTATTGTAAGTCCGGCATCACTTAATGCCTTCTTCATGGGTTCTATTGTCCTCTGGACCAGATCCTGGGTCAGTTCATTGAATTTTGCCCTTGTAAGGTTCATATCTATGTGCTTCGGCCCTGTAGCATCTGCCGTAATAAATGGAAGATTTATATTTGTCTGCATAGATGATGACAGCTCAATTTTAGCCTTTTCAGCTGCTTCTTTCAATCTTTGAAGTGACATCTTGTCATTTCTCAAATCTATTCCATTTTCAGCCTTGAAGGTATCTGCTATATAGTCTATTACCTTTTGGTCAAAGTCATCTCCACCTAGATGTGTATCTCCATTTGTAGCCTTGACCTCAAACACTCCGTCTCCAAGTTCAAGTATGGATACATCAAAAGTACCACCACCCAGATCATATACAAATATTTTCTGACTTGTTTCGGTTTTGTCAAGCCCATAAGCTAAAGATGCCGCTGTAGGTTCATTTATTATTCTTCTTACATTGAGACCTGCAATCTTGCCCGCATCCTTAGTTGCCTGTCTCTGGCTGTCATTGAAGTATGCCGGTACTGTTATAACTGCTTCAGTAACAGTCTCTCCCAAATATGCCTCTGCATCAGATTTTATCTTTTGAAGCACCATTGCAGATATCTCCTGCGGTGTATACTGTTTTCCATCTATATTTACCTTATAATCTGTTCCCATGTGTCTTTTTATTGACATTATTGTCTTGTCAGGATTTGTTATTGCCTGTCTTTTTGCTACCTGGCCTACAAGTCTTTCTCCGTTTGCCTGAAATGAAACAACCGATGGAGTCGTTCTTGCACCTTCGGAATTCGCTATAACTACTGGATCTCCGCCTTCCATAACGGCAACACAAGAATTTGTTGTACCTAAATCAATACCTATTATTTTTGACATGTTTAACCTACCTCCTAAATTGACTAACTTCAAAGTTCTCTTGATTAAATAATTTATTGTTTTGAATTAATTTGCTACCTTGACCATGCTGTACCTTATTACCTTATCTCCTTTTTTATATCCTTTCTGAAATACTTCCACAACTGAATTTTTGGCATAACTTTCATCCTCAACATGCATTACTGCATTATGTAGATGAGGATCAAATCCACCATCTACCGGAATCTCCTCTACATCCAACTTTTTCAGTGCATCATTGAACTGTTTCATTGTCATCTCCACACCTTTTTTGAGGTCATCCGCACTTCCATCTATTGAAACAGCCCTTTCCAGATTATCAAGTACGGGGAGTACTTCCTTGAGTACATCTTCACAAACGTCGGTATATATCTGTTCCTTTTCCTTCGCTGTCCTCTTCCTGAAATTGTCATACTCTGCAACTGTCCTTGCCAATCTGTCCTTCAGAGTTGCAAGCTCATTTTTGATTCTACTGTTTTCCTCGTTCAAGTTTTTGTTTTCATCTTTCAGAGCTTTTATCACTTTCTGGTCTTTCATGCTCTGGACATTATCGGATTCACTTTCCTTCTCACAGCTGTCCTCATCACCTTGCTTTTCATTATATTCCTCATATTCTTCGGAAACCTCTGCTTTCTCATCAACCTCAGACTTATCTGTGTCTTTGTCCGAATCCTTTTCCAGCTTTTCATCTTCTTCAATATTATTGGCTTTAATATCTTCCTTCTTTTTAAACATCTGATTGTTTCCTCCAATCTCAAACTAGTATTCATAATTTTATTAAAGACAGGGTTCAGCAGAACTCAATCATCATCAAAATAAGTATCAGTAATAATATAATTCAATTCTCTGACCACATTTGACAATACAGATATGACTTTTGAATAAGGCATTCTCGTAGGGCCTATCAGCCCTATCTTTCCTATTGGTTTGCTGCCCAAATTATAGACTGCTGACACAACACTGCAGTTCTCTGCTCCCTCTATATAGTTTTCATTTCCAATTTTCACTGAAATATTCGATGAATCATTTAAAAGTTCATTGACTTTATCTTTATTATCCAGCATGGATAAAAACTCTCTTGCTTTTTCAACATCTTTATATTCCGGATAGTTGAATATATTTACAGTGCCTTGCATGTATATATCGGAATTGTCTGCACTTCTAAGATTTTCATATAATACAGGGATTATTGCATTAAATATATCTTCATATTCCCTTAAATCATTTTTTATATTGTTTATTACCTCTAAATTTATTTGTTCACTATTTAACCCTCTTAATCTTTGATTGAGAAGATTGCTGAGCTTTGTGAGGATTTTGTCGGAAACACTTTTTTTCACCTTTATTACATTGTTTTTTACAACACCATTGTCTGTAACCAAAATCAACAGTATATTATTGTTGAATTCCATATTTACAAGCTGCAAATGTCTTATATAGCTTTTACTCACAGATGGCGTCCTCACTATACATGTAAGTTTGGTCAATTCAGCCAGTAGAAAAGTTGCCTGCCTTATAGCCCTATCCATTTCAAAAATTGCACTGTCCAAAATTTTCTTTCTTATTGCATACATTTCCTCTTCAGTTAAGTTTGGCACCTGCATTAGTTTATCAACATAAAGCCTGTAGCCCTTATTTGACGGTTTCCTTCCAGAGGAACTGTGTGGTTGCTCCAAATATCCCATATCTTCAAGATCTGCCATCTCATTTCGTATAGTAGCCGAACTTATCCCGAGATTATACTTTTTTGCTATGGTCCTGGATCCAACAGGCTCTGCAGTTTGTATATAATCATTTATTATTGCCTGAAGTATTCTTATCTTTCTTTCATCCATTTCCACATAATCACCTCTTTATTAGCACTCGCTATCATTGAGTGCTAACTGTTATGATTAAAAAATATCACTGATATTTTTTTTTGTCAACTACACTCTATGTATATTATATATTCAAATTTTATAATACATCAATTTAAATGTATATTGTTGGAGAATACTCTGATTTTCTTTTAATATCTATATTACCTATTTATCATGTCAGAATAAATTCACACATCACGCTGTTTGATACCTGAATGCCCCTTCTGCTCAAATATAAGCTGTCTCCGTTTCTAATCAAGGTCCCGTATTTTATATGTTTATCAATAATATTTTTATATACGGAATTAATATCCATCTTGAATCTGGATTCAAATTCAGATATGGATATTCCCCTGATTTTTCTAAGTCCCATAAACATAAATTCTTCTATGCTGTCTTCTATGGAATTTTTATGAATGTCATATCTGACAAATTTGTTCTCCCCTGCCTCTTTTATATATTGTTCTATATCTCCGGATTTTCTATACCTGTATCCATTCAGATAGGAATGGGCACTTACGCCGCATCCAATATATTCCTGAAGATTCCAGTACGTTAAATTGTGGATGCAGTTAAAACCCTTTCTTGAAAAATTTGATATTTCATATTGTTCGTAACCCTTTGACTCTAAAAAGTCTATGGCAAAATCATACATTTCTCTTTCTTCGTCTTCACCCGGAAGCCCTATATATCCCCTTCTATACATATTGTAGAAAGGGGTGTTTTGTTCAATTATAAGGCTGTAACACGATATGTGCTCAGGCTGCAGTTCCACTACATTCTTCAGAGTCTCTCTCCACTCCTGAATATCCTGGTTTGGAAGTCCAAACATCAAGTCCACATTTATATTTGTAAATTCAAATCTTCTTGCTAAATTATATGCCTGGAGAAACTCTTCTACAGTGTGTATTCTACCAAGATTTTTAAGTATATAATTCTGCCACGCCTGAAGTCCAATACTCAATCTGTTGACACCCATTTTTTTTAAAATCTTGAATTTTTCTTTCGTAAAGCTTCCGGGATTTCCCTCAACGGTGAATTCCATATTTTCAACAGTATCGAGATCTACAATAGAATCATATATATTTTCCCATGCTTCCATGTTCATATAGGTAGGTGTACCACCGCCTATGAATATACTTTTTATCTTGATTTTTGATAAATTATCTATCTCTCTGGCAAGTGCCCTGGAATATTCGTTCATTAATTTTTCTCTATTGCTGAAAGATGGGAAATCACAATACAGACACTTTTTACGACAGAAGGGTATGTGTATATATAATGATATCCCCTCTGCTGAATTAGTCTCATGTTTACACAGTTCCATCAAATCATCACTAATCCTCCGTCTTTAAAATAGCCATAAAAGCTTCCTGTGGTATTTCAACAGAGCCTACCTGCCTCATTCGTTTTTTACCTTCTTTTTGTTTTTCCAAGAGTTTCTTCTTTCTTGATATATCTCCTCCATAACACTTTGCAAGGACATCTTTTCTCATGGCTTTGACTGTCTCTCTAGCTATAACCTTTCCGCCCACTGCAGCCTGAATAGGTATTTCAAACAGCTGTCTTGGAATTATTTCCTTCAATTTTCCAGCAGTATATCTTCCTCTTTCATAGGCTCTTTCTTCAGGAACAATCATAGACAGTGCATCTACTATATCTCCATTCAACAGTATATCCAATTTTACAAGCTTTGCTTCACTATATCCCTTTAATTCATAGTCAAAGGATGCATAGCCCCTTGTTCTCGACTTGAGGGCATCGAAAAAATCATATATTATTTCATTGAGAGGTATATCATAATTCAAACATACCCTTGTGGTCTCAATATATTGCATATCCCTGAAGGTGCCTCTTCTATCCTGAGCAAGTTTCATAACAGCTCCAACATAATCTGAAGGAGTTATTATAGAGGCCTTTACTATTGGTTCCTCCATATATTTTATGTCTGACAGTTCCGGCATATTTGTAGGGTTGGTAAGCTCAATTACATTCCCGTCGGTCCTGGTTATCTTGTATATAACAGAAGGTGCCGTCGTTATAATATCTAAGTTGAATTCCCTCTCTATTCTTTCCTGGATGACATCCATATGCAGAAGTCCCAGAAATCCGCATCTGAATCCAAATCCCAATGCTATGGAAGTTTCAGGTTCAAAGGAAAGTGCTGCATCGTTGACCTGAAGTTTTTCAAGTGCATCTTTCAATTCTCCATACTTTGCTCCGTCTACAGGATATATGCCGCTGAACACCATCGGTACGGCAGGCCTGTATCCTTCAAGCGGTTCTGCTGCAGATACTTCCGCACCAGTTACAGTATCTCCTACTCTGGCATCCCTCACATTTTTTATTGAAGCAGTAAAGTATCCTACATCTCCTGCCTTCAACCCGTTATTTGGCATAAATGCCGGTACAAATACACCTGTTTCAATTACTTCATATATTTTATCCGTAGCCATCAGTTTTATCCTCATTCCAGGCTCTATGCTTCCCTCTTTTACCCTTATGTGACAAACTACTCCCCTGTAGCTGTCATAGTTTGAGTCAAATATGAGTGCCCTGAGAGGTGCAGATTCGTCACCTTCAGGAGGTGGAACCCTTTTAACTATGGCATCAAGTACATCTTCTATGTTAAGCCCTGTTTTTGCTGAAACCAGAGGAGCATCCTGTGCCTCTATTCCAATGACTTCTTCTATTTCATTCTTTATTTCATCCGGTCTGGCACTTGGAAGATCTATTTTATTTATTACAGGAACTATTTCCAGGTCATGATCCAGTGCAAGATAACAATTGGCCAGTGTCTGAGCCTGTATACCCTGGGTGGCATCCACTACGAGCACAGCTCCTTCGCATGCCGCCAGGCTTCTGGATACCTCATAATTAAAATCCACATGTCCCGGCGTATCTATAAGATTCAATATATATTCCTCTTTTTCAGACTTCTTGTATATCAATCTCACCGCCTGTGATTTTATAGTTATTCCCCTTTCTCTTTCAAGCTCCATATTATCAAGTACCTGTGATTCCATCTCTCTTTTTGTAAGAGTACCTGTCTTTTCAATAAGCCTGTCTGCAAGTGTCGACTTACCGTGATCTATATGCGCAACTATGGAAAAATTTCTAATGTACTTCTGTCTTTCACTCTGCATATCAATAACCTCCATTACTGGCCACTACACGAATTAAAAGATTTGCATATTTTGCAAATCTTTATATATAGAATCTATTATTGCTATAGTAAATTATAGCATAAGACCTATTTACTGAAAAGACTATTATCCCACGAAATTTTCAACATTACGCCGTAATGATCAATGAACTATGTTGGATTTAATCCCATTTAAAATTTCCCCTGCACCTTCAGCTGCTTCATTTATTTTACTGCCTATACTTTCTCCAATATCCACTAGAATCCTTCCTGAACTGTGCTTAAAGTCATAAACTGATTTTCCATCCATATTAATAGAATAGTTTTGAGTTTGAATTTTCAAATCAATAGGGGAAAAGCTGCAGTTTATACTGAAGTTCGATCTATCTTTGATAAATTGCGGCATACTATTGCTCACTATGACTATACCTGTTAAAATCAATATAAAACAACCTGTTACAATTAATTTAAACAACCTTTTGCTCATAAAATCATCCTCATATAATAAAATTTCTATTATTAAGGATAAACAGTTTTATACATTTTATTCAATAAATGAGTTTATTTCCTCAAGCGTAAGTTCAGGCTGCAATGCCATATTTATTGCACTTGAAAGCATTTTTGATATGGCTTCTATAACCATATCCACATCTTTTGGAGTAACCATTATATTTTCAGAGTATGGATTCAATACTTCAAGTATTAATTTCCTCTTTTCTTCCCTGTCTATGGATTTAAGCATCTCGTAAAATTTTCCACCGATTTCCGATTTGGATATCATCTCATTTAGAACCAGATCAATGGTATCATTTGCCATGGTGGCGGCATCCACTACAGTGGGAACTCCTATAGCTATTACAGGAATACCAAGTGTCTTCTCGCTTAACTCCATTCTCCTGTTTGCAACTCCTGATCCGGGTGATATTCCTGTATTGCTTATTTGAATGGTAGCATTTACTCTTTCAACTTTTCTGGAAGCCAGTGCATCTATACATATTATAAGATTCGGCTTTATCTTATCCACAATCCCTCTTATAATTTCGCTGCTTTCCATTCCCGTAATTCCCAGTACTCCCGGAGACACCGCACACACGGGTCTTATCCTCTCATCTATTTTATCCGGAATCAACTGCCTCAAGTGTCTCGTAATCATCAACTTCGAAACAACTTTCGGTCCCAGCGAATCCGGGGTTATATTCCAGTTTCCAAGCCCTACTACCAAAACCGTCATGTTTTTATCTATCTCAGGTTCAATTGAATCTATTACACATTTTAATTCTTCTGACACAACCTTCCCCAGCTTATCTCTTGTTTCACCGTCATAGTGAGCATATTTCGGTATATCCACAGTAATATATGACCCTCTTGGTTTGCCGATTTTTTTCTCGCCAACATCTCCCGTTATCTTGACATCGGTTATTTTAATATCATCTCGCAGTCTTTCATTTATTCTAACTCCATCAATCTCCTCTCCGGCTTCATTTTCATATATTTCTTTAGCCTCTAGAGCCAGATCTGTCCTGATATTCATCATCATTCATCACTCCAAAATAATTTTTTAATTTTTCAGGCTTATTATTTGTGTTTTTACTTTATCTATTCATCTCCAAGCTCAGACGAAAATACAAAATTTGTGTGAATTTAATCTTGAAGAAACCTTATTTTAATGTTATAATAGCCTTTGTTGAATATTAGAGACTCATTGGCATTCCCCAAAGCTGCTGAGACTTTATAAAATTATAAGGGGGTGAAACACATGGCAAACATTAAATCAGCAAAGAAAAGGATAAAAGTTATCCAGACTAAAACTTTAAGGAACAAAATAATAAAGTCTTCATTAAAGACTACTATAAAAAAATTTTTAGCTGCTGTTGAAAGCAAAAATATCGATGATGCAAAAGTTACTTTTGCGGCTTCAACAAAAGCTTTAGATAAAGCTGCATCAAAAGGTATAATACATAAAAACAATGCAGCAAGAAAAAAGTCCAGACTGGCAGCAAAATTAAACAGTTTGTCTGCTTAATTTTTAATAAGGGTATAATTTAAAACGTACCTGGATTTTTCTAAATCAAGGTACGCTATTTTTGACCTCTAATTCAAGGGTATTTGAACATCCGCCTGCATTCCGGATTTAAGTATTCCACTCCTGTCCTTTATGGCAATTTTTATTTTTGTAGATATATGGTCTTTATCTGAGGCCGACTGCTTATCTTTAGGAGTATATTCTTTCTTTAAATCTATATAATTTATCCTGCCCTGCTGCTTTCCTCTTGATGTACTGACAACTATGGACTGATTATAGTATACTTTATCCAAATATTTATCCGGTAAATAACAGACAACATATAGGTCATTCTTTACAGCTATATCTGCAATATTGCTCCCGGCTGCCACAATATCTCCCAATTCAAAATTTTTACTTATTATAATTCCGTCACAAAGTGCGGTTATATTGAATTCATCAAGTTGATTCCTGGCCTGGTTCAACTGTGCTATAGATTGGTTCACATCTTCCCGTGCTGCTTCGATTTCATCTGCGGCAGGTCCATTTTCAAGAAGCTTCAGCTGTTCAGAAGCAGCTTCATAATTTGCAGCTGCAGTCTCAACGGCCTGTGAAGTAGATCCTTCCTCCATCAGGCTCAACTGTTGTTTTGCATTGTCAAGCTTTGATACTGCAGATGCAAGGGAATAATTTGAAGTATCCATTTTCAACTTTACATCTTCCAATTCTTTTTGTGACACAGCTTCTGATTTATTTAGAAGAAGATATTTCTCATAATCAGACTTTGAATCTTCATAGGTGGCCTTGGCCGCATCTAATTCATACTGTGCAATTGACACATTGTTTTTTGACTGATTTATTTGTTCCTGTTTGTTACCTGACTTCAACAGCTCTACCTGTGCCCCGGCAGCCTTGACCTGTGCCTTAGCTTGTCCAATTTGTTCAGGACGGGTACCTGCCTCCAGTAAAGCCAGTTTGGCTTTCTTCATATTAACCGCTGCCTGCAACTGGGCTACCTGATATTTTTGATTGGAATTATCTATAACAGCAATCAAATCGCCTTTTTTTACTTCTTCTCCCTGACTTTTCTTCATAACTGTAATTTTGCCGCCAACAGTACTGCTGGCAGAAACAACATCATTTTGAATATCTCCCTTTAAAGTTACGGAGGACTTTTTTCCACAGCCTGCAAGTAAAAGCATTGCAAGTAAAATCCATATAAATATCCGTTTCATAACCTCATCACCCTTCTACCCTCAAATAATTTTTCTAAATTCTTCGGTATTTTCTTAACGCCAATATATTCAATAAGATAAATCCAGCACATATTGCCAGCAGCACAAAGATATCTGTGTAAATTGAATGCAAACCTTTTCCCCGTATCATAATCTTCTTAAGCGCATCTGCGGAATAATATAAGGGCATGAATTTTCCTATCATCTGCAGCCAGGTTTCCATGGTACTCATGTCAAATATCCCAGAGAAAAACACCTGTGGAACTACAATAAGCGGTATGAACTGTATCATCTGAAGCTCATTATCTGCAAATGCAGATAATGCAGTTCCCATAGTCAGAGCAGTCATTGAAGTCAAAAATGTAATTATAAGTACTAGAAAAAAAGATCCAACCATCATCATATTAATAACATGAACTGAAAACCAGGCTATAAGTGCTGCCTGTATTATAGTAAATGCACCAAAACCCAAAATATACCCCATTACAATTTCCCATCTTTGTACCGGAGTTGCAAGCAGTCTTTCCAGTGTTCCCTGTGTACGCTCTCTTAAAAATGAAACTCCTGATATCAAAAATACAAAGAAAAACACGAAAAATCCAATAAGTATTGGTCCAAAGCTGTCAAAGGAGGACATATCCCTGTAACCATATAAATAGGTTATATCCGGTTCAATATTAAGGTTCAGTCCATTGAGGCTGTTTTGAACCAGTACAATAACAGCCCTGCTTTTTTCAGGATCACTTCCCTCAAGAGTAATATAGGGAAGGCCTCTTTTATAATTTATGACTGCATCCAATTTGGATTCATTCAAGAGAGTATCCGCCTCACTTTCACTATACCTCCTGACAACTGCATTTTTATCTTCCAGTTCATTTATAAAACCCTGTGGTGAATTTATAACTCCTATGCTGGGATTATACTGCCTTCCATTGAATATATAGGACATCAGTGTAAGTACAAAGACAGGGGCCAGTATCATAAGTGCCACCGTTCTTTTGTCATTTTTAAGCTGACGTAAGATACGCAGGGCAATTGCAGCAATTTTCATTCCACAGCACCTCCATAATACAAAAAAGCTTCCTCTATAGTAGCTGAATTTGTGCTTTTTTTAAGATTTTCGGGAGTATCCATGGCCGTTATCCTTCCACCTCGTATCATACAGAGATCATCACATTTATCCGCTTCATCCATTACATGTGTCGTAATTATAATAGTTGTCCCTTTTTTGCACAAGTTCTCAAGTTCATCCCATATTGATCTGCGGAGCAGCGGGTCAATTCCCACAGTAGGCTCATCCAGGATAAGTAACGGAGGTCGATTCAGCATTGCTATGGCCAATGACAATCTCCGTTTCATACCTCCAGAATAATGACTGGCCTTCTTCTTTAAATGTCCGGATAAATTCACAAGTTCCATGACCTCACCAATGCGTTTTATACAGTCTTTTCTGGATATATTGTACATGGAAGCAAAAAACTTCAAATTTTCTTCCGCAGTAATATCTCCATATAGAGCATCAGATTGTGCCATGTATCCAATTTTACCCATGATTGAAAGTTCAGGCATTCTTCTTCCAAGTACATAAACCTCTCCATGTGTTGGTGCATCAATACCCGAAATCATTTTCACAAGGGTTGTCTTGCCTGAACCTGACGGCCCCAGCAGTCCAAATATTTGAGGTGAAGATATTTCAAAATTTATATTGGAAAGTATTTTCTGCTTTCCAAAATATCTGTCTACATCTTTTACCTTTATAACACAAGAATTGTACTCCATAATACTCCTCCAATTCTGTCCTTCACTCAACTTATGCATAAATTATACTACACATATGGATTTATATGATGAACACTTTTTTGAATTGTGTAAATCAGATAAAAAAATTGAAATAATTTATCTATTCATATAGAATATTACATGAGTTGAATTTAATATGAGGTGATTACATATTGAAGAATAGAAATAACGCCGGAAAAGCTTCAGGAACAACAGACCAGCTGCTCAAGGATACATTTATTCAAATATACAAAAATAAACCGCTCAACAAAATAAGCGTGAAAGAAATATGCAGTACAGCCGGTTTGAATAGAGGAACCTTTTATATTCATTATGAAAATATTTATACCCTGCTTGAGGAAATTGAAGAAGATTTGCTTACAGATTTAAAAAGTCTTGTAAAAATAGATAAGCTTATTGTTTACACGGAAAAGGATATTCCCGTCTTCATAAAAACTATTGAAAATCTGATAGAATATATAAAACTTCACGATACTTATTTTAAAGTACTTCTAGGTAAAAACGGAGATGCTCTATTTATATATAAAATTAAACGTATCATAAAAAACAATCTTCTTATAAAATTCAGAGCCGAAAACAGGCATTTTGGAAATCTTGACGAATATCTTCTGGAATACATTGCTTCAGGAAATATGGGAATTATGATATACTGGCTGGAAACCGGCATGAAGATAAGTCCCGGAGAATTAATTGGTTTAGTAACTAAAATACTGTTCAGGGGTCCTTTCAATATAAGATAAAACCTGCTTATGCCGCAGTAGTATTTATTATCAAAAGTTCCATTTCAACTTTCTGGTTTACAGGCAGATTTTTCATCTTGTATTCCGTATTCATACAGAGCTCAACAGCACGCTTAAGCTGTTTAAAAGTAAACTTCTTGTTCTGATTTACCATTATGCCATAGGCATAATCGGACCTAATTCCAAGCATGTTCATTATATCCTTTTTCTGCATTTTGTTATTAAGTGCGATTTTCATCTTGAGAAGTATACCAAACTGTCTCTCTACCATGGTCAAAATATAACTTATCTTGATTCCCTTATATATAAGTTCATCCAGAACGGAAAGTGCCTCCCTAACTTTTTTGTCTGCCATGGGATTTACCAAATCAAATATGTCTTCATCACTACTCCTTACAAACAGTTCTCTTATGTCGTCTCTGGTTATATCCCTTCCACAGGTATAGCTGCAAAGTTTTTCCACCTCATTCTCTATTATGTTCAAATCTCTATCCTGCATGAGGCTGCAGAATATTCTGAGCTCAACTTTTTTTATATTTGCTTCCCTCTCCTTAAAAAGCTCTGCAACTTTGATTTCCATCTGTCTGCCTTTTAATTTATCCACTTTGACAGTACATATCTCTTTATCCTGTTTATCAATTCTATATATCTTCCTGCCGATTTTATCTCTTTTACTCTTAAAAACGTCATAGAGAATAAGTATACAGTGTTCTGGAATTTTTTTCAAATACCCGCATATATTTTTAAATTCCTTTTCTCCTGACAATTTACCCTTATTGTCGGAATTGTCATTTATAAAATATGCTCTATAGACAAGAACCACCTTCTTGCTGCTCATAAAAGGGAGCGTCTGGCAGGCATTGACTACAGGTGCAAAACTTTCAAGTGAATTCCCGTCAAATTTTATATAGTTCAACTCCAAAAAATTTGAGTCAATAACTCTGTGAACTATCTTTTTTACACATTCATCTATAATTTTCTCATCAAGCCCGCAGAATACATAACACCTTTTTAAGTTCCCCTTTTTTATATTTTCCTCAAAAGTAACTGTATCTATCATAATATCCTCTCCAATTAAAAATCATCTAATTCTAATTGCCCTGTTAAATATTATAACATAGGTTATACTTTTATCGAGGGGATTTTCATACCGATATGAGGATTTATTGCTTGTATACTTTGGTATATAAATTGATTTTCTGCTCTTGAAAGCTTCAATTTCATCCAATTTTCCGGTACCAAGAACGAAATTCAATTGTCTTCCATCATTATATAAATTTACATTCATGGAGTTGTTATTCTGAAGACTTATATTTGCAAAACTGCTTTTATCCATGAAATAATTATATTTTGCCCTGGGATTGGTTACAAGTCTGTTTATTTCCATGGAATCCCTTATGTCAGTTACCCAGCTGGAATAAGTCGTATCATAATTGCATACCATCAATTTATCGAATCCGCTGTTTAAAATCACCGCCTCTCCTCTAGTGGAATTCAGAAAGGTTATTTCCGTCAGAAAACTATAGCTCTCTAAAAATACACCCAAAAGCATCAACGCGGGAAGATATTTGATTTTCCTGCAGCCTGCCCTGTAAAGAATATATGCCATGTGGGAAAACAATATAACGATACCCTCCATGTAGCTTAAGCAAGCTACATCCGAACACAGCTTCAGCATCAAAGAAGCTGCACCTTCCGATGCTGTCAGCACCATATTGACACAAAAAGAAAGTAAATTGAAAAGTGGTTTTACAAATGAGACCAAAAGAGCTGCATTCCCCAATACAACAATTACCGAATAGAGGGGAAGAAGAATCAGATTCCCGATTATGGATATATAACTGAAGCTTTGAATTGTAAAAGCAATATATGGCATGGAATATATCTGTGCAGACAGGTCAAGTCCTATACAGGAACTTAATTTTTCAGGAAGCATATACAGCATTTTTGAAATACTTCTATAATATAAAATTATACCGAGAGTAGATAAAAATGATAATCCAAATCCTATATCAACTATATAATAGGGTTTTACCATCATCAATACTACAGCTGAAAGACTAAGTGATGAAATACTGTCATATTCTCTAAAAATCGCTCCAGACATCTTGAATACAAGTATCATTATAAATGATCTCATTGTCGCTGCAGACATCCCTGTAAAAAAGGCATATACTGCTGAAAAAAGTACTGCTCCCTTGAATCCAAGCATGACCTCAACGGCCTTGTATATTATGGCCATATGAAAACCTGAAACACTCACAGCATGAACTACACCTAATTTTTGAAATTCCATGTTTTTATCAGAATCAATATACTTGGTATCTCCGTAGCATACAGCCATGACTACAGAGGTTCTGTCCTTTCCAAGCATATCTTTGAACTTATTGTAGATGTATCTTTTATATTCATAGGAATAATATACAAAGTCTTTTTTCAACAATTTGTAGTTTTTTATATTGTACCTTCCACATATTCCCCTTGAAAAATCCCTGTCCGTTTCAAAGCTGCCGGAAGCATCTATTTTGCATCCTTCCTCCAAAGCCTGTATATTCCCGCTTAATATTACCTTTCTTCCTTTTACATTTCCTATCATATAATAATCTTTATTTTGAAGTATCCTTATCTCGATATTTTTCCCCGGATACAGGCTGAAATAGTTGAACAGGCTTATTGCTGCAAGGACAAAAAATAAAGCATTCAAAAGGAAAAACTTTATTTCCAGGGTAGTAACATATATTACAAAAAATAAAACAGCAATGGCTATGCCTATAATGAAATTATCGATAAATTCCAGAGCGGCCAGGCAGCCCATTGCTGTAGAAACTGCATAGAATACCAACGGTCTTTTCATAAACGGCACCTCTGCCTACAATTATGTCCAGAACAAATGCAGTATAATCAGTCATTATAATAATTTTCTTTATCAAATTTATAGAACAAACCGAATAAAAGCCATATCAAAGCAGCTGCAAAAACAATTGCCCAGTAAACAATGTCAAATAAATTATTGAATTTATCAAGTAATACGGCAGCCAACAGCTGAAGCATAAAACTAATTATTATTATAAAATTGGAAAGTTTATTTTTAAACAGCATACTATTTGAAAAACTATATGTAAAAATTACTGCACATATATTCAGGATTATAAACGGTATATTGCCTGAAAATTTACATCCCAGAAAATCGGCACATTGAAAGGCAATAAATGCCCATAGGCCCATTAAAAATCCACTAAATACAACAAAGTTTATTCTATCCTTGACAATATTTTTATTTATACTATAACTGTTGTATTCCGGAGATTCATCATCATATTGACATATAATCGCCATGGATGACAAGAACATAACAACAGTATTGAACCATATTGATCTAAAGAAAATTCCTTCCTCAATGCCAAATCCACTGCCATACAATGTTCCCATAAGTAAAAATACCAGAAATCCGAAGCTGCAGGTTGTTATATACACTATCATCTTTCTTATCGCTTTTACTATTTTTCTCGAAGCTTCTATCAAGTTAAGCAGATTCATAAAGTCTATATTCTTTATCAATATATCGCTTAGTTTTTTCACAATATTGCTTCCCGTATTGGCTATACCTATATTTGACATACTAAGTGCAGGCAAATCTGTCAATTTCCATCCAGTTATAGCTGTTATATATCCATATTCTTTTAAAGCCTTTATAATTTGAATCTTATGGTTTGAATTGATCCGTGAAAAAATGCTTATCCTTTCCCCGATACGCTTGAATTCTTCATCATCCATATTATCCATCTCAACACCGGATAATATCTCATTGAGTCTTTTCACAATTCCAAGCTTTCTTCCTACCGCCAGGGCAGTTAATTTACTGTCTTCAGTAATTAGGACGGGCTTTATAGAAAGAGCCCTGGATTTTTTTATAGATTCCTGTGCGGTTTCCTTTAACTTGTTGTTAAATCCTATCAATCCTGCAAATACAAGATTACTTTCTACATTCTCTTTCTGACTCGGTTCATAATTGAAGTTCCTGTAGGCAAATCCGATAACATTCAATGAATCATTTGACATATTTATATCAGCATCACGTATGGAATTTATATCATCCTCCGTTATTTGAACCTCAACTCCATTTTTCAAAATATGTGTGCATCTTTCAAGTATGGCATCCACCGCTCCTTTTGAATTGGCCCTGTATTTTTTATCTACTTCATTTACCGTAGTCATTATACGCCTGTCAGTATCAAAGGAAATCTGGAATAGTTTTTTGTGATTCTGTTGAACTTCCTTTCTGTAAAGCCCATACTGTTCTGCAAACCTTGAGACAGAAGTTTCAACTAGATCATCTTTTGAATTTTCATTCTCCAGTCCGTCAGATTTTATATCATTGCACAACAATCCTATATTCAACATTCTGTATAAGTGTTCGTCCATTCCCTCTCTCAGAGTTTCTTCATCGATATCAATAAATCCCTTGCTGCCATATGCCTTCACTATGTCCATTCTTTCTTTAGAAAATCCACCCACTTTATCAGTGCATACAGCAGAAACCCTGGAGAATTTCTCAACACTTAGAATATTTTTGAAAATTATATCTTTCTTTTTTAGCCTGCTCAATAATATATTGCTCATCAAATACGTTATAATGCAAAAACCTATTGGAAAAGAACTTATCATTATAAGCACAGAACGAATAGACATATATGAGCTATCTCTATATATTCCATACCTGAATAAGTTCACAAATAAAATACTGCATATAGAAAATTTAATAAACATGTCCAGTATACTGTTCAAATTTGACTTGAAAGAAGTATTTTTTTTATTTTCCTCGAGAAGCAGCTTCAATATACCTGCAATTTCAGTCTTCATTCCAACAGATACCACTATTCCTGTAGCATCTCCTTTGACAACCACCGAGGACTTGAAAAGCATATTTTTCATATCGGACAAATTAATTTCACTATCTTCAATTTTAGGCTCATATTTATCTGATAGAAATTTTTCTCCTGTAACAGAACATTCATCCACCTTCAGCTCGCTACTTTCAATAATCCTCATATCAGCAGGTATGGATTCACCTGAACCAACAATTACAATATCTCCTACCACCAGTTCTTCCGATTGTATCTTTAATGTCCTGCCATTTCTTATTACTCTTGCATAGCCTGAATTCAATCTCTGTAGTTCCTTTATATTCTTTTCCTTTTTATGCTGCCCAAGGGCTACACATATGACATTTATCAAAACTATGCTTAGAACTACAGCTGCTGATAAAAACAATTTTAGATATAGCAGTATCCCAAAACCTGCAGCAAAAAACAAAACCCAGATATCCCTGAATTGTATGAATATAAGCCAGATAAAGTTTTTGGTGGCAGGTATAGTTATTTTATTGCTTCCATATTTTTTTCTGCTCGGTTCTATCTGTTCATCATCAAGTCCATAGTAACTGCTGCTGTTTAATTCCTTTACAATCTCACTCCATGATCTTTTATACCATTTAGTCATATATTTTCCATTCACCTTCCTCTATAAAAAAGGACAATATACATCTTTAATTATATCGTATTTAAATATAACAAACTTTACAAAAATTAATTTATATAGCTATTTTATTAATAAATATCAAAAATGAATTCTTATACATTAATTAAATTTAATCGAAAATTGTCATAATTATATTGGAAACATTGGAAAACTTTCATTTTTCAGAGTCTTTTTTATTAAATTTAGATGATAAATATATTATTTGAAGCTTAAAATTAATGAAATTGAGCTGGAAATAGTACTAAAACAAATTAATATGCATTTTAACTTGTAATTTATGCATCTCCCCTTTTTTCAGTCTATTCCATAAAAAGTCCTGCAAATGGCTTAATGACCTAATTACTTTTTTTACGTTAAATCGGTAAAGCGTTTCATCCAGTAGCTTCAACACATTGACATAATATTAATTCTATGATACTATTACAAAAAATATAGAAACTTCAGTATGAATTTTATATGCATTTATCAAAATATATTTGAATTTAATATTTTATTTTTTATTTTATTCTCAATATTATGATAAATTATGATAAATTTTAAAATTGAGCAGATTATTTATATCATTTTCTATTAAAATTTGACGTAAAAGTTAACTTCTTGTGATATCAGGAATCACATTGGTTAATCTTTATTATGCTGTTCTTAATAATCTACTGCTTTAGCTTAAAACATAAAGAAGTAGACCTATAATAAAATACATAATTGGGGGTTAAAGAATGCCGAAGTATATTTTGAAAAGATTAGTTTACAGTGTCATTACAATCTGGATTGTAATATCCATAACCTTTTTGTTGATGCACTTAATCCCAGGCGGTCCCTTTGACGATGAAAAGAAGCTTCCACCTCAGATTAAAGCTAACTTGGAACAAAAATTTGGACTGGATAAACCGCTCAGCAAACAATATACAACATATCTGGGCAATGTGGTATTACATGGTGAACTCGGTCCATCCATGAGATATGAAGGTAAAACTGTAAACGAAGTTATATCTCAGTCATTTCCAGTGTCTGCCAAAGTAGGTATACTTGCTGTCTGTTTTGCTCTAATATTCGGCCTGTTTATGGGTATAATTGCAGCCCTGCATCAAGGCAAATGGCAGGACAGTCTTGCAATGCTCATATCAACACTTGGAGTAACTGTTCCTAACTTTGTAATGGCTACTTTCTTCATTTATTTTTTTGCCGTTAAACTTGGATGGTTTCCTGCAGTTGGACTGGATACTCCTTCAGGTTATGTACTTCCATCTGTTGCTCTTGGTGCATATTCTATGTCATTTATAGCCAGACTGTCAAGATCAAGTTTGCTTGAAGTAATACGACAGGACTACATAAAAGTGGCAAAAGCAAAAGGATTGCCCCAAAGCATAATAATATACAAGCATGCCCTGAAAAACTCGCTTATACCTATAGTTACATATATAGGACCATTATTTGCAGGAATACTTACAGGAAGCTTTGTAGTTGAAAATTTATTTGGAATACCAGGTCTTGGAAGAGAATTTGTCCAGAGCATATACAATAGGGATTATACTACCATATTGGGTGTCACTATATTTTATAGTGCATTTTTAATAATATGCAATCTAGTCGTAGACATATTATATGTAATAATTGATCCAAGAATAAAACTTGAATCCTAGGAGGTTAGAACATGGAATTACCAAAGGATGAATTCGAGAAAGTATCAAAAAAAGAAAAAGAATCTGAAGCCATAGTAAGACCAAATATATCCTACTGGCAGGATGTATGGAGAAGATTGAAACTCAACAAACTGGCCATGGCCGGTTTAATATTTGTAATATTTATAACTTTACTCGCTATATTTGGTCCAATTTTATCAAAATACAACTACTACAGCCAGGACCTGAATATGGCAAATTTGCCGCCAAGCGCTGCCCACTGGTTTGGTACAGACAAATTCGGAAGAGATATATTTGTAAGAATATTATATGGTGCGAGAATTTCTCTTACTGTAGGCTATGCAGCAAGCTTATTGAATATAATAATAGGAATAATATATGGAGGGGTAGCCGGTTATTTTGGCGGAAAAGTGGACAATATAATGATGAGAATAGTGGATATCCTATATTCAATACCAATGACAATCTACGTAATACTCTTCATGGTTGTATTTGGTGCAGGACTCAAAAGCATTATAATAGCCCTTGCAGTTGCATTCTGGCTTACAATGGCAAGAATTGTAAGAGGAGAAATAATGTCACTTAAACAGCAGGAATTTGTACTTGCCGCAAAAACTCTTGGTGCCTCATCCACAAGGATAATTTTTAAGCACCTGATCCCAAACTGTATGGGACCTATAATTGTAACTTTGACTCTTTCAGTTCCAGATGCCATATTTACAGAATCATTTTTAAGTTTCATAGGACTTGGTGTATCGGCTCCAATGGCCTCATGGGGAACTCTGGCATCTGATGCTCTAGATGGTTTTCAATTATATCCACTTCAATTGTTCTTTCCATCTATGGCAATATGTTTGACTATGCTTGCGTTTAATCTGTTAGGTGATGGATTGAGAGATTCTCTGGATCCTAAAATGAAGAAATGATAGGGGGATACATAAATGGATAGATTACTTGACGTAAATAACCTACATACATCTTTCCAGACTTATCTAGGTGAAGTAAAGGCAGTACGTGGAGTATCCTTTCATCTTGATAAAGGTGAGGCACTCGGAATAGTTGGAGAATCTGGAAGCGGGAAAAGTATAACCATGATGTCAATCATGAGACTTCTTCCTGAAAATGGCAAAATAAAAGCAGATAATATAAAATTTTTAGACAAAGATTTGACGGAACTAAGTGACAAACAAATGGAAGAAATACGGGGAAATGACATTGGAATGATATTTCAGGATCCTATGACTTCCTTGAATCCAGTTTTCAAAATAGGCTATCAACTGGCGGAACCACTTATAAAACACAGGCATATGAGCAGAGAAGCTGCAAATAAAAAAGTTGTTGAAATGCTGAAATTGGTTGGAATACCCAGTGCTGAAAAGAGAATAAATCAATATCCGCACGAATTTTCCGGTGGAATGAGGCAAAGGGCCATGATAGCCATGGCCCTCATCTGTGAGCCAAAGCTCTTAATTGCAGATGAACCTACCACAGCCCTAGACGTAACTATACAGGCACAGATACTTGAACTCATGAAGGATCTAAGAGCCAAGCTTGGCATGTCAATAATATTGATAACGCATGACCTGGGTGTTGTAGCAGATCTGTGCAGCAGAATAAATGTCATGTACGGTGGAATGATTATCGAGAGGGGAACAACAAGAGATATATTCTACAGTTCAAAACATCCGTATACCTGGGGACTTTTAAGGAGCATACCAAATCCAAAGGAAGATATAAAACAGAGACTGAAGCCCATAGACGGGACTCCGCCGGACCTGCTGAAGCCACCAGTTGGCTGTCCTTTTGCTCCAAGGTGTGAATATGCAATGAAAATATGTTTGAACAAGATGCCTGAAGCTTTTGAGATAGATACCCAGCATTTTGCTTCCTGCTGGCTCAACCATCCAGATGCGCCTAAAATAGACAGGCTAAGTGTAGGGGGTACGGAAGATGAACACTGATAAACCATTTATTGAAATAAGAAATCTCAAAAAATACTTTCCCGCAAAGAAATCTTTTTTTGGAAAAGTGACAAGCAATGTCAAGGCAGTAGATGATGTATCTTTTACCATAGAAAAAGGAGAAACCCTTGGATTGGTCGGAGAATCAGGATGTGGTAAAACCACTACAGGAAGAACCATAATTAAATTATATGAACCAACAGACGGGCAAATAATATACGACGGAGTGGATATATCCAAATTCTCTACAAATAAGATGATGCCCTACAGAAGGAAAATGCAGATGATATTCCAGGACCCATATGCTTCTCTGGACTCCAGAATGACTGTAGGCGACATAATAGGAGAATCCATAGACATTCACAATCTGATGAAAGGCAAGGAAAGACGGGATAGAATTCAATATCTTTTAAACAAGGTAGGCTTGAACAAGGACCATTCAAACAGATATCCCCATGAATTTTCAGGAGGCCAGAGACAGAGAATAGGAATAGCAAGAGCTCTTGCTGTGGAACCCGAATTCATAGTATGTGATGAACCTATATCCGCACTGGACGTGTCAATTCAGGCCCAGGTTGTAAACATGCTTGAAGATCTCCAGGATGATCTGGGACTTACATATCTTTTCATAGCCCATGATTTATCCATGGTAAAACATATATCAACCAAAATAGGAGTTATGTATCTTGGAAAAATGGTAGAAATGGCTGAGAGTAATGAATTATACAAAAATCCGCTTCATCCATATACCAAGGCACTACTGTCAGCAATACCAATACCTGACCCTGATATGGCTAAAAAGAACAATAGAATAATGCTGGAAGGTGAAACTCCTTCACCAATAGACCCGCCACCGGGCTGCAGATTCAAGGACAGGTGCAGATATTCAATGAAGAGATGTTCCGAGGAAGAACCTGTTTTAAAGGATATGGGCGGCGGGCACTGTACAGCCTGTCATCTATATGACAAGTAAAACATGCTATATAAGTGTTTACACCATGTAGGCACCTAATATAAAATTTTTAAGGAGGACTATTATGTTAAAGAACAAATTTAAGATCTTTGCAGTTGCAATGTCACTTACATTTGTAGGTTCACTGTTTGCCGGCTGCGGAGGTTCCAAAAACAGCACTGGTTCAGACGGCAAAACCACAATAAAGGTAAACATTGCCGCTGATCCTAGAACAATCGATCCCGGGCTGAACAACTCGGTTGAAGGTGGTCACGTAATTACAAACGCTTTCGAAGGCTTGACAAATCTGGACAAAGACGAAAAGGTAGTACCTGGTGTTGCAGAGAAATGGGACGTATCAAGCGATGGGCTGACTTATACTTTCCATTTGAGGAAAAATGCAAAATGGTCAGATGGAAAAGGTGTTACTGCAAAGGACTTTGAGTATTCCTGGAAGAGAGCCCTTGATCCAAAGACGGCCTCTCAATACGCATATCAGCTTTTCTACCTGAAAAACGGTGAAGCCTATAACCAGGGAAAAGCAACGGCAGATCAGGTAAGTGTTACTGCAAAGGATGACTATACATTAGTGGCTACACTTCAGAACCCTACTCCTTATTTTCTGTCACTTACATCTTTTCCTACTTATGATCCGGTAAGAAAAGACGTGGTTGAAAAAAATCCAACTTCATGGGCTACAAAGGCTGACACCTATATATCAAACGGTCCTTACAAAATGGTTGAATACAAGGCAAAGGACAGCTTGAACTTTGAGAAAAACCCCAACTACTGGGATAAAAGCAACATAAAGATAGACAGAATTGAATTCAAGACTCTGGAAAATGAAAGCAGCTACTATGCAGCATTCAAAACGGGAGATCTTGATTTGATCGATAAACCACCTGCTACAGAAGCTCCTAACCTTTTAAAAAGCGGAACAGCAAAGGCTTATCCATATCTTGGTACTTACTACTATGATATAAACGTATCTCCTCAAGCCAAGACAATCAATCCTGATGCAGCCAAGGCATTGAGTGATGTAATGGTGAGGAAGGCTTTGAATCTGGCAATAGACAGAACTTCCATAACTCAGAAAGTTACAAAATCCGGAGAAGTACCTGCCAGCTCTTTCGTACCCAAAGGTACCAGTGATTCAAATGGAAAAGAGTTTACAGACAAGGAATATCTTCCAAAAACTGCAGATGTTGCACAGGCTAAAAAACTTCTTGCTGAAGCCGGTTATCCTGGAGGAAAAGGATTCCCTCAGCTGGAAATATTATATAACACAATGCAGGGACATCAGAATATAGCCCAAGCAATTCAGGATATGTGGAAAAAGAATCTAGGAATAAATGTAACTCTCAAGAATGTTGAAAGAAAGGTTCATCTGACCCAGCTTCAGAACCATCAGTTCCTATTGGGAAGAGATGCCTGGATAGCTGACTACAATGATGCAATGACCTTCCTCGATATGTTCACAACTGGTAATGGCAACAATATGACAGGTTACTCAAATTCTAAATATGATCAGCTTATAAATCAAGCCAAAGCAGAACCTGACAAAGCCAAGAGAGCTGATTTAATGCATCAGGCAGAAGACCAATTGATGATTGATCTACCTATAATTCCAATTTATTACTACACTGAAGTTGTATGTATGAATCCAAAGCTTAAAGATGTCCATATATCAAACTTGGGCTTCTTTATCTTCAGAGAGGCACATCTTGACAAATAATTTGTAAAAAGCAAGGAGCTGTCTTGATTTTAAGGCAGCTCTTCTAACTGGATATTGCATATTGATTTATGCAATCCTACCTAACATCAATTTTATCCTTGAGCTTCTCAAAAGTCTTATCTCCTATTCTATCAACATTTTTTATATCCTCTTTGGATGAAAAATCACCGTTCTTTTCCCTGTAGTCTATTATATTCTGGGCAGTTACATCTCCTACACCAGGTATGCTCTTCAGTTCTTCTAGGGATGCGGTATTTATATTTATCACTCCATCTTCATCCAATCCTGATTTACCTTCCGCTGATATACTTTTACCCGACTCTTCTTCCCTCTGTATCTTTTCTATATATATGTAGTCTTCATCTTTCAACTTTTTAGCTAAGTTTATTTTATAGGCGTCTGCATCATCCTTGAATCCTCCTGAAATTTTAATCAGATCTTCCACTCTGCTGTCACCTTTCAAACTGTATACTCCGGGTTTCTTTACCTCACCATTTATGTAAACCGTTATATTCCCTGAACTGTTTTTCAATTCTTCACCATTGTTCTGAACTTCCTTATAATCTTCCTGTTTGAAAATATTTTCACTATCGGTTATCTTTACAGGTTTTGAATTCTTATAACCTATAAACAGGAAAAATGCAAATGCAATCAGAATAAATATAGATCCCACAATTTTTCTTTTATATTTATTGCCAACACACCTTTCCGTCCACTTTGCAATTTTATCCAATATAGCCATAGGCTTTATTCTCCCTCTACAAAATATTTGCAATCTATAGAATATTCGTTTAAAATATATATTTACACTAGTTATTTATAATTATTGACAATAAAAAGAAATTATGTCGCATCTATTATATTTTTTTGATATAATATAATAGATTATTGTTTAGGGAGGAAAAAATGAAAAAATTAATCATATTTGCACTATCGTGTCTATTGCTTATCAACTACATAAGCCCAATAACTGTCTATGCTAAAGAAAAACCTCCTTCAGTTTCAGCAGACAGTGCAGTACTTTTAGATGCAAATACCGGCAAAATATTATATTCGAAAAATCCTGACTCAGCCTATCCTCCAGCTTCCACAACCAAAATAATGACTGCACTTCTGGTACTGGAAAAAGGAAATCTAGACAGCTATGTAACCGTTGGCAAAAATCCCCCTCGAGTAGATGGAACAAGGCTCGGATTAATTGAAGGTGAAAAATTAAAGGTGAGGGATCTGCTATATGGTTTGTTACTCGCTTCAGATAATGACTGTGCAGAAGCACTTGCAGAATATACAGGTGGTTCTTTAAATAAATTTGTAGGACAAATGAATAAAAGGGCAAAAGAATTGGGTGCTTCCCATACCCACTTTGAAAATCCAAGTGGTTTGTTCAATAAAAATCACAAGGTTTCTTCACGGGATCTGGCAATTATTATGAATAAGTTAACGAATAACCCTGAATATTCTAAAATAGCCACTACACTTTCATATACAATCAAACCTACTAATAAATCAAGCAGTCCGAGAACTGTATGGAATGAGAACAAATTGGTTCAAAAACAATCCCGGTATTACTATGAAGGAGCCCTTGGAGGAAAGACAGGTTATACGATACAGTCACTTCACTCCTATGTAGCAGCAGCTACACATGGAGGTCATAAATTGATTGTAGCCCTGGTTCATGACAAGAACAAGACTTTCTTCCCCGATGCCATATCACTGTTCAACTATGGTTTTAACAATTTCAAGCTTGAAAAACTTTACTCAAAGGGTGATCTGGTAACTACTTATACAAAAGATGATTTGTCAATTCCATTAATGGCCGAATCAGATTTTTATTACACTAGAAGTATCGACGACAGATCCACACCGGTATTAAATTTAAAAGACAAGGCATTGAATTTGAAATCATTTAAAGCTGGAGATACTGTAGAAGAAGCCACTATCTCTTTCAATGGCACCACTATCGGTAGTCTAAAACTTGTAAGCAATGTAGACCATGCTGCTAAAACCATGTTCAATCAACATCCCATTCAGCTTTTACATATGGATAATACTCAATATGCCATTATAATTGCATCCTTATTGGCATTGATAGGTATAGCAATTATCGTAATAAAAAAATACATATCTATATAAAAACAAAAGATAAGTTGAGAAACTGTATTTTCAACTTATCTTTTTAATTAGATTTTTAATATCATTTGGGATATCCGTTTCCAGTTCAACTACCCTTCCAGTTCTAGGATGTGGAAATTTTACCTTATAGGCATGAAGCGCCTGCCTGTTTATATAATCACAATCATTGTATTCACTGTAAAGTGTATCTCCAAAAATAGGATAACCTATATTGCTCAAATGCACCCTGATTTGATGGGTTCTCCCAGTTTCCAAAATCAATCTTACTATATCTCCAAGTTTCAAACTTTTAACCACATTATATTTTGTTATACTTTTCTGTCCCTTTTCATCTATTATTCTCTTTATCCCACTTTCCTCAGGTTTGTATATGGGCATATCTATAATTCCCTCTTTGTTTGTCATATTGCCATGTACCACTGCAATATAACTCTTCTCAAAATTGCTGCATTTCATGTCTCTTGCCAGCGCCATATGTGCAAATTGATTCTTGGCAACTATTACAAGCCCTGAAGTATCCATATCAAGCCTGCTCACCAACCGCACTATGCATTTTTCATTATTTTCTCTAAAATGATAGAGAAGCCCATTTGCCAGAGTACAGCTCTGATAACTCTTTGTGGGGTGAACGACCATACCCGGTCTCTTGTTCACTACTATCACATCTTCATCTTCATATGCTATATCCAAATCCATTTTCTCTGGTTCTATATACTGACTTTCCTCCTTGAATGGATTCAACGACACCCTGTCCCTGAATTTCAGTACATAGTTCAGTTTTACCCTTCTATTGTTTACCTTAATTCTTCCATCCAGAGCTGCACCTTTTATCAGTCTTCCAGACAGCTTCTTGCGTTTTCTAAGATATTCCCTTAATTTTAGTCCCTCTTCACCTTGTTCTACATTGAAAAACAACTCGTTGAGTCCTGACATGATCTACCCCTCTTTTTATTTCACAACGGGGGCACAGACGCCCCCATTTAACCTAAAACTAACTTGCCAATGCTATTACTTCTATTTCCACAAGAGCATCCTTGGGAAGTTTTACTTCTACACATGATCTCGCTGGCATGTCAGTTTTAAAATATTTTGCATAAACCTCATTGACTGCAGCAAAATCATTTATATCTTTTATAAATACTGTAGTTTTTACAACATCCTTAAAAGATAACCCTGCTTTTTTTAAAATTGCCCCGATATTTTCAAGTGACCTTTCAGCTGCTGCTTTTACATCCCCTGTGACCAATTCTCCTGTTTCAGGATCCAATGGTATCTGTCCTGAAACAAACAGCAATTTTCCAGCTTTAACGGCCTGTGAATACGGTCCTACGGCTGCTGGTGCCTTTTTAGTACTTATTATTTCCTTTTTCATAAAAAGCCCTCCATTTCATTTATATTGATATTTGTATTGAGAAATCAAATAGTTTCTACCTTTTATAGTATTTAAATGCAGCAGCTGCTTTTTGTCAATAACGTGTTTTATAGTATTATTGAATGAATCAAGCAGTGCCCTATCCAGATTATCCACTGCATCTTCCCTTATTTTATCTACTCCCGGGAAATCCCTCATGGGTTCAATATAATCTGCTACATATATTATCTTTTCCATCAGGCTCATATCTTCTTTTCCCGTAGTATGATATGCCACGGCATTCAGTATCTCATCATCATGAATTCCCATTTTATCTCTGGCAATTATAGAACCTACAGGTCCATGAAGCAAATTAGGAGTTTCATCCAAAACCTCATCTATTATAATTCCATTCCTTTCGGCAATATCTATAAGCTCACTGTCGGACATACATTTGGCACAATCGTGAATGAGTCCTGCAACTCTGGCTTTTGAAACATTGGCTCCATAAATTTTTGCGAGTCTTACTGCCGTACTGCTGACACCCAAGCTGTGTTCATACCTCGTCACTTTCAGGTTTGTCTTTAAATACCTGTCTATCTCTCCCTCATCCCACATTTTCTTTAATCACTCCAAAACAATAAATTATTTAATTTTATCTGTAAAGTCTGTATTCTCTTATTATATCATAGACACTTTCCGGAATAAGGTAGCTTATATTTCTACCCATTTTTACACTTTCCCTTATTCGAGTAGAAGATATATCCAGAAGAGGGGCATCCAGAAACATAATATTAGTTGAATACTTTTTTTCAATACTTTCTTTTTGAATCCTCACACTATCCATATCAAATCCAGGTCTATTAAATACTATAAACTTACATAATTTGAATATACCACCTGGATCATTCCAGCTTTCTACATCCATAAGACAATCCACACCTGTAAGGAAATACCATTCTGTATCTTTTTCAACTTTATTAAAGTGAACCAATGTTCTATAAGTATAGCTTAAATTATTGCTGTTTATCTCATAGTCACTAACTACAAACTTGCGTTCCTTTTCTACAGCTTTTGTAACCATTTTATACCTTACAGCAGCATCAGTTATGTCATTTCCCAACTTATGCGGTGGATTCCCGGACGGCATAAATATTACTTCATCCAGGCTCAATTTATACAATGCCTCATAGGCTATATGTATATGACCATTGTGTATAGGATCGAATGTACCACCAAAAATAGCTTTTTTAATCATGTATTACCTCTTTCAATAAAATTATACCATATATTCAAATTCAAAATCATTTAACCTTATCGTATCTCCATCTTTAATTCCCTTTTGAATCAATTCTTCCATTACCCCTTTGTTCTTCAATACATTATAGAAATATCTAAGCTCATTATAATCATTTACATTTACACTGGCAAGCAATCTGTCTACAAAGCTTCCTTCAACAATAAAAGTATTTTCCTCTTTCCTTATGGTATAGGTAAATCGTTTTTGCTCTGGCATGAATTTTTCACTTTCATCTATTTTCATATCATTTACGGGTATTTCGGAAAGCATTCTGGCTGCCTCTTTCATAAGTTCTTCAACACCCTGTCTTGTAGCAGCAGATATTTTAAATACTTTGTCGTATCCCAATTGAGATACCTTGTTTTTAAAATTTTCAAATATATCATTATCATACATCATATCTGATTTGTTTGCAGCAATTATCTGAGGTCTATCCCATAGTTTTACATCATATTTTTTTAGTTCCTCATTTATTTTCATGAAATCATAAAAAGCATCTCTACCTTCTATCTGGGATATATCCACAACATGTATAAGAATCCTCGTTCTCTCAATATGTCTCAAAAATTCAAGTCCAAGCCCTGTACCTGAAGAGGCTCCTTCTATTATCCCTGGTATATCTGCCATTACAAAGCCATCAATACCCGGCATATCAACTACACCAAGATTTGGCTTTAGTGTTGTAAAATGATAATTTGCAATCTTGGGGTTTGCCCCGGTTACAACAGACAGCAAAGTTGACTTCCCAACATTCGGGAATCCCACCAGTCCCACATCCGCCAGAAGCTTGAGTTCAAGTGAAACATACCTCTCCTCTCCCGGCATACCCGGTTCTGCAAATTCAGGCGCCTGCCTCGTAGAAGTTGTAAACCTCACATTTCCTCTTCCTCCCCTTCCTCCTTTTGCGACCACATATCTATCGCCTTTATGAGAAAGATCCGCCATTATTTTATTGGTTTCCACATCTCTTATCACAGTACCTATGGGAACCTTTATATATAAATCAGCTCCCTTTTTTCCAAAACATTTTGAGCCGGAACCATTTTCGCCTTTTTCAGCTTTGTATTTTTTTCTATAGGTAAAATCCAGAAGAGTTGTGCTGTTTTCGTCAATTATTAAAATAACACTTCCACCGTCACCCCCATCTCCGCCATCAGGCCCACCAAGTGGAACATATTTTTCTTTTCTAAAGGATATGGCTCCATCGCCGCCATCTCCGGATTTTACAAATATTCTCGCCGTATCTACAAACATGTTGTATCACTCCCTTTTACTCTAGATTTAAAAAGACACCCTCTAAACGGGTGCCTCATAAATATTACTCAGCTACTAATTCTTCCTCTGGTAAAGGATATACGCTGGCCTTTTTTCTGCTTTTGCCTAATCTTTCAAATTTTACTATACCATCTACTTTGGCGAAGAGGGTATCATCAGAACCTTTTCCAACATTATTCCCTGGATGAATCTTTGTTCCTCTCTGTCTAACCAATATATTACCTGCCAGGACAAACTGTCCGTCTGCAGATTTGGCACCCAATCTCTTGGATTCACTATCCCTACCATTTTTTGAACTACCCATTCCCTTTTTATGGGCAAACAACTGAAGATCCATAATAATCATAAATCACACCTCCTCCACATATGTACTTATATATTTGCCATAACTTAATTCTATTCTCTTTAAACCAAGCAGCATCGTTCTCATGAGCACCTGACATTTTTCTATTTCATCCTCTGACATACTTTCCAGAGAAAAACTCAGGAATCCATTTTCTATGGAATAGTCAACTTCAAGCCCCAATACCTCTGTCAACCCAATCAGTATGCTCTGAGATAATACAGAAACCGCACAGCAAACCAAATCATAACCGCTGTTTATGGAATCTGCATGTCCTGACAGTTCAACTGAAACCAAATTATCAGATTTGAGCCTAAATTCTGCCCTAATCATGATTAAGCATCTATTTTTTCTATCTGTAACTTGGTATATGGCTGCCTGTGTCCCTGTTTTTTTCTATAATCCAATTTTCTCTTGTATTTAAATACAATTACCTTCTTGTTTTTGCCATGAGACAAAACCTTGGCACTTACTTTAGCACCATCTACCTTGGGTTTTCCTACAACTAAGTTTCCATCTTCCTTGCCTACTGCAAGTACATCATCAATTTCAACTGTCGAGTCAACCTCGGCATTTAGCTTTTCAACATATATAACGTCTCCCTCTGAAACCTTATACTGTTTTCCTCCTGTAACTACAACTGCGTACATTAAAACACCTCCTCAATCCAGTCTCGCCTAAAAGGTATGCAGAAAACAAATTTCTACATTTCAACCTATTTCGCGCGGTCTACAAAGGGTATTTTAGCACAGATAGCCTTCTTTGTAAAGTTCTGAGCTCAAATTTACACCTGAAGTTTAAATTTCTCAAGTTCATCTATCTGGCTTGAAAACACAAGCGGTTCTATTTTGAAGTATTCTCCATGTCCATATGTCAGATATATGTTTTTTTCCTCTCCTCCTATATCTTTTAGAAAGGAACTCACATTTTCTTCAATATCATTCTTATAATTATTCCCGATTTGAATATGTATATTCATTTCATTTATTTTATCTATCTCATTTTCAATAAGCATGCTCATATATGATAATTTTATCCTGTGCCCCATTCCTCTGCAATAAGCGCAATCCTCGTCTATATAATCGCTTATAGGTCTTCCAGATCTCTTTCTTGCTATTTGAACCAAATTCAATTCAGTAAAAGGATATACTATGGTTTTGTTGCTGTCATCATCGAACCCCGAATTCAATATATCTATAATCTTTCGCTTGTTTTCAATTTTATCCATGTCAATAAAATCTATCAATATAATTCCACTTAAATTCCTAAGCCTTATCTGTCTTACAATTTCTTCTGCAGCCTGAAAATTTGTAGTGAAAACTGTTTTCCCCATGGATCTGTTCTTCACATTTTTCCCTGAATTCACGTCTATGACATACATTGCTTCAGTTCTATCAATAACTATGTATCCGCCGCATTTCAAATAGACTCTTCTGTTTCTCAGGGCCAGTATTTTGCTGTCAATATCGTGGAAGCTGAACAGTTTACCACTCTCATTGTAAAATTCAACATTGTCAACATCATAATTATATTTTTTTAAGAATCGCCTTATATTTTCATAGTCAGATCCGTCACTGGCATATATTTTGAAATCATGTCCTTTTAGTTTGTCTCTCAGAATTTTTTCCACAAGTCCTCCGCCATTAAAAATCAGCCCCGGCTTCAATGCATACTCGCTTTTTCTAATTATGTTTTTATACGTTTCATATAATTCATTGAATTCATTTTGTATAACATCAACCGATATATTTTGAGCATCTGTTCTTACTTTAATTCCAATACGTTCAGGCAGTTTCAGATTGTTTATTATTCTATCCTTGAATTCATTATCCAGTATTTTTCTTGAAAATTCTATTTCCCCACTAAAATTGTTCAGTACACAATATTTACCCGGCATAGAAATAGAGCTAACTACTTTAGGGCCCTTTTTCCCGAGATCTTCTTTTACAACTTGAACCAGAAGTTCTTCTCCCTTTTTGAATCCAATATTTTTAAATCTGCTGTCAACATACATATATGCATTTTTATCTTTTCCTATATCTATAAAAGCACATTTTATAGCTGGTACTATATTCTTCACAATACCCTTATACATTTCTCCGGGATAGGCCTCATCATTTTTTTCAAAGAAAATTTCTTTCAAGTCACCATTTTCCATAATTGCAGTTCTCAAAAACTCCCTATTTCTGTCTATAAAAATATATTTCAAAATTCCACTTCCCTTATAAGAGGTATCAGTTCATCATTATACATTCCGTACATTTCTTTTCTCATTATATCAATAAAAGCATTTCTATCGAATTCCCTTGTATTTTTCAGTATATAATCAGCCAGGAGTCCTGCCGACAGATTATCTCTGCTGCCACAGCTTATTACCGTATCCAATATAAGAATACCATCCTCAAGTTTGTAACTCATTTCTTTTACAAACCTCTTTATATTGGTTTCAGCTGCTCCCCTTTTGGTCTTTTTCATGGCTTTCCATACATCTCTTTCCATAAGTTCGTTCATATCTGACACCAGGTTGGATGTATCCACATATTTAATTTTTATTATGTATCTTGCAGCATATACTTCAGCCATTGATTTGAATATCTTTCCGTCAGGATTATCTTTTATCGGCTTTACTTCAAGTATTCTCAATCCTAAAGGTGCATTTTCATTTAATCTTCCTATTATCTCATCTTCTTCCATTTCCCTTTCAAAAGAAATATCCATATATTCTCCACAGGAATAAACTCCTACAGAAAGCGGCTGTGCAATAGACATATTTATATGTGGATTGAATCCCCTGGAATACTGAACAGGCAATCCGGATCTTCTTATCATTCTCTGTATAGTTCTCATAACATCCAGATGTCCTATAAACTTTACACTGCTCTCTTTTGTAAATTTAATTAAATACCGAATCACTGAAACACTTCACCTCCAGATTTGCATTTATTCCACAATTTTTGCACCCTGATCTGCAGTCCGGAGTTACTTCAGCCATTTTTGCCTTTTCATTTTCTTTTATCAAAAATTCCTTATCTACTCCAACATCTATAAAGTCCCAGGGTAAAATTTCATCATAATTCCTTCTCCTGTAGGCATAGAAATCTCCGTCTATGTTACACTTTCTAAATGCATCCATCCATATGTCAAAATCGAAATATTCGGACCATCCGTCAAATTTTGCTCCCATTTTGAAAGCTTCTACCAGGACATCACAGACCCTTCTGTCCCCCCGTGCAAATACAGCTTCCAGATAACTTACGGGACTTTCATGCCAGCTGTAATTTATCTGCCTTTTATTTATTGATTTCCTGATCAATTGTATTTCATCTTTTACATCTTCCATTTTTATCTGGGGTGACCACTGAAAAGGTGTAAAAGGTTTTGGTACAAATATGGAAGTACTTACCGTTACCTTCAGTCCCTTTTTCCTCTTCTCTTTTGGTACGGAAAAATATTCATCCACAACCTTGCCGGCTAAATCTGAAATACCTACTATATCCTCTTTTGTTTCATATGGAAGCCCAATCATAAAATACAGCTTTATAGTTGACCATCCGGACTCAAATGCACTTCTTACGGAGCTCATCAGATCCTGTTCACTTACCCCTTTGTTTATAACATCCCTCATTCTCTGACTTCCTGCTTCAGGTGCAAAAGTAAGCCCTGTTTTTCTTACTTTCTGTATTTCATTTATAAGTCCTACAGAAAAAGAATCTATTCTGAGAGATGGGAGGGACAATCCTATCTTATAATCTTTATATTTTTCTATAAACCCATGCACCAGATTTTTGAGATCAGAATAATCACATATGCTGAGAGAGGTGAGTGAAACTTCGGAATAACCTGTACTTTTTATGAGTTTATCCGCCTGTTCCATAAGTTTATCCACTCTCTTTTCCCTTACAGGCCTGTATATTATACCTGCCTGACAAAATCTGCAGCCTCTGGTGCAGCCTCTGAAAGTCTCAAGCATTATCCTGTCATGCACTATATCGGTGTATGGAACTATGAGATTGTCAGGATAAGGTACAGCATTCAAATCCGGTATTATTCTCTTCTTAATTTTAGAAGGCACATCTTCATATATTGGCTTGAATTGTCTCAAAGTACCATCTTCATTATATTCCACTGTATAAAGTGAAGGTACATATACTCCTTCTATGTGAGATACCTCTCTTAGGAATTCGCCTTTTCTGCCTCCTCCTTTATATTTTTTATAAAGCTCAATTATCTCCTGAAGCTGTCCTTCGCCTTCCCCGATTGCAAATATATCCGCTATATCATGCAGAGGCTCAGGGTTATAGGCACAGGGCCCCCCGCATATTATCAGAGGATCATGCTCTCCCCTTTCAGATGCTCTTACAGGCAGTCCTGCCAGATCAATCATATTCAATATATTCGTATAACTCATTTCATACTGGAGAGTAAATCCTATAAAATCAAAATCCCTGATAGGATCCTTACTTTCCAGAGAATACAATGGGATATTGTTTTCCCTCATAAGTTTTTCAAGATCCGGCCAGGGTGCAAAAACCCTCTCGCAATAAGTGTCTTCTCTGCTATTCAAAATATAATACAATATCTTCATTCCAAGATGTGACATTCCAACCTCGTATACATCGGGAAAGCAAAACGCAAATCTAACATCTATATTTTTGCTGTCCTTTATACAGGAATTCATTTCTCCTCCAATATAGCGGGCAGGTTTTTCTACCTTGAATAATATATCATCAGAAATTCTGTTCATTAAAATCCTCCTCTTAAGTACATTTCTATATTCTAACATAACACTAATTCTTTTTAAATGATATGATTGTCACTTGCTTTTAAAAATTCCTCCAAAGTTATGTTTCCATATACCTTAAGTGCCTCTATTATCTCTTCTTCGTACACAATATCTACAATTTTCATGTAATCGTCCAGCACAGTAAAGATGTTGTACTTGTTCTTGTCAAAAAGAGACATTGCAGTAAGCAGGTCCTGTTTATGATGTATGGAAATATTCCTATTTTCCATGTACCCTCTTTTTAAAAATTTATAATTCTTCTTGATAATATCACCCATAATTATATATGATGTCCTTTCATTTTCTCTAAGTGAACACACAACTATAAATAATCCTATAATTCCAATATTAAAGATCCTGTATCCTTTTAGAAAGCTTATTACATAAATAAGCATTAATATAATTCCTATAATAATGCCTATAACAATAGTAATTTTATTTGCTCTTCTGTAATCAATTCTAAAATTCAACAGGCTTCTCAAAATCCTTCCACCATCCAGTGGAAATGCCGGTATTAAATTAAATAGACCTATAGCAAGATTTATAGAAAAAAGCATATAAAATATCTGAACTTCAAATTTTTCATGCAATATATAAAATACTATGGAAAACAACAGATTGCCTATAGGTGCTGAAGAAGAAATAATGATGTCCTCTTCTTTGGTAGCTTCATCCAGGTCCTTTAACTTTATCACGGTTCCCACAATTATAAACTCTATGTCAAATCCGGAAAACTTATAATGCCTGGCAGCCAAATAATGAATTAACTCGTGGCAGAAAACTATTATAAAGGTATAAACAATCTGACCTCTATAACCTATGATAATTAAAAATATTACATAAGGAATAAAGTATCTGCTTATTTTTATCACAAAATCAGTCCTCAACTATTTACTGCGGTATGTTGATTTGAAATCTGCCGATTATATTTTTTGCTTTATCCTCTACAGTTTTTAGATCAACCTGATTCAGATTTTGCCTTAGCTTAGTATAATCATAGGTTTGATTCACTATTTTTTTAGAATAATTATATACAGCTTTAGTTTGAGGCGTTGATATAATTCTGCAGCCTACTACAACTACGGATAATACTAAAACTCCAATCAAATCTCTTATAATACGCCTTGTAATATAGGCAACTCTGGTAGGTTTAATATTTTGTCTGACGATTTTATTATAATTTGGCGAATATTTTACATTTCCCTTCAATCGATTATAATAATCCTCATACTGTGAATTATAATATCCCAAAACTTATCACCCTTCTATATGATTGATACATAAACTATATATATTTCAAATTGTACTGAATTATGACCAAAACAATAACCAGTAATTTAGTATTTACAATGCACTAAACTACTGGTTACACGTTATTTGTTACTATTTTTGAGAATGCATGCCTATTACCTTTGCAAATATCTCTGCCGCAGCCAGATTAGTGGCAAGTGGTACACTGTGTACGTCACATATCCTCAATAATGCGGCTACATCAGGCTCATGAGGCTGTGCAGTAAGCGGATCCCTGAGGAAAAATACCATATCGATATCCCCCTGTGCAACTCTCCCGCCTATCTGCTGATCCCCGCCAAGTGGTCCTGAAAGAAATCTGTGAACTTTTAATCCTGTAATTTCGTTTATGAGCCTTCCAGTAGTACCCGTTGCAAACAGTTCATGTTCTTCAAAAATATCCTTGTATCTTCTTGCAAAATCAATTATGTCATCCTTTTTTTTATCATGGGCGATAAATGCAATTTTCATTATAACCTCTCCTCCAATAATATATAATTTAGAAGTTGATCTTCTTTCTTCTCATTCCTATGTTGAGAACCATTGCTATATTGATAAATGCCGTCAATATTGAACTTCCTCCATAACTCATAAATGGAAGGGTTATACCTGTTATTGGAAGCAATCCTATAGTCATTCCTATATTCTGCAGTATTGAAAAAAGCATAGTGGAAACTACTCCTATACATACCATTGATCCGAATATGTCTTTTGCCTCTCTTGCTATGCTTATTATTCTGTAAAGCACAATGCCATAAAATAATATGAGAAGTGAAGCACCTAAAAATCCCCATTCCTCACCAACTACTGAAAATATGAAATCCGTAGAGGCAAAGGGAACATATCCTCCGGAAATCTGTGTTCCGTTTAAAAATCCCTTTCCGAGTATACCGCCTGAACCAATTCCTATCTGGGATTGTCTCAATTGAAGTGAATATGACATTTCATATTTTACAGGGTCAAACAAGGATACGATTCTCTTTTTCTGGTACTCCTCTATCAGAGAAAATTTCCACGCCATAGTTACAGCTGCAGCAACAGCTACTATTCCACCAGCTATTGTCTTAGAGTTCAATCCAGCTCCAAAATATATTCCGAGCACCGTAAAAAAGCATACCATTGTCATCCCCATGTCAGGCTGCTGTATTATAAGCGCCATAGGTATGACTGCATATAGTGTGAGCTCACAAAAATTTCTCAGGTTGTTTATGTTTCCCTTCATGTCATCCAGCTTTTTTGCAAGCATGACAATTATCCCTGTTTTGGCAATCTCAGAAGGTTGAAAAGAAATAAATCCCAGACTTATCCATGATGCAGCCCCGTTAACTGTTGATTTCAATCCTGGAATACAGTTTAAAACAAGCAAAAATACCCCGAACCAATATATTATACTTGCATAATTTTTTATTTTTGTATAGTCTATTACCAGTACGATATAGGTAAGTATAATTCCGCCAATTATCCATATAATCTGACTTTTAAAAGTTGAAAAGCCATGTGTCATACGCGTTGCACTATATATGTTCAGGCTTCCAAATATTGAAATAACTATTATAGTTATTATTATTGTAAAATCAAGTTCCCTGAGGAACCTTCTGTCTATAGCAAACTTCTCCAGCATAATATTCAACCCTCCAATATAACTAAATAAATTATATCACATAGATTTAAAAAAGCTATGCACAAATTATACATAGCTTATTTTTTGTGTTTTACCTTTTTTATGGGTATACTTGCAACCAATGCCGGAGAATCCTTTCCCATATCTTCCGTACTTGTCATCTTCACATTTATATCTTCACAGTCGATTTCTATATACTTTGAAAGCACCTTTAAAATATCTTCCTTTATATTTTCCAATAAATCAGGAGACATATTGGATCTATCGTGTATGAGTATGAGTCTCAATCTCTCTTTGGCCACATCCTTCGAAGGCTGCCTGGAAAAGATCCTAAATAAGTCCATCATATTACCTCCTATTTAATCCCAAATAATTTTTTTAAGGATGAAAAAAATCCTTCTTGTCCCTGCGTTAGATCCATAAATGGCACTTCTTCTCCCTCTATCCTTCTAGCAATATTCTTAAATGCTTGTCCAGATATGGATTTCGCATTTAAAACTATAGGTTCCCCCCTGTTTGTGGATACAGTTATTTCCCTGTCATCAGGTACCACTCCTATAAGCTTTATGGCAAGACTATCCAGTATGTCATCTACATCAAGCATTTCACCTTTTTTTGTCATCTCATAGTTTATTCTGTTTACTATGAGCTGATGATTTTCGAGACCCTTAGAATCCAATTTCCCGATAACCCTGTCAGAATCCCTTACAGATGTAACTTCGGGATTAACTACAATCAAAGCCCTGTCTGCACCTACAATTGCATTTTCAAATCCCTGTTCAATTCCGGCAGGACAGTCAATCAAAACATAATCGAACTCCTTCTTTAGTTCTGATATCAGCTCAAGCATGTCCTTGCCATCTATATCTTCCTTGTCTCTGGTTTGAGCCGTAGGCAAAAGATACAAATTTGGAAATTTCTTGTCCTTTATAAGAGCCTGCTTTAATTTACATTTTTCTTCTATTACATCGATAAGCGTAAATACGATCCTATTTTCCAGCCCCATTAGTACATCCAAATTTCTCAGTCCTGTATCACCATCAACTACAACTACACTTTTCCCCAATGCAGCCAGTCCCGTCCCTATATTAGCCGTAGTAGTAGTCTTTCCAACTCCTCCTTTGCCTGATGTTACCACGATTGCTTCTCCCATAAAAAATAATCCTCCATTCATAAAAATTTATTAGGCAGGTAAGGTTCAACTATTATAGTATTACCTCTCACTCTTGCTACCTCAGGATATTGTGGTTTAATATTATCTTCCGGTGATCTTGTAATTACATTGGCAATCTGAAGCACTTCAGGCTCCAGATAAAATGAAGCAACTATTGCTTTTGAATTTCCGCCAACTCCAGCATTGGCATACCCTCTGAGTGCACCAAATACAATTATATTACCTCCTGCATATATTTCAGAACCAGAATTTACATCTCCAATCACAACTACATTTCCTGAATAATTTATAATTTGTCCACTTCTTACGGTACGTCGGAGAAATTTTGTCCTGCCTTCATAAATTCCAGAAAATATCTTGTTTGGCCTTTCTTTCCTGTCTTCAAATATACAATCCTTGACTAAAAATTTCTCAAATAATATGTCTTTAAGTTTTCTATACTGTCTTTCATTTATGTATTTCAAATCTGTGGTTATTTTCAAGGTACATCCCTTATAAAATATTTTTCCGGCTGAAAGCCTGTTATTTAAGGCTTCAACCATATCGTCAAAATCTCTGAATTTATTTATATTTATAATTATGTTTATTCCGTCCCTATTTCCCTTTACAACTATACCATCATCCATAATACCAGACCTCCACCACATGCCACCACATATATTACTTCAACAAATTTTCTCTAAATCCTTCTGAATATTTCAATTTTATTTTGAATTTTTATCAAGTCCAAAATAAGCTGAATATATATCTCTTGCAACCTGGGCGGAACCGGCTCCCATACCTCCGTCAAATACTACCACACATACAGCTATCTGAGGATTGTCAAGAGGTGCATATCCTACATACTCTGCATAATCAGTTCTTCCAATCATGGCCATGTGATCCTGGCTTCCAATGCTGGCTGTACCTGTCTTACCTGCGGTTTTTATAGGGAAACTTGCAAATGTCTGGGCTGCAGTACCTTTTTCATTAACTGCCTCCATTCCGGCTTTTACTGAAGCTATGTTTGAAGCATTCACTCCTGTTTTTTCTGCCACTTCTGGCTTTACATTCTTAACAACCTTGCCATTGGAATCAAGTATTTTCTCTACCAGATGAACTTTATATCGTGTGCCTCCATTTGCAATTGTAGCAATATAATTCGCCATCTGCAGCGGAGTAAATTGATTAAGTCCCTGCCCTATAGATGCATCTTCTATATTGGCCGGCACTGTCAGCTGTACATGGGCGTCCGATACAGTTATATAATATAATATGTCCAGTAAATTGCTCATCTGCTTGTCGGTAATTTCTTTTTTGTTTGCAGGATCTGTTGATGTAAGTTCTGAAAACAATTTTTTATATTGTGACCTGTCAAAAGACTTGTTCCCGTTTTTAATACAATCCTGAATCAAATTTTTGATACTCTTTTTTATATTTTTGACTTCATCGGAATCACTGGCATTATCATATAGGTTGACAGTAACAACTTTATTTCCCCTGTCATCCTGCCCTTCTTTAAGTATTTCCATTGTCTTCCACAAGTACGTATTGGCAAAAGCATTTTTATTTGAAGTTGTATTATATACCTGGCCGAATTTTTCAGGTATTTCTATTCCCGTAGTCGGTGTCGCCTTGCTCTTCGGGTCTGCTCCGAGTCCGAACTTCCATGCATACTTGGCCAGCGTGTCATCTCCAAAGTTATCCCTTATAAGTTTCCCTACAGTCATAAAGTAAGGGTTGCTGGATCTCTCTATGGCCCTTGCAAGATTTACAGGTCCATTTGATCCATCAAGATCAAAGTGTACTATATTCCCCCCGCCTTTATCAAAGGTACCTGTATCATTTACAACAAAGTCTGGAGTTATAGCTCCGCTTTCAAGGCCTGCTATAGCAGTCATTGGTTTGAAGGTAGATCCTGGAGGTATAAGAGACTGCGTAGCATAATTGTAAAATGGTTTCGCATATATATCATATACATCCTGTCTTATAGTTGTATTGCCTTTTATACTCTTGTCCAGCGGAAACAATATATTGAGGACATCCTCCTCACTGGCTCCCGGATAAAGACTGGTAATTCCCCTTTTGCTTATATATTCCCTGCCAAATTTATCTAAATCCGGATTAAAGTACTTGCTGTACTGGTCGGAAGTCAGCTTCCCGGGCGATGAAAAGAGATTAGGATCATAACCAGGTCTGCTTGCAAGTGCAATTACCCCGCCTGTCTTTACATCTATAACCACGGCTGCAGCCCTTGTTGCATTTGTAGTATCGGATCTTTCCTGCCCATAAGGATCGGACTGCAATTGTTCCATTCTGCTATCAAGTGCTTTTTCTGCCGCTTCCTGAACATTTTTCTGTATCGTAAGCTGTACTGTATTTCCCGGAGAAGCTTTCTCTGTTCCCATTTCCTCAATTATCTTTCCATTGCTGTTGAGCTTTACCCGTCTGCCTCCCTTTTTACCTTTGAGCTCATCCTCAAGTGCAGCTTCAATACCCGCCTGTCCTACATAATCAGTATTTGGATCATAGCCCTTTGCCTTGTACTTATTGTAATCCGTACTGCTTATTTTGGATATATAACCCAGAACCGCAGAGGCCAGATCCTTGTTGGGATACGATCTCATAGGCTGGGTATTCACATCCACTCCTGGAAGATCATTGAGCATCTGGGAAAATTTCAATGCAGTAGCCTTGCTGATATTGGCTATTACAACCGGATCATATCCTGAAAAGCTGTGCATCTTTATAGTGTCCTTGATGATCATGAATCTTCTCTGTTCTTCAAGTGGATATTTATTGCTTATTTGATACTGCTTCAATAAAAGCTTATATGTTTCTTCAGGTGAAATCTTAAGCAGTCTGTCATTTACCTGTTTTATAAGCTCATCCTCGGATATATTCTCGTCCTTTTTCTTTATTTCTGATTCTATATCCTCATTCAATCCTCTGTCTCTCTTGAACTTTATCTCCAGATTTCTTCTCGTCTTTGGATCATCACTTCTGAATTCAAATTTAAAAGGATTTATTTTTAATTCAAAATCATCCTGCTGGTTTTCTCCATTTTTATCCAAAATTTCAAAAACCTTGTGCATCGTCTGAAAAAAGTGCTTGTCACTTTCATCCGTTTCATTATAAACCAGAGTATAGCTTTGGACACTTGTGGCAAGTACTTCTCCATTTCTATCCAGTATATCTCCCCGTGGAGCCTGATCAGATATCTCCCTTATAGACCTGTTGGTGGCGGTCTCTTTATATTGAGAACCCTTTACAACTTGAAGTGAAAAAAGCTTACCTATCATAATACTGAAAATACTTACCATTATTATAACAAGTACAGTATATCTGGATAACTTCTCCTTTTCTTTCAGCTTCATAAGATCACCATTCCTTTAAAATTTCCATTCACTTATCATGTAACTCTTTCTGCAGAGTTTGTATACCATATTATACATAAATATACAAACGACCATATTATAAATACTTGTAAAAAATATATTTACCATATTCACTTCGGCACCACTTAACCACAGTATGACAAAAAGCATCATTCCCTTTAATACTGATAAGAAAAAACAGGAAATTACAGGAATAAATTTCTTTTCTCTGAATATGTTGGATCCTATAAATCCTCCAATAACACATATTATCATGTTTACAAAAGAATTTATCCAGAATCCATCAATAAAATAAATGTCCTGAAGTATTCCAGTAAATACTCCCAGCCAAAGTCCTTCATAACTTCCGCTTATAATTGAATAAGATATGGCAAATACAAAGATCAGGCTGGGATATATTGTTTTTATGGAGAAAAAAGGTACAACTGCATTGTCAAGTATAAAGAGTATTATAGATAGGGAAAATAATATTAATATCTTTTTCATATCACATCACCTTAGTACTTCACATCTATTTGATTTTTTGGAACTACTATAAGTACCTCCTGAATTTTGTCAAAATCCACATAAGGTTTTATTACAGCATTTTTCATTACCTTGCCTTTATCCAATTCCACACTTATGACACTTCCAATTCTTATCCCCTTTGGATAAGAATTATCAATTCCAGAGGTCAATATACTATCTCCCTTCTTAATTTTGGAATCAACCGGAAGATAATATATTTTTGCAAGCAAATTATTGGATTTATCTCTATATCCTTTAACAATCCCCTGTCCATAAATTTCATCCGAATTTTCCTTTTTCTCAGGTTCACCACCTACAGCAAGGTTTTCATTTGCAAGGGACTGGACTATGGACCAGTTTTTTTCCACATGTGTTACCTGTCCTACAAGCCCATCAGATGTAAGAGCAACCATCCGCCTTTTTATGCCGTCATTGCTTCCCCTGTTTATGGTAAATTGATCAAGAACATTGTTTCCGCCCTTGCCTATTATGTCACATCCTATATATTTATATTCAGCTCTTTCCTTTTTAAAGTCCAGTTCTTTCCTTAAACTGACATTTTCATTTTTTAGAGAATTATATTCTACAAGCTTATTTTCCAATTCACTATTTTTCTTAATAAGTTCTTCATTCTGGCTTTTCACAACAGAAAAGTTTATTATAAAACTCAGAAACTGTTTTATACCATTATTTAATTTGTAAACTCCGCCCTGTATAGAATTAAATGTAACTCCTGCAGTATTTCTCATAAAAAATACATTATTATTTTTTACACTAAAAGAAATTAAAATTAAAAATGTAACTGACAGTACGACTATAGTAACCGCCAGTTTATTTCTAAAGAATTTCATAATACCGCTATTTTCTGCTGGATACTATTTTATCTATAGTATCCAGTGCCTTTCCTGCACCTAATGCTACACAATCCAAGGGAGTTTCCGCTACGTGAACTGGAATATGTGTTTCTATATTTATAAGTTGGTCTAATCCTCTTAACATTGCTCCACCACCTGCAAGCATTATTCCTTTGTCCATTATATCTGATGCCAACTCTGGCGGAGTCTTCTCCAATGTAGTTTTTATGGCTTCTATTATGGAAACTATCGGCTCCTTCAAAGCCCCTCTTATTTCATCTTCATTTATAGCTGCCACTTTAGGAAGTCCTGTAACAAGGTCTCTTCCTCTTATTTCCATTGATTTATTTTCTCCCGTATCATAGGCAGACCCCAATTCTATTTTTACATTTTCTGCTGTTCGCTCACCTATCATAAGGTTGTATTCCTTTTTTATATAACTTATTATGGCTTGATCAAGTTCATCACCCGCAATTCGCAGTGATTTGCTCGTAACTATACCACCAAGGGATATTATGGCAACTTCCGTAGTTCCTCCGCCTATATCCACAATCATACTTCCCGTTGGCTCGTTGACTGGAAGCCCTGCACCAATTGCTGCTGCCATTGGTTCTTCCATCAACAGTACATCTCTTGCACCTGCATGCTTTGTTGCCTCTTCTATGGCTCTCTTCTCCACTTCCGTAACACCTGATGGAAAGCATACAAAAATTCTAGGACTTGTAAATGCCGATTTTGGGCTTACCTTCTCAATAAATTTTCTGAGCATTGTATGTGTAACATCAAAATCAGCAATAACACCATCTTTTAGTGGTCTTATTGCAACAATATTTCCCGGGGTTCTCCCTATCATGTCCTTTGCTTCATTTCCTACAGCCATAACCCTTTTCACATCACTGTTTATGGCAACCACCGACGGCTCTCTGAGTACTATGCCCTTGCCTTTCACATATATTAAAGTATTAGCTGTTCCTAAATCTATTCCCATATCCCTCGAAATACTAAAAAGTCCCATTTATATTTCTCCTTTCAATTTCACAATATTCCCTTTTCTTTCAAGCTTATATATTTTCCATTGCCTATTATCAAATGGTCAATGAGTTGTATTCCCAAAATTTCTCCACATTCATTCAATCTATATGTAACCTTGATATCTTCGTTGCTTGGAGATGGATCCCCTGATGGATGATTGTGGCATACTATTATTGAGGCACTGCTCTTTTTAATGGCATCGTTGAAAACCTCCCTTGGATGTACTATGGAAGAATTCAAGCTGCCTATAAATACTCTCTTAACACCTATAACTATATTTTTCGTGTTTAGCATTATAACCACAAGATTCTCCTGTTTCAAGGATCTCATCTCTTTCATCACAAGCATGGCAGCATCTTTGGAATTACATATCTTATAACTATCACCATCTCTAAAAGATACAAATCTTTTTGAAAGTTCTACTACGGCCAAAAGTTTGGCGGCCTTTGCCTTTCCAATTCCATTTATGCTGACAAGCTCCTCCATTGTAGATTCCATGATTCCATTTAATCCACCCTTATTATGTATAATCCTGCTGCTTAAAGACATTATATTTTCTCTCTTGCTTCCCGAGCCAAGGAGTACAGCCAAAAGTTCCACATTGGACAGTATTTCCGGGCCATATATGAAAAGTCTTTCCCTCGGTCTTTCATTTTCAGGTAAATCCTTGATTTTTAACATTCTATCCATACAAGATCCCCTTAACTATAGATTTACCCCCATTCCCGTTAGCATTTCACGGAGCTTGTTAAGCGGAAGTCCTACTACATTATAATAGCATCCGTGAATTTTAGGTACAAATACTCCTCCATATCCCTGAATTCCATATGCACCAGCCTTATCCTTATATTCTGATGTATTCAAGTATTTCTCTATCTGTTCATCCGATATATCAGAGAATCTAACAGTTGTTTTAACAAAATCCCTTTTTATAAGCCCTGAAGCTTTGTTTATAATTGCTACCCCGGAGTATACATCATGCTCATTTGCACTTAAAGATTTCAACATATTAAAGGCATCATCTCTGTCCCTTGGTTTACCAAGTATGTTTCCCCTGAAATATACAACAGTATCACACCCTATTATAATGGTATTCATTTCTCTCATCTTGCTGCATACATCCTGGGCCTTCCCCAAAGCCAAATTCATAACGTATTCGCCGCAATTTCCCCGGAAATCAATACTTTCTTCGCAGAAACTGCTTGCATATATATCAAAATTATCTATTAGTTTCCCTAAAAGCTGTCTTCTCCTTATGGATGAGGAAGCCAACACAATTTTCATATTCTTCACTTCCCTAGTACCTTCTATATAATATTATAGCCACAATTACGCCTATTATAGTCATTATATTGGCATTAAAATTTATTCCCAAAGTTATTGTCATAATTTTAAAACTCAATGAAAGAGGCTCCTTCATCCCTATTTCATATGAATTCTTTAAAAATTTCAAAACACTAAAGCTATTTCCCAATGCATCTCCTATAAGGCTTCCAGCTATTGCACCCAACAGTATAATAAACCATAAAAAAGCTGCATTTTTACCCGTCCCCTTCACGTAAATCCCCCTAATTAACAATATATCTAATATAGTTTATCATTTAATATAATTATAAACAAGTGTATATATTATTGTTTAAAAAAATTTTTTATTTAATCATAAAAGTGGCAGATATGATGTTAAATTACCCATACCAGCCACTTTTAATCATACATACTTAAAAATAATCTATTTTATTTTTTTGAGTATATTATATATATATATATAATTTTCTTCACAGTTATTCGGAGTAATGTTTCCCTGCATGCCTCCTATATGTTTTTTCAAATCATCCAGCAGGGCAAAATTTTTAGTGCTTCTATCTACATCCTTCAATGATGAACACCATTTTTTTAGATCATCGGTCTTTACATATTCAACATCATTATCAGCAAACTTATTTAATATCTGCAGATAGGCACTTATTATTTCTACTATTTCAGTATTACACAAGCTATCCTTTTTTACAGTAAAGTTCATATTTGAGTTGTCAATTTTTTGTGCTGCAAGCGATTTTATTATATTCTTTGCATTGTCAGATGTATATATTCCAAGAAAAGTTCTTATCTTGCCATTTTCTTCAACAAAAAATGGTGTTCCATATTTCAACAGCAGCTGTTTTTCTTTTGCTGCATTATTCTTGTCCTGATATATTCCTCCCTGCACTGCTGTAAATTTTACTTCTGTTCCATCTACCGCAGCCTTTTCATCACTTTTTCCTGTATCAGTGTTACTATGACTTATAGTTCTATCAGTATTATCCATGCTTTGGGAGGCCTCTTTGGAATCATAGCTGTTCATAAGCAGTTTAGACGCAGCAGTTCCTATAATAAACGCTGCAACAAGTATAATTGCTATCATAAATATAAAAGTTTTTGTACCTTTCTCCCTCTTGAGATCATATCGTGTGTAATTCATTTTTTCACCTCATTTTTTCTAAATGTTTATACTATATTTATATATAAGTATCAGGTGAAAAAAATATTACCTTTTTAAGGCAATTTCATATAAAAAATCACTATCGATCTGTAAAATACTACAATAGTGATTTAATTTCCTATATAAATTTATTTCAAAAGCTTTACTCCATTCAAATCCGGTTCAAGCAAAATTACATTCCATTCATCTTCAAGTCCACTTAAAAACTTCTTAATTGAATTCATAAATTCACCTTTGTTCTCGTCAGCGATTACTGCCATTAACGTCGGCCCCGAACCACTTATAAATTCACCAACGGAACCCAGCTCTTTACATTCTTCAAAAATGAGTTCACAATTTTTTATAAGATTTTTCCTATAAGGCTGATGAATTCTGTCCTGAAAACAGACCCTGAGTGTGTCAAGCTCACTGTTGTTCAAGGCATTTACAAGCATTGCAGCCCTAGATACATTAAATATACAGTCTTCCTTTGAATAGGATTTAGGAAGAACCTTCCTTGAAAGTGCAGTATTTACTTCAAAAGAAGGAATCATCGCCACAAATTTCAACTGAAGTGGCAGGTTAACCCGTGAATAAGTTATTTTGTTATCTTCCTTTAGAGAGATTACCATGCCTCCCAATGCCGCAGGTGCTACATTATCTGGATGGCCCTCTATTTCAGTAGCCAGCGAAATCAAGTCATCTATAGACATATTGCTGCCAATAATTGAATTTGCAGCTGCTATACCTCCAACTATACAGGAAGAACTGCTGCCAAGCCCCCTTGACATTGGTATGTCACACTTTGTAACGTCTATTTTCACACCATCACAAAAATAATCCTGTCTTTCCATAGTAGTCTTTATACTCTTATATATTAAGTTATCTCTAAAATCTCCAGGAGCTCTAATTCCTTTATTGTATATCTCTGTTTCACCATTTATTTCCTCAACTTCAATTTCATTGTACAGATTTAGAGCCATTCCTAAAGTATCAAATCCCGATCCCATATTGGCAGTAGTGGCCGGTATTCTGACTTTAATTTTAGACATGTTATATCCTCCCCTTTAACATTCAAGTTCATAAAATTCCAGCACGAAAAGAAACTACTTGTCTAAAATCAACAATTTCTTTATGGATTCAACAAATTCACTTTGTTTTACAGCCTCCATGTATTTGTCAATTTCACATTCACTTTCCGCTTTTACAAAGGCAGCAACTTCATTTTCATCCTTTGAAACTGCATTGGAGAAAATGTAACTGTTCCCAAAATTATCAGTAATGCTTTCAATAACCTTTATTCTGTCATTTGTCTTTACTCTGAGAAGCCATTTGCCTTCCGAGTCCCAGTTTTTATTTACTTCTGCTTTTTCATCATTTAAGGAAATAACCTCATCTTTATGCATGATTATATCTGCAATATCAGCAAATACCGAACTTGCCGTAGGGAACATTCCCGCTCCTTTTCCAGAAAACATCACATCACCTACTGCATCGCCTTTCACTAAAATTGCATTGTACTCATCCTCAATTCTTCCAAGTACGGAATTTTCCTTTATCATAACAGGTCTCACAGATGCATATACACGGTCATTGTATTTTTTGCTGATTCCAAGAAGTTTTATGCTGCATCCTTCCATTTTTGCATATCTGAAATCTTCCTGATCGATACAGGTAATTCCTTCTATTTTCATATCTTTCCAATACACTCTTTTATTATACGCTATAGTAGAAAGTATGGATAATTTTCTTGCCGCATCATAGCCCTTCACATCCGAATCAGGATTTGCCTCTGCAAATCCGAGTTTCTGAGCAAGCTTCAGCGCATCTTGATAATCCATATTTTCATGATTCATTTTCGAAAGTATAAAATTAGTGGTACCATTTAATATGCACTCTATACTCTCTATTTCATTTCCAACAAGACAGTCATTCATTGATTTCAGTATAGGTATTCCTCCTCCAACACTTGCTTCAAAATGAATTGTAACCCCATTCTGATTTGCCAGATTCAAAAGTTCATGCCCATATTCTGCTATCAAATCCTTATTGGCTGTAACAACATGTTTTTTCATTTTTAAAGCTCTCTTTACATATTCATAGGAGGGATTGAGCCCTCCCATAGCTTCTACAACTATATCAACTCTTTTTCTGAAAATATCCTCTATATTGTCGGTCAACAGGTTTTTATTCTTGCTGCCAACATGCTTTTCAATATTTCTAACTAAAATATTGGATATTTCAAGTTCCTCATTCAATCTGTTTTTAAATTTATCCTTATTTTTTGATATGAGTTCAGCTACCCCACTGCCTACAACCCCATATCCAAGCATAGCTATAACCGCCATGTTTATATGCCTCCCTTTTATTTATATATAAAAATCCAGCCTTATTAAGGCAGATTTTATATTACTCAACTGCTACAAGTCTCACACTTACTACACTGTCTATAGATTCCAGTTCCTCAACCAGCTGGTTGGTGTCAACAGAAAGCTTTGACGCATCAAAAGTTATAGAAACACTGGCTGCATTGTTTATAGGTATATCCTGATTTATAGTGAGTATGTTTCCATGATTTTGTGCTATCTTGTCAATTATCTTTGACAGCGTACCTGCTTTGTGCAAGATCATAAACCCAAGTGTAATCTTGTGCCCCACTGTACCTTCCGACATTGCAAACACTGAATCCTTGTATTTATAATAAGTGCTTCTGCTTATTCCAACCTCTTTCGTTCCCTGTGATATGTCCTTCACCTTTCCGGTCCTGAGAAGTTCCTTAACTTTCACAACTTTTAGAAATACGTCTGGAAGGATCTCCGAATCGATTATCAAAAATTTATTGTTCATAGCTTCCTTTCTGTACGTCTTTCGCGTACAAATGTACGCTCTTGAAATTTATATTTTTTATATTAGCATATATTAGCTAAAAATTCAACATATTTTTCATCATGCCTGTCCCTTTGATATCACCATTTCTCCATGTATTAAAACGTTGACATTTATTATTATAATAAATGTCAACGTTTTATATAATTAATATCTTATAAAACTGGCGCTATAATCACATTAATACAAAAGATTGGACTTCAAAAATATTTTTGAAGTCCAATCTTTTATACAGAATCTTATTTCTCTACTATTATATATGGCACTGTAACTATAGCTATATTTCTCCTCTTGAGTAACATTGTCCTAATTATAAGAGATGTCTGGTTATGAAGTATATTTCCCCACCATTTTGTTACAACGAATTGCGGCAGAACTACAGTCACTGTATCTTTAGGCCCTGCAGAATACTCCTCTGATTCTATAAACTTGATGAGAGGTCCTACTATGCTCCTATAAGGGGATTTCTTTATTATTATAGGTATCCCAATGTCATATTCATTCCATCTTTTTAAAAGTCTATCTGTAGCTGCATCATTTACTGAAACATGAAATACTATTATATTGTCGGATATTGTTCTTGCATAGTTCAATGCCTTTAGAAAAGATTTGTTCAATGTATCTATAGGTACTATCACATATCGCTTCTGTTCTTCAAAGTTTATCTCTTTGGGCCTCTGATCTATAGACAATTTTAACTGCCTTGCAACCTCAGAATAATGTTTTTTTATAATGAGCATGAAGTACACAAGTAGAGGTATCAATATGAACACAACCCACGCTCCATTTAAAAATTTTGTTATACCAAGTATGACCGCCGTTGCAAAAGTTACAAAAGCACCTATTCCATTTATCATTGATTTGTATTTCCAGCCGTTCTCCTTTTTTCTATTCCATCTTATAAACATTCCCAGCTGTGAAAGTGTAAATGATATAAATACTCCTACTGCATAAAGCGGCATTAAATAGTGAGTATCACTATCGAATATAATAACCAGTATAATTGATATAAATCCAAGTGCTACAATCCCATTTGAATATCCAAGCCTCTTCCCCCTCTTTGCAAACTGCCTTGGAGCAAACCCATCTTTGGCTATATACGCAAGGAGCATAGGAAGTCCTGCAAATGCGGTATTGCTTGCAAGTATGAGTATTATGGCAGTAGCAATCTGGACTATATAGAAAAATATGTTTGTACCAAATACCTGCGATGCAATCTGGGCTACTACAGTTACCTGCGGATTTGGAACTGCATGATAAAGTGTCGCCAAATATGACAGTCCCCCGAATATCATAAATACAACCAGTGAAAGCATCCCAAGTACCTTCTTGGCATTTTTCTGCGAAGGTTCCTTAAAATTAGGTATTGCATTACTCACCGCTTCAATACCTGTCAGTGCCGTACATCCGGAAGAAAAAGCCCTCAAAAACAAGAATAGCGTTATATCTCCAGTAATTTCAGGAACCTTGTAAATTGGTGAGGGCACATACCCTAAAATTTTCACTTTAAAGATTCCCCAAATTATCATTATAAGTGTTACTATCATAAATATATAAGTTGGTACTCCGAAGGTTTTTGATGATTCTCTAAGTCCCCTCAGATTTCCTATAGTCATAATAACTATCAGCATTACGGTTATTGTAACTTTATAGGGCAAAATTTCCGGAATAGCCGATGTTATAGCCGCCGTTCCTGCGGACGCACTAACGGCAACAGTGAGTATATATCCTACAGTAAGAGATGCACCTGCTACTAGCCCTGGAATTGTTCCAAGATTATCCTTGGCTACAATGTAGGATCCTCCGCCTCCGGGATATGCATCTATAGTTTGCCTGTACGAGAGAGTAACCAGAAACATTAAAAAGACAATACACAGTGCTGCAAGAAACATGTATTTATATGATAATATTCCCAGTACAGGTATAAGCACCCATAGTATTTCCTCTCCTGCATAGGCTACTGATGAAATTGCATCGCTTGATAGTATGGGCAGGCCCCAAAAAACATTGAGCTTCTCATCTTTTAATTCTTCCGTCTTAAGGCTTCGGCCAACTAGAGCATCTAAAAATTTTCCCAACCTGAATATCATTTTTCAGCACCTCTAAATGTAAATTTTCAATTAATTTGATACTAAATGATTATATATTATTATTTTGTTTTGTCATAACCTTATCCTAATTGTTTAAAGGGCATTTAAAAGCAAATTTCTGAATTTTTCTCCATATATAAATATTTTGGGCTGTTTTTTAATATAATTCTCAAACTTTTATTGTCAATAGGGAAATGCTATACTTAGTATGAACATTTGTAACAACAACATACATTTAAATCTATAGCGAGGATGATATCTTTGAATAATTATAAAAATATTGATGCCGATGCAAATACATTGTATGAATGTGGTTGTAATATGCTGGAAAACAGCTTATTATCTCCTGTACTTCAAGCAATTCTCAATTCCGTATATGACGGCATCATAATAGTTGATAAAAATCTGCTTATTAAAAAAGTAAATTCTACTATTTTAAAGATGTTCGAAATAGACGAGAAAACCATATATAAAATCCATATAAATGAAATTTGCATGGAAAACTCACTGTACTCAATATTGTCCAAGGAACATCAAATTTTAGATGCAGATTACACCTTTTCAACAAATAATAAAAAAATAAGATGTGTAGTCAATATAGTTCCTATAAAAGAAATCGGCAGTACATATGGATTCATATTTTCAATAAAGAATACAGAAAAGCTTCATAAGATAGTAAATAATGTAGTTGGCTACAAGGCTTCCTTTACATTTGACGATATTATCACAAGATCTGAAAACATGAAGGGTATTATAAATCTTGCCAAAAAGGCTGCAAAAACAGACTGCAGCATATTAATTGAAGGTAACAGCGGAACAGGGAAAGAAGTATTTGCCCAGTCCATACACAATTACAGCAGAAGACATCCCGGTCCATTTGTAGCTATCAACTGTGCTGCAATCCCCAGAGAATTAGTTGAAAGTGAACTTTTTGGATATGAGAAAGGTGCTTTTACAGGGGCTTCAAAAGGTGGTTATCCAGGAAAATTTGAGCTTGCAGATGGAGGAACAGTATTTCTGGATGAAATAGGAGAACTTCCACTTGACGTTCAATCTAAATTATTGAGATTTCTGGATAATCTGAAGCTAGTACGTGTTGGAGGCACTCATGAAAAATCTATAGATGTGAGAATTATAGCCGCCACAAACAAATTACTTGAAAAAGAAGTGGAAAACAAAAACTTCAGAGGCGATCTATATTATAGATTAAATGTCATGAAATTGAATTTGCCCCCACTTGAAAGGAGAATTGAAGATATAGAGCTTCTTGTAAGGTACTTTATAGACAAATTAAATATTAAAAATTCCTGCCATCCTAAATATGTAGATTATGAATATATTGAAAAACTGAAATTGCATAAATTCAATGGCAATATAAGAGAGTTGAGAAATATAGTTGAAAGGTCCTATTATCTGTGTGAAAATACAATTATAACAAGCAAGTATCTTGTTTATCGTGGTATAAACTCAGATAACGAAATTCATTCCGGGAAAAACAAACCCATACTCCCACTGGATGAAATAGAAAAGCTCTATATACAGGATGCTCTGGAGCACTTTCACGGTAATGCACCAAAAGCTGCCGAGGCCTTAAAAATAGGAAAAGCAACAATATATCGCAAAATAAAAAAATTTAACATAGATTTAAATACGTTTAGTAAAGAAAATAATATGAATTAAACAGTTGACAACCTGAATAAATGTAGTTATAATACTAACTGTATTGATTGAGTCTGTGCGAGAGTGGCGGAATAGGCAGACGCGCACGTTTGAGGGGCGTGTGAGTAAAATCGTACGGGTTCAAGTCCCGTCTTTCGCACCATTGTTTGAGTAGTTCCGGCTTTTGAAAATGTTTGCAAAAGCTTGTTGACTTTATTCAACGTAAGTTTTATAATATGTCTTGTAGAAACTTTGGTTTCTGAAATATTCGTTAGGCTTTAATTTGAACCTACATTACTAAAAAGGGAGTTCAATATTTAGATACCTATATGTATCCTTTGAGACGTAGGAATTGATAGAAGTATCTGTGAGGGCACCCACCTGTCGAGAGATAGGTGTCAAATAGAGTTCAACGGTATTTTGGATATTGTTTTAAAAGATAAAGAGAGATGTAACAATCTCTCTTTTTTTAATCTATATAACATAAATTGAAGTATATATACTTCAATTTATGTTATATAGATATTTATACACTTTATAGCTTACTTTTACCTTCTTCACATATTTATCCGTTTCCTTAAACGGTATATAGTGCAGATTCTTTCCGTCATAAGAATGTCCTGAGTCCTTGAGCCACTTCTGGACATTTCCCCTTCCACCATTGTAGGCCGCAAGCACGAGATCCATATTTCCGTTGAATTCATTCTTCAGGTTGTTCATGTACCAGCACCCCATTTGTATATTAAACCTTGGATCATTGAGCATACTATCTTTAAAATCAGGTATATTCATTTTTTCTGCAGCCCAGCTGGCGGTGTCAGGAGTTATCTGCATAAGTCCTATTGCATTTTTGTTCGACCTAACATTTTCCTTGAATCCGCTTTCCGTTCTTATAACCGACATAACCAGATAAGGATCCAAATCATATTTTTGTGAGTATTCCTTTATGTAGTTAACATATTTTAAGGGATAAAAGTACCTTACTATATTTTTTGCGTTGACTACAATTAAAATCAAAATCAATATAGTAATTATTCTCTTTATAAATTTCAATATTGAGTATGTCCTAAATATCAAATTTAGGACACTTCACCCCCTTGTATTTCATAGTTATTCTAATAAATATATCCTTTAAATTTTGCCTGGTGCTGCAGATATCTCCGGAATTGTCCAATATAAAGGTGGCATATTTTTTCTTTTCATTCAATGTCATCTGTGAATTAATTCTAAGCAATACTTGATTAGTAGTAAGCCTATCCCTCGTTTTCACCCTGTTTATCTGGGTATCAACGTCCACCCAAACAAGTATGATTTCATCCATATATATATGAAATTTATTTTCTATAAGAGTCGCCCCATCCAGCACACAAACATCACTGCCATAATTTTTCAGTCTGTCTATCTCTGAAAATATATCTTTTTTTATGAAGGGCATAATTATATTTTCATATTTAGATTTTAAAATTTTCTCTGAAAATATATAGTCTCCAAATTTCTTTCTGTCAAGGTTACCCCTGCAATCAAAGAAATTGCTTCCAAATACTATTCTTATACCATTTATTATTTCAGGATATCTACCCAATACATTTCTACTTATCACATCCGCATCTATCACGGAAATCCTGTTATTCCTCAATATAGTAGATACAGTACTCTTTCCACTACCAATTCCTCCTGTAAGTCCTATCAATACCATACTATACCACCTTTTGATAAATATTATTTTATTTCATACCAATTATTTCCCATATTCATGTCTACTTCAAGTGGAACTTTTAGAGAAACTGCATTTTCCATCTGGAATTTCAAAATATCCTTGACCTCGTCAATTTCATCCTTGTATACATTCAAAATAAGTTCATCGTGCACTTGAAGTATCAATCTGCTCTTCAATTTTCTGGTGTTAAGCTCATTGTACACATTTATCATAGCCATTTTAATAATATCCGCAGCACTTCCCTGTATAGGCGTGTTCATTGCAAGTCTCTCCCCCAGGGACCTGACTACCTTGTTTGAGGAGTGCATTTCCTTTATGAATCTCCTCCTGTTCATTATAGTAGTTACGTATCCAGTCTCTTTTGCGCTTTTCACAATATCGTCCATATACCTTTTTACATTGGGATATCTTTTAAAATAGGTATCTATATAGTTTTTAGCCTCGCTTCTGGTTATATTGAGATCCTTTGACAGGCTAAAATCGCCAATACCATATATTATGCCAAAATTAACGGCTTTTGCATTGCTTCTCTGCCGTTTTGTAACTTCATCTATAGGTACATTGAACACCTCGGATGCCGTCTTTGTATGAATGTCGCTATGATGTTTAAATGCATCTATTAAATTTTTATCGTCTGCAATATGTGCAAGTACCCTGAGTTCTATCTGTGAATAATCTGCAGACATTATAACACAATCACAATTTTCAGGCACAAATACCTTCCTTATTTCCTTTCCCATCTCATATTTCACAGGTATATTTTGAAGATTTGGCTCCGTACTTGAAAGTCTGCCAGTGGCAGTTACAGTCTGGTTGAAATTGGAATGAATTTTTCCATCCCTGTCTATAACAGCACTTAAACCTTCCACATAGGTAGAATATATTTTTGATAGCTGCCTGTAATAAACTATCTTTTCAATTACCGGATGTTTATCCATAAGCTTTTCCAGTACCTGAACATTTGTAGAATATCCCGTCTTGGTCTTTTTTATGACTGGAAGATCCAATTTTTCAAAGAGTATTTTTCCAAGCTGTTTTGGAGAATTTATATTGAATTCTTCTTCTGCAAGTTCATATATCTCTTTTTGCACCCTGTCTATTTCCGCTTTGAATTTTACACCAAGTGACTGCAGTTTATCCTTATCTACTTTAAAGCCTTCACATTCCATTGAAGACAGTACATGAACGAGTGGAAGCTCCATCTCATACATGAGCTTCTCCATATCCGCCTCTTCTATTTTAGCCTTCAAACACTTATAGATATTCTCAAGCAGAGAAGTAGCCTTCTCCATAAATTTATCGTCTTCCTCCGGGATATCAAAACCTGCATACTTTTTTATTATACTTTTCAAGTCTAAATTATCTGACGGATTCAATATGTATGCGGCTATTTTGATATCAAAAATTACACTTTGAAGATCAATGCCCATTTTATATAATATACTGTAGGCGGTCTTAACATTATACCCGACCTTTTCTATATTGATTTTGCTAAATAGTTTATGCAGCAGTTTCCCTGCAGATTTGTTATCCTCATCCAGTATGGATTTTATTGAAACTACATAATTGTGCCCAGAAAATCTTATAAATATTCTGTCGATATAACTCTCCGAATAAATTTGTTCCTTCGATGTGGTGAAATTTATATATAGTATTTCATTTCCGCCGGCCTCCTCCACCAATCCTACAAGATTCCTGAATTTATCAATATCATCTACATTTTCAACATTCACTTCTATTTTGCTACTTTTATCTTCCAGTTCCTTAAATCCAGGTATTTTGTTCATCAATGACTTGAACTGCAGTTTTTCAAACAAATCCCTGAGTCCCGGAACATTATAACTATCCTTTGATTTTATTGAATCCAGGTTTATTTCAATGGGAACATCCTTGACAATTGTAGCAAGTTTTTTGCTGAATACCGCCTGCTCACTATATTCCTTCAAATTTTCCTTCAATTTTTTCCCCTTTATATTGTCTATATTTTGAAGTACATTTTCAAGGTTTTTATACTCCTTTATAAGCTTGAAGGCAGTTTTCTCACCTATTCCGGGAACACCAGGTATATTATCGGAACTATCTCCCATAAGACCTTTCACATCTATAAACTGATCTGGAGTTATTCCATAATCCTCAAGCATTCTATTCCTGTCATATATTTCTTTTTCCGTTATACCTTTTTTTGTTATTACTATATTTATTTTGTCGGAAGCAAGCTGAAGCAGATCCCTGTCACCAGTCACTATGTAAACTTCTATTCCTCTTCCTTCTGCAAACGAAGAGAGAGTTCCCATTATATCATCAGCTTCAAAACCATCTATTTCAAATGTATCTATGGACAAAAGTTTCAAAATCTCTTTTAAAACCGGGAATTGCTCTGACAGCTCAAGAGGCATTTTCTTTCTCCCTGCTTTATATTCTCCATATTTTTCATGTCTGAAGGTAGGTACACTCCTGTCAAAAGTACAAACTATATAATCAGGAGACATTTCCTCCTTCATTTTCAAAAGCATATTCACGAAACCATAAACTGCATTTGTATGAAGTCCCTCATCATTCGTAAGCTCTGGGAGCGCATAAAACGCCCTGTTCATCAAACTATGTCCATCCAATATCAATAATCTTTCGTCAGCCATTTAACTACTCCTTTTATCTTAATGCTTTACTAATATTCTATCACATTATTTTTTATTATAATATCAATATCCACTATATATTGAATTTATGCTTTCTTGTACTATTTTACACAATATATACCTATAAACAAATAAAATCATAACTCTAATTATGTTTTTCATACCCCGTGTACATTTTAAAAATTTCTGGTAAAAGACTAAAATTACATTATAAGAGGGTTGATTTCCATGATTTTAAATTATAATTTTTATAATAATATTCCAATATTCAAGTGTACTTTATGCGGCCAATGTTCTGGAACGCTTGAATCTACTTCATATACCAATATCAAAAATAGAGGCTGCTGCTGGTATTTTCCTGAATACAGATTGATAGATATAAAGAACATCATAAACAGCGGTAATATGCACTTTATATTGAATCTGGCCTCCCTGTCAAATTCAATAATAAAGAAATACTCCATACTAGTAAAAGGTATATTCTTCAAAAATGAATATATGAATTTCATTAAAAGCCGAGTAAAAAATGTAGATTTCAACAGATCTCTTTTTTTTAAATTGTGTCCATTTCTAGGGGACAACGGATGCAAATTAGACTTTCCATTAAGGCCTCACCCATGTAATCTATATCTGTGCAAAAATGTAATAAAATTATGCAGACAACATTACTCACCTTACAGCAGGGAACGGAAAGACTATTACGCCTACTGCAATTATTGTAATGAGTGCATGAAGGAGGATCTGGAAAAAAATGGAGTAAATTTACTTGAAAATATAGAAAGATCTCTTCAAGTAATAAAGAAATCCAGTATACCAAATTTCTGTCCTCAAAATCCTAATCCAATACATTTTAGTCCTGCTCAAAACTTTTAATAATTATCTATTGAGATAAAATTATATGTTTGATAGAATTATATTGATCGTAGTTATTTATGCTTTCATTGGGATTATTTTAGTCCCAGTGGGATAGTTATAAAACCGCACAAAATATTTATAAGTGAAGAAAGGAGATAAATTTATGATTTATTCAACAGAAGTGGACAGAATGTGCTGCGTAGCTAAGGGCCCAAATCATGGACCAGCCCCAATTCCAGAAGAGGGAAAATGGGTTCAGGCTAGAGAAATCAAAGATATATCGGGATTGACTCATGGTGTGGGCTGGTGTGCTCCACAGCAGGGTGCATGCAAGCTGACTTTGAATGTTAAAGATGGTATTATACAGGAGGCCCTGATTGAAACCATAGGCTGTTCAGGTATGACTCATTCAGCTGCTATGGCATCTGAAATACTGCCTGGAAAAACTATACTTGAGGCGCTGAATACCGACCTTGTATGTGATGCCATAAATGTGGCAATGAGAGAATTATTCCTCCAGATAGTCTATGGAAGATCTCAGACTGCCTTTTCAGAAGGTGGCCTTCCAATAGGGGCAGGCCTTGAAGATTTAGGTAAAGGACTGAGAAGCCAGGTAGGCACAATGTATGGAACAAATGCAAAGGGTACAAGATACCTTGAAATGGCAGAAGGTTATGTAAATCACATAGCCCTCGATAAAAACAACCAGGTGATTGGTTATGAGTTCATAAGCCTCGGTAAAATGATGGACATGATTAAAAAAGGTACCGATCCTGCTGAAGCTGTCAAAAAAGCTACAGGTACATACGGAAGGTATGCTGAAGCTGCAAAAATTATAGATCCGAGAGAAGAATAGAAGATAGGAGGAATAAATTATTATGGCATTATTTGAAAGTTATGAAAGAAGAATAGATCAGATCATACCCGTGTTAAAAAAATATGGTATCAATTCAATAGAAGAAGCCAAAGCTGTCTGTGATGAAAAAGGTATAGATGCTTACAATATAGTTAAGGGTGTTCAGCAGATTTGCTTTGAAAATGCCTGTTGGGCATATACAGTAGGTGCCGCAATAGCTATAAAGAAAGGCTGTACTAAAGCTGCCGAGGCCGCTGAAGCCATAGGAGAGGGACTTCAGGCATTTTGTATACCAGGATCTGTTGCAGATGACAGAAAAGTAGGATTAGGTCACGGAAATTTGGCTGCAATGCTTTTAAGAGAAAATACCAAGTGTTTTGCATTTCTTGCCGGACATGAATCCTTTGCTGCTGCCGAAGGTGCCATAGGTCTTGCAAATTCAGCCAACAAAGTAAGAAAAGAGCCTCTCAGGGTTATATTAAATGGACTTGGAAAGGATGCCGCTTTTATAATATCAAGAATTAACGGCTTTACCTACGTTCAGACTAAATTTGACTATTACACCGGCAAACTCCAAATAGTCAAAGAAACAGCCTATTCAGACGGAGAAAGATCAAAAGTAAGATGTTATGGTGCAGATGATGTTAGAGAGGGTGTTGCAATAATGCATCATGAGGGTGTGGATGTATCCATAACCGGCAACTCAACCAACCCGACAAGATTTCAGCATCCAGTTGCAGCAACATATAAAAAGGAATGTTTTGCCCTCGGCAAAAAATATTTTTCAGTTGCTTCAGGTGGTGGTACAGGCAGAACTCTTCATCCGGACAATATGGCTGCCGGCCCTGCTTCCTATGGAATGACAGATACTATGGGAAGAATGCATTCCGATGCCCAATTTGCGGGATCATCATCGGTTCCAGCCCATGTTGAAATGATGGGACTCATAGGAATGGGCAACAATCCTATGGTTGGAGCTTCCGTTGCAGTAGCTGTTGCTGTCGAAGAAGCCATGTCAAAATAATATTATATAAAAAAGTTCTGCATTATGTACCCTGCAGAACTTTTTCATGAAATTTAAACACCAAGCAATCCTTTAGAATTTACCAGCCTGTTCTTGTACAATCTATAAGAATGACTTTCATAGGATTTCTCCATAATTTCATCATCTATAATTCTTTTCTCATCCAAATAATCTTCAAAATCGTATGTACATATCACAGATGTCCTTGTATTCGAAATAAGTCTTGTAATATCAAAATCAATTTTCAGGAAATCTTCTTTAGATGTATGGGATATCAAATAAGCTACATCTATTATGAAACTCAACCCCTTAAATCCTCTCTTTACAATTTCATTTTCACATTTCAAAAGTTTTTCCTTGATTTCATTTTTACTTAAGGAATTGTAGATATTAATCATCCTACAAACATCTGAAATTTGCAAGCTGTTGTTTTTATTTATTTCAGTAAAGCCCTTAATATTACTATATAATTTATCATCAACAATTAGGTATATAAAATTTCCTTCTTCTATACATAATTTTATATATTGGCACATACTTACATATAGATGTTCCAATCCAAAATAGTAGAATGAAGAGTGACATCCAAAAACGTTTTTATTTCTCATAATCATTATCCTCACAATTAAATTTATTATTTATATTCTACATAATATTTAAATATTCCTCTTAATATTAATTAAATCCAATTAAAAATTTCTTTCATTTATCACTATATTATATTATTTTTATCCTCTTTTAGAGCATATACTGTATATTTAGACATTTCACTGTAACAACATAATACTATATACTAATCAATATATGCATCTAATATAATTATACTACATATTGCCATTAATTTCCATAAAAAATTTTTTTATAGGATATTTGGGATTATCACTTGACGGAAAATGTCATCTATGATATTATACTTTTGTTGCTTGTTAAGATGATTTAAACGATTATGCCGATGTGATGGAATTGGCAGACTTGCTTGACTCAAAATCAAGTGTCTTCGGGCGTGTCGGTTCGAATCCGACCATCGGCACCAAAAGTTAAAAACCCTTGAAGTCATTTATAAATGATTTCAAGGGTTTATTGTTGTTATATATAAAATTAAAACCGCAGGACGGGTTGTTTTCCCATCTTGCAGTTAATGTCTAATCTAATATATCTCCAGAATTGAGGATTCCATTTGGATCAAAGACTTTCTTTATCCCATCCATAATTTCAATTTCCTTATTGCTGAATTGAAGGTTCATATGTTTTTTTCTCGTCTTTCCTGTTCCGTGTTCGGCCGTAACAGTTCCTCCATATTTTATAGCAGTTTCATACATCTTCTCTTTGAGTTCTTCATAATAAGCAGGCAGCTGTCCATTATCACCCATGATAAAATTGTGAATATTTCCGTCTGCTATGTGTCCAAGAGATACTATGGAATTTTCATATTGCTCCGCAAACTCGGCCACATCATCAAGAAAATCAGGCACGGATGACGGCGGAACCGCTATATCAAGTGCATCTGCTATATTGTCCCTATATGGTCCATAGGCATTGCTCCTTATTTCCAATATATGCCTTTGTTCTTTAGGTGTCTCTGCTATAATACTGTCTACAGCACCATTTTTTTCACATATATCCACGATCTTCTCACTATTGGCATAGAGTTCATCTTCATTAGCTGCATCAATTATAAATATCAGATCCACGGAACCTTTTGAAGCGGGCCAGACAGTATCCAGCTGCTCTGCAGATTTATTGGCAATAATTCTGTCCATATACTCTACTGCCAGCGGTGTAATCCCTTCCTGTATTACATCAGGTACTGAATCACAAGCTTCTCTCCTCGTGTTGAATGAAACTATAAGTGTACCTGAATACTGGCTTCTAGCATAAAGCCTCAATGTAACTTCAGTTACAATTCCAAGAGTACCTTCACTTGAAATTATCATATTGAGCAGATCATATCCCATATTGTTCTTAAGAAGCTTTCCACCGGCCTTTATTATTTCTCCCGTAGGAAGAACTACCTCCAGTTCCTTGATATGATTCCTCATGACTCCGTGTTTTACAGCTCTTGTACCTCCGGCATTGGTTACTACCATTCCTCCAACCTGTGCACCTTCATCTCCAGGATGTATAGGAAAGAATAGTTTTCCCTGCTTGTTGAGAACTTCGAGAAGCTGTGCAAGAGTAACCCCTGCCTGGACAGTAATCATCAAATTCTTTTCATCCAGATCAACAACTTTGTTTAATCTCTCCAATGATAAAATTATGGAAGGCTTGGTAGGTATGGCTCCACCGACAACTCCCGTACCTCCACCTCTTACAGTTACAGGTACAAGTGCTTCATTAGCATACTTGAGTATATCCGATATCTGCCCTGCTGATTCAGGCTTGACCACTATACAGTTTTCCGATGCACTCGGTCGGAGAAGTGGTTCAGTCTCATCATAAAGATATCCTTGAATATGAGACAGATCACTTGTAACCCAATCATCTCCCACAATTTTCTTTAGATTATTTTCAACTACATTAATTTCCAACATTTACACTCCAATCTAACAGTTGCTTATTTGTAAACTGCCTTGCTTTATTTTATTTATTAAATCAGGAATAACCTTGTATATATCATCTACTATTCCATAATCAGCTACATTGAATATTGGAGCTGATGGATCCGTATTGATTGCCACTATGAAATCAGATTCTTTCATTCCTGCAATATGCTGCGGAGCTCCAGAAATTCCACAAGCTATATATACTTTTGGTTTAACCCTGTTTCCACTGTATCCGACCTGGAACTCCTTGGATATGAATCCATCATCCACGATTTCCCGGGTAGCACCAACCAACCCGCCCAGCAGATCTGCCAATTCCTTGATCATGCTCATATCTTCAGCCTTTTTCAATCCTTTTCCTGCCGCAACAACTACATTGGCATCGGATATATCCACATCCTGTGCCTTCAGTTCATCCAATACCTCCACAAGCCTGTTTCCCGATTTTATTGGCTCTATAGAAACAACCTCACCCTTGTTTTCATCATTTCTAGGGCTTTCATCGAACTCCTTATACCTCACCGTAGCCATCTGCGGATAGGTGTCTGTCTTTATATGGGCCAGTATATTTTCACTGAAAGCAGGTCTTATCTGAACAAGTTTTCCATCCTCATCTATTTCCAATCCTGTACAATCTGCCGTCAATCCGGTTTTCAGGGCTGCTGCCAGCCTGGGTGCTATAGATCTTCCAAGGGTTGTTGCACCAATAAGACATATTTCAGGTTTGATCTTTTTTATGAGATCTTCCAAATTTGCTTCATAAATCAGCTCTTCCGGCTGGTTAAATGCATCATCAGCTGAATAAAATACCTTGTCGGCACCTCTGTATATCAGCTCCTCGGGTTTCATGCCTTCAGGTCCCAAAAGCACACTGTAAACAGGAGAATTCAATTTATCTGCAAGCTGTCTTGCCTTGCCAATTAATTCATAGCTTACCTTATGGATTTTTCCCTTTTTCTGCTCAGCAAACACGAGTATACCTTTATATTCTTTATTCATGTTAAACCTCCACCTCCAAAATCTTCTTTTTCATAAACAAACTTATAAGTTCTTCCTCTGCCCTTTCAGAGTCCTGCTGCCTGTATATTTTACCCTGTCTCTTTTCTATCTGAGGCACTTCTATTTTCTTGACTTTTGTAGGTGAACCCTTGAATCCAACAGTATCATTATCCAGATATTCCTTTAAATCCTCAAACTTTATAACTTTTATTTCCGCTTTTCTTGCTTTCATTTTATCTTTGAATGAAGGCAGTCTTGGTTGATTTATGTCCTTTGTAACTGTAATCAGCCCGGGCAGTTTTATATTTTTCAAATAGGTTCCTTCCCATATTTCCGAGCAGACCTTTATACTGCCCTCACCTACATCTGTAATTTTGCTTATATAGCTTGCATGCGGTACGTCTAAAAATTCAGCAACTTCTGGTCCAATCTGTCCTGTGTCACCATCTACGGTTTTCTCTCCAGCAATTATCAAACTGCAGTTGCCAATTTTCTTAATGGCGCTTGCCAGTATAAATGACGTAGCTTTTGTATCCGATCCTCCAAATTTTGCATCGCTGACCAATATTCCCTCATCAGCTCCCCTTGCAATACATTCCTTCAAAGCCTGTTCTGCATTTGGTGGTCCCATACTTATGGCTGTAACTTTAGCATCAATTTTTTCACTTATTTGAACTGCAGCTTCAAGTGCATTCAAGTCAAATGGATTGATTTCTGTTCCGGCAGACTTTCTGTCCACCACTCCCTTTTCTCTATCAAATTTTACTCTTTCCATATCTGGAACTTGTTTAATCAAGACCACAATATTCATCAACTATTCACCTATCCCTTTTATGAATTTGAATTGGTATGCTATCATACCTCTCTTCTATATTATAAATACAAGTTCTCATCTTAATTTTATGAATTCATCTCCTAAAATTGGGTATAAAAAAAACAGATTCTTTTCGCTGGGGCGAAAAATCTGCCGCGGTACCACCCAATTTTTTACTTAATTAACATAACGGCTCTCTACAGCCGGCACAGTCTACTTACAATTCAACCTGCAGTTCCAGGATGAGTTTCAATACGCGTACCTACAGGGCTTGCACCATTTTCCTGCTCTCTTCAAAGTATGTCACATATCTACTTGATCCTGTCATAACCTCTATCTTTATTTATTAAAAACAAGTCTACTATAAATTTAAATCAATGTCAATAAATATTCACAAATTTTTCAAAAATTCATCTTTTTTACACTGCCCATCTGGAAATGGCTTCCTATTTTAGTTTCACCGAGACAATATGAGCATATTGAAGAAGGCATGGTAAATCTCAGACGTTTCCCATTAAAATTCTCAATTTCCGGATAATATTTTAAATTCATTCCCAATTCAAAAGAACCCTGGCCTGTTATTCCATTTACGAATATAATCTTAGCTCTCGGATTTGCCTGTTTTACGTGAAAGGAAAACACCTCCCTCTCAGCCTGTGAAACTATATCTCCCTTGGTTATAACTACAATGTCTGCAAATTTAAGCATGGGTCCTATTTTCTTCGGTGTATTTATTCCGGATAGGCAGTCTATGACACAAACCGAAGGAATCTCTTTGATATGTGGCGAACATCTATTGCACAGACCGGCACTTTCAGTTATGAGATAATCAAATTTTTTGTCAAATCCCCATTTTACACAGTCTTCTATATTACTTACATAAAAGTGATCCGGACATAATCCACCGGAAATTCCGACTTTAACGTCAACTTCGGCCTTTCTGTACAGGTCATCATCATAGGTAGAAAGGCAGTCGAATTTTACTACGCCTACATTGAATTTCATATGTTTCAAATTGTCTATAGTTTTTAAAATAACCGATGTTTTTCCAGAAGAAGGCGGTCCCGCAACTGTTATCAATTTCAACTGTATCTCTTCCCTTCTAATTTTTATATTTAAAATACTTTCCTATATCAAAGTCTATTATTTCTCCATCCCTCAGCCTATTCCTTATTTCCAGTAATTTATTGTCAATGTATTCAAGCGGCACTAAATTTTTTTTCTCATCTTTTCCTATTTTTATAACCTTGTATATACCTCCATTTTTTATTACGATTCTAGTATTTCCCATAAGTGCCAGAATAGGATCATGAGTGGACATGAAAATAATTTTATCCTTTTTTAGGAGCGTTTCAATTGCCTTTTTGCGATCAATTCCCGCATTTTCTATCTCATCAATCAATATTATTGGTGACCTGCTTAGCAGTGCCGTATCGGCAATCATAAGAGCTCTCGACTGACCACCGCTCAGCTGTGTTACCGCAGCATCCTTTGAAAACTTCTCTCCTGCAAGGTCATTTGCACACTCTATTATGGATTCTACAGTCTCACCGGCATTGTATATCATCCGGCTTTCTGCATGCATTTTAATAAATTCTTCCACAGTAACATCCATTATGAAATTCATATTCTGAGATAGCTGTGCAACTATTTTATTGTCCATGCAGAACCTGTCCTTCTCTTCAGGTACTTTCCCGTTTACAAGTATTTGTCTTCCTGTAGGTGTATCCCTTTGTGCAAGGCACTCTATGTCTTCCAACAATCTGCTCTTTCCAGATCCCGTACGTCCAACTATACAAACTACCTGCCCACATTCAAATGTCAACTCCAGTTCTTCTCTTTTCCCCGATTTGTCGTGTCCTCCTATTACGGTTAGAGATCTGATATTGAAGTTGTTCATGTATTTTATTTCATTCATTTTTTGGACAAAATCAGTAAAGTAGTATAAGATCTGACTTCTGCTGTAACCCATGTTTTCCAGATATATTTCATTCAAACCTTCCGATATCTCCCTGGCTGTCATTGAAATATCAATATTGTCAACCCCTATGGATGTAAAAAAATCTTTTATATTGGGATACTCACCCAGAAGATCTTCTATTTTGACATCGATTATATAATTTTTATCAATTAGATCCTTCATGAAATCTCCACCTTGGAATCAATAATTTATACATTATTATACTATTAAATTGTACTAATTGAAAGTATGTATGAGAAACATTCGTAAAATATCCTATATTTTTTTGATAAAGTTTCATTTTATACATAACATCAATACTGTACACATAAAAATATATGGTATAAAATTAATTTTCGAATTTGGAGATGATATTATTGGAATCAACTACAATTCTTGTCATAATATTGGCAATTTCAGTTCTGGGAAAGGCAAATTCCGTAGCCATTGCAAGCTGCATACTCCTGATTTTAAAACTTCTTAATATAGATAAGTATGTATTTCCCACCCTTCAACAGAATGGATTGACATTTGGATTGATACTATTGCTCATGTCTATCTTGATACCTATAGCAAACGGAGATATAAGGTATACGGCCATAAGAAGTGTATTCACTTCATGGCTTGGAATATTTGCCCTCTTGATTTCGCTCTTCACAACTTACCTGAGTGGATTGGGGATGCAGTATCTCACCCTTCAAGGGCACAGTGAAATCATGCCCTCCCTCATACTCGGCGCAGTAGCTGCTGCAGCTTTTCTCGGAGGTGTCCCTGTAGGCCCCATGATAACTTCCGGTATGATAGCTCTCGGTATAAAAATCTTTCATAAAATGGGACTTTAAATATAAGTTGCAAATTTATCTATTTGTAGTAGAATTAATAATAACATAATAAATAGTGTATTGCTTCTTCAGCAGTACACTTTTTATTTTAAATTTATTATGAAAGACCGAGGTGATTGAAATGAAAAAAGTATTGACTATTGCCGGCTCTGATAGTTCAGGGGGTGCCGGAATACAGGCTGATTTAAAAACAATGAGTGCCCTGGGTGTATTTGGCATGAGTGTTGTTACAGCCATAACGGCTCAGAATACAGTCGGTGTACAGAATGTAATGGAAGCATCTCCTGAAATCGTTGAATCCCAGATTAGATCAATATTCGATGACATAGAAGTTGATGCTGTAAAAATAGGCATGGTATCAAACAGCAAGAACATATCGGTAATAGACAGACTGTTAAAAGAATATAGAGTTAAAAATATAGTACTTGACCCAGTAATGATATCAAAAAGCGGTTATTTTCTATTAAAAGAAGAAGCACAGGAGCAATTAAAACACCTGATAGGTACAGCAGACCTGGTAACTCCAAATATACCTGAAGCGGAAGTCATATCCGGAATAAAAATATCTGACAAAGAGGACATGATAAAAGCTGCTTTCAAAATAAAAGAGCTTGGTTGTAAAAACGTGCTTGTAAAAGGAGGCCACAGAGAGAAGGATGCAAATGATGTATTATTATTCAACAACAATATATCTTATATGGAATGCAGCAGAATAAACACCAACAATACCCATGGAACCGGATGCACCTTATCTTCTGCCATAGCCTCATACATAGCCAGGGGACTTGATTTGGAACAGGCAGTCCTGAATTCAAAAAAATATATAACAAAAGCCATAGAAAATTCCTTTTCCATAGGGCATGGAGTAGGTCCTGTAGGCCACTTTGTAGAGCTATACAAACAGGCAGGAATTTCTTACAATTAAAATATAAAATTTTTGATCTATACAAACAGGAGGGAAATATAATGAATGGTTCAAATTTGGACAGAGTCTTAAACGTATTGCCCCGAGTAAGGGAGAAAGTTCCACTTGTTCACTGCATTACAAATCATGTTACAATCAATGACTGCGCAAACATACTTCTCTCGTATGGTGCCTCTCCTGCCATGTGCGAAGCATATGACGAAGTATTTGATTTTGTAAAAATATCTCAGGCTCTTTACATAAATCTTGGCACCTTGAACAAAGAGCAGGAAGCTTCTGTAGTTCTTGCAGCCCAATCTGCAAAGATAAACAACATTCCAGTAATTCTTGATCCCGTGGCATGTGCTGCGATTCCCAAAAAAGTTCAGGTAATAAACAGAATTTTTGAAGTCGGCAAAGTGGATATTATAAAGGGGAATATAGGAGAAATAAATTTTCTTGCAGGAAAATCTTCAAAGGTAAAAGGCGTGGATTCCCTGGATAGTTCAGAAGGAGCACTGGAAAGCTGTATAACATTGTCCAAAAAGTATAATTGCACTGTAGCTGCAACAGGCAAAGAGGACTTTATAACAAATGGCAGAGAAAGTGCAATAGTACAAAACGGCACGGATATGCTGACCAAAATAACAGGTGCAGGATGTATGCTCGGCGCACTCTGCGGCGCAGCAGCAGGGGCGTGTGATGACAATTTTATAGCTGCAACTGCCGCTATACTGTCAATGAATATAGCTGCCGAAGAAGCTTTTAAACAGGCAAAGGCTCCTGGAAGCTTCAGGGTGAAATTGATCGATTCAATATATGAGTTGAATTATGACAAATTAAAGGAAGGTGAAAAAATAATATGGAAGTAGATTATAGTTTGTATCTTGTAACAGACAGGAGATTTATTGGATCAAAACCTTTGAAAAAAGCAGTTGAAGAGGCAATATTAGGTGGGGTTACCCTAGTTCAGATAAGGGAAAAGAATGCATCTTCAAGAGAATTTTACAGCACGGCACTTGAAGTCAAGGAAATTACCCAATATTATAAAATTCCCATCATAATAGATGACAGGATAGATATAGCCCAGGCCGTTGAAGCTGATGGAGTACATTTAGGTCAAACCGATATTCCACTTGTCACAGCAAGAAAAATACTCGGAGACAACAAAATAATAGGCATATCCGTTGGAAACATTAAAGAAGCCATTGAAGCTGAAAAGGGCGGTGCAGATTATCTCGGCATAGGTACAATATTCAATACCGGAACGAAGAAAGACATAAATAAACTTATAGGAATAGATGGCCTTCGTAAGATTTATGACAGCATAAACATACCCGCAGTTGCCATAGGAGGAATAGGTCCGGATAATTTCAAGGAAGTACTTTCCACGGGTGTAGATGGCATAGCTGTTGTATCTGCAATACTTGGAAGTAAAGACATAACTTCCGCAGCAAAGCAGTTAACAGCTATACATTAAATATTCTAATAAATGGACATCTTTAACGGACTCTGTTATTTCCTACCAGCAGAGTCCGATTTTTCTTCCCTGTTTTCCTCACTGTCTTCCATACACTCTTTAAGACATTCTTCTATTACATCTTCTGTTATTATAAAATTACTTTTCAATTCATGTTCCCCCTTTTGTAGTGCTCATATGAATATTAAGTCTAACTTTAATATTATATGTAGTTCATACAAAAATTATTCCATGAATTTTTGTAAATTATAATTTTGCCGTCAATTTTATTATATTTACTATAACCTCAATGGCCTTTTCCATTGCAAATACAGGAATATACTCATATCTTCCATGAAAATTATGTCCTCCTGTAAATATATTTGGAGTTGGAAGTCCTTCAAAAGAAAGTCTTGCTCCATCGGTACCGCCTCTGATTGCAGATATTTTTGGTTCTACATCTGCCATATTCATAGCCTCAGCTGCAATATCTACTATATACTTAACAGGTTCTATCTTCTCTCTCATATTGCTGTACTGATCTTCTACATTAATTTTCACTATGTTCCTTCCATACTTTTTACAGATAATCTCCCCACAATTTTGAATAAATTTTTTCCTTTTTTCAAAATTATCTCTGTCAAAGTCCCTTATTATATAAGATAAACGCGTTTGCTCTACTCCACCTTTTATAGAAACAATATGGTAAAAGCCCTGATATCCTTCCGTAGTTTCCGGAGTTTCATCTGCAGGAAGCATATCCATGAATTCACTGGCAACAAGCATGGAATTTATCATCTTTCCCTTTGCAGATCCCGGATGCACATTTCTTCCCCCGATCTTTATTTCTGCGGAAGCCGCATTGAAGTTTTCAAATTCCAGTTCCCCAATTTCGCCTCCATCTACCGTGTAGGCAAATTGAGCATTGAATTTTTTAATATCAAAATGATCAGCTCCCTGCCCAACCTCTTCATCAGGAGTGAAAGCTATTTTGATATCTCCATGCTGTATTTCAGGATGCCTTATAATATATTCTGCGGCAGCCATTATTTCTGCTATACCAGCTTTGTCATCCGCCCCAAGTAATGTATTTCCATCTGTAGTTATCAGGGTTTTCCCTTTATATCTTTCAATTTCCGGAAAATCTTCAGTCTTCAATACTATATTGTCTTTTTCATTGAGGACTATATCCTTTCCATCATAATTCTCAATTATTTTGGGATTTACATTGCTCCCCGAGATTTCAGGACTTGTATCCATATGGGAAATAAGCCCTAGGCATGGCACTTTTCCATCTATATTGCCTTCTATTGAAGCCATTACATATCCGTTTTTATCCAGAGACACATCTGTGAGTCCTATATCATTCAATTCTTCTGAAAGTTGTTCTGCAAGCTTCAGCTGCTTTTCAGTAGTGGGAATTCTGTCAGATTCTTCACTTGATCTTGTATCAAATCCGACGTATCTTAAAAATTTATCAACAACTCTTTCCATTTGAACTTCCTCCCCAAAATTAAATCTCAAGCTGAGTATTTTTGTGGAACAAGTACAAGTACCTTTCTTTGACTTTCATACCTGTCATCTTTTCAATGGCTCTCGAATAATAGTCAATCTGTATTTTATACCTGTTTCTCACAGCTTCAAGGTCTTCTACATAATCAGTCTTGTAGTCCAAAAGTACAATTCCGTCTTTCTCTTTAAAATAACAGTCAATTATACCCTGTATAAGTACTTTTTCGTTTTTGCCTATATATTCAGGTAAATTCCCATATATATCCCCGCTGTCTATTTGCATATAAAATGGAATCTCCCTGTATACATTGCGGACTTTTCTCATTCTCATTCCCAGATCGGAACTAAAAAACCTGAATATTTTATGTGGAAAAATTACTCTGCTTTCCTTTTCCGTAATAAATTTTCTAGATACAAGCTCCTGTACCTGCTCCCTTATATCATTTTCCGAGTCGACCTTGCTGATATCCATATGCTGCATTACGAGATGAACAAGCGTCCCCCTTTGAGATGGTGATATTCTGCTTTTTTCATCGATGAAATGAGGCTTTTTGAGATTTACATTTTCCACGAACTCACTACTTTCTTCCCTGTCAATAATATCAAATTTCCTCTTCAATTCCGATACTGAAAATTTGGCTGGGATTTCAGAAGCCTCATAATATCTGTACTTCCAGTCAAGCCTTCTCGCTATTTCTTCATAATACCTGCTCTTCTCCTGATTTGAAGCTGTTTGCCTTATATAATCTATAATATCATATTCAGAGTTATCCTTCCGCTCCCTGAAAAGACTTTCTCTCTTCCATAAATTAATGGTCCATTTTGAACAATCATCAGATAAAATATTATCATCCGTCTCGTAAGATCCTGCTTTCCTGAGAGTTTCACCATCTCTATGCCTTACCAGTGCCTCTCCTATCCAGTCAAGATAATTTTTAGCACCGGCAAGTGCATATTCAGGTACCTTGTGTTCATCTACAATTGATTCTTCACACCATCTTCTGCAGTTTTTTTCAACGTTGCTTATCATTCCCGTTATGATGAGTTTTTCCTTTGCCCTTGTAAATGCTACGTAAAGTATCCTCATCTCCTCTGAAATAGTTTCAATTTTAATCCTTCTCTTCAATATCTGTTTTATTATAGTAGGATACCGTATTCTTCTCTCAGAATCCACATAATCAGGTCCAAGGCCCAGTTGTTCATTGAAAAGCACGGGCTTACCCATATCCATCATATTGAAATTCTTGCCTGCTCCCGCAAAAATAACTACGGGAAACTCCAGTCCTTTGCTCTTGTGTACACTCATTATTCTGACTACATTTTCATCTTCACCTAATATTCTGGCACTTCCCATGTCCCCACTGCTGCTTCTAAGTTTACCTATGAAATTTATAAAATTAAACAATCCTTTATAGCTGCTGTTTTCATACTGTTCGGCCTTTTGAAACAGCATTCTCAAGTTTGCCTGTCTCTGGACACCGCCAGGCATTGCCCCTACAAATCCATAGTATCCCGTATCCATGTATAAATACCACAGGAACTCGTCTATGGGCATATAGATAACTTTTTTTCTCCAGTTGTTCAATTGAATTATAAAATTATTCACTTTGCTTCTCAAATTGTCATCTATGTTATCTACAGAATAACCATCAGAAGACTTCAGCGTGCAATTCTTGAGTGCCTCATAAAATGGAACATCTTTATTTACCATTCTTATATCTATAAGTTCCTCCGGTGAAAATGACTCTATTGGTGAACGAAGTACCGATATGAGAGGTATGTCCTGGATAGGATTATCTATTATCTGAAGCAGACTCATAATTGTCCTTATCTCGATAGTTTCAAAATAGCCTGTTGATGCGTCTGCAAAAACTGGTATTCTCAGATTATTTAACTCTTCTACCACTGCAGGTGACCAATTTTTTGTAGCACGCATTAGAATAACTATGTCCTTATACATTATCGGCCTGTAGGCATTTATATTTCTGTCATATACCTTTTTTCTAAAACCATCCTGTGTATTTACAAGTGCATTTATTTTATTCGCTATGAGCCTTGCTTCAATTCGGATATCATCATCTAAATCCTCTTCACTTTCTTCTCCGGCAACCTTGTCTATAATATGGAGTTCTATGCTCTCACCTTCAAAAATGTCCCTGTCATCTGAAAACTGCGGGTATACTGCCCCACTTTTAAGCTCTTCCTCCGTGTCATATTCAAGCTCACCTACTTCCCTGCACATTATCTGCTTGAATATAAAATTTACTCCATCTATTATTTCAGGCCTGCTTCTAAAGTTTTTAAACAATTTTATTCTTCTATTCATTTCATCTTCATCGTCAGAGTAACTATTGTATTTTTCCATAAACAGCTCCGGTTTTGCCTGTCTGAACCTGTATATGCTCTGCTTTACATCCCCGACCATAAATAGATTTGAAGCTTCATCCTTCCTGCCTATCATGTTTATTATAGTCTCCTGAACCAAATTACTGTCCTGATATTCGTCTATAAATATTTCCTCGAAAAAGTTTCTATAATAAATTGCAGTATCGGAAGTCACAACTTTTCCACCACTATCTTTGTTATGTGTCAATATATCCAAGCATAAATGTTCTATGTCACTAAAGTCTACTATGTCTCTCTCTTTCTTTTTGGATGAATACTTATTATCAAAATCATTTACCAGATCAACCAGAGATCTCATAAGAGGATACATATCTTTGATGCTTTTCCCGATATCCTCTGTATATCCAAATATATTATCCTGTATTTGCTTTATCGACTTTTTTACATCATTTCGCATTTTGACTACTCTTTGTTTTATTTCATCATTGGAGTTTTTATTTTTGACTGGAGCAAGCTTGCCGAACTTGAAGCTGTTGATTTCCCTCATCAACTCTCTCCATTGCTCCAGGCCAAGCAGCTCTTCAAAATTGTGAATATCTTCATAAAAGGTATTTTCATATGCCTGAAGTCCTGTATCACTATGTATCAGTTCCACTGCACTTTTAAGCTTATATATCAATCCCCTGATCTCCTGTTTCAAGTTCGCAATAATTGTATATGCCCACTTTGAAACTTCAAAATTAAAATTACTGTCAAGATTAAAATTCTCAGCAGCCCAATCAAGCCATTTTTCAGGCCACGGAACACTCCGGGAAAATTCATATAGATCCAAAACCATCTTTTTTACTTTGGAATCATCTTTATCACCATAGGAATCCACAAGAAGAATAAAATTCTTATCATTGCAGTCGTACTTTTCTTCAAAAAGCTCCAGAACTGAATCCTGCTTCAAAAGTATAATCTCTTCATTATTTGCCACCCTGAAATTAGGATCGATATCCACAAGATGAAAATTATCCCTTATGACTTTAAGGCAGAAAGAATGCATAGTCATAATGTTCGACTGATTCAAAAGTGTAAGCTGTCTTTGAAGCTTTTTTGACTGGAAATTTTCTTCCAGGCTCTTTTGGATCTCTTCACCTATTCTCTCCTTCATCTCGGAAGCCGCTGCATTTGTATAAGTTACAACTAGTAATCTGTCTATATCAATATCTGAATTTTCACCTATTATCTTTTGTATTATCCTGTTTACAAGAACTGCAGTTTTACCAGCTCCCGCCCCTGCAGCTACCAGAATATTAGCCTTTTCAGAAAATATTGCCCTTTTCTGTTCATCTGTCCATTTTGTACTCACAACTATCACCTTTTTACATAATCACTCTGTTTTTACCAGAATTCTTTGCCCTATATAGATTTACATCCGCTTCCCTTATCATCTTTTCTACATCGTCACTGCTGTTATGTGATACACTGATACCTATTGAAACAGTTACATGAGAAGAAATCTCTCCATAATCTATAGATGTATTCATTATTTTCATCTTTATGCTGCACATTCTATGGTATACATCCTCTTCTCTCTTTACATCATACATATACACTATAATTTCTTCTCCACCATACCTGGCAACTATATCTTCATTTCTGAGATTGCTCTTGATTATACTGCTTACCTGTCTCAGCACCTTGTCTCCATACTGATGTCCAAAAGTATCATTGCATTTCTTGAAATCATCTATATCTATCATTATAATTGCAAAACCATTTTCACAATTTTTCACCTTGTCATTTATTACGGAGAAAAAATAATTTCTGTTGAAAAGTCCTGTTAAAAAATCCCTTTGCGAATTTTCCTTTATTTGATTATAAAGGCGGTTGTTTTCTATGCACATGGCAATTTGATTGCTGACAGCATTTAATAGTTTTATGTGCTCCATATTTAGGTAATTGTATATATTATGTTCAACTACAATGGCACCTAAAAGGTCATCCTGCAGATATATGGGAATAAATATGGCTGAATGAATTTCCACATCTTCCCTTCCAAGGTATATATTGCTTTTGGAATTTGTCAGACTTATTTTGGGTTTGGAAACATTTCCTAGATTGAATTTATATACGCTGGAATGATGCCGTGTATTTTCCAGATTTGATACTTTCAGCTTCAATTTTCTATTTTCAACCAGGTATATACTTGAATAAGTTACTCCCAAAATTCCAATCATTATATCATTTACAGTAGAAACTATCTCCTCATCTTCAAGATACTTGTTAACATATTGGCTTATTTCAACTATCAACGACATCATATCCAATTTCTTGTCCAGTTCCATAATTTTTCTGCTCTGTTTTTGCATAATATCTTCAGCCATTTTCTGATAGTCTTCATACTCTTTTTTCAATTGATTATACTTTTCCAATAATGACATAAACATAAAACTTCTTCTCCTCTATTATAAAAACACTATCCATATTTCATGAAAAATACATCCATAAAAGATATAACATAAACTTAAGAAGAGACAACCAGACCATTTATCAACAAGTTAAGAGGAACTTTATAATTTCATCCTTCATATTCTGTTTTTTACATATACTTTTGTGTACAATACTGCCTTTTTTTAAATCTTTTAAAACAGCAGGAACCTGCAGACCTGAAACTTTGCTCATAATATCAACAAGTTCCATATCATCAAAGCTGCTGTATTTATCATCCAGTGCAGTCATAACTGATCTTGTAAATTTATATGGACTTGCAGTTGAAACTATTATCGTCTTGGTCTCATCACCAGTATCATTAACATATTTCTCATATACCGAATGGGCCACAGCAGTATGTGTATCAATTAAGTATTTGTAATTTTCGAAATTATATTTTATAGAATCCATTGTATCCTTTTCGCTTGCAAATCCTCCATAAAATAATTTTAGTTGATCTTTCATATCATCGGTAATGGTATATTTCCCTTCACTATTTAAATCACCCATCAATTTCCTGATTAAATTGGTATTTTTGGAACTTATGTCATATATAAGTCTTTCAAGATTACTCGATACGAGTATATCCATGGATGGTGATATTGTAACAATAAAATCCCTCATCTTATCATATGTACCTGTAGATAAAAAGTCGAATAAAACCTTATTGTCATTTGATGCACATATTAATCTATTTACAGGCAATCCCATCTTTTTTGCATAGTAGGCAGCTAGTATATTACCAAAATTTCCCGTAGGAACATCGAAATTTATTTTGTCACCAAGTTCTATCTCGCCTCTCCTAACCAGTTCCAAGTATCCATAAAAGTAATAGACTACCTGTGGAATAAGCCTGCCTATATTTATGGAATTTGCAGAAGAAAACATATATCCGTTTTCATTCAGTTTGTTTCTCAACTCATCTTCATTAAAAATTTTCTTCACTTCACCCTGGGCATCATCAAAATTCCCATCTATACCAATTACCTTGGTATTTTCGCCTTTCTGGGTTATCATCTGCATTCTCTGTATTTCACTTACCCCGTCTTTAGGGAAGAATACAATTATCTTTGTACCTTCAACATCAGCAAATCCCTGAAGAGCAGCTTTACCTGTATCTCCGGAAGTGGCAGTAAGTATAACTATTTCTTTTTCCAGTTTCTGTATTTTTGCTGAAACCTTCATTAAATATGGGAGAAGGCAAAGTGCCATATCCTTGAATGCCAAAGTGGGGCCATGATATAATTCCATGTAAAAAGCTTCTTTGGTCTTTTTCAGTGGAACTATTTCATCAAATTCGAATTTATTGTCATATGCTTTATCTATACAACTGGAAAGTTCTTTTTCATCTATATCTGTAAAGAATTTACTTATAATGAACAAGGCCAGTTCTTTATAACCCATATGTATACATTTATCCAATTTATTTCCTACAAACGGTATCTGATCCGGTACGAAAAGGCCCCCGTCTTTCGAAATTCCATTTAATATGGCCTGCGATGCAGATAAATTTTGTTGCAGCCCCCTTGTACTATTATAACAAATTTTTGCCAATTATATCACTCCCTATATAATAATCGTAAAGTCTTATTTAAATATATAATAACATAGTAATATGCAACTTGAAAATAGAAGATGTTACATAAAAAGTTTTTCACCTTGAGATTTAATAGTATAATAAATAGCAAAGGAGTGAATGATTTGGGAATATATTTAGACAATGCAGCCACATCATATCCAAAACCAGATGCAGTTATAGATAGAATGTATGATTTTATGAAAAATATAGGTGCAACTGCGGGGAGAGGAGCATATAAATCCGAAATAGCGGCTGACAGATTAGTACATGACTGCAGGAACAACCTTTGCAGACTTTTTAACTTTGATAAACCATCCAATGTAATTTTTACATGCAATATCACCGAGGCATTGAATCTTGCCATAAATGGAATTCTGAAACATGGAGATCATGTGATCACAAGCAGTATTGAACACAACTCCGTTACAAGACCTTTAAAAATACTTGAAAAAAATAAACACATACATATATCCACAATTTCCTGCAGCAGTACTGGAATACCAAACATAAGCGAAATAGAATCATCAATAAGGCCAAATACAAAATTAATTATTTTCAGTCATGCATCCAATGTACTTGGTACAGTACAGCCAATATCACAGATTGGAGCACTGGCAAGAAGGCATGGAATACCGTTTCTAGTTGACAGTGCACAGACAGCCGGTGCCTATCCCATAGATATAAAAAATGACAATATAGATTTACTGGCCTTTACAGGACATAAAAGTCTTTTAGGCCCAACGGGCACCGGAGGACTTATCATAAATTGCGATAAAAATATTGCTCCATTAAAAGCCGGTGGTACGGGAATTGACTCTAAATATCCATACCAGCCTGATTATCTTCCAAATAAATTTGAAGCTGGTACCCTGAACGTAGTAGGCATAGCCGGTCTTTTGGAAGGAGTCAAGTACATAAACAAGATAGGTTTATCATCAATCAGAGAGAAGGAAACTGACCTCATAAAATATTCACTGGATAAATTGTCCGGCATACCCGATATAAAAATATATGGTCCAAAAGATCCTGAAAAGATAGTTGGTGTAATTTCCTTCAATATAAAAGATGTTCCATGTGATGAAATAGGCTTTGAGCTGGATAAAAAATATAATATCATGGTACGGGTTGGATTTCACTGTGCACCTACAGCACACAAAATCATGGGTACTTACAATACCGGGGCAGTTAGAATAGGCCTGGGGTTCTTCAATGAAAAAAAGGACATCGACATATTAACCGATGCTTTAAGATCATTCCATAAAAACTGAGGAGGAGATACACATGTGCACCTCCCCCTTGGCTTTTCAAGAATTATTGTTTTCTTTTCTCGATGAAGACAATAACTTAACCAATATGAGTATAATTGCCACCCCACCTACAGCCGATATAATGTATCCTGCAATATCATTTATTCCAGATATGGCATAATCTGATGCCAGTGCATTATAATTGAATCCATTTTTGAATGCTTCAGGAATATATCCTACAATTCCCTTTATTTCTTCTGACCCCCATTCACCCCATGCTGTTCCTTGCGCAAGCAGCCCAATTGGACATAACAATATAAGAAGGATTAAAAGCCCGTATAAAGGTTTTCTAGCTGAAGGCTTATTTTCATATACTGCTCCAGGTGATACTTTCCTGACATAAGCAAGTACCGCCGCTGTAATACCTCCTTCTATAAGTCCAATTAGAAGATGCGGCAGCACCATGGCCGGTATTGATACGTTCAATCCATAGGGACAGTAAAGCGCTGCACCGTTTACATCCCTGAAGAGCATTGGCTGTATGCCAAATTCTATGGATGCTATTAAAGCCGCTGTTACAATTCCCACATAAGCACCTATAAAAGCCGGTATGTAATCTCCTTTAGCACTTTTCATTCTTGACTTTATAAAGCTGTAAACTGTATATCCCACAAATGGCATTACAAATGCCATATTGAAGGTATTGGCACCAAATGCAAGTATACCTCCATCACCAAAGAAAAGAGCCTGAATTAACAATGCTATTGTTACACAGATCACCGCCGCATAAGGCCCAAGCAATATAGCCGCCAGTGTGGCTCCTACTGCATGACCGGTTGTACCTCCAGGCAGCGGTACATTAAACATCATTATCAAAAATGAAAAAGCCGAGCATACGCCGAGTACGGGCAGTTTTTTCTTGGTTATCTCCTTTTTTACTTTTTTTGAAGCCCTCATCCATACCGGAACCATAACTGCAAACATGACAGCACAGGTAGACGGGCTCAAATAATTATCTGGAATATGCATAATAATTCCCCCTCCATTAAATTATATTATAAAAAAGATTAAAGCAAAACTCATACCAAACATCGAGATCCCATTTTATCTGAACTTATAAAAAGAATATTATCAAAATGATATAATTCGGTATCATTTTGATAATATTCCAGATTTATAGTTTCACATTAAGACTACATGGTATTTCAATTGTCCTGTTGAATCTTCTGCACTATTCCTTTTGCTATACCACTTGCAACCTTGTTTTGAAAATCATCACTGTTTAAAAGCCTCTCCTCCTGGGGATTGCTTATAAAGCCTACTTCTACAAGCACCGCCGGTGCAGCAGTGTTTTTTATAACATAGTAGTTGGCTGTCTTTATCCCCCTGTCTACAGAAGCTATAGCTTGTACAAGAGAGGACTGTATATACTGTGCCAGTTCCCTTCCCTCTTTGCTGGAACTGTAGTAATAGGTCTCCGTTCCCCTCGCTTCGGCTCCAGCACTGTTCATGTGTATGGATACAAAATAATCCGAACCGGCAGCATCAGATATTTCGCATCTTTTCTGCAGATCTTCGCTTACATTTGATGGCCAGGATACTCTGTCACTTGTTCTGGTGTATACTACATTTATTCCACTTTGCTGAATAATTTTTCCGATTTTCAACGCTACAGGCAAGGTTATATTTTTTTCCATGGTTCCTCCATAACCTACAGCTCCAGGATCATATCCACCATGTCCCGGGTCCAGTGTTACCACTATATTAGTTCCATTTATGAGTCTTTGTACTGCGGCATCACTTACTGCACCTTTACCGCCAATTATTTTTATTGAAGTGACTGAGGATATATTCGATTTTACTATGTTCTGCTGATTTATGCTGTTATTGTTAACAATAACAATCGGGGAGCTCGTCTGGGCTGCCGCTGCAGAACCGGAAAGGGCATCCGGAAACCCGGAACCGCTTGCCACATAGACTGTATCCATATTTATATATCCCTTGTTCAAAAATGCTTTTATAACTGCTGTATTTGTCTCATATCTGTTGATTCCGGCAAATCTTTCACAGTCTCCTATATAACCTTCAATCGAGCTCGATACTGCTCCTTCCCCTCCAATGATATATAATCTCTTTCCTCTGTTTTGATCTATAAATTGCTTTGCAGAGTCCGACAGTGTTTTTGAACTTGTAAGAATTATAGGTATCTGTCTTGCCCCTGCAACAGGTGCCATTGAAAGTGCATCTGCGAAATTTTCACCGGAAGCTATTGCTATACCATTACTGATTCCTATACTTTTTGCTACCTGGACACTAGTATCATACCTGTCATGTCCTCCAATTCTTGTAACAAGTACATTGATTTTTTCCAGTTGGTTCCTTACTGCATTGGATATTGCTCCTTCACCACCTACTATTATCGCATTTTTGGCTCCCAGTCTCTCTATTTCTGAAATAACATCATCATCCAGTCGGTTCTTTTGCGACAAAAGTATGGGAGCCTTGTTTTTTCCTGCAAGTGCCGTTGAAGAAAGTGCATCTGCAAAATCTTCTCCTGAAACTACTATTACACAATCGGCATGGGTAAAATTTTCCCTGGATACATTTACAGCTGTATCATACCTGTCTTTCCCCTCATACCTTGCTGTATCAGCTTGTGCAGCATATGCCCTGAAGCTGAATATGAAAACCAGGCACACAATTCCAAGCAATGCAAATATAATCTTTTTCCCTGTATTCATTCCTTCCTCCTTATATAACTAAAATATAACGCTGAATAATATATATTCATATTATAATTTTCCTTACACAATAAAAGACGTTATAAAACTGAATATCGCTCTCAAAACAATATTTAATAATTTTACCAGTCAATTAAAATTGTATATATGCTATAATATGTTATAATGTAATGAGTTTCTATTTAACAAGGGGGAATTTTTATATGGACAGTGGTCCGAGTAGCATTCTAATTGATCTTTTTTTAATCTTTATACTCATAATGCTGAACGCTTTTTTTTCAGCTGCGGAGATTGCAATAGTTTCAGTAAACAAATCAAGAATAAGAATACTTGCAGATAAAGGTAACAAAAAGGCTCAATTGCTGCTTGATCTCATGAAAGAACCGAACAGATTTTTAGCAACTATACAGGATATAATAACCCTGGCAGGCTTCCTTGCCAGCGCACTTTCTGCTACATCGCTTTCTAAACCTTTAGCTGTAATATTAAACAAATTCAATGTACCTTCAAGCAATGAAATTGCAATAGTACTTGGTACTATAATTTTATCTTATTTCACTCTGGTTTTCGGAGAACTTTTTCCAAAGCAGCTGGCTCTCCAAAACTCTGAAAAAATGGCACTGTTCGTGGTAAAGCCACTTTTATGGACATCAAAGATAACTTTTCCTTTTGATAAGATATTGACTCTATCACTTAATATACTTTCAAAAGTGACAAAGATTAAAAGCACAAATATAAAAAATAATGTTTCCATAGAAGAAATACAGCTTATGATAGATGCAGGAGAGGAAACAGGCATAATAAATGAAACAGAAAAAGAAATGATAAATGGCGTATTCAAATTCGATGATACACTGGCAAAAAATATAATGACGCCAAAGGTAAATGTTTTTGCCCTAGATGTAAATACTCCTCTTAAGGAAATCTTAAGTGAGGTGGCCAGGCATCAGTATTCTCGAATTCCGGTATATGAAGATGCAATTGACAATATAATCGGTATTTTGTACATGAAAGATTTGTTTATAGAGTTTCACAGCGGAACATTGGATCATAAATCCATAAAGGATCTCATAAGAGATGCTTATTTTGTTCCTGAGACTAAAAATATAGATGAATTATTTGAAGAAATGCAGCTTACCAACAATCATATGTCAATTTTAATAGATGAATATGGTGACTTTACAGGTATTGTAACTATAGATGACTTAATAGAAGAAGTAATGGGTAACATTCCAGATGAACACGACAAATATGATACAAGTGATGAATCTATAAAAAAAATAAGTCCAAATACCTATATAGTAGATGGTCTTGTTCCAATAGATGATATAAATGAAGAATTAAATATAGATCTTCCCTGCGATATTTTTGATACCGTTGGTGGTTTTGTAATAGACCTTCTAGGCCATATTCCAAAACATAATGAACATATCCCTTTAAAATACAACAACTTGATCTTTAAAATAAAAAATGTGAAAGAGAAGAGAATAGATAAAGTTGAAATAATTATAGAAGACAACCTCCAGATAAATCAAGCTGAAAATGGCATTGAGTAGGGACAATTTCTATGATTTAATAAAAACTGGTATAGTTATAAAAAACTATATCAGTTTTTTATAACCAGTTTTCATTTTCATAATAAAAACTAATAGGTAGTTATATGAAGTGTATTTTTTCTTTTGATCTCTGCATGGGACAGCATTTCATGCACTATATCCAAATATTTCTGGGATACTTTTGGACATTTTCTTAATATACTGTCAATTATAAAATCAATATTGTCATCAGTAACCTCTTTTGCATTTATATTACTTTCTGTATTTTCATTTTCACTTACTGCAATTTCATTTGTGTCGAGAGAGTCATATATATAATCCACTATTTCACATTTCATATCATCCTTTGTATCCTGAAAGTCTTTGGAAAAATATAACTTTCCATCTACGACTGCAAATTTTCCATAAATATATTCTCTTTTTACACCGGAAAATTCACTTGTTTCAGATGAGTCGTATTTCAAATGTTCCACATGCTTTACATCTACTATATAATTGCTATCTCTCCTTGTTAAAACACATCTTATATCAATATCCATCATTCTCTTTTTTATGTGTTCTGAAAAATTTTCTCCCAATTCCGAAATAAACATTTTTACAGATATGGTTTTTTTCATTTTATAATTTTTCTTCACAATAAATCCACTCCTTAATTTTACTTGAAATCACCTTGTAATAAAAAACCACCTTCTTAAAAGGTGGTAAAACACTTGATTGATGCTTATATCAACGTTCAATTCAATAATGTAAAATTATTAAAGTTTTATAACATTAGCAGCTTGAAGTCCCTTTGGTCCTTCTTCTACATCAAATTGAACTTTTTGGCCTTCTTCAAGATTTCTTCTTGGTTCATCACTCTGTATTGCAGTGAAGTGTACGAAAACATCGTTTTCCCCTGGAACTTCAATGAACCCAAATCCTTTCTCTGAGTTAAACCATTTTACTGTACCTGTTTTCATTTATTATCCTCCTAAAGATAAAACACTTATAATTGATATATCTTGATTTTGTATATCGGTGTTTATTAAATTATAATAACACAAACATATAAAATTAACAAATAGAGTTTTGTCAATTAAATATTTGTTGTTTAATTCATTATACAATAATTTTTCAAGATAATCAAATTGTATTGACATTATATCAATATTTAATTAACATACGAATTATAAAGACCAAAGGAGGCTACCATATGTATAAAAATACCATTTCGCCCAATAAAATAAGTCATGGACTTCTAGTCATAATGTCCTTAATCTGCTGTATTACAGTTGCCAATTTATACTATAATCAACCACTCCTCGGAGATATTGCAAGAAGCTTTAATGCATCAAGCAGGGACATAGGACTTGTATCCACATTAACCCAGATCGGCTACGGAACAGGAATGCTATTTATAATTCCTCTCGGAGATATAAAAGAAAGGCGTAATCTGATTTTAAAATTACTGATAATCTTATCAGTGTTTCTCGCACTATTCTCACTATCCCCAAATATAACATGTCTTATCATCACAAGCTTTATGATAGGATTTACAACAGTAATACCACAGCTTATAATACCTTTTGCCGCTGAACTCTCCAATCCTGAAGAAAGGGGAAAAATACTGGGCAGTGTATTCAGCGGACTATTTGCAGGTATACTTCTGGCACGCACTATAAGTGGTTTTATAGGTTCTCTTTGGGGATGGAAAGCCATGTACTACATAGCCTCAATATGCACAATTATATTATTTTTGATAGTTGCCAGATTTCTTCCAAGAAGCTACCCAAAATCAGAAAAATCCTATACACAGACAATGTTTTCACTGATAAACTTAATAAAGAATCAACCTGTATTGAGAGAAGCTTCTCTAAACGGTGCCATGATGTTCGGCACCTTCAGCATATTCTGGACTACTCTTATATTTTTTTTGGAGTCACCCGCTTACCACTTAGGCAGCAAATCCGTAGGATTGTTTGCTCTTCTTGGAATATCAAGCATCATAGCCTCACCTATTGTCGGCCGTATAAGTGATAAAAAGGGGGCAAAATTTATCGTTGGAATTTCCACCATGTTATCAATTCTTGCATTTATAATATTACTGATATTGGGCTACAAACTCTGGGGAATTGCATTAGGATTGATACTTTTAGACCTTGGAACCCAATCAGCTCAGGTTGGAAATCAAACTCGTGTACAAAGTCTTTCACCAGAATTCCGGAACAGATTAAATACAATTTTTATGGTATCGTATTTTCTTGGAGGTGCTCTTGGTTCTTTTATAGGCACATACAGCTGGACTGTTTTTAAATGGAACGGTGTCTGTATATCAGGGCTTGTATTTTTGACGATAGCTATTTTACATCACATATTTACAATAAGGAAAATTTAATTTTCCTTATTGTAAATTCCATCCCATCAGTCCGAACATCCTGTGCAGGATGAACACGGATAATTAATATTAAGTGATAAAGTCTTTATATTAAAATCATATTCGTCAATTGTATATTCAGATAAAAACTTGTGCATGAATCCATTGCTGAATTTAACTTTATTTTTTTGAAATTCAATGTTAAGAGGTATTACTTCCATACTGTTCTCATTGATTATACTCTGTTTCAACATTGGTCTGTATACCTGTTTCTCACCAGTCTTTTTATTGGTGACTTCTATTCTGTCCGTAGAAGTTATAAGTGACTCCACTTCACCTTCTCTGGAAAATGACAATGAATTCAAATCACCATGAATTCCCAAAGCAGCTGTATTATAAGCTTTTATAGTACCTATTTTTGTCTTTACAGCTATATTCGTACCAGGCTCAGCGGATTTTATCTTCCCATCCTCATAAAATGCCACACCTATTCTGGATGGCACGTCGCCTACCGGTGTGTGTATCTTTATATTGTTTCCACGCCAAAAAGTTATACTCTTTACGGAACCCCCCTCATAAAAATATATTCCTATAACTTTTTGCTTCAATTTACCTATAGAAAGATCGAATTCCAATTCCTCTGCCAGATTATACTCATCTTGTTCCGTCCAATAAGCAGTTATTTTACCATTCAACGGGAATATCCTCTTTATATCTCCATTTTCGTAAAATGTCATGAATTCAGCAGGTACAATCCCAATAGAAGTATTGACATGAATTTGCTTTTGCAGATAAATGCTCTTCAAGCCGCCATTTTTATAAAATGACAGCGACTCAATATGCTTTCTTCTAATTCCTCCATCTTCATACTGAGGCACAAGAGTTCCATAAGAACTATTTAACCTGTTTAAAGAATTTAAGGTACACTCCTTTATGCTTCCATCTTCATAATAATCTATTCTTGATATTCCATTGAGTATTCCATATCTGGTATTCAATTCTTCCATACTATTCACTCCTGGATTATTTATTTTACATTAATATATCATAATACTAAAAAAATATCTACAAAAATATGCCTTTCTATTAATTTAGAAAGGCATATTTTTGTAATTTGACAATTTCTATAATTTAAACCATAATCATTACATTTGAAGCTTTGATTACTGCTGTAGCCTCGGATCCAACTTTCAATCCCAAGCTCTTGAGTGAATCCATTGTAATAATAGAACATACTGATTTGCCTTCACCTAAATCTATTATCACTTCTGCATTTACAGCCCCTTCTTTTATGTCGGTAATTTTCCCCTTCAACTGATTTCTTGCACTAATTTTCATAATTGACTACCGTGCTAAACGGTTCTCAACTCCTTTTTCATATATTTGACCATAAAGAGTAAATTTATACTATTTACTTGTAATTTAACATATTATAGTGGATTATGCAATATTTTTTTGCACTTAATATGTCCAAATATATAAAAATCACTTAATTAAAAAAACTTTTTCCGGATTGATATACACGTTCCACGGCTGTTCTACATTCTTTAAATTATTCCATATTTCCTTTTCAATTTCACACTCCAGATACTTTGTTCTCCTATATGGTTTGTCATCAATAATATTCAAATGAATCATAACAGTAAAAGGACTCTCTACAATACTGTCAACACGACATTTAAAAACATTGTCATCACTATCGTCATCTACTATATCCACATAATGTGCCCTTATACCTATATATTGCGGAGTGCCTTCAATTTTATTCTTCAATTTAATAGTGCATCCCCACTCTAAAGCTTCAACAGTCTTTTCGTTTAATATGTCAATTTTTGATATATTTTTGCATCCGGTAAGCTGTGCAGCTGCCATAGTCGGCGGTTTTGAAAATATATAATTTCTGTCTCCATAGGCATCAATATTTCCATTGTCGATTACCGCGATACTGTTGCAGATACGATATATTTCATCTCTGTTATGGGATACAAACACAGCAGTTCCTCTATATCTGGACAATATATCTACAATCTCCCGTTCCATCCTGTTTCTAAGATGACTATCCAAGGCGGAAAAAGGTTCATCCAAAAGCAATACCTCCGGATCAATAGCCAATGCCCTTGCTATTGCAACCCTCTGCTGCTGACCACCTGAAAGCTGGCTTGGGAATCTTTTTTCCAAGCCTTCAAGATTCATCATCTTTATTTTTTCCTCAACTATTTTCTGTCGATCCTCTTTTGGAATATTTTCCAGTGCAAAGCCTATATTTTGAATTACTGTCATATTCGGAAACAAGGCGTAGTTTTGGAATAAAAATCCCACCCTTCTTTTCCTAATTGGAACATTTATTCTTCTCTCTGAGTCAAATAAGACTTTTTTATTGAGAACTATACTTCCCTGATCCGGTGTAACAAGTCCTGAAATACACTTTAATGTCATACTTTTTCCTGATCCTGATGCCCCCAGAAGACCCATTATATTATTTTCCGTTTCAAATTTAATTTTCAGATCAAATCCTCTGAAGTGTTTTTTTATATCAACATAAAGTCCCATCCTACTTTCTCCTTATTCCATAAATGTTTCCCTGCTGATGTTCATTCCAGTAATTCATTAAAAAAATTACTACAGTTGAAATTACAACAATCAGTATAACCCATATAAGAGCTATATCCATTTCTCCATTTTCAGCTGCAAAATAAATTGCCATAGGAATAGTCTGAGTTTTATGTGGTATATTCCCCGCCACCATAAGAGTTGCCCCGAATTCTCCAAGAGCTCTCGCAAAGGAAAGCACTGTAGCCGCCGCAATTCCAGGCCATGCCATTGGAATCATCACCCTCCAGAAAATTTTTCTATTGGATACACCAAGAGTCCTTGCGGCATTCACAACATTCCCATCTATCTGTTCAAATGCACCTTTAGTTGTACGATACATCAATGGAAATGCAACAATGGTAGCCGCCACAACTGTAGCCGACCATGAAAAAATCAGGGTTTTTCCAATTTTTAAGAGTAGTATTCCAAGAGGTCCATTTTTTCCGAAAAACAGCAGTATGAAAAAACCAACCACTGTAGGAGGAAGCACAAGGGGCAGTGTAAATACAGTATCCAGAATATTTCTCAATTTTCCATTGTAGTTTGTCATCCAGTAAGCAGTGCCTATTCCAGCAAAGAACGTTATTACAGTAGCCAGAAAAACAGTCTTTATTGAAATCAATCCTGGTGAAATATCAAATCCCAAACTACATCCCCTCCTGCATCAATAAGATATCAAATAAATTAACTATCTATTTTCCAACTTTGAATCCATATTTTTCAAATACCTTCTGTGCCTCATCACCTGATAGATACTCAAGAAATTTTTTGGCTGCATCCTGATTTTTGCTTGCTTTTACTACAGCCGCAGGATATATTACATCCTTATGGGAATCTGCCGGTGCAGCAGCTATAACTTTAACTTTATCCGATACCAGTGCATCTGTCTTGTATACAATTCCTGCATCGACATTTCCTGTTTCAACCCACGTCAGAACTTCCTTAACATCTTTTCCATAAACAGCCTTGGGACTTACTTTATCCATGAGTTTTAGATTTTTAAGTATCTCCTGTGAATATTGTCCTACCGGCACGCTTTTGATTTCACCAAGTGCTATCTTTTTAACCTTGTCACTTGCAAGATCCTGAAAACTTGTTACATTGGATGATGCCTTTGGAGCTATAAGTACCACATCATTTTTCAGCAAATCCTTGATAGTGTCATTTACAAGCAGATTCTTGCTTTTGAGGGCATCCATCTGTTTAGTTGCTGCAGACATGAATATATCTGCAGGCGCGCCCTGTTCTATTTGCTGCTGAAGGGAACCTGATGATCCGAAATTATATGTGATAGTTACATTTGGATGTTCTTTAGTATACAATTGTTTTATTTCATTCATAGAATCCTTCAGACTTGCAGCTGCAGATACCGTCAATGTTACAGCCTCGTCCTTTTTGGAAGCTGAATCAGATTGCTGATTACTTGAATCTTTGCTTGTAGTACCGCACCCAACCGATAAAATTGTAATAAGCAGAAACAACACAACCGATAAAATTCTTTTCGACTTTTTCATTATAATACCTCCCCAAGATTTTAAATTTATATTTGAAATTATCATAGAAAACGTTATATAAAGTTACATCAAGTTACATAACTTCTTGTAATATTAATATATATTATATTCTTGAAATGTTATATTATACATTATATATAAAACGTGCTAATTAATCAATATTCTTTTAATAATTTCTTAATTTTTAGCAGATTTAATTATATAATTATCAAATAATGTAATGTTTAGGTACTAAACTTCATGTTATGTATATTTTTAACCACTTTTTAATATTCTTTTACTTATAGAGAGAAATTTTAATTTATGTATATTTACATTACATGATGTAAATAATAATATCATAGATCAAATTGAAGGAAGGATATGCAATAGATGAATATCAGTGCAAGAAATCAATTAAAAGGAAAAATAGTAGATATTAAAAGAGGATCTGTAAATGGTGAAGTCATACTGGATGTAGGTGACGGGAAACAGATATGTTCCATTATAACACTGGATGCAATAAACAGTCTCGGTTTAAAAGTCGGCTCAGAGGCTACTGCAGTAATTAAAGCATCCAATGTTATGGTCATGGCTTAATTTACAGATCAATAGACAATAAAAAAAGAACTGTCAATTGAACTGACCCCAATAAGTTAGGCCTAAAAATCTAACTTATTGGGGTCACATCATAAATTAAAACAGTTCTTTTTTATATCTATTTTTTTAAAGACTTACAGCAGTTATTACAATTACAATAAATAGTATCATTCCTATATAAACAGCCATTCCAACAGGTCTTCCCGCGTTTATGGTCCACCCTATTCCAAATCTTTTTTCAATAAATACAGATGGATCATCTGTATTATAATATATGGTATTCCCGAATTTCCAGTAAATATCATCATCTCTGTTTTCTTTTGAAAATTTATTTTTGTTCTTTTCGTCAGCAAGTATTATATTGGCTCCACCTTGGCCTAATTTTATAGACAGTATAATAACGCTGCCGAAGATTAAAATGAGAAATACAACAATTACAATTATGAGAAATCCATTCCCTATGTCAAATACCCTAAATATCTGAATAGTTCCCATTGTAAGCAGGAGATTGATAAGGATACAATATACAATCATGTATATTGACCATACTCTCCTAAATATCCTGTTTTTTTCTGCAGAAGCCATTGGATTGGAGGAATTTATTTGCTGTTTTGACCAGCCTATCCCTTTATAAACTATAAAAAATATAACAGTACAAACAATTTGTCCCAGAGGGATTTCCCATATCAACAGCTTTGATTTACTCTGATATCCATTGATGTTTCCCGAAAAGTCCCAGTGGGTTGCCACCTTGTCAGACAATAAGTCATAATATGAATACCCTAAAATTATATTAATTGCAATTATTATTATAGGAATTATAAATAACCACGGTGATACAATAGACTTTATTCTATTTTTTGAAAAATCCGTATCAATAATTACAGACTGTTTCCTGCCCTTGAACCATTTTTCCCTTTCTTTTAACCTTTTTACTTCCCTGTTCGACATTAAATATACAAGGAAACCTATAAATATAAAACCAAATGTAGTAAACAGTATCACGCCGATACCGGATAAAATATAATTCATAAGACTGAATAAAATTATAAATGGAATTCCTATAAGCAAATTATTTCTTATATACTTTTTCTTTATATCTACAATTTTCTCTGAGTCTACTTTATCATAAGGCACCCTTACACCAAATACAATTTCCTTTCTAGTAAATCTCGGGGTGAGTATTTCCATAATTAATACTATTAAAAATATAAAAAGCATGTATAAAGACATATACAAATTTTCTCTCATGATCTTTGCCTCCCTATGATTTTAAATTTTTAAACATTTCACGGCAATACCCGGAAAATTCTTCCTGGTTTATACCCCTAAGATACGCTTCTGACACCAGGTAAACAAGTTCATTTTTAAGTCTATCCCTGAATTCTTGCGTAACATCAGGGAGTTTGAGGCTTACCACCGCACCTTTTCTTCTATCTATATTTAAATATCCTTCCGACTTCAACTCATTATAGGCCTTATTCACAGTATGAAGATTTATGCCTATATCCTCCGCCATATGTCTTACTGAGGGCAGACTTTCCCCTTTCTTCAAATTTCCCAATGCTATAGCCTGTATTATCTGCCTCTTTATTTGCTCGTAAATCGGTTTTTCAGATTCAAAATCAATCTCTATCAGCATCCATTAGCCCCCTATGCTATTTGTTATATATATAATATAACAGTTGCGTGCATATGTCAATACAAACAGATTTCTAGACAGACAGCCCCGCTGATAATAAAAATATCATGACAACCGGGATACCAGCACATAAAATCCACATTAACACAAGCAAAAACATATTTAATTTTCCAAATCCATTATAAATATATAAAATTACATTGTATATAAAAAACAAATTTGTAATTATAAAAAGCAGCAGTATAGGAACAGGGTTAGTCATTCCATATGCAAGCAATATATGCAATATAACAACCATAATCAAAACTGTGGCTAAAAATGAAAATATTTTTAATCCATCTCTATTTTTAATGTACTTAAATATCTTAAGTCCGGCATATATACACATGATCACAGGCACAACAGCTATATATTCCAGCCAGTCGATAAAAAAATATGCTGATATTATAAACGCAGTAAAACACACTATTTCCAATACAAAGTTTAAACTTTTATTTTTTACATTCATCTATATTGTCTCCTTAAAATATATATTCAATTATATATTACCATATAGTTGCTGAATTTTTTCATAAAAAAATTTGATATTGAAATCAATACTCTCAATATCAAATCTTCTTTTATATGGGTAGCGTGCTGGCACCATATGGCATAAGTACAACGTCCGGATTGTCACTGCTCAATGTGTATGCAGTCTCAACTGCTTCATCAAGTGACTTCACTGGAATGAAGCCAAATTTACGTACAACCTCATCTTCAAGAGATGACAAGAAAAGAACCTTTCTATTTTTTGCAGTATACAAGGTTTTATAAGCTGCATAACCAGGAACTGTAAAATTTCTCTTCAAAGCTTTCTCCATATCTTCAAGAGTCTCATATTGGAACCATTTCATAAATTCATCTGCACCCAGTCCTTCTATACACTGTGCAGCTATAACCAACACGCTGTCCTGCTTTCCTGCATACAGGGCATTATCAATTGTTTTAACCGTCTGGTACAGATTTATGTCTTTGGGGTATCCACCTGAAGATACAACAGTAATATCCGCCTTGTTCTTAATTTTCACTCCATAAAGCTGTCTGGTTATGTTACATCCTTCAAGCCAGGCCTTTTCGAAATCTCCGGCTACAAATTTGACGAATTTTCCATCGGTATCAAGTACTGCATTGACTAAAAAATCCGTTGAAATCTTTCTGCATATTTCTGTAATGTCTTCACGCATAGGATTCCCCTTAATCTTATTTGGCCCTGCACTGAGGTTGAGTCCGGAATTTTCTCCGCTGTTAAAAACCAGTCTATGATTACTTTGAATGGTTTGGAAACCTGCAACACCCGGAACAACACTTTTAGCCCCACCGCCAAAGCCTGCAAAAAGATGAAATGTGATGCCTCCTGTAAGTATAACCCTGTCTGCCTCAATCACTTTTCTGTTTAAGTATACAGGAGTACCAAAGCTCGATACTCCCATGTACCTAAGTTCATCTTCATTTTTGCTGTCATGGTTGTATACTTTTATTCTGCGGTACAATTTCTCCCCCACAATATCTCTCTTTTCGTCTTCTGAGGCAGCCCTGTGAGTACCCGTTGCAACTATGGCCGAAATATCCTCATCCTTTATTCCAAAAGAATTCAGATAATTAACTATATAGATAAGGAACTCTGCAGTTTTTATCCATGACCTGGTTATGTCCGAAACTACAAATATGACCTTTTCCCCCGGTATTACTATCTGCCTCAACGGCTTTGAATTTATTGGATTTTCAAGAGATGCAACAATTTCTGCCTCTACATCCTGAACATGTCCGGCCTTGCCTGGAAGTACATTGTCTATTTTCCCTTCCATATTTATTTCAAGTATATCATTTCCATATTTAAAATTATACAAACTCATCTGCATCACCTCTAAAATGCTGCTATAACAGAGCCCTTGAAATGCTCATCTATGTATTTCTTAACTTCGTCTGACTGATAGATTTTGATCAATTTCTTTACATTTTCCGCATCTTTGTTGTCAGGTCTTGCAGCTATAATATTAATCCAGGGAGAATCCTTCGGCTCCTTGAATATGGCATCCTTATTTGGATCGAGTTTGGCCTGTATTGCATAATTGGTATTTATCGCCGCAACCGCCACATCACTTAACGAACGCGGAACCATCGGAGCTTCAAGCTCAAGAAACTGGATATGTTTAGGGTTTTCAGCTATGTCCTTTATGGTAGCCTTTAAGCTTACGCCACTTTTCAACTTTATAACCTTCCCTTTTTCAAGAAGCATAAGTGCTCTTGCTTCATTAGTAGGATCATTCGGCAGTGAAATCTTATCCCCATCCTTCAGTTGAGCCAGAGATTTCAGTTTACTGGAATATATGCCCATAGGAAAAGTTACTGCATTGGCAACCTTTACTAGATTCATATTGTGATCCTTGTTGAACTGCTTCAAGTATGGTTCATGCTGATATATATTTACATCCAGCTGTTTTTCATTTAACTGCGTATTAGGCTGAACATAATCATTAAAACTAGTATACTCCACATTCATCCCTTGCTTTTTTGCAACTTCTTTAACCTTTTGTATTATTTCCTCGTGAGGTCCTGCTGTAACTCCTACTTTTATGGTATTGGCTTCAGAATCTGATTTCTGTGATGTACTTCCACAACCTGAAAATACAACTGTTGTTAATAATACCGACAATAAAATACTTCCAATTTTTTTCATAATAGTCTCCTTTTAACATAAATTTATTCACTATAAAATTCAGCTTTTTCTTTAAGTGTTTTCAACTTTTCAATGGCTTCCAGAAGAGTATCGTCCTTTTTTGCATAATGAAGCCTTATAAAATTATTCACATTTTTCTTAAAAAAACTTGAACCTGGTACTGCACCTATTTTAACTTCTTTAGCCAGCCATTCACAAAATTTCAAGTCATTTTTTACATTGAACTCCGATACATCTATCATTACATAATAAGCTCCATTGGGTTTTACATACTTTAGGCCAGCTTCATCCAATCCAGCTAGGAAAAGATCCCTTTTTTTCATATACATGTTTTTCAGCCAGTCATAATATTCATCAGGCATTTTAAGTCCTGCAATTGCTGCTTCCTGAAGAGGTGCAGCCGCTCCAACCGTCAAAAAATCATGCACCTTTCTAACATTTTCTATTATCCTTTCATCTGCTATAACATATCCCAACCTCCATCCTGTTATGGAATATGTCTTGGAAAGAGAACTGCAACTCAAAGTCCTGTTAAACATTCCTGGAAGTGAAGCAAAATAAACATGTTTATATGGATCCATAACAATATGCTCGTACACTTCATCCGTTATTACAAATGTGTCATATTTTTCAGCCAGACTCGCAATATACTGGAGCTCTTCCAAAGTAAAAACCTTACCTGTAGGATTTGATGGATTGCACAGTATAAGAGCTTTAGGTTTCTGCCTGAATGCATCCTCCAATTCTTTTCTATCAAACGAAAACTCCGGCGGATAAAGAGATACATGTATTGGATCTGCCCCACTCAATATTGCATCTGCAGCATAGTTTTCATAAAACGGAGAGAATACTATAACCTTGTCACCTGGATCACACACCGTCATGACAGATGCCATCATGGCCTCGGTACTACCGCAGGTAACAGCAATTTGTGTTTCAGGATCTATATCAATCCCCATAAATTTCTTCTGCTTTTCTGCAAGTGCCTCTCTAAAGTTTTGTGCACCCCAGGTAATTGCATATTGATGAGGTCCTTTGTCCGCAGCAGCTTTAAGTGCCTCTTTTATTTCTTTTGGAGGATCAAAATCAGGAAAACCCTGTGATAAATTAATAGCCCTATATTTATTTGATATCCTTGTCATTCTTCTTATAACAGAATCTGTAAAATTAACCAACTTACTGCTTAGTTCGGGCAAGAAAAACACATCCTTTCAAAATTTTATTGATATATAAAATCTATTCTTTAAACTAAAAAAACCTCTTTACGATAAAAGAGGTATCTTCCTCTTATCTTTCAGTTAAAACTGCAGGAATTAGCACCTGGCAATAATTGCTGGCTGCTGGGTTTCATTGGGCCTTTCCCTCCGCCTCTCTAGATAAGATAAACCTATTAAATTACAGGTATGATTATATTATTTACATAGAACAAAGTCAAGCCCTTTCTATATCTGAAATCACATTTAAAAAGTTTCTGGAAGCGGCAGACATATACCTGTCCTTTACACATATTGCAGCTATACTCGTTTCTAAGCTTGACTCATGAATTACTCTATAAGTTAAACCGGATGCCTTTACTATATCCAGAGCAGTCATTGGAACCAAGGCAATCCCAATACCGGATTCCGCCCATAGCAGTGTAGTTCTTGCATCATCACTCTTGCATATTATCTCGGGCATAAAATCCATATTATGGCATGCCTCAAATATGATTTTTTCAAACCTTCTATATATGATAAGCGGTTTACCCATAAGCTCCTTTAGAGTTATTGATTTTCTATCCGGGAAATAGTCCAGATCATCTCTAAAAACTGATATCATAGGCTCTCTGGAAAGAATTTTTATGCTTAGTCCTTCCTTGTTAAACGGTGTTCTGACTATCCCTATATCTATCACTCCACTGTTCAATATTTCAAGTATTCTATATGTATTTCCCTCCCATACCTCAAAGTTTACTTTTGGATATATACTATGAAATCTTTCTATTATATTTGGAAACAGTGTAGCTCCTGAAGATGAAACAGTTCCAATTGACAATGTTCCTTTGATGCCTTCGTTGAAATCTTTCAATTCTTTTATGGTGGAATCCACCAATTCCAATATCTGTTCAGCCCTGTTCTTTAATATTTCCCCTGCATCCGTCAGATGAATTTTTTTATTTCCCCTATCCATGAGTTTAGTTCCCAGCTCCTCTTCCAAAAGCTTCAAGTGATAACTGAGAGGCGGCTGTGCTATATTCAGTTTTTTAGCCGCTCCTGTTATCTTCCCTTCTTCTGCAATTGTAAGAAAATACCTAAGCTGCTTAATATCCATGAAGAATATCACCTCGATAATTAAATAATAAAAGTAATTATACAATTTTTATATACACATAATAGATAATAAATATTTTTAATATAAGCTTATCATTGATATAATAATACTTGAAAATCAAATTTTGTTCAATACAGGGAGATGATATTTTGTCACTGATAGTACTGGAAATCTTGTTGATATCTGTTGTGGCAGGCATAGCCGGATCTATTCTTGGCCTGGGCGGGGGAACAGTAATTACTCCAGCATTGACACTTATATTTGGAATTGATATAAGATATGCCATAGGAGCAAGCATAATTTCAGTAATAGCAACCTCAAGCGGTGCTGCTATAGCTTATGTGCGGGATGAAATGACCAACATAAGAGTTGCCATGTTTCTTGAAATAGCAACAACAGTCGGAGCTATAACCGGTGCCTTTCTAGGTGGAATCATAAATGCCAACTACCTCTATGTGTTATTCGGACTACTTCTTCTATATTCCGCTTTTGCAATGTTCAAAAATGGCAAGACTGAATTGCCTGATAACGTTATAGAGCATCCACTTGCACAAAAACTTAAATTAAACGGCCAATATTATGACGATGTTTTAAAACAACCCGTTGATTATAAAGTTGCAAACGTGCCGAGTGGATTCGGTGTAATGTATGGTGCAGGAATTATATCAGGGCTTCTTGGTATAGGAAGTGGGAGCTTCAAGGTTATGGCCATGGATCTGTTTATGAAACTTCCAATGAAGATATCAAGTGCCACAAGTAATTTTATGATGGGAGTCACCGGTGCCGCCAGTGCCGGAGTGTTTTTCCTGAGGGGTGATATAGATCCCAAAATTGCAGGTCCGGTAGCACTTGGTGTACTTGCAGGTGCTACCATTGGGGCACGTATTATGAAGCGAATGAAAAACAAGACTATAAGAAAGATATTCATACCCTTTCTCGTATATATAGCACTTCAAATGATGTATAAAGGAGTGATTGCATTATAATGAATGATAAAAAATTGAAAGAAAATACAAGAGAGATGGAAAAGATAATAAGCACGTTTTTATTTGTAGGAGTCCTGACAAGCTCTGCCGTTATAATAATAGGACTTATAATGTTTCTAATCTCTGGAAGCAGCGGGTATCCCGGCAACTTTTATCCGACTTATCCCTTTGAGATACTCCATGGATGCATGGCCTTGAAACCTTACTCCATAATACTCTTAGGACTTATGCTGTTGATAGCCATACCAATATTCAGAGTTGGTATTTCCATATTAGTATTTTTTAAGGAAAAGGATTTTCTGTATGTAAAGATCACAGCTGTTGTATTCATAATATTGATAATAAGTTTGTTCATGGGCAAAAATTGAAGGTTGTGCCTTTAAGGCACAACCTTCATAAAGGGGAACTTCCACTAATCCGGATTTTGTGCATTCAAAATCTTCAAGGCATCATCGGCAGTAAGATCATAGTTCAGAAATTCTTTATAGAACTTCTGAGTTTCTTTCACCATGTCAAGATTTTTAAATTCATCAGGATGAAGAAGCTTTGCCAGCCACTGAAATTGTAGTGCCGACTCCATACCATATCTATCCCACAGAAAAACTCCCATTGGATTTACATACACCTTTTTGTTTTTAACCGCATTTACCTGACTCCACTGTGGATTGCTGTACAATTGATCAAGTGTTTTTATAGGGCTGTTTTTATCATTCAATACACTTTTTCCCATAATTATTATATCAGGATTCCATTTGAGCACCTGCTCCATGGAAGCAGGTTTCTTGTTTCCTTCTATCTCGGCGGCATCTTTACCACCGGCAGCCTGTATCCAGTCATCTACTATTGTTTTTTGTCCATCAATTGTAAGGGGCTTAAAAGATTCAATATGCAGTATTTTGGGTTTTTGAGAGTCGGGTATTTTGGAAGTTACCTCTTTTACTGCTTTAAGTCTTTCGTCCAGATAGGAATTGTACTTATCTGCTTTATCCTTGGCATCTCCACCTAAAACCTGTGCAGTTGTATTGACAACCTTTTTCAAATCGTCATAATTCTGAAATATCAGCTGTACAGTAGGAATTCCGAGTTCCTTTGTCTTTGCAAGTAATTTTGATTCAGTAGGCATGAACAATACATCCGGTTTTAATTGTGCAAGAGTTTCTGTATTGACCGTTGTATTTGTGAATATAGTCTTAGCTTTGTCCATGTCTGGAAATACTTTATACAGCCAGGGGTATGCTTTTTTCGAATCAATAGTTGCAACTATTTTATCAGATCCGCCAAGCATAGCCACTATTTCATTGTGTGCCGGCCATGCATCTGCTATTTTGTTGATCTTCTCGGGAACAGTTACCTTTGCACCAGTTGAATCTGTAATCACATTTCCCTTGCTCTCCTGAGCAGTATTTCCAGAATTCGTACTGGTCTTACCACATCCGGCAAACAAAAACACTGCAGAGAAGATAATAATAAGCAAATTCCTTACATTGTTGAATTTTTTTCTCATAAGTTTCACATCCTTAATTTAAAATAATTATTGACTAAATTAGTGGAACACAGGATTTAATCTTATTTCCACCTTCAATGGCTGTATCTATAATTTTCACATTTATTCCATAGGCATTCTTCAGGTTTTCTTCAGTAACAATATCATCTGGAGCTCCAACCATAAATTTATTATTTTTGTCCAGAAGGGCTACCTTGGTAGAACATAGAAAAGCATGATCAGGAAAATGTGATGTCATTACAATAGCCAGTCCTTCTTTAGAAAGTTTTAAAATCTGCCTCAGAACTCTTATCTGATTTCCAAAATCCAGATTGGAAGTAGGTTCATCCATAATAAGTATATCCGGCTCCTGAGTAAGAGCTCTTGCAATAAGCACCATCTGCCTCTCTCCACCACTTATTTCCGTATAGATTTTGCCTTTTAGGTAACTTATCCCAATTGTCTTCATATTGTTTTGTGCAATTTTCATATCCATGCGGCCTGGAGAACTCATTGTACCAAGATGGGATGTTCTTCCCATAACAACTACATCTTCCACTGTAAATGGAAACGGGGTATTATGTGTTTGCGGTACATATCCCATAGTCCTTGCCATTCTCTTTCTATCCCATTTGCTTATATCCTCATCGTCTATATATATTTCACCTGATTTCAATTTCAGAAATCCCAGTATAGTTTTGAACAAAGTCGTTTTTCCTGCCCCATTTGGACCAAGAATACATAGTATTTCCCCTGACTTTACAGTTAAAGATATATTTCTCAATATAATTTTTCTGCCATAGCCACAGCATATATTTTTTATATCCATGATCAAATCCATCCCCTCCTCCCTTTCAAAAGCAAATATATAAAGAATGGAGCACCAATCAATGAAGTCAATATTCCAAGGGGAATTTCAACTGTAAATATACCCCTGGCTATATCATCTACCAAAAGCAAATATATACTTCCGATGAGCATTGATGCAGGAAGTGCAGTTTTATAGTTGGGACCTACAATCATTCTTGCAAGATGCGGTATGATAAGACCCACCCAGCCAATTATGCCTCCTATTGATACTGATGCTGCTGTAATCAAAGTTGAACAAACTATCACAACAGCCTTCATCCTGTAGGTATTAACACCAAGTGACCTTGCCTCCTCGTCTCCAAAAGACAGTACATTTAAATTCCACCTTAAGACAAAAAGTGGAATTGTCCCAATAAGTACGGGAAAAATCATAATTATAATATCTCTGGTCGTCACAGTTGAAAGCCCTCCCATAAGCCAGAAAGTTATTTCAGGAAGCTTGTCCTCTGGATCACCTACATATTTGATTACAGATATAAAAGACTGCATTAGACTTGATATAACCATTCCTGTAAGTATGAGACTGAGTACAGACCCCTCCCTTCCGTGATTTATTGCTGAATTGATTCCAAACGTCAAAAGCACCGCTGCAAGTCCGAATATAAATGACATGATTTGAACTTCCAGGGAACCTAGAGAAAGTAAAAGCCCCATAGCTGCTCCCAGGCCGGCCCCTCCAGATGCTCCAAGTATATCAGGTGCCACCATTGGATTTCTAAATAATCCCTGATAGGCAGAACCGGCTCCTGAAAGAGAGCAACCTATAATCAACGCCGCAAAAATTCGCGGCATCCTAACTTTGAATATTACATTTTCCACATTCGTGCCATAATAAGAAGCTGTTCCTGCTATCTTAGAATGAAATACATTTATAATTTCAGAAAGTGGCAAATGGTAACTTCCCACAGTAAAAGAAAATAAAAATACACATAAAAGTATAACTGAAAATATCCAATTGGCATAAAATCTTTTATTTTTATCCAATCCACCAATAGTCTCTGATGGAATATCAAGATTTGCTCTCACTTGTATCATCACCACCTTTTTGCTGCATTATATATTATTACGACGTATTATAAATGTACATACTGAAAATTATCTTTCATATTTTGTTATGTTTTATCATATTTATTGTGGTATTATTAATATAGTAATACCTATAGCATAAAATTGCAATATCAATAATTAATTAATATCATATTTGCCATAATTCTAAAGATTAATCAATCTTTAACACATTTATTACGTTTACTTTGATAAATATAAATAATTTATCAAAATATTCAAAAGAAAAAGGTAAATTCATTTTAGAATTTACCAAATAAAATTAAATAATATTATTCACATGTCATCCCAGTGAATTTTTTCCTGGTTTTCATCTACCACAGCAGATTTGTCGAATATTTTTATGAATATCACTGCAAGAGCAAATGCAACTATCCCTCCAATAATCTGTCCCGTTTTAATTGATGATCCTGCAGATCTTCCAATATATCCTCCGGCAAAGACTCCTATAAAGACTGTGACTATTGGAAAAATAAAGAGCATAAAAGCAGCTGCTACCATATTCGTAGTTTTTACATCTTTATCATTTTCATTCACTTTACACATCACCATCCATTTTTATTATAACGTGTCGAATACATATTATAAAGGATTTTTTATATAAAAATTGAAATATGCATACACAACAAATAAAATATAATTATATGAATCCATCAGGAGGCTTTACGATGATTAAAATAGGTAAAAAGATGATACTAATAAAAAAGGGCAATATAACGAAGGAAACCAGTGATGCCATAGTCAATCCTGCAAATAGCTCAATGCAGCACGGTGGCGGTGCTGCCCTTGCCATATCAAGGGCAGGTGGACCACAAATACAAGCTGACAGCAACATACTCATAGGGGAAATAGGCCCCTTACCTGTAGGGAAGGCTGTAATAGCATACGGCCACAATTTACCTTCCAAATTTGTCATTCATACTGTAGGTCCAATAATGGGAGAAGGCAGCGAGGAAAGAAAATTAAAAAAGGCTGTCATGAGTGTATTGAATCTTGCAGAATCCTATAATCTGAAGTCCATATCAATACCGGCCATAAGTTCAGGTATTTTTGGATTTCCAAAAGGTAGATGTGCTGAAATACTTCTTGAAACCTCCGCGAAATTTTTCAAAATAGATGATATTGATTTGGAAACTATTGTAATGTGCAATTACGATGATGAAACCTATAACATATTCTTGGATAAGGAAAAGAAGTACAATTAAAATTGGACTAAAAAACCGTATCAGAGACATCTCCAATACGGTTTTCTCTTTTCTATTGATTAAAAATATTTCCTGCTACAATTACATTTTCTTTAAGCATCTGAACATACAAGTATTCATTTTCCACATAGAATCCATATAACTCTGTTTTTTCACTAACTTCACCGCATTCACCTATGAACTTATCAAAGGAATATCTCCCAAATTTCACAGGTAACTTTACAGAGCTGCTCTCATTGTTTATACCTATAATGTCCCCTTCAAAAATTTCCTTTCCACTTCTATCCTTCAATCCGGTAAATTCAGTTACCACAAATCTTTCCTTTTCTTCCAGCAAGTACTCAGGATAAGGATTTCTACTTATATAAAAGTCTCCATTTTTTTTATCCCAAATTCTAAATTTAAATTGTCTCATATCATTTCTCCGACCTCATTATAAAATTATCAACAGCATATGCAATTCCTGAATCGTTATTTGACGTGGTTATATATTTTGCAATTTTCTTTACATCATCCACTGAATTTCCCATTGCTATCGGCATGCCGACACTTTTAAGCATATCAATATCATTATAGTTGTCCCCAAAAGCAATAAAGTTCCTCAAATCTACATTTAATTTTTCAGATAAAATTTTAAGTGCACCACCCTTGGAAACATTAGCTGCCATAATATCAAGAACACATCTCAATGGACATACCACAGTAAGTGAATCAATCTTTGAAAAACATTTCTCCAGCAAATTGACATCATCTTCATTATCACAAGCCAACAAAAATTTCAAAATATCCATGGTATCTATTTTCCCTGTAATTCCGTTGTCCGTAAATTTAATGGGAAATCTTAATTCCTGTGGAAGATTCTCACAAAATTTATAGTACTCTTTTCCTCTGGGATTTTCTTTGGTGGAATATATCATATTACTTGTATAAAAAGGTAAACATCCAAAATAATGTTTACCCCCATAATTCCATATAAAATTATTTTCCCAAATTAGCCAATTCAATTGTCTTTTTGATACTCCCTGCACTCTTTCTGAGCTTTTCTATTTCTTCATCCAGAAGAGGCACTTCAATTCTTCTCTCGACACCTTCTGAAGTTATTATTGAAGGAAGACTCAGAGCAACCTCTGTCAATCCATATTCTCCTTCAAGAGTAGTGGATACAGGCTGAACCGTATGCTCGTTCAAAACAACAGCTCTTGCCAACCTGCAGGCAGCCATAGCTATTCCATCATTTGTCCATCTTTTTAGGTTAAGTACATCAAAGGCAACCTGTACCACTTCCTTTGCAACTTTATCCCTGTCAAGAGGTTCTTTCGGAAGAAAGTATTTATCAAGCTTGTCATACGAAATTCCTGCAATATTCAAACGGCTCCATGCAGGAAATGCAGAATTCCCATGTTCACCAAGCATATATCCCTGAACACTTTTTGGATCCACGTTGTACTTGTTTGCAATAATTCTTCTAAATCGTGCAGAGTCAAGGCTTGTTCCTGTTCCAAATACCTTATTTTTAGGATATCCAAAGAAATTCTGTGCATAGTAAACCATGACATCAAGTGGATTGGTTATTATTATGATAACTGCATCTTTAGTATATTTAGCTATGGAACTCATTACATCTTTTATTACAGGGACATTCTTTTCCACAAGGATAAGTCTGTCGGCTTTGTCTTCAGGCATTATACTCGGACCTGCAGCTATTATAATTACGTCAGCATCCCTGCATTCCTCATAGCCCCCCGAATAGACCTTCGTGTTGACATTGTATTCAAAAGGTGTGCTGTGGCTTGCATCCAATGCTTCACCTTCAGCCTTGTTCTTATTTTTGTCTATAGTAACGATTTCAGAAAAAAGGTTGAGGGCCAATCCTGCATTTATCACTGTAGAGCCAACATGTCCAGTCCCTACTACTACAAGTTTGTTTTTCATTATATGTACCTCCTATTATTATGTATTTTAAACAGTAGATTGCTTTAAGCAATCTACTGTTTTTTGAATATTTATTAATAATTATATCACTTAATTACAAAAGATTCATATTTTTTTCATTCTTGAAATTTCAAACTTGTCTAGCAACTCCCAACATTATCCTTTACATCTTTTTTTTCTTCCCTTGTAAAAATACTTACATCCAGATTTTTCTTATTTCCAAGTAATATCAATAAGCTCAGTACTATACCAACAGCAAGTCCCCAAGCAGCACCTCTTGCAACTATTACAGCCGCCATTATACCTGCAATTCCAAGATCATTCATGGTACGTGACTTTAGTATACCTATCCTTACAGAAACGTATCCCTGTATCAACATGGTAAGAGCCAGTGCTATATTTAAAACAGGAGTAACCAAAGTAACTATAGGCATGAGAAAATATCCTGTCAAAGTTCCGAATCTGAATGATCCTGCACCGCCGTTCACTGAATCCATTGCCTTTCTCCCATGTTTATATCTATCGCATACAACAACCTGCATAGCAGCCCATAACGGTCCGCACATGGTTATATCCGGTCCTATAATAGACATAAGGCAATTACGAAGTCCAAATATCAAATGTGTTCTATTAGGATTATAGTCTATCAATTCATCTGGACGGGATTTTGCTGCATCTTCGAGAAGTGCCTGTGCCTGTATCATTTCACCAAACAATATTACATAAGCTGAAAATACCATAGGTATAGCTTGAACAAACATCTTGGCCGGTGGAAAACCTATGGACCAGAACGTCCAATTACTCCATAATTCTCCGAATGAAGGATTTGAAAATCCCCATTTAATAGTCGGCCATACAGTCTCTCCAACAAGTGGGCCCACCAAAACTGCCAATAAAACACATGGTAAAACTCCTAAATTTGAAATAACCTGAAAAACTTTATTCTTGTTCCTCAAACTTTTAAAATGGTTTGAGAACAGAAGATAAAATGCAAGACCTATACAAATTATAATTGCCCAGGGATACTTTTCGAAATGTCCCCCCTTGCCAAATACTGTATTTACAGCAGCAAGACCTGCTCCCATGATTATACCCGCCTGCATGCAATTAGGTATCAGTGTAATAACTTTTTTACCTAATCCTGTAATTCCAAGAACTGCTGCAAAAACACCAAGACTTAATTCAAATGCAATAAGTGCCTGTACTCTTTGAGGCCCCAAGGGGAATTCGCTGACATACAACATTAAAAGCGGTATGGCAGGAGTAACCCATCCAGGTACAACTGGGTCACCAAGCAAAACATGAGTACAATAGAGTACTCCATTGAGGGTAACAATAGCCAATGCAACTTCAAATGGCATTCCCAAGTACTGCTGGAGCATGGGAATTGCTCCAAGACAGACGGCACACATTAGAAGTCCCTGAATATAATCTGGAAGTTCAAATCTGTAATGAACTCCTGGAATACGTATTTTGAAAGGGCCTGCCGGTATATATGGTTGTTCTTTTCCATATTCTCTTTTATAAGCCATATAAATTTTCTCCTTTTTTGAATTTTAATTAAATTTTACAATTAAATCTTTTTTCAAATTCTTCTTCTAACGATTCTCTAAAATCGGGATATGCAATATTTATCAATGCTCTGGCTCTATCCTTCAAGGTCTTCCCTCTGAGATGTGCGATACCATATTCTGTAATTATATAATCCACTTCATTTCTGGAAGTTGTAACAGCTGCACCTGTATCGAGCAGTGGAACTATCCTTGAAACCTTTCCATGTGATGCAGTGGAAGGTATTGCTATAATGGATTTTCCATCTTCGGCCATATCAGTTCCCCTTACAAAATCGACCTGACCTCCAACACCACTTATCTGCTTTAATCCTATACTTTCGGAACATACCTGTCCCATTAAATCAACCTGAACACAGGAATTTATTGAAACCATCTTGCTGTTTTTCATAATTACAAGCGGATTGTTAACATAATCTACAGGATAAGTTTCAACCATGGGATTATTGTCTACAAAATCATACAGCTTCCTTGTACCCATGAGGAATGTTACAATTATCTTTCCAGGATGAAGAGTCTTCCTGCTGTTGTTGATAACACCTGCTTCCACCAGTTCAACTACACCATCCGATATCATCTCGGAATGTATGCCGAGATCTTTTTTGTCCTTTAAAAACATCAGTACTGCATCTGGAATGGCGCCTATACCAAGCTGAAGTGTAGAACCATCTTCAATAAGCGATGCACAGTATCTCCCTATGGATTTCTCAACTTCTCCAAGCTTGGCCGGTTTTAATTCTATAAGTGGATGTGAAACTTCCACCATATAATCAATATTTGATACATGTATGAAAGAATCGCCAAGTGTCCTTGGCATATTTTTGTTGACTTCCGCAATTACCAGCTTTGCACTCTCTGCAGCAGGTTTTGTGTAATCGTTTGAAACTCCAAAACTGCAGTAGCCGTGTTCATCCGGCTCACTTACCTGGATAAGTGCTACATCGACAGGCAGATACCCCTTCTTGAACAACCTTGGAACTTCATAGAAGAAGCATGGTGTATAATCCCCTCTTCCTGAACTTACCGCATCTCTCGTACTTGCACCTACAAAAAGTGAATTGTGTCTAAAATATTTTTCCATTCCGGGCTTGGCATATTCTCCTTTACCCATGGCAACCATGTGTACTATTTCTAAATTTTCGTAGTTTTCTTTATTTTTAACCAATGCATCTATTAATTCTGAAGGTTCTCCAACTGCGTGTGAAAAAACCACCCTGCTGTTTGATTTTATTTTTGAGACAGCCTCTTCTGCATCAACCAATCTACTTTTATATATATCTTCCCAACTCATAAAAAATTATTTCCCCCTTACATATTTAAATACTTTTTTAATAAATTACGGACTTCATCAAAATCATCTTTAGAATTTACAAGTATTTTCTGAAATTTGAATTTAAGTTCACTCTGATCCGCACAGCAGCTGCTGCACCCGCATAAAACTATAACCACATCATAAACTTCACCCGGTCTGGCTATTTGAAAATTAAAATTGAATTTCTCCTTTAAGCTATATAGAAATTCTTTCCTGTCATATTTTGAATTACATCCGCCGCAGTATTTAATTCCTATATTCAAAATCAATCACCCTATGCATGTTTGCTTAATATTTTTCTCGCCATATTCAAGGTATCTTCACTTATATAATCTATGAGTTCAACCCCTTTTATCCCGGAAATTTCTTTCTTTATGGCAGATTCAATTATGTCATGTACAGTATATTTAGCAGAGATACAATTGCCGCACTGTCCCAAAAGTCTTATCTTGACCACGCCATCCTTTATATCGAGAATCTGTACATCACCATTATGGCTGTTCAAATATGGCCTTACCTTTTCATCAATAACCTTGAGCACTTTCTCATTCATAAACGAAACACCTCATTTTCAAGAAGAGGTGAAAACACCTCTCCTCCTAATCTTCTATTCTGGCTATAGCCTTTGCAAGCTTTTTCTTCTGTGCTAAATTGCCCTGTCTTGATATCATTATTCTCTGTGCCTGTGGCGAACCTGCACCATGCATTGATTCAGTTCTATATCCCACTGCAGCAGTACCAAGGCTCAAATTCTCTATAAGTCTGAGTATTTTCATTCTGTTTTCCAACGGAACAGATGCAACACCTACAAGATATTTCTTTACATATTTTCCTACCTCTGCACTCTTATAATCCTTTTCAGAAGGCATCGTAACCATCAATCCACCTGCTATATCTTCTGCAAGTCTTACAATCTCATAAGGGAATCTTGTAACATTCTGCTTACATACATTGGCAAGCAAGAGATCTATCTGATAATTTCCTGCTTTTGTAGGATATCCCTCAGCTGAGCATGCAATTCCACATGCATAAAGTGTTTCATTCAAGTGCATCATTTCTATCAGTTTATCCTTTATATGTGATGCCTTTGCTGCCCCATTATACTCGGCAGCTAATGCAGCAGCTCCTATAAGTACATCTCCGACTCCTACTTTACATCCACCATAACTCTGTCTATGATATCCTGCAAATCTTTCTACCAGCATTCCTGCATATTCAGTTTCACCATTCAAGAATATCCTGTCATTTGGAACGAAAACATCATCGAATACCGTCAGAGCTTCTACTCCACCAAAATTCTTGTTACCTACATCTATATCCGCATCTTTTTCAAGTTTTCTCGTATCACAGGACTGCCTTCCAACTATCATGGTTATTCCCTTTGTATCTGTAGGTATTGCAAAGGATATTGCATAATCCTTGTCTTCAGGTCTCATTGCAATAGTAGGCATTACAAGTACTTCATGAGAATTGCATATACCTGTCTGGTGAGCTTTTGCTCCTCTTACAACTACTCCATCCGGTCTTCTTTCTACAACTCTTAAATATAAATCAGGATCAACCTGTTTGCTTGGTGACAATCCTCTGTCTCCCTTTGGATCTGTCATTGCACCGTCAACTGTCAAATCATTTTCCTGAACATATGCCAAAAATTTTTTAAAGTTTTCAAAATAATTTGTATTATACTGTTTGTCTACTTCAAAAGTAGTACTATATACGGCATTGAAGGAATCCATACCTACACATCTCTGAAAACACGCAGCAGTCTTTTGTCCACACAATCTCTGCATTTTAACTTTCTTTACTAGATCTTCAGCACTTTGGTGCAAATTAGTAAATCTATTTATTTTCTTGCCTGTTATATTTGATTTTACAGTCATAAGATCTTCATATTGAGGATCCTGGGCTAAATCATAAGTCATTTTAACAGAATTAAGAGATGGACGAAGCACCGGATTATCAACAGGGTTGTCTATCTTTTCTCCTAAATAATAAACATTCAATTTCAACTTACGCAAACTCTCTACATACTCTTCTCCAGTCATTAAAGACATTAAAATCATTCCTTTCACATAGTATAATTTTTATTACACCAATTTATATAAGCAACTTCAATGCCAATACTCCAACTATAAATAAAAAGCCGGTACAATCCCATTATTATACCGGCTTTACCCTATATACGGCAACAGTTTATTATATTTTAAATCGTTGCCTTGATGCAATAATGCAATATAAAACGTTTACCATTGCATTATATTCTCTACTTTCAGTCCATACTGCCTTGCAATTGTCATATATGCATAATTGCAACAAATTTTACTTTTGCAACATAAATCCATCATATATTATCTTATTGGATTCATATGACTCCTGAAGCATGTCAATGGATATTGATGCCATTGTACCATCATGCGCGGTAATCTCCGGAAATGTTCCTTGTTGAATACAATTTGCAAAATTTTGCATTTCCAATAAAAATGCCTGCTCCCATCTTTCAAAAAAAGTAGTTAGTGATTCATCAATGACGCTGAAATTTTTATATATCTGCATTCTGGTCCTATTAGGATTTGTACCGATACGAATTGTACCTTCTGTACCTACTATTTCAGATTCCACATCACATTGAGGAGCTGTACGTCCACAATAAATGAAGGCACACCTGCCATTTTTAAAATTCACCATGGACCATCCGTTGTCGACATCCCTGTATTTTTCAAATTCCTTGTAGACATAGCCGCCTCCCCTTACATATACTGATTCAAAATCCCCACCTAGATACCACCTGGACAAGTCCACATCATGAACCGACATTTCCTTGAAAAAGGATGCTGCATTCCCCTCTCTCTGCCTCTGAAGATGAAAAGGAACAACGGTTATAGGGTCCAAACTGTATCCCCTGAAAAATATTGGTTCACCAATTACACCTTCCCTGATTTTCTGCATTGCTGCCGCATAGGAAGGATCAAACCTTCTCATAAATCCAACAGTAAATATCTTTCCGCCGTTTTTCTTAACAGCTTTCTCAATTTCCAAGCATTCTCCTGTTGTTTTCCCAACTGGCTTTTCACAAAATACATGTATCTGCTTCTCACATGCTCTAATTGCCTGATACTTATGAGCAGCAACAGAAGTTGCAATAACAAGTGCATCTATTTCATCATTTTTCATCATTTCATCGAAATCTGTATAGGCATATTTTATATTGAGTTCTTTTTTCACTTTTTCAGCACGGTCTTTGCCATCACAAATTGCAACTACCTCTGCATTTGCAATTTTATTTTGAATATTGGCAGCATGCATCTCTCCTAAAGCACCTACTCCTACAACGGCAATTTTTACCTTATCCACATGAAACCCCCCTTTAAAGATCTTTAACAGTTACTCGCACTCTGAAACCTTGACCCATCTATGCTCACGGTCTGATTTCAGCATGGCATCTATTAAAACGTTTATTTTATATGCATCTTCAACATCAGGTCTTATTTTTTTATTTTCTGAAACTGCTTTTAGCATTTTATGAGCTTGAATTGTCATTAAATCGATATAACTGATACCTAGTCCAGCCTGTGTACAAAATATTCCATACTCTCCATGCAGCGGCATTGCACGAATCAACTTAAATCCCTGATTTTCAGGTGGAGCACTGTGATCATACACTTCCAGCTCATTCATTCTTTCCTGATCAAAACGAATAGCGCCTTTCGTCAGCTGCACCTCAAAACGTTCACCCACTTTATTTCCAGGTGCCACACGGCTGGAAACAAGTGTGCCAAGGCAACCATTTTTAAAAGTATAAATTGCATTTACTTCGTCATCATTTTCTACTGGCAACATTTCATTTGAATCTTTCGACTTTTTCCTCTGTTTATAAACAATTTGCGTTTTTGCACATACTTCATCGATTTCTCCTACTAAAAAATTAGAAATACTCAACATGTGCGCCCCAATATCACCAAGAGCACCAGAAACAGCATCGTACTGTCTCCATGTGTGAGGAATATCTTTCCCTGCACAGTAATCCATGTCATATTCTCCTCTGAAAGATATCACCTTCCCTAATTTTCCAGACTCCATAAGCTCTCTGGCATAAACAACCATTGGATTATTAATGTAAATGAATCCACACATAGTAATGTTATTATATCTGTTAACAGCATCCAGTGCTTTTTTTGCTTCTCCGGCATTCATACCCATTGGTTTCTCACAAAATATCGCCTTGCCAGTTTTAGCTGCTTCAATCAATAAAGGTACATGATATTTATTAGGTGTTGTAATTACAATCAAATCAATAGATGGATCATTGAATATATCTTTAACTTCCGTGCTCCATCTGTTAAATCCATATTGTCTGCAAACTCTTTCTGCCTGTTCTTCACAAGTATCTACAATTAACTCCAATATCGGAACAACATCCAGGCCATAATGCTGTCTAACATTGTTATACGCCCGCGCATGTGTTGTTCCCATCCATCCACCGCCGATAATACCAATTTTAATTTGCTTCATCTTTTCATTGCTCCTCTCATATTCAAGTTAAATCAAAAGGATAAAGAACTACTTCCATTGCTTTTCCTTTTCTCATAGCTTCCATTCCAGCGCCAAATTGTGTAAGGGATAATTTATGGGTAATTAGATTTTGAATGTCAATCAAACCACTTTCAAGCAATTTTGCAGTGGACAACAAAGTAAAGTTTCCAACAAAATTACCATATATTTGAATGGATTTTGCAGCTATATCATATTCACTTACAGTTTGTCTCATACTGTTATTCAAACCAAAGATCATTACCTTACCGGCTGGCCTTACACAATTTATTGCATCATTAACCAGCGTGCCTACAGCATCAACAACAACATCGGCTCCAATATTACAAGTCTCCCTCAACACCTCTTTATACAAATTTTCCTTTGATGGATTAATAACCCTGTCTGCTCCTATTTGTGAGGCAAATTTTGAACGATATTCTGAAACCTCAGAAACAATTACCTTTGCTGCACCATTAATTTTTAACAGTTTTGCAAAGTAAAGCCCAATTGGTCCTCCACCCAATACCAATACATTTTCACCAGGAAGCATTCTTATTTTATCAATTGCTCCCATAACACAATTCAGTGGTTCTGCAAATATTGCAGTTTCCAGGGGAATATCGTCAGATATTCCAACACACATTTTTTCAGGAACCACTGCATATTGTGAAAATATTCCGTCAACATGTACTCCCATGGAGTGCATATTCATACATAAATTCCTATTGCCTGAAAGACACATAGGACATACATCACATGGGATGTTGTTATCGCAGATAAGCCTATCTCCAACCTTGAATGCTGTAACATCTGAACCTGTCTCCAAAACTTCACCTACAAACTCATGTCCTAATATAATTCCCTTCTCTGCAGGAATTTTAGGCGGATTATCCAAAATATGGACATCTGTTCCACAAATACTTGCAATCAAAACTTTTACCAATAAATCTTTAGGCTTTATTATCCTAGGTATTGGTTTTTTCACAATTTGATATTCACCTATATCTTTAAAAATTACGGCTGTCATATCATCAGCATTTTTCATAACTAACTTTGCCGCTCCTTTCTATTGTAATACCCATATACATAATTTTTATTTCATACCGATATCAGCAAGAAATTTACGTGTCCTCTTTGCAATTGGAAAAGGTTTATCAAAAGAACACGGATACATATCCTGTTCCACAACAGCCCATCCATCATAGTCAACCTCCTGAAGTGCTTTATACATATCGGCAAAATCTACAGCACCTGCACCAGGTTCACACATCAATCCAAGTCCTACTGCTTCGACAAAGGAAAGTCCTTCGCTCTTGATTCTGTCACGAAGTTTCTGATTGCAATCCTTTAAATGCAGATATGGAATACGTTTGTAATGTTTACGGAAAAAAGAAACAGGATCGCCTCCACCATAAACATGATGTCCAGTATCAAAACACAGCATGACATCAGTATCGTTCAACAAATGCTCAATCTCATCTTCACTTTCACAATAGGTCTGGGCATGAGGATGATAAACCACCATTAATCCATACTTGTCACGTGCATAGTCACTAACCTCCTGAATATTGGCACAGAACTGCTTCCATTCCTCATTACCAATAGTTGCAGGATGAATCAGTTTTCCAGTATTCAAATCCGTATATACGTCAGTAAACAATACCATGTATTTTGCTGTAGAGAATTTTATTTGAATCGGTCCAAGCAAATCAATCGTATCTTTTACAATACTAACCCCTTGATTAGAGCACATATCACCGCTTAGTGTCGCACCAATCAAATCAAGTCCTCTTTTGTCAAGAGCTTTTTTCAATTCATCGTAGCTAGTCGGCAGATAACCAGTAGGGCCAAGTTCAGTACCTTCATATCCAGCAGCAGCCATTTCATCCAAACATCGTGTCCATGGGATCTGCTTCTCATTTTTTGGAAACCAAACTCCCCATGAATCCGGACAACTCCCAACTCTAATTTTCATAACTATCTCCCTCCGAATCAGATACTTTAACCCATTTGCCTGTCCTGGCTGACTCAGACATAGCAGCCATAACACGATCTACATAATAACCATAAGGAATGTCAATGTCGATATTTTTATCATTTACAATTGCCTCCAGCATATCATGGGCCTGAATGCCCATAACGTCTGCATAGGAAATTCCCAATTCATCAGTTTCACAGAATGATTTATAATCACCATGATCAACATTGCCTTTTAGAATTTTAAATCCACTGTCACCTGCTTCTGATTTATTTCCATCATACAATTTAATTTCATTAATACGAGTCAGATCAAATTTTATAGTACCTTTTGTACCCTGTATCTCATAAGCCAGTGCACAAGGCTTACCTGCCGAAATACGGCTCGAAGACATCTGCCCAATATGTCCATCGCTATACTTGATCAAAGCATAAACCTGATCATCGGTATCTACAACAACCCTTTTACTTGAATTTATCGATTCCGGACGAGTTGGATAAACTGTTTCCCACATTGCACAAACTGCTTCTACTTCTTTTCCAACCAGCATATCAGACAAACTTATAACATGTGCAGTTAAATCACCAAGTACACCGGTACCTGCTATAGAAGCATACTGTCTCCAGGTGGATGGAACCAGTGGATCCACACAATATGAGCAGTCAAATTCACCTCTATAAGTTATAATTTCCCCTAATTTCCCAGCACGAATTATATCTCTAGCATATACATTAGCTGGACATTTGCGGTAAATAAAATCTACCAGGCTCTTTACACCAGCTTTCTTGACTGCTTCAGCCATTGCCTTGCTGTCTTGAAGAGTATTGGCCATGGGCTTTTCACATATAATATGTTTGCCTGCCTTAGCAGCAGCAATAACTATAGGTGCATGTAAATTATTTGGAGTTGCAATAATCACCAGTTCAATCTCTGGATTTTCAATTACTTTCTTCCAGTCGGTGGTAAAATTTTTAAATCCAAAACGCGAACATGCTTTCTTAGCAGTTTTCTCATTGGAATCAGCCACCATCTCAAATACCGGGCAGATACTATCACCATATGCACGGCGAATATTGGTAAATCCAATCGCATGATAACTTCCCATCCAGCCTGCACCAATTAATCCAATTTTAATCTCTCTCATTTTATAATCTCCCCTTACTTGTTTATTTATAGAATTCAGGAATTTGTCCTGTTATTATCGGCTCGATTTTACCTGAAGTTTGTGAAGCAATCAATGCATCTGCCGTTATTGAAGCAATATAGCCATCCCATACATTAGGACCATTTACATGACCCTCCAGTGTAGAATTTACCCATTCCTGTAATTCAACATCATAAGCTTCAATAAAGCGAGTTTTCCAATCGGTTTCAATCGGTGTTGTACGAGTACCATTTACACGAACCATTGGGAAAGAAGGTTCCGGCATTTTAACAGCACCTTCTTCACAAACAACTTCACATTCAATATCATAGCCGAATCTGAAATTTACAAATACTTCAACATCAATACAAATACCGGTCTTTGTGCGTAACATCATAATTTGAGGATCTTTAAGATTAGCATGAGTATTTTTCGTAGATTTTGGAATAACAACTTGAGCAGATTCATATTCATCATTAATCAGCCAATGAAGTACATCAATTTCATGAATCATAGTCTCTGTAACTGCTTGCGGTGTATCATAGCTCTCATCTACAGCTGGATTTCTGTGTGTACAATGCAGTATCAAAGGATCGCCATAGGTGCGAGCATCAATTATTTTTTTAATCTGGCGATATCCTTTATCGTAGCGTCTCATGAAACCTACCTGTACTAATTTTCTTCCGGCTTTCATTTCAGCTTTCATAATTTTTCTGCAGTCATCTGCCGAAGTAGCCAGCGGCTTTTCAGTAAACACCGGTTTTCCTGAAGCAATTGCCTTCAGCACAGATTCCTTGTGTGCAAGACCCGGAGAAGTGACTACAACTGCATCAACATCAGTATCATCAATTAGTTGTCTATCATTTTCATATACCTTAGCACCAATTGTTTTTCCAACCTTTTTGGCACTCTCCATAACTGTATCACAGACTGAAACAACTTCACTATTCTGAAGTTGTTCACTTAAACGCACAATATGTTCCTTTCCAATTCTCCCACAGCCAATTACTCCAATTTTTAATTTCATAAATAACTCTCCTTCCAATTCCCCGAATTTCTTAAAAATATTCTCAAGGACAGCTTCTTTTCCCATCAGCTACCTTCCAGTTGAAAAAACAAAATGGAATACTTTATCCTTGATTTAATTATAATATAATCCCTTTGGCTGTGTTATCGTTTTCTTGTCTGGATTTTTCTCTTACTCCCTCCGTTTTCATTCCCCTGCACAATTATTTTTCATATTCTTGCTTTGACTATCTGTATCTTTGTACCATGCTGAATAGAATCCTTCTAAACTGTTTTATTTTCACTATATGCAAAATATGCGAAGAAATCACGGTAGTGACTAGGTGTCATCCCTACATATTTTTTAAAAATTACATCAAAATGACTTGGGTTATAATAGCTGAAATGACTTGCAATCCTTGTAACTGAAAACTTCGTGTTCATAAGTAGACTTTGTGCTTCACCAATACGGCGGTACCTTACATACTGTATAGGTGAATAGCCCGTAAATTTCTTGAAAAGATGTGCCAAATAATATCGGTTTATATTCATAGATTTGCTAATGTTATTCAGATTAATTTCTTCATTGTAATTTACATCCAAATATTTTTTAATACGATTTACTAATGTATTACATTGTTTTTCTTTTAATACTTCCTTGTCATTGGTATTTTTCTGAACTATAAAATATACAAGCATTAGAAGAGAACTGGCAAAACTGGAGCATATATCTCTTTCACTTTTAGAATTTGTAAATAAGTAATAAATTATTTTCATGATACATTTGATATCATCACCAAATTTTCCACAATGAACAATCGGCCATATATCTGATTCAATCAAGTGATTTGGTTTAAATCCTCTTAAATATACACTGGTTAATGCACAACAGTAGGAACATAGTGTTCTATATCGGAACGGATCCTCTCCATGTAAAACACCAGCATTGAAAATAACAAGATCTCCCTGCTTAATTACATAACGTTCATCGCCTATGATGTACTCTCCTTCACCCTTATATGCATATAAAAGTTCCAGATGATTGGGGTGATTGTGTACCATACGCGGATAATTTCCACTATGAAATTCATCAGTCAAATAAACTGCAGATAAATATGGTTTACGTTTACAGCTCAAAAAAGAACAATAGTCATTCTTCATAAAATATTCGTCCAAATTCATAACCTCCTCATCTAATTTTCATACCTTCCCACGTATATTCAAAATAGTGAAGAACCCAATGACTAGTGCAAAAATCATTATACCTGCTGAAACCAAACAAGTATTGCTCATTCCTTCACTAATATTTACCGGATTAAATCCTGCCGCCGATTTTGTTCCTGTAAAAGAATAAAATATTGCACCCAAAAGTGCAGATCCAGTTGTCTGCCCAATACTTCGGGACAAATTTAAAAGTCCAGAGGACAGTCCTCTTTTTTCGGGTCTGGACAGTGAAATTATGGATGAATTATTTGGAGTCTGAAAAAAAGCAATACTACCATCAAAGAAGAAAAATGTTACTGAAAAATCAGCTGCACTTGAAGCAATGTCCAGCCTGGACATCATAAAAGCACCAAAAGCAAAAAATGCTATTCCAAACATCATAACCTTATAATTTCCAAAGTAATCAGAAATTTTTCCTGCGACAGGACTAAAAATAGCACATCCAATGGGACCCGAAGCCAAAAGCAATCCTGACATGGATGTAGAATATCCCATTGCCTGTTGAAGATAAAAGGGAAATATAAGAGTGGATCCGGTAATTACTGCATAAAGAAGTACGGCTACAGCAAGACTTCCAGCAAATAAAGGATTTTTAAACATACTCAATTCTACAAGTGGAAACTCTATCTTTTTTTCATAAAATATAAATACGGCAATTCCTGAAACAGCACTGCCAATAAGTATTATAACTATAGTATCCAGGCCCTTATTTTCTGCAAAAGTTATACCCAGATTATAGCAAACAAGTATGCTTGCCAAAATAAATACCCCTATGAAATCGAATTTCTCCACATGTTCTGTTATTGGAATCTCAGGGAATTTTGAAACTAAAACAAACGCTAGAATTCCTATGGGAACATTAAAAAAGAAAACAGCCCTCCATCCGCTTAAGCCTATAAGTACACCGCCAACTGATGGTCCCAGGGCAATTCCTATGGGGAGCATTGATGTCAAAACTCCCATACTTTGAACGAGTTTATTTTTAGGAATCAGATCACCTGCAATCGCAAAAGATAATGAAGTCAGTACTGCTCCACCTATTCCCTGAAGTATCCTGAATAATATGATCATGTAAATGGAATCTGCCAGGCCACAAAACAATGAGGCTGCTGTAAATATTACAATTCCCAATGCAAATATAGATCTTTTACCAAATATATCTCCAGCCCTCCCTACACCTACTATTAGAGAAGTGACTGCAAGCAAATATCCCACAGCTATCCACTGGGCACTGGCAAAACTTATGTTCAGTGATTTTTCTATTGTAGGAAGTGCAATATTTACAATATTAGTATCAATAGAAGACATGAGAACAGCAAGTGAAAGTGTAAAAACAACCAGAGGGGGGTTATTTTTATTTTTTGTCTTATCTATTATCATAATTGTAGACATCCCCTAAAATATGCTGAACAAGTTATAATCTTCCTTCTTGTCGCTATTTTCAGTATTTATCTCACCAAAATTCACATATATGATTTTGTTGTTTCTAATCCCGACAGCTTTATTTGAAAAACCATTTATCAATAGATCCACAGCTTTTATACCCATTTTAAATGCCAGTATTCTGTCAAAAGCAGATGGATCTCCCCCTCTCTGTACAAATCCCAATACTGTACTTCTTATGCTAATGTCAAGCTTGCACTCAATATATTTTTGCAGTTCATTTATATCATACATCCTCTCTGTTACTATTATGATATTGTCCTTCTTGCCATTATGGATATTATCACTCAATTTTTTACATATATCATCAGGTTTCAGCTTATTCTCAGGTGTAGATATTATCTCAGCTCCTCCCGCAAAAGCAGAATACAAGGCCAGATCACCACAGTATCTCCCCATGACTTCCACAATAGTGGTTTTTTCGTGTGAACTGTCTGTATCCTTTATTTTTTTTATACATTCAAGAACTGTATTGAGAGTTGTATCAAAGCCTATGCAATAATCCGTGTAATTCAAGTCATTGTCTATAGTGCCAGGAAGTCCTATAGTATTAACACCAAGTCTGCTCAATTTCTCCGCACCCTTGAATGATCCATCTCCACCTATTACAATCAAGCCACCTATTTGAAATTTTTTCAATGTATTTAGAGCTTTTCTCTGTCCTTCTTCTTTAACAAATTCAATGCATCTGGCAGTTTTTAGAATTGTTCCCCCTCTTTCAGCTACATCATCCACCTCTTTATTATCCAGTTTTATTAAATCTCCATCTATTAAACCTTTATAGCCATATTTAACTCCAAAAACCTCCGCTTTTTTATAGGAGGCAAATTTTACTACCGCCCTTATGGTAGCATTCATTCCCGGAGCATCTCCACCGCTAGTCAAAATTGCTATTTTCATATATTCCATCACCCCATAATTTACTATAATTATCGCTCATATACTAATTTTGAATTTATAAAAATACACTGCACCTAAAAATCCGACTGCAGATATAAATGACATGAAATAATAGGAAGTACTTATGCTATAATTATTTGCAATAATTCCTGTAAAAACCGGGAATATTGTCATACCAAGCGCATAAATCGCCTGAAAATATCCCATGGCAGTTGATTTTCTATCCTGTTTTACATTTTTCATTGCCTCACTTGTACAGAAGGAAAAAAGAATTCCTGTGGACATTGCAATTAAAATTTGGGCAAAATATATATATATTACAAAATGTACATTTGGAATAATCAAACAATATATACAAATACAAATAAGTACACCTGGAATCCAAATCCCCGGTCCCTGTTTCAACGCTAATTTTGAAGCTGAAAAATAAGAACTGATTACAGCTGCAGATATATATATTATTGAACTTATGCCAATCTGCAAACCTGAAGCCCCAAGCTGTCTGGCAACCTGATTGGTAAAAGACATTGCCGTGGACATGAGTACTCCCTGTTGTATCAGTGCAAGCAGGGAAAATCCTATAAGCCTTTTATCTTTATAGACAGTAACAAGCTGTTTCACAGACAGTGGTGTGAAATTTACAGTAGGCTCTTTTATAAAAAATCCCAAAATAGTAGAAGGTAAGGCCGCTATAAGACTCAGTATACATAAAAAATTCATTCCCAGTTTGTCATAAAATAAAGAGCCGCATACAAAACCTATAAGAATACCTATATTATTTGCAGCAATAATGGTCCCCATGGATTTTTGCATTTCCTCTTTTTTAAAATAATTTGAGTAAAGAACCATAAATGAAATCCACATGGCTGATGCCAGCCCTGAAAACAAACTTCCAAGCAGGAATCCAATACCATCTGGTATAAATATTCTAAAAAGAGAAGCAAGTCCACTGGAAGCAGCACCTATTATGATAAAAAATCTGTGGTGTCCTCTCAAATCCGCTATTATTCCTACAGGCATACGAAGCAGCATCTGGGATAGTCCATAAGCTCCAACAACTACACCCACAAAACTGGCAGTCACACCTATAGAAATCAAATATGGAGTTTGATAGGGCATATAAACATACTGAGAAAACCAGAACATCACAACTACAATCAATAAAATATTTTTCTGCACTTTTACATTCAACTGCTTGGTCATCGTTAAATATCCTTCTGATTTTATCAAATTATCATCCCCCATTAAAAATATATATTACAGATATACTTTTGTTTTCTCCGCACCAATACGTATTACATCCTCGGGTTTCATATTCCAATATTCCGGACGGAATAATTCCAGAGAAGCAATTTTATCATATCCCTTCTCCTTCAATATGTCCATAATTCTATTTATAGGAATACAACCATCCCCCGGGAAAAGCCTGTGACAGTGATCCAGAATTCCAAGCGGAAGATTTTCGCAGTCGTTAATATGAAACACAAAAATCTTGTCTTTAGGAATTTCCCTGAGATATTCAATATCTGCACATTTATCATTCAAATAAAAATTTATACAATCTATTACTAATCCAACATTGTCTCTGTTTATTGAACTTATAATTTCATATGCCTGCCGAATACTGTTACAAACCCACCTCCTGTTTCCAATCGGTTCAAATGCCAATTTTACCCCATATGCTTCTGCAATATCTGCAAGTTTATTCAATACATTCACAGAATCAATAAAAACCTCCTGCTCATTTCTATCAGATACCTTCTGACCTACCGTTGGTACTACAACAATATAAGGATTGCCAATTTCCCCTGCAACTTCACATCCAAAAGTAAACAAGTCAACAAGTTCCTTCCACTGAGCTTTACTGCAAAAATTAATGTTTTCAATAGAATTCAATGCAAAGGGCTTCAAGCTGCTTGTCTCAAAAAAATTTTTCAGATCTTTTACAGTGTTATGTTTAAAATATTCCTTAAGCATGTCAAGACGAAGTTCAATATAATCATAACCATATTTTTCACAAAGTTTCAAGTCCATTTCAACATTTGATTTTTTCATGCATGTTGCTTCATTAAATCCCAATTTCATTCAACTTTCAACTCCTTTTTAAGATAATATAACCTTTATTTATTTTTAGAATAAACAAAGGTTATATTTTATATAAAATCAACTTGTTCTTTATAAAATTTCAGATATCTTGACAGGTCTATTCTCATGAAGAGATTTTTTTGCTGCAAGTCCTATGAGTACTGCTTTCAATCCATCATCGGCATTCACAGGTGTATTCTCATCATTTACAATAGCATCTACAAATTCTCTTATCTCCTCCGCATATGCCTGAATATATCTCTCCAGGAAGAAAAACATTGGCTTTTCACCTGTAACACCTTCCGATGTAGATATTACCGCGGATGACTTAAAGTCATTTGATATTCCAACCTGGCCTTTTGATCCAAACACTTCTGCTCTCTGATCATACCCATACACAGCTTTTCTTGAATTATCTATAACTGCCAGCGCTCCACTTTCAAGTTTTAAGGTTACAACTGCAGTATCCACATCTCCAGCCTCACCTATTGCATTATCTATTAAAACATTTCCCGAAGCATAAACTTCCACTACTTCACTGTCCATAAGGTATCTGACCATGTCAAAGTCATGTATCGTCATATCCATAAATATTCCGCCTGAAACTTTTACATAATCTATTGATGGCGGCTCAGGATCTCTGGAAGTTATTTTCAATATATGAGGTTTCCCTATTTTTCCCTCTGAAACAGCTTCTTTCACAGCCCTAAAATTATGATCATATCTCCTATTGAATCCTACCTGGTATTTAACTCCAGGATTTTTCTGAAGTTCAGAGATAACTTCTTTTATTCTGGAAATACTATGATCTATTGGCTTCTCACAGAAAACATGCTTATGTGCCCTTATAGCTTCAATAGAAATTTTTGCATGAGTGTCAGTTGACGAACATATCAGGACCGCTTCTATTTCAGGATCATCAATTATCTTCCTGTAGTCCGTATATACATTCGGTATTCCTTTTTCTTTTGCCCATTTTCTCTGCTCATCTTTCATATATGGATCTGCTATAGCCTTAATTTCCGCACCTTCCACGTATTTTGTTATACTTTCACCATGTGTCTTTCCTATTCTCCCTGCACCAATAATTCCCACTTTCAACATTTTCATGCTACCCCCTAATATAATTTTTTATAGGTATCTATTATATCCTGTCTTGAAAAAGGCTCATAGCTATTTACGAGAAGTCTTTGCTGTCCCTTTATTACTTCGTCAGTAAATATCTCTATCTCCTTTTCTTTCATTCCATATTCTCTGAGAGGCTTTCTAGGAAGTAATTTGTCCAGAACTTCTGATAGATTTTCATATACGCTTTCCTCATTGCATTGCAATATAACAGATAATATATTATTCAGTTTTTTTATTTTCCCATGTGGATTTTTCTTAACATAGGTTTTAAATATCTCCGTAAAGAAAAGATAATTGGCTTCACCATGAGGTACATGATAATTTCCCCCTATTGGATAGGATAATGCATGTACAGCTGCACAACCGGCATTCCCAAATGCAATGCCTGCATAGTTGCTGCCAAGAACAAAATCGTCAATTATCTTTGTCCTGTAATCTTCATCATTTTCCAGTATATTGATATATCCATTCAATATTAATTTTATAGCTTCCGTACTGAACATCTCCGTATACGGTGTGGCTTTTGGTGATAAATATGATTCAGATGCATGTATGAGTGCATCTACGGAACTTGTGACAAAGAACTTATATGGCAGCCCCTTCACAACTTCAGGTATAAGAACTGCATAATCTGCATAAAGCTGATCTGATGCAATTCCCTTTTTAGTATGTTTTGATTTGAGTTCTGCAACAGATACATTGGTGACCTCCGAGCCTGTTCCACAAGTTGTAGGAACTATAATCAGCTTTTTATTTTTTACCAGAGGAATCCTGCCCTCAAATAAATCCAGGGAATCCTTCGTATACCTGAGTCTCAGTAATTTGGCTATATCTATAACCGTACCACCGCCCAGCGCAATCACTCTTTCAAATCGTTCATTCCCTATATTTGGGATTATACTGTTTATCATTTCATCCGATGGTTCTCCTGCCCCATACTTCTCCTGAAATACAGTATATGCCCCCTTTTCATATTTTTCCAAAAACGGCCTGTATAGAAACTCATTAGTGATTATAAGATCACCTTTACCGATATTGAAAAATTCTACAAATTCTTTGGTACTGTCAAACTTATAAATTTCAGGTACTATCTGCAATAGCTTCATATAAATCCCCCCTATTTGTAAAATTCAGGCTGTTCTCCTACATTAATTGTCTGTGCCTTTCCCTCATTACGCGACCTAATAAGTGAATCAGCAGTTACACATGCAATATATCCATCCCAGGAACTAGGTCCTGCCAACCTGTTATTTTTAACTGAATTTACCCATTCCTGAAATTCTATGTCATAGGCTTCTATAAAGCGCTGTGACCAGTCCTCGTATATTTCATAGGAACGCTGACAATTGTAACGCATAAGTACCGTATTAGGATCAGGCAGTCTTACTGTACCTTTCTCGCATACTACTTCACATTGTATGTCATATCCATATCCTGATGACATATTTACTTCAACATCTATTCTCACACCACTCTTTGTCTTGAGAAGCATGATCTGCGGATCAAGAAGTTTATCTGATGAATTTTTATTTTGTTTTACGGTAAGTACCTGTCCGCTTTCATAATCTTCACCTAGCAGCCAGTGTGATATGTCTATCTCATGAATACCTGAATTTGTAATAGTCATGTCTGTAGTATGGCTTGGAATATGGGTAAGATTTCTGTGACATGCATGAATCATCAAGGGACTGCCAAGTTTTCCACTTTCTATGGTCTGTTTCAGTGCACGATATCCTCTGTCAAAACGCCTCATAAATCCGACCTGCACAAGACGTTTCCCAAATTTGGTCTCAGCTTTAATAATATCTTCACATTCCTTCGCAGTAGTTGCAAGTGGTTTTTCACAAAATACGTATTTCCCCTGCCTTATGGATTCCAGTACATATCCTGCATGAGTAGGGTCCCAGGAAGTAATTACAACAGCATCAACTTCATCACTGTGGATAACTTCTTCACCGGACTTATAGAATTTTGCTCCATATTTTTGTGCAACTTTTTTAGCTGTATCTTCATTTATATCTGAAACTGCAACTACTTTTGCACCTGTAACTACATCAGTTAAACGCCTTATATGATCACGTCCGATTCCACCTGTACCTATAACTCCTATTTTCAAATCCATAATAAAATCCCCCCGGACAAATTATTTATATCTCAGCAAATTGCAGCCATGCAAGCTGCAATTTACTTTATACATGCTCCCTAGCCTTCATATGGAAGCATCTGACCTTTTTCAAATGATTCCTTGCATCTGTTTGCAATTTTCGATACAGCCGTACCATCATATACTGTTACATCAGGCTGATGATTTTCCTGAACACACTTAACAAATTCCACCATTTCGTCTATATAGGCTTCATGCCAGCGAGCAAGGAAATCCGGATAGCATTCACGGCATACGCCATGTTCACTCAATACTTCAAGCAGACTGTCCGTTCCCACAGACCCAATACGAAGTGTACCACGAGTACCAATAATTTCCGTTTCTACATTACAGCCATGTGCTGCAGCTCTTCCTGCAAACAGAAAAGCCATGGTCTCATCTTCAAACTGGATTAGACAACTTACATTATCTCCATCGTTCCACTGACGATATTGCTTAAATTCAAAGCATCCACCGATCCCCCACATATTTTTAGGTTCACTTCCGGTAAACCATCTGCACAGATCTATATCATGTACGCACATATCAAGAAACTGGCCACCACTGTGAGGAGCAAATGCCAGCGTACCTTCTATTGTAGTAATAGGATCCTGTGTATATGAACGTACCAGAATAACTCTTCCAATATCACCATTTTGTATCTTTTCTTTTGCCTTTCGGTAGGATTTGTCATAACGACGCATGAAACCCAGCATGAATATTTTGTCCTTATGCGCCTCTACTATCTTTTCAGCCTGTTTGCAGTGCTCTACATTGGTATCAAGCGGTTTTTCACAGAATACATGCTTGCCTGCGTTCAATGCAATGGCAATCTGCCCGGTATGGAGGGCAGACGGAGTTACTATGGCAACTGCATCCAGTTCAGGATTATTGCACATCTCCTTGAAATCCGTATAGGTATATGGAACATTTAATTCTTTTCCTACTTCATTAACTCTTTTTTCATCTATATCACAAATAGCAGTCAATTCAGCTCCAGGTATACGACTTGCAAGATTACAAGCATGCTCATATCCAAGCCTTCCCAAACCTGCGGAACCAATTTTTACTTTTTTCATTTTATATACCTCCATATTTTTGTTATTTTAATATTCGCAATATTACACTAATTATATCAGATACCAGTCTGCTCTTTTATATATGCTCGTGCCGTTTCCGCATAATCCAGCGGATTGTATTTATATGGGTTCTGTTCTGCCTCAACAACCAGCCAGCCTTTGTAATTTCTATCCTCCAGTATCTTAAAAATGGAAGGATAATCTATGCAGCCTTCTTTATCTCCGGGTACAGTAAACACTCCCTGCAGCACAGAACGTAAAAAGCTGAGTTTTTTCTCCCTGCATACCTTCAACACATCAGGTCGTACATTCTTGAGGTGAACATGTTTAATTCTGTCAAAATGTTTATCAAGAATTGCAATTGGATCTTCTCCTGAGAAATAAAGATGTCCAGTATCATATAACAGACTTACATACTTAGGATCTGTGAGTGCCATAAGCTTGTCAATTTCTGAAGTTGTCTGTACAACTGTTGTCATGTGATGGTGATAAATCAATGTCATTCCATTATCTGCAGCTATTTTCCCAAGTTTGTTAAGTCCTTCGGCAAGCTTGTTCCATTCAGCCTCATCTGTTATGACATACTTCTCTCCAACAAAAATATTGCTGCAGTGCTGTATACTATGGCTCTGGTCTGAAACCACAACATGTTTTGCCCCAATTTCCTTCAGAAAATTCATATGATCGATAAATCCCTTTTCGCTAACTTCATAGGGTTTTTCAGTGAGATATGAACTATACCATGCAGTAATGGCTGAAATTCCCCTGCGGGCAAACTCTTTATTCAAGATATCAGGATCTCTTGGAAACTGGCAGCCTATTTCCGTCCCCTCATATCCGGACAAGGCTATCTCACTAATAGTTTGAAGAAAAGTGTTTTCCTTTCCCCATTCCGGCATATCATCTTCTGTCCATGCTATAGGTGCAATACCCAATTTGATATTCTCTCTCTTTAACATAAGGTCTTCCTCCTAAATATTGGATTATATTAATACATTCTTGCCTTTTTAAGTTTTTCACACAAATTTTTGTAAGCTTCCCTGGTCTTTTCAGATTTGCTGACGGATGCAACACCTATATGCCACCAGGATTTATAACCCTCCGCCATGGTCTTAGGAAGTACCTTGGCATCTATAATGCATGGCTTGGTCTGTTTCCTGGCATCCTCCAGAGCAGCTCTCAATTCCTGGGGTGTCTTTGCAGTATAGCCCTTCATGCCATAGCCTTCTCCTACTTTTGCAAAATCTACGTAAATATATTTTCCATCTGTTTTCCCACTTTTTTCATCACGATAACGGAATTCAGTACACAAACTGTCTATGCCGCTTCCCATCTGAAGATTGTTGATGCATCCAAATGCTGCATTATCAAATACAACTATAGTAATTTTGGCATTTTCCTGAACTGCCGTAGTAATCTCGGAATTCAGCATGAGGAATGAACCATCTCCAACCAATGCATATACTTCTCTTGAAGGCTCTGCCAGCTTGGATCCTAATGCTCCGGCAATTTCATAGCCCATGCAGGATGCACCATATTCCATATTGTAACTGTCTTTTACATCTGTAACCCAGAGACGTTCCAGATCAGCTGGAAGCGATCCTGCCGCAGCTACAACAATTGCATCATCATCTATAACTTCACGAACAATGCCAACTCCATTGGATTCCGTTATTGTTCCTCCGATATCCCTGATGTAGTCATTTATAATCTCTGGTGTCCAGCTTGGAACACATGGTACGAAATCTTTACCAGTATAAATAGCATTGCAAACTGATTTTCTCTCTTCTTCCCATTCTTTCTTAATTTGAGCTATCTCATCTTTTCCATAAGACGGTTTGTAATTTATTTGTTCAAGCTTTTCGCATATAGCCTGCAAATTCAGTTTTGCATCTCCTACAACTCTTGAAGCATCCATTTTGCCAGCATCAAATTCTGATGTGTTTATAGTAACAAACCTTACATCCGGATTTCTGAAAACTTCCTTGGAGCAGGTTACAAAATCATTGAATCTGGTTCCTATGCCAACAACAAGATCTGCCTTTTCAGCTATGGTATTTGCAGCCAGAGTTCCCGTTATACCGACTCCGCCAAGATTTAAGGAATTGGAGGACGGGGTAGCACTTTTACCTGCCTGAGTTTCAGCATATGGTATTTTGAATTTTCTGCATACTTCCTGAAGTGCTTCACCTGCTTCTGAATATCTTACACCGCCTCCTCCAATAAACAGAGGATATCTGCTCTTTGAGATCAACTCTACTGCATTTTCAATTTCCTTTGAATCTGCAAGTCGTCTTGCTATATGATGGATTCTCTTTTTAAAGAAATAATCAGGGAATTCAAAACTTTCTCCTTGTACGTCCTGTGGAAGTGCAATACACACTGCTCCTGTACTGCTAACATCTGTAAGTACACGCATAGCATTTATCAGTGCAGTCATAAGATGCTCGGGACGTGAAATTCTATCCCAGTAACGCACTACAGGCTTATAGCAGTCATTTGTCGTAATGCTCAAATCATAAGGTTGTTCTATCTGCTGCAGAACTGGATCCGGTTGTCTCGTTGCAAAAGAATCGGATGGAAACAAAAGCAGAGGAACATTATTTATTGATGCTGTAAGTGCCGCAGTAATCATATTTGCAGCTCCGGGTCCAATTGAAGACGTACATGCAATTATACGGCGTCTGTTGTTTTGCTTTGCATAACTCATGGCTGCATGTGCCATACCCTGTTCATTACGTCCCTGATAAACTTTTAGATGTCCGGGATCTTCTGCAAGGGCCTGACCAAGTCCCACTACCATTCCATGCCCAAATATTGTAAAAAAGCCATCTACAAATTGATTTTCAATACCATCAAATTCTACATACTGATTGTTTAAAAACTTGACTATTGCCTGTCCTACTGTCATTTTTATTCTACTCAAAGTAATAACCTCCTCTTTTTCTTTTAATTATTAAACAAATTAATAATCTATTCAGCAGTAACCTTTGTTTTTTTATAGTTTCTGAATTTCTCCTCCAATTGCTCCAGAGAATATCCAAGTGTTTCAGGTACAAATGCAGTTGAACATATTATACATACAACTCCCAGTCCTACAAACACGAAAAATGTATTTGACAGACCAATTGATGCTATGGCCAGAGGAAATCCAAGTCCAACTCCAAAATCAGCAATCCAGTCAAAGAAGGTTGCTACCCCATATCCCATTCCTCTTACTCTGAGAGGGAAAATTTCGGATAAAAGAAGCCATGTCAACGGGCCCAGAGTAGATTGGAATATAGCCAGATAAATCATTGTCAATACAACAACTATATATGGCAGTATAGCTGCACCTACAAGAGCACGTGAAACTATACCCATTAATAGAAGAGTTATAGTACTTCCAACATATCCTCCTATAAGCAGAGGCCTCCTTTTGCATCTGTTTGCCAGATAGTGCATATATACCCATGATGCAAGAACTGACATACATCCATTGGCTACGTTTGCAATCAGTGCAGTTTTTACACTGAAACCCGAATGCTCAAGCACAGTTGTTCCATAATACATTATTACATTGATTCCTGCTATCTGCTGACAGATAGTCAATACACATCCTATTAATACAATTCTTCGAATCCATGGAGTTCCCAGGTCCTTGAATGTAGCTTTGTCCAGATGCTTTTCAGCTTCAATATTCTTTTGAATTTCATTGAGATCCGCTTCTGCTTCTGCTTCATCACGTGTCTGCCTCAAAACCTCCAGTGCCTGTGCTATCTTTCCATTAGCCGCCAGCCATCTTGGTGTCTCAGGGACTATAAACATACCAATCCACAATACAATCGCCGGAATACTGGACAGAACTATCATATAACGCCAGATTCCAGGATAATCAAACATATTTCCCAAAATAGCATTGAACACATATGCAAGAAGTTGTCCTGTAACAATCATAAGTTGATCCTGAGAAACAAGACTTCCTCTTATACTTGTAGGTGCCAGTTCAGCAAGCAGTGTCGGTACGACAACAGATACTCCTCCTACACCCAGTCCCACTACAAACCTGCATATAATTATAACCGATGCATTTGGCGAAACTGCACATCCTATTGTTGAAACAAAGAAAATCGCCGCCAGTATTTTAAGTATTTTTCGTCTTCCATATTTGTCAGCAAAACGTCCCCATAATATAGCACCAAAAGCTGCTCCAAGCAACAACGAACTAGTAACAAGTCCTTCAGTCAGAGGTGTTAGATTCAGCTGATCCTTCCTGGTCATAAAACTAAGAGAACCATTTATTACTCCGCTGTCATATCCAAACAAAAGTGAACCAAATGTTGCCAGAATGGATACTTTTTTCAGGAATTTTTTCTTTTCCTTGATATTACTTTGCTCCATCTTATTAATTCCCCCATCTATTAATCATTAATCTGCAAAATTGCAGATTTTAAATCACAGGTATTCACTGGTGTCACCTTGCCTTATAAGAAAACGTTTTATTATCTTTTTCTATTTACAGCCTTTTTGCAGCTATTGACTATATCTCCTACTGTCAAACCATATTCTCTTTTTAGATAATCTACTGATCCTACCTGTCCAAATCTATCGCGTATTCCCACTCTTTCAAGAGGTACAGGGATATTTTCACTTAATACTTCGGAAACTGCACTTCCCAGTCCATTTATTATACTGTGATTCTCAGCAGTTACTACAGCACCTGTTTCCTCTGCACACTTTATTATAAGCTGTTTATCAATCGGCTTTAATGTAAACATATTCACAACTCTTGCACTTATACCTTCCCTATCAAGCATGTTGGCAGCATCTATGGAATCATTCACCATAATTCCACTGGCTATTATAGTGACATCATTGCCATCTTTTAATGTAACTCCCTTTCCAATTTCGAAACTTGAACCTTTCTCATATATTTTGACTGGATTTTTTCTAAGCAGCCTGATGTAAAAAAATCCTTTCAGCTTTTCAGTCTGTCTTATAATATCAGCAAGCATTGCCCCATCTACAGGTTCTATGATAGTTGCATTCGGTATATTTCTTACTATTCCCATGTCTTCAAAGGGCATATGAGTTCCCCCATTATAGGCCGCCGTCACACCTGGGTCGCTTCCAATGACTCTTACATTCTGACCTGAATAACCTATGGACAGAAACAGCTGGTCAAAACATCTTCTTGTGGCAAATGGTCCAAATGTATGTGCAAAGGGTATCTTGCCCGTAGCTGAAAGTCCTGCTGCCACGCCCATCATATTTGCCTCCTGAATCCCAACATCAAAAGTTCTATCCGGAAATTCTTCTGCGAATCTCTTCATGCCCATAGATGACATTAAATCACCATCCAGCGCAACAATATTTTTGTTTTTTCCTGCAAGATCTATGAGAGTACTACAGTACACATTTCTCATTTCTTCATCTTTAATCCTATTGGATGCCAGAACTATATTCATGATTACACCACCTTTTTAAGTTCCTGTTTCAGATATTTTAATGTATCTTCAAATTGTTCCCTGCTGACTTCTATATGGTGGTTCAATTTCAACTTTTCTGCAAATGGTATACCTTTCGCCTTTACTGTATTCATAACTATTACAGAAGGTTTCCCTGCAACCTTTTTTGCTTCTTCTATAGCATTGTATACCTGCTCTACATCATTTCCATCTATTTCCTGAGCATGCCATCTGAAAGCTTCAAATTTAGCTTTTACATCCCCAACGTCATTTATATCCTTTACATATCCATCAAGTTGTTTTTTATTGTAATCTACAAATGCAATCAAATGATCCAGCTTTTTCTGTGCAGCATAAAGTGCCGCCTCCCATACCTGACCTTCCTGTATCTCACCATCCCCAAGCATCAGATACGTATAGTTATTTCTTCCATCCATCTTGTTTCCCAGGGCAATCCCTACTGCAAGTGAAGAACCTTGTCCAAGTGATCCTGTAGACATATCAATCCCTCTTGTAAGATCCTTGTTGCAGTGGCTTGGAAGTCTTGTTCCTCCCTGATTTAAAGTCATAAGTTCTTCCTCCGGGAAAAATCCTTTTAATGCAAGTGCAGCATATAACGATGGTCCAGAATGACCCTTGGAACATATAAACCAATCCCTGTCTTTCCATGCTGGATTCTTTGGATCATATTTCATAACCTTTCCATATAGTACAGCAAGAGCGTCAACCATGGACATTGCCCCTCCAAGATGCCCTTTTCCAAAATTTGCAATTGCTTTTAGCGTATCTATTCTTATCTCTATGGCAAATTTTTTAAGTTCTTTTACCTCATTTTCTGTCAACATCTCATACCTCCTTATCTAAATTTCTGGAAAGTACTTTGCGTCCGGTGCAGTTGTCCACTCATGTTCCGGCTCTACAGTTGTAATTATATTCTGATCATCTCTAAGACGGATTACCCAGATATAATATTCTGCATAACCTGGTGCTGTAGCCTGTGAATGTGTTTTTTTACTGGGCATTCCCGTAAGTTCATTGTTATTTACCTTGTAAACGTCATCCCCGATTTCCGCAAATCCATAGCCGTTTTCCGGTAGGAATTTATAAAAATATATTTCCGGCTCTACATGTGTATGCGGTGGGAAAGATGACCATTTACCCGGATAACTGACAACTTCACCTACAAAGAAATTTGTTTCCGGACAATTGGATCTGTCAAAGAAAGTCCTTACAAGACGTGCAGAACAGTCATTAAGTGTTCCTGCACCTCTTTCCTCATTGGCACAAAGACAATCTTTTCCCCTAAATAATTTTGGTTGAAAATTTTTAGAATTTTCTGTCCTTGATACAGTGAGTTCTGCAGTGTCAGAAACACACTCAATTGATACCAAAGTATTTTGAGGAACATGAAGCAGAACTGGCTCTTCATGAAAACAATCCTTTCTTTCCACTGTTTCAGTTTTTGCTTCCCATGAAAACGTAATCTTTCCGAATGTAAGAACATATATTACCTCTTGAGCATAATTAAATGAAAGCTTATCCTTTTTCCCCATGGAAAGTACTCCAAACTCCATACCCATCATTTCAGGATGTTCTTCTTTATCCACAATTTTATTGTATCCTTTTGAAAACGGAGTATTTCTAGAAATCTTCATTCATATCCACCTCTCATTAATTTTATTTTGCGCTTTATCACTTCCACGTTATATATAAATTATAAATTTATTACATATAAAATTCTATAGATTTCTTGCTTTGATATTCACCAATATAAAAGGGGTTTATGCCATTTGTGTGATAACGTTTAAACAAAATATAAAATTCTTGTTTTTTCCATATAAAAATAGAGTATAGCCTTCATATTCTATTCCTACAAGGACTATACTCGTACTATTTTTACGTCTTCTTTGCTTTTAATATATAGCTGTTTCTATATTTTCGCGGCGACATACCGACATGTTTTGTAAATATCTGATTGAAATTGCTAGGGTTGTCATATCCAACCATTGAAGCTATACGGGTGACAGGAAAATCCGTCGTTATCAATAATGTTTGAGCTTCTCCAATACGACGTCTCAATATGTACTGAATAGGTGAATATCCTATCGTGTCTTTAAATACATGAGACAAATAGTAGGAGCTTATATTTAAATCATCTGACATTTTTTGAAGACTTATATCTTCCATATAATATTTGTCAATATACTCACGAATACGTTTTCCCAATACATTTGCTTCTTCAGATACCGTATCATGAAAATCAAGCTTCCTCTGCAACAGGTGCATAACTTGAACCAGAAGAGACAATGTAAGATAATGACAGGTTTCCTCCGCACCTGCATAATCACTTGAAAGAGTTGAAAATATCAGTTCAAAGATACCTGACAAGGTTGAAAAGTATTCCCTGCTGGGTATAACAGGACTTTCATCATCACCAATCAGGGCATTTTCCCTTAATCCACCTAGCTTAATTCCCCCAATAGCACAACAATAACTTCTAATTCTCGTATTTGGGCCTGAAATTTCATCATGAATAATTCCACTGTTATATATCAGAATATCGCCTTTTTTAATATTATACATTTTACCATTGATTGAATATTCACCTTTGCCATTGCAGATTAAAACAATTTCAATAAAATCGTCATGAGAATGCATTATACGCGGATAGATACTAGCTTTTTCTTCTATTTTACTTACATAAAGCAATCTAGGAATTCTATTAATATCAAAGCTATGAATAAAATTTTTCTTCATAAAACATTGTATCATCAACAAATCCCCCCATTTTTGATACAACAACAATCACTTTTGCAACATAAGCTTGTTCTTATACCTCTTCCTCTTTCTAACCAGTGTAGATGCATTTATTCCAAGTTCCCGGGCAGCATCCCTAACATTTCCATGTCTTTCAAAAGCAGCTTCTATCAATGATTCTTCAAGACTTTCAACTTCCTCTTTCAATGTCAAATGCCTGCTTCCCAAACTTGTTCTCGATTTGTCACTGCTCCAGACTTCCTTTATAGGCAGGTCACTTCTTAATATTTTATCCCCCGTACTCATAATCATGACCCTCTCTATTATGTTCTTCAATTCTCTGACATTTCCCGGCCATCTGTATTCTTTGAGAGAATCCACTGCACCTGAGGTAATTATCTTGTTGAAATCATACTTCTTATTGAATACGCACATAAAATGTTCTATGAGCGGTTCTATATCATCTTTCCTATCTCTAAGGGGCAATATTGTAATAGGCACTACATTCAGGCGATAATACAGATCTTCCCTAAAGGTCTTTTTCTTCACCATCTCTTCAAGATTCCTGTTTGTAGCAGCAATTACCCTTACATCTATTTTAATCGTATCTGTTCCACCAACTCTTTTTATTTCACCCTCCTGAAGAACCCTCAAAAGCTTTACCTGCATGTCAAGCGGAAGTTCTCCAACTTCATCCAGAAATATGGTTCCGCAATCTGCAAGTTCAAAAAGTCCTATTTTCCCTTCCTTGTTTGCACCTGTAAAAGCTCCTTTTTCGTATCCAAAAAGTTCCGATTCTATAAGATTACAGGGAACACATCCGCAGTCTATCTTGATGAAACTCTTATTGCTTCTCTTACTGTTCTTGTGTATATACTTGGCTACCTTCTCTTTTCCTACACCCGTTTCCCCAAGCAGCAGAACCGTTGTATCAACCTTTGCCACTTTTTTTGCTATTTCGAGTATATTTAGCATTTTTTCATCTTTTGCTATAATGTCCGAAAATTTAAGAAGCTGATTTCTCATGGCCTCCAGTTGGGAATAATATTTTTCCGTAAGCTGCCTGTTCTTTTTCAACTGCTCTTTGAGTTCATAAAGTTCTGTGACATTTCTGACATTTGTAACTACCATTGTTATATTTCCATGGTCGTCAAAAATAGGGCTGCTGGAAACGAGTACAGTCTTTCCAGTCTTGAATTTCTGTTCAATTGTGACATCTTTTCTGCTTTCCAGCACCATAAGAGTACCTGATTTGGAAATATAATTATTCTTTTCCAGATATTTCATATTCTTTCCAATCATTTCAGATCTCTTCATTCCTGTAATTTCTTCATAGGATTTATTTAGAAATATAGTATCAGCATTTCCATCTGTTATATATATACCATCATAGGAACTCTCAATAACCTGATATAGTTGTCTTAATCTAAGCCTCAGAGTATCTACATCTTCTCCTGACAAATCATCAAATTCCAACAATTTTCCAACTTGCATAATACAATCCCCCTTTGAAAATTACAGAATATAACAAACAATTGTTAAATAAACTACAATGAAATGCATATCATATATTATATTCTATAAAAATTATAACATACATTCAATAGGCACTGTATCATTATAATTGCAGTTGAACATATTTATAAATGTCCGCAAATCCTCCTAATTTAGAGGAGGCATTACAAAAGCCTCTCCTGTTAGAACTTTATGCCCCTCGTCATTAATACAAATAGTTTTTAGTTTAACTATATTTTCATCCTTGTTTATTTCGGCAACCTCAACTATGGCTTTTACAGTATGGTCTATATACACCGGCAGATTGAATCTTGAATTCTGGCTCAGGTAAATAGTACCTGGCCCTGGAAGCTTCATGCCTATACAGGCTGATATAATGCCTGTTATCAATGCTCCATGAACTATTCTATTCTTGAATTTATCCTTATATTTGAATTCATCGACATGGAGTGGGTTAAAATCTCCTGTTATTTGAGCAAATAAATTTACATCATTCTCAGATATGACTTTTTCAAAGTAAGCCTTATCTCCAATTTTCAGTTCGTCAATTGTTAAACCTTTCATAATATAGCTGCCTCCATATGCAAATTAAAATTAAAGGGTCAGCGACTCCTTTTTAAAAGTCCGCTACCCGATAAACATATTACCCGGTTAGATGTTCAAGCTGCACCATCTTACAAGCTCATTTATCATAAAACATCCATCCCAAGGAGAATCATAAGTATTCATTGTACCTATATTTACAACTCTGGCTGCACCAGATCTTGTAACCATGTCTGCAAATTTCAGAATTTTGCCTTTGTCCTCAACAGCATAACCTATAGTCTGTATTCTATGGGTCATTAGACCATCTATATCAAATATACTGTCTATCTGTTTTAAAAAAATACATCTTCCACCTATGGGTTCTTCCAATTTAATATCACCATTGATTAAAATTGTATACTCAAGCCCCTTGCTGCAGAATATATCCTTATCCAGGCTGAGAGCATATACTCCTCTTTCATTTATTATTTTTGCACACTCTGCTTCACTTAAAGTGTTTTTATACCTTTTACCTAATTTTTCAAGGGATTTTCCCAATATTTCAGCTAAATGCTTCAATGGTACATTACTTTTCTCCACAAATAGAACCTGCGGAGAAGAACATGCCTTCTGACCAAACAGTATTATATCCATCGCAAGTTTGTCCATGTATTCACATAACTTATGACCCTCCACAACATTCCTGTCAAATACCGCGAAAGAATATTTTGGCCCAAAGATTATATCCCTGCATGTAGTTTTTTTTGTCAGTGAAGCAATACTGTCAACTGCCTGCTTTCCTCCCCATATGATTCTTGAGTCAGAAGCTATTGACATTGCCTGATTCATCGATTTATCTTTGCTTGGAAAATATACTATGGATATATTTTTCAATATATCGGAGGAAAAATAGGATTTATTATTATAGACAACTTGTATGTCCATCATTGGCTTTAACAGCTTCAACACTATATTAATACTATTCTCAGGTACCCTTGCAATGTTTGAATTTTTAGCTATAATAGATTGAAAAATTGAGTAGAGTGCAAGTGTATAAACATTTCCTGCTATCCAATGGCAGCTTATTCCTCTGCCCTGGGCCTTTATAAATCTGCCATTTCCCCTGAATACAAATTCATCCAGATATTTTCCGTCTCCCAGACTCATTTCTATCAATTTTTCCACATTCGATTTTCTAAAATAAAAGGATAAATAGGCCACACCTTCAATTCCAAGAAGCTGTTTATTCACAGACAGCCTTCTGCTGTATTCATTCAGTATTAAAATAATAGCCTGTGACGGTATAGCATTCAGCAATTTCAAATTTTCCTTCAAATTACTTACTATATCCTTAAAGTTTTTAAAAACCTTTTTTTCTTCAAAAAGGCATCCATTCAATGAATAACAATCTATCATCCAATATCCTCCTCTTCTGCAAAAGTGTCACCACACCCTCTGATTTCAGCTTTCTCGACTCTGGATCGAAACTTGAAATACTTTCCGTGCCTTCCGCACCTGCAGTCATCAATTCCAATAAGTTCCCCTACATCTTCTGTCAGGATACCCTGGGAAGGATAACTTGAGCCTAAAATACTCATAACTTCTATAATTCCACGCTGTCCTGGTTTTACCTCATCCAGTGTGTTAAAGTCCCTTATTATGACATCTGCGAAGTCCGGGACATGTTTATGTCCGTACTCACAATCTACAAACACAACTCCAAGCTGTTCTACCATACCATAAAAATCCATTATATTCTCTTTTTTAGTTCCGAATACCCTTGCCGTCCTGCTGTTGAATTCGTCCTTTTCAACGCTTTCTGATACTAGTTTTTTCCATCCACCACTGTGTAGAAGCTTCATTCCCGGTAATGACAGCTTAATATTCCGCCTCTCCAGTTCTCTTACAAATCTTCTCCATATTATATAAGTAAATCCATACACCAGTATGTCTCTGTCTGCATTTTCACATTGGAATTTTTCAAGTCTTGGCAAATTTACTGCCAGCTCACCATCTTTTTCATCCATTATATAGGTTATACTGCTTGCAAAGTTGCTCACTCCCCTTATGGCAGCACCACGGGCACTCAATATCTGACCATCTTTATTTATAGATTTTGTATCCAGAATAAGAAGAGGTCTTCTCTTTCCACCAAGAAAACTTTTTAGAGTATTTAAAAGCGCCTGTGTCTGTCTTATGGACGTAAGTCTGTCGAGATATATCCTGCTTGGTATTCCCGAAGTTGTAGCACTTGAATTAAGTGTTCTTATTATATTTTCACTATTACAGGTCAGAAGATCAAACTTTTTAAACATGTTTACCGGTATAAATGGAACCTGCTTCAAACTTGAAATTCGTGAAACATCCACATTCAGTTTTTTGTACATGCTATTTATATTCGCATTAATTTTATTGGATTCAAGCTGTCCCTTGATTATATCAAGCAGCTTCTTTTCCTTTTCCTCCTGATACATTTGAAACTGGTCATTTAACACCATATCCTCTATTAAATCTTCTATTTTCATGTATCCTCACCCGTTTCATTTTATTTTACATCTGCTTTAATTTTCGGAGGAGAACTTTGCCCGACGAATTTTTAGGAAGTGATGATAAAAATTTTATATATTTTGGTATTTTGTATCTGGGCAATCTGCTTGAGCAATAGTCAATTATATACTTGGAATCTATACCTTCAGTGTTATTTTTCAAAACTACAAATGCCTTTACAGCTTCTCCAAGTATATCATCCTCCACTCCTATAACAGTACATTCAACTACCTGCTGTATACCACATATGGTATTTTCAATTTCTTTTGGACTTATTCTGTTTCCGCCGCACTTTATTATATTCTTCTCCCTGGAAACTATGAATATATACCCATCTCCATCTCTATAGGCTAAATCACCTGTATACAAGAGTCCATTTTTAAGTACCTTTTTTGTTTCCTCTTCATCATTGAAGTATCCTTTCATTATGTTTCCGCCTCTTGCAGCTATCTCTCCAACTTCACCAGTCCCAGCAGTATTACCATTCTTGTCCAATACAAGCAATTCGGTTCCTGGAATGCCTTTTCCTATAGATCCCAGTTTATTCTTCAACTGCTCCGGTGGAAGATAGGATAATCTTGCAGTAGCCTCTGTCTGTCCATACATAATATATATTTGAACACCTTCAAGTGCACTGCACAATTCCGATATAAATACCTCTGGAAGTCTTCCCCCTGCCTGGGTTACATATCTCAAGGATGGAACTTTGGAATCTTTAATATTGGTAAGCCTCAAAAGTATCTGATAGGTACTTGGCACACCTGCAAAGCCTGTACAATTATACTTTTTTATATCTTCTATGACAGTCTGTGGAAACATAAATCTATTATTTATTACAATACTTCCGCCGCACCTGAAATGTGTATTCAGCAGAGAAGTCCCATAACAATAGTAAAATGGAAGTACAACTTCTATGCGGTCATTTTCTTTCAAATTCAAATATTCTATTATTGAATTCGTGTTATACATCAGATTATAGTGTGTCAGCATTACACCCTTTGGTTTTGAAGTAGATCCCGATGTAAACATTATAAGAGTCACATCTTCTTTTATATCTACAGAATCACCCGAAGAAATTTCATTCTCAATTTCACCAATATTCCGTTCACTGTATACTGTAACATCATCAGAAAACAGTTCTTTTATTTTATCAACATATTTCTCCTGACAAAATACTGTTTTTATGTTCAATATATTGGAAATATAGGTTATATCGTTTTCAGACATGGATGGATTTATGGGAACACATATGCTGCCGTTCTTTATTACTCCAAAATAAACTTCTATAAAGAAAGCCGAATTGTCCGAAATTAAAAGCACACTATCCTTCTTTGAATAATTTCTTTCATGTAATAGATTGACTACATAATTTATACTGCCGTAAATTTCTCTGTAGCTTGTAATCTGATTCCCCTCTATTACAGCAGTCTTTTCTAAATTTACGGATTTCTCAAATACATAATCCGTGAAGGTCATACTTCTACCCCATATTTATTTAATATTTTTTTTATATCTCCTATAGTGTACATTCTAGATATATCCACCACGTCAAAATTTATATCAAAATTTTCTTCAAGTCCTGAAACAAGTTCTACATGAGCCAGTGAATCCCAGCTTTTTATTTCATCAGGTCCCATTTCATCTTTAATATTTACTATATCTTTTATATTCAAAGTATCACAGATTACTTTATTGAATTTATCCAGGTTTTTCATAGTGTATTCCTCCAAAAATATATTTTGTAACATACTATAATTTTATTGAAAGCAATTATTATACCACCTCTTGCAACCCCTATATCGCAGTACCTAAACAAATTCTTTCATATATGATTGTTGCACAAATGCATCAATAAAATGGAATATTTATAGTTATATCTACATTCTGTATATGCTATTATATATGTTGCAAATATGCATTCTGTTTCCGATTTGCAATTTAAAGAGAGAATGAGATCTTTTCCATATATAAATATTATTCGTACAGACCAATTCCTACAAAATAGGCTATTACAACAGATAAAGGTCCTGTTACAACTCTTGAGAATAGAACTGCCGGAACCCCCACTTCCACTGTTTCAGGTTCCGCTTCTGCAAGGCTCAATCCAACAGGTATGAAATCACATCCTACCTGTGCATCTATTGCAAACAATGCTGGAAGTGCAAAATGCGGTGGTATATGTCCTTTGCCTATTTCCGTTCCTACAAGAACTCCCACTACCTGAGCCACAACTGCTCCAGGTCCGAGTATAGGTGAAAGTATGGGCAGTGTACAGATAATCGACACTATGATCAGCCCTACAAGAGAACCTGCTGCCGGTGAGATTGCCTTTGCAATAATATTTCCTATACCTGTCTTGTTTATAATTCCAATTATCATACATACGAAAGCCATGAATGGAAGTATGTTTTTTATTATTGAATCAATCGTCTCTCTTCCTGCTTCATAGAACTTTCCTATTACATCTCCAACACCTTTCCCAAGCCTTACTATAAAATTCTCTTTCTTCTTTGGTGCCGCTTCAACAGCTGCCGCCACACTTTTCTTTGCCTTATCATCAGGAATATTTGTTTTTGCTTTTTCCACTTCTGGAGCTGATGATACCGGTGAATTGCCCTCATGGATGGAAATACAGGATTCATTTACATCAGATACATACAGCTGCTCCGTCATAAATTTTGCAAGAGGACCTGACTGTCCAACAGATTTTACATTTATAGTAAGTATACCTTTTTTTGGATAAACTCCGCATCTTGCAGTACCTCCACAATCTATGACAACTGCAGCTATCTCCGCATCGGGAACTCCAGTAGCAAATCCATTTACCAGTTCTGCATTGGTCATTTGGGCAAGCTTATATGCTACAGGATGCATGTCCTGTCCCGTTACACATACAATTTTATTCCTTTTTCCTTCCGGTTTTATATAGAGAGGTCCTCCCCAGCCACTTCTTCCTTTTTCAACTTTTACTGTATTATACATGATAACCCTCCTATTTTTTATTTATTGACAAAATCAATGTCATACTGGTTGAACCTTTTTATTTTTCTCTTTATTCAGTAAATAGATAGTAATCCTTTCCGTAAGCAATCCTTTGATAAATATTACAATAACTCCCGTTATAAAATATCTCACGGCAAGTTCACCTACAGGCAGTCCCAGTTTCGTTATTCCCTGTGCTATACCCATGTAGACAAACAATTCGGCAGGATTTGCATGCGGAAACAGTCCTGTAATCGCATGGACAAATGAAACTGTAGAATCATAATAGGCTGGTTTATATTTTTCATCCAAAAACTTACCAAAAGTATATGCCATAGGATTCGTTAAAAAGAACACGGCAATAACTGGGAAAACAGTGTATCTTGTTACAAGATATTTGGATGAGGATCTGGCTAAATTATTGACTCTTTCTTCACCTATTATCTTGATAAGAGAATTGACAGCCGTAATAAGCACAACTAAAGTAGGCAAAATTCCCGTAACCATTCCAGTGAAGCTTTTTCCACCCTCCTGAAATAGTCCTATGAACCCCTGAGCAGCATTTGCTAGAGCAGTTAACATGATTCAAACCTCCCAATTTTGATTTTTAAATTTTTTATATGTTTTCACAAACAATATTTAATGATATAATTATTTTGGTCAATCTTTGATGTGATGTTTTGATTTGTAGTAAAATATCATACAAGGATAATTATTTTAGGTGATTGCTGTTTATCCAGCAATTTATGCATCATGCTAAAATCTAGATAGCATATTTAGATTTTAGCATTTTTTGAGTTTTTATTGAAACCAATTTGGGGCATTGGTTTTCATAACGTTTTCATAGTTGTTTCTTGTTCTTCCCCATCAGGACAATATCGTTAACTATACCGGACTCTAACTAAGTTATATATGAATAATTTCATTGCTATAGCCTCCTTTTTTACATTTGTTCTTTTATGAAATATTGTTACAGCATTATAATATAATTTCATTTCAAAATAGTCAATATATTTTTATCATATTATGCTTTATTTTTTTCCAAACCGACTCTACAATAATATCAGAAATTACTTTTAACAAGTATTTCGCTATCTCCTATTTCTTGAGTCAGTCACTCCTCGACTCTAATATTCTCAATGGCATGATAGACCCCTTATTTACATATGTTTTTACAATTTTCTATTTACAACTCCATATTTTATGTTATTGTATAACTAATAATAAATAATATTATTCAAATTGAAGGAAATATGCAATTGATTATACAATGGCAATAAGTTTATGGGGGGCTATTATAAATATGAATGATATAAAAGAACTTGTGAAAAAATATTATCCTGAAGTAGTAGATTTACGGAGATATTTTCACAGACATCCGGAAATCAGCAAACGGGAATTCAATACTCAGAAAAAAATTTTTGGTGTGCTGGGCACACTGGATCTTGATATAAGAAAAGCAGCAGGAACCGGCATCATAGCTGACCTAAAGGGCAAAGAGCCTGGAAAAACCATAGCTATACGTGCAGATATAGATGCACTGGCTATAGACGAGGAAGGAGATAAACCTTATAAATCACAAAACAAAGGCGCATGCCATGCCTGCGGTCATGACGGACATACTTCTATACTATTGGGAGCGGCAAAAATTCTATCACATTTTAAAAGTGAAATCAAAGGTAATATAAGATTCATATTTCAGCCAAGTGAAGAAGAGGTTGCAGATGGATCAGGTGCTGCAGCCATCATAAGGGACGGTGGGCTTAAAAATGTGGATGCAATCATAGGACTGCATCTATGGCAGTCACTTCCAATAGGTACAGCAGGTATATCTCCCGGACCTGTAATGGCTGCAAGCGATGAATTTACCATAATAATAGAGGGAAAAGCCGGTCATGCTTCCATGCCCCATCAGACAATAGATTCAATACTGACTGCATCGGAAATTGTAGTTGCATTGAACACTATTGTGGGGAGGGATGTAGATCCCATGAAACAAGCGGTTGTATCCGTAGGCGTATTCCAATCCGGGAAAATTTACAATGCCATAGCTGGAAAGGCAGTATTAAAGGGAACTATACGATCTCTCGATGAAAATGTCCGAAAAAATGTATATTCCCATATAAAAAAAATCGTAGAGGATATATGTGACATGACTGGGGCTAAATGCAGTTTGAAAAGAGATCTATGTACTTACGTTCTTGAAAATGACCCTAAAGTTACAAGCATAGTACTTGAAGCCGGAAGAGAAGTTTTAGGTAAAAAGGCACACAAGATACCGCCTTTTATGAGTAGTGAAGATTTTTCCTACTATCTTCAGGAAGTACCTGGATGTTTCATATTTGTCGGAATAAACAATCCTGAAAAAAATATTGTATATCCCCAGCATCATCCTAAATTCGACATAGACGAGATATCATTGTCATATGGATTGGAAATTCTAAGCAGGTCAGCTCTCAAATTGCTGGATAGATTCTAAAAAGCAAGAAATATATAGTTAATTTATGATATAATTAACATATAAGGCATATTTGAGAAGGTGGGTTAGTTGATCAAAAATTATATGGAAGAAATTGTAGACAGGCTGCTGCCTAAAGTTCTTGAAAACTATGATGATATTTGCAAATGTCCAAAATGTATTGATGATATAAAAGCCATAACATTGAACAACTTGCCTTCTAAGTACATATCAACTGAAAAAGGTCTATTATATGTCAAGCTAAATGAACTTTCCGACAAGTTCAATACAAATATAGTAAAGGAAATAGCTCTGGCCATAGATATTGTATCCAAAAATCCTTCTCACGGTACAGTAAAAAAATGAGCAAAAATTTCATTTGAAATTTTTGCTCATTTTGTCTATTATTTAAGTGTATCAAGAAGATACTTCTCGGCTTCGGTGCTCCAGAGTCCGTTGTGTTTTCTCGTTATTTTTGCAAGTTCTGCAAATAGGGGATCTGTCCTGCCCTTTTCCTCAAAATCGTCTATAGCAGTAAGTTCCATATTTATATTTGTATATATGAGCTTCTTGCCTCCAGGAATATTGGGAAGATTCAATGTAGTTTCAGGAACACAGTTCAAGCCTCCTATATGTGTAACCATTACTGCCGGATTCATGGAACCTTCCTCAGTCATCCTTAGTGATTCTTTAAGATCATCCGTATTTCCTCCTGTAGTACCTATAACATGGGTTGATCCATAGTGAACATTATAGTAATTGAGCTCTCCACTGAAGTTTTTATCCGTAGGACCTGCGAAGAAATTCAGGCATCCATCCCTTCCAAGTATCCTGTCAGCTTCCTCTACTACCTGCCTTACAGGTGTATAGGCATATACATCGTCAAATCCAGTACCTCCTGTCATCTTTATAAGATACTCGGAAGAATTCTCTATATTTTTTGTGTTGACAAATTCTATATCTATGCCCTTTTCACTCTTGATCTTGTCTTTATCAAATATTTCCTCTGCCCTTTTTATCCTGGCATCGTCTATATCCGTTACAACAAGGAGAGACGGTCTCCTGTCACAATTTATTACATATTCTACAGCTCCAAGTCCCATCGGACCTGCTGCAGCAAGAAGTACAAGCTTACCTCCTTTTTTTATTCCCATTTCATGATGATAGGAACCCATTTTAGTATGGAAACATGCATGATATGCACCTATTATACATGACATTGGCTCTGCCAGGGATGCTTCATAGTAGGAGTCTCCATTATAATTCAACAGACAGCCAAGTTCCATTACCTCGTGAGGTATTATCATGTATGTTGCATCTCCTCCGAAGTATTTGTACGAATAACCGGGTGATGCCATGCTTCCCTTGTAATTGAGAGCAGGCTGCTGTGCAAATTTTCCACCTTCCTCAAACTGTCCTCTCCATTTGTTCCCAACCTTTATTATATCACCAGCAAACTCATGTCCAACTATTACAGGATTTTTGTCCACATCTTTGGGAACTCTTTTGTGGTCAGGTCCCTGCACAGCAGCTTTGTATGTTGACATACATATGCTGTCGGATACTACCTTTACAAGTATTTCATCATCTTTTATTTCAGGAAGTTCAAATTCCTCCAATCTCAAATCATTTTTCCCATAAAGTCTTACGGCTCTTGTTTTCATAATAAACTAACTCCTCTCAATACTTTTATTCTTCTTCCAAAATTGTTCTGATTATTTCCTTCTTGTCATCTGACTTTACCAGCTTTTTCACATTCTTATCGTACTGACAAACTATTGCTATTTTGGACAGTATATTCATATGGTCATCATTCTTGCCTGCAATTCCTATTACAAGATATGCAGTATTTCCTTCCCCAAAATCCACACCATCTCTATATTGTGCAATTACGATTCCTGAATGTCTTATATACTTCACATATTCATTCATTCCATGTGGTATTGCCACCCCATTGCCTATATACGTACTTATATCTTCATTCCTTTTTATCATTCCTTCAATGTACTTATCATCTACATACCCATTTTGAACAAGTAAATTGCCAACTCTCCTGATAGCTTCGTTTTTTGATTCACTTTTAACATTCAGCAGTATATTATTTTCACAAAGTACTTCTGGTTCCATTATACTTCCTCCCTATTCAGTATTTCATCCATTTCAATACGTAGATTTTCAATATCATATTTTCTCAAGATTTTGGATATGTTTTTTTTCTCTATCAAAGACATACTTATCCTGCCCATCTGCTCAAGTACGAAAGGATGTTCCTTCTTTTTGGCAAGCAGTACTATAAAAGTATCTACATTTTCACAATCAAATCCAATACTCCTTAACTTCATGTTTTCCTTAAGTCTATACACTCCCATAAATGGTCTTACAACACAGTCTGACCTGGTATGAAGAAGTGACATATGGGAATTCGGTATTACTACATTGCCAAGCTTTTCCCTTGTAATTATAAGATTTTCAATTTGCTCAATATCGCTTATAACGCCGCAATCATAGACATCCCTGCAAATTAATCTGACAAGTTCTTCAAAAGATTCTGTTTCTATATTCTGAACACGTATGCCATTTACAAGATTATCTATTATTTTACACTTCTCTTCTTGTGACATATCCTTTTTACCAACAGTAAATTCATTCTTGTTAAAAGTATTGTTTTTCTTGATAAGTCTGGCAATGTGACTATTTATCCTGTCTATATCATCTTTTTTCAAGAACGGTGAAACCACTATTACATCATCCATTTTTAATTTCCCGCTGAAATCAATATTTACGGTGGAAATTACTATATCATATTTATTATCTTCCTCAGTACAATCTTTAAAAGACTTGATGGTTATACTCTCTATATCATTTATTGCTGCTTTGAGTCTGCTAAAAAGCATTTTTGCAGTTCCTATTCCATTTGGACATATTACAAGAACTGAAAATTTGTTGTTCAAGCTATTTGACCTCTCAAGTGCCGAACCAATGTGCATCGTTATAAATCCTATTTCATCCTGTGACATTGCTATATTATATTTTGAAAATATCAATTTACACGAATAGTCCACAATTTCAAAAAGGCTGCTGTAATATTCTTTTATTTCCTGAAGTATTGTATTTTTTACCGGTATATCCATATTGACTCTATAAAGTGCTGAATTGATATGCTGGGATAACCCGGTAATCAACTGGTCATCACACTTTATTTTGCTGTTTAATTTTCTTTCAACCTCATATACAAGTTCTCGTGATATCTGCTCGAAAGAGACTCCAAATTCTTCAAACCTTCCATTTTCCTTATAAATATACTTATCTCCAAGGAGGTTTATTGCTATATATGTCAGTTCACTATCCGAGAGAGCCATATTGACAGATACCAAGTACTCTTTTATATCATAAATAAATTGAAACCTCTCGGAGGAAAGCACATCATGAATTAAATAGTCAGGCAATTTTATAGAATGTCCCAATCCAGACTTTTTTAAAGATATAAGAACATATATCAAGGAGTTGAAATAAGTTATATCATCCATGCTGGATAAAGATTTCTCACAAATTTCCACTATTTTTTTGGAAATCGGAATCAGTTTATCCTCAAACAAAATTTTAAAAAATGCATTCATAATAGTATCTTCCGTACTTCCATATATATACGAACACAGTTTGTCTATAGGTTTCAATTCATAAATCAACTCTACAAAAGAATTCCTTTTAATCCACTCGGGACCATCAGTTGTTATTCCATGTCCCCTTTTTCTTACAAGTCTTATATATCTGACTCTAAGCCATCTTTCAATTTTATCCATATAAAGGCTTATGGTAGATTCCGTTACATTCAACTGATAACTGAAGAATGCCAGCTTATAGGATTCATCTATCAAAAGCAGTTGGGCTGTAATCAACAATAATCTTTGTTCCTGATTCATAAGCCATTGTGCCGGTATGCCGCCCAAGGAATCTCTGAGGCGGCAAATATCTTCTTTTTTCCCCATTATGCTCAAGTCTGAATTATTATCGTATATTTTCACATTGGTCCGTTTCAAAACTCTGTTAATTGCATTGACTTCCCTGAGTATAGTTCGACTGCTAACATCAAATTGTGTGGAAAGTTCATTAATGCCCAATGAATTCTTATCCAGTATTGTATTTATAATAAATTTTTGCCTTGCAGTAAATTCATTTATACTATACACAGCATCACCTACCTAGTTATCTTTTTAAAGATCGAATATACTCATCATAAACTTTGTTGTCGAGGAAATTTTTTATAGTTATAATCCTGGCATCAGGCACTATCATACGTGCTCTATCCTCAAGACTTTCCTGAGTAAATACAACATCTGCATCCTTTGGTATTTCGTTTACAGGAGAGTGTTTTACTTCAATTTTAAGTCCTGCATCTTTTACTTTCTTCTTAAGTATAGATTCTCCCATTGCAGATGATCCCATACCTGCATCACAGGCAAACACTATAAGACCTGGCAGTTCATTTGTATTTGATACTTCAGCAACAGCCGTTTTACCCTTGCTTTCAGCTTTCATCTGGCCTACAAGATCTTTAGCACTGTCAAATGATTCGTCATCATCCGTACTGCTTGTCTTTATTATAGGACAACTTATCAGAAAAGATACTACAGCTCCTACCAGTATACCTGCCAGTACGGGAAGAAGTCCTCCCTTGGGGCTCATTGCTATTTCAGCAAATATACTGCCCGGTGCAGGTGAAGCAACAAGCCCGGCTCCTGTAACCAGGAATGTGAAATCAGCAGCCATGCCTCCTCCTATTACGGCCAGAAGCAAAAGCGGTGTCATCATTACAAATGGAAAGTATATTTCATGAATACCACCTAAAAATTGAATTATTATAGCACCTGGTGCAGATTGTTTTGCATTGCCCTTTCCATATATACAGTAGGCAAGCAATACTCCAAGGCCCGGTCCAGGATTGGATTCAAGCAAGAAAAATATTGATTTTCCTACATCCTTTACCTGTGCAATTCCCAGTGGATCAAAAATTCCGTGATTTATAGCATTGTTCAAGAACAATATCTTCCCAGGTTCCACCAATATTGCTATGAGTGGAAGCAACTTAACCTCCGTTATCCATTTTGCCCCATTGCCAAGTGCAACTGTAACTGCAGCTACTACAGGGCCTATTATCGAAAATCCAGCAAGTGCAAGAATCAATCCAAGAATACCTGAAGAAAATGTATTTACAAGCATTTCAAATCCTGTAGGTATCCTGTCCTTTACAAGTTCATCAAACTTCTTGATAAGATATCCTCCAAGAGGACCAATTACCATTGCCCCCAGGAACTGTGTTACCGAAGATCCAACAATAACACCCATGGTAGCTATCGCACCAACGACACCTCCTCTTGTACCATATACCATTTTACCGCCGGTATAACCTATAAGTACCGGCAAAAGATAGGTAATCATCGGTGATACAAGTTTGTTAAAGTTTTCATTAGGAATCCATCCAGTAGGAATAAATAAGGCCGTTATAAGTCCCCATGCAATAAACGCTCCGATATTCGGCATCACCATGCCTGCAAGAAATCCTCCAAACTTCTGAACCCTGGCTTTACCGGTTCCACTTTTTTTAGAAATTTCCATTTATAAATACCTCCTTACCTTTGTTACTTATAATATATAATGCAGTAAACGTTTATACAAGCATTACTACTTAAATCCTGACTTGATCAACTGCTGACAATTTTAAAATTTCCTGTAAAATCTAACTTGCAACGGCATTTAATTTAATCAAAATAAATGTTACAATAAAAGTATTTCCAAATAAATTTTAGGATAGAGGCGAGAAATTTGATAGATATAAAAACGAAAAAAGAAATAGGTTACATGGCTGCCGCTGGTAAAATACTTGCATCATGCCATAAAGAAATTCATAAGATGATAAAACCGGGTATAACTACCATGGAAATAAATAGCTTTGTGGAAAAATATTTGGATGAACACGGTGCTTCGCCGGAGCAGAAGGGTTATATGGGATTTCCTTATGCTATATGTGCTTCTTTAAATGATGAAATCTGCCATGGGTTTCCAAATAAAAAACCTTTAAAAGAAGGTGACATAGTAACTATAGACATGGTTGTAAACTTGAACGGGTGGCTGGCAGATTCTGCATGGTCATACGCAGTAGGCAAAATATCAAAAGAGGCCGAGGATCTTATGAATATTACTAAAGAATGCCTTTACAGGGGAATAAAAAAAGCTGTAATTGGAAATCACATAGGTGATATAGGTCATGAGATTCAAACCTATGCAGAATCTCTGGGATATTCCGTAGTAAGGGATTATACGGGACATGGAATAGGGAAAGTCATGCATGATGATATAGCTGTGCCACACTATGGAAAACCTGGAAGAGGCCTCAAGCTTGTAAAAGGAATGGTAATAACTATAGAACCAATGATAAATATAGGTTCCTATCATACTGTTATAGATAATAACGGTTGGACAGCCCGCACTGTGGATGGAAGTCTCTCCGCCCAGTATGAACACACACTTGCAATAGCTGAAGACGGTCCTATAATCCTGACAGATCAGGACAATATATAGAATTATATCCACGAATGGGAATTTGCCTTAGGTAAATTCCCCCTTTTTATTATAAATTGTTCCTCACATTCCATATGATTTTTATTACTTCACTATAAAATTTGCCTTATAGGTATTGATATTGATATTTTCAGATGCTAAGATTACTCTAAGTATTTACACATATTCAATTCCAAAGGATGAATCATAATGAACATCAGGCTAAATTTTTCAAATTATAAAAACAGCTGTGGAATTCTTGCTTTTGCACTGGTTGTACTCATAGGATCTATTACGTTGTTCATACAACCTATAATAGGGGTGGCAGACAATGGAGATTTCTTTCGTATAATAAGTCAGAGTAATCTGTACTATCTTCCTCAAAATGAAAATAATAAATTTCTTGGATATTTTAATCGAGACTATGGAATCTACAAATACAACAATGAAAATCCAAGAATGCTAGTATCCACACAATTCATATTTACAAAAGCGGCAGTCTTATTGGACAGGCTATTTACAGAAGATTATATATTTGATATAAGATTTCTATCCGCTATATATCTGGTAATCTATGCTTTGAGTGCATATCTCATAGTAAAAGTACTTACCTGCGATATAAAATCTACAAAATATAAAATTTTAATTACCGGGATCTTCATATTCATATTTTGTGATACCGGTTATATATCCTATTTTAATTCGTTTTATGGTGAAGCATTGAGCATAACATCCTTCATGCTCAGTATTGGTATACTTTTATATATGTACAAGTTTAAAAAATATACCATGGCAAATTTTCTGCTATTTTTCATATTATCCATATTATTTGTCGGTTCGAAGCAGCAGTTTGCACCTGTAGGTATGCTGGTATGTGCAGTATTGTTCAGACTTTCAACCTGTTTAAAAAACAGACTATTTCACTATGTCCCAGCCGTATTGATTGTTGTAACTTTAGGCTTATCTACCTATTTCTATAAATCCATATCCGGAGATTTTGATTATATAAACAGATACCATGCAATGACAAGAGGTATCCTTATATACGAAAAAAATCCAGATGATCTGTTGAAGAAACTCAATATAAATCCCCAGTATTCTCTATTGAGCGAAACTACATTTTTCAACCAAATACCTGTTATAAATCCAAATGATGATAAATTGAAGAAAACTTTTTACAGTAAATATTCCACCTTTAGCATTTTAAAATTTTATTTGAAAAATCCTGAAATATTTCTCAAAATGATGAATTTTGCTGTGAAAAATGGTTATTCCATAAGGCCAAAGGCAATGGGGAATTATGAAAAATCAGCGGGAAAGTCCTATGGGAGCCAATCCTATTTCTTCTCCGCCTGGAGCGGAATAAAAGAACACTACATGCCCCATAATCTATTTTTAACAATAATTGCTTTTGGAATATATTTTGTGTTTTCTGCAAAAAGATATAGAGTGGCAAGTAAAAACAGTGACATGGATTCCCGGCTTTTTGAAGAAACCTTTGTATATATTTTTTTAACAGGTGTATCACAGCTGTTTATATCTGTAATCGGAGCCGGTGATGCAGATCTTGGAAAACATGTATTTATGTTTAATGTATCCTTCGATATTATATTTTTGTATTCAATATATCTGATAATTAGAAAAATAGATGCACAGTTCATTACAAATACACAAAAGGAGGTTGAAAAATGGAATTTGGAAACTATGGGAAAAAAATAGACATATTTATGACACTGCTCATAGCTTATTTTTTTATAATATGTATTTCATTTCAGTACATTCAATCACAAAATATTTTTGAAAATTACATCATGCTTCTTGTGCTCATGTTTGTAGCTCTAATAAGTTATTACACAGATATGACCTTTTCTCTCATAGTAGTCTTGATCTGCGATTTTGCTTACTTCAGCTACAAACTCTACATGTCAGTTACAAACAGTATTTCAATAAATGAAAATTCATATTACTGGGCAGTATCAATACCTCTGACAGCCCTGATCGTATCATTTCTGTCAAGATATATACTTTATATTCAAATGGAATCAAAAAAAATCATGGCTGAAAACAAATCCTTTGTAATGATAGATCCATTGACCGGAATACGAAATTCATCTGCACTTTTAAATGAACTTCCCATATACATGAACATGTCCAAAAGGCATGGTATTCCACTATCACTCATGGTTGTAAAATTCAAATACAACAGCAATCTCAAAAGTATTGCAGGCATGGAATTTTTTAGAGACATACTTGTGAAATGCTCCAGATCCCTTGAAAACTCTTTAAGGATTGAAGACAGAAAATATATACTACCGGAAGATGACATATTTGCATTCATACTTATATCTGATGAAAATGGATGTGAAATAATAAAAACACGTCTGAAGGAAAATATAAATAATATGACACTGGATAGATACGACAGGCTTGGAAATTTAAAACTTGAAGTTCAGATTGGATATTATATCTACAATGAGGACATACAAAATCCTATGGATTTTTTGTCGAAGGCCGAGAAGGAACTTGATTATGATATATAATACGAAAAAAATTTATTCACTTTCATTAATATTAGTTGTATCTGCATCCATCATATTTTCTGCAGCTCCGAATGTAGAAAGCAGCAGTAAAAACAGCACTGCAATAATATATGACACCTACAATGAATTCGGTTCAGAAGAAAATAGGCTCAATTCACTGGTGCGGTTGATCCTGGGAAGCGGCAGCGGAATAGACATATTAAATTCCAGTTCCTATTTCAAAGGATCAGCCAGCAAGTATAAAATACTGTTCATACTCTACAATAATTTCTCAAAGCTTCCAGTTTCACTTGTAAATGACCTTTTAAATTTTAAGGGCAGAATAGTATGGATTGGTAAAAATTTTGACCAATTGCCATTAAATAAATCGAACATAAAGTATATATCCAGTCTTTCCTCACAAAATTTAAATTACAATATTTTAAAAAACGATTTTTACAGATTGATCAACAATACATATCAGGAAAATCGAAATGTATATCTTCTTATAGATGCTGTATACCCCTTTACAGACTTAGATGTTTTTGCCAAAAAAATAGATTTTCTCTATAGCAATGGTATACCATTCATATGCAGTGTAATGCCGGTATATGAAAATCAGGACATGGATGCCATGAAAAGATTCTGCGGGATATTGGAATATGTACAGAATAACGGGGGAAAAATAATATTGCATTTTCCTGTACTGTACGGGGAAAATATTCCCGAAGATAAAATAGAATCTAAAATTCGTCTTGCACAAAAAATATATATGGATTATGGAATACAACCTATAGCTCTCGACATACCGGAAGGATTCTTATACAGGGAAAACTCAAAAGCCTTAATACATTCAACCAACACTGTATTTATACACAAAGACACAGATATGGGGATTTTGGATCTTGATAATTATTCCATATCACCATTCAATCTGGTCATCGACAAAGTAGACTTTAACAACAAGTATATACGTGAACAACCAGATTCTATCCACAATACCGCACTCAGTCTAAGTTCAGACATGGACTATGATAATTTTAAAAAGCAGATAAATGATCTTTTAAAGGATGAATTTTATTTCAGCAGCCCCGAATATCTTGATATTCCGGCAAAATACGCGAAAAAACATTCAAATGAAAGCAAGTCCTCCCCAAGCAGATCTATCGATATAAGCAGCGGTAACATGGACATCATAAAAATCACCCTATTTATATGTGTCTTTTTTGTAGCAATAATAATTATAGGAATAAAATTAGATGTAAAAAAATTTTTCAGATAATGTGGTGACCCATAAATATGAATATATTTGACATATTGCTCTTGTATTCTCTTGCCGTCATATGGATAACAATATTTATAAATGTGATACTTATTACAGGCGGTTATTTGTATTATTTAAAAACTCTGAAGTTAAACATGCATGAGATTCCTGCATATTATCCCTTCATATCAGTTATGGTGCCCGCCCATAATGAAGAGAAAGTAATTGCCAGAACCGTTAGATCACTGCTGAATCTGGAATATCCCGAGAATAAATATGAAATTATAATTATAAATGACAATTCTTCGGACAATTCTACCCTGATACTGGAAGAAATAAAAAAGAACAATCCCTGTAGAAATCTGAGTGTAATAAATACGGATAATATTACAGGCGGCAGAGGGAAATCAAATGCTTTGAATATTGGATTTAAAAAAAGCTGCGGTGAGTTTCTGGCAATATACGATGCAGATAATACTCCTGAAAAAAAATCCCTGAAATATCTGGTTCAGACTATAATCTCAGATAATAGCCTAGGAGCTGTAATCGGAAAATTCAGATGCAGAAACCGTAGAAAAAATCTTCTCACAAAATTTATAAACATTGAAACGCTCACCTTCCAGTGGATGTCCCAGGCAGGAAGATGGCAGCTTTTCAATTTATGCACAATACCCGGAACCAACTTTATAATAAGAAGAAATCTAATTGAAAAAATGGGCGGATGGGATACAAAGGCAGTAACAGAAGATACCGAAATAAGCTTCAGACTATATAGAATGGGCTACAAGATAAAGTTTATTCCCCTTGCTGTAACCTGGGAGCAGGAACCTCAGACTCTTAATGTGTGGTTCAAGCAGAGAAGCAGGTGGGCCAAGGGAAATGTATATGTGATTATCAAAAACTTCAGGTACCTTTTTACCAGACATGCAAATGTAAGTAAATTTGACATTATATATTACATCATAATATATTTTTTCTTTCTATCTGCTGCAATTATCTCGGATCTTATTTTTATACTAGGTCTATCCCGGATAATACATCTAAATATAAGTGGCTACAGTATCATTCTATGGATCATGGCATACAGTGTATTTTCCCTTTCCATCTTGATAGCCATCTCTACAGAAAAGGGAGAATTGACATTTAGTAATTTTCTGGTAACCCTGCTGATGTATTTCACCTACTGCAAACTATGGTCAATTGTGGCTGCTCTTGGATTCTACAGTTATCTTGAAGATGTAATATTCAAGAAGGAGTTCAAATGGTATAAGACGGAAAGATTCTAAAACTGAAGAAAGGAATGTGAAAAATGAGAAAATACAATTTCATATTGATGATTTCATTGATTTTTATTATTTTATTTTCCTGCAGAACAGAAGTTTCATCTGCTTCATACAATAATCTGGAATATAGAAATTTTACCTTTGGGAGCGATGTAACCTTTAGTGGAGTATTTTCATCACATTCTCTATATTTCAATGTAGATAAACATTCCGAGATAAAATCCATACAGGCAAATATACATTTCAATATAAGCCAGCTTGTAGACAAAACTAAAAATGCATCCGTCACCTTTTCAATAAACGGGAAACCATTCTATTCCTCCCCACTATTTTATAAAGAACATCAAATAACATATTTAAAAGCTTCAGTACCTCTAAGTGCAATTAAACCTGGAAGCAACGAATTCAAAATAGATACTTACTCCAGAATATCCGACAAACCCTGTACAGATGATGTCAACAGTGGAAACTGGCTGAATTTATACGGCGATTCAAACCTGTCAATGGGATTCATAAGTAAACGGAGCTCAAATAATATATCAGAATTTCCATATCCTTTTATCAAAAACGACAGCAATGACTATGCTACCGTAATAGCTGTACCCGACAACTATACTGAACAGGAACTCTCCGCAGCCCTCATGCTTGAAACCTATTTTGGAAAACAAAATGGCTCTGAAAACTATAACGGAACCGTTGTCAAATATTCCTCCGTTCCGCAGCACAAAAACATAATATACATAGGGGATTCAAAAAATATTCCCCGGGAGATTAGATCCATTTATCCTCCAGCAGCACAAAATTACAGCAAATGTGCTGTAATAAAGGAGTTTTACTCCCCCTTTGATAAAAAATACAAGTTTATGTCAATAATAAGTGAAAATGGAAATATGCTCAAAAAAGCTGTAAAACTGCTTACAAACAGGGACATTGTAAAACAGCTTGCTGTGGATACATTTAGAGTAGACAGCAGCATCAAGGTAGAAAAAAGGACTTCAGAACCAGCTTCAAAGCTTACATTTAGAGATCTCGGATTAACCGGAATAAATTTTAAAGGTCCTTTCAGACAGAGCAGTTCAATACAATACAGTCTTCCTAAAAACAGACTTCCTTCCAGTGGATGCAGAATAAAATTAATCATGAGATATTCACAGAATCTGGATTTCAACCGATCACTTGTTACTGTATATGTAAATGGTACTCCCATAGGCAGTAAAAAATTAAGTTCGGATAAGTGCAACGGCGACCAACTGGAGCTTTCAATTCCGGATGATGTCAAGAAATCAAATTCCCTCGGCATAGAAATTGCCTTTGATCTTGAAATAACGGATTCATTTTGCCAGTTAAGACGGGAAGAAATACCCTGGGCCCTTGTAACCGGTAATTCATATATATATACCGGATAATGAAAATAAGTTCTACAGTTTCATTACTTATCCACAGCCATTTGTTTCAAACAGAAAGCTGGACAATACAGCACTTGTAGTTCCTGAAAGCCTGTCTGAAAATGAAGTTGAAGGTATAAGCAGGATGTTTTTATATATGGGAAAAGATATAGATTACAGTACAGGAAATATAGAAGTTTTAACTGACAAAAACTTTTCAGAAAAATATCATGACATGAACCTGATATTATATGGAACCCCTGAAAACAACCAGATTATAAAAAAAATGAATTCGAAACTCTGGTTTAAATACAATAAAAAATACACATCATTTACGGGTAATGAAAAATTGTACCTAACAGATCCCTATGCTTCAAACATATCAGTATTTCAGTTTGACATATCGCCCTATAACAACAGCAAATCTGTTCTGGTGCTGACTTCACCCAAGAAAGACCTGCTTTTGAAATCTCTTGTATTTTTATCTTCTCCAAACCACTTTTTAAAGCTGTCCGGTGATTCCATACTGATAGACAGCTTCGGCAACATAAAAAGCTTTCAGTTTAAAAAAGAAAACACGGAATCCACATATGACAAACTCAGTTCCATGGATACAGAAACTAAAACATTTACATTATTTGCAGCACTTTTACTCGCATTTGGTATTGCAGCAATACTATTATACAGATTCAAAAATAGAAGATTCAGGTAATTTTATAAAAACTATCATCTAGCTTATGGAGTCAGATGATAGTTTTTATTTGTCGAACTTATATTAATTCAAACTCTATTATTTTTCAAAATACTTTGCAGGGACTCTGCTATAGAATTTAAAATCAAATAACAACTTGTGGCACCAGCATCTAAAACTCCCCTTGAACGCTCTCCCAATCTACTTGCCCTTCCAACTTTAGCAATCATGTTTTTTGTCGATTGACATCCTTTCTTAGCCGCAGCTTTCATTTTCTCCAGAGAATTGTAAAAGCTTTCACCATCATCTACCGCCTTCTTATAAGCATTTCTGGCCGGAATCAGAGTATCCAGCAATGTCTTGTCTCCAATACTAGCACTGCCAATATCCTGTACTCCTTCCAAAGCTGTATTTAACATATCTTGAAATACAATTTTATCAATTTTTTCTCTATTCATTGATTTTTGGGCCAAGCTGTCAAAGAAAATACCATACAAAGGTCCCATTGAACCTCCTATGTCCTCCAATAAAGTTGATCCTAGAATGGAAAACCCCTTTGACATATTGTAGGTCTTATCTTTCAACTTCTTTTCACATATAGTAAAACCCTTGTCCATATTGATTCCATGATCACCATCACCAATTTTCCCATCTATCTTGCTCAAAAGATCCCTATTTACATGGATTGTCTTGATTAAATCCAATACAATTACAGCACAATCATTATTTTTTACAAACACTCTACCACCTTCTCTCAATTCATAACTGTTTCAAATCAACAGAGCAGACTGGTAAATCAATGCATTCCTTCAATTCTTCATCCAACTTCATAATGGTCAATGTCACTCCCTTCATGTCAAGCGATGTAAAATAATTCCCAACATAGGCTTTATATATCCTTATTCCCCTGCTCTTTAGTATATCTTCAACTTTGTCATACACTATATATTGTTCCATAACAGGTGTGGCTCCAAGTCCGGACAATAGAACAACCACCTCCTCACCAGCCTTGAAAGTCAAATCCTTCATAATAATATCGAGCATTTCCTCTGCTATTCCATCAGCATTCTTTAATGGCTCCACTTTAATACCAGGCTCCCCATGATGCCCTATTCCCACTTCCATAGTCCCTTCTTTTATTTCAAAATTTGGATGTCCGACAGCCGGTATTGTACACGGAGCTATTCCAATTCCTACTGAACGAGTATTATCAATTGCTTTTCGTGCTGTTTCTATTACTTCATCCAGATCTGCACCCATAGAAGCTTTTGCACCTCCCACTTTCCACATCAATACTTCACCAGCAACTCCCCTGCGTTTTTTAGAATCGCTTTTCGAGGCAGAGGCACAGTCATCATTTGCAACCACTGTTTTAACTTCAATTCCAAGTGCCTTAGCTCTACCTACAGCTATTTTCACATTCATATTGTCACCTGCATAGTTTCCATAAAGACAAGCAACACCCTTACCTGAGTCAGCTGCCCTTATAGCATCTAAAAATGCTGATGCTGTAGGTGATGAAAAGACTTCGCCAACTGCTGCCGCATCACATATGTTTTTACCTATATACCCTATAAATGCGGGTTTATGGCCGGAACCACCTCCTGTTACGATTCCAACCTTGTTTTTTACAGGAGCATTAATATATTTCAGTACTCTTGAATTTTTTGTTGGTAAAACGATATCATCATTGGCCTTTATAAAACCGCTTAGCATGTCTTCAACTACATGATCCCGTTCATTCACAATACTATTCATTTCTACCACCACTCTTTTCAAGGAAAAACTTTCTTTCGATTTCAGAAATTCGATTGACTTTTGATATAGAATGTCCACCATCGAATTCACAATTCAACCATATATCTACAATACATTTAGCCAGTTCTACTCCTATAACACGTGCACCCATACATAGAATCTGGGCATTATTGCTTTTTCTAGAACGCTCTGCCGAATATGGATCATGACACACAGCTGCACGTATACCTGGAACTTTATTGGCACTTATTGACATGCCAATTCCGGTTCCACATAACAAAATTCCCCTGTCCACCCTACTTTCTGAAACAAGTCTTGCAACATTTAATGCTATATCAGGATAAAGGACAACTTCATCCTGATCGCAGCCAACATCAATTAAATTGATTTCATCCATTTTATTTATATGATTTTTTATTTCCACCTTCAATTTGTATGCAGCTTCATCACAGCCTAGTGCTATTTTCATTTTTTACCTACCTCGATTTCATTAAAAATAATTACATGTGCGAAGCAATCTGCTTTAAATTCGCAAGACCCTTGACAGCCAGCTCCTCACCCGTTTCCGCAAATTTTCTCCAAATCGCACAATTTGCATTCAATTGTTTAAAGTTTGGATCAAAGGATTCAATAACCAATGGTCCGTCATATCCTACCTGATCAAGTGCAGAAAAAAACTCTTTGAAAGGGACAAGCCCCGTTCCGGGTATTCCTCTGTCATTCTCATTAACATGAACATATCCCAGGTATTCTCTCCCGCAAGTTTTTACTACACCAGAAAAACTTTTTTCTTCCCTAATCATATGGAAGCAATCCAAATGTACTTTAACATTTTCAGTTCCTACATCCTTGCAAAATTCAACTGCATCTTCAGCTATATTTAAAAAATGGGTCTCAAAACGATTCACACATTCGACACAGATTGTTACTGAACCGGTTTCCTTCGCATATTCCGCAGCCTTCCTCATACAATCCACACCCCAATTCCACTCCTCATTTGTCCTTGGACTGCCGGTGGTGTATCCCCAAGCCGCATAATTTACGCCGCCTAGAATAGGAGCATCAAGTTCATTGCAAATATCAATTGCTTTTTTCATAGTTTTTATTGCAACCTGCCTTACAGCCGGGTCAGGTGAAATAGGGTTTGTCTCACGTGTAAGCGTTGTAGTACACACACAGTCGATTTCAACCCTCGAAAGTTCTTTTTTTACAAGTTCTGTTGGAAAACTATACGGATCTGAAATTGCAAAATCAATTACTTCAAAACCTAATTCCTTGGCTTTACTAATTATCCATAGGTCATTTTTACAGAAATTCTCTGTCCAAATGAATGTGTCAACTCCAAACTTAAAATACATCTCCACTTTCCCCTTTACTAATTAATTATGAAATCTTGATACTGCTGTCAGATATATCTGCCTCTTCAGTATCACCTTCAGGGTCACTTGAATTTATATCGACAGGCCTTTTAAAGATAACAAGAACAATTGCAGTAGCTAGAGAACCTATGAATAGTGAAAGAAGAAATGCCAATGGATGGTGCATGGTAACAATAGCAAACAGCCCTCCATGTGGAACAGCAGAATCAGCTCCCCACAGCATACTGAATCCTCCACCTATAGCACCACCTACTCCTGTTGCAATTACACAGCGTACAACATCATTCATGACAATGGGCAAACATCCTTCTGTTATCATACAAATACCCATTGGAAAGGCCACTTTTAAATTTTCGACTTCTTCTCTCTTATAAATATTTTTTCTGAATATCTTCTGTATAAAATAGGCCATAGTCATTCCGAATGGAGTAACCATAGATGCTATCATAAGTACTGTAACAGGTTCCTTAACCCCCTGGGACAATAATCCTAGTACAAAGGCATATACAACTTTGTTTATAGCTCCACCATAATCCACCGCTGAAAGCACTCCAATAACCATTCCATAGATAAACTTGGAGGAACCACTTAGATTTTCCAGATAATTTTCCAGTATAATAGTACCGGACCTAACTGGAATACCAATGACAAAGAACATTAAAAGTCCACAAATTGCAGATGAAATCAATGGTATGATAAGCATGGGTTTCAATCCTTCAGCCCAATACGGTACCTTTAACTTTTTAACTACAAATTTAGTAACATACCCGGCTATATATCCACCAATAAAACCACCAAAGAAACCTGCTCCAATAGCTTTAGAAACCAGCCCTATAATTACTCCAGGAGCAATTCCCGGTTTATCTGCAATAGAGAATGATATCCCTGCTGATATGACAACAGGTAATAATCCCAAGCCCAGACTACCCATGGTGCTAAATGCGTCAAACAAGTGAAAATTTTTCGAAAAATCAGTAATTGTTATACCCCCGCCAATACTGCCAATAGCCAGTAAGAAACCCGCAGCAACAACAACCGGAATTAGAAATGAAATAGCAGTCATGGCATGCTTTTTTAATTCTGCCAACATTGTTAATTTCCTCCCCACTTTTTTTATTTATTGATAATACTTTCCACTTTCTTGATAAATTTTTTTGGAGATCTTATTACAGTATCCGTCGATACCTCCACTTTCCTCTTGCCATCAAATCTTTCTATACCGCTTACCTGAATATCTGCTGCAATTATCACAACATCTGCACTTTTAATATCGTTTTCATCCAATTTATTCTCCGTACCAATAGTTCCCTGAGTTTCAACATGAATTTCATGACCTGCACTTTGGGCAGCCTTAATTAACTTTTCCTTGGCAATGTAAGTATGGGCAATACCTGCTGCACAGGCAGTAATTCCTACAATTTTCATAATTACTCCTCCCTTTTCTAAAAAAATGCCTTCTTGATATCATCAATTGAATTAGCTTTTAAAACTTTACTGACTCTCTCATCATCTCCAAGTTTTGAAGCCAGCTCCGATAGTAGCATCAAATGCTTTTTTGCATAATCATTGTTGTTGCAAACAGCAAACAAAAATATTACCTTAACGCCTTTATTATCCAATGTTTCCCACTTAATCTCGTCTTTTAATTTTCCAATTGCTATGCCTATTTTTTTGACAGAATCACTTTTACCATGTGGGATGGCAATATAATTTCCAATACCGGTTATTCCCAATGACTCTCTATAGTATATATCCTTTTTGAAAGACTCTACATCGTCAATATAATTTGAATCTTTCAATTTATTAGATAAGAAAGTTATTGCCTCTTCCTTGTTTTGTGCTGACATATTTACGCAAATGATCCTGTCATCTAATATCTCACTCAAATCCATGGCAAACTCCTAATCTTCAATAAGAAATTTTAAAGTACTTTGTTTTATCGGCATCATTGAACAGATCAATTTTTTGCTCAACTACTTTTCGACATGCCTTTATGCACTCGGGAAACATAATATTAGGTTCTCTTATTTCACTTATATCTTTTTCCATTATAATTTCTTTTAACTTTTTAGCAAATGCTATTTTAATGTCACTTGAAATGTTAATTTTACATATACCAAGTTCAACTGATCTTGCAATTTCATCATCAGGATTGCTAGATCCACCATGAAGAACAAGTGGAATATCAACTAGCTTTTTTATCTCCTGTAGAATATCCAACCTAAGTTCTGGTTTCAAATCCTTAGGATAAATACCATGGGCTGTACCAATAGCAACTGCCAGAGAATCGACATTGGTCTTGTTTACAAACTCTCTTGCCTTTTCAGGATCTGTATATATAACTTTTGTGACCCCTCCCTCTATACTATTTCCAGTGTCTCCTATTGTGCCTAGTTCAGCCTCCACAGAAACTCCAACTGAATGTGCCGCTTCTACAACTTTTTGAGTGATTCTTACATTTTCATCAAAGGGCAGTCTTGAACTATCAATCATAACTGAAGTAAATCCTAGTTGAATTGCATGAATTACCTGTTTAAAATTTGCACCATGATCCAGATGCAGTACAATTGGAAGTTTAGTATGATTACACTCATAAATAATTTGTGATACAAAACTGTCCCTTAAGAAAGATAGCTCATCTGGATGAATAGCCATGATAAATGGAGCTTTTTTTTCTTCGGCACTTTCCATAACAGCAGTCAATAATTGTCCTGAACCCGCATTAAATGCAGGAACAGCAAATTTATATTTTTTCGCGACATCTAATATTTCCTTCATACTAATCAACATATTAAATCACCCTTTCAAAATTATTTAGTAGAAAAATGGCTAACAAGTCGTGGGTCACTATACAAATCTGAAGCATCATCACTATTGGAAGAAAATTCAGATACTATTGCGCCATCAGGTCCACCTGCGAACCAATGCGGTGTACCAGGAACCATCGTGTACTCTTGACCAGGTCTTAATACAATTTCATGCCTTGATGTATAGTACTTTTCATCTCCTTTCGGAGGTTTTACAGCAGGGCTAAGCGTCTCCTCTCCCGGAACATAAACATATACTATACCACTTCTGCATCTGAACGTTTCCTGTTTTCCAATACTTCCATCCTTTCTAGTAGGATGCTTGTGTTCAGGGAAAATCTGCCCCGGAAACATCAGCATTTCTTTTCCACAATACCTGGATGTATTAACATACACTAAAATCTGCGAACCGACTTCATCAATCTTTCCCAGTCCAAAATCTGCAATTTCAATCTGATTCTTTTCTTCTTCAGTTAAAGCAATTTTAGCACCTTCAAACCATTTAACAGCACTTTTCCTTCGATTTACTATTTCCTGTTCAGTCATAACGACATCTTCCTCCCATAATTTTTATTTTGAAAATATTTTATATATATCCTCTGGCTTTTCAGCCAGTAATAAACTTTTACACACCTCATCATCTCCTAGCATTGTTGCTATTTTAGAAATCAATTTATCATTTTCACTAATTTCACTATCTTCCTTTACTACAAACAATATAATAAAATACACCGGCTTATTATCCAAGCTTTCCCATTGTATTGGATATCTACTTTTGCCTATAGCTACAACCGTTTTATTTACAAATCTTGATTTTACATGCGGTATTGCAATTCCACTTCCAATACCGGTAATTCCCAAAGCCTCTCTCTTATTTATATCATTTAAAAACTCTTTTAAATCTGTTACAATTCCACAATCTTTCAACAATAATGACAATTCAGCTATAGCTGCTGCCTTGGTTCTGGCATTCATTTCAAATTTAATTGTCTCCTTCTTAAGCACTTTTCGAACATCGTTTATTTCAAATTTATCTATTTCATCATCAACTTCAATACAATTAATCCCATCCCTATACTTATTCATAGATACTACAATTTCCTTGATAGTATAATGGGCTTTGTAAAAATAATATATTGCTGATATTATTTCAGTTATCATACTTGTATCATCCATCATTATATAAAAAACTATCTGTTCCTTTGAATCCAAAATACTTTTAAAGTTTATAGCCAGATTTAAATTGTTGGTGAATGCTAACTTTATTTTTATTCTTTCACTAAAAGATATATCATTAAGTTTGATATCATGATTACACTTTTTATTCATAATTCTAAGTACTTCGGAATCCTGTCTATTGAAATAAACGTTTTCTTTAAAGACATACTTATTGATATAATATATTCCTGCTTCCACATTTTTAAAATTTGTCGGCTTGGGATTACACTCCAGTATATTAGAAATATTTAGAATGTCTTCATCACTTAAAAATGCAGATACTATTATATATGGCTTCTTTACATTTACAGGCACTGTTGAAATTACAAGATCAACTCTGTTCAAATTATATCGACCAAGATCATATGCAGAAATCACATCACTGATTTCCCATTGAGGAAACGTTTTCTTTATTCTAGTCATTAATAATTGTGATGTTCCAAATCCACTCTGACATACTACAACGGCTCTTTTTTTCACAGGCAGACGTTCTATTGCCGTTTGATAATAAACCGCTAAGTAACCTATTTCATCAATTGGTATGAAATCTCGGTTCAAATCATGAAAAGTCAATAAAGTAGCTGCTTTACAAATTGCCAATGTCTCAGGGTATTCCTTTTCTATATCTTCTAATAATGGATTCGTTATTTGAATATCATTCCTCAACCGATTTAACATGGGACGTACATGCAGGAAAACATTTCTCATAATTTTTTTATCATTAGAAATATTAATACCCATAATTTTTTCTATAAATGTAGTAATCTTTCTAGTAAAGATCCTGGCTCTACAGTTTAATTCGTCTAAAATCATACTTGAATTATCTTCTGTATTTTTTATTAATCCACAAGAAGAAAAATATTCATATAAATAGTACACCTCTGCCTCACCTAAATTAATTCCAAAATCCCTGTTCATTTTTGTGACCATATTCATTGCAATTTTATAAGAGACTTCATTCTTAAAGCTGCATTCATCCTCTATAAAATCATTATTGATCTGCTTTCCAGCTAATCCTCTGGTCAATGAAATAAGAATATGCGTCAAAAGATTGATATAGTAAGGATCATTGATAGAACAGCTATACTTTTTTTCCAGTTTCATAAGACATTCATTAACATAAATAATTTTATCATTATCAAAAAGTTCCAGTAGAGCATTAAACGTAGATTGATCTATTCTCGATGTTATATTCTGAAATATATTATGCTCTCTGTAATTTAATTTGGAATACTCAATCATAAGCATTGACAGTGCCTTTCTTATGTTAACTTCGTCTCCACTCAACTTGGTTCCTTTAACGCTCTTTTTCAGCACTAAGTTAAATCTCATCAACCATTCCTCAATATAGCTTATATCAGCCACTATACTTGTTTTACTTACATAGTACATATCAGAAAGTTTCTGTATAGATGTAACAGTATTTGAATTAAGCAGCATGTCCCGTATTATTTCAAGTCTGCGTTCATTAGCCGTAACTTTTTTGCACTTTATACGCTGTAGTTGGAGATTATTGAACAAAAGCCATCTCGCCGCTTTAGAATTTATAATCTTGATTCCTATGCCCCTTTTTCTGGAAAGTACTATATTAAAACTGCCTAAATACTTTTCTATTATTTTTAAATCCTTCTGTAAAGTTTTACAGGAGATCTTTAAAAGACCAGAAAAATAACTAATCGTTTTATATTCACTTTCTGACAATAACAGTTTTATAAATTCTATTTGACGATTGTTTAGACTGTTCAATTTTTTAACCTCTCTTATAAATTAGCTTAGTTATATATTATCATCTTACCTGAATTTCTAAAATACCAAATCGGTTCCTTTAATTAGGGAATTTATGTATCACAAATAAGTATGCTATAAAATAAAAAGAGCCAACTCCTGCATGATACAGAAGTCAGCTTTTTCCGCTGTAAAGCTAAATAATATTCCTCCAGCTTTTAAATTTTGAAATATCTTCACCTTTTGTCTGCATATAACCTTCACAAATAAAGCCTAATACCCTTGTTCCATCATCAAGTTCAACTTTCCCTATGCCTAATGGCTCCGGAATCATCTCTAAAAATTTGCCCAATTGTGTTCTAGGAATATTCCATATTTCCAGTTTAATTCTTTTTCCATTATTTTGCACCCTTATCAAGCCAGGTTTGGAAGGATTAGTTGGAAGTTTTATCAATCTATAATCAGGCGAGGTTTCTCTTTCCTCTTTAAATTTTGCATTCAGATCAATCAACTGGTTTTCCAGGCTAAGACCTCTCATATGCAAACCGCAGACAGCCAAAGGTATCATTTTGTCTTTCAAATGCATAAACTGCCATATTTTTGCAAAGCCCAGATTAATTCCATCCTCTCCACTTAATGCAAAACTCGTAACACCAAAAGGAATTTTCTCTTCAACAAACCCTATTTGAAATGCCAAAGCTGAAAGTTCAAGCAAATTACAGTGATTTGTATAGAGTCCCATATTGCTGTTGGTTTTAACCGGATCTGAGTCAACCTGTTTCCTTGTATAAGTGCCTCCGCAGGTCGGCAATATCAAAATACCATCTTTCAATATTTTTCTCACCTTACATTTTATTTCTGCCAGACGGTGCATTGCCTTAAATACAGAATCAGCTTTTAAATTTTCCTTCTTTCCGCTTTTTAAAATGCTTTCCGTAACGGGAACCATGTCCGCTCCGTCATTTTGGGTGATGAATTCTCCAAGAGCTGCCCATCTTTCAGCAATCCACGGACCATCATACAATATGGATGCCGCTTCGGCAAATATGGAATAATCTATATATTCAACGGGAATATCCATCTTCTTTACAGTTTCAACAAACATTTCCCATCCACATCTGTATTGTTCTGCATAATCGCCATAAAATATCAGTTCCCTGTCAGGCATGCATATTTTTTGAGGCAGTTTTTCTTTTATCGAGTCAAGATTCTTTGACCAGGGACAATTTTCATCATAACTCCATACTGTTTCATTTACCAGCCTGGCATCTTCCAGATTATGAGTAAAAACTGCAACACAATCCAGTGAAGCACAAGCTGGAACAACTCCATTTGTAGACCATGCACCCAGACTTGGCTTGAGCCCCACTAAATTATTCAATGCTGCCGGAACCCTTCCTGAACCTGCTGTATCTGTACCCAGCGCAAAAGCTGCCTGTCCCAAGGCTACACTAACTGCCGAACCCGAACTGGAACCACCGCTAATCAATTCAGGCTCAAGGGAATTGTGAGTTTCTCCAAATAAGCTTCTCGTTCCTACAAGTCCGGTAGCAAACTGATCCAAATTAGTTTTCCCGACAGGAACAGCTCCTTCTTCTACTAAAAGCCTTACTACTGTTGCATCCTCTTTCGGCATATATGCAAAATTCTTGCATCCTGCCGTAGTGCAGATTCCTTCTACATCAATATTGTCTTTAATGGAAAATGGAATACCCCAAAGTCGGGCTTTTTCTTTATCCAAAGTTTTTAGGTGCTCTAAATATTTCTGAATAAATTCCATGGAGGGAGGAACAATCCAAATATTCATATCGGCTGTTTCACTCGCCCTTCTTACTATCTCACGGCATATGTCCTCCGGAGTAAAAGCACCCGACTTATAACCTTCTTTAAGATATGAAATTGTCAATTTACTATTTATCACAGCAATTTTCCTCCTTAACCAATAGTAACCAATATTTGTCCACTTGATACATTCTGTGTTTCTTTAACATAAACTTCCTGTATTACTCCATCACAGGTAGCATTTTGTGGAAACTCCATCTTCATACTTTCCTCTATAATTATAGGGTCACCTTTTTTTATCCTGTCTCCGGCATGCACAAGTATTTTCCAAACGCTTCCCGGCATGTTTGAATAAACAGGTATGGCTCCCTCCGGTATCTCCTGCTCTTTTACACTGCTCTCATCATGCTGTGAAACAAACTTGTCAAGCCCCTTGTCCTTCCACATCTGCTTCTCCATATTAAAAAATTCTACCTGACGTTTTTTGAACTCTTTTTCCTCATTTTCAATGGATTCCAGATACTTCAGGTATTCTCCATAATCAAAAACCGTATCTTCAATTTCTACCTCATACCTGCCTCTTAAAAAATTTTCTCTAATCTGTAGAAGCTCTTCTGCAGATACCGGATAAAATTGAATCTGGTCAAAGAAATTCAAAAGCCAGGGTTTACCTTCCTTAAAGCTTTTTGTGGTTCTAATAGGATTCCATGTCTGTATGGTCCTTCCGACCAGCTGGTATCCACCAGGGCCTTCCATTCCATAGATGCCCATATATGCCCCTCCTATTCCAACAGCATTCTCAGGCGTCCATGTCCTGGCAGGATTATACTTTGTCGTAACCAGACGCTGTCTTGGATCCAGTGGAATACACACCGGGGCACCTAGATAAACATCTCCAAGTCCCATAACCAGATATGTTGCACTATACAATATCTCCTTAACCTTTTCTATTGAATCCAATCCATTTATCCTTCTTATAAATTCAATATTGCTCGGACACCATGGTGCATCCGGCCTCACATTCTGATAATACCTGTCTACTGCCAATTGTGCACCTGGATCATTCCATGACAGCGGCATTTTAATCCTGCGGGATTTAATCTTGAAACTGCTTAAATCTCCAATTTTTCTATCCAATTTTACAACTTCATCTGACAGCTCACGAATGGACATTTTCGTTGAATCAACATGAATTTGCAGTGAACGAATACCCGGTGTCGTATCAATCAACGGAATTTTTTTATCCTGCTTTACTAGTTCCATTAATGCATGTATTCTGATACGTAACCTCATTTCAATTTTCATTTCACCATATTCAACCAGTATATATTCATCTCCTGCTACACGAATACACAACGAAGCTCCTTTGTCTCCATCAATTTGCTTCAATATTGGATATGTACAGTCCAATATTTCTGTTTTGACCAACTCCGGAAGTTCCAATTCTTTTTTCATTGTAATATTTTCTAAATACTGCTCTTGTTCTCTTCTAATTTTTTCTGCGGTTTCAATGGAAATCAAATAAAATTTCACCTTGTTTCCCGGTGAAAGCTGCCCTATTTTCCACAATTCACCTGACGGGATCGTAACAGGGCATACAAATCCTCCCAGGCTAGGTCCGTCCGGCCCCAGAATAATAGGCATATCTCCAGTTAAATCAATAGTACCAACAGCATATGCAGTGTCATGAACATTTGACGGATGCAGCCCTGCCTCTCCTCCATCTTCTCTCGACCACAAAGGAGCAGGTCCAATAAGTCTGACTCCTGTTCTGTCACTGTTGAAATGCACTTCCCATTCAGTGCTTGTAAGTTGTTCTAAATACTCTGTTTTTAAAAACTCCGTTGTACAGTGCGGTCCTGGAATTACACCTATTTCCCAAACCTCTTCATATTTATATAACTGCTCTTTTTTTATCCCACATATGCCGTTTTCATTTTCCCGACTGACATGAATCAAATCTCCTGTTTTTAGCGTCCTACCGCCATGCCCTCCAAAACCTCCCAGGGCAAAAGTCGATGCACTTCCAAGTATGGATGGTACATCCAACCCGCCTTTTACCAATATATAAGTTCTCATACCTTTTACTGCTTTACCAAGTTCTAATATTTGGCCGGTTTTTACCGAAATAGCTTCATACATTGGAACACTATTATTGTCCAATCTGGCTTTCATATCTGCACCAGTAAGACAAATGATCATATCGTCACGAAATTTATAGCTTCCTCCTCTTAAAGTACATTCAATTCCAGGAGCATTTATACTATTGCCAAGTATTCTATTTCCAATTCTGAATGAAAAGTTATCCATAGCCCCACTTGGCGGAACACCGACGTCCCAATAGCCAAGTCTGGCTGGATAGTCCTGAATCGTAGTCTGCACTCCTCCGTCCAGCACCTCAATCTTTCTTTCCTTATAGGAAAAACCATCCAGCATATGAGTATGCAATTTGCCTTTTTTGTAGTCTTCCGTATTAATAAAACAATTGAGATAATCTATATTGGTGGTTATACCATATATCCTGGTTTCCTGTAAAACTGAATGCATTTTTTTTATGGCATTTTCCCTGCTGTCAGCTTTCACAATAATTTTGGCAAGCATTGGATCATAACTGGGAGTAACGACCACATTATCTTGAATCCAGGTTTCTATACGAGCATCTTTTGAAAATTCAACCTTGTCAAGTTTTCCAGCACTAGGTGCAAAATTTCTCATTGGATCTTCTGCATAAATCCTTGCCTGAATACTGAAACCTTTCGGTTCATGAACTAGACCATCAAGGTTTTTAAGCTCTCCGGCCGCCTCCTTTATCATCCACTCTACCAGATCAATATTCAAGGTCTCTTCTGTAACACCATGTTCAACCTGCAATCTCGTGTTTACCTCTAAAAAATAGAACTTTTCCTCCGAGGAATCATATAAAAATTCAACTGTTCCTGCACTTCTATATCCAACCTGCAGCGCAATATTTCTAGCCGCCTCGTGCATTGCCTTCTTTGTAGCTTCAGAAATGCCAAAAGCCGGACTCTCCTCCATTACTTTTTGATTACGCCGTTGTACGGAGCAGTCCCTTTCTGACAGTGCGACCACTTCTCCATATTGATTCCCGAATATCTGAACCTCCACATGTCTTGCTTTCTGCAAGTATTTTTCCATGAACAATCCTGCATTGTCAAAATTGGTTCTGGCCAAATAGCTGCAGGATTCATATGCTGATTTTAACTCTTCTTCATCAAAACATGTTCTCATACCTATTCCACCGCCTCCGGCCGTACTTTTCAAAATAACCGGATATCCCAAAGCATCTGCCGTTTTCACTGCTTCCTCTACATTGTTCAGCAGTCCTGTACCTTCCAGCATCGGTACTCCTGCTCTTCCAGCAATTTCACGTGCCGAATGCTTGAGTCCAAATAGCTCCATCTGCTCCGGCAGTGGTCCAATAAACTTAATTTTATTCTCCTCACATTTCCTTGCAAAATCACTGTTTTCACTTAAAAAACCATATCCGGGATGAATCGCTTCTGCTCCGGCACCCTTTGCAATTTCAATAATTTTATCACCATTCAAATAGGTTTCAGCTACTGTTCCATCCCCCAGATAATACGACTCGTCGGCATAATCCACATGCAAACTATCCTGATCTGCTTTCGTATATACTGCAGCAGACTGTATATTCATTTTTTTTAATGTTCTCTCAATTCTGACTGCTATCGCTCCACGATTGGCAATAAGTACTTTTTTAAACATAAACTATCACTCCAATCAGCATTATACTGTATCCTTACCTTCGCCACTGTGTAAAATTCTAGTAACTTTTCTTCTCAATTCTATAAACTCCTTCGTATCTTTCAAGTCTATATCCCTGTCATATGGAAGGTATACAGGCACACCCGATATAATTCTTCCCGGATTTGTTCCCATAACATAAACTCTCGTTGACAAAAACACTGCTTCTTCTATATCATGAGTAATAAATATAATTGTTGTCTTCTCTTTCTGCCATATTTGTCTCATTAAAAGCTGCATTTTGGCTTTTGTCTGGGGATCCAAAGCACCAAAAGGTTCATCCATCAATAAGATTTCAGGGCTGTTTGCCAGAGCCCTTGCAATTGCAACCCTCTGCTTCATGCCGCCAGATAATTCCTTTGGCAGGGATTTTCTAAACTGCGTGAGTCCGATAAGATCAAGGTACCTATCTACAATTTCCGAAGCTTTGTCTTTTGGAAGCTTTTTTAGTTTTAATCCAAACCTTATATTCTCCTCTACATTCATCCATGGGAACAATGAATAGGACTGGAATACAACACCTCTATCGGCCCCTGGCCCCGACAACTCCTTACCGTCCAGAAAAATAGAACCTTCTGATACATCATCCAATCCTGCTATCATTTTAAGCAAAGTAGACTTTCCACATCCTGAGGGTCCTACAATGCAAACAAACTCATTTTCCAGTATTTCAAAGTTGGTCTTATCAATTGCAAGTGTATTCTTTTTCTTTCCTTTGTATATCTTTGTCACATTCTTTCCCAAAAGCTTGCTGTTTGCAAGTGTCGCCTCAATCATATCGCCATCTTTAACTTTATTTTTTTCTTTCGCGCTCTTGTTAAACAACATTACTGATTGCCTCCTTCTGCCCATGCAAACACATGCTTGCTCACAAATCCAAAGGTTCTGTCAATAACAAGTCCCAATAGCCCTATGATCAAAATATTTGCAAACATTACATCGGTTTTAAGATATCTCTGGGCTTTCAATATACTGTACCCGAGTCCGGAACTTGCAGCAACCAGCTCGGCAACCACCAAATATGTCCATGCCCATCCCATCATCATTCTCAAGGTATCCATCAATTTTGGAAGCATGGCAGGAATAATTACCTTCCATAATACTTCCCCTCTTGAAGCCCCCAGGGTATATGCTGCATTTATAAAATCTTCCGGCACTGCCTTGACATCATCCGATACCATTGGAATCAGCTGAAACAGTGTTCCTAAAAATATAACTGCAATTTTGGCCTGTTCTCCTATGCCAAACCACACCATAATAAGTGGTACAAATGCAGGTACCGGGAGGTATCGAATAAATTCAGTAAGCGGCTGTACGAATGCTTCGATTCCAGAAAAACATCCAACAAGTATTCCAATTACCACACCTACAATCACTGCATACAAAAATCCCATAAATATTCTATAGCAGCTTATATAAAGATCACCCCATATATTTCCCGATGTAATACTTTCAATAATTGTCTTTACAACTTTTTGGGGTGTTGGTAAAAATACCGGATTTACAATTCCCGAAATACTTGCAAAATTCCATACTAAAATAAGCAGTACAAAAGATATACCCGCAACCAGCATATACAATTTTTTATCAATATTTTTTCGTATTCTAAACATTTTCCTCATAGTATACCTCCATATACCTTTTATAAGCTTGCAACAAATTATTTAGTAGTATCTGGAACAGGCTTAGATTCTCTGGTTTTTAATACATCTTTCAGGTAGGTGCTGTTGTACATCTTTTTAGTATTGTCAGGCATTTCATCAATCATTTTTACCTTCTTCAAGAATTCCGCAATTTTTTCTGTCGTATAAGGCAGGTATGAATAATTATCCTGTTGTTTATCCATTGCATCTATAGAATCCTTAATAGTAAACAATTTGGAACCACTCATTGCAACCTTCATTTCATCTGCAGAAATTCCGGCACCTTTTGCCATGTCTTGAATAGCTTTGTCTTTGTTCTTTGCATAGAATTCCATGGAATCATAATATGCATTTACAACTTTTTCAATATCGGATTTTCCATTTTGAACCATATCCTTGTTGGCAACCAATACATCAGGAATCAATCCTGGAGTATCCTTGGAGCTCACCAGCAGCTTACTGCCATCTTTAGACAATGCCTTGCTGAGAGAAGGCTCCCACAAGCATGCTGCATCAACTTTTCCAGACAAAAATGCTGGAGCTGCATCAGCTATGGACAAATTTACAAATTTTACGTCCTTTTCCGTCATGCCGGCTGTTTTCAATGCATTGAGCAGGAAGAAATGTTCTATTGTTCCATATTCAGTAGCAACAGATTTTCCCTTTAAATCCTTGATGCTGTTTATACCTTTTCCCGCTACAAGACCATCCGCACCATTGGAATTATCCAATAACAGCACTGTTTCGAATCCAATGTCATTAACATATGGTGCAATAATGTCCGGTACTGCTGCGGACAACATGTCAATTTTTCCTGTATTGAAAGCCTGCACGCTATCACTATATACCGGGAAATAAACCAATTTTACATTTATCCCCCTTGCTTTGAAGAATCCTTCCGCCTGAGTGATATACCATGTATAAAATGCCGGATATGCTGAAATACCCAGTTTATATACCTTTTCACTGCTTGATTTGTCATTGCTGCCGCCCGTTTTACTCTGGCATCCGGTAAATGCCATAATGAATACCATCAACATAATTGATATTGATATGACTCTCTTGTTTAACTTTTTCATATTTATGCCCCCTTTTATTTATTAATATTTCTATATTACATCAGTGAATTTACACCGCTTTCGCCTGTTCTAATTCTTGTGCCATCTTCCACATCAACTACAAATATCTTCCCATCTCCGGAGTTACCTGTTTGATTTATACTTTTAACTATATCAATTAAAGTATCAACATCTTCATCCCTGCAGAATATTTCCATCATCTTCTTTGATACAAAAGGACGTTTGTTATATTTCAGCAGTTTATCTCCATTTTTCGTGACATAGTCTACACTGCTTTTGCCTCTTCCAAGAACATCTTTGCTGCTTAAAGAAAAAAAATTGTTCTTTACCAGAGCTTCTTTTGTTTTATAGTATCTATTTGGGCGTAAAATAATATACACTAGTTTCATAAAGGCCTCCAATCTCCTGTTTATTCTTCCTTGCCGGAACTTATTGTTACACTCTTCTCAACAGGAATTACAAAAATTTTTCCATCACCAAAAGATCCTTCCTTATCCGTTCTTGCATTCTGAATAATGATCTTTTTTATTTCCTCTACATGTTCATCTTCTACAACCATCATGATCATTTCCTTTGGGATTTCATCATAAGAAACGTCTCCTACCTTTAACCCTCGCTGCTTTCCTCTTCCCAATATGCTGATTCTTGTTGCTGAAGCATAGCCCTGATCACAAAGAACATTTAGAACTTCATTCGCTTTTTCAGGTCTTACTATGGCTTTTATCATTTTCACAATTTTATCTCCTTTCAATTTTTCATATTGTACAGTTCAAACCTTATTTTTACCTTTATTCGTCCCAAATATAAACTGCATTTGGTGTTGGTTCATATCCACTGCACGGATTGTTTATTTGTGGACAATTGCTTATTAAAATCATGGTGTCATTCAGAGCTTTAAATTCTACGTAGGAACCTGGTTTTGAAATACCATCCAGAAATTCAAATCTCCCATCTTCCAATTTTAATATCTGGGCAAACAAATTAACATTCGGTACCAGGTCTACTTTACAGTACTTGTCTGCATGATCTGAAATTTTCATAAGGAACGTATCCCTGCAGGTTTTCATGTGAAGTGTATGATGCCCGTATCTTACTGTATTACTTTCAGTTGCACATGCACCTCCCATTGTGTCATGACAAGTACAGGTGTCTGCAACAATCTCGAGCAGCTCTTTTCCGGATTCTGTTACCAGTACTGTTCCCACATTGATATACAATTTCTCCTGACGAACAATTGTCTGGGTTGCACTGTAATGATCTTCAGGATTATGCAAGTCATAGCATAAAAAATCCAGGCCCTGATTACCTTTCAAATCTACAATTCTGAGAGTTTGACCTTTAACAAGAGGATGCATCCACCCATCTCCTGCAGGTATAATCTTTTCATATATTGCAGTTTCTATTTTTTTATCACTAAATGTTTTCTCAAACTCAATCATGTCTATTCTCCCCTCTTTACTAAATTCCCAGCAAGGTATTATATTCCCAGGTGTTTTCAAAAGCACGTCTTGTATACTTTGAATAATTCACACAATAATCCAATCCATCTACAGGAGGAGCTTCTAATATTTCAATTTTAATCGGTACTGATGGATATTCTCTTTTCTCATCCAGTGGATTTGGAGTATTTGAAAGAACTATGTATACATCCATTTCCGTACGAATGGTTACAGAAGCTTCTTTAGGGCAATAATCTTTTATAAAAATCAAATTTCCTCTTTGATCAGCATCGACTTTGGAAAAGAAGTTGACTGGAGGCATCAAATCCCTCTTGCTCATTCCATTTTTAGTTAATTCATTAATAAAGTTTTCCTGACCTGACTTTAAATATTTATTTCCGTCCTTCTGGTAACTTGTAACACCGTATTTTTCATCTGTCATAACTCTGGTAGTATAACCAGTTACCGTATCATGTCCATCCAAATCATCTTCCACAATGCTTGCAAGTGCCCTTCCACAGTCACTTATAATTGCATGTCCTTTTTTTAAGAAAAATGAGTGCTGTGCCTTTATAGTGTCTGGTGCATTATAATGTTCCGACAAATTTCTGAAATTATACATCAGTACGGCCAGATTTGCTCCTTCCCCCAAAGCAGTAAACTTAATAAGTCTCTCCTTACAAATATTACCTGACCAGCGGTCCCCCGGAGCAAGGGTTTTATTCCATATTATATTCATTTAATTCCCTCCTTAATTTTTCTTGTCCCATATGACTAATCTAACCGGCGTAGGATTATATGCATTACAGGGGTTGTTCAACTGAGGACAATTGCTTATTAGAACCATGACATCCTCCAGAGCTTCCAGTTCTACGTAACAACCCGGTGCGGAAACCCCGTCGTCAAACTTCAAGCCGCCTTCTTTAGTAACCGGAACATTCATAAAAAAGTTGATATTTGGTGCCAGATCTCTTTTCATATAGAATTCATCCTTATTTGCAAGTTGAAGCATAAAACTGTCACGACAGTTATGCATATAATCTTTTTCTCTTGCATATCTCACAGTATTGCTCTGGGAAGAGCAGGCACCCCCAAGAGTATCATGCCTTCCACAGATATCTGCAACAATCTTCAATATTGGTTTTCCAGATTCCGTTCTCAAAATACTTCCCGTTGTCAAATATATATTTTTCTGTCCTATTATGGTCGATATTGCTCCATAATGATCCTGTGGATTATGAATATCATAGAAAGTCGTATCCACTGCCTGATTTCCACCAAGATCCACAATTCTAAATGTCTGGCCCTTTCTCAGCTCATGCATCCATCCGTCTCCAGCCAGTAATGTTTCATCATATACTGCATCTTCTATTTTTAAATCACTTTCTTTTCTTATAAAACCGTTCATATTTATCTCCTTCCCTGTTTAAATCAATTTGTTTGATTTAATACCCCATTAAATTGTAATAATCCCACGTATTTTCAAATGCGCGGTAATTTTCCGGCCTGTAATTTACACATTCATCGTTCAAATCCACAGGTGGTGCATCATATATTTCAACGGAAACTGGAACAGCCGGATATTCGGTACGCTCGTCTAAAGGGTTTGGCGTATTTGATAAAATCAATATTATGTCCATTTCCGTACGAAGAGTAACAGTCGCACCTTCACTGCAGTGCTTCTCATCATAATGCATGCTTCCATCACCTTCACAATAAACCTTTGAAAAGAGATTTACACATGGTACCAGATCCCTGACATTCATATTGTTTCTCACAAGTTCCACTGCGAAATTTTCCTCTCCACTTCTAAACCATTCATTGCGCACATCCTGATACTTGCTGTTGCCGTACTTTTCATCTGTCATCTTTCTTGTACTATAACCTGATATGCTGTCGTGCCATCCAAGACTGTCCTCGGTTATGCTGGCAAGCACTCTGCCATTGTCACTCATTAGAACATTGCCTTTAGTAAGATGAGATGTAAATTGTGCCTTTAGAGTATCCGGCATGTTATATCTTTCTGAAGTATCTCTCATGTTGTACATAAGCATTGATACATTGGCACCCGATTTTAATGCCTTAAAGTGTATGTATCTTCCTCTTCCTATATTGCCCGACCACTTTTCACCGGGTTTTAAAGTTTTAGACCATATTCTCTGCATATGTCATTTCCACCTTTCTCTCTTTTCATTTATGTCGAAATAAAACAATTTATTAATAATTTATGCTGTTTTGTTGTGATTTTTTATTATTTTAATATTAATAATGATGAAATTTTAACACAAAGAAAATTTGGTGACAATTATCCTAAATGTTGATTTTTTTAATAAAAAAATAGAACTTCTAGCACTAAAGTTCTACTCATCCATCACATTTTTTACATCTATTTTTGACTTTTATAGTCATGTATGTTAACATAATAAAATATTAATATACAATTTTTCTTGATTTCACTTTAAGGGAGGTAAGATAATGTCCAATATCAGTGAACATGATTGGCACGTAATCAACAATATACTTTTAGAAATATATTCACTGGATGATATTAAGGATATAGCAAATGAATTTTTAAGCCTGATTCGTGCTATTATCCCATACTCCAAGGCATATTTTATTTTATTTAATGAAAAACAATCAATTGATTACGAAAAATCCTCTTTTTATAACGTAACTGAAGAAAATATAAATAGATATATTAACTATTTTTACAATATAGATTATGTAAGTTACATATTCAATTTCACGCAGCCTATAACTTTCAAGGATACTGATATTATAGCAGATGACTTAAGAGAAAAAACCGAATTTTATCAAGGATTTCTACTTCCACAAAATATTCCTTATGGTGGAGGCATTTTATTTGTAAAAGAAAATAAGATACTAGGATTACTCAACCTTTTCCGTTCAAAAGAATTGGGGGATATAACACAAAGGGAACTGAGTATTCTTGAAATAATAAAAGATCATTTAAATAATATTCTGGCTTCCATTAGTTTAAGCAGTAAGGCTAATGACGGGAGAAAGAGTTTAAAATCAGCTAATTTTAAAAGATATAATTTATCCAATCGTGAGAACGAAATATTAAAACTGCTCATAAAAGGTTCCAGCAACAATGAGATTGGCAAAGCATTGTGTATCAGTATTTCCACTGTAAAAAAGCATGTCTACAACATATTTACCAAACTTGGTGTCAACAGTAGAATGCAGCTGATCAGGTTTATTGAAAATAATTATAAAATATAGAAAATTTAATCGTAATGCAATTAGGATAATCTGGTGAAAAACAATTATCTTATTTTTTTATATCAGTTATACTATGTTTAACTTGTCTATCCATTTCTGTCTGCTGAAGTACACAGCAAAATCACTCTTTCCTGACAATAATTATAAATTAATTGTCTAAAATTATTGTTGGGAAAGAGTGGCTTTTATTCTAACTTACCAAATTCACGTTGAATATATTCAAGAGTCCAAGCCTTTTTATTCTTGATCTTATTTCATCCTTATCTATGGAGTACAGTCCTCTTTCTTTCATCCTGCTGAAATATTCCGAGCCGGCAAATGTATATCTGTTCTTTCTGCCATCCTCAGTACGTATTTTACTGTTTGCATAATTTATTATATCGCCTATGATCGTATCTGTAGGCAATATTACAGTCGGCTTCTTCAAGCCATATCTCACTGCATTGTGCCCGGCAAGTGATCCAGTGCATATAGCCTCAGTATGCCCTACAAACAATCCGCTCTTTTCTCCACCGCAGAAAAGATTTTTTACTCCCTTTACTCTCAAATCATTGTACACAGGAGCAACAGACAAGTATCTTATGGAATTCCCCTTGCCGCCAGAATACGGGTCTATAAATTTCGCACTCTCAAGTCCATGTATTTTCCTCAATTTTTCAAGTGGGTAATAGGATGTCATAAGTTTTACATGTCCGGTATCAAGAAGGACTACATTTTCTGCAAATTCCTTCAGTGCATACTGCTGGCATACCTTTGCCTTCAACTTATCCATATTGACATCTTCTTTCGGCACCTTAAGAACTACAACCCCTTTTTCTTCAAGTTCACTCAGGATATCCACGGCAATTGTCTCCTTTGCCAGTTTACAGGAACCGCTGAAAGCTCCATAATTTCCATCAAGCCTTTCTCCGTGAAGGTCCTCCACCCCGGCGCACTTGCTTATGCTTATCCTCGGTCCAAAGGATGGACATCTAAGTACACACATGGAACATCCATTTCCATACTTTATGCAATTTCCCATTGGTCCTGTAGAACCCGTGGTTTCAACAAATACATCCCCTTCTTCATAATCCCCAGCTGAAGTATATATTCCACTTATCCTGTTTCCATCCATCCTGACATCGACAACTCTTGAAATCAAATTTAGTTTTATTCCGCTGTCAAGGAGATATTTTCTGACTACAGGTTCTATTTTATTTACATCATATAGCCATGCATGTGCATGTCCCGGGAAATCAATATTCCTATGTCTTGTAAGACTATCCGTAATATTTATCAAATCCCCGGCACCCAAGGCTTGAATTTCTTCTGCTGCGGTATATCTGCCGTTGTTCCTCATTATTCCCCCTACATTTCCGAGTCCAAGCACCATATCGGTTTTTTCATAGATGACAACATCTGCGCCGGCTTTTTTAGCAGTAAGTGCTGCTGCACAGCCAGACCATCCTGAACCTATAACTACTATTTTCATAAAATGAAATGCCTCCTTAAAACAATCTTCTATCTTTGAATAAATCTCTTGGGTCTATTTGAACCTTGCACAATCTTTTAACAACATCATTTTCATAATGCTTTGTACAACTTGCACATATTCCCTCGCCGCAGCTCATTTTGGCATTGTTGCAGCATGAAAATCTTATCGTATCATCTGCAAATTCAAGAATATTGTAGGTCAATATATCAGGTCCTCCACAGTGAATTATATTTATGGCATTTTCTGATATGATTTTCTCCAATATGGACCTGAAATTCTCCGTTAGCTTTCCATCTTCAAGCATATCGCAGTATATAGTTTCAGAGCTGTACTCTTTGAAATACTTTTCTCCAAAATTGTTTTTAAACTGTGTATCCACAATGGATATGACTCTGTTGTTGTTTGAATGCAGTTCTTTCATGACATGAATGGAAGGTACTATGCCTATACCTCTTGCTGCAACTATGGAAACCCCGTTTTTTGCCTTGTATATATTTGAAAGTCCCATTATCCCATTTGAAAATGGTCCCCTGACAAGCACATAATCGCCTTTGTTAAGCCTTAATAGACTCTTTGTTTTGGTTCCAGCAGTCTTTATCATGACTTTTAATGTCTTCTCCTTCTTGTCTGCTTCCATTATGGACAGTGGTACATCATAGTAGATTGGATCTCCATTTTTTCTCAAGAATACAAAACTTCCAGGATATATAAGTTCTCTGACCAAATTTTCAGGTGCATCTATGACAAAGGAATAAAGATCCTCTTCAATAACTTCTTTCTCTTCTATAAGACAGCTGTAGGTTTTTCTTAAGTTGTTCGGCCTGTTTCCATTGGATATATATTTTTCATATATACATACTCCACACCAGTTCTTGCATTGGCAAAAATGCCCTCCAGAAAGCTGAGAGCACAATATGCAGTCCAGTGTCTCTGCAAGATGGCATGGGCAATAAATGCTTCCAGCATCAATACAATACATGTACACAACCTCCGTCTAATTCTATATGAATTTTTATTATTTTTATAAGACTATACATTATCAGGGTATTTTTTTATAATGGGTTTTGTTACTTAAAATGGTTGGATTTTAAAAGTTTTATATGTTATAATTTGTTTCAATAAGTCAAGAAAGGATGATTTTAATATGGAAGAAAATTATGACTTAACAAACCCCTACGAAATTGCAAGATACATAAAAGAATCCAAGAAATCTACTCCGGTTAAGGTATATCTAAAAGGGGACTTGTCTGGATGCGATTTAGGCAATATGGAAGATTACAGCGGATCTGATTTTCATATTATTTTCGGTGAGAGTGATGAAATAGCAAATTTTCTGAAAGAAAACGAGGACAAAATCAAACAGTTCAAGCTGGAGTATGACAGGCGCAATTCTGCCATTCCCCTTATAGACCTAAGAAATATAGATGCGCGAATAGAACCAGGTGCAATAATAAGAGATAAAGTAAAAATAGGAAAAGGTGCCGTAGTAATGATGGGTGCCGTAGTGAATATAGGTGCTGAAATAGGTGATGGTACCATGGTCGATATGAATGCCGTGGTAGGTGCAAGAGGAAAGCTCGGCAATAACGTTCATCTAGGTGCCGGAGCAGTTGTAGCAGGTGTACTGGAACCACCAAGCAAATCTCCGTGCATAATAGGAGATGAAGTGCTGATAGGTGCAAATTCAGTCATACTTGAAGGGGTAAAAATCGGTAAAGGCTCCGTAATCGCAGCAGGCTCCGTAGTAGTGGATGATATACCTGAAAATGTGGTTGCTGCAGGTTCTCCTGCAAAAGTAATAAAGGTTGTAGACAGCAAGACAAAGGACAAGACTAAACTTTTAGCTGATCTTAGAAAATAACAGCAAAGAGGATTGCCTCTCAAAAATCGTGGTCAATCCTCTTTAAATAATTATCTGCTTAGTGGGAACGTCATGCAGTGTATGCCGCCGCCATGCTTGAACATCTCATTTATATCAACTTCTATCACATCAATTCCATTTGCCCTGAGCTCATCATTGACTTTTTTATTATTTTTAAAAGATACCACCCTGTCATTTCCAAGAGCTTGAAGATTGCAGCAGCACTTGAGCAGCCCACTCCTATCCACATCTATTATCTGAAAATTTCTATCCTTCAATATTTTAAGGAAACTGTCCGGCAAAACCTCCCTGCATGCTACGGCAAGCTTCTCCGAAATCATGTTGAAGCACATGTCCAGATGGAGACATTTTTCCGGGCTTGGAACTGATATTACACTGTATCCATATTTCTCTATCTGCCTTCTTATTTCATCCACACCAGTTTCATCAGTTCTTTCAAGCACTCCTATTGCTATGGTATTTTCATCCAGCATCCAGAAATCTCCACCTTCAAAAATGCCTATGCTGCATCTTGCTATGCATGGAATACCCATATTGCCCATTTTCTTCTCATAAGCTGTTGTCTCTCCCTTACGTCCATCATGCTTAAAGCCGCCCAGTATGTATCCCTCTTTTATACATGCTCCAAAGTCCCTTGAAAACACCTGATCCTTGAGTTTTTCATCCGGGGTCATAAGTACAACTTCAACACCGTTTGACCTGTATGCATTCACAAGTTCAGCATGCTCCCGTGCACACAGGTTATTATCTATCTGAATCTCCCTTCCATTTATCATCTTTTTTGAAACTGCATATGCTGGAGGACACATCAATACCTTCTTCAATAATCCAACTGAATTTTTTACAAAATATCCGCTAATTTTTCTCATCTCCAAACTATATTCTTCTAATATATTATTCTATCAAAATTATCATTAAATTATTTATTCCAATCCGAAATTTTTATGAAATATGCTATAATTGTTTTTGAGGTGATAGTGAATGGATGATGAGTTGAGGGTTCCAAATCATATATACCAGATGTCTACCATAAATGCCCTGGTTTCAGGATTATACGACGGATGTGTTTCTTTGAGCAAACTTCTCCAGAAAGGTAATTTTGGAATAGGAACTTTTAAAGGTCTTGATGGAGAGCTGACCCTGTTAAACGGTATTTTTTACAGGACAAGGCCTGATGGAAGCATATATACATGTTTGGAAAATGTATCTGTTCCATTTGCCGTAATTACTGAATTTGAAAACTATAATCTGCACAACATCAAAAATTGCCTTTGTTATGAGAGTATAAAGGAAAAGCTTGACAATCTCATTGAAAGTAAAAATATATTCTATGCCCTTTATATGAAGGGAAGCTTCAACCATGTCAAAACCAGAACTGTGGTAAAACAGGAAATGCCCTACAAAGTAATGTCGGATGCCGTTAAAAACCAGCCTACTTTTGAATACAGAAATATCGAGGGCCATATAGTGGGATTCAGGTGCCCCTCTTATGTAGAAGGTCTCAATGTACCTGGATATCATTTTCATTTTATAAGCAGCGATAAAAAATTTGGCGGTCATATATGTGAATTGTCAATAAAAGATGCAGATATCCGCATACAAAAGTGCTCCTGCTTTAGAATGGAACTTCCTGAAAATGAGAATTTTTACAAGTTGAAAGTCACAGACAGAAGCAATGATATAAAATCTGTTGAAAAATAATCCCATTTTATACTAATACGGCTGCAAAAAGAGTAATAATAAATATAGCAAGTTTTATTAGTTCAAGGGGATTATATGAAAAGAAGAAGAATCAGAATTCGCTCACTTATAGTTATCTTTATCTGTATACTTGTAACAACTGCCTTATTTCCACACTTTATAAGACACACCTATACCATTACTGTATCAAACAAACAGATAAATAAACAAAATGAGGAAAATATGTATATGATATATACCCAGATGGACGATGGAAGCGTAAGAACGTTCAAAAATATCAACAGCATAGTTGAATTTAAATTCAATTCCGATGATATATACGGAGGCATGCAGATTTACAGAAAATACGAGATCAGAGCATATGGTCTTAGAATACCCATCATATCCTGCTATGAAAATATAGTGAAAGTAAAAAAGGTGAAAGACAACTTTATCTATCCTGGAAATTATTTTCAGTCAAATTAAAATCAGGGAAAGGAAGCGGGAACTACTCCCGTTTCCTTTCCCTATTTTTAACAACTGCCAATAAGTCAGTTTCAAGGCCGCATATGCAGAACCATGTTATATTCACAAAATCTTATGAAATAGTCACCCTGTCAACATATTCATTTAGTTTATCAGATATGTCCTTCAATTTTTTCATATTTTCATTTATATTTTCTATGGAATTATTTTGTTCTTCCACAGAAGCTGCCAGTTCCTCACTTCCTGCAGATGCTTCCTGGGAAATAGCCGATATATTCTCTATGGATTTGACGGCTGAATTCCTGCTTTTGTCTACCTCATCGATCTTAGCAGCCAGCAGATCTATGTTCGACAGCATTTCCACCATATGCTTTTCAATCATGGAGAAGGATTCATTTGACTGTTTCATACTCTTGTTTGCTTCATCATTGGCACTTGTGGAATTTAAAACACTTAACCTGGCTTTTTCTATTTCATCCTGTATTTCCTTTATTATGGATGAAATTCTGCCTACAGCTTGTCCTGTCTGTTCTGAAAGTACCCTTACCTGATCGGCTGCTACGGAAAATCCCTTTCCTGCTTCTCCAGCCCTTGCAGCCTCAATTGCAGCATTTAATGCCAGGAGATTTGTCTGTTCAGATACAGATTGTATTGTTCCAACTATTTCACCTATTGATTTGGATTCTTCCGTAAGGCTTTCCATGCTCTCTGATACATCTTCGGAAGCTCTGCTGCTGTCTTCAAGTTTTTGATTCAGTATCTTTATTGATTTTATGCCGTCTTCACTTATATTTCTCGTGGAATGGAAATGTTCCCTCACTTCAACTGACATATCAGATATATCCTTTATTTTCAAGGATAAATTGTTCAATTCTTCTGTACATTTGTTTGCCTCACCTGACTGGGTCACCGAACCCTTTGCCATTTCATCCGTAGTTCTTGAAACTTCTGTCACGGATTTTGAAGTTTCATTCAATTCATTTCCTATATTGATCGAATGATCAAGTATATCACGGGAACTATTCTTTAGATCAGAAAATACTTCAACAAGTATATTGGAAAGTAATTTTAAATCTCCTGCTATAGCTCCAAGTTCATCCTTATTTCTTATTACACTGTTCAATTTATCCCCATCATATTTAAGATTAAGCTTTCCCATCTGCTCTATTACATATCGTATATTACCTATAGGCTGTGATATCATTTTTCCAAGATATTTGGAGACAGCTGCAGCTGCCGTTATACAGGCTGCAAGTATGATAAAATTCAGAATTATCAATGAGTACAGGGATTTTGAGAATTCACTTTTAGGTACTGCAAATCCTACAGTCCAGTTTGACATTTTCACTTTTGAGGATACAAAATATCTTTCCGTTCCATCATAATCCTGTATATTGTACACATGGCCGTTGCCAATTCCAGTTTGTTTGTATTTTCCCTTCATGAATGTATTTATATTTTTCAGTTTATCATTTGACGGTTTTAAATCTTTATAAGGATGTACAAGTACATTATTTTTATCATCCAGTAAATAGCCATAACCGTTTTTAGCTACTTTAGCCTTTTCTATTACATTTGTTATTGCATCCATTTTCATATCTTCCGATATTACCCCTATGATTTTTCCATCTTTAACAAGAGGCATTGATATGGAAACAACCATTTTTTTCGTTGCCATATCATAGTAAGGTGCATAAATAAGTCCATTTGACGCAATTGCATTTTTGTACCAAGCCCTCATCTTAACATCATAGTCTTCTGGAGGTGTCCAGTTAGCCCCATCAATAAATGGTCTGTCCTCGGAACCAATATACAAATCTGAAATATCTGGATTTGCTTTAAGCTTTCTTTTCAAATAAGCAAGTGACTTATTATCATCACCGACAATATTGTTATCATGCATATTGTCTACAATATTTGTAAACTCAGCAGTCTGTTTTTCCAACCAGCTGTTTATAATTTCAGAGTACTTCTGAGATGATTCCGTCATCTTTTCTTCATACTCTTTTACAAGTGCAGTTTTAGCTATAAAATAACTTCCAATCAATGAACACAGCAATAGCACTACAGTTAATCCCAGTACGGAAAAAGTTATTTTATTCCTTATACTTTTCATAAAAAAGCCCCCTAATCCAATAAGTTAATTTATTTATATATATCGATGTATTGTTTTATCATCTTTAATACTTTTTGGAACATAGCGGGCAGGTCCTGTCATAAAAATTCAGTCATATATTTCCAATATCGCTTCGGCATGTTGCTCATACGGCACTTTGGATTTCTCCGTTCTTGTATTCCGATGGTATTATAAAAAAGCTTCCACAGTTCCCTGAAATGTATTTCCTCTTCATCAGGTTCTGGCATAGTGAAATTTTCAGCCGGAACAATTGAATGTTCACAGGAATCATGAACAAACACAATATCATAGGTCCTATCATAAATCAAAAAGTACTCTCCGGGATATCTTCTGCAGAAGTGGCTTCCAATAATAGGCAGAACACAATTCTCAGGCTCTATCTGTGCTGCAAGTCCATCGTTGAAAACAGAAAACCTCAAGAATCCTTCTATAAGGTGACTTTCATTTTTCAAATACTTCACTGCTTTAAAAAGCCTGTTTACCACATCGTCTGCAAGCATGGTCATAACTGGAGGGCCATAATAATATCCCTTTCTCAAAAATAGCAGTATATATAATTCTTTTTGAGAAACACAGCTTAAAAATGCATACTTCACAAAGTTCAGAGTCTGATTTCCCATTTTCCTGGGTATAGATTTAATTACTCTTCCAGATTTGATTGAATCTGTCGTAACTTTTATGGAGGGAAGAAAAGTTGTCTGTACTTTAAAATGCGGCATTATATCAAGCGGAATTTCTCTCCTATAATAGCTTTCAAATACACAACACATGAGCCCTTCAAAGCTTCCATCATATTCATAGATGACATCTGATCTTTTAATCATATATTCACTCCTCCTATACCAGTGACAGTTCATTGAAAAATGACAGCTGTTCAAAATCAGGTCCTGAATTCAGATTTTTATAATATCTGCGGGCTTCACTTTTGGACATCAATGATTGCAACACCGAATTACGGTCAGTTTTAAGATTGTCAATTGTTTTCCCATTGCAGATTATAAAATACTGTGCCCTTTTAAGTACTATTCCAAGCTTTTTGAGCATGTAAAAATCAAGAATGGTATTCCTTCGCACATACACAATTCTCTTTGCACTTCTTACTCCAATTCCCGGAACTCTCAGAAGCTCTTCGTAGGACGCATGGTTTACATCTATCGGAAAATAATCCATATGACTCAGTGCCCAGTTGCACTTGGGGTCTATGTAAGGGTTGAAGCTCCGATGATTATCATCCAGAATTTCAGCTGCCTTGAATTTATAATATCTCATTAGCCAATCAGCCTGATAAAGCCTATGCTCTCTCAATAGAAGTGTTCCTCTGTCCGGACATGTCACAATTGGATTTTGAGAAACAGGTACATATGAAGAAAAAAAGATTCTTTTCAATTTGTACTTTTTATAGAGATTTTCAGACAGGGTGAGTATCTGAAAATCCGTATCAGGAGTAGCACCTACAATCATCTGTGTACTCTGACCCGCAGGTACAAATCTGGGTGAATGACAATACTTTGTCCGCTCAATTGAATTTTCACCTATTCTATCCTTGATATACCCCATTGGACCAAGTATGGAATGTTTCGATTTATCCGGTGCCAGAAGTTTCAGACTGCTCTGTGAGGGCAATTCTATATTTACGCTCATTCTGTCAGAAAACATTCCCAGTCTTTCTATGAGAATATTGTCAGCTCCAGGAATTGCCTTTGTATGTATATATCCAAAAAATCTATACTCATCCCTAAGTATCCGCAGAACTTCAAGCATTATTTCACAGGTATAGTCAGGACTCTCAATTACGCCCGAACTGAGGAAAAGTCCTTCAATATAATTCCTGCGATAAAAATTAATTGTGAGATCTGCAAGCTCACGGGGAGTAAAGGAAGCTCTTGCAACGTCATTTGACCTTCTGTTGACACAATATCTGCAATCATATGCACACACATTTGTCATAAGAACCTTTAGAAGTGAAATACACCTTCCATCTGAAGCAAAACTGTGGCATATGCCGCAAGCCTTGGAACTTCCTATTCCCCCTTTTCCCGGCTTTCTGTCCACTCCACTTGAAGTACAGGCTACATCATATTTTGCTGCATCAGTTAGAATTTTCAACTTGTCAAACACATCCACTGTATTTCGCCTCCTCATTTAGTTTATATTACCATAGAACTTATGTTCTTGTAAAGCATTCTTCACACAAAATAAGCATCCTGAATAACGGATGCTTATTAAAGGTCATCACTTATTAAATAAACTAAAACGTGCTATTTTTTATCTTGTGCATTGCTCTTGAATTAAGGCCTTCACACTATAACAGGCATTATCAATTTATTTTCAATTTCCTTCCAAAAGCTATCAAAGCATGGGTTTTCTTCTATGTACCTGAATATGGATTTTATTTCATTTATGGAAGTATAGGAAATACAGGAAGTCTTATTATTTTTTTCATTTTGAGGAGATTTCAACGTAGTACCTGCATCCATATTCAATATTTTATTTATCTCTCTAATTAATATTTTATTGCCGTATATCCTCAAGCGCAGGGATTTGTATTTTATCTTTTTCTGCTTATTTTTATATCTAGTACAGTAGTCAAATCTGCTGTGCAATTCTATATACGCTCTCAGGAAATCACCATACTGTTTTAATCTAGGCAATTGCCGGATATCAGAATTTCTGCTGCTCCAGCCTATATCCTTTAATTTTTCTATATTAAAATATTTTGTACTCAATACATATTGCACATTGTTCTTATCTTTTTGTTTATATATATTATTTCCACAAATTCTTTGTATTTGCTCAAGAAAATATTTATTTTTATTCTTAAAAATCAATCTTCCCCGTGATATATACCCAATTGAGAATATTATGCCCAAAATATAATCATTCAAAACCATCACCCCATTGATTCTATGTAATCTTCATATCGAACAATAAATTCTTCTGTAATTATTTACGAATATTAAAATTGATTTCAGGGTGCTTTTTATTAAATTTTTCAAATAGCCCATGAATACTTTTGTAAAATGGACTACAATGCAATTGAAGCAGAGAATACAATAAGAGAATGAATATACTCAAATATCTGAATAGACTAGGCAAAAAAACAAAGCAAGCATCCGAGGGGCTAACTCAAAATGCTTACAATATTAAAAATATATTAAATGCAGGTTAATATTAAATTTATGAACTTGTGATAGTAGTAAGAATAGAAGGTTACTGCTGTACATTCGCAGCAAAATTCTCTATTCCCTTATATCCAGACCCTCGAACTGCATATTGTAGTAGTGAGAATAAAGTCCGCCTTTTTGGAGAAGTTCCTTGTGGCTCCCTCTCTCTTTTATACCCTCATCGTCAATAACTATTATTTCATCTGCATTTCTTATAGTACTGAGCCTGTGGGCAATAACTATGGTAGTCCTGTTTTTTGCAAGCTTTTCAAGGGACTTTTGTATGAAGTTCTCACTTTCATTATCCAGTGCCGATGTTGCCTCATCCAGGATCAGTATAGGCGGGTTTTCAAGAAATACCCTTGCTATGGAAATTCTCTGTTTCTGTCCTCCCGAGAGCTTGACTCCTCTTTCTCCTACATAAGTATCATAACCGTTGTCAAGACTCATTATATAGTCATGTATATTTGCTTCCTTGGCCGCTATTATCACATCTTCCTCCGAGGCGTCAGGCTTTCCATATTTTATATTGTCCCTCAATGTTCCGGAAAAAAGATATACATCCTGCTGTACTATTCCAATGGAATTTCTGAGAGACTCAAGAGTAACATCTCTCACATCAATGCCATCTATCATTACAGAACCAGATGAAACATCATAAAATCTCGGGAGCAGCGAACACAAGGTTGTCTTGCCTCCCCCGGACGGTCCGACAAACGCAATTTTCCTCCCCGCCTCTATCTTTATATTTACATTGTCAAGTACCTTTTTTTCATCAGTATAGCTAAATGAAACATTTTTATATTCTATATCACCTTTTACATTTTTGAGTTCAACTGCATCTTTTTTGTTAACTATTTCAGGTTTGGTACCTATTATGTTCATAAACCTCTTAAAACCAGCAAATCCTTTCTGAAACTGCTCTGCAAAATTTATAAGTATGTCTATAGGATTTATAAATATATTTATGTATAGTGCATAGACTGCAAGATCCGATATGTGCAGTGAACCATTTGCTATAAAAAATCCACCTGTAACAATTACTACTACATATAGAAGTCCCTCGAAAAATGCATTTCCGGCCATAAATTTTCCCATTGCCTTATAGCTTTTTTCTCTTGAGATCCTGTATGCATTGTTGTTTTTATCAAATTTTTTCCTTTCAATATCCTCATTTGCAAAAGATTTCACAATTCTTATTCCCAGAAGGCTGTCCTGAACAGAAGAATTTATATTACCCATCTTTTTTCTGTTGTCAAAAAATATTCTCTGCATTTTTTTGTTCTGATAAAATGAAAACACAACCATCATCACAGTTACCACAAGAAGTATGAAAGTCATCTGTGGATTTATAAACATGAGTATCAAGAAGGAACCTATTATTTTAACTGCAGATATAAACACATTTTCCGGACCATGATGGGCAAGTTCTGATATATCAAACAGGTCTGAAACAATTATAGACATCATCTGTCCTGTATTGTTCTCATCATAATAGGAAAAGGACATCTTTTGCAGGTGATAAAACAGATCCTTTCTCATATTGTTTTCCATTCTCGCTCCCATTATATGTCCCCAAGAAGCAATAAAATACTGACAAAAATATTTTATTATATAAATGAGAAATAAAATTATACCGATATAAATTAGAGAATGCAGTATAACTGATTTGTCCTTCAAGAATATAGTTGTTGAAAGATACCCTAAAATCAGAGGAAATGCCAGATCCACCAATGATACTACAAGTGCACAAAATAAGTCCGCATAAAAAAGGCCCTTATAAGGCTTATAATAGTACAAAAATTTTTTAAATAGTTTCATAGAATTTTCTATCGTCCTTTCTTATATCTATAAATGATTATTATAACATTCCATATAATCAGTGTAAAGACAAAATATATGAATCGGCAGTCTATCTGAAACCACCGATTCATATACTACAGTTTTTCTTTTACCGAGTTGAGCTTCTGACTCATAGATGCGTCTTTGTCTCTTCTGTCATCTATGCTTATAGAAGTAATTACTCTCTTGGCACCATTTTGGAAAGGAACTTCATGCATTTTTCTTATAACCTCCAAAATAACGTCCAGATCTCCCTCAAATACTGTCGCCATAGGTGTAAGTTCATATTTGATACGCTTCTCATCCTGAAGTATTTTATGACAATCAGCCACATATTTGCTCACACTTGTAGATCCTGTTCCAATTGGTACAATTGTTGCCTGTGCTATAGCCAAATTTAACACCTCCATTTTAATTTTAAAACAATTTGCTGCAAAAAAAAAGAGCTGGGGTCAGTTCCCAAGCCTTAAAAATATACTTTAAAGCATCTTATAGACAACTTTCATTTCCATTTTTATGAATTTTAGTTTGACACCCATACCTATCTAATTTATAATTTAATTGCATAATGCTAAAAATTAAGGAAGCGAGATTGATATGCTAAATGTTATTAAAACTGCGGTCATAACGATAATTATATCATTTATATCCGGTTTATTATTGGATTATTATAAAAATTTGGCACCCAGAATACTGTGCAATATAAAAAATACAGTACCTAAAAGGATAAATGGGAGAAAGATCTGTGAATATATTGTTACTGTCAGCAATGTATCAAAGAAGACAATTCATGAACTGAGTCTGAATATACAAAGTTTACAGAACAGCTTGAAGATTACAGATGCCAAAATCACAAAAGGTTTGAAATTTGATTCCTCGGTAAAAGACAAAATAATAGATATTCACATTCCATTTTTGAGTAAGGGCGATAAATTTTCAGTTATAGTATGTATCGAAAATCAACGTGCAGTAAATGCCAAACCTATTGTTGTACTCAGGTCACCTGAAAATTTCAAGAGAATAAATTCCATATATCAAATTGGGATTCTATCCTCATTGTTCAAAAGGAGACAAAATACAGGGCAGGCAATGGCAAATAGCACAAACAGGCCACCAATTGAAAATAAAAGAATAAGTGGAAAACCCGGTATCAGTAAAAAAGCTCTGTTATCTATCGTGTCAATCATGTTGGTTGTGATTGTGGGAATAATGGTAAAATCTTATTTCAAAGGATTACCTTCAAATACACGAACACCTGCTGTAAATACAAATACTTCAAAACAGTCAACTGATTCGTCAGGATCATCATATGGCAATACGGGAAATACAAATAGTAAAACATCACAAACGGATAAATCTGAAAATACAGGCACGAAAGCATCCAAAACTGGTTCCTATGGAAATACGGATTCAAAATCATCAACAGGAAATTCCGGTACAAAAACACCTGAAACAAAATCATCCGGCAATTCTGATATAAACAAAACTCCGGCAGACTCATCCGGGAACTCGGATAAAGGAACACAGACAGGAGATTCATCCGGAACATCTGGAACATCTGGAAATTCTGATACAAAAACACAGACACAGACGACAGGATCATCCGGCGGATCATCTGGAAATTCCGATACCCAGACTCCTCCAGCATCATCCGGAAATACAGGCAACTAAAAAATCCTGACAGTCAATACATCAGACTGCCAGGTAAATTAATTTTCATTATTTAAAAACTTCCAATGCCTTAAGAAAATCCCCTATCAGATCCTCACCTTTTTCTATTCCTACAGATACTCTTATCAGCCCGTATGTTATTCCCATTTCTAGTCTTTTTTCTTCGGGCACATCATAGTGTGAAGACATAACAGGATGAGAAATGGTTGTCCTGTATCCTCCCAATGTCATGGCATAATGGGCAAGCTTGAGTTTTCTCATGAATCGATTGATTTTCTCTTTATCATCAGACAATACAAAACTCAGCATTCCACCAAATTTGTCATCAAACAACCTCTTTGCCAGCTCATGCTGAGGATGTTTCTCCAAGCTTGGATGATTAACTTTCAACACATATGGACAATCATCCAGGGCTTTTGCAAGCATTGCTGCATTTGACATCTGCTTTTCTACACGAAGTGACATTGTTCGCATGCCCCTTTGAACAAGCCATGAAGTAAATGCATCCGCTGAAGTACCAAGCAATACCTGCAGATCATAGGCTTTTTTTATGAGTTCTTTGCTGCCTGTGGCCGATCCACATACGGCATCACTATGTCCGTTTGCAAATTTCGTGAGGCTGTTCACTGTAACATCGGCTCCATGTTCAATAGGTCTGAAAGCAACTGATGTCATAAATGTATTATCCACAATCAGCAAAGCATTATTCCTATGAGCTATATGTGATATCTCATCTATATCAACGACAGTAATCATCGGATTTGAAACTGTTTCTGTATAAAGTACTTTGGTATTGTCCTTCATGGAATTTTTCACTTCATCAACATTTGTAAAATCTACATATGTTACATCGATACCGTACTTCGGCAGAACTTTACTGAATATATCTATAGTTTCTCCATACAGAGTCTTATCTGAAAGAACATGATCTCCCTGTTTGACTATAGATAAAATTGTTGTAGAAATTGCAGCCATTCCTGAACTGCATATAATAGAATCTTCTCCTTTTTCAAGATATGTCATAAGTTCAATCAGCGCACTTCTATTCGGATTCCTGTTTCTGTTATAGCAAAAACCTCCGACATCATATCTCTCCTGCAATTCTTGAAGATCCTGCACATTAAAGGCAGTTGTCAGATAAATCGGAGCAGTTTCCGGATTTGAGGCCAGTTTATTTATATATGCTCCTTGTCTCATTAATTCTGTCTCAAATGAAAATTCTTTATCCATATCTTTAAACACAAATATACCTCCTCATTTCACCACACTAAAGTATTTTGCTCAAAAAAGCTTTTGTTCTCTCTTTCTGTGGATTATCAAACAACTCAGATGGAGTATTTTGTTCAATAATGTATCCACCATCCATGAATATAATCCTGTCTCCTACCTCTCTGGCAAATCCCATTTCATGAGTGACAACAATCATTGTCATTCCATCCTTTGCCAGCTGTTTCATAACATCCAGAACCTCTCCAACCATCTCGGGGTCCAATGCAGAAGTCGGTTCATCAAACAGCATTACTTCAGGCTCCATTGCAAGTGCTCTGGCTATTGCTATACGCTGTTTCTGACCTCCTGAAAGAGAATTTGGATATTCGTCGGCCTTATCCCTGAGTCCCACTTTTCCAAGTAGTTCCATAGCCTTCTCCCTTGCATCTTTCTCTCCGACTTTTTTTACTTTCATAGGCGAAATCATGATATTTTTAAGCACACTCATATGTGGGAACAAATTGAAATCCTGAAATACCATACCCACCTTCTCTCTGATTTTATTTATGTCGGTTTCTTTGGACATTACGTCGACATCATCTATATATATATGCCCTTCTGTAGGGTCTTCCAGCTTGTTTATACATCTTAGAAAAGTTGATTTTCCAGCTCCGGAAGCACCTATAATTACTACAACCTCACTGTCTTTGATTTCTACATTGATATCCTTTAAAATTTGATTTTCACCAAAGGATTTTTTTAAATGTTCAACTCTAATCATTTAGCATCCGATCTCCTTTCCAACCTGCTTACCAAACCGCTCATAGAAAGAGTAAGTACCAGATAAATAGCCGCGGATGCAAGATACGGTTCCCAGACCCTATAATATTGTGCATTCATTGCCTGAGCCCAGTACATCAATTCAGGTGTTGCTATTGTCGATGCAAGTGAGGAATCCTTTATTAAACTTACAAATTCGTTTCCAAGTGCAGGAAGTATACTTTTTAAAGCCTGAGGTAAAATAATATATCTCATTGACTGTGCATGTGTCATTCCAAGTGAACGCGATGCTTCCATCTGCCCTCTATGTACAGATTGAATACCAGCTCTTATTGTCTCTGCAATATAAGCCGCTGAATTCAAAGAAAGAGAAGCTATAGCCGCAATTACTCCATTTGTCTCTCCAATAACGGCAGGTATGACACCAAAGTTCATTATAAGTATTTGAACCAGCAATGGAGTTCCTCTAAAAAAGCCTACATAGCAGGTAAATATTGAAGATATCACTTTGTTTTTAGACATTTTTCCCAGACAAATTATCAGACCGATTATTGTTCCGAAAATAACTGCTGCAATTGATAATCCTATAGTAAGCAATGTACCAATTACAAGAAAATGAGAATATTCAGAAATAATATCAAATCTAAAGTTCATTGCACCCACTCCTTTAAAAATCATGTCTCAAGATATCAGTTCTGGGATTTCAGTTCCTCCATATTTGGATCAACCTTAAACCACTTTTTATATATAGACGAGAATTTTCCATTATCGTACAACTTGTTAAGTGCCTTATTAAAATCGGTTTTCAGTTTACTTCCTTTTGGAAATATAATTCCAAAGTATTCCGGAGAAAATGTTTTATTATCTTGAATAATGCTCAAACCTTCCTGTGAATTATTTGCAAGGAATGATCTATTGCTGGTATCGTCCCCTACAACTGCATCTGCTCCTCCATGTATAAGTTCCATATAAGACAATCCTGTTTTAACCTTTTTAATATTAGGATTATTTTTTCCGAGAAGTTTTTCCACTGCTTCCTGTCCTGTAGATCCGCTCTGTACTGCAACAGTTTTCCCTTTCAGATCCTTTCCGGATTTAATTGAGCTATCCTTTTTAACTAAAATACTCTGTCTCGATACAAAATAGGGAATTGAAAAATCATAGGTCTGTTTTCTGTCATCCGTTATGGTTATCCCCGATATACCAAGATCTGCTGTTTTATTGCCTATTTGTGTAAACATTGCATCCCAACCGACATTTTTAATTTCATAGTCATATCCTGCTTCTTTTGCAGCAGCTTTTATCAGATCAATATCAAATCCTACCAGATTGCCATTGTCTAAATACTCGAAGGGATTCCAATTAGCATAAGTGACTATTTTCAATTTTTTGGAATTGTTCGAATCAGTTTTGTTCGAGCTGCAACCAGCAAATGACAGTATAAAAACCGATAAAAAGAGCATGGCAAATATTTTCTTTTTCATTAATAAACACTCACTTTCATTTTCAATATCTTTATCAAATTTATATTATACACGTGTATATTATGAAAACATGTTAAAAATCAGCTGTATTTTTATATATATAATAAACTCTATTACTGCTATAGAGTCAACAATGTTTTTTTAATTTTATGTTTTTATTCCTGATTTATTAATAATTTAATATTCGTATATGCATTTTTTTATACTTTGTTCAAAAATATCAAAACCACATTCCAGCTGCTCGTCAGTAATAACAAGCGGTGCCAGAAATCTTATTACATTCCCGTAAGTTCCTGCACTTTCAAGCAAAAGCCCTTTTCTTGACGCATTATCTATCAATCTGGAAGTGAATTCCCTATTGGGTGCTTTGGATACCTTGTCCTTTACAAATTCAATTCCGACCATTCCACCCATTCCTCTCACGTCACCGACTACACCATATTTATCCTTCCACTTTTCAAATGTCTCCATACATCTTTTCCCTATAATTCTGGAACGCTCGCATAAATTATCTCTCTGTATAATTTGAACAACCTTCAGGGCCGCTGCACATGCAACCGCATTTCCTCCAAAAGTTCCTCCGATTACACCATCCGGAACTGCATCGAAAATCTCACTTCTTGCAGTGATGGAACTGAGTGGAATCCCATCCGCTATGGACTTTGCCGCAGTAAGGATATCGGGTTCAAATCCATTTTCCCTCCAGTAATCTGATGCGAACATTTTTCCTGTTCTTCCAAATCCGGACTGTACTTCATCAGCAACAAGAAGTATACCATTTTCATCACATATCTCCCTTACGGCCTTTACCCACTCTATCGGAGCCGGAATAAATCCTCCCTCACCCTGGAGCGGTTCCAGAACTACGGCTGCCACATATTCTGCCGGTGAGCATTCCTCAAATACCTTCCTGAGTTTTGCAACATAATAATCTATTGCCTCATTATCATCCAGTCCTATAGGTTTTCTATACAAATACGGATACTCAGCTCTATATACTCCATCAGGAAAAGGTCCCATGCCAAGAGCATATGATTTCTTGGAGGTCATGGCCATGGTAAGCATTGTCCTTCCATGAAACGCCCCGGAAAATACTATGATGTTGGGTCTCCTTGTATATGCCTTTGCAATCTTTACCGCGTTTTCATCCGCTTCGGCCCCGCTATTTGCAAACATGGTTTTCCTCATTTTACCTCTCACCGGAACTATCTGATTCATTTTTTCCGCCAGCTCCACATATCCTTCATGGGTTACCACATTGAACATTCCATGCAGATACTTCTCACTTTGCTTCCTGATTGCCTCCACAACTTCGGGATTGGCATGGCCTACATTCAGTACTCCAACTCCTCCTATCCAGTCAAGAAATAAATTCCCATCAACATCTTTTATAATTGCACCCTGTGCCTCATCCATTACACAGGGATAAATGCATTTTATAGCACCCGGAGTTGACTTCTTCCTTCTTTCTAATATTGCTTTCGCTTTAGGTCCCGGTACCTCATCAGTTATTATTCTAGGTAACTCTCTGTTCAACATTTAACTTCGCCTGCCCTTTCATAATATTTTTTTGCCAGTTTTAAAAAATTTCTGCGTCCACTTTCCGAATCTCCCGGATATCCTCTCCTGTAAAAATCCGCAAGGCGCAAAAGGTATTCTCTGCATGGAATCAGCTCAGCTGCCCTGACAAGCCTTCCAAGTTTAAAACTATATGCTTCCTTGATATCTCTTTTATAGGGAAACTCATCAAATTCTCCATGAAACATGTCAAAGGCAGCAAAAATTGCCTCCTCGCAAAATCCCCCGTATGCCTTCATAAAACATTTTTCTGCCATATGAATGTCCTTTTTGTAAGACCCTTTTCCATCTCTATATGCAATACCTATTTCATACAGTGCTTCCATATTTGAATCTTTTACAGACTCAAGATAGAAAAGTCCCAAATCTTCATCCTTTTTTACACCATAACCATATAGATGGCACATTCCCAGTCTGTACCCAGCCTCCTTGTCAGGCAGTTTCATATCTTTCTCAACAACTTTTCTAAAATAGAAGTTTTCCAGTTCAAGGTCTGATACGGTACCCATATTGTTTCTCATACAATAAGCCAGTCTATACAAAGCAGGAACATAATCCTTCTCCGCCGATTTCCCATACCACAGAACCGCTTTCCTGTAATCCTTCAACCTGTATTGGTACTCGGCGTATTCATATTCCTCTTCCCTGCCGACAGGTCTTTTCTTCATCCAATGCAGAGTTTCGGCAAGTGCCCGCTCATGCTGACTGTCAGTATATCTGCTCAATAAATCCACCTCCAAAAGAAAAAGGATAAATTCAGATAAAACCTCTGCAGGCGCAGGGACCTGAACTGCACATCCCACAGCCCTGTTCCAGATCGTGAATATTCTTTCCATCCAGATAGGCATTGCACCTGAACCTGTCATAGCCTTCAACAGACAATGCTCCGGTAGGACATTTTTCTACACACACTTTACATTTTCCACTCTTATAGTAAAGACAATAGGAGCCATCAGGTCTTTTGGTAGGCTCAATTCTCTCATCTATTATCAAGCTGTTCAATCGTCCGGCAGTACCACATTCAGTAATCAACAGGTGATTGAGACCAAAAGTTCCTATTCCGGCAATAACCGCAGAAGATTTATGAGACCATTTTGCAGTTAATTCAACTGGATCATAATTGTTGGTGGGAGGTTCACTTTTTACGTTTATGCCTTTTCTCACCAACTCACTTTCAAGTCTTTCACTTATCTTTTTCAGCAATATATTTCCGCAAGTGTAATTTTCAGACCATTCCTTTACTATGACCCTAGGTCCTCTCAATTTTTTTATGACATCTATTGAAAAAGGGATAAAATATACAATTACAGTTTTTGCACCCTCCAGTATATCCTGTGGATGAAGCTGCTTATGACCTATTATTTCACTCAATTTGTCATAGAGAGGGTCACATGCATCCGCAAATCCTATAATTGGACTGCGAAATCTGAAATTATATTTGTAATTTGCAAATTCATCTTCAACAATTGATCTTATTTCCTCTGAAAGATCATTCATGTATAAATTCCCCTTCTTTTCGGATATATTAAAATACTTCAAGAGCCTGATTGAAATCTGCAATCAGATCTTCGGCATCCTCTATTCCAACGGATACTCTCATAAGCCCATAGGAAATTCCCATCTCCTTCAGCTCTTCTTTTGGAACATTGTAATGTGAAGAATGAAGAGGATGTGAAAGCGTGGTACGTATTCCCCCAAGAGTTGGAGCATAATGTGCCAGATTCAATCTGTCCATGAATTTATCTATTTTTTCCCTGTCATCAGGCATCTCAAAGCTCAGCATTCCCGTCATGGTATCCTCATTCCTGAATATCTTCATGGCAAGCTCATACTGTGGATTGGTCTTAAGTGACGGGTGATTCACCTTTATTACACTGCTGTTCCTCTCAAGTGACGCAGCCAGAAGATGTGCATTTTTCATCTGTTTTTTAACACGTAGATCAATAGTGTGTATCCCCCTGTAAACTTCCCACGCACTAAACGGACAGCCTGATGTTCCAACAAGCATTCTTATCTGATGAATTTTATCAAACAGCTCCTGATCATTTACCGTTATTGATCCTGCAAGTGCATCACTATGTCCATTTATGAATTTAGTCAGGCTGTTTATGACGATATCAGCTCCAAGAGCCAATGGTTTAACGGCAATAGGAGTTGTAAATGTATTGTCAACCATGAGCATGGCTTCGGCAGAATGGGCTATGACAGCCAGTTTTTCAATATCTGCAAGTCTGTCTGTAGGATTACTTGCAACCTCCGTATATAACATTCTTGTATTTGGCCTGAGTGATTTTTTTACTGCATCAAGATCCGTAAAATCCACAAATTCGATGGATACTCCATAGTTTTTCAACAATAAATTTATAACATCAAAGGTTTCACCATATATATTTTTATTTGCAATAAAATGATCCCCAGGTTTTAGAAGTGAAAAGTATGTGGTTGTAATGGCTCCCATTCCCGATGAAAATATAAGCGTGTATTTCCCTTTTTCCAAATATGATATGGCCTCTCCAAGTGAATTTCGATTAGGATTCCTGGTACGTACGTAAGTATATCCTTTTGTATCATAGGTATTTTGAACATCATTCAAATTTCCCATACTGAATGCTGTTGTTAAAAAAATAGGAGCAGATTCCGGTCTCAAAGAAACCCCGTTGATCTTCTCTCCCTCATATAAAATACGTGTAGCCTCGCTAAACTCAATTTGATTTTTTTCCATGTCAGTACCTCCCAATAAAAATGAAATATATTTTTGAATTTAGCTAGATTATAAAGTCTATAATTATTATAGAGTCAATTATTTTTTTATCAAAATTTGATGTGCTTTTTTATGAATTTGGTGATATCAATATCTGTATTTCATAAGGACAATAATGATATTCCACAAGGTTGTCCTCATATTCACTTGCCACAACATATTGTGGGAGACTCGTATTCTCCAGGTACTTCATTATTATGGACGGATCATACTCACCTGCACAAACCTTGGCACGGAAGCAAAGATATTCTCCCTGTGGAAGTTCCATCAACCAGTCCGCGTCAGATTCAGGCTTTTCCTTCAAGTATATAAAATACCTACTTGGCTTGAAATTCTTATTTATCATGGAATCAAAATCTGCTATATATCCATACTGCCTTCTATATTTCAAATTCTGCTTGTTTTTCAATTGCGCAAGTCTTGTCTCCACAGTTTCCACCGTATCACCTTCATTGCAGTCCACATACATGATATATCTTTTGTCAAGACGAAGAACATAAGGAACATTCTCAAAGTGGTAATGATCTAGATACTCAAAATAATTTATATACCATTTAATATCCTCATGTACTTCCTTGATTTTCTTTAATTCGGATGCTATTCTCTTTTCCTGAATTTTGAGATAATTTAACATTTTATCAGTTTTTCCATCTTCAAGAATATCCTCTATCTCAGATAACGGAAGCTCCAGTCCCCTTAAATATTTTATCCTGTCTATATAGTGAAACTGCCTGAAAGAATAATATCTGTAGCCGGTATCAGGATCTACATACTCAGGTTTAAGTAATTTGAGATTGGAATAATTTCTGAGTGTCTGTATTGAAATTCCCATTAATTTAGCTGTTTCACCTATTGAATATAATTCTTTCATTAATAACTTCATCTCCATATTATTATGAATTTATCAATAAATATATCATTCTGTAATGTATTTTGTCAATTATTGCGTAAAATCGCTACTTCACTATCAACCCAAATAAACAAAACAGATTCTATTATAATTATTTTTCCAATCTATATAACAATCAAATATCATATAAGAGCTTGATATTACTAATTTACGATGTGATTTTCATTAATTTATCATATATGCTAAAAATGACTGGAAAATTTTTATCTTATCCCTTTATTTTCAAGGCATTCAGAGTTATAATAAAAATAAAGAATGGCTTTTTTGCTGTGGGTTGAACCTTAACATGAGATGTATTTAAATTATACATCCCAGGCTTCATCAGTATCTAAAATCTTGTTGAACCTTAACATGAGATGTATTTAAATCTTAATAGAACTTTTGGCTTGATGCATATACCAATAGTTGAACCTTAACATGAGATGTATTTAAATAATAGCAGACGAGATTGTTTGGAGATGCCTTTAAGTTGAACCTTAACATGAGATGTATTTAAATTAAATGTTATAAAAGGCCTTACTCAATATATAAAAGTTGAACCTTAACATGAGATGTATTTAAATGTTTTTGATAAAGCTTTAAATGAGGAAGATAATGGTTGAACCTTAACATGAGATGTATTTAAATTTGGCAAGTTCTTTCTGTATATTTTGATTTTCTAAGTTGAACCTTAACATGAGATGTATTTAAATGAAAACGACTTTATAAGACTTAGAAAGGTGTATAGGGTTGAACCTTAACATGAGATGTATTTAAATATAAATAATGGAAGGTTTTAATTAGCTCCATAGAGTTGAACCTTAACATGAGATGTATTTAAATGTACTATCAGAGAAAGAAATGCTTACTATGTATTCTGTTGAACCTTAACATGAGATGTATTTAAATTTATATAAATTTTTATACTCGATATCATCTTTTAAAGTTGAACCTTAACATGAGATGTATTTAAATCGAGATCTTAGTTGCACATCTGCTTTCCCTGATTTGTTGAACCTTAACATGAGATGTATTTAAATGTTGATGGGGCAACTCAATATTACATCTATAGAGATGTTGAACCTTAACATGAGATGTATTTAAATCGAAGGAAAAAAATACAGATAAAGAAAAAGACAATAGTTGAACCTTAACATGAGATGTATTTAAATACAAGTGCAACCGGTAGTACCACAGAAGGAAGTATTGTTGAACCTTAACATGAGATGTATTTAAATGAAAAATAAATTATTCTGATTTACAATAATTTATTCTAAAATCAAGTTGATTTTTAAAAAATATGTTACATTATATAAAAGAAGATATTGTGGTTTCAGGTTTATATGTTTGAATTAACTAAAAGTGCACTTATTAGCGTTGGTGCATTTTTAGTTTTTTGATTTCTTATCATTATCAACGGTAATTGAAATTTCATCACTCTTGTCTTTTAAACCAATTCTTATATCTAAAAATAGCATTATCCTTAAAATATGCAAGTATAGCAAAATACATACTATATCAGAACTCATTTTATCATCTACAATGCTGTCAAATTAATCACAAACACCTCTTTGCAAGAGATAAACAACTAGGAAGTGACTAATCCAAAATACTTATTATATTGAAATTTAAGTACCTACATTTTTTATGTATAAGAGTAAATAAATATTAGTCTGAAACACTTTGGCCAAAAGGTAGGGAGTCAAACAAAGGCACTCTGTCAGACCAATGCGAATGTATGCTGTGTTACAAAAACACTTGACCATTACAGTTGCTCTTTGTGCTCCCTATAGTATAAGATAATCAAATATTAACAAACACATTTCAAAACTAAAATAGCTGTATATCATGGATTAAATGGAATTTAAAATTATCAAAATCCATTTTGAACCTTAATTTGCAATATAAAAATCATAGTATATGGTAAAATTATAAATATATAAACACAATGAGCATATCAGACAGAACACAAAAATAATTTGGAGGAAAATATGAATACATTTGAAATATTTTTAATTATTGTATTTATGATTGTCACCGCTATTTATATTTATGCACACAAAAACATGCATTATGACGAAAAATCATTGAAACGGACATACAGTGCCGGTTATAAAGAAAAACAGGTGACTCTCAGTGATGGAACTCTGCTAAATTATGCCGAGGGACCGGATTATGACGGGAATCCATCTCTTTTGTTGATACATGGGCAGTCCATGCAGTGGGAGGATTATTCAAGGGTGCTGCCAGAACTTGCTAAGTACTATCATGTATACGCCATCGATTGTCACGGACACGGCAAGTCCAGTCACGATTCATCAAAATATACCGGAATTTCAATGGGCCATGATTTTGTATGGTTTATTAAAAATGTTATCGGCAAACCCTGCGTAGTATCCGGTCATTCTTCTGGCGGGATTCTGGCAGCCTGGATTGCAGCCAATTCTCCAGAAAATATCCTTGGAGTTGTGCTTGAAGATCCCCCATTTTTTAGTGTAGAGCCAAAAGAAATGCAGAATACTTTTGTATGGCTGGAGAATTTCAAGACAGTTCATAATTTTGTGAATCAAACAAAGGCGAAGGATTATACTACATATTATATGGAAAACAGTTATATGTGGGGATTGTTTGGAAACTTGAGGACAACTCTTGCAAAGAGCACGAGGAAATATAGATCAAATCATCCAGGAAAACCGTTGAAATTATGGTATGTACCATATAAATGGATTCATGGCACCTTGTACCTGGATAATTTTGATTTGAAATTTTCAGAGTCCTTCTACACAGGTTCCTGGTTCCATGGATTCAGTCAGGAAGAAATTTTATCAAACATAAATTGTCCTTCAGTATATATCAAGGCAAATACACTGTATGGCAGGGATGGAGTACTCTATGCTGCAAACAGTGACCAGGATGGCGAAAAAGTTCACAATTTAATCAAAAAAAATAAAATGATAAAAATAAAATCTGGGCATGATATTCATTTTGAAAAACCTGATAAATTTATTGAAGTCATGATATCACTGGTAAGACAGTCCAATTTCGATCCCAATTAAAACTTTCCGACATAAAAACAGGTTTTGAGGAAAAGCTATACCTGGAAGGGAGAGATAATTATGAAGCATAAAATGAATCATAACAATACTAAAAAAGAAGACGGCAAATTCAAAAAAAAGCATATAGATCATGATCCACAGGCTGAAAGTTCAAGAGCAAAATTCAACTCTCCATCAGAAAAACATCTTGATTAAAACTGAAATTGGAAAGAAAATATCCGGATTTGTAAAATCAAGTCCGGATACTTTTTTATCATATTTTTCAGTTCTTTCAAACAATATCATCTTTATGTGATAATATATATAATTATATTAAAATTATAATTTACAATAGGAGTGTTTCGAGTGGTGGATCAAGATAAAATCAGGCAAGCAGTAAGAATGATAATTGAAGCAATAGGTGAAAATCCGGACAGGGAAGGACTTGTAGAAACACCTGACAGGATTGCGAGAATGTATGAGGAGATTTTCTCGGGAATGGGAAAAGATCCAGATGAACATTTAAGCAAGGTGTTCACCGTAGAGGATGATGACATTGTTCTCGAGAAAAACATAACTTTTTATTCCATGTGTGAGCATCACTTCCTACCTTTTTACGGAGAAGTACATATTGCATATATTCCATCCGGCAAGGTTGCAGGGCTTAGCAAACTTGCAAGAACCGTAGAAGTATTTGCAAGACGTCCCCAGCTTCAGGAGCGGCTGACAGGCCAGATAGCCCATGCCATTTACAGCAACCTGAATGCCAGAGGTGTCATGGTTATAATAGAGGCCGAGCACATGTGCATGACCATGCGGGGAGTTAAAAAACCGGGGAGCAAAACTGTTACTGTTGTTGCCCTTGGAGATTTCAAGCAGGATTTAAAATTGCAGCGTCATGTGTATTCAATGATCAGCAGGTGATAAACATGGAAAAAGTTAACTTGATACTTCACAATAAAAAATTCAGAAAGTACATTCAGAAAAATATGGTATTGGAAAAGAACAGGATATTCTGCCGGCATGATATATGCCATATACTGGATGTTGCAAGAATAGCCTATATAATCAATCTGGAAAACAGCTTCCATCTGCAAAAGGAACTTATATACGCTGTGGCAATGCTTCATGATATCGGCAGATGGAAGGAGTATGAAGAAAACATTCCACACAATATTGCAAGTGCGGAAATTTCTACAGACATACTCAATGAGTGCGGATTCAGTTCACAGCAAATCAATGCTGCAGCCGAAGCCATTAAAAACCACAGGGGTAAAAATGTAAGGAGAGATATTTTATCGGAGATTATTTACATCGGTGACAAGATTTCAAGAAACTGTTTCTGCTGTAATGCAGCAAAAGAGTGCAACTGGCCGGATGAAAAGAAAAATCACGGCATTACATATTAAAAATACAAAAATAATCTTTGAGGTGATACATTTGGCAAACAAAATAAAGATAGGAAAAAATATTTTTGAACTCGGCAGCAGAACCTATATTATGGGCATTTTGAACGTGACACCGGATTCATTCTCAGATGGAGGTAAATTCAACAGCATAGACAGGGCATTGATGCATGCAGAGAAGATGCTGGAGGATGGGGTCGATATAATTGATATAGGCGGAGAATCAACCAGACCAAACCACACCCCTGTGGATGAAGATGATGAAATAGACAGGGTAGTACCAATAATAAAGATATTAAGGAAGAGATTTGATATACCTATTTCCATTGATACTTACAAAAGCAGGGTTGCAGAACTTTCCCTTGATGCAGGTGCTGACATGATCAATGATATATGGGGTTTCAAAAAAGATGCTGATATGGCTGAAACTGCCTCCAAATATGCAGTTCCCTGCTGTCTCATGCACAACAGGATAAATACAGACTACAGCAGCTTTGTTGAAGATGTACTTGCGGATCTGAAAGAGTCCATAAATATCGCTTTAAGGGCGGGAGTCAAAAATGAGAATATAATTGTAGACCCGGGCATAGGATTTGCAAAAAATTATGACCATAATCTTCAATTGATGAATCATCTGGAAAGGCTCAGGGAACTCGGATATCCGGTACTTCTTGGTACTTCAAGAAAATCAATGATAGGAAACGCACTCAAGCTTCCCGTAGATCAAAGAGTTGAAGGAACAGTAGCCACCACTGTAATAGGAATAATGAAGGGTTGTGATTTTGTAAGAGTACATGATGTTCTTGAAAATAAAAGGGCTGCTCTTATGACAGATGAAATTTTGAGAGGGAGGTAATTATGGACAGTATAATAATAAAAGATCTTGAAGTATATGCTTTTCATGGAGTAAACCAGCAGGAGAAGGATCTTGGGCAAAAATTTCTGCTGTCCCTTAAAATGTTTCTTGATCTGGATAAAGCCGCTCAAAACGACGATATATCCAGAACCGTCAACTATGCAGAACTATGCCTTCAAATCGAGGATGAATTCAAGGCACATAAATATAATCTGATCGAAACCGCAGGCGAAAAACTGGCTGAATTCATTCTCTCAAAGTACGATTTTATAAAAGGATTGAAGCTGACCGTAAAAAAGCCTTGGGCACCCATTGGCAGACCTGTTGCCTATGCTGCTGTGGAAATTCATAAATTCTGGCATGATGCATATATTGCACTGGGGTCTAACATGGGTGACAAGGCTGGGAACATAAAAAAGGCTATCAATGCCATTGACAATTCAACATACTGCAAAGTAATGAGAAGCTCCGGCAATTACGAGACCAGACCCGTAGGATATACCGACCAGGATAATTTCATAAATTCCGCTGCACATATAAGGACAATGCTTACACCGGAGCAGTTGATAAAATTTCTCCTGGGTGTGGAAAAAAACCTGAAAAGGGAGCGTATTGTAAAATGGGGGCCAAGAACCATTGACCTGGATGTTCTTCTCTACGATAATATAATTTCAAGCTGTGAAGATGTAATAATTCCCCATCCAAGGATGCATGAGAGGCTGTTTGTATTAAAACCGCTTTCCGAAATAGCACCATACATCCTTCACCCTATTTTAAATAAGAGAATAATGGACATAGAAAAAGAAGTGTCCGAAAAGCAGACACTCCTGTAACTTAAATTCGACTACAGGTGGCCAATCACCTGTGCCGGATTACCATTGTGTAATTTTAGTTTTTCCAAATCCATTATTGCATTATAAATCATGTCTCTTGTTATTTTATAAGGGACATGTTTTATATCCCCTGTTTCCATTGCCTTGTCCAATATAGTGTCAAGATCCTTTTCCTCTACTTCGATATCGGCCAGGCAGACTGGAAGACCCATACTCTTATTGAAACTGTAGATTCTATCACGTTCTTTATAATTCTTATCGCATGTAAGCATCACAAGTACTCCATAGGATACAACTTCTCCATGAAGATGATTTTTTTCCACATGTTCAAGCATGGTGCATCCATAATATACGGAATGTGCAAGGCAGCTATTATAATCGTTTATTACAAGAACTGATACAAGCCCTGTAGTAATTATTATATTTAAAATCACCTGTCCCAATTCACTTGAAACTTTGTTATTTCTAACATCTTCATAGGCCCTTCTGCCATATTTCAAAAGAGGGTCAACACAATTGCGACTTATATCCACACCTAAAGTATTGGTATGATCGAGTTGATCACCTCTTGATGAGAAAGTACATTCATATTCCTTGGACAGTGCATCTCCTATACCCGCCCATATAAAATGATCTGGCGCTTCTGCTATTATTTTTGTATTTATAAAACAATGAATTGCAGGTTTTTTAGTAAAATATAATTCTTTAAATACATGTTTGTCATCATATATAACTGTAGTTGCAGTTATTGAAGCACAATTTGAAGCTATTGTAGGGAATGTAAACAGCGGTTTCCCCAACTGATCGCACATGGTCTTGCTTGTGTCAACACTTCGTCCTCCCCCAACTGCAAACACCATGTCAGCATTTTTAACCGATGTGTTCCTTTTCAACAGCTCTACATTTTCATAGGATGAATCACCTCCAAACCATACAAAATCCACTATCTCTATATTTGAGCCCTTTATACCTTCCAAAAGCAATTCTTTGGACTTTGCCATTGCTGTCTTTCCTCCAATTACAACGGCCTTTTTCCCATAGGGTTCACATATTTCAGGAATTTCCTTGTAAGCATCCTCTCCTATACTATAACTCGGTAAAAATACGCTATAACTGCTCATTTATCTTTCCTCCCCTAATTATTTACAATATTTTGGACAAAATAAAAAGACCTAATCTCAATTAATTAGAGACAAAGTCTTAAATCTGCGGTACCACTCTATTTGCTACTAAAAGTAACCTCTCAATATTCAGCAATACAACAGCTGCTGCCGGCTATGCTTACACAATAAACTATTATCTTCAGCTAGCTACTCCAGGGCGATCTTCATTCTCAAGCAAATCCTGTCTTTCACCAGGCAACAGGTCTCTTATAATATGCTTAGTAGAACTAACTTTTCCCAATCATCATAATGATTTTTTCAATTTTTAATAATTATATTATTTATCTTCTTCGATGTCAAGCATTACATTTTATTAATTTTTGATAGGAAAGCATACTAAAAGCCAAAGCCACCAGTTATCTTTATTTTCAAAGATTAACTGGTGGTCAAGTAACTCCCAACTCGTCTGAACCATTTGATTCTACCTGAATATTCATCACCCTTTTCGATTTTTTCTACAACATTTTACATATTGTAAAACCTATCTAAGATCAACTTACTTTATGTGTAATTTTAAAGGCCATAGTATCATCAATAAAATTGACTTTCTGTAATAGTTTATACCTTTCCATTACACCACATCTTCAACTGTCATTCTGCATTCCATATACTCAACTGAACATTTACTTTTCACTATCATATACTTCCTGCTCTCCAACCTTATCAGATGTTATCTCTTTTAATGAACATTCTCTTAAATCAAATGTCCATCAGCATCTCAGCCATACTTTCCAACACTTTAAAAACAACTTTTAAATCATCTCCGAGTTAGGAGTGCTCTAGGAAGAAGTTTTATCCTTCTTCTTGATTTTATTATATAGTAAACGTTTAAATATGTCAATAACTTTTTAATATTTTTTTGCATTATGGTTTAAAAGTATATATCCTGTAAATAATTAAGGTATACTAATTCTAAATATCTGAGGAGGGCTGCTGTTGATTAAAGAAATAGATCACATAACTGCACTAAAAGCTGTCTATACTGGAAATCCTGAAGGAAAATTTATAAGCAGGGACAGCAGTTTGTGGATAGCAATAGACAATACGGGAGAAAGACTTAGGAAAAAGGAGTTCAAAAACATAGAAGACTGCAAAAAATTTCTAGACAATAAATAAATCTTATATGGAACAATTGTAACAGCATCAGAATTAAACGTAATTCACTATTAATAGTTATATTCTATATTTTATTGGACCTTTCAAGGACATTAATTCTACATAAATGTTATATTCAAATTTAGTTAATCAATATAACACCTTATTGTCACAATGGAATTATATAATTGCTCAATAAAGTCTATAGAAATGGAGTTCAATTATGGATATGGAGCTTAATATAAATTCAACAAAATATAGAAGCTGTTACTTTGACAATTTAAAATTTCTTCTGATCACTTTAGTAGTAATCGGCCATGCTATTGAACCATTAATTGGTTTATATCCAAATATCAAATTGGCATATAATCTTATATACTCTTTTCACATGCCTCTTTTTGTTTTTATTTCGGGTTATTTTTCTAAAAATATCAGCAATGACAAAAAAAATTTTTCTAAAATTGCCGGAATTCTTGCAGCTTATATTATTTTCCAATTGCTGTACTCTTTGTTCAATATCTACATACTTAAAGCAGAAAATTTCAAAATTACTTTTGTCTATCCATACTGGACTATGTGGTATCTCCTTTCAATTTTTATATGGAATCTTATATTGCCTTATTTTTCAAAAGTCAGATATTCTATCATAATAGCAGTTGCTATCTCCATATTGTGCGGATATGATAATAACATTGGATATTACCTGAGTTTGTCAAGAACTATAATATTTTTCCCATATTTTTTGATGGGCTACTTTTGTCACAAATATCATATAAATACTATGAGAAAACACATTGAAAAAAAATATGCTGTTTTGGGTTTATTAACTGTTTTCCTGATAATATATTTGCTGAATGGTAAAATTGACTATAGATGGTTCTATGGCAGTTTCACCTATTCACAATTGGACGGTTTAAATTATCCCAAATTCCTACTGCGTATGTTTACATATATTTTAGCCATATCCATATCCACCTTTGTCTTAACTCTCATTCCAGACAAGAAATTATTTTTTACAAAATTGGGTTCGAGGACCATGGCTGTATATGTATTTCATGGTTTCATCATCAAGATATTAGTTAAATATAATTTTTTTGATTATGTAAATTCCATTATAAGTGAAATATCCATTATCCTGCTTTCACTACTTATTGTAATATTGCTTTCTTCCAAATTCATCAATAAATTCACCAAGGTTATAATTCATCCAGGATTTTTTAAACAGATAAATTTGAACAAAAGTACTAATTAACATACTTTTCTATTTCCTTCTTCCACAACAAATATCCAAGACCATTTAAATGAGTACCATCGTAAGTATATCTGCCTGACAATTTATCATGTTCTACAAATTTATCAAATAAATCTATATATATAATTTTGCTGGCACTTAGTTTTTTTAGCTCATTATTTAAAAATTTGACATCCCTGTTGGATTTAATATTATTGTTCGGCAATATACTCTCAACATAAATAATCGTATCCGGGGAATTAATCCTTATTTGATTCAAAATCTGTTTATAATTGTTAAATATATAGACTCTATCCTCATTATGTAAAATATCATTAATTCCTATCATTAAAAATATTTTTTTAGGATACCCTCTGGTAATTGTATTCAATCTGTTTAAAATACCACTTGTAGTATCTCCGTCAATCCCTCTGTTTTTTATATCTGGATTATCAAATACTTCCATCCATTCAGATCTATTTGTAATGCTGTCTCCTAAAAATACGATATCCTCACTTTTTATGTTCAAAGTTTCAAACTGGCTCTGTCTTGCTAAATAATAGTCATTCTTTACAATATTTTTATTTATGTTCTGTTTTTGTAAAATTTGTACTCTATGGTGTTCATAAATTGTATGTATACTCCAAAATATAAAGAATATATTCAGTAATACAGATACAAAGCATATAATATTCCTCTTTTTCACATCTATGCCTCCATATTAATATCCATAAAAAAATGATACAGGTCTTCTGCCTGTAATCATTCAATCATCCCTTTCTGTTCCAATAAGAACCTGTATTCTTTTGAAAGTCTCATGAATTTTTCCCTGTCATTTGTGTCCAGGGACATGTTAATTGCACTTTTTATTATTGACAGCCTATTTTCTATATATTCATCATTGGATATCCATTCATAGATTTTAGCTATATCATTGTTTACACTATATTCCAATGCCGTATAAGTCATAAAAAAACTCAACCAGTGATTATGTGAATAATATTTTATAAAATCAATACCATATTGCAATTTCTTAATTGTATACACATCTGAACTTTGATGCCTCCATATCACCCACACCTTGCTGTTGTCTTCTAAATTTCTGATATCATTATAATTTAGTAATTCTCCTTTCATAAAATCATCTCCCCAAAACCTAATCATTGTAAAAAACTTTGTCCCTTTCAAATAATATATGAATTTCCTACTAATATTAAATGCAATAATGTCATTTTATGTGCAAAATCAGAACATGTATATATCTATTTAAAATACAAAAACTATCATAAAAAATAGGAGGTATTTTTAATATGAACGATAATTTTTATCTGAACTTCCCTCAATCAGTTCCACAGCAGAAACAGGATAGGCAGCCTGGAACTGAGTCCCAATTGAATCCAAGACCAGTATTTGAAGACCATGGTTATACAGGTTCCGAAAAGCTTAAAGATAAAACGATCTTAATTACAGGCGGTGACAGTGGTATAGGAAGAGCGGCTGCGACAGCCTTCGCAAAAGAAGGAGCTGATCTGGCAATAGTTTATTACAATGAAGACGGAGATGCAGCTGATACAAAAAATATAATAGAACAAAACGGCAGAAAGTGTATTCTAATCCCCGGAGACGTTTCAGACGACAATTTTTGCAAATCTGCAGTTCAAAAATCAATAGATACCTTCGGCAAAATAGATGTGCTTGTAAATAATGCAGGTGTACAATATCCACAAAATAGTATCGAGGATATAACAAACGAACAACTTGAAAAAACCTTTAGAACAAATATTTTCAGTATGTTCTATCTGACAAGGGCAGTACTTCCACATTTCAAGCCCGGCTGCAGTATTATAAATACAGCTTCCATAACGGCTTACAGCGGAAATGAAACTTTGATAGATTACTCTTCCACAAAAGGTGCTATTGTATCTTTTACACGTTCTCTGGCTCTATCCCTGGCAGGCAGAAAAATAAGGGTTAACTCAGTAGCTCCCGGTCCTGTCTGGACTCCCCTTATTCCTTCATCATACAGTATCCAGAAAGTCGGTGAATTTGGATCAAATAATCCTATGGGAAGACCTGCACAACCGGTTGAACTGGCATCCACCTATGTATTTCTCGCCTCGCCGGAAGCCTCTTATATAACCGGAGAAATCATACACGTAAACGGCGGACAGTTTGTAACAGGTTAAAAATACTGCAAAAAGGGACTGATACGTCTCTTTTTGCGATTTGAAAAGTATTGCTATTTTATTACTATTTTATTACTATTTTATTATACTTTTTCTTTCCTCTTCTTATCAACATACTTCCTTCTTTAAAGTCATCTATGCTAACAGCAAAATTTATATCGCTAATTTTTTTGTCATTTACAGTAAGTCCTCCCTGCTTTATGAGCCTTCGCACTTCACTTTTAGACGGTAATATAGCCGTATTCACAAGAAGATCAACTATGCTGCAGCTACAACTGTCCTTATCTATTTCAACAGTTGGAACATCATCCATGTTTGAGCCACCTGAAAACAGTGCCTCTGAAGCTGACCTTGCCTTATCCGCATCATCTTTCCCATGAATTAATTTTGTAACTTCATATGCAAGAATTGCCTTCGCCTTGTTTGTTTCCGAATCCTTAAGAGCTCCAAGTCGCCTTACCTCGTCCATAGGTAGAAAAGTCAGAAGTGCCAGGCACTTCTCAACATCGGAATCATCTATATTTCTCCAGTATTGATAAAATTCATATGGACTGGTTTTTTCTTTATCCAACCATATGGCTCCCCCTTCCGTTTTTCCCATTTTCTTTCCGTCACTCTTGGTCAACAGTGTAAATGTCATTCCATAGGCAGGTTTTTTCTCTTTTCTTCTTATAAGATCAACACCTGCAATTATATTCGACCATTGATCGTCCCCTCCCAGCTGGAGAACACAGTCATATTTTCTGTTGAGCTGGAGAAAGTCATAAGCCTGCATCAACATATAATTGAATTCAAGAAATGTAAGACCTTTTTCAAGTCTCTGCTTATAACACTCTGCCGTAAGCATCTTGTTAACTGAAAAGTGTACACCTATTTCACGGAGAAAGTTTACATAATTCAGATCCATCAGCCAGTTTGCATTGTTATCCATTATTGCCTTATTGTCATCAAAATCCACCAATCTTGAAAATTGTTTCTTGAAACATTGTGCATTGTGCTCAATCTGTTCTCCTGTAAGCATCTTTCTCATGTCCGTCTTTCCAGTGGGGTCACCTACCATTGCAGTTCCCCCTCCGAGAAGTGCTATTGGTCTATGTCCAGCCCTTTGCATATGTGCCATAACCATCATCTGTAAAAAATGACCTACATGGAGACTATCTGCCGTTGGATCAAATCCTATGTAAAAAGTTACCTTTTCCTTTCCAAGTAATTCCCTTATTTCTTCCTCATGAGTGGTTTGTTTTATATAACCCCTTTCTAAAAGGATATCATAAACGTTAGTCAACTTTTGCTCCACCTTTCAATATGTTTATTCTTATCAATTAAGTATTAGTATATAATTAAAGTTAATTTTTATCAACTATAGTCAATGTAAATTAATTCATATCCCAAAATTGATATCCCCCTGCCACTGATATACAAACATATTTTCCCAATGCATCATATTGTTTTTTTATTACTATATGATATAATGAATGTGGAGTTCTACTCCAATTAAATATTGTAAGTAGGCCAAATTTTTTCAAGGTACCAATTTCTCCTTAAATCTAGGGGGTAGTTATCAAGAATAAAATTAGTCCTATGATTTTAAGGAGGTTTTTTTATGCCAGACAAGACTATTACATGCAAGGATTGTGGAAAAGAATTCGTATTCACAGAAGGTGAACAGGAATTCTACAAGGAAAAAGGTTTTGAAAATGATCCTGTACGATGTCCTGATTGTAGAAGAAAAAGAAAGGCCGAAAGAAATAGAACAAGAAGATAGTAAATAGTTAGGAGAGGTAAAAAAACCCCTCCTATTATTATTTGCTCCTGATTAAATTTGCCTTTTTCAAAACTTTCCCAAGAGGAAGAGCTATAGCTGCTCCTGCAATTGACTGGGCTATGTTTCCCGGAATTTCTGCCGCCGATAATACAAATGCCTGTGGAAATGCTACATTTGTTACAAAATGCATGAGAACAACTCCTGCAAAATAATAAGCTGCTATCATCCATATCCCGGCAGCTACACACGCCATCGCATTATTCAAAAAACTTTGTCCATCATATTCCTTTCTATAGGCAATGGATGCAGCAATATATGCCATTATTCCCTTTATAAAAAATGTAAATGGTGCCCAAATAGCATAGGGTGATAAAATATCAAACAAACTCATACCTACTGCTGCAGAAAAGAATGCTTTTTTCCTTCCCAATAAAATAGCAGCCAATAGTACCATACTGTCCCCCAAATGGACTACACCTTTAAATACAACTCCAGTAGGTATATTTATTACAGCTGTTGCAATATAAGTCATAGCTGCCATAAGAGAAATCTGTATAATATCATGTACCTTCAATCTGCTCAAATCCAATTTCTTTTGTTCCATATAATTAAGCCCTCCTAGATTAATTTATCGATTAATATACATTATATTTACAAACATAGAAAATTCAAAATGTATGGGTACAATTATTTTAGGTTATAACTTTATCTTATGGGGAAACACTAATACAGTAAATAGAATTTAGTAGGGAGGTACTGCTGCTATTAATTTCAGATTTGGGCAGCAGAGTTTATATGAATTTTATAAAATGGATTTCCAGTCTTATGATAACAATTTTTTTAATTGCAGGCGCATTTAAAATGAAGGGATTGTTTATAAATTCCATACTTTTTGTAATTTTGACAGTATTTGTAATTGACATGTTGTTTATACGGAATAGGTATTTATAAAAAATTCTGCCGATATTAATATTTTCCCTGTATTACAGTATATACTTGCCGTATTACTGGTGATATAATTTATCTTGTGTATAGGGAGGAGAATGTCTATGTATTATAGTATTAAAAGAAGAAATTTCACCTATAATATACAATATATTCTCAGTAGATTTTTAAATCTGCTTTATAAATATTATTTTATTGTTATAGGTGCTTTTTTCGTTGGAAGTGGAATATACCTCTGCTTTTACCCGTCTATTAGTGAAACCAGCAAAATATATATGTTTGTGCTGGCATTTATAAGTTTCTCTGTGTATAAAGATATGCGAAATGATGTAAAATTGCTTCCTTTTTTATTGATGTCAATACCATTTTTATTATTAGTACTGTATTTGAACAGGAACGGCTATGCAATGTGGGGAAAGATGCTGCACTGGCAGATATCACGGAGCATAATAATAAATCTGAATCCGTTATTCAGTATAATACCTTTTAACGATGGAAGCTTTGCAAGGATATATACATCCAAAACTTTAACCAGCTATTTTAGAATCGTATATAACAATGGATTTGTACTTCCTGTCCTACTTGCAATATACAGATCTGCAATTTCACTTGATTTTAAAAAGATGCTGAGATATGCTTTATCCGCCCATATTGTACAAGTATTTCTGATTACACCTTTCTATCTTGTTTTTCACCTTCAGGAAGTATGGTATGTACTCGGCCAGCCAGATGGACTTGCAAGAAATCTAAGTAAAAATGCCGCTGCCGGTGTGACTTTGAACTGTTTTCCATCAATGCATACTTCCATAGCCTTCGCCATGTTTCTGCTTGCATTAAGAGAAAAGGACAAGCTTTTTAAAATATTTATGTCATTTTTCTGCATGAGTATAATATTTTCCACTTTATATTTAAGAATTCACTGGGTACTGGATATAGCAGGCGGAATTTTACTGGCATATGTAACTGTAAAACTGGTTGACTTTACGTTTGCAAAACTGCAGCCCATTTTGCAAAAACTATTGGATAAATTTTACTATAAAAATTGCAAAGTTTCTTATATATATAACTATTATTTAGATACGATGAATTAAAATCACGACAGGAGGATAGGTATCACTACAACCTATCCTTAAATAATATTATTATGATTTTCCTATATCGGAAAGTACCAGCCCCTTATTATGTTCAAGTGCCCAGCTTATGGACCATTCACTTTGAAATATCAGAAGGTCTCTTCCTTTTAAGTCCTTGACTTTTTTCGTATCACTCGTAAGTACAAGACTTCCTATATTTGTATCTGAACTCTCTATCCACCTTATAGTCCTGTATGGAAGACTTTCCATTTTTATGTCTACATTATACTCATTTTTCATCCTGTATTCCAGTACTTCAAATTGAAGTACCCCGACCACCCCTACAATTATCTGCTCGATACCTATATTCAATTCTTTGAATACCTGAATTGCACCTTCTTCTGATATTTCAGTTATTCCTTTTATGAATTGCTTTCTCTTCATCGTATCTACTGTCCTGACCCTTGAGAAATGCTCCGGTGCAAACACAGGTATACCTTCAAACTTGAATTTCTTCTGGGACATGCAAAGTGTATCTCCTATATTGAAAATTCCGGGATCAAATACTCCTATTATATCACCTGCATAAGCTTCTTCTACAATTTCTCTATTTTGGGCCAGAAATTGCTGTGGCTGTGCAAGTTTTACCTTGTCTTTTCCCTGGACATGGAAAACCTCCATTCCCTTCTTGAACTTTCCGGAGCATATTCTCATAAATGCAATTCTATCTCTATGTGAAGGATTCATATTAGCCTGTATTTTAAATACAAATGCAGAAAATGGTTCTTCAAATACATCTATTTCACCTTTGTCCGACAATCTGGACATGGGCGGTGTGGTAAGCTTCAAAAATTCTTTCAAGAAAGGTTCTACTCCAAAATTTGTAAGAGCACTTCCAAAAAATATGGGGGTAAGCTCTCCCTCTCTAACTTTATTTATGTCAAATTGATCCCCCGCTACATCAAGAAGTTCTATATCCTCTTTAAGTTTGGACTGAAGTGCTTCACCTATGAGATCTTCAAATACGCTGTCATCAACATTTCCTTCTACAGACTCAACTTCAGTCTGACCATGATTTCCTCCATTAAAGACCTCTATAACATTTCTATTTCTATCAAAGACTCCTTTAAACTCAGAACCTGATCCTATAGGCCAATTTACTGGATATGATTTTATTCCAAGTTCATTCTCTATATCCTCGATAAGCTCAAAAGGATCCTTGCTCTCCCTATCCATCTTGTTTACAAATGTAAAGATCGGGATTCCCCTCAAGCTGCAGACATTAAATAATTTCTTGGTCTGCTCCTCTACTCCTTTAGCTCCATCTATTACCATGACTGCACTATCAGCTGCCATTAAAGTTCTATATGTATCCTCACTGAAATCCTGATGTCCAGGTGTATCAAGTATATTTATACAGTAATTGTCATAATTGAATTGCATAACTGATGATGTGACAGAGATTCCTCTCTTCTTTTCTATCTCCATCCAGTCAGACACTGCATGCTTCGATGTCTTTCTAGCCTTGACAGAACCAGCAAGCCTTATAGCACCACCATACAGCAGTAATTTTTCTGTCAATGTGGTCTTACCTGCATCCGGGTGAGATATTATTGCAAAAGTTCTTCTTCTCTCTATTTCATTTCCTAAGTCTGCCACAAATTTCCCTCTCTTCTACTTTTTATTCTCATCAATGATTTTAACTTTATTGCAGGGTAATGTCAACCTGGGCAATAAAGCCTTTTCAGCGGGAAAATATATCCCATACGTATAGTACTAATTAAACGTTTAATATACATGTTAATTATTTGATATACTGTAATACAAAAATTCATACAACTGATATTTAAGTGAACCAATGCTATAATGGCTGTATAAAAATATAATTTCTCTGGAGGTAAATATGTACAAATTGATTGCAATTGATATGGACGGTACTTTATTGAGAAACGATAAAACTATATCGTCAGAAAATATAGCTGCCATAAAAGAAGCAGTTGAGCACAATGTAAAAATAATTCCTGCCACAGGAAGACCCTCAAAAGGCATAAAAAAATATCTGGAACAATTAAATTTAATTTCAGATTCCAACTATGTCGTTTCCCTCAATGGTGCATTAGTGGAAAGTGCCAAATCACACAGGTCAATATATGAAAAACTATTATCATTGGATGATATCAAGTATATATACGAACTTGGTACAAAAATAAGTACAAACATACAAGTATCATTAAAGGAATCAATTATAACACCTGTTCCAAATAAATATAGTACAGGGGATGCCATACTAAATGGAATAGAACTTAAAATAGAAGATTTCTGCAAGCTTTCTCCAGATGACCATATATTCAAAGTCATGTTCATGGGCGACGAGCCTGTATTATCAAAGGGAATAGACATGCTTCCGGAGAATATATACCACAAATACACTGTACTCAGGAGCGAGCCATACTTTCTTGAATTTATGAATAAAGCTACAAATAAATGGAACGGTGTAGAAACCGCGGCTAAAAATCTTGGAATAAAGAAATCCGAGATAATATGCATCGGTGATTCAGGGAATGACATACATATGATAAAAAGTGCCGGACTTGGAGTTGCCATGGGCAATGCATCCAATGAAATCAAAAAACTCTCGAGCTATGTTACAAAAACAAATGAAGAAAATGGAGTAGCCCATGTAATATATAAATTCATATTAAAATAACGTGAGTTCAACATGTTAAATTGAAATACTTAAGAATAGGTATAGACTTGTGTAGGAACAGGATCTATACCTATTCCACAAACTTGAACAAATCCATCATATGTCAATTCCATATATTCTGGTCCAATTCATATAAAAGCTTGCCTATACCTTACTTCATAGTTTGTTTCTAAAGCTGTCTGATAATTTATCTATATTATAATCTGATTTTTTATATTATGAATTGAAATTTCTTTTTATTATAATTGACAAAGATAATAAAATATGCTATTTTATAAATATCATATATATGAATTTGATTCACATACGTGAAAAAAAGAGGGGTGATATTTGTGATTGCAAAGTTTTAATAGAAAATGCGATTTGCTTATTTTTTATAGATAACCTGAAAACCTTTAAAAGCAGTTTAATATAAAAAATGATATCTTATATTAAACTTAGATTAAGAGGAGGACGTTTAAATGAGTGAAAATGTAAAAAGCACGAATATTCCTAATGGACGTTGGTTACATATACTCCCACCACTGGTTTTAGTGTATATAGTTGCTTTTATGGATCGTACAAATATCAGTTTTGCACTTGCAGGTGGTATGGATGCTGAGTTGGGTATGAATGCCACAATAACCGGTTTGGCATCAGGAATTTTTTTCTTTGGGTATATGTTTTTACAAGTTCCTGGCGGAAGAATAGCAGAACGTGCAAGTGCAAAAAAATTTATAGCATGCACCATAATTGCATGGGGAGGTTTTGCAGTACTATCAGGCCTAGCCAATAGTACAATCCAAATACTTGTAATTCGTTTTTTGCTCGGTGTAGCAGAAGGTGGAGTCTGGCCTGCAATATTAACTATAATTAGTCATTGGTTTCCAGCACATGAACGAGGTAGGGCAAATGCAATTTTCATGATGAATGCTCCAATAGCCTCAATAATAACCGGTCCTTTGTCAGGATTTATTGTAACCGCATTCAGTTGGAGATATGTATTCATCATTGAAGGAGCAATCGCCATAGCATTATTGTTTATATGGTTTCCGCTTGTTGCAGATCATCCTAAGGATGCAAAATGGATAAGCAAAGAAGAGCGCGACTATATTGAAAAATCCATTCACCAGGAACAGATAGCATTAAGTGGCACTGCTTCCTCAAAAAAGATACCAATTTCACAAGTTTTGTCAAGCAAATTGTTGTGGATTCTATGCATTATATATGGCTGTTATCAGGCAGGTATTTATGGATATTCTTTATGGTTGCCTAAGATAATACAAGGTGTGAGCAAAGCCAGTATGAGTGGTATAGGGCTGCTTTCGACCATACCAAATATAATTGCAATATTCGGATTAATATACTTTTCAAAAAAATCCGATCGCACAATGAACAGGAAAAGGTATACAGCATTGCCGATGATAGGATTTGCCATATGTCTGTTTATATCAGTACAATTTAAAATTTTTAATCCTATAGTTTCATTTGCATTTATAGCTCTGTGCGGATTCTTTTTATACTCGGCAAATAGTGTATTTTGGACCATACCAAGCCAAATATTTGAATCCGATATGGCCGCACAGTCACGTGGAGTTATTAATATAATTGGCGGACTTGGTTCATTTTTAGGACCTTACATGGTAGGATTCCTTACAACAGACATTAGTGCATCCGCAGGATTATATGCCTTAATAATATTACTAGTTGTAGGATTTATTTCAACAGTACTTCTGCCAATAGCTAAAAACAATGCATAAATAATCATTAGTAAAAATGTAAACAATTTAAATTCAATCAATATAAATTAATATATTTAAAAAAGGAGAGATTTTATATGGAATTGGGTACAATGGGAAGAAAAATTGCTGCAATAAGAGCATATGTCGTAGAAGGTGGAGGCGCAGATTATCATGATCAATCAAAAGAGCATTGGATAGTTAATCAAATAGCTACACCTATGAGTGTCTATCCGGAATACAAAATGACTAGAACAAGCTTTGGAATTAATGCACTTAAATCATTGGTAGTCGAAATAGAATCGGATAATGGAGTAGTAGGTTTCGCAGTATCAACTGGAGGATATCCTGCAGCCTGGATTGTAATGAATCATCTTGATAGATTTGTTGTAGGACAACCTGTTGAAAACATAGAAAAAATTTGGGACCAAATGTATAAGTCAACTATGTACTATGGACGTAAGGGTGTTGTTATGAACGCCATTTCTGCAATAGACCTGGCACTTTGGGATTTACTTGGAAAACTAAGACAAGAACCAGTATATGCTATGTTGGGAGGAAAGGTCAGAGATGAAATAAAGTTCTATGCTACAGGACCTAGACCAGATCTTGCCAAACAGAAGGGATTTATAGGAGGTAAATTACCATTAATTTATGGACAGGCCGATGGTGAAGAAGGCCTTAAAAAGAATATAGAAAGGCTTGCAAAATACAGAGAAAAATGCGGAGATGGATTTTGGTTGATGTGGGATTGCTGGATGGCACTGGATCTCCCATATGCTAAAAAGTTAATGCAAAAGTCCTCTGAATACGATCTGAAATGGATAGAAGAATGCTTTAATCCAGATGATTATTGGGCTTATAGAGATTTAAAAGCATCAGCCCCTAATAATGTTATGGTAACTTCAGGTGAACATGAAGCTACAAGATATGGATTTAGAATGTTAATGGAGATGTGTGATCTCGATATAATCCAGCCGGATGTTACATGGTGCGGAGGAATGACTGAATTAAAGAAAATAGGTGATTTAGCTAAGGCTTATGGTAAAATGGTAATTCCTCACGGTTCAGGTCCTTATTCACATCATTTTGTGACTTCACAGACCAATTCACCATTTACTGAATATCTAATTATGAGTCCGGATGCTGATGCGGTTATACCACAATTTTATCCATTACTATTGGATGAACAGGTTCCTACAAATGGTAAGCTGGTAGTAAGTGACAAGCCTGGATTTGGTGTAAGGTTAAACAAAGAGCATGGCTTGATTGAAATAAAAAAAGGACAGAGAATATAACTAGCTGTTTAGGCAGATTTCAGGTATTTAATTAGTATTTTCTTCCCAGTTTTAAATTCTATTGTATAATTTAATTGACAAATATATGTGAAAAATAGTAAATTTAAAATAATATATATGTGAATTAAATATATATATATGATAAATTGGGAAGGATGATAATTTATGGCTGTAAAATCTGCTGAAAGGGTGCTGCAAATTTTTGAGCATTTAGCTGCATATCCTAATGGACAAACAATTAATGAAATCAGTACTCAGTTGGGATATGCTCCAAGCAGCACTCATGCTCTATTGAAAACTCTTTTAGATAATGGTTATTTATATATTGATGAAATAAAAAGATACAAACTTGGTCCTAAATTGATTCAATTGGGAAAAAGTGTATCTTCACATATGAGTATTGATAAAATAGCTCAACCTCTATTGGAAAAAACAATGGAAGAATTGGAGGAAACAATCTTTATGGCCGTTCTGTTTAAAGGGGAGGTCATTTATGTTGCTAAAGCAAATAGTTATAAGACGGTAACAACAAATGCACAAATCGGAAGTAGAAAGCCTATTTATTGTACAGGACTGGGTAAAGTTTTTTTAGCCTTTATGGATATTGATGAAAAAACTAAAATCCTAAATAATCTTAATTTCAAAAAATTTACAAAGAATACAGTTACATCTAAAGAGGAACTATTAAAACAATTAATTTCTTTTAGAAATCAAGGTTATACTGTTGATGATGAAGAAATTGAGGAGGGTCTCTATTGTATTGCAGTTCCAGTTTTCGATTCATCAAAACATGTTATAGCTGCATTGAGTGCTTCAGGTCCAAAGCAGAGGATGCTATCCAAAAAAGAACTCGTTATAAAAAAAATGTTGTCAGTATCAAACTTATTATCCTATCAGTTGGGTGATACAAAATAAAGTAGAAAGAAGGACTGAAAATGACTAATTTAAGAGGAGTTTACCCACCTATTATTTCTATTTTTGATGAAAATGGGAATTTTGATGTGGATGCAAATAAAAAGCAAGCTGATTATCTGATAAAGAACGGTGTTGATGGAATTACTTATCTTGGTACATCAGGAGAATTTTATTCTATGAATGCGGAACAAAAAAAGAAAGTTCTTGATGTAATGTTACCTTATGTAAAAGGCAGGACAAAAGTTATTGTAGGGGTTGGAGAATGCAACCTGCAGGATACGCTGGACATGGTTCGATACGTTGAAAAAATAGGAGCAGATGCAATTTTACTGGTAAATCCATATTTTAATGTATATTCTGACAATATGATTATTGCATATTATAATAAAGTTGTAAGATCTACTAATTTATCAGTGCTTATTTATAATATACCTGATTTGACTGGATATAATTTTAGCCCTGATGTTGTGAAAACAATTCTAAAAAATAATGAAAATATAATTGGAATTAAAGAATCATTGAACGATTTAGACCATGTAAAAAGTATTATCGAAGTTAAAAATGTAAATCCGGATTTCGCTGTATATGTTGCGTATGAAAATTTAGCATATGATGGATTAAATGCAGGAGCAGACGGATTTATAAATGCAACAGCAAATTTTGCTCCGGAATTTACGGTAAATACGTATAAGGCATTTGTTGAAGGCGATCTGGAAAAATGTCGTGAATATGCAGGAAAGATGAAGGATTCCATGGAAATCTACAATTTTAGCAAGCCTATCTATCTGGCGTGTAAACAAGCAGTTTATTTTAGAGTAATTGGACAAGATAGATTTGAAATTTTACCAGCCCTATCATTGAAAAATGAAACAAAAAATAAGATATATGAAGCAATGAAAAAACTGGAACTTTTTCAGGAGGAAGATTATGCCAAATAGATTTATTTTAAACGAAACATCTTATCACGGAACAGGAGCTATAAACAGTATAGCAGATGAAGCAAAAGCAAGAGGATTCAAGAAGGCATTTGTATGTTCTGATCCGGATTTAATAAAATTCGGTGTTACACAAAAGGTTTTGAATGTTTTAGAACATAATACACTGGATTACGAATTATATTCTAATATAAAACCAAATCCAACAATTGAAAATGTTCAGACTGGTGTTGATTCCTTTAAGAAATCAAAAGCAGATTATTTAATTGCCATTGGAGGGGGATCTTCCATGGATACAGCTAAAGCCATCGGTATTGTTATTGCAAATCCGGATTTTGAAGATATAGTAAGTCTGGAAGGTGTTGCCACAACAAAAAACAAGAGTGTTCCTATTTTTGCAGTTCCTACTACAGCCGGTACAGCCGCAGAGGTTACTATTAACTATGTTATTACAGATGTTGAGAAGAATAGAAAAATGGTTTGTGTTGATCCAAAAGATATTCCAGTTGTAGCTTTTGTAGATCCGGATATGATGTCCTCAATGCCAAAAGGATTGACTGCAGCAACAGGTATGGATGCATTGACACATGCTATTGAAGGATACGTTACAGTTGGTGCATGGGAATTGTCTGATATGTTTCATTTAAAGGCAATCGAAATTATTTCCCGTTCTTTAAGAAATGCAGTAGCCAATGAACCTGAAGGTAGAAAAGACATGGCATTAGGGCAATATATAGCTGGTATGGGATTTTCCAATGTAGGACTTGGTATCGTTCATTCCATGGCACATCCACTTGGGGCATTTTATGATACACCCCATGGTATTGCAAATGCAATTATATTGCCTACAGTTATGGAATACAATGCAGATGCAACAGGTGATAAATACAAATATATAGCAAAGGCAATGGGAGTTGCAGGTACTGAAAATATGAGTACTGAAGAATACAGAAAAGCGGCCATAGCTGCTGTTAAAAAGCTGTCGGAAGATGTAGGCATACCTGCCAACTTAAAAGACATTGTCAATAGAAAGGATATACCTTTTCTAGCACAATCTGCTTATGATGATGCGTGCAGGCCCGGCAATCCAAAAGAAACAAATGTTGAAGATATAACAGGTTTGTATGAATCACTTATTTAGATTTAAAAACTATTAATGTCCAAATTATAAAATATCGGCATGGATTTACAGTCTGAAAATCCATGCCTTTAAAAATTATCGTGGAATAAATCCTATTTTCTTCTGCATCTTTCTAAGAACCTTGTTTGACACATAATAGGCCTTTTCAGCACCTTTCTTGTAAATTTCTTCAAGTAGGTGTTTGTTATTAATATATTCATTCACTTTGTCCTGTATGGGCTTTAATTCACCTATTATAGCCTCGGCTACATCATTTTTGAATTCTGCATAACCGGAGTTCTCGTACTTCTTCTCTATCTCTTCAGTCGTACTTTCCTGAATTGCTATCAATATATTCATCAGGTTCTTTATTCCGGGCTGCTCGTCTGTATATCTTATTTTGCCTATGCTGTCAGTTACGCATCTACTTATTTTTCTCCTTATAACATCAGGAGAATCCATTATAAGTACATAGCTGTTTGGATTATCAGATGATTTTGACATCTTCTTTAAAGGCTCCTGAAGATCCATGATCTTGGCCCCGCTCTCAGGTATATAACCTTCTGGTATTGTAAATGTAGGACTGTATAAATTGTTGAATCTCTGTGCTATATCACGTGCAAGTTCTATGTGCTGGGTCTGATCCTTTCCTACAGGTACAAGATCAGCATTATAAAGCAGTATATCTGCTGCCATCAATATGGGATAATTTAAAAGCCCCGCACTTATAGGTTCACCGGAATCACTGTATTTCTGGGATTTATTTTTGTATTGAGTCATTCTGCTCAGCTCTCCAACATAGGTAAAACAGTTCAAAAGCCATGCTGCCTCGGAATGAGTCGGGACATGTGATTGAATAAATATTGTATTCCTCTCAGGATCTATACCTGCTGCAAGATATACTGCCAGAACTTCCAGGGTTCTTCTTCTGAGATCCTTCGGCTCCTGCCTGACCGTTATGGCATGCAGATCCACCACGCAAAAATAACAATCGTATTTATCCTGAAGTTTTACCCAGTTTTTGAGCGCCCCCAGATAATTTCCTATAGTAAGATTCCCCGACGGCTGAATACCGCTGAATATAACTTTTCTCTTCTCTTCCATATTCTAATATCCGATTTCTGATGTCAATAAAATCAAAAATCAGATCTCACCTACCTTCTACTATAATTATATGTAAATTTCTACAATATATCAAAAAATAATTTTAGATTTAAGGCCGAAACAAATTTCAACCTTAAATCCAAAAAATCACCTTATAATCTAAAGTTATTTGCTCTTCCACAATCCGTGAAGATTGCAATATTCTCTTGCAAAAGTTACTTTTTCATCCAATTTGAATTCTGCCTGTGGTTTATCATCAGGAGTCAGATATTTTCTATAGATTTTGTTATTGTCAGTATGAACTTCTATCCACTGTATATAGTGGGCTTCTGTCATAGGATGCTCAACTGATCCAACCTTTACCAGTACACCATCCGCTGTCTTTTCAATTACTGGAACATGCTTTTCAAGTGCAGCATCCACTGTATTCTCTTCCAGTAAGGTCATTTGTTTACGACAACAGGTTAAATTGCCCCCTCCTACACTCAATACTTCAACAATATTTCCACATACCTCGCACTTATAAACTTGCTTAACTTCTATCATCTGTTTGAACCTCCTTGTTTATGTTACATTTTCCTTACATAGATAAAGTTCTACATAATTATGAAAAATCCTTCTAAAATCACTTTAATTTCTATATATTTATAACTACTTCATGGGTACCTTCACTTAAAAACGGTACTACATTGTCATACATCCTGTTTCCATCCATCCATATTCCTGTACCGGAATCTCTACGCACTTCAATATTGTAGAGGCATTTTCCCCTACTGTATTTTATATTATAACCATTCCAGGTTTCAGGTATGCAGGGAGCTACTGTAAACCCTTTTCCAGCCTTGAATTTCAGTCCCAGAATACTTTCAATACCGGCTCTGTACATCCAGCCTGCCGCACCTGTATACCAGCTCCATCCTCCTCTTCCCTCATTCCCGGAAGATGCATATATGTCGGCTGCAATAACATAAGGTTCCAGTTTGTATGTTCTGCACCCAAGATAGGATTTACTGTGATTTACAGGGTTCAACATGCTGAATATTTCATAGGCCTTGTTGTTATAACCCATTTCAGCAAAGGCAATTATGGCCCATATGGCACCGTGGGTATACTGTCCTCCATTTTCTCTTATACCTGGTAAGTATCCTTTGATATATCCTGGTTCCAGACGCGATTTATTAAATGCCGGAGTCAGGAGAAGCACTATTCCCCTGTCTCTTTTCACCAGATTTTTATCCAGAGCTTCAAGAGCCTCCCTTGCTCTGGATTCTTTTGCAGCTTTAGAGATTACTGCCCATGCCTGGGCTATACAGTCGATCCTGCATTCATCGTTTTCTATTGAGCCAAGTGGAGTTCCGTCATCAAAATATGCCCTTCTATACCAGCTTCCATCCCATGCATTCTTCTCCAGATTATCTTTTATGAATTTCTTTTCTTCTGCATAATACCCTGCATTTTTACTGTCATCCATATAACCGCATATTGGTATGAATCTATCCAGTATGCTGTACAGGAACCATCCAAGCCATACGCTTTCCCCGCGCCCTCCGTTTCCAACGGTACTCATGCCGTCATTCCAATCACCTGAACCCATCAGAGGAATATTGTGATCACCAAATTTCAATGCCCTCTTTATAGCCCTTATGCAATGATCATATATTGTTCCACTGACTTCAGAGACTCTCGATATGCTGTATCTTTCATCTTCTTCCCCTTTCAGCTCACTGTCTTCAAGGTAGGAGGTTTCTTCTTTCAATATACTATAGTCTCCAGTATTTTCAATATAATCCGCCACAACATATGGAAGCCATAGAAGATCATCTGAAAATCTTGTTCTTATACCACTTTCAACAACAGGATGCCACCAGTGCTGTACATCGCCTTCCAGATACTGTCTTGTAGAGCTGTATATTATATGCTGTCTTGTTATGTCTGGATTCAGGTATCCTATTGCCATTACATCCTGAAGCTGGTCCCTGAAACCATATGCACCACCCGACTGATAAAACGCGCTTCTAGCCCAATATCTGCAGCTTAAGGCTTGATACTCAAGCCATCCGTTCAGCATGATATCCATGGATTTGTCGGGAGTATCAACTTGTATTGTTCCAAGGAAATCATTCCAGAAATTTTTGCATTTATCAAGTTCATATTCTGACTTTTCAACATCATTATACTTTTTTATAACCCTGCTTATATTATCATGATCTTTTTCCTGTCCGAACAATACGAGTAAATTTTTTTCCATATCCGGAGCCAGAGTCACATCAACACTCTCTGCAAGACATGGATCGAAGCCTGCTCCAACTGTATTTGAGAGATTGTCATCAAAAAGGCCTCCGGGACTGTCTGTACTTCCTCCACGTCCTATGAATTCTGTCCTGTCCCCGGTATATGAAGCTTTCTCCCCGCCCAGGATACTTAGATAACATATATTCCTTCCAAAGTGTTCACTATATGGATTTCCTGCATAAATATAACCGTTCTCTTCACTCAATCCTGTGAACAGATACTGTGCTGTCTGTTCATGCGCAACACCAAGAACAAGTTTTGCATAGTAATTTACAGAAAGCTTTTTTATGTCCTTGCTGTTGTTCTTTAATTTCACACTGCACAGTTTCACACTCTCATCCATATCCACAAACATTGTCATTTCTCCGGATATGTCATTTGCCCTATGCTTGAATACTGAATATCCAAACCCATGCTCGATTACATATTCTCCTGAATCCCTCACTGGCTTAGGCGATATGCTCCATATTTTCCCGCTTTCCCTGTCTTTTAAATACAGGGCTTCCGACTCTCCATCCATTACGGAATCATTTGTCCATGATGTTAATTTATTCTCCCTGCTGTTTTCATTCCATGTATACCCCATTCCAGCCTCTGAAACATGGAACCCAAAATGACTGTTCGAAATAACATTTATCCAGGGTGCAGGAGTATTCTTGTAATTTTTAAGTATTATAATATAAGATCTGCCATCTTCGGAAAATCCACCAAACTCATTAAAATACTGCAGCTTTGAAATATCAATTCCATAGCTGAAACTGTTGTTTCCATTACCTTCCATCTTGTTGTGATGTACATATCTATCATTTGAACCTGTATCTATGCCAAGCTGCTTGATTGTATCCCCACTGCTGCTGTCAATTACCAATCTGGCTATGGCTTTCAGAAGATCCACGGCTTCACTTTCCAGGCTTCCTGAATTATGAACAAATACTCCTCCAGGCTGATTCTGTTTATTTCTAAGATGGCTTGAATCTACAAGCTCCCTTACTTGATTTTGGACAGGCTGCAAATATGAATCCTCTTCCAGGTTTAAAATTATCAGATCTGTTTTCATACCTTTTATACTAAAATACTCATGTGCCTTTAAAATTTGTCTTACAAGTGAAATGTCCTCTTCTCCCTTTATTATGATAAGTACTATGGGAAGATCTCCGGAAATACCATAGGGCCATAGGGCAGACTGACCTTTTTGTATGTTCATGATGCAGCTGCTTCTTTTCCTCATATTTTCATTCATGAACAATATCCTGGATGCCATTTTCTGGTATATATTTACTCTCGATGCCTTTAATCCAAGATATTTCATCTGCATATACGCTTCACTAGCGGCCATCTGGAATTCCCTATCCACATTGTCCATATCCCTGTATTTTCCAGCCAGTTCCATTATTTTATCCCTTGAGTTGGAGACAGCTGTAGTATAGGCTGCTTTAACGGTTTTCCCAGGCTCCACCCTTATTCTCACCCTCAGGCTTATCACAGGATCAATAACCTCCCCCGTAGTTCCTGTAAGTACTGCATCATTATCCATAGCCCTCGGATTCTGCATATTTCTGTTCCTTCCTATGAAATTTTCCCTGCTGGTTTCATATTGTACAGTTCCTATCTGTGTACCATCTATTGCAATTGTCTGCATGAGCCAGTTCTTGTCTGCCTTCTTCGTCCTCGGTCTTCTGCTTGCAACAAGACATGTTGGATTTTCCATGAATTCAGTTTGTATGAACAGATTGCTGAATGCCTGATGTACCAGATCTGCAGTATATGGTGCAAGAGTAACCTCCATATAGCTTGTGATTTCAACTTCTCTCATATGATCACTGGTATTTGTTATGGATATTCTCCTTATTTCTGCATCGTCGTTCCGGGATACGGCTATCTCCGTATAGGTTTTTATATTTCCATCTTTTCTTTCAAATTCAACTTTATCTTCATAAAATATAACCTTATAGTCTTCTCCTTCACATCTGCATGGTTCATATGCAACACTCCAGTAGTCATTTGAATTTATATTTTTAATGTAGAAAAACATACCGGTGTCATCTTTTGTACAATCCTCTCTCCATCTGTATACCATCATCCCGTCTTTTTTACTGTATCCGCTTCCACTGTTTGTTATCATTATGGAATAGTCTCCATTTGACATTATATTTGTTTCAGGATACATTGTAGCGGCAGTAAGATATTTTCTTTGAGGCATTGTAATTTTATGCTCTTTCAGAGAGTGAACATATTTGTTTTTTTCATTTTTATTGTATACTATGGAGTTCGGTACCTTCTCCTGAAGGAGAAGCTCCACGGATTTTACACGTGGTATGCTGTGAAACCTCTCCTGCAGTATGTTTCCCTTCAAAGCATTGTCAATGGACATAAAGCTCATCCCCTGGTGATGTACCATAAAACATTGAACAATCCTGTTTTCATCGTAATCTATTGATTCATAGAGACCATATTTGCCTTTTGCACCCCTGGTGATCAAATTTTTTATGTTAGCTACTGCAGCATTTTTATCAACCTGAAGGGCCATTACCGAGGCATATGGTGCAACCACGGTTTCACTTGCTGCATTTCTGTCAAGAGCTATGTGTGGGACACCTACAGCTTTATACTGATATGTGGAATCTGCATCAAAGTTATAGTAGGCACATTCCGATATTCCCCAGGGAATACCTTTTCTTCTCCCGTAATCCTCCTGTACCTTGACTATGCTCTTATATGTTTCCCTGAGGAGGGTATTTGGAAAACTCTTCATTATAATAAGAGGCATAAGATATTCAAACATGGTTCCTGACCAGGAAACAAGAAGCTTTTCCCTGGATACAAGTGCCATTGAACGTCCCAGATTAAACCAGTGGTTCTGGTCTATCTGACCCTTCGCTATAGCTGCAAAACTTGCCTGTCTTGCCTCTGAAGCCAGAAGATCATAATAACTTTTATCCCTGCAGTTTTTATCCACATTATAACCTATGGAAAAAAGTTCTCTTCTGGAATCATACAGCATCCTAAAATCATGGCAGCCATCAATACCTTTCAATCTGTCCAGTATATTCTCAAGCCCATGTATCAGATTATTTATATTTTCGAGACTTGAACTCAAATACTCCTCGATTCTGGAATACGGGGCATATTCATCAGTATTTCTGTCAATATGCTGCATTAGAGCTTCAATAGTATCAGGTAAATTCTCAATTGGTATATCATAGATGATCTCATTGAGTTTTTTGGAAATATAACATGGCATATTAAACCCACTGCCTATCCACGGCAGATATGTATCAATAAAGCTTATAAAATCCTCTGTAATATCCCTGACTTTTTTGCTCCAGTAAAGTTCATCGGACATTTCAAGAATTTCATGGGACTTTTTCTCTGAATTCTCCAGAAAACCATATACCATATATGCATTGCAGCTGTTTTCCTCCAGCAGTCCGATATTTTCAGAATAAATATCCCCTGTGCCGTACTTGCTGTAAATTTCATCATCGGCCAATTTCATTGTATCTTCAAGTCCATGAATCAGCTCTCCATTCAGAACAGGTTCTTTTAAATATTCACATATGGATTGTTGTAAAAGCCATACATAACATACGAGATTCCCGCTGTCTACGGTAGATACATATTTGTTGAGCGGTTTCCTTGTTTTTATATCATACCAGTTGTAAAAATGCCCCTTGTATCTATCCAGAGCTTCCATGCTGGAAATTATCCTATCAAGCCTTGCATGTAATTTATCTAATGTAATATAGCCTAAATCATAGGCCACTGCATTTGATGTCAGCCCCATGGCCATATTCGTGGGCGAAGTTCTGTAAGCCAGGCCTTTATAGGGTTGCTCCTGATAATTGTCAGGTGCGAGCCAGTTGCTATCCTCTGTAATAAAATCCTCAAAATATGCCCATGTCCGTCTTGCAATTTCCCTGAGCAGGCACATTTCATCATATTTCAAGCTCTTATGCCCCGGTCTTTTATCAATGCTCACCTTATAAGCAATATAAGGTGACAGAAACCACACTATACAGGATGGCAGCAATACTATACCTGTCGTTACAGAATTTTGAAGTGCCAGCATGAATATTACAAGCCCGATGACGCTTCCCGTATACATCATTTTTATATAATTTGCAAGTGATTTGCCTGACTTCAGCTCAGCATCTTCAGCAGTCTGCCACTGGAGCATATGCCTTTTGCTTACAAGCATTCTGTATATTGTCCTTATTACAGCATCCATCATCAGGCAGGACTTGTAAGGCAGAAATGTAAATATGAGTAAAAACTGCTCCACAGCCACTTTAAAGTTCTCAATTTTTCCTGAAAGACTTATTCCCCTTGATGGCAGTACTACAGAATCAGATACGTTAAATAGCACAGGACATATAAGCGTCACAAGTGATATAACCAATCCTTCTTCAGGATTTCTGAAAAAAATAAGTGACCAAAAAATGAGTATGATTATAGACGGTGCAACAAGACTCCTCCTCAAATTGTCAAATATCTTCCATTTAGATAATCTATTAAGACCATTTTTCCTGAAAATCCACGGCAGAAGCTGCCAGTCTCCTCTCACCCACCTGTGAATCCTCCTTGAACTTGAGCTATAGTATGCAGGGTATCCGTCTATCAATTCTACATCTGTAACAAGAGCTGCCCTTACATATGAGCCTTCAAGAAGATCGTGGCTCAATACTGAATTTTCCGGTATCCTGTTTTTTAACATACTTATAAATGTATCTACATTATAAATACCCTTGCCTGTAAATATACCTTCATCAAAAAGATCTTCGTATACATCCGACACTGCATTAGTGTATACATCTATACCTGTATTCCCTGAAAAAATACTTGAATAGAGGGTTCTGTTGGCACTTAATGTTCCCACACTTATTCTGGGCTGCATGAGTCCGTGTCCTCTGACTATTCTGCCATCTTTTACATAGGGAACATTCAGTATATGCTCCATGGCTCCTATAAGAGCTTTGGCCGTATCCTTGGGAAGCTGTGTATCTGCATCAAGTGTTATTACATACTTTACTTTGCATAAATTCTTTAAATCACCGCTTATAACATTGTAGCTGGTTGAATTGCAGCCCCTTATTAAATAGTTGAATTCCATGAGCTTCCCGCGTTTTCTCTCCCAGCCCATCCATTTTCCTTCTCTTTTATTGTATTTTCTATGCCTTGACAAAAAATAGAACTTGTCTTCACCATTTTTGCAGTATTTTTCATTGAGTTTTTCTATCATTTCGAGAGCCGTATCTACAATTGATTTATCATTTTCATCTGTTTCAGAGTCGCTGTCACAAAGATCGCCCAGTAATACAAAATACAAATTTTCTTCTGCATTTGAGAGATAATATACCTCCATTTTTTCTATAAGACTTTGAATCCTGGATACATCATTGAAAATTACAGGTATGACTACCGCGGTACTGAACTCTTCCTGTATTCCATTTTTCAATTCTAATTTGGGTATAAATCTCGGATGGGTCAATTTATTTATGCTCCAGTTAAAAACAGATATGAATATTTCACTTAAAGGTATCAACAGCAAAAAAAATGTTATTACATATTTCCATACTGTATTATAACCTTCTGAATATATATTCATATAGCTCCCGGCAATACTGGCCAACAAGGCTGCAGAAGCTATAGTGAATATATATATATTATCGGTCAGCTTTACGTTATTTACTATTTTGAAATTTCTGTGCTCTCCCCTACTCTTGTCCTTCTCAATATAATTCATGATGCAGTTTATTCCTTCATCAATTATATAATATCCTACATGTGATTTATATTTTTCATCACCTGCTGCATCTTGAGCACACTTAATGGCCTTTTTGGCTATAAATACTTCAGGTAAACCCGATTTTCGAGACAGCCTCTCTATCTGATGTCTGTAATAATCCCTGGATTTGAAATCCATATTTTCATATACTCCTGCAGGATCCTTTCTCAGTACCTGTTCCACATAGCTGAATCTTTCAAAATCTTTTCTCCAGTTAAAAGATGAAACCTTTCTTATACTGCTGAAAGAATTGCCTATTGCCATCTGAAAACTGCTCTGTTTCTGGTGGTCGATACTTATCATCATGTCAAATGTCTTATCCTGCCTGTCAAGTTCTTCGTCGATCCACCTGTAAACAGCCGGATTTTCAATAAAATTATCCCTCAAAATCTTGATAAATCTTTCAGTAAAAGAAGGTGTAAAATCAATTTTTTTATTTCTCAGCTTTTTGAGCTCTTCTTCAAAGTTTTCTTCAGTATGTAAATTTATTATTTTGTCCGCCAGTATTTCCGCCCTGTCCTTCTCCTTCTGCTCACGGACCATATCTTCCGCTATATTGCTTATGTTTTCAATTAGAACTATTCGGAGCATTATCGGGAAAGCCCACAGCTCTCCACTGGTCAGTATGTCATTTTCCTGATATGCATTTATAAAAGTATCTATATTTTCCTCATTTATATCACCATAAGTTTTGGAAATCATTTCCACTGCAATATAATATATTCTCGGATATCCTCTCATAATACCCATGTTTGTTACAGGAAGACTTTTATAATACTTATCCGTCATATTGTATCTTATATTTCTGTACTCTTTTTGAATGAGATAGAAATTATCAAGAAGCCATCTTGCACAAGGTATTACTTCCCTGCTGATATCAGTTTCTCCTGCAATGAAATTGTAACTTTCAACTATTTTATTGTAGGAGGCATTCAAATTCCTTATGAGATTCCTTCTAAAATTTTTTACACTGTCTTTTGACGAGGCAGATGATATTTTATATGCATGTCTTTTTAATTCTTCTTTATCTTCATTTTCCAGATGTATATCTTCCATTATATTTTCCGGTCTATATTTTAATTTGTCATATACTATATATGATGATAATAAAATCAACAGGCCAATCATTGAAATAACAATATAAAGCATAAAAAGTTCATCCTTTCCTGTGAAGAATACCCTAGCTTTGATTATTGTTCCCAATAAATCATAAAATATTAATTCACAGAAAGAATGAACTTTCAAATTAAAGCATCAATTCGCCTTTTATTATATCCTGAAGACTCTGTCTTTTACATACCAGAGAAACCCTGGATTTACTGGCAAATACAACTGCAGGTCTTTCGGCCTTGTTGTAGTTGCTCGCCATGGAATATCCATATGCTCCGGTAGTAAATACTGTCAGAATATCTCCCTTTTCAATCTTCGGCAGTTCTACATTTTCTATCAGGATATCTCCCGACTCACAGAACTTTCCCGCTATTGTAACATTTTCTATATTATCCGAATGCACCTTGTTGGAAACAGCACATTCATACCTTGCTCCGTATAATGCCGGTCTTATATTATCCGCCATTCCTCCATCTATGGACACGTATTTTCTAATGTCCGGGATTTCTTTTATAGTACCCACAGTATAAAGCGTAGTACCTGCATTGCCAACTATTGACCTGCCAGGTTCAATTACAAGACAGGGCAGATTTATGCCGATTTCCCGGGCCTTTTTCTCTGCTTCCTTCAGTATTATGGAACAGAATTCCTCTATAGGCTTCGGTTTGTCTCCCTCAACATAGTATATCCCGAACCCTCCGCCCAGATCCAGTTCTTCAATACAAATATTAAATCTATTTTGTATTTTGCCTATCAGGGAGAGCATTACATCAACTTCTTCACAATAGGGTTTTACCTCAAAAATTTGAGATCCTATATGTGAATGAAAGCCTGAAAGCTTTATATTGGGAAGCTTCAATGCCAGCTCAACAGCTTCCTCAACTTTATTGTCTATAATGCTGAATCCAAACTTGGAATCTATCTGACCTGTCCTTATGTATTCATGGGTATGGGCTTCTATTCCCGGTGTAACTCTGAGCAGTATATCCTGAATTTTATTTTCCTGCCCTGCAATGGAATTTATGTTTTTCATTTCATCTATATTGTCTACTACAAATTTTCCTGCTCCCAATCTGACTGCCATTTTAATTTCATCCATTGTCTTGTTGTTCCCATGAAAGTAAATTTTATTCATTGGAAATTTACTGATATATGCGGTATATAACTCTCCGCCTGATACTACGTCGAGACAGAGACCCTCTTCATTTATAAGCTGACACATGGCAAGAGTCAAAAAAGCCTTTCCTGCATATGCAACTTTGTTTATCCCACTGTCTGCTTTAAAAGAAGTATAGTATCTTCTGCATTTGTCCCTGACCAATTCTTCATCTACAACATACAGCGGAGTTCCAAATTTTTTTGCCAGATCAACTGTATTAACCCCGTCAATATACAGAGTATTATTTTTGACCTCCATATTGTCAAATAATTTCACGAAAGCTTCCTCCTAAAAATCTATTATTTCACTAAAGATTGAATTTTTCTGCTACGATCTTCACTGTTCTGAGTTTGTCTTTATGCTTTATGGCACAGGTTACCCTTATTTCAGATGTAGTTATCATTTTGACCTGTATATTGTTTTCACGGAACAATTTGAACATCTTTGCCGCTACCCCGGAAGTAGTCTTCATGCCTATGCCTACTATTGAAAACTTGGTTATGTCCTCGTCTATATCAACCTGGCTCCCTATATCACAGTGATCCTTCAGTATATTCAGGCACTCATCCAAATCTATCTTCGGTATAGTAAATGATATATTTATTTTATTGTCTACAGGTGCAGACTGGCTTATCATGTCTATATTTATATTTTTGCTTGCTATGCTTTCAAATAAATTTGCTATTAAATTTATACTTTCATCTATATTTTTTACTGTTACGGCCACATCATCATCACTAGTTGCAATTCCGGTTACCGGTTTATTTTCCATATTCATATTGCTTTCCCCCTTTATAATAGTTCCCTTTATTTTACTGTTGCTCAATCCCACGTATATAGATATATTATACTTTTGTGCAAGTTCTATGGACCTGGGATGCATTACCTGTGCCCCGAGACTTGAAAGCTCCAGCATTTCCTCATAATCTATCTCAAATAATTTTTTTGCATCTTTGTACTCTCTTGGATCTACACTGTATATTCCATCAACATCGGTGTAAATCTCACAGATGCCATTCAATTTTACAGCTATGGCTACCGCCGTAGTATCTGACCCTCCCCTTCCAAGAGTGGTTATATCACCTTCATCATTGATGCCCTGAAATCCAGCCACAATTACTATTTTTCCTTCATCAAGTTTTTCTTTAATTCTGTTCTTGTTTATATCTTCTATAAGTGATTTTCCATACTGGCCGCTGGTCTTTACTCCTATTTGATATCCAGTATAGCTTACAGCGTCCTGTCCCAATGACTTGACAGCCATGGCAAGCAGTGCGGCAGATCTCATTTCTCCTGTAGACAGAAGTGCATCCAATTCCCTTTTGTCGGGATTTTCCGTAACCTGATTTGCAAGATCTATGAGTTCATCCGTAGTATCTCCCATTGCAGATACTACAACTACAATACTGTCACCTGATTTTTTTCTGTCTATTACAGTATGGGCTATATTTTTTATCTTTTCTACCGTACTTACAGAACTTCCCCCGTATTTTTGAACAACAATTGCCACAATATCACTCCTTAAAATTTTATAAAAACAAAAGCAGCAAAGGAACACCTTTACTGCAAAATATGCAATGCTGTGTGTTACCTTTGTAGCTCTCCACCGAATCAATAAAACCCAGTGACAGGTTTGCATATATTATATGCAAATCCAAAAGACAGTTTCGCCAAACCGCCTTCTTCGGCTGTAATTCCTTTTTATGAGTCTGAACGCCCGCCGACTAAACCCATATACTCTTAATTACAGCGACCTCTACCTTAGGCAGAACAATTTTTTTAAATTGCTCTAAGTTTACCACAAATGTAGGCACATTTCAACCTGGAATTTATAAATTATAAAATTCTCTGAAGGATTTTAAGGCATAGAGATAATCCCTGACTCCTCCAAGCTCCCTTACAGAGTGCATGGATAGTATGGCAATCCCCATATCAAGGGACGTCATATTTACATGACTGGATGATATTGGACCTATAGTTGAACCGCCTCTTTCATCTGAACGATTTACAAATATCTGCACCGGAATACCTGCCCTGCGACATATCTCCCTGTACACGGCACCGGATACTCCATCTGTGGTATAACTCTGACTGGCACTTATTTTTATTATAGGTCCCCTGTTTATCACAGGTCTGTTTACCGGATCGGATTTTTCCTCATAGTTTGGATGAAGTGCGTGCCCCAGGTCACAGGATATTATAAAGGATTTTGATATGCTTCTGTAGAACTCATCCCTGTTCTTTTTCAAATTAAGTGCTATACGCTCCAGGACGGACAAAAGCATGGGTGAGTTGGCCCCCTGTTTAGTTGTACTTCCAACTTCCTCATTGTCAAAACACACCATTACATTTGTACTGTCCTTTACCCTGGAATTGGAAATGGCTTTTATGCCCGAATACACCATGCTCAAATCATCAAGTCTTCCTGATGATATAAATTCATTATTTGCACCTACAACTCTGCCTTTTTCAAACTCATACAAAAACAAATCGAAATCAAGTATTTTCTGCGAATCTATGGAAAGCTCCTCTGATATTATCCCATTTAAATACTTTTTATCACGGGAAAAAGTATCCGCAAGTGCCAGAAGGGGGAGCAGATGTTTTTGCCTGTTCAGTTTAACACCCGCATTCACATCCCTGTTCATATGTATTGCAAGGTTCGGTATGACCATCAACGGCCTTTTGACATTTATAAACCTTATATCAGGATTAAAGGGATCTTTACCTCTCAATACAACTCTGCCTGCCAGCGAAAGAGGCCTGTCCATCCATGTATTCAGTATCGGACCGCCGTATACTTCCGTATTCAGCTTTACATAGGAACCTTCAACTTCCATATCTGCATTGGGCTTTATTCTAAAACCCGGTGAATCCGTATGTGCAGCTACTATTCTGAATCCCTCATCTTCAATTTCCCCATTTCCCGGAATAAATGCCACAAGTGCGGATTGATTCTTTCTTGTAAAGTATTTTCCTCCCTTTTCAATCTTCCACGGCTCTCCCTCGTACAATTCAATAAATCCATGCCTTTCAAGCATTGCAGCAGCATTTTTTGCCGCATGAAAAGCTGTAGGACTTTCGTAAATATAGTCTATAAGTTCATTTGCCTCTTCAATTTGATATCTTTCATTATCCATAGTATATAAATTATCCTCCTGTTAAAATATGCCGGCTATCCCATTCGCATTCTGAAGCCCTTTGTTGAAGCCACTTCTCTGCCTATCATGACTATCTTCCCGGTTATACAGTTCACACAATGCTCTGGAGTGTCTCCAGTACATATCTTTCCCGGGTAGAGCGCATACAATTTCCTGTATATCCCCTCTGTCACATTCGGCATAACTACATTTGCCCCGCTTTGAAGAACCAGTGTCCTTCCATTTGGATTCAGGGTCTCCATTGCCGTAGTTGCAGGAATATTAATGTCGGGCATTATAAGCCTCATTATTGCCACAAATTTGCGTGCAGTTTCAAAGTCGCCGCCTTCTGCATCTTTAAGCGGGGTATCCTCATTTGGTATAAAAGGTCCGACACCAACCATATCTGCATCTATTTCCTTGAAAAACATCATATCATCGGCAAGGGATTCCACACTTTGTCCCGGGAGACCAATAAGACATCCTGTTCCCACTTCGTATCCAAGTGATTTCAAATCCCTGAGACATCGCTTTCTGTTTTCATGGCTCATGCCTGGATCCATATCCCTGTACAGTTCAGGATCTGTAGTTTCTATTCTCAGAAGATATCTGTCCGCTCCAGCTTCTTTATATGCCCTATATTCTTTAAAGCTCTTCTCTCCAATACTCAAAGTTACAGCTACATTCATCTTTTTTATATTTGATATGATATATTTCATTATATCAACAGTATAGTAATCATCTTCTCCGGACTGCATGACAAGAGTTCTGTAACCATATCCAACAGCTTTTTGAGCCAGCTCTATAATTCTGTCAGGTTCTATCCTGTATCGCTTTATATTTTTGTTTGAACGCCTGAGACCACAGTACATGCAATTTCTCTTGCATATATTGGAAAACTCTATGAGTCCTCTTAAATGCACCTTGTCTCCCACATACTTTTTTCTGACTCTGTCCGCAGCTTCAAAAAGTTCACTGCTGTATCTATTTTCCAGCAAAAGCTCCACTATATCATCTTTATGCATGCAATGGCATTTCTCTGCATATTTTATTGCAAAGGACAAGTCTTTCATAAATATTCACATCCTTTCTCTGCATATTTTATTTTAAGATACATCCCAGGTCCTGTATACGCTCAATTCATGCAGAGCCCGTGTAGCCATTATATATTTGAGCTTATTCATGCTTTTCTGACTATTAAAAAAGTCATCCACCATTATTACTGCATCAAATTCCAGTCCCTTTGCAAAGTAACTTGGAATCAATATTTCTCCTTTTGAATATATCATATCTTCTCTGTAAAACACATTTATATGTATTTTTTCTTTGATTGGTGCACTTAACATCTTAATCTGCTTTAAAGACTTGCATATTACGGCTATGCTCTCATACCCTTTTCTCTTGAATTTATCAATATCTTCTATTATCCCTTCAACAAGCTCATCCATATTATGGGTCTGGTGTTCTATAACCTTTTCACCGTTTCTCACACCAACTGCAGAACTTTTTTCAAGATATCTATTGGCGTACTCCATGATTTCGCTTGTAGATCTATAACTTGTAGTAAGGGAAAAGTTTCTTACATCAAGATCTGAGAATATATCTTCAAGCTCCGCCATTGCACATTCATCATCTCCTGGAACAAGTCTTTGATTCATATCTCCCACAATCGTAAATGACCTGCATCCGGTAAGCTCCCTTATAACTTTAAATTCCAGGGTGGAATAATCCTGTGCCTCATCTATTACTATGTGCTTCAAATGTTTATAGTACTTCAACCCTTCCAATTTGATTTTCATGTAGAGTATAGGTGCAAGATCCTCATATATTATTTCCCTGTTCTTATTATACTCATTGTAAATTTGGATTATATCAGGATTTTTAATCCAGCTTAGTTTTTCTCTCTTTATTTTTAATACTTCAGCTATTACTTCACTTATTTTATTTCTTCTTGCAAATTCAAGATCGGTGGCGCTGTTGTTGAGCTGCTCATCACTCATATTTGCTATAACTTTCCTGTAATTTTCCTGTATTTCTTTTACTCTCCTGTTCCTTTCATCCTTTATTCTGGAATAAAGTACTCTTACTATCCTGCCGGTTCTTTTAAAAAGAGGCATTGATTTGAAATGTACCTTGAGCATCTCTTCTATTTCAAATCTGGTAGCTATCATACTGTCATAGAATTTTACATCCTGGGGCTTGAAATAGCTGTTTTCCAGATTTGAAATCAAATCATCAATATCCTCGGCATATTCTGCAGATCTCTTGTATTCAATCTCCCCTCTGAATTTATCTTGATCCGACAGCATATTCTCCATATAACCTTTAAAGTCCATAACTTCATCCATTTTTATAATTTCAGATGCAAATTCCCTGAAAGTAGCCTGTTTCACACTTTCTTCACCGAGACTTGGAAGCACCATGGAAATGTAATCCATAAATATGCTGTTGGGTCCCAATATGAGAACCCTGTCCTGAAGTTTTTCCCTGTAATTGTACAAAAGGTATGCCGTTCTATGGAGTGCTATAGTAGTTTTACCGCTTCCTGCAGCTCCATTTACAACTAAAACGCCATTCAAGGGCTGCCTTATAAGTTCATCCTGCTCTTTCTGTATTGTCATTACTACATCCTTCAACTTTTCGTCCGTATTTTTACTAAGGATAAATTGAAGTATTTCATCTTTTACATTTAAACTTGAATCAAACATCCCGTCAAGTTTTCCATTTTTTATGATAAACTGTCTCTTGGCCAGTACATCTGCACTTTCCATGCCCTCTGGAGCATTGTAATACGTTTCTCCAAGTTTTCCCTGATAGAAAAGAGAACTGACAGGAGACCTCCAGTCAACTATTATAGGCTCATACTCTTCCTCGTCAGTAACCCCGAAACGTCCTATATATATTCTCGTCTCGCCATATTTGTCCTTAAAATAAACTTTTCCAAAATAAGGTGATTCTTTGAGGATAGTAAGTTCCCTGAGTCTCCTCTCTATCAACTTGAATTGCTCTTCCTTGACATAGAGTTCATGGTTAAAATAATCTATCTGCTTGTCTTCATCATCCTTGTATTCCTCTAAATTTTTCTCTCTGTATTTTAGTATAAAATTCACTACATCTTTTCTATTATCTACAAGCTCTATAAGTTGATTATTTATTTTATCTATCACCCATTTCAGTTTATCTTTTTCCTTGTTTATTTCAATCTCTTTTCTAATTTCCGCTTCCAAATATTTATTTCCCATAAAACTATCTCCCAAATATTTTTTAAACATCTATGGATCTGCCATCTTTTTCTTCATACCGATGTATTATATCCATAAATTCATCACCCATGAGGGTTTCCTTCTCTACAAGAGTATGTGATATTATATTTAAAAGTTCCATATTGTCCATGAGTATCTTCCTGGATTTTTCATGGCACTTTCTTATTATATTCAACGTTTCATTGTCAATAATAGCTGCAGTTTCCGCACTGCAATTTTGAACCGGCCTGCCGTCCAGATATCTGTTTTGCATGGACTCCAATCCCATCATATCAAATCTGTCAGTCATTCCATACATGGTAACCATGCTCCTTGCCGTCTGGGTTGCCCTCTCAATATCATTGGCTGCTCCTGTGGATATGCTGTTGAATTTAACCTCTTCAGCAGATCTTCCTCCCAGCATGACACATATCTGATCCATCATTTCTTCTTTTGTATTCAAATACTTCTCCTCCTGTGGAAGCTGCATTGTATAACCAAGAGCTCCCATGGTTCTAGGGACTATAGTTATCTTGTGAACTGGATCTGTATGTTTCAGCAGTGCCGCTATCAGTGCATGCCCTACTTCATGGTAGGCTACCTGCCTTTTTTCCTCGGGAGACAATATTCTATCCTTCTTTTCCTTGCCGGCTATAATTACTTCAACTGCATCTTCCAGATCCTCCTGTTCCACAAATTCCCGCCTGTTTTTAACTGCCCTTAGTGCCGCTTCATTTATTATATTGGCAAGATCAGCACCTACAGCTCCGGGAGTGGACTTTGCTATGGAATTCAAATTCACATCCGGCGAAACCCTGACACCTTTTATATGAACTTTAAGTATATCTTCCCTGCCTTTTAAATCAGGTCTGTCAACTATCACCCTCCTGTCGAACCTGCCGGGTCTGAGAAGAGCTTTATCCAGAACTTCCGGCCTGTTTGTGGCTGCAAGTATTACTACTCCTTTTGAAGAATCAAATCCATCCATTTCCGCCAGAAGCTGATTCAATGTCTGTTCTCTTTCATCGTTTCCGGACATGTTGCCGTCCCTGCTCTTTCCTATGGCGTCTATTTCATCAATAAACACTATACATGGAGCCTTTTCCTGTGCCTGTTTGAACAGATCCCTTACTCTGGCGGCACCCATCCCCACAAACATCTCTACAAATGCTGAACCCGATATTGAAAAGAAAGGCACACCGGCTTCTCCTGCTACTGCCTTTGCCAGAAGTGTCTTCCCTGTTCCAGGCGGTCCTACAAGCAGTGCGCCTTTTGGCAGTCTTGCCCCTATCTCAACATATTTCTTGGAATTATGCAGAAAATCAACTATTTCCACCAATGATTCCTTTGCTTCTTCCTGTCCCGCTACATCCTTGAAGTTGACACCAGTTTCATTTTCTGCATATATTTTTGCAGTATTTTTGCCAAATGACATTACCCCGCTTCCCATTTTCTTGTCCAGTCGTCCCATTATCAATCTTCCAAGAATCATAAAAATCAAAATTGGAAGTACCCATCCGGTAATAAAATTTTTCATTGCCGTATTTTCCTGGGGAACACCTCCATATTTGACTTTTGCATTATCCAGTTTTTTAATCAGATCAGGGTCATCCACTTTTTCAGTATAAAGGACTTTTCCAGCGCTTTGATTTTTGGGAATAATAATCAGCTTATCCCTGCTTATCTGAACTTCCGAAATTTTATTCTCATTAATGTAATTTACAAAATCACTATATTGTATATGATCGGATTTTATATTGCTCAGATAATCATTTAATACAAATACAATTATGGCTACAACTAGAGCATAGTAAATGCCATATTTCATCTTGTTGCCATTGAATTTCTTATTATTGAACATATGTACCCTCCACTGTGCTTCATCTCTACTTATATTATAGCAATAAATAGTTTTTTTCCTATTGATATTAATAAATTTTTTATGTTATTTTGATTAACAATCAGTAAAATAAAAAATATCCGACAGCTTACTGAATTTATAGAAACTGCCGGAGATCTTACTTTCTAAATTAAAACGCCTTATACTATTTGGCCAGCTCATATATGGCATGTGCATATATTTTAGCATTTTTAACAACATGATCAATTTTTATATATTCATTGGCATTGTGGATAGTTTCAGGTTCTCCCTGAATCATCGGGCCGAAAGCAACCATATTCGGCATGTCTTTCGCATAAGTGCCTCCTCCGATTGCAAGAAGTTCAGCTTTTTTTCCAGTTTGTTCCTCATATACTTTCTTAAGGCTCCTTATAAGCGGATGACTTTCGGGAAAAAACAGTGGTTTCTGATGCATCATGTTTTCAATTCTAAAATCAAGTAGTGATATTCTATTTTTGAAAGGTTTCATCATGTCTTCATATTTGCAGGTGACAGGATATCTCAAATTGAGGGCAAAAGATATTTTATTTTCATCTATATCAACAGCTCCTACATTAAAAGTGAGCTTGCCGGATTCCTTGTCTTCAAGGTAAACACCAAAAGACCTGCCGTCGGTTTCAAAACCTACATACTCATTGAAAAAATCTATAACATCTTTTATATCAGATTTTTCAATCTTCAAATCCCCCAGAAGCTTAAACATCTGCATTACTGCATTTTTACCCAGTTCAGGCGTACTGCCGTGGGCTGCAAGTCCTTCAACCTTTATAAGGATCAGTCCTTCTTTTAACTGTACATTTGCATTAAAGTTATTTTTATGTGACAAATCCTCTATAATACCTGCAGCTGAATCTGGATCTCTAGCTTCAAGAACTGCTTCACAGTGATTTGGAACTACATTTGCCCTTTCTCCGCCTTTTATATGCTTTACAACTATATCTCCAGATGATTTCACCTTAATATCTTTGACCAAATCAAAAGTAGTTATACCTTTTTCTGCATAAATGATGGGATATTCCCCATCCGGAGTAAATCCAAGAACAGGAGCTTTTTCCCTGTCCTTGTAATACTGGATTTCGGAACAGCCGTTTTCCTCATTTGTGCCGAATATAATTCTTACTCTCCTGGAGAGTGGAAGGTTCAGGTCCTTTATAACCTTTAAAGAGTAAAGTGCCGTTATAATCGGTCCCTTGTCATCCATAGTTCCCCTTCCATATATTTTGCCGTCATGGATTTCCGCACCATAGGGCGGAAATGCCCATCCCTCTCCTTCAGGCACTACGTCAAGATGCCCGAGGACTGCAACATAATCCTCTCCCTGTCCATATTCGGCATAACCCACATATCCATCGAGGTTGACAGTCTTGAATCCCATGTTTTCTGCAATATCCAATGCTTTTTCAAGAGTACTGCCGACACCTTCACCAAAAGGCATTCCTGGTTTGGCTTTGTCTGTTACACTTCTTATTTTAACAACATCCTGAATGGATTTTATTATATCATCCTTGATCTCGTCAACTCTATCATCTATCTTCATGAACGTACCTCCTTCTTAATAGGCTCTACCCCAGTAAACCAGCTTTTTGGCTTTTTTGCCGCAGTATACACATGTGTCTGAAATCTCCTCCTGCTCAAAAGGCATACATCTTGAAGTAGCACCTGTCTCTTCCCTTATTTTATCTTCACATTCCTTGTCTCCGCACCACATGGCTTTCACAAATCCTGTTTTATTCTCTACTATATCCTTGAACTGCTCCATGTCCAGGGCTTCATGCGTCTTGCTTTCAACGGACTTTCTGGCACTTTCAAGCATGTTGTTGTGGATATCATTTAAAAGTTCAGGTATTTTCTGCTCAATTTCATTCATTGGAACAAAGGCTTTTTCTCCTGTATCCCTTCTTACAAGCACAACCTGATTCTTTTCAATATCCTTGGGACCTATTTCCAGACGAATTGGAACTCCCTTCATCTCATACTCACTGAACTTCCACCCCGGCATCTTGTCACTGTCATCCAGCTTTACCCTTGCAAATTCAGAAATACTCTTTCTTAATTCAGCCGCCTTTTCAAGGACTCCTTCCTTATGCTGTGCAACAGGTACAATAATTACCTGTATTGGAGCTATTCTAGGCGGAATTACAAGACCGCTGTCATCTCCATGCACCATTATGATTGCACCTATCAGACGGGTTGTAATTCCCCATGAAGTCTGATATACATATTGAAGCTTTCCCTCCCTGTCCGAGTACTGCATACCAAAGGATTTAGCAAAATTCTGTCCGAGAAAGTGGGAAGTACCCGCCTGAAGTGCCTTTCCATCGTGCATCAGAGCTTCTATAGTATAAGTTGCTTCTCCGCCTGCGAATTTCTCCTTTTCTGTTTTCTGTCCTTTGAGTACAGGTATTGCAAGCATATCTTCACAGAGCTCTGCGTATATATTCAGCATCTTTATGGTTTCATTTTCAGCTTCTTCTTTCGTTTCGTGTATGGTATGGCCCTCCTGCCACAGGAACTCGGTTGTTCTCAAAAATGGACGGGTGGTCTTCTCCCATCGTACTACGGAACACCACTGGTTATACAATTTAGGCAGATCCTTGTAGGATTGAACTATCTTTGCATAGTGCTCACAAAACAGAGTTTCCGAAGTAGGCCTGACACATAATTTCTCAGTCAATTCTTCTTCTCCTCCATGTGTAACCCATGCCACTTCAGGGGCAAACCCTTCAACATGATCCTTTTCCTTTTGAAGAAGACTCTCCGGTATGAATATTGGCATATACACATTCTCATGCCCTGTCTCCTTGAATCTTCTATCCAGATATTTCTGTATGCTTTCCCACATTGCATATGCATACGGCCTTATTATCATACATCCTTTTACGCTGGAATAATCTGCTAATTCCGCCTTTTTTACTATATCTGTATACCACTGTGCAAAATCCTCGTCTCTTGATGTTATTTCCTTTACCAGCTTTTTTGATTTTGACATTACTAGATTCCTCCTGTTTCATAATTAAGATAAAAAAACCCCAATCCCAACTACGGGACCGAGGTTGTATCGGTGGTGCCACCCTGATTTTCACTCTTTATTTTAACGACAATGCCGCTGTAACTTTAATTACAGAACTCCGAGGTAGGTTCAAAACAACTGCCATGGAAACTTTGCACCAACCATTTCCTCTCTAAAAAGCATTCATTTTTACTAATCCTCTTCCTAGTATTTATATTAAATATAATATTCATATTTTATAATAGAATACAGGTTCACTGTTGTCAATACTTGTTAGTTCAACTTTTCAACGTAATTTTCAGGATCTATATCAAAATATCTGCATATGTCATATATCTCATGAAGTGTGCTGTCATTCACGGGTATTCCATTTTTCATCTTGTCATTGTAGGCCTCGACTTCTTTTTCACCGTGAGTATATATTCTAACCGCGTCTTTTGCCTTCTTTGAATTTCTAAGCTCTTCCAGGTACTTTGAGAAACTATTTTCTATGGACTTTTTATCTCCAAACATTCCATAGTCTATAGCACAGAAATAATGACATGTTCCGGAACCATTCTTTCCATCAAGATGAACATAATTTCCCGTAAGTCCACCTGAGAGAATTGCCGTAAACATCTCGACTGTAAGGGCAAAACCATAGCCCTTGTGCCCTCCGGTAAGCTCTTTCGACCCTCCAAGTGGAACTATTCCACCGCCGAGATGTCTTGGTACATTGTATAAAATATCCTTTGGATTTGTGGTATCATGACCATCCGCGTCCAGTGCCCAGCCATCTGGAAGGGGTTCATTCCTTTTGTTATAGACTTCAACCTTTCCTCTTGTAACAACACTTGTAGCCATATCCATCAGAAATGGATACGGATCCGCAGGCATTGATATTGCGATTGGATTTGTACCGAGCATGGCCTCTTTTCCGAAGGTGGGGACTATAACTGCAGGTGAATTTGTCATCGATATGCCAATCAGGCCCTTTTTTTCCGCCATTCTGGCATAGTACCCTGCTATTCCATAGTGATTTGAGTTTCTGACACTTACCATACCAATACCTGAAGCTTCAGCTTTTTCAATTGCCATATTCATGGCAGTTCTACCTGTCAATTGCCCCATTCCAGCCTGACCATCCAAGGTTGCAGATACCGGTGTTTCCTTAATTATCTTCGGTTTTGAATCTACTATTATCAATCCCTGTTTTATTTCACTGTAGTATTTTACAAGTCTCTGAATTCCATGAGATTCAATTCCGAACAGATCAGAAAGCAGTAGAACATCAGTTATTGTTCTGCTGTCTTCAGTACTAAAACCAAATTTCTCGAAAACAAGATCACACATTTTTTTCAAACCATCATATCGAACTCTTGTATATGACATCTTTATCCTCCTAGCCGTTTCATAAATTAATGCTTTACAAAGTTACCTTTATAATAGTACAAATTATCGTAAAATGCCAGGAATTGCTGAAATATTACATAGCAAATCTCTGAATTATTGTATTCAATTTTTGGGCCATGTCAGCCTGGTTGACTGCAGTATACGATACTTGATCCATAGCCTTTGTTACCTCACTCATATTGCTTGTAATATTGCCTATATTTTCCGATGATGTCTGGGCAATTCCGGAGATTACCTGTACAGCATTGTTAACCTGCTCAACAGTTGCAGTAAGCTGCTCAGTCATGGAGGCAATTTCTCCCGACATATTATTTATAAAATCTGAATCATCATGATATTGATCTCCAACATTTGCAAAGTAATCAAATTGTTTTGATAGATCCTCATTAAAGAATTTCAGTATATCGCCGCTGTTGTCCGAGAGATTCTTGAATGCTGACTGAACTCTTTCTATAGTATCCTGAATTCCAGTCACCGCCTGTGAAGACTGTTCGGCCAACTGCCTGACTTCTTCTGCTACAACGGAAAACCCTCTGCCATGCTCCCCTGCTCTTGCTGCCTCAATTGCAGCATTTAAGGCAAGTAAATTCGTCTGATCTGCTATACTTGCAATGGTGTCAGCCATGGTTTTTATATTTTTCACTACTTTTCCATCTTCTATCGCCTTCAATATATTGCCGCTTTTCTCTTTATATATTTTTTTAGTATTCTCTATGGATGAAGCAACCTTACTTTTTATTTCAACAGCCCTATTGCTTGCCTTTTCGGCCTGTTTGCTTGCCTCTAGTGCCTTGGTCGACAATTCATTAATACTTGAATCCACTTCTTCTACAGATGCTGTGATTTCCTGTGAGGAAGCACTATTCTCTCCCATGGATTTAGATATTTCCTTCGTGGAATTATCTATATTCTGAAATTCCAAATTCAATTCCTCAACAGTAGCTGAAAGTTCTTCACTGGCTGCACTCATATCACGGGAATTGTTTATGATTATTTTTAAAATTTCTTTAACATTGCTCTGTGCTTTTGAAAGTGCCCTACCAGTTTGTCCAAATTCATCACTGCGTGTAATTTCCCATTTGTAAGAAAAATCGTATTCAGCAAGATGCTGTGCAAAATCCGATATTTTAGCAAGCGGATTGTTTATGCTGTTGGAGGTAAATAATCCGATTATTACTGCCATAAACAGTCCTGCTACAATAAAAACAGTCATAAAAGTATTTGAAGTTTTATATATTAAATCGTTGGTATTGTTGTCAATTTTTGCATTATTATCATTTGCCACTATGAGATTGTCAAGGTTTTCAAACATTGTAGCTTTTATCTTTGACATTTCCTCATACTGCCTTGCTGCCTGTTTCATATTATTGTCATGTATATAGTTAATTGCACTTTCCCTTGTGACCCTATAGCTGTCTACTGCATTTATAAAATTTGTCCACTGTCTTCTTTCCTTTTCACTCATGGATATATTGGTAAATTTTTTTATTCTTTTATCGTTGTCTTTTGCATTTTTGTCAATTTCCAGTTCCAGCTCATGCATTTTTGCAGTATCCTTGATATAAGTCATCTGCAGAATATTATTTTCATTTTCTACAGAATTCTGCTTTATAACAGATAATGTATATATATTCTGCAGATTATTTGAATACATCTTTTTTGCATTATTGCCTACTTTTTCAAGGGAAGTTATACCAATAATTCCTACTACTGCAATTATTACTGCAACTATTAGAAATGAAGCTATCAATTTTGTTTTAACTTTTAAATTTCTGACTATATTCACAATTAATCCCTCCTAGTTTAACAATTTTAGTAAATAATTATACTAAATAATATACTAGAATGAATTTATTGTCAATATACCCCTTTCTCTACAAATTATGAGGTATTTTTATAATGATCTACAATTATTCATGAACTTTTCAAGTTGTTGTCTATCCGGGTATCCATCACTATCCCCTTCAGACATTACTGCAAGTGCACCTATTGCAGTTCCTCTTTTTACTGAATCCTCAACAGACAGTCCTTCCAGGAGTCCGGTTATAACCCCTACTGCAAACCCGTCTCCTGCGCCAACAGTATCCACCACTTTATCAACTTTAAAGCCTCTTACTTCATAGGATTTTTTCCCGGACTTCACAAAAGCTCCCCTGCTTCCCAACTTTACAATAACAGTCTTGACCCCCCTGTTCAGGTAGAAATCTGCAATTTCATCCGGTTTATCACTTCCAGCTAAAATCAATCCTTCATTTATACCCGGAAGTACTATATCGCTTCTGAAAGCAATATCATTAATTGTATCTACCATCTCACTTCTTGATTTCCATAACTGCGGCCTCAAGTTTGGATCAAAAGTAATAGTTATATTTTTTTGTTTCAACAATTTTATAAGTTCATACACAGCTTCTCTGCAGCTTTCAGATAAGGCAGGAAATATTCCGGTCAAATGTGCAATTTTTACATCATCAAGATTCAGATTTTCAAGGTCGTCTTTTGAAAAGTGAGAAGCTGCAGAATTCCGCCTAAAATAAAATATCTTCGGATCTCCCGTACTGACCTTGGATTTCAGTTGATATGCTGTAAAATATTCTTCTGTTTCACCAATATAATCAGTACCTATACCTTCTCTGTCAAGGCTGTCTTTTATAAAACTTCCGAAGGGATCTTTTCCTAATTTCGTAATATATTGTGTTGAATGTCCCAGTCTTGACAATCCTACACAGACATTGACTTCTGCCCCCGCCAGAAATTTTGTAAAAGTTTTTGCATCCTTCAATTCCTTATCAGCATCATCTTTTCCACTAGCTCCGAATAGCGTCATCGGTTCTCCAATAGTTAAAAATTCACTCATAAACACACATCCTCCACATTTTATAAATTTTTATAATCACGCTTGAACATTTCAGCCAATTTTATAGAAACCGGTTTATTTACTTTTCAAATTAGTAGATCCCCTGACCTTCAAACTCGATTTTAAATAAACACAGGTAGTTCTTCCTAAATTGTCACGCCTTATTTTTTCCATCAATATCTTTGCGGATTCAAATCCCATGTCATAAGACGGCTGCGATATCGTAGTAATTCCAGGCGGTATGAGAGCTGCCCATCCCCAGTCATCATATCCGCATATTCCTGCGTCATCAGGTATTTTCAACTTCAATTTTCTCATATTATTCAGCACATTCAGAAGGACTACACCATTAATGGCAAAAACAGCTTTGGTACCGCTGTGATTTTCTACAAAATCCAATAGTTTTGATTCAATGTCCCCTTCATTGTAGTCCTCTAAAACATATACACCAAAATTTGAACTGTCCAATCTCTTGCTGCATACTTCAATAAAAGCTTTTTTTCTCTCAATTCTGGAACTTATATTTCCCACCGGAGGAGTAAATAATGCTGCATTATGAAAACCTTCATCAATCAAATAATTTACAATATTAAAAGTCATCTCATAGTTGTTGCTTGTAACTCCATCAAAAAATTTTGAATTTACAATTCTGTCAAGCATGACAACAGGTACATTTTTATTTTTTATATGTATGAGAAGTTCTTCATTATATCCGGTTCCGTTTATTATAATTCCATCGACATTCTGATCCATCAGGGACAGTAAATATTCTTTTTCCCTGTCTTTATCATTATCAGCATTTGTTATTATGATATTGTAATTGTACTTTCTGCATCCATCACCTATTCCTTTTATGAGTATGGAGGAAAAAGGATTTGTCAAGTCTGCCATTACAACACCTATCAGCCTGCTCTTTTTAAGCTTCAGGGTTCTTGCTGTATTGTTCGGTCTATAATCCAGTTCTTCTATGACTTTTTCAATCCTGTTCCTCGTATTTTCCGACATGAACTCAAATTTTCCATTTAAATACCGTGATATTGTAGACTTTGAAACTCCAGCCTTTTCTGCAACATCATCAATCGTAATTTTTTTCTGATCTTTCATAACACCGGAACCTCATTTCATCTTCTCAATTTTAGAAACCGATTTACTATAATTTATAGTAACATAAATATAGAATTGTTTCAATATGCAAGATAAAGACTTACTTCTGCGGGCTGTAAAAGGACTTATTAAATGATATAATTGATTCATAATTTAATTTTAAATTGGAGGATACATCATAACTATGAACAATAATTCAGAAAATTCAAGCCTTGTACAGTCAGTAAACAAAGCACTTGAAATATTAAATGCACTTGCCGAATGTCCGAAAGGCTGTAGAATCGCAGAACTTTCCAAAAGACTTGGATTGAATAAAAGCACCATATATAGAATACTGGCAACTTTAAGATATAGGAACTATGTAATAAAAAATGAGGAAAATGACAAATACATGCTTGGAACTCAGATACTTTATCTGTCACAGAGTTTAAAGAGCGGTATGGACCTGGTAACTATATCCAGACCATACATAAACAAACTTGTAGACAAAATTGGTGAAACAGCTCATCTATGCATTCCAGACGAACTTTTCCATAATATTATATACATAGATAAAATATCACCTGAACAGCCAAACAGAAGTATATACATGTCATCAAAAATAGGGAAAAAAACTCCAATATATTGTACAGCATCCGGCAAACTGCTTCTTTCACAATTTTCTGATGAAAAAATAAAAAATATTCTTGAGAAAATTGATCTTGTAAAGCATACAGAAAATACAATTATCGATGTAAATATTTTTCTCGATGAAATAAAAAAAATCCGCATTGACCGCTATGCACTGGATAGAGTGGAAAACGAGAACGGGATAATATGTATTGCAGTTCCTATTTTTAACTCCAAAGGAGAAATATGTGCAACTATAAGCATATCATCGGTAATATTGTTTAAAACTATCGAGGATCTTCTAAGCTATAAAGATGATATTTTTGAAATTTGCAATAAAATAAGCAAATTGCTTGGATTTATGTCTTGATATATGAAATGATGTTTTATATAATGAAACATATAATTAAAATATTTGATTAGGAGATAATCTATGATAGAGAAAATTGAAACCTTGAAAAAAATTGAAGAAGTTGGCGTAGTTGCTGTAATAAGAGCTGAAAATCCGGAAACTGCAGAAAAAATCTCCAGGGCATGTATAGAAGGCGGCATTCCTGCAATAGAAGTTACATTTACGGTACCTGGTGCAGACAAAGTAATAACTTCATTAAAAGATAAATTTTCAAATGACGAACTAATAGTAGGTGCCGGAACTGTATTGGACAGTGAAACTGCCAGAATTGCAATACTTGCTGGTGCAAAATACATTGTAAGCCCTGCATTTGATCTCGATACGGTAAAACTCTGCAACAGATATCAAATACCTTACATGGCCGGATGTATGACTGTAAATGAAATGATAAAAGCTATGGAAGCCGGTACAGATGTGATAAAGCTGTTTCCAGGAAGTGCTTATGGTCCCGATATAATAAAAGCTATAAAGGCTCCCCTTCCCCAGGTTCCTATCATGCCCACAGGCGGAGTAGACCTGGATAATGTAGATCAATGGATAAAAAATGGCTGTATAGCCGTAGGTGCAGGCGGTAAACTTACCGGCGGAGCTAAAACCGGAGATTACAACAGGATAACTGAAACAGCAAAAGAATTTGTCAGCAGGGTAAAAGAAGCAAGAAAATAAATGGTGAAGGGGTCTTGCCGCATTGGTATAAAAAAATATTCTAATGCGGCAGCCTTTTTTACATATCTTATCTTTTATCATTTATATTTTTAACAGCTGATCTTATATAGAGTATAAATACAATTAAAAGTATAACTAGCTGTACTGCATTTAAAACAGGCAAAAAATTGCTGGTTAATATGTTTTCTAAAAAAACTATTCTGAAAAAATCTATAGTGAAAAAAATTACCAAAAGCAATAATTTTATATTTTTTTTATTTCCATACCACCAACATAAAAACAAAAGAAGTATAATACCTTTTATTATAATATTCAAATGAACACCTCCAAACTTTATTTCTTAATGCTAATGCTGTCTTTTATATCCAGTCTAAATAAATTATATAACCACAAAACTAAAAAGATTTCTTAAACTATGGATTGCACACACGATCAAAAAAGGCGGTATTCCTTTTTTTTCATAAGTGATAAAAGAATATGCAAGAATTATACCTATGATAGTAGTATTAATTACATAACTTAAACTATAAGTATGGCTTAACCCAAATAGTATAGAGCATATTAAAATTATAATATAATTATTATTTTTTAATATTTTAACTTTTCTTAAAAGTTTTATGACAGCATATTGATATATTAAAGTTTCTAGTAAAGGAGCAATTATTATTGCCACCACAAAATTTAAAAACATAGAAGATTTCGAAGTCTCTGAAGTAGCTTCTGAAATTTCAATATTAAAAATGAAGCTTAATAAGCCGAGCATAGCTGAAGAAAGAATTGTACATAACGTCATAATGAGGATAAATTTAAATGGATGCAGTTCTTGTAAGAAACTATTGATTTTGTATATAAACTTCATAAAATATTCCTATCCTTTTAATAATTTTAAATCCAGAACTATTATACATGATTTTATTACTTTATATAAATATTCGTAATTTTACCTGAAAAATATAATAGGGGCTGTCACACTAAAAATTAGTACGACAGCCCGTTTTTTATCCTATTGCATTGACTATTAAATATCCCATTTCCCTGGTTCCAATCAATTTCTTGCCTTTTTCCATGATGTCCTGTGTACGATAATCTTCATCCAATACTTTGGATACTGCATTTTCTACATCGGAAGCAGCCTTATCCATGTTGAAGGTATACCTCAGCATCATGGCCGTACTCATAATGGTGGCAATCGGGTTTGCCTTGTCCTGTCCTGCAATATCAGGAGCTGACCCGTGTATGGGCTCATAGATCCCAACCTTGCCGTCTCCCAGACTTGCAGAAGGAAGCATACCCAGGGAACCCGTAAGCATGGACGCTTCATCACTCAATATATCACCGAAGGTATTTTCAGTTACAATTACATCAAATTGCTTTGGATTTCTTATAAGCTGCATGGAAGCATTGTCAACATACATGAAATCAAGCTTTACATCCTCATGCTCCTTTGCAATTTCAGTTACAGTTTCTCTCCACAGTCTGGAGCTTTCCAGTACATTGGCCTTGTCAACCAGGGTAAGCTTTTTATTTCTTTTTTTCGCTATTTCAAATGCCTTCCGTGCAATTCTTTCTATCTCCGGAGTAGAATATGCCATTATATCCCATGCCTTCTGGCCTCCAGGTATATCAACACGTTTTTTTTCTCCAAAATAAATTCCGCCTATCAATTCCCTTACAATCATTATATCCAGCCCATCTCCAAGAACTTCCGGCTTTAGATTTGATGCTGATTTAAGCTGGGGAAATAAAATTGCAGGTCTTAAATTTGCAAATACTCCAAGTGCCTTTCTTATTCCAAGAAGTCCCACCTCCGGTCTGAGATTGCTTGGAATTTTGTCCCACTTAGGGCCTCCCACAGCCCCAAGAAGTACGGAATCACTCCTTTTACATATATCTATGGTTTCCTGGGGTATTGGTCCTCCTGTTCTATCTATGGCTTCACCGCCTAAAAGCACTTCTCTATACTCAAAGTCCACCTTGTATTTCTTTGATATGACCTCCAGCACCTTCAGTGCTTCACCAACAATTTCCTTTCCTATCCCGTCTCCTTTTATAACTGCTATATTCACCTGTCTGCCACTTCCTTTTTAACATAATTTATAAGTCCGTCGGAATTTATTATTTTCTGCATGAATTCCGGAAATGGAACTGCCTTGTAAATCTTTCCCTTGGTTATATTTTTTATAATTCCTTCAGCAACATCTATCGATATCTCATCTCCATCTTCTATATGCTTCGAGGCTTCAGCACATTCCATTATAGGAAGTCCTATATTTATGGAATTTCTAAAGAATATACGTGCAAAGCTCTCCGCAATTACACATTTTATTCCCGCTGCCTTTATCGATATGGGAGCATGTTCTCTCGAAGAACCACATCCAAAGTTCCTTCCTGCAACAATTATGGATCTGGTTTTTGCTTTTTCACTGAAATTACCGTCCAGATCCTCCATACAATGTGAAGCGAGTTCCTTTGGATCGCTTGTATTCAAATATCTTGCCGGTATTATTACATCCGTATCCACATTATCCTTATATTTGATTACCTTTCCCTGTATTATCATTTTATTACCTCCTCTGGTGACGAAATTTTACCCGTTACAGCAGAAGCCGCCGCTACTGCAGGACTTGAAAGATAAACTTCACTTTCCGGATGTCCCATTCTTCCTACAAAATTTCTATTTGTCGTAGATATTGCTCTTTCACCTTTGGCAAGTATTCCCATATAGCCTCCAAGGCACGGTCCACAGGTTGGTGTACTTACTACCGCTCCAGCCTTTATAAATATTTCAATGAGCCCTTCCTTCATGGCCTGAAGATAGATATCCTGTGTGGCAGGAATTATAATGGCTCTCACATTTTTATTTATTTTCCTGTCCTTTAAAATGGATGCTGCCGCCCTCAGATCACTTATTCTTCCATTTGTACATGATCCGATGACAACCTGATCTATTTTTACATCTCCCACCTCATCAATGGTTCTCGTGTTTTCTGGAAGGTGAGGAAAGGAAACCGTGGTTTTTATGGCAGATAAATCTATCTCAATAATATCAACATATATGGCATCCTCGTCCGCACTGTAAATTTTATACGTCTTTGAAGAGTGTTCTTTCATATATTCTATAGTTTTTTCATCCACTTCAAATATACCATTTTTTGCTCCTGCCTCGATAGCCATATTTGTAATTGTGAATCTATCATCCATAGACAGCTCAGAGACTCCATCACCTGTAAATTCCATGGATTTATAAAGCGCCCCGTCTACCCCTATTTTTCCTATTATATGCAATATGACATCTTTACCACTTACCCAGGGCTGCAATTTTCCCTTCAAAATAAATTTAATTGCCTCCGGCACCTTGAACCATGCTTCTCCTGTAGCCATTCCCGCAGCCATATCAGTACTACCTACTCCTGTTGAAAAAGCTCCAAGTGCACCATAGGTACATGTATGTGAATCCGCACCTATTATTACTTCTCCTGCTACTACAAGACCTTTTTCCGGCAGAAGTGCGTGTTCAATTCCCATCTGCCCCACTTCAAAATAATTTTCTATATTCTTATCCACAGCAAAATCTTTCACACATTTACATTGTTCTGCAGACTTTATATCCTTGGCAGGTGAAAAGTGATCAGGAACAATTGCAACTTTCTTCCTATCAAATACCTCCTTCAATCCCGTCTTGTTGAATTCCCTTATAGCCACAGGTGTTGTAATGTCATTTCCAAGAACCATATCCAATTTGCAATTAATCAGCTGTCCTGCGCTTACATTTTCCAATCCTGCATGACCTGCCAGAATTTTTTGTGTCATGGTCATTCCCATTTGTGCATCTCCTCCTATATTTTAATGTTAATAGTGATTATAAATCAGACTCGCTCAATTTTATATTTGCTCGAGTTGTTTTCAATTTCATAGTATATTTTATTTACTGCATTTACAAATGCCTTCGCACTTGCCTCTACTATATCTGTACTCATCCCTTTTGCTGTAAATACTCTATTATTATTTTCCACCTTCACAGTAACCTCGCCTACAGCATCCTTTCCACTTCCTATTGATCTTATAAAATAATCCTTGAGCTTTATGTCCATACCTGATGCTTTTTCTATCGCCTTGAAGGCTGCATCTACCGGACCATCCCCACAAGCTGCCTCTCTTATATTTTTACCTTTGAATTCAATTTCTACTGTAGAAGTAGATACCATGGTATTGCCGCTGGAAAATTGAAAATACTTCAAATTATACGCTTCAGGAACCTGAAATATTTCATGGTTGATTATTGTTTCAATATCTTCATCAGAAACAGTCTTTTTCTTTCCAGTTAAATCCTTGAACTGCTTGAATGCTTCGTTTATCTTGTCTTCGCTTAAATTGTCATATCCAAGCTCCTTCAAATGCTGTACAAAGCCATGTCTTCCTGAATGTTTTCCAATAACCAGAGTGCTTTTCTTAAGCCCTACGGATTCAGGTGTCATAATCTCGTAAGTAGATCTGCAGGCCAGTACGCCATGCTGATGGATTCCTGCCTCGTGTGCAAATGCATTTGCTCCAACTATGGCTTTATTGTTTGGAATAGGCATTCCAGTTGCATGACTTATCAATTTACTTGTTTTTACTATTTCCTCGGTTACAATATCAGTCCTGCATCCAAAATACTTTTCCCTCGTCTTAATCGCCATTACAACCTCTTCCAGAGAAGCATTTCCTGCCCTTTCCCCAATTCCGTTTACTGCACACTCCACCTGCCTGGCACCATTTTTTACAGCTGCCATTGAATTTGCAACCGCCATACCTAAATCGTCATGGCAGTGTACACTTATAATTGCCCTGTCGATATTGGGTACATTTTCCTTTATACCCTTTATGAAATTTCCGAATTCCTCAGGTATATCATAGCCTACTGTATCAGGAATATTTACAATATCAGCTCCTGCATCTATTACACCTTCAACTATTCTGTACAGGAATTCAGGTTCAGTTCTTGTAGCATCTTCAGGTGAAAATTCAACACTTGGACAAATTGATTTGGCATATCTGACCATATCCACTGCTCTTTTGTAAACTTCATCGGGAGTCATCTTCAATTTATATTCCATATGGACATCCGAGGTTGCTATAAATGTGTGTATTCTCGGTTTATCTGCATATTTGACGGCTTCCCAGGCTCTGTCTATATCCTTTTTTGCCGCCCTCGAAAGTGCAACTACAACCGGCCTTTTCACCGCTTTTGCCACAGCTCTGACTGCCTCAAAATCTCCTTCGGATGCTATTGGAAATCCTGCCTCTATAATATCCACATTCATCTTTTCAAGCTGCTTTGCTATTTCTATTTTATCCTTGATATTCAAATTGACTCTTGGTGTCTGTTCTCCATCTCTCATGGTAGTATCAAAAATATAAACTTTATTGTTTTCCATCTGAATTCCTCCCAATTTTTATTATATTCTAAATTTTTTAAATTTTCTCTTTGCACATACCCATATGCATATCCATATTCCATCCAAAAACATAAAAGGCATATTTCTCGCTCTGGGGCGAGAAATATACCGCGGTACCACCCAAATTTTTTACTTCATTGAATAACGGCCTGCGCCGGCACAGCCTACTATTACTTCAGCCTGCAACTCAAGGGTGAGTTTCAATTTACAGCAACTATGAGCTTTCACCATACCTCATTCGCTTTGAAATAGATATAAATTTACTTTTCCCTGTCATGATTTTTATTATTTTCCATATATGTAATAATATACCGCAATTTGTGTATAAAAAAACAGCTCCTAATCGCTCTGGGGCGATGGATCTGCCGCGGTACCACCCAAATTTTTACTTCATTGAATAACGACCTGCGCCGGCACAGCCTACTATCATTTCAGCCTGCAACTCAAGGGTGAGTTTCAATTTACAACAACTATGAGCTTTCACCATGCCTCATTCGCTTTGAAAATCAATGCAAATCTAATTTTCCCTATCACAGTTTTTATTTAACTTTCGATAGTTGTTAGTATAATATAAAACTATGGATATGTCAATACTTTTTCTTATAAAAAATTAGAGATCCATTTCTCTTCATCATAAGTAATCTTATTGATGAAGAAGAAATATATCTCCAATCTATTCTATATACCTGTCAGTTTAAGCCCCTTTTTTTTCCTGCTGGTCTGTAATAATACTGTGTTTATAACCATAGGCAAAATAGAGTATCAACCCCAATGCAAGCCAGATGACAAATCTAATCTGTGTTACAGCAGGCAGCTTGTATATGAGCAGGCCGCAAAATGCTATTGCAAGAATAGGAATTACCGGAACTCCTGGACATTTAAAAGATCTTTTTCTGTCAGGATCTTTTTTTCTCAAAACAAGGACAGCTGCCGATACTATTATAAATGCGCAGAGTGTTCCTATATTTGTAAGCTCTGCTACTATGTTGATAGGAAGAAATCCTGCAACAATTGCAGTTATAACTCCTATAACCAATGCACTTCTAGCCGGAGTCTTGTATTTTGGATGAACATGTCCAAACACTTTAGGGAGAAGTCCGTCTCTGGACATTGCAAAGAGTACACGGGTCTGTCCAAACATCATTACAAGAAGTACTGAAGTAAGTCCGCATATAGCCCCGACCGAGACAAGGGCAGCACCCCAGTGATATCCGACTTGCTGTAGTGCAAAGGCAACAGGGGCAGCAGTAGTCTTGAATTTCAAGTATGGAACCATACCTGTCAAAATTCCTGATACAACAATATAAAGAATTGTGCATATAATAAGTGAAGCTATGATTCCTCTCGGCAGATCCCTCTGTGGATTCTTTACTTCTTCTGCCGCTGTAGATACAGCATCAAAACCTATATATGCAAAGAATATTACAGATGCACCAGACAAAACTCCGCTCCAGCCGTAAGGCATAAATGGATGCCAGTTGCTGGGATTAACATGTCCTACTCCAAGTGCTATAAACATCAATACAACTACAAGCTTGATTCCAACTATTATATTGTTTACAGTAGTACTCTGTCTTACACCTATTATATTAATGAAAGTTATAAATGCTATTATAAGTACTGCCGGTAAATTTATAATACCTCCTGCAAAAGGTGATGCAATCATGCTTTCTGGAAGATGAATTCCAAAGTCCGTTAATATGTTTACCATATAACCTGACCAACCTATAGAAACCGCCCCAATGGCAAAGGCATATTCAAGTATCAGATCCCATCCTATAATCCAGGCCCAAAATTCTCCAAGTGCTATATATCCATAAGTATATGCACTTCCAGCCGCCGGAACCATAGCAGCAAATTCTGAATAGCAAAGTGCGGCACAGGCACAGGCAATACCTGCTACAATAAATGAAATTACAAGTGCGGGGCCTGAATAATTTGCTGCAGCAACTCCTGTAAGAACAAATATACCAGTACCAATTATGGCTCCAATTCCAAGCATTGTAAGTCCAAAACTTCCAAGTACTTTTTCAAGGCCACCTTCCTTCTTGGTTTCATCCATAAGCGCATTTATAGACTTTGTTCTAAAAATGTCCTTCATAATTTGTATTTCTCCTTTCGATTAATAATTTAATAATTTAATGTGTTATTTATTGTATTATATCTAAATTAATACATTATTTATTAAAACATTTTTAATATAGGTATATATTATATTACTAAATAATTTTTTTCAACATCTTATAAAATTTATGTATAATTTAGCTTTTATTATATCATAAACAAAAAAAATTATCTTATTCCAGTATTAATTCAATAATTTTTTTAGTCTAACATTATTTTTAAATTCATAGTCATAAAGTATATATTCATGTAATTGTTTTAATTATACTATATCAATAAAAACATATTTATATAATTGCAAAAATGTTTAATAATCAGGTGATTTTTTAATTTTATGTTTTTCTCCGCTGCATTATAAAAAAAAGCAGGTTGAAAATCATGAAACATTTCATAATTTTCAACCTGCAACAAATTCATTCTATAATATAAGCTGCTTGTACTAAATTGTGTGGTCAGAAGTATAATTGCCAAGCAGTTTGAAATATTCACATTCATTTTTAATTTTTTCTACAACTTTTTGGGCATTTCTATCATTCAGATTTCCATAAAAATCTATATAAAAATAGTACTGCCAGGGACTGTCTATTTTAGGCCTGGATTCTATTTTTGTCATATTCAAATCATTTTCTTCAAAGTGTTTTAATATGTTAAATAGAGTACCAACCTTGTGTTCAAGAGTAAAAACTATACTTATTTTGTCTGAATCATCATTTACTTCCATAGATTTTCCAATAATTATAAATCTGGTATAATTTTTTTTATTGTAATTTATATCTTCCTGAAGTATATCTAGATTATATAGTTTGCCGGCTCTTTTACTTGCTATACATCCTTTGCTCTTGCACCCTTCTTCACTTATGTATTTAGCACTTCCTGCAGTACTGAAGTATGGTACTAATTTCAGCCTCCTGTTTGCTAAAAATTCCTTACTCTGCATAAAAGCCTGACTATGGGAATAGATTTCTTCAATGTCGTCTATGGATGCACCTTTTATTCCAAGTAAATTATGATTTACTTTTATGCACTTCTCTCCTACTATATAAAACCCATAATTTCTGAGCAAATCATAAACTTCATTTATACTTCCTGTAGAAGAATTTTCTATTGGAATAACACCATATTTTGCAGTATCACTTTCAATGGCATCGAAAACATCCTTGAACTCAGCACAGCTTAAAATATTGCCGGTATTTCCAAAATACTCTACAAGAGCTTCATGGCTGAAAGATGCTTCAACTCCGTAAAATCCTATTTTCATTGATTTTCCTCCTGTAATATCAGATATTCATCAAATCAAGTATTCCTATGGCACTGACAGCTTCTACCACGGGAACAGCTCTTATTACAATACACGGATCGTGTCTTCCCTGTATATTGATTTCTGCATTTTCCTTCTTTTCTATATCCACGGTTTTCTGGGCTTTTAATATTGAAGCTGTGGGTTTTATCGCAGTTCTAAATATTACCGGCATTCCGTTTGTAATTCCACCAAGAATACCTCCATTGTTGTTGGTTCTGGTCTTTATGGCAGAGTTGTCATCCATGTAATACTCATCATTTGCCTTTGAACCCGGCATCGATGTCATTGCAAATCCTTCTCCAAATTCCACTCCTTTTACTGCAGGTATTGAAAAGAGGAGATGTGAAAGTATACTTTCAACTGAATCAAAAAATGGCTCACCAATTCCCGGAGGAATATTTATAATTGCAGTTTCTATAACTCCCCCAACGGAATCTCCTTTCGTTTTTGCTTCAATTATGGCATTTTTCATCTTCTCTGCAGAAGCATTATCTATAACCGGAAATTTGCTTCTGGAGAGTTCCATCAATTTGTCTTTTTCTATTGAGACAGCGCTGAATAAATTTTTTTCTTCAAAATCATCCACTATATCTCCTATATTCTTTATATGACTCCCTATAAATATGCCCTTATCCTCTAGAATTTTCCTGCATATTGATCCGGCCAGAACCAAAGGCGCAGTAATTCTTCCTGAAAAATGTCCACCACCCCTGTAATCATTAAAACCATTGTATTTTACAAAACCGGTAAAATCCGCATGTCCCGGTCTCATGAGATTTTTTGTCTTCTCATAGTCTTTCGAGTGCTTATCTTCATTCATTATAATGGCACACAATGGGGTCCCCGTAGTCCTTCCGTTGAAATATCCACTCAATATTCTAAAATCGTCTTTTTCCTTCCTGGGCGTTGTAAATTCACTTGTACCGGGGGCTCTTCTATTCATCTGCTGCCTTATATATTCCAAATCCAGCTTAATTCCCGGTTTTAGCCCGTCTATAGTAATTCCTATGGCATTTCCATGAGATTCCCCAAAAATAGACAACTTTATATTATTGCCAATAATTCCACTCATATTCAAAACTCCCAACCAAATTATTAATTATATTTCTTCTATATCTCCACCAAGAATTCCAAAATCCCTCCAAAAATCAGGATAGGATTTACTTACACAATCCGCACCTTTTATTATCAACTTATTTTTACACTTTGAAGAAATCTGGGCCAGGGCCATTGCTATTCTATGGTCATTAAAGCTTTGGGTTTCTCCACCCTGGAGCATCTGCCTGCCTTTTATTACAAGCCCCTCAGGCTTTTCTTCCACATCCGCCCCTATCTTGTTCAATTGAGATGAAATGGCCGCAAGTCTGTCAGACTCCTTTATTCTAAGCCTGCCAGCATTTACAATCCTTGTAATTCCGCAGCTTACCGAAGCCAATGCCGCCAGTGAAGGAACCAGATCCGGACATTGAGATGCATCAACTGTAATTCCTACAGTTTCGGAAGCCTTTGATACTATATTCCCATCCTGAATCTCTATGACAGCTCCCATTTTCTTCAGGAAATCAAGTATTACCTTATCACCCTGGGATGAAGCTGCATCAAGTCCTTCGCACACAACTCCGTTTCCCAGTATACCAATGGAAAGCAAAAACGCTGCCTGGGAAAAATCCCCCTCCACACTGTAATTACCGTTCTTGTAACTTTGATTTCCCTTTACTACAAATTTTTTATAATCTACATTACCTATGTTAATGCCAAATTTTTTCAATACATCCAGTGTCATGTCTATATATGGTCCCGACTCAAGCCTGGTAGTCAGGTTTATCTCAGAATCCTCTTTTAAAAGTGGAAGTGAAAACAAAAGACCTGTTATAAATTGGGAACTTATATCTCCTCTTATTTCATAATTTCCAGCTTTTAATCTCCCATTTATTTCAAGAGGAAGTTTCCCATTTGAATTTTGGTAGTATATATTCTGTTTCTCAAATATCTTATAGTATATATCAAGCGGTCTCTCAACGAGTTTTCCCTTCCCGGTCAAAATTACCTTTTGATTCACAGCTGCGGCAAGAGGAATTATAAACCTCAGTGTAGAGCCGGATTCACCACAAAATATAGTACCCTGCCTTAAATTCAGATTTCCTGTTCCATATATGATGGCAGAATCCTTATTCAATTCAATTTTTGTTCCAAAGGCCTTCATTGCTCCTATAGTGGCAATTATATCCTTCGAAAAACAAATATTTCTTATTTCGCTCTTTCCCTCTGCCAAAGCTGCACATATGATGCTTCTGTGGCAGAAGCTTTTGGATGAAGGTACTTTTATTGTTCCGCCAAGTTTTTTTGGAGTGATTACTACTGTTTTCATCCTGATTCCCCTTTATTTTTTAATTGATCTTTTTTCGAAGAGAAATAGTATCTTCAAACACCGTTTGAAGATCCTCTATATCCTTGTTTTTAATATCTTTTTTAATTCTATTGATTGAACTCTGGAATTCATCTATTCTTTTAACAAGTTCATCTGAATTGAGCATAAAAAGTTCAGTCCATAATTTTG